>DATAGZ010000001.1:0-228545 GCA_036263455.1 Dongiaceae bacterium
GTGAGATACGGATAATTCCATGGGGCGACGATGAACACGACGCCGAGCGGCTCGCGGCGAATGAAGCGCGTGAAGCCGGGCTTGTCCTTGGCCTCGATATCGGCGAGCGCTTCCGGCGCGATCTCGATCATATAGCGCGCCCGTTCCTCGAAGCCGCGCATTTCGCCGGGGCTCTGGCTGATCGGCCGGCCCATCTGGCGCGTGATCTCCTCGGCGAATTGGTCCTTGTGGGTGAGGAATTTGTCGACGAAGGCGTTCAGGCGGCGCTGGCGCTCCGCCACCGGGACATGCCGCCATTCGGCCTGAGCGCGAACGGCGCGGGTCAGCGTCTCCTGGACCTCGCGCGCGTTGTTGTAGGGCCGCTCGACATAGACCGTGTTATCTATGGGCGTGACGGTTTTCTGCATGGCGCTCATGATGCGTGACCTCAGATAATCTCGAAATAGCGGGACAATTCCCAATCGGTGACGTGCTTGCGGAACTCGCGCTCTTCCCACTCGCGCGTTGCCGCCCAATGTTCGACGAACGCATCGCCGAACAGCTCACGCGCAGCCTTGGATTTCTTGAGCCGCTGCGCCGCCTCCCACAAGGTCGCGGGCAGGTTGAGCTTGGCGGGATGCTCGCGGTCATAGGCATTGCCCGTGATCGCCGCGGTGGGCTCGATCTTGTTCTCGATACCGTAGAGACCCGAGCCGATGGAAGCGGCAAGCGCCACGTAGGGATTGCAGTCCGCGGCCGCGATGCGGTACTCAACCCGCTGGGATTTTTCCGAGCCAGGGATGACCCGGAGCGCGCAGGTGCGGTTCTCGACGCCCCAAGTCGCGTTGGTCGGCGCCCAATAGCCGGGCACCAAGCGCGAATAGGAATTGACGGTGGAAGAGACCATGCCGAGCAGTTCCGGCATGAGTGCCTGCTGGCCGCCGATGAACCAGCGCATCCGGTCGCTGATATTGTGCTCCTTCTTGGCGTCGAAGAAGACCGCCTTCTTGTCCTTGCCCTTGAGCGAGATATGGATGTGGCCGCTCTGTCCCGGCCAATTGCCCGACCATTTGGCCATGAAGGTCGCCATGAGGCCGCGCTTCTGGGCCAATACCTTCATATAGGTCTTGAACAGCGCCGCCCGGTCGGCCGCTTCGAGCGCGCCATCATAGGCGAGCGCCGCCTCGAGCACGCCGGGGCCCGTCTCGGTATGTAGCCCCTCGATCGGCATGCGCATGCGTTCGCCCATGTCGAGAATCTCCTGGTAGAGATCGGACCAGACCGAAGAACGCAGCGCCGAATAGCCGAAATAGCCCGGGGTCATCGGCTGAAGATTGCGGTAGCCCTTTTCGCGCACCGATTCCGGCGTCTCGTCGAACAGGAAGAACTCGAACTCGCAGGAGCCGAATACGTCGAAGCCGAGCTTGGCGGCGCGCGCCAGCACCCGGCGCAGCGTGCCGCGCGGACAGACCTCTTCGGCGCGGTCGGCAAACTCGGCGAGGAAAAGCAGCATGTCGCCCTCGAACGGTACGTCGCGGCACGTCTCGGGGAGGATGCGCACCGGGGCGTCGGGATAGGCGGTGTGCCAGCCGGTAAAAGTCGTATTGTCATAAAGCTGGTCGTTCGAATCCCAGCCGAGCACGACATCGCAGAAACCAAAGCCGCTTTCGAGCGCGGAAAAGAACTTGGCCTTGGACATGTATTTCCCGCGCATGATGCCATCGGCATCGAAGACGCCTACGCGCACATGGGTCAGGCCGCGCTCCTCCACGATTTTCTTGGCGTCGGCCTTGGTTTTCACGTTTTCCGGTTTCAGGGGCATTTCTTCCTCAGATAGTAAAAAAAAGGGGAGGCCCACGGCCTCCCCAGCGCCATGTTCTTGTATTATTCAGGCTGCATGACTTGCGCTTCTTCGCGGGCGATTTCGGCCTGGCGCATCTTGATCATGTCGCCCATCGGCGGGCCCTGGAAGCGCGACCGCTCGCCCAGCACCCACCAGACGATGACGAGAAGCACGATCAGGCCCAGGATGAACTCGCCCACGATGGTATTGGGCGGCTGGATCCCGATGAAGACCAGAACGCCGCCGCCGATCAAAGCGAGAACCGCCACGACCTTCGACCAACCGCCTAGATTGAAGGGTCCCTTGTGGGTCCAGCTCCTGCCTTCGGCGAAGATCCCCGCGAGCACCGGCATCAAATACGAGATGTAGAGGAACACCGCGCAGCCGGCCGCGAGCGCGATGAAGGTCTGGCCGCTGGTACCGCCGCTGAATTCCACCACATAGGCCAGAAGGATGCAGAGCGCAGCCCCGAACCAGATCGCGTTGACCGGCGTGCGATGGCGGTGGCTGACGTGACGCATCCACGGCGAAATGGCCGGAAACCCGCCATCGCGGGCAAAGGCGAACATCATCCGCGAGGTGGAGGTCAGACCCGCCAAGGCGCAGAGGTAATTGGCAACCACGATGCCGACGAAGAGGGCATTCTTCAGCGCGACCGGCATGGCCGACTTATCCATCAGCCAGGGGAAGACGCCGAAACCCTGCTTGGCGCCCTCATCGACGCTCGGCATCGAGAGCACGAAGGCGCACACCATGAGATAGCCGAACAGGAAGGACCAGAACACCGAGCGCAGCATGCCCTTGGGCACTTCGCGCGCGGCGTTGCGGGTTTCTTCCGACGTGTGGGCCGAGGCGTCGAAGCCGGTGATCGTGTAGCAGACCAGAATAAGCCCGACGCCGAAGGCGAACATCATGCTGGTGCTTTGCGGCCACACGCCACCCCCGGCATCACCGGTATAATTGGTGAAGGTGAAGAGGCGCGAGAAATCGATGCTCGGTGCATAGGCGATCAACGCCACGGTCAACACGGTCGCCACGACGAAGATTAAATAACCGCTGAAATCCGTGAGGATGGTGGTGGCCCGGATCCCGATATGGTTGAGGATCGCCTGCGAGACCGTGATGATAAGGATGGCGGCGACCAGATGGCCATGGCCCCAGTTTGAGACATCGTTGCCCAGCACGCCGTGCCAGAAGAGGTCACGGAACAGGAGGTACACGCCGTAATTCACCGAGGAGACGACGAAGAGCAGGCCAAGCAGGTTGAACCAGGCGGCGGCATAGCCCCAACCCTTGCCACCCATGATCGAGGCCCAATGATAGATACCGCCCGCGGTCGGATAGGCCGAGGCGATCTGGCCCATGGCGGCGGCGACAAGCAGGGCAAACGCGCTGCCCAGCGGCCAGCCGATGCCGATCGAGCCGCCACCCGCAGCCGAGAAGCCGTTCGGGAAGGCGGTGATGCCGCCGGCTAAAATGCAGATGATCGAAAAGGAAATGGCGAAATTCTGGAACCCGCCCATCCGGCGCGCCAGTTCCTGCGCATAGCCCATGCTATGAAGGACCTTGACGTCTTCATCCATGCCCGCGCCTTTTTTCATTGTATCCATTCGAAATCCCCTCTGTGAGCCTGAGAATCTCCCGTTCCCATGGCGGGGCCGAGTATGCGCCGGAGAATCGCCGAATGTAAAGTCTTGAAAGATTTAGGTTTTTGTGCGCCGCACAAAGATCAGGCGCGCTGCAACCTGGGAAGCCGGCGCAACCGATACGGCACGTCGATCACGACCCGATTCTCTCCCTGGGACCCCTTGCGGAACAGAAGCTCCGCCTTGAGCAGCAGCGCGGTCTGGTTGTGGAGCAGGCCCTGCCACCATTTGGCGGGCAGGAACTCCGGCAGCACCACCACCGCCTGGCCGCGATCCTCCTCGCGCTTGTCCACGGTCTCGAGAAAATGCATGATCGGCTCGATCACCGCCCGGTAAGGGCTTTCCAGTACCACCAGCTTTTCCTTGAGGCGCATGGCGCGCCAGGCCAGCCGCAATTCTGCCGTTTCGCGCGGGGAAATATCGACCGTGACCGCGGTGACGTCATTGCTGATCGCGCGCGCGAGTTGCAGGGCTGCCAGCGTGCCCGGGTGCATTTTCGAAACCGGCACTACGATCTTGGGCCGAAAATTGTGCGTCCAGGGCAGCCATTCGCCGAGCCCGCCCATACGCGGTGACAGCTGCATCTCGACCGAATCGTAATGGCGCCGGACGGCGAGGAACAAGGCCACGAAAATCGGGATGAGCACGATAACGATCCACGCGCCTTCGGTGAACTTCGATTCGATAATAGCAAGCAGAGCAATCGTGGTGAAGACCGCGCCGAATCCGTTGATGGTCGCCTTGATCTCCCATCCCGGTTTGGCATGACGTGCCCACCAGACCACCATCCCCGCCTGGGAAAAAGAGAAGGACAGAAACACGCCAATAGCATAGAGAGGGATGAGTGCGTTGGTATTGCCCCGGAAAACCACGAGCAGGATCAGCGCCAGGGTCGCGAGCGCCAGAATGCCGTTCGAGAAGGCGAGCCGGTCGCCCAGATTAGCGAGCTGCTTGGGCACGTACCCGTCTTTCGCAAGCACCGAGGCGAGACGCGGAAAGCCCGCGAAAGACGTGTTGGCGGCCAGCACGAGGATAATCGTGGTCATGATCTGCACCGCGTAATACATCGCGCCATTGCCGAAGATCAGATGAGCGATCTGCGAGATAACGCTCTCCCGGTCGTTGGGCAGGATATTCAGATGATAGGCGAGGAATGTGACTCCGATGAAAATCGCCGCGAGGATGGTGGAGAGCAGAAACAGTACCCGCGCCGCGTTGGCCGATGCGGGGTCCTTGAAGGCCGGGACACCGTTCGACACGGCCTCGACACCCGTCATGGCAGTACAGCCCGACGAGAAGGCGCGCAGCATCAGGATGAAGAAAGCGATGTCGCCGATTTTTGGAACGTGACTGCCGTTCTGCGGCACCGGCAGGGGATGAAGATCACCGAGCAGGTAGCGATATAGGCCCCAGCCCACCATGGCAAACATCACGGCGATGAAGCCCCAGGTGGGAAAAGCCAGCACCTTCGCCGATTCCCGCACGCCGCGCAGATTCGCCATGGTCATGAACACCACCGACAGGGCGCATAGCAGCACGGTATGTTCCCGCAAGCTTGGAAAAGCCGAGATGATCGCGAAAATACCCGCCGAAATACTCACCGCTACCGTGAGGACATAATCGATCAAAAGGGACGCGGCCGCGATCAGGCCCGGAAGAACCCCGAAATTCTCGTGGGCGACGATATAGGAACCGCCGCCATTGGGGTAGGCATGCACCGTCTGGCGGTATGAGATGGTGATGATGGCGAGCAGCAAGCATATGATAACCGCAATCGGCAAGGAATAGCCGAGGAGTGCCGCCCCGCCCGTGACGAGGACGAGCAGAATTTCCTCGGTGGCGTAAGCGACGGAGGAAAGCGCGTCCGAGGCAAAGATCGGCAAACCGGTCAGAACGGATAAACGCTCGTGCTTTTCCGCGGCCGTCGCTAGGGGATCCCCGATGAGAAGACGACGCAGCGCCATTACTTTTCCCCGCCCAGGTGCCGCGCCTGGGCCTGTTCGAGCTGGCGCTTGATCTCCACCCTCTGTTCGACTTCGCGGTTATTGGCGAGAATGAGATGCTGAATGCGCTGCTGCGCTTCCCGCAGCGCTTCGATCATGCGCATGATGTCCACCCGCGCCGCCGCGATGAATTCCGCATTGGCGCGATTGTCATCCCCCGAACGGTAATCGAGCAAGGCAATCGGCAGATCGTCCTCCGCCCGGGCTGCATTTATCCAGGCGGCATCCACCCCGTCCTCGGTCAGTACCTGCCAAGGCCCCGGCGTTGCCGCCGCGGCGCGCGCCTCGATTATATCCAATTCGTCACTGGTCAAAGGCTTGGATTCGCCTTCTGTCCCTTTATCCATCATAAGTCGCTTTTACCCGCCCCGATCGGGTTTCTATGCTGCAATGCAATATAGCGCCCTTCGCCCTTGGGTGCAAGATATGCTGGGCTTGGCAGCGGGTGCGTAACATATCCGCGCAAGATCGGCCGAGATTACTATGTCTTTTGCCCGATCTTGGGTTCGCGACCCGTGAGCAGGCGGCGAAGATTCTCATAATGACGCATCCATATGAGGCAGGCAAATAGCAGCGCCGCCAGCGCCGCTTCGCGCGTGGACAGGATCGCCATATAGACTGGCGCGAGCAGCATCGCGATCAAGGCCGCCAGAGAGGAATAACGCCAGAGCAACGCCACGGCGAGCCAGGTCAGCAGAGCCAGAACCCCGGCGGGCCAGGCCAAGGCCAAGAAGACGCCGAAGCCGGTCGCAACGCCTTTTCCGCCGCGAAAACCCAGCCAGACGGGAAAGAAATGCCCCAGCAGCGCACCCAGCCCCGCCAGGAGCGCGCCGTAATTTCCGCCAAAACGTCCCGCGAGCCATACCGCCAGCGCACCCTTGGCGCCGTCGAGGAGAAGGGTGAGTACGGCAAGGTCCCGCCGCCCGGTGCGCAGGACATTAGTGGCCCCTATGTTGCCGGACCCGATCGTGCGGATGTCGACGGTGCCCGCGAGCCTCGTCAGGACGAGGCCGAAGGGTATCGCGCCCAGCATATAGCCGAGCAGCAGGGCTTCACTGAGTTTCGGAATCATCCTTGCGCTCTCCTGCGATGTACGTGGCAGCGACCCGCCCGCGCATGATCTGGCCATCGAACGGTGAATTGCGTGATTTGCTGGCGAAGCCCGAGCTATCGACGTGCATCCGGGCTTCCATGTCGACTAGTATGAAATCGGCAGGGGCGCCCGGGACAAGCCGGCCCGCATCGAGACCGAGCACGCGCGCGGGATTACAGGTGAGCGCGCGCAGCACCGCCATAAGGCGCGCGGGATCGTCCTTTGCCACGGTGAGCGACAGGCCAAGCAACGTTTCCAATCCAACGATCCCTGCCTCCGCCTGGATAAAAGGGACGCGTTTTGATTCTGGATCGACCGGCGTATGGTTGCTCGCAATGCAGTCGATCGTGCCATCGAGAATGGCATCGCGGATGGCCGCGCGGTCGCTTTCGGCACGCAATGGTGGCTTGAGCTTGGCGAAGGTGCGGTAGGCGCCGACGGCTTCTTCGGTCAAGATGAAATAAGGTGGCGCCGTATCGCAACTGACGGGAAGCCCTTCGGCCTTGGCGCGCCGGATCACGGCCAGCGCCGCCGCACTGGATAGGGGACCGGCATGGTAGCGGCAGCCGCTCGCCCGGATAAAATGAAGGTCGCGCTCGATCAGCATTGCCTCGGCATAGGCGGGCGTCCCCGGCAGGCCGAGCCGGGTCGCCAGCGTCCCCGCGTTCATGGCGCCGCCCTCGGCCAAGGCGGGCTCCTCGGGATATTGCAGAATCAGAGCATCGTGAACGCGTCCATAGCTCAGCAGTCGGCGCATGACCGCGGCATCGGCTATGCCGCGCTCGGCATCGGTAAAGCCAAGCGCACCTGCCTCACGCATCAATCCGATCTCGACCATCTCCCACCCGGCCAGTTCCTTGGTGGCCGCGCCATAACAATGGATATGGACGAGCCCTCCTCGACGAGCGCGTTCGGCAATCGCTGCGACCATGGTGGGCGTATCGATCACGGGCAGGCAATTGGGCAGCATCACCATCCTGGTCACACCGCCCTTGAGCGCCGCCCGGCTCGCGCTTGCGAAATCCTCGCGATGTTCGCGTCCCGGCTCGCCAAGCTGCACGCGCATGTCCACGAGACCCGGCAGAAGCGCAAGACCTGCGCAGTCCACGCCCACACCGTTGGCGGGTTTTGTTCCCAGATGCGGGCCACTCTCCAGGACGCATCCCTCCGCCACGCGAATGCCACCCAAGCCGTCGAAACCGGTCCCAGGTTCGATCAACCGGGCGTTATAGAAAGTCATGCTCATCGCGCGGCCCATTCCAGGCACGCCATGCGAACGGCGACGCCCATTGCCACTTGTTCTTCGATGCGTGAATGCGCGATGTCATCGGCGACCGCCCCGTCGATTTCTATCCCGCGATTCATCGGTCCCGGATGCAGCACGAGCGCATCGGGTGCGGCATGGGCGAGCTTGGCGCTATCCAGGCCGTAGAAATGATAATATTCGCGCAGGCTGGGGACATAGGCGCCCTGCATGCGCTCCCGCTGCAGGCGCAGCATCATGACGACATGGCAGTCGCGTATACCCTCTTCCATGGTGAAGAATTGCGCCACGCCCAGCGCGTCGATTCCCGCCGGCATGAGCGTGGGGGGTGCTACGGCCCGCACGGAAGCGCCCATCTTGACGAGAAGCTGAATGTTCGAGCGCGCGACGCGGCTATGGGCAATATCGCCGCACAGCGCGATGCGCAGTCCCGGCAGACCGCCGCGATGGCGGCGGATCGTCAAGGCGTCGAGCAAAGCCTGGGTGGGATGCTCGTGCGCGCCGTCCCCCGCGTTGATCACGGCACATCCCATCTTTTGCGCCAGAAGTTGCGGCGCCCCCGCATCGGGGTGACGCAAGATCAGGGCATCGGGGCGCATCGCATTCAGCGTCGCCGCCATATCCAAAAGAGTCTCACCCTTCTTGATGGAACTGGCTTCGCTGGTGATATTGACGACATCGGCGCCGAGCCGCTTGGCGGCGATCTCGAAGGAGGCGCGCGTCCGGGTCGAATTCTCGAAAAAGAGATTGATCACGAGCCGCCCCTTGAGCTTCTCGCGCAAGGCGCCGCCGTCCGGGGGTGGCGTCACAAAAGTTGCCGCGGCGCCGAGCAGGTCTTCGATCGTCTCTCTCGACAAGCTCTCGATGTCGAGAAGATGACGCATCAAATGATCCCACGCGCCCTGAGGCCGGCCAAATCTTGCGGCGAAAGGCCGAGCTGCCCGCCCAGTATTTCTTCGGTATGCTCGCCGCAACAAGGCGGCGGCAAATCATAGCGCACCGGCGTCTTCGAGAATTTCAGCGGGTTGGCCACGAGATCTATCGCGCCAGCGCCCGCCAAGGGGTAATCCATCCGAATTCGCATATCGCGCGCCTGGACTTGCGGGTCGGCGAAGACCTGGTCGATGGTATTGACCGGTCCGACCGGGACGCCGACGGAAGTGAGGCCTTCGATCCAGTAGGATTGCGGCTTTGTCCGGGTGACCGCTTCGATCAAGGCATAGCAGATACGGCGATTTTTTACCCGAGCGGAGTTGGTCGCGAATCGCGGGTCTTTGGCCCATTCGGGATGACCGGCAAAGACACAGAATCTCTCGAACTGAGAATCGTTGCCGTTCGCGAGGATGAAATGGCCGTCAGAGCAGGGAACGACGGAATAGGGCACGATGCTGGGATGCTCGTTGCCGAGCCGTTGCGGAACCACTCCAGCGACGAGGTAGTTGATCGCCAGGTAGGAAAGGCTTGCCACCTGTGTATCCAGCAGCGAGAGATCTACATGCTGGCCCTCCCCGCTTTCGTTGCGATGGTGCAGGGCCGCGAGAATGCCGATGACCGCATAGAGACCGCACATGAGATCGGCCACCGCCACACCCACCTTGGTCGGGGCGCCATCCGGCTCCCCCGTGATGCTCATGATCCCGCCCATGCCCTGGACGAGAAAATCGTAGCCCGCATGCTTGGCATAAGGCCCGGTTTGGCCAAAGCCCGTGATCGAGCAATAGATGAGATGGGGAAACTCCGCCTTGAGATCGGCGTAGGAAAGACCATAGCGCGCAAGATTGCCCACTTTGAAATTCTCGACGACCACATCGGACTTCGCGATGAGACGCCGAACCAGGGCGCTTCCTTCCGGTTTCGAAATGTCGACCGCAACCGATTTCTTGTTGCGGTTGCTGGCGAGGTAGTAGGTGGATTCGCTTATCTCTTCGCCCTGGGCGTTCCGTACATAAGGCGGGCCCCAGCCACGCGTGTCGTCGCCCTGGCCGGGCCGTTCGATCTTGATGATCTCCGCGCCGAAATCGCCCAGAATCTGGGTCGCGGTCGGTCCGGCCAGGATACGGGATAAATCTAGGACCTTCAAACCGTGCAATGGAGTCATCGTCGCCCCTTCTAGCACTCTTCTTGACGAACGGAAGAGGAAAACCTAGCCTGTATTCGTCAGGTGGCCGGATGGCCGCTTCCAGCATGCTGGGAGAGGAAAGTCCGGGCTCCACGGAAAGACGGTGCCGGGTAACGCCCGGCGGGGTCGGGGTTCGCCCCGGCTTTAGGGAAAGTGCCACAGAAACTAGACCGCCAGACGCCTCGCGTCGGCAAGGGTGAAACAGTGCGGTAAGAGCGCACTGCGGCGTCCAGCAATGGAATGCCGCGGCAAACCCCACCGGGAGCAAGACCATGTAGGAGAAGAGGAACGGTGGTTCCAGACGTTTTCCGCGTCCTTCTCGGGTAGGTCGCGCGAGGCAGTTGGTAACAACTGTCCCAGAGGAATGGCCATCCAGGAATTTCGATTCTGGACAGAACCCGGCTTACAGGCCACCTGGCCTTTCGCTTATTTTCTATTCCGGTATCCCGGCTATTGAGCGTTCACCGGTCGGCAATTGTCCAGCAGGCCGATTCCCGCTATGCAACAATCATGACCGGGAAGAACGCATGAGCAGGCTCGACAGCTTCATCCGCAGGCTCGAGGCCCAGCGGGCCTGCCTCGATTTTTCGGCACGGCTTCTCGGAGACATGCCCGGCGCGATCCTCGAGATCGGCCTGGGCAATGGGCGCACCTACGATCATCTGCGAGAGATTTTTCCGAATCGAGAGATCTATGTATTCGATCGGCGCATCGCGGCGCATCCGGATTGCATCCCGCCGGCGTCCCGGATGTTCCTGGGCGACCTCCCCGCCTCGCTCGTTGCCGCCCACGACCGGCTCGGCGGCCATGTCGCCGTCCTCGCGCATGTGGATATCGGCAGCGGGGATGAAGCGCGGAGCCAGCAATTGGCGCGAGACCTGGCGCCCGCCCTCATGGCCCTGATGCGGCCGGGCGGGCTCATCCTCTCGGACCAGCCCATGCCGGGCTGCGAAGACGTTGCGCCACCCGCCGGCATCCAGCCGCGGCGCTATTTCATCGGGCGGGTTGCGTCTCCGCGCTGAGCGCGTCTTTCGCGCTGACGCCGGCCTCGGCAAAGGTGGCCATGCCGGCATGGCATAGGGTCGCGGCGCGCAGGAGCGGGATCGCCAATGCGGCACCCGAGGCCTCGCCCAGCCGCATCCCGAAATCGAGCAACGGCCGCTTGTCCAGCAGCCCAAGCAGGCGGCGGTGGCCGGGTTCCGCCGAGCAATGGGCAACGCAGCAATGGTCGAGCGCGCCCGCGCGCATTTTTTCCAGAACTGCGGCGGCCACGCAGGTCGTGAAGCCGTCGAGCAGGACCGGCACCCCCGCCATGCGGGCGGCGATGACCGCGCCGGCCATCGCGGCGAGTTCGCGTCCGCCCAGACATTGCAGGATGGCGAGTGGGTCGCCGCGGCGATCCGCGTGGCGGGCCAGGCCACGATCGATCACCTCGATCTTGCGCAGGAGGGCATCTCCGGCCACCCCCGTGCCTGGGCCGGCCCAATCCAGTCCGGTGCCGCCGAAGAGACCAGCCGCGAGCGCCGCCGCGCTGGTGGTATTTCCGATGCCCATTTCGCCGACGCAGAGCAGATCGACGCCCGGCTCCACCGCCATCATGCCATAGGCCATCGCCCGGCAGCATTCTTCTTCGCTCATCGCCGGCCGTTCGGTGAAATCCTCGGTGGGCTCGGTGAGGTTGAGTTCATAGACGCGCAGGTCGGCGTCGGCATTCCGGCAAAGCTGGTTGACCGCAGCACCGCCTCTCTGGAAATTCGCCACCATCTGCACCGTCACGTCTTGAGGGAAAGCCGAGACACCCCGGCGCGCCACGCCGTGGTTGCCAGCAAATACCGCCACGCGCGGATGGTCTATGCGCGGCAATGCGCGGCGCTGTACTGCGGCCAGCCACAGGGTCAGCTCCTCCAGGCGACCTAGCGAGCCGGCCGGCTTGGTGAGCTGGGCATTCCTGGCGCTGGCCTGCTCACGTGCCGTTTCGTCGAGGGGCGGCAGGGAATTCACAAGGGCGCGGATCTCGTCAAAATGTGGGGGCATGTTTTCTTTCATAGTTTTCTATAAGCTCGATGCCATGATTCGGGAAATGCGCTTCTCATCCCTGCGGACCTGCTTAAGCTTTTTCACCATCCTGCGCCTGGGGGGAGAGAACGTTCCGCTTTCCGCTCTGGCGGGGTACTTCCCTCTCGCGGGCCTGGCCATTGGCGCCGCCGCTGGCGCCTTGGCCTGCCTTCTCCTTGGGGTAGGCGTCCCGTCCCCCGTGGCGATTGTGATCGCGCTCGGCGCGAGCATCGTGTTCACCGGTGGCCTGCATGAGGATGGGCTGGCCGACAGTGCCGATGCACTCGGAATCCGCCACGATCGCGAGCGCCGGATTGCCGTTTTGAAGGATAGCCGGATCGGAACCTATGGCTGCCTCGCGCTCATCTTGAATTTCTCTCTGCGCTTTTTCACCTTGCAAGCCCAGGCCACGCATGGATTCTACACATTGTTCTGCGCCTTCGCCCTGTCCGCCACGATGGGCCGCGCGGTTTTGCCGCTCGTCATGCGCTCGTTGCCGTTGCTCTCCACCGAGGGCATGGCGGCGCGCGCCGGCGCTTTTAGCGCAACCGCGAGCCGAACCGCGCTCGGGGTGGGGTTGGTGCTCTGCGCCCTCGTCGCGGGGCCGTTCGCGGCGCTCATTGCGTTCGTCTCCGCCCTGATCGCGGCCTATCTCCTCGCGCGCCTCGCGCGCCATGCCTTTGGTGGGCATAACGGCGATATCCTCGGCGCGATCGAGCAATGCGCCGAACTGGCCGTCCTGATCAATCTTAGCGTCCGGCCATGATCCGCTTTTTCTTTCTTCGCCACGCGCCGGCCGAAAAGACCATGGCCGATCCGCCGGTTCTGCCGTTTTCCTGCCCTTCTCTCGGGGATCTCCCCCAGGAATATATCGCCCTGAGCTCTCCCCTGAGGCGTGCGCAAGAGACATTCCGCGGAATGGGGATCGGTGAATATGCCTGCGATGCTTCTTTTGCCGAGCAGGATTTCGGCCTGTGGGAAACCCTGTCTTGGACTGAGATCGCCCAGAGCTTTCCGCAGGCCCATGCCGACTTCTGGCGCGACCCGGTCCATGCGGTTCCGCCGGAAGGAGAAAGCTTCGCTTCCGTCGTAGCGCGAGTGCGCGGCAGCCTGGCACGGCTTTGCTCTCCGACCGCCAAGACGTATCTCATCGCCAGCCATGCCGGAGCGATCCGGGCGGCCTTGGCCGTGGCGCTCGGTGTGGCGGACAGGCCGCAGGCAGTGCTCCGCTTCGAGATTCCTCACCTGTACTGCCAGCGAATCGATTACATTTCGGGAGAGGACTGGATCGTCCATTCCGGGCGAAGACTTGTTTAGGAAAGAGACCGCAATGAAAAACACCCTTTTTCTCGCCTTGCTCGGCATCCTTGTCCCGCTCAAGCTTGCCTTCGCCCTCAGCCCCGAACAGGAACTCATCGAGGAAGCGCGGCTCTCCTTCGAGAAGCTCGTCTCTTCGGAGGAATTTCCCCAACTCGCCGATTACGTCAAGCGCTCGCGTGCGGTGATGATTTTCCCCGACGTCTTCAAGGGCGGTTTCGTCGTCGGCGGAGAAGGCGGGACCGGGGTCCTGATGGTGCGCAAGAAAGAAGGCGGCTGGTCGCAGCCGGCCTTCTATACGCTTGCGGCGGGCTCGGTAGGGTTGCAGATCGGGGCGCAATCCTCCGAGGTGATCTTTACTATCATGAATAGCAACGCGCTCGATTCCATTCTGGATAATCAGGTCAAGTTCGGCGCGGGCGTTTCGGTCGCGGCAGGCCCGCTGGGCAAGGGGTTGGCGGGCAGCACCACCACCAATCTGGACGCCGACGTCTATTCCTTTGCCAAGACTTCCGGCCTGTTCGCGGGCGCCTCTTTCGATGGGTCCGGCATTCTGAAACGCGATTCCTACAACCACGCCTATTACGGGTCGGCGGCGACGCCGTATGCGATTGTAATCCAGGGGAAATATCACAATCCCAATACCCAGGACCTGCTCAATGCCCTTGCGCCCTACTAGGCGATGAGCGAAACAGAGCCATGAAACGCACGTCCCTCTTTGCCATCCTCGTGCTCTGCGGTGCAGCCATCCTGGCAGGGGCCGGGTTGCGGCGGGGCTGGTTTGTCGAGCCGTCGCCGGAATCTTCCACAGGCACGGCCCTAATCGGGGGGCCTTTTTCCCTCGTCGATCAGAATAATCAGCGCCGGAACGATCGCGAGTTCCGGGGAAAGTTCCTGCTGGTCTATTTTGGCTATACCGCCTGTCCCGACGCCTGTCCGCTTGCCCTTCAGAATTTGAGCGAGGCGCTGCGAAAGCTGGGGGGACGCGCCGACGAGCTTCAAGTAGTGTTCGTGAGCGTCGATCCCACTCACGATACGCCGGCGGTTCTCCACGAATACATGCAACATTTCGATTCCCGCATCCTTGCGCTGACCGGAAGCCAAGACGAAGTCTCTCATGCCGCCGCGGCCTATCGGGTCTTCGTGGGCAAGACGCCGGACCGGATCAGCCATTCCGACCTCATCTATGTCATGGGGAAGGACGGTTCGTATCTAAGGCATTTCTCGTCGGAGTCGAGCCCCGATGAAATTGTCGATAACATTAAGTCTTTATCTTGACTTGAAAAATCGCCTGTTAAGGTCTATCTTCTATGGTGGAGTCGGTGATGTGAATGGCCGACCCATCCAACAGACTTTTATGGGGCTCTATGCTCTACCAGACTTATGATGCGCATTTCTGGGGTTTGACGCCGGCGCGGCTCACCGCGCGCGCGCTTCATCACACGCTCAGCCATCCCTACAGTCCCGTCTCCTACACACCCGTCGGGCGTGTGGGCGCCGCCATGGCCGAGATGTTCGACCGGTGGGCGCGCCGGTACCACAAGCCCAGCTTCGATATCGAGGCCGTCGCGACCGGCAAGCGAGACATCGCGGTCCATCAAGAATCGGTTCTGGATAAGCCTTTCTGTTCCTTGCTGCATTTCCGCAAGGAAACCGAGCGCGACCTTAAGCAGCCCAAGCTTCTGCTCGTCGCTCCCATGTCGGGCCATTATGCCACGCTGCTGCGGGGAACGACCGAGACCGTGCTCCCCGATCACGATACCTATATCACGGACT
The DNA here is from genome assembly GCA_036263455.1 of Dongiaceae bacterium. GTDB lineage: Bacteria > Pseudomonadota > Alphaproteobacteria > Dongiales > Dongiaceae > DATAGZ01. Next base: position 15,096 of record DATAGZ010000001.1, read on the forward strand.
GGGCGGACGCGCGGATGGTGCCGCTGAGCAAAGGCAATTTCGATTTTTCCGACTACGTCGATTACGTGATCGAATTCTTGCGCTTCCTCGGACCCAACACCCATGTCGTGGCGGTTTGCCAGCCTTCTCCAGCGGTGCTCGCCGCGACCGCGCTCCTGGCGCAGGCCAAGGACGAGGCTCAGCCCGCCAGCGTGACCCTCATGGGCGGCCCGATCGATACGCGCATCAATCCCACCGGGGTCAATAAGCTGGCGAGCAGCGAGGAGCTGAGCTGGTTCGAATACAAGGCGATCCACGTGGTGCCGAGCTACTACCCAGGCGCCATGCGGCGGGTCTATCCCGGCTTCCTGCAGCTCGCGGGTTTCATGTCGATGAATCCGGGCCGGCATCTCGGCTCGCATTTCGATTTCTTCCACCATCTGGTCAAGGGAGACGGCGATTCGGCCCAGGCGCACCGTGCTTTCTATGACGAATATCTTTCGGTCATGGATCTCAATGCCGATTTCTATCTGCAGACGCTCGACCTGGTTTTCCAGCGCCATGCCTTGCCCAACCGCACTTTGACCCACCGCAACCAGCTCGTCGATCTCCGCGCGATCTGCAAGACGGCGCTGCATACGATCGAGGGCGAACTCGACGATATTTCCGGGGTCGGCCAGACCAAGGCCGCGCACGACCTCTGCTCATCCATACCCGACAGCAAGCGGCGCCACGTCGTGCACCCCGGCGTGGGCCATTTCGGTATCTTCAATGGCCGGCGTTGGCGTTCGGAAGTCTATCCGCAGGTGCGCGATTTCATCGCCCAGCACAACCAGGCATAATTATCGCAGCACAGGAATCAGATCGGCCTCCAGCGCGGGCGTCATCTTTATTCCATGCGCCTTGAGCGCCCGGCGGTAGGAAGTCGGGGAACGGTACGGGCCATGGCGGGGGAGTTCTCCCGCGGAGGCCGGCACAATATCGCCGCCATGAGGCGGGACCTTCAGCAGCCCCCCTTCCCGGTCGATCAGGAAGATCGGCCGCTTCCAGCGCGAGAAGACGCGGCGATGCTGCGCGGATTGCCAGCGAAACGTGTGACGCTCGCTCTCGTCGCGCTCGAGAATGTAGTCGAACGCCGCGATGAATTCCTGGATGAAGGACTCCCGGATCACCGCGAGGTTGGAAATGATCCAGCAGCGATCCTCGAAGATCCAATAGGTGGCGAGCCCGATGAACGTGCCTGCACTGTCGTGATAGGGATAAAAAGGAAAGGACCGGCAGGCCAGGGCGCGATTGTCGCGCTCGCAGAACCGCGCGCCCTTACAGACCGCGCCCATGCAGGAACGCGGCATGTCCGCAAGCGCGTGGCGGTCGGCCTGACTCTTGGGATAAAAGCGCCGCCACAGATCGCTGCGTGACCGCAGGGTCTCGAACTCCGCCTTTTCCATGACCGGAATGGCATGTTCAACCGAGCAGCAGACCGGTTCGCCGCCATTGAGGGGCGCGCAGAATTTGCCACAATCATAGGCCGAGACCGCCGCCGAGAAATGCGCATAGAGATATTTGAAATTAACCGGATGTTTTGCCACCATCCGTGCATAATCGAGCGGCAAGCAAAGGTCGAGGGAAAAGATGAAGCGATACTGGGTCACGGGCGGCATCTACGCCGACACCTCTTTTACCGCCTTGCCCCCGGATCGGCCTGAAGAACGGATCGGTCCGTTTGCCACTTACGCCGAAGCCAAGCAGGCCTGGCATAAGCGCGCCTGGGAAACGGTCGACAACGCCACTGCCCGTTACCACATCATCGAGGAGGACGCCGCGCCGAGCTGGTGGGTGGTCGGTGGCACCTATACCGACACGAGCTTCACGATCTGCGCTTCACCGGAAGGAGAGCAGTGGCACGGCCCTTATGCAAGCGAGGAAGAAGCGAAGCAGGCATGGGCGCGCCTCTCCTGGCAAAATGTCGATGATGCCTTGACGCGCTTTCGTATTCAAACCACGTCGGATACGCGGTTACCGGCCGGATCCCGGAATGGCCGCGCCATTCCGGGATAGGCATGCCGGTTAGTTTGCCTGCCGGCGCAGGAAAGCAGGAATGTCGAGCATGTCTTCTTCCGCCCGGGCAATGCTGACGCGGTCGGGCGATTCGAAGGCAAGCTGCGGCTGCTGTGCAGGCTCGGCGCGCCGGGCGGACGGCGCCGCCTTCGGAGCGGTTTCCGCATGTTCTGCATGGACGCGCGAGCGGGCCTGCATCGCAGGCTCGATCTTACGCTGCGGGTCCTGCGCGGCGGGCGCCATTTCGCGATGGCCCGTCAGGCGGCTGGTAACCCGCCCGAACAAGCTGCGCTTCTTTTCAGGTGCCTGCACTCCCGGCGAGGTCGGCCTTTCATGAGCTGCCGGAGCAGACATGCGCTCGTTCAAGATCAGCGGTGTTTCCACCGGAGCGGATGCAGCCGGCATGATCGACATTGCAGGTGCCGGCGCGATGACCGGTTCCATGGCCAGGGCCGTGGCTCCCTGAAGGGCATGCACCGGCGTTTGCTGGATTGCGGTCGCCATGACCGATTGTGCTACCATCTGCGGCATGGAAATCGCCCCGAGCGGCGGAGCGATAGTAATGGCGTTCTCCTGCGGCCGCTCGGCCGCCGCCTGCGGGGTGACCAGGCTGAGCGGCGGACGTTGTTGCGCCACGGCCTGATCGATGCCAGTTGCCACGACTGAAATGCGAATCTTTCCTTCGAGGCTGTTATCGGTGGTGGAACCCACGATAATATTCGCCTCGGGATCGACCTCTTCGCGGATACGGTGCGCCGCTTCGTCGACCTCGAACAGGGTAAGGTCCGGCCCGCCGGTAATGTTGATCAGTACCGAGCGCGCGCCTTTCATCGATACGTCGTCCAGAAGCGGGTTGGAGATCGCGGCCTCTGCGGCAGCGGTTGCCCGATTTTCTCCGCCTGCCTCACCCGTGCCCATCATCGCCTTACCCATCTCATTCATGATGGTCTTGACGTCGGCGAAGTCCAGATTGATGAGACCCGGCACGGTCATGAGATCGGTAACGCCGCGCACGCCCATGTGCAGGACCTCGTCGGCCATGCGGAAGGCATCGGCGAACGTGGTCTTTTCATTGGCGATGCGGAACAGGTTCTGATTGGGAATGACGATCAGCGTATCGACGTGCTGGGACAATTCCTGGATACCCATTTCGGCCATGCGCATGCGCTTGGTTCCCTCGAAATGGAAGGGCTTGGTCACCACGCCGACCGTGAGGATGCCTTGCTCGCGCGCGAGTTGGGCGATTACCGGCGCGGCACCGGTGCCGGTGCCCCCGCCCATGCCCGCGGTAATGAAGCACATGTTCGCGCCCGAAAGCTGCTCGGTGATGTCGGACAGCGCCTCTTCCGCCGATGCCCGGCCGATATCGGGACGGGCACCCGCGCCCAGGCCCTTGGTCACGCCGGCACCGAGCTGAATGCGCCGCTGACACAGCGATTGAGCCAGCGATTGTGCGTCGGTATTGGCCACGAGAAAATCGACGCCTTCGAGCTTGGCGCGAATCATGTTGGCGACGGCGTTGCCGCCGGCGCCCCCCACACCCACGACCGTAATGCGCGGCCGCAAGGCGAGAGTGTCCTGGGGCACCATGATATTGATTGGCATTTCTGCCTCCTTTGCTTAGTTAATCCACGATCTCGATTCGAGACCAGTTCAAAAATTTTCCTTCAGCCAAAAACCGAAACGACCGAGCCATCCGGTCGTTGGAGTCGGCTTGGCGCTCCGGCCCTTGCGCAGTAAACCTGCCTCCACCTCCGCCTGCGCCGCGTAGGTCAGCAACCCCGACACGGCGGCGAAGGCCGGTCCGTTAGTGGCATCGGCGAGGCCCGCGATATGGAGCGGCCGGCCCATGCGCACCTGCTTGTCGAGAACCAATTGCGCGAGCTCGCGCGTTCCGGCGAGTTGGTTGGCGCCCCCGGTAAGGACGACGCGCCGCCCCGCGACCTTGTCGAAGCCCGATTGCTCGAGGCGGGAACGTACGAGCTCGAACGTCTCCTCGAGACGCGGCTGTATAATGCCGATGAGTAGCGAACGCGGCACAGGCGCGCTCAAATGCTGATCGTCCTCGCCCACCTGGGGGACCTGGATCATCTCCCGCTCGTCCGCGGGCGAAACGCGGCAGTGGCCATAGAGGGTCTTCAATCTCTCGGCATGGGCAAGCGGGGTCGAGAGCCCCCGCGCAATGTCGTTGGTGACGTGACCGCCGCCGATGGGCACCGAATCCGTATAAACCACGTTGCCGTCGACAAAGACCGCGAGCGAGGTCGTCCCCGCGCCCATGTCGATGACCGTGACGCCGAGATCGATTTCGTCCTCGACCAGGGCGGCCAGGCCGGCGGCGTAGGGCGAGACAACCAGCGCACTGACATCGAGGTGGCACCGCGCCACGCAATTGGTGAGATTGCGTACGGCACCCGCCGCCGCCGTGATCACATGCATATCGACGCCCAGCCGTTCGCCGAACATGCCCCGCGGGTCGCGGATTCCCTTGGCGCCGTCGATCGAATAGCCCACCGGGATCGAATGAATCATGCGCCGGTCCGCCAGGCTGTTGAACTGGTTACCCTGGTAGAGGACGCGCCCCACATCGTGATCGCCGATCTCGCGGCCGTTGATAGGGACCTCGACGCTCAGCGTCTGCGAGGCCGGATTGCCCCCCGACAGATTGACGATCACCGAACGGATCGTTTCGCCCGCCATTTGTTCGGCGGCGTTGATTGTCGTGGAAATGGCGAGCTCGGCCTGTTCCATGTCGATGATCGTCCCGGCCCGAACGCCGCGCGAAAGATGGTGCCCGATGCCGGTCACCTTGGGTTTACCGTCGTCGCCGATGCGTGCGATGAAGCAGGCGATCTTGCTGCTGCCGACATCCAAGGCGGCGATTAAGGAATTGCGTTGCGCCATTCGTGTCTTTTTCACTCTTTCCCCCGCGTGAACATCAGATTTCCTTGCCGCTGACAGGCGAGCCGTGTAGCGGCGCAGAAGGCAGTTCTACGAACATCCGATCCGGCAGGCGCAGATCTATGATCGCGATCCGGCGTTCCAGGATACGGTCGCGCTTCTCCAGGGTGCCCAGGACGCGCCAGGCAAGCTCAGGATTTTCCTCGGGCAGCTTGACGACGATTCCATTGTCGAACGTGACGTTCCAGCGTCGTTCACCCACGTAATCGGCGCCGGCCATGCGATGGAACAACGCCGCATCACCTTGCACCATCGCGATCAAATCCTGGGCATGTTCCGGCGCACCCCGTCCAGAGACGATCGGCAAGAACGGAAATTGCGCACGGGCAACAGGGCCGAGCGCTGTTCCCTTCTGGTCGATGAGGGTCAGCTGTCCAGGAGCCTGCTGCCATAGCGCGAAGGGCACGGTTTCTTCCATCTCGATGACAAGAGAGTCGGGCAGACGAATGGAAACGCTGGCTTCCCGTACCCAGGGCAAGGCCAGGAGCCGGCCGCGCACCGCCGCAAGGTTTATTCCAAGCAGGGGCGTTCCGGCTGGCATGCCCACGGCTTCCTCGATATCGGTCTCGCTTACCTGCTTGCGTCCTCCTACCAGGATGTTCCGAAGGGCGAGACCCTCCCGCCCACTCCAATTAAGGAGAACCGTGCGTGCCTGCAGAAACAGGAGATGATCTTGCGCGGCGAGCCTGAGCGCCAGAACGGCAATCCCAAACGCCGTGACCACCACCAGAATAGGCACGAATTTTCGCAGACGAAAGACATGCTGGCGCCGGCGGTGCGCCCAGAGCATTGGATCACGGCGGCCGTTCAATCGCATCGGGCCGCCTCGATCATCTGGCGTACGAGCTCGGGATAAGTGATGCCAAGATAGCGAGCCTGCTCGGGCACGAGTGAGAGCGCGGTCATGCCCGGCTGCGTATTAATCTCCAGCATATACAGCCCACCGCAATCCTGAGCCCGATCGTCATATCGAAGATCCGTTCGGGCGACGCCTCGGCAGCCGAGCGCGCGGTAGGCCTGCTCGCTCCATTCCATCGCCTGCCGGCTGACCTCTTCGGGAATAGGCGCCGGCAAAAGATGCTCGGTCTTCCCGCCGGTATATTTATTGGTGTAGTCATAAAAGCCGTCCCGCGGCCGCAGTTCGGTGACCGCGAGCGCCCGGCCATTGATGATGGCTACGGTGAGTTCGCGGCCCGGGATGTAAGCCTCCGCCAGAATATCCTGACCGAAAGACCAGCTCTCGGCGGGGGAGCGATTATCACCCTCTCGGACGATCATCACGCCGACGCTTGAACCCTCGCGCGGCGGTTTGATCACATAGGGCCTGGGAAGCGGATCGGCCTGGCGCAGCATCTCCAGAGAAATGACCCGCCCCTCGGGCACCATGATTCCATGCGCCGCGAAGATCTGCTTGGCGGCGGGCTTGTCCATGGCGAGCGCCGAGGCGAGCAGACCCGAATGGGTGTAGGGGATGCGCAGCATATTGAGGAGGGCCTGCACATGGCCGTCCTCGCCATATCGCCCGTGCAGCGCATTGAAGACAATGTCGGGACGGGCAGCCGTCAGCTCGGCAAGCAGCCGGGCGACATCGGCGCCGACATCGATCGTCGTAACATCGTAGCCGGCTTCCTGCAGCGCAGTGGCGGCATTCTGCCCGCCCAAGAGGGAAATTTCCCGCTCGCTCGATATTCCACCCATGAGGACCGTGACCCGTGTCATGCCGCGCGCACCTCCGTGACGGGCCGCCCGAGCCGGCGAATTTCCCATTGGAGATCGTGACCGCTCACAGCCTTCACGCGCCTGCGCACCTCTTCGCCGAGCTGCTCGAGATCGGCGGCGCTCGCATCTCCGGCGTTGATGAGGAAGTTGCAATGCTGCTCCGAGACCTGTGCCCCGCCGAGGCGCAAGCCGCGGCACCCGGCGCGATCGATCAGCTCCCAGGCCTTGGCGCCCGGAGGATTGGTGAAGGTGCTGCCGCCCGTGCGTGCGCGAACCGGCTGCGTTTCCGCACGCTGGCGCTGAATCTCCGCGATGCGCGCGGCGATGGTCTCCGGATCCTCGGCTTCCCCCTGAAGGGCCACACGCGTGAAGATCCACCCTTCCGGCACGGCGCAGTGACGATATGTCATGCCAAGCTCAGCGGGCGACAGGCGGTGCGTTACGCCTCTCTGGTCGAGCGCCTCGACCCAGAGGAGCCGCCCGGCCATGTCTCCGCCATAGGCACCGGCATTCATGCGCACGCCACCGCCTATCGTACCGGGGATGCCAGCCAGGAATTCCAGCCCGCCAATGCCTTCGAGTTGAGCGGAGAGCGCAACATTGAGATCGAGCGCCCCTGCCCCGACCACCAAGCTGTTCCCTTCCCGCTCGATGTCGGCAAAACCGCTACCCAGGCGCACGACCGCGCCGGCAATGCCCTCGTCGCGCACCAGGACGTTGGACGCCACCCCTAGCACGGTCACCGCCATATCGGCGGGCTTTTCCTTCAAGAAGACGGCAAGGTCATCCGCATCCGCCGGCCTGAAGAGGATATCGGCGCGGCCACCGACGCGGAACCAGGTCGTGGGTCCGAGCGGGGCGTTCTCCGTGATCCGCCCACGCAAGCGTGGCAAGAGATCCTGGATCATCTCCGTCCCCCCTGGGCCAAGGCTTGAAGCTCGCCCGGCAAGCGGTAGGCCCAGTTCGTGATCGAGCCCGCGCCTAAACAGATCACCATGTCGCCGGGCCGCACCCGTTGGGCCACGTCCCGCGCCAACTGTTCGGGATCGGCGAGCTTGTCGGCATGACGGTGGCCATGGGCGCGCAAGCCCTCGACGAGAGCCTCGCCGCTGACGCCCTCGATCGGCGCTTCGCCAGCGGGATAGACGTCGGACACCAGAACCCAATCGGCGCTGTTGAGGCAGGTGCAGAATTCTTCGAAAAGATGGCGCAGCCTTGTATAGCGATGCGGCTGCACCACCGCCATGATCCGTCCCTTGGTTACCTGCCGGGCCGCTTTGAGCACGGCGGCGATTTCGACCGGATGGTGGCCGTAATCGTCGATGATCGTGACCCCATTCGCCTCGCCCGTCTTGGTGAAGCGCCGCTTGACACCGCCAAAGCCGGCGAGCCCCTTGCGGATCGCCGGCTCGCTCATGCCCATCTCGTGGGCGACCGCTATGGCGGCAAGGCTGTTCTGGACATTATGTTGGCCGGCCATGGGCAGGAACAGCGAGGTTAAGTTCATCTCGCTCTGGCTTGGCCGGTCCACGATCTGAACGTCGAATGAAGACCCTTCCGCAGTCTGGCGCAGATTGATCGCACGGATATTGGCCTGCGGCGAGAATCCGTAGGTGAGAATGCGTCGGTCGGTGAGCGAAGGCACCATCGCCTGGACGACCTGGTGGTCGAGACAGAGGACCGCGAAGCCATAAAACGGGATATTGCGGACAAAATCGGCATAGGCGGCGTTCATCGCCTCGACGGTGCCGTAATGATCGAGATGCTCGGGATCCATATTGGTGACGATCGCAATCGTCGCAGGCAGCTTGATGAAACTGCCGTCCGATTCATCGGCCTCGACGACCATCCAGTCGCCGCGGCCGAGCCGGGCGTTGGTGCCGTGATTGTTGATGATCCCGCCATTCACGATAGTGGGATCGAAGCCGCCGCTCTCGAGAAGCTGGGCAACCAGCGACGTGGTCGTTGTCTTACCGTGGGTGCCACCCACGGCCACTGACCATTTCAACCGCATGAGCTCCGCCAGCATCTCGGCCCGGCGCACAATCGGCAGCCAGCGCTGGCGTGCCGCGACGATTTCGGGATTGTCGGGCTTGACCGCGGAGGACATCACCACCACCGCCGCTTCGCCGACATTCTCGGCGCGGTGGCCAATGGCTACCGGAATGCCGGCATCCCTCAACCGCTTGGTATTGGCGCCCTCGGTTTGATCGGAGCCTTGCACGCGGTAGCCGAGATTGTGCAGGATCTCGGCGATACCGCTCATGCCGATGCCGCCAATGCCTATGAAATGCAGCGTGCCGATATCGAGAGGCAATTGGCGCATCAGGTGCCTCCCCGCAAATGGGAAAGGGCGAACGCGGCGAGCTCCCGCGCCGCTTGCGGCCGGGCCAGACTACGCATAGCTTCAGCCTTTTTCGCCAACCGCCCCGGTTCACCGATATAATCCTCTAGCGCGCGCGCCAGGGCTGGAGCGCCTTCTTTCTCGCGGCAAATCATGAGAGCGCCTGCTTCAGCAAAACTTTGCGCATTGGCGTCCTGATGCCCGTCGATCGAGCCAGGCAAAGGAATGGCAATGGCAGGCCTTCCCGCGACCGCGAGCTCGCTGAGGCTCGAGGCGCCCGCGCGGCAGATCACCAGATGCGCCCAACGCAGCCGCTCGGGCATATCGCTGAAGAAGGGCGCGAGCGTGACACGGTGCTGGCCGAGCATGCGGTAGCGCTCCCCAACCGAATCCAGGTCATCCGCCCGGCATTGCTGCGCAATGACGAGGCGGGCGCGCAGCCGCTCGGGGAGCAGCGCTATCGCCTCGGGGACCAGCGTCGCGAAAGCGCGCGCCCCCTGGCTGCCGCCGGTGACAAGCAGGTGCACCTCTTCCTCGGACGCGGCATAGGATTCCGCGCCGAGGGCAAGGATCGCCGGACGCACCGGATTGCCGATCACGCGCGCATTCGCCGGCATGGCACGCGATGCGAAGCCGAAGGCGGTGCCGCTCGTCCAGCGGGCGAGCATGCGGTTGGCCCGGCCCATGATCGCGTTCTGCTCGTGCAATACCAGACGAGCGCCGGTCAAACGCGCCGCGAGAAGCGGCGGGAAAGAAACGTAGCCGCCGAACCCCACCGCCAGTTCCGGCCGCCGCCGCAGCGCCACCGCCAGCGATTGGATAAAACCAACCAGGAGGCGCGCGAGGTTGCGGAGCCGCTCTGATAATGTCTTGCCGGCGATGCCACCCGCGACGATCGCGTGGCGGGGGCAACTGGCATCGCCCGTGCCGATCCGTGCGCCGCGCCGGTCAGTCATGAGAAACACCTGGTGGCCTTTCGCCACGAGCTCGGCGGCGAGCGCCTCGGCGGGAAAGAGATGGCCGCCGGTGCCACCCGCGGCAAGCATGATGCGCGTCATATGTCGAGCCCTCCCGCGAAGCGTTTGCGCGTCAGGGCAAGCAGCATGCCTGCCTCGATTCCCACCGCGATGATCGAGGAACCGCCATAGGAAATGAACGGAAGCGTCATGCCCTTGGTGGGCATGAGATGCAGGCTCGAGGCCATGTTGACCAGGGACTGCAGGCCGAAGGAGGTGGCAATCCCCGCCACCGCCAGAAGGATAAACAGGTTATTTTCGTTGAGGAGTCGCGTAAAACTGCGCAGCACGATGAAGGCGAAGAGAATGACGACGCCGAGGCAAATCAGCAGGCCGAACTCTTCCGCCGCCACCGCGAAGACGAAATCCGAATGCGCGTCGGGCAGGACCAGCTTGATGACGCCCTCGCCTGGGCCGCGCCCGAACAGGCCGCCATTGTGGAAGGCTTCAAGCGCGCGGTCGATCTGATAGGTATCACCCTTGCCGGGATCGATAAATTGATTTACGCGCTCGGTGACATGCGGCAGCATGTAATAGGCCCCGACGAGACCCAGCGCACCGAGCCCGACGAAGACCAGCACCCATAGGATGGAAAGCCCGGCCACGAAGAACTGCGCGAACCACGCCACGCTGACGATCACCGTCTGGCCGAGATCGGGCTGCTTGATAAGCAAAGCGACGCTCGCCAGATAGGCCGCAAGCGCGATGAGATTGCCTGGGATGCGCTTGCCTTCCCGTTGCAGGGAAAACATCCAGGCGGCAAAAATGGCGAAACCCGGCTTGAGGAATTCCGACGGCTGCAGGGAGAGCGGCCCCAGGCCGATCCAACGCGTAGCGCCCTTGATTTCCTGCCCCGTCACGAGCGTCAAGGCCGTCAACCCATAGAAGACGAAAAACATCACCACGCCGAGCCTGCGGATATCGCGGGGCGAGAGAAGCGAAACCCCGATCATCGCGACGAAGGCCGGCAGAAGCAGCGCATAATGATGGCGCACCAGATAGAAGCTATCCAGGCCGATGCGGGTCGAGACGGCCGGACTCGCGGCCAGCACGAGGATGGCGCCCGCGAAAACCAGGGTCATGAGGGCCGCGAGCGTCCAGCGGTCGATGGTCCACCACCATTGCGCGAAACGCGACCGGTCGGATCGGGAGAAGGCGGAGCCCTGGCCCATCATGCCGCGCCCTTCCGCTGGCAATCGGCCACCAGGGCGCGGAAATGATCGCCGCGCGCCTCGAAATTTGCATATCGGTCCCATGAGGCGCAGGCGGGCGAAAGCAGCACGACACCCTGGCCGGCGCGCTGGGCGTCGCGATGGGCACAGGCGAACGCCTTGGCGAGATCGCCGCAGCGCTGGAACTCCACCTCGCCCTCAAGCGTGGCGGCGAAGGCTTCCTCCGCCTCGCCGAAAAGATACGCACGGCGGATGCGCGGGTAGAAGGACGCGAGACCCGCGAGCCCGCCCTCCTTGGCCCGGCCACCCACCAGCCAGTAGATATCGCTGTAGCAGGCGAGGGCCTTGCCGGCAGCATCGGCGTTGGTCGCCTTGCTGTCGTTGACATAGGCGACGCCGCCAATCCTACCCACGATCTCCTGCCGGTGTGCCAGGCCCGGATAGGTCCGCATCGCTGCGATGATTGCTTCGCTTGCCAGCCCGGCCGCCGATGCGGCGGCATAGGATGCGGCGGCATTCTGGGCATTATGCGTGCCGGGCAGCGTGGCGATTTTCCCAATATCCGCCGCAAAGCCCGTCCGGTCATCGCGAAGAACGCTATCCTCGACCCATACTCCGCCTTGGACATGCCCGTGACCGGAAATCCCTATCAATGCGCGGCCCGCGCCGGCAAGTTCGGTGAGGAGCGTGCGCGTCGGCGCGTCATCTATGCCCACAATTCCCATGGAACCTTGGCCCTTTGGCCGAAGAATGCTCTTCTTGGCGGCGATATAGCCCTCCCAGCCGCCGTGACGGGCGAGATGATCGGAAGAGAGGTTCAGCAGAACGGCGATATCGCAAAGGGCGCTCGGCGTCAGTTCGAGCTGATAGGAGGAGAGTTCCAGCACATAGGTTCCGTCCCTGCCGAGGGGAAGAAGTGAAAGCGCGGCCTGGCCGAGATTGCCACCGATCTGGACCGTGACCCCATTGCTGGCGAGCAGATGCGCAATCAAAGCGGTGACGGTTGATTTGCCGTTAGTGCCCGTGACGCCGATATAGCGTGCCTCGGGACAAGCGCGAAAGAGCAGCTCGATGTCGCTGAGGATCGGTATATCCGCCTGCCGTGCGGCGGCAACCACGGGATGAGGCTCGGGATACGTATGGGGAATGCCCGGCGACAGAATCAGCGCTTCCACCTGCCGCCAGTTGCAATCGCGCAGATTGATCGCAGGCATTTCATGTCCGAGTTCAGCCCGCGCGGCGGGATTGTCGTCCCACGCCCAGACGCGCGCGCCGCTTTCCTTAAGGGCAACCGAAGCGGCCCGGCCGGTGCGGCCCAGGCCGAGCACCGCATAGGTCTTTCCCTGGCAATGTGGAATCCGTATCGTCATCTAAGTTTCAACGTCGCCAGGCCGAGCAGTGCCAGAAGCGCGGCGATGATCCAGAAGCGGATCACGACCGTGCTCTCCGCCCAGCCGAGTTTTTCGAAATGATGGTGAACCGGCGCCATGAGAAAAATGCGCCGGCCGGTGGCCTTGAAATAAAGGACCTGGACGATCACCGAGACCGTCTCAGCGACGAACAGACCGCCAATGATGGCCAGCACCAGCTCGTGCTTGGTGGCAACCGAGATCGCCCCGAGTGCGCCCCCCATCGATAGCGACCCGGTATCTCCCATGAAGATCAATGCAGGCGGCGCATTATACCACAGAAAGCCGAGTCCGGCCCCGCACAGGGCACCGCAGAGGACGGAAAGCTCACCCGTGCCGGCGACGAAATGCAGCTGCAGGTAGTTGGCAAATACCGCATTTCCCACCAGGTAGGCGATAAAGCCGAAACAGGCGGCGGCGATCATCACCGGCACGATCGCGAGCCCGTCGAGCCCGTCGGTCAGGTTGACGGCGTTCGATGCACCCACGATCACGAACATGGCCAGAGGGAAGAACAGCCAGCCGAGATTAACCAGCACATCCTTGAAAAACGGAACGGCGAGATGATGGGCCAGGCCAGGCGCGGTCACCGTGCTCAGCGCCACCGCCGCGAGCAGCGCAATCATCAGCTGGGCAAGGAACTTAGCACGGCTGGGCAGACCCCTAGGGTTCCGTTTGGTCAGCTTCAGATAATCATCGGCAAAGCCAATCGCCCCGTAGCCGATGGTGACGAGCAGAACGATCCAGACGAAGCGGTTGCCGAGGTCCGCCCAGACCAGGGTGGAGACCGTGGACGAGAGCAGGATCATGAGCCCGCCCATCGTGGGAGTCCCTTTTTTTGTAAGAAGATGTGTCTGCGGACCATCGTCGCGGATTGGCTGCCCCTCGCGCTGCTTATGGCGGAGCTTGCGAATAATTCCGGGGCCGAACGCCCAGGTGAGTAGCAGCGCGGTAAGCATTGCCCCGCCGCTGCGAAAAGTCAGATAGCGGAAAAGGTTGAAGAGCGCGATATGCTCGGGGTTATGAGCCAGCAGGTTAAACAGCATCGCCCAGCTCCTCGATGGTTTTTGCGAGCGGCGCCATGGCACTGCCAAGCGAACCCTTGACCAGCACCCAATCGCCGCCCTGCACCGCGGCGCGCACCGGCTCCGCAAGATCGACCGATTGCGCGCCGTAGGCGGCACGAATATTTTCGGGCAGGCGCCGCCAGAGATGCGCCATGTGGCTCCCGCACAGGAAGACCTTGTCGATACCAGCCGCACGAATATCCTCGGCAAGATCGGCATGCAGCGCGTCGGCTTGCACGCCCAGCTCGCGCATGTCGCCCAGTATCGCAATCCGGCGCTTTGCCTGCCAAGCATCTCCGAGAACTTGCAGGGCCGCGCGCATCGAGGCAGGGCTGGCATTATAGGATTCGTCGATCAGCACGATCTCTCCTTGCCCTCTGGCCAGGGGGATGTGGCGGCGACCGCCACGGCCCGGCAGCGCGGTGAATTGACCGAGCGCGTCCAGGGCACGTCTGCAATCGAAACCGAGCACCGCCACGGCGCCGATGACCGCCAACGCATTGCGGGCGAGATGCGCCCCATGGGCACGCATCGTGAAGCGATGATCGCGACCGTCCAGGCGGAAGCGGATTGCTTGGCCCGCTGGATCGGCGGCACAATCGAGTAACCGGATCGCGGCATGCTCGGCCGTGCCGAACAGTCGGATATCCGTGATGCCCGCGCGTTGCGCGCCTTCGACAAGAATAGCCAGGTGAGGATTATCCGCTGGCAGAATCGCGGCGCCACCTTCCATGCCGGCGAAGATCTCCGCTTTGGCGCGGGCGATCGCGGCGACCGAGTCAAAGAAGGCGAGGTGCGCCGCCGCGACTTCGGTGACAATCGCGACATGCGGCCTGACCAGACGGGAGAGCGGCGCGATCTCGCCGGCATGGTTCATGCCCAGTTCGAAAATGCCGAAGGCGCTTTGCTCGGGCATGCGCGCCAGCGAAAGGGGTGCGCCCCAATGATTGTTAAGATTGCCTGCGCTCGCATGGACGGACCCGAAGGGCGTTAAAGCCAGACGCAACATTTCCTTCGTGCTGGTCTTGCCGACCGAGCCGGTGACAGCGACGATCGCAGCCTTGGTCCGTGTCCGGCTGGCGCGGCCTAATGCCTCTAGCGCCGCAAGCGTATCGGGCACGAGGATAAGAGGTCCCTCCCCTACACGGGTGGTGATCGCTCCGGCTGCTCCTTGCGCGAGCGCAGATTCCACGAAGTCCGCCCCGTCGAAATTCGGTCCCTTGAGCGCCACGAACAGATCGCCCTTTGCAATCGCGCGACTATCGATGGAGACACCAGAGGCGACGAACGTTCCCCTCGCCGTACCGCCCACGGCATGCGCAATCGCCTCGCTGGTCCAGAGCGCGCTCATGCCGCCACCTCCGCACCCGCGAGCAGGTGGCGCGCCACCGCGGCATCGTCGAACGGCAAGACCGTCTTGCCGACGATCTGCCCGGTTTCGTGACCTTTTCCGGCGATCACCAGGGTATCGGCTTCGTCGAGCGCGGCAATGGCCGCCGCGATCGCCTGGGCGCGATCCCCTATTTCCGTGGCATCCGGACAGCCGCGCAAAATCTCGGCGCGGATCGCGGCGGGATCCTCGCTGCGCGGGTTGTCGTCGGTAACGATCACCCGGTCGGCGAGGCGGCCGGCAATCTCGCCCATTAGGGGACGCTTCGCGCGGTCGCGGTCGCCGCCGCACCCAAAGACCACCCACACTTTTCCGGCCGTGGCGGCGCGCACCGCCCTCAGCACGATATCGAGCCCGGCGGGCTTGTGGGCATAATCGACATATACCAATCCGCCACGCGCCGTCCGCCCGATGGATTCGAGGCGGCCCGGCACCGGACGCAGGCGCGGAATAAAGCCGAACAGGCGGCCGGGCATTTCCCCACATCCAATGACAATGCCCAGCGCCACCAGCAGATTGTCCGCCTGGAAAGATCCGAGGACAGGAAACATTACGCGCTGCTTTTCGCCGAACATGACCAGATCGATTTCCTGCCCTTCGGGTGTCGCGCGCGCGGCCTCGATCCGGATGTCCCCGGCTGCCCGTCCGGTGGTGATGGCATGCAGGCCGCGCGCGTGCGCAACTTCTCGCAACGCGGCCGCGTAAGAACTATCGGTGTTGATGATTGCCGCGGCACCGGTCGGCAGTAACGTGTCAAACAGGCGGCGCTTCGCCAGGAAATATTGTTCCTCCGTGCCATGATAATCGAGATGGTCATGGCTGAGATTGGTGAAGGCGCCTGCGCTCAGATGAACACCGTCGAGACGATGCTGGTCCAATCCATGGCTCGAGGCTTCGAGCGCCACGAACTCGATGCCTTTCGAGGCCAGGTCCGCGAGTTGGCGATGGAGCACGACGGGGTCCGGCGTGGTCAGGGCGCCATACTCCTGCGCCTCCGCCGTGACGATGCCGAGCGTTCCGATGCTGGCCGCGGGCCGCTGCGTTGCCTGCCACAATTGCCGGGTAAACGAAGCGACCGATGTCTTGCCGCTCGTCCCGGTCACCGCGGCGATGACCGCCGGCTGGCTGCGAAACAGGCGTGCGGCGATAAGAGCCAGGGCGCGGCGGACATTATCGGTCTCGAGTACTGTTCTCGCGCCAATCTCTTCGGGAAGCACCGTGCCCCGCCTCACCAGAAAGGCTCCCGCGCCCCGCGCCGCGGCACTGCTCAGATATTTGCCGCCATCATCGGCATGACCGGGTATAGCAGCAAAAATCATCTTCGGGCCAACGTCACGCGAGTCGCTGGTGATCGCGATGATGTGCTGGAGCGCTGCCCCGCGCACGGTGATGTCCGTTCCCGCCACCAGATCATTCAGCATCAATGGGCACCTCAGACTTAATAGGGGCAGCCTTTGTGGCGGAATTCCGGCTTTTCGACGCGGCAGAATCATAATCGGCGATGCCCACCGCCAAGGGATTGTTGTTTTCAACCGCCGTTTGGGGGATAGGCGTCAGGCCATAGAGCGGCGCCATGCGCGCCACGATGTTCCCAATGGCAGGCGCGGCAACCCAGCCAGCGGTCGCATAGCCATGGGATTGCGCGTTTGGCTTGGGTTCATCGACCATCATCCAGACGAGATAGCGCGGCGCGGAGACGGGGAAAATGCCCGTGAACGAGGCCAGGCGTGAATTGGTGTCATAGGATTTTCCGCGCTGTTTGTCGGCTGTCCCGGTCTTGCCCCCGACCAGATAACCTGGCACGTCGGCTTTCTTGCCGGTACCAAGTTGGACGACGAGCCGCATGAGTTCCCGCATGTATTGCGATGTCGCCACCGAAACCACGCGTCCTGCCGGGGGAAGCTCGCCAGCCTCGCGCTTGACGATGGTCGGCGTATGCCAGATGCCGTCGTTGGCGATGGCCGCGACCGCCGCGACCAGCTGGATGGGGCTCACCGATATGCCGTGGCCATAGGCAATCGTCATGGTGCTGATCCGTCGCCAGTCTTTGAGGGCGGGGTGGAGAGGCTTGCCTACTTCCGGCAGCTCGACGGGTGACGGCGTCAGCAGACCAAAGCGCTGGAGGTAATATTGCTGGCGCTCGGTGCCGAACTTGTCAGCCATCTTGGCCGAGCCGATGTTCGAGGAATAGGTAAAAATTTCCGGGATGCTGAGCGGGCGATGCTTGCCGTGATAATCGTCGATGGTGAAGCCGCCGATTTTAATGGGGCTCGTCGCGTCATAGACGTCATGGATATGCGCAACCCCACTGTCGAGCGCAATTGCCGTATTGAAGATTTTGAAGGTCGAACCCATTTCGTAGACGCCCAGCGTGGCACGGTTGAACCGCTGGTCTTCGCTGGCGCTGCCCGGCACCGCCGGATCGAAATCGGGTAAGGAGACCAGCGCAAGCACTTCGGCCGTGCGAAGATCCATGACGATGCCCGCCCCGCCCACCGCGTCGAAATCGGCGATGGCCTTGGCCAATTCCTCGTGGACGATATGCTGAAGGCGAAGATCGACGGAGAGCTGCAGCGGCTTATTTCCCTCGGTCAACAAGCCGTCGAAAGACTTTTCGGCACCCGCCAGCCCATGACTGTCGATATCGACGAAACCGGCCAGGTGGGCGGTGAGATTGCCCTGCGGGTAAAGGCGCTTGGTCTCGCGCTGGAAATAGAGGCCAGGAATCCCAAGATGATTGACGGCCTGCTCTTCCTTGGGCGTGAGATCCCGCTTCAGCCAGGCGAAATTCTTGTCGCCGACCAAGCGGCTTTCGAGAATGCTGGGATTGAGGTCGGGAAACAGCGCCGCCAGCTGCCGCGCCACATCCTTGGGATCGCTTATCTGCCTGGGATTGGCGTAAAGCGAAGCAATCGACAGGCTGGTGGCAAGCATGATGCCGTTGCGATCGACGATGTCGGCGCGCGCCAACAAGGGGTGATTGGGATTGCGCGTGATGCTCGCATTGGCTTCGGGCGGCGTCAGGGTCACCCAGGCCAGCCGCACCGCGATGGTGAGAAAGGCCGCGGTGAACAGAGCGGCGCCGAAAAACAGCCGGTTATGCGCCGTCTCCAAGGCATGCTTGATCGGTCCCTGTGGCAGCGGCATGAGAGCGCCCGGATTAATCGCTGGCAAGGCACGCATCGGAGGGGCTAGGCGCTTCCTCATGGATGCTGGCCTATTTTAGATAATATTTCCTGGAGTTGCAGCGACTGCACATTGCCACTTTGCGTATCGGCCGGCTGGCCTCCGAGAAGCGGCAAGGAAAGCTGGCCGCCACCGCCGGTGGCATTGGTGCCCAGGCTCGGCGCGACGCTCGCGGCACGCTCCGGCAGCCGGGCAACCTCACCGATTTGCGCAGCCGTCACAGGGACAAGATCGGTATTGCGGCGCACCAGTTGCGCGAGACGTTCGGGATCGTTCAGATATGACCATTCCGCTTCCATCACATGGATATTGTCGAGGCGTTCGGCGAGCTGGCGGCGGAGGGATTTCAGCTGCTTCTCCTGTGCCTGAACCGAATATTTCATCTGGAACAAGCCAACGCCCATGAAGGCGAGGACGATCAGCCAAACCACGGAGCTCAGGCGGATCATGCGGCCAGCGCCTTCTGACCCCAGCGCAACCGCGCCGAACGCGCGCGCGGATTACGGGCAATTTCTGACGCGCCTGGGACGATGCTGCGCGATGCAACGCGTTCAAACAAGGGAACGGTCTTGATCTCGGGGGGAAGATGGCGGGACGGACGCGCGCGCGCGGGACCGTGGGCGCGAAAAAAATGTTTGACGCGTCGATCTTCGAGCGAATGAAACGTGACGATCGCCAGCCGACCCCCGGGCGCAAGAAGACCGCCCGCCTGTTCCAGCGCGCGGTCGATCTCGCCCAGTTCGTCATTGACGGCGATCCGCAAAGCCTGAAAGGTCCGGGTCGCAGGGTCGATATGATGTTCCGCGCTGGGTCCGATCACGCGACGCACGAGCTCGGCCAGCTCTCCAGTCCTGCGCAACGGCGACGTCGTGCGCGCGGCCACAATCGCGCGCGCGATAGCGCGGGCACGTCGTTCCTCGCCAAAACCGAAGAGGAGTTTCGCGAGCTCACTCTCGCTTTTTGTATTGACGATGTCGGCCGCGCTTGGCCCTGCTTTTTCCATGCGCATGTCGAGCGGGCCGTCATGGCGAAAAGAGAAGCCACGCTCGGCCTCGTCGATCTGGAATGAAGATACGCCAAGATCGAGCACGATACCCTCGACCTTTTGGATATGTCGCGCGCCTAGCAATGCCGCCATGTCACCAAAGCGCCCCGGAATGAGCGTGAGCCGCTCGCCATATTTTTTCTGGATGGCCTCGCCGCGCGCGATCGCATCGGGATCGCGGTCGATGGCGATGACCCAGCAGCGCGCGGCACGGAGAAGGGCTTCGCTATAGCCGCCACTGCCAAACGTCCCGTCCACATAGGTCGCGCCATCCCGGGGTGCGAGCACCGCGATGACCTCTTCGCACAGGACGGGAATATGACTCATTCCGCGGCACCTTGTCGCAGTGTCAGCCCCTGTTCACGGGCGCGGTTGCGCGCTTGCTTTTTATGGTCTTCCCATCGCCCAGGTTCCCAAATTTCAAAACGCGGCCCCAAGCCTACAAAGGCGACGGCCTCATCGATGCCGGCATGCTGGCGCAAGCTCTCCGGAAGGATAATCCTTCCCTCGCTATCGAAGGCGAGCTGGTGCGCGTCGGCAAAAAGCGTGGCGGCAAGATCGTCCTGTTCGTCGGAAAAGAGGTCGATCCGCGCGATCCGGTCGCTTAAACCCTGGATCCAGTCGAGACCCGCGCATTGGATCGATTGATGGCGAAACGCCGGAAAAGCGGCAATGCCTTGGAATCCTTGAAGATTGAGAGCGCTGCGGAAAGAGGCGGGGACGGAGATGCGGCCCTTGCGATCGATCCGATTGAGAAACGTTCCGAGAAATAAGGCCATGCACCCAATCCCTTCATGTATTGGGATATCATGGGATATCATGGGAAGTCAATCGAAAAATATGCTAAGTATATGGAAAATAGAGAAATTTTCCCGACCATCTCGCTAAAAACAACAATTCATATATTGCAAAGAGTTAGGACAAGTATCTCAGATTTCCCTGAGCTTTTCCCGCTATACTGGATAAAATTGACCGGGTACCTCCCCTGTGATTGAATGCCCGGCTTGCGAATCGCGGGAGAGGTATGAATCGAGTCAATTCTTTGCGTTCCGGGCCAGACCGGGATGGCAGGTTCGGGATATTCGGCGGACGTTTCGTGGCCGAAACCCTCATGCCCCTGATTCTCGAGGTGGAAAAGGCTTACCTCGCAGCGAAAAACGATCCTGCTTTTCAAGCCCAGATCGGCGCTTTTCGCACCGATTATATCGGCCGGCCGAGCCCGCTTTATTTTGCTGAGCGCCTCACCGAGAAGCTGGGGGGCGCAAAGATTTACTTCAAGCGCGACGAACTGAACCATACCGGTTCGCACAAGATCAATAATTGCCTGGGTCAGATCCTCCTAGCGCAGCGCATGGGAAAGACCCGCATCATCGCTGAGACCGGCGCAGGCCAGCATGGGGTGGCCACCGCCACCGTGGCCGCACGCTTCAACCTTCCCTGCACTATATATATGGGCGAGGTCGATATCGCCCGCCAACAACCCAATGTCTTTCGCATGCGCTTGCTGGGGGCGGAGGTAATCCCGGTCACTTCGGGCAGCCGCACCCTCAAGGACGCGATGAACGAGGCGCTGCGCGACTGGGTTACCAATGTGGCAGACACCTATTACATCATCGGGACGGCAGCGGGTCCCCATCCTTATCCAATGATGGTGCGGGATTTCCAGTCCGTCATCGGCATCGAGGTCCGCGCGCAGATCGTGGAAGCCGAGGGACGGCTGCCGGATTCCCTGGTCGCTTGCATCGGCGGCGGCTCGAACGCTATCGGACTCTTTCATGATTTCCTGGACGAGCCGGACGTCGCGATTTACGGCGTCGAGGCGGGTGGCGATGGGATCGAAACCGGACGCCACGCCGCTTCCCTGACCGGCGGCGCGCCGGGCGTGCTGCACGGTAACCGGACCTATCTCCTCCAGGATGAGGATGGGCAGATCGCCGAGGCCCATTCGATCTCCGCCGGGCTGGACTATCCCGGCATCGGCCCAGAACATGCCTGGCTCCACGATCAAAAGAGGGTCACCTATGTATCCGCGACCGATCAGGAGGCGTTGGCGGCCTTCCAGCTCTGCGCGAAACTCGAAGGTATCCTGCCCGCGCTGGAGCCGGCGCATGCGCTGGCCTTCGTCATGCGCGAAGCGCCGCGCCTGCCGCGCGACCACTTGATGGTCATGAATCTGTGCGGGCGGGGCGACAAGGATATTTTCTCAGTCGCGCAATATCTTGGGCAGACGCTATGAGCAGAATCGCCACGCGTTTTGCCGCGATGCGGCGCGAGAGACGCGCCGGCCTCGTCTGTTTCATCACGGCGGGTGATCCCGATATAGAGACTTCGGCCGCCATCCTCGACGCGCTGCCGCCGGCGGGCGCCGATATCATCGAGATCGGCATGCCCTTCAGCGATCCGATGGCGGACGGGCCGGCCATCCAGGCCGCGGGTGGGCGGGCGCTCAAGGCGGGGATGACCCTTAAAAAGACTCTGGCGCTGGTGCGTACCTTTCGCGCACGCGATACGGTCACGCCGATCGTGCTCATGGGCTATTACAATCCTATCTATCGCCATGGGGTTGAACCCTTTCTCGCCGAGGCGCGCGAGGCTGGCGTAGATGGGCTGATCATCGTCGACCTGCCGCCCGAGGAAGATTCCGAATTATGCCTGCCGGCGCGTGCGCAAGGCATTGATTTCATCCGCCTCGCCACCCCCACCACCGACGCGACGCGCCTTCCAACCGTGCTGCGCAACGCCGCGGGCTTCCTCTATTACGTCTCCGTCACAGGTATCACCGGCACACGAACCGGACAGGAAGAGGACATCGCCCAGGCAGTAGCCAGGCTGCGCGCCAAGACCGCGCTGCCGATTGCAATTGGCTTTGGCATCAAAACACCCGAGCAGGCTGTCCGCATGGCGCGGATCGGGGATGCGGTCGTGGTGGGCTCGGCGCTGGTCGAGATCATCGCTGCCGACCCCGGCAACGCCCTTACCAACATAACGCGGAAGGTGAAAGACTTCGCTTCCGCCATCACAAAGGTTTCCGCATGAGTTGGCTGAATAAACTACGGCCGAAAATTCGGGCCCTGGTCCGCAAGACCGACGTGCCCGACAATCTCTGGGATAAATGCCCTGCCTGCACGCAGATGATCTTTCATCGCGAACTCGAAGCCAACAACCGCGTCTGTACGCATTGCGGCTATCACATGCGCCTGCCGGTCCTGCGCCGCCTGGAACTCTTGTTCGATCAAGGTAAATATGATCGCGTGCCCTTATCGAAGACCCCAGTGGATCCGCTGCGTTTTCGCGACCGCAAGCGCTACAGCGACCGGCTGAAAGAAGCCCAAGGCAAGACCGGCGAGCAGGACGCCATTATCGTCGCCCAAGGCAACCTGGCTGGAATGCCCGTCGTGGTGGCCGCCTTCAATTTCGATTTCATGGGCGGCTCCATGGGCGTCGCGGTAGGCGAAGGCCTGCTCGTGGCGGCGCGCCAGGCCATCAAGACCCAGGCCAGCCTGATTGTCATCCCCGCTTCAGGCGGGGCACGCATGCAGGAAGGCATTTTGTCGCTCATGCAGCTGCCGCGTACCGTCCTCGCGGTGGAACAAGTCAAGGAAGCCGGGCTTCCCTTCATCGTCCTGCTCACCGACCCGACCACGGGCGGCGTCTCCGCGAGTTTCGCCATGCTGGGCGACATCCACATTTCCGAGCCGGGCGCTTTGATCGGATTCGCCGGCCAGCGCGTCATCGAGGATACGATCCGTGAGAAGCTGCCCGAAGGATTCCAGCGCGCGGAATATCTGCTGGAACACGGCATTCTCGACATGGTGGTGAACCGCGCCGAACTCAAACCTACGTTGGGCCGGCTCATCGCGCTGCTTACCCGGCGGTCTGCCAAGGCCGCGTGAGCGATAGCGCTTCTTTACTGGAGCGCCTGGCCGGGTTGCATCCCCGCGCCATCGATCTCGATCTGAGCCGGATCGAGCGTCTCCTCGAGCGGCTCGGTCATCCCGAGCGGGCGCTTCCGCCCGTCATCCATGTCGCCGGTACCAATGGCAAGGGTTCGGTCATCGCCAATCTGCGCGCCATGGCCGAAGCCGCCGGTCACCGTGTCCATGTCTATACCTCGCCCCATCTGGTCGAATTCCGCGAGCGGATTCGCCTTGCAGGTCATTTGATCGATGAACCCTCTCTCGCGGCGCTGCTAGCGGAATGCGAGGCCGCTAATGACGGCGCGCCGATCACGCTCTTTGAAATCACCACCGCGGCGGCGTTTCTCGCCTTCGC
The DNA here is from genome assembly GCA_036263455.1 of Dongiaceae bacterium. GTDB lineage: Bacteria > Pseudomonadota > Alphaproteobacteria > Dongiales > Dongiaceae > DATAGZ01. The sequence goes on from DATAGZ010000001.1 coordinate 38,714, forward strand.
CCGAAACGACGCCGAGCTGTTGCTGCTCGAGACCGGACTGGGCGGCAGGCTGGACGCCACAAACGTCGTGGAAAGACCGCTCGCCACCATTCTGATGCCGGTCTCCCTCGACCATCAGCAATATCTCGGCGAGACGATCGCGGCCATCACCGCCGAAAAAGCGGGGATTATGAAATCTGGAGTGCCCGCCATCCTCGCCGCTCAGGTTGCGGAGGCGCAGCGCGTGTTTCTCGCCCGCGCCGCGCATATCGGCGCACCAGTCGTCGCATATGGCGCCGATTACCGTTTTCGGGTTCATGCAACGGACTGGACCTATGAGGACAGTGCTGGACGGCTTACTCTTCCTCAGCCGTCGCTGATGGGCGACCATCAATATGGAAATGCGGCGGTGGCAATCGCCGCGATCCGTGCCCTGCCCGATCTCGGCATCGCCGACCGCCACATTCGCCAAGGTCTGGGTAAGACGAGCTGGCCCGCGCGGCTACAGCGTCTCGGCCGTGGGCCGCTGGTTGCCCGCTATCCCGACTGCGCAATCTGGCTGGATGGCGGCCATAACGAGGCCGCCGCCGCCATGCTGGCCCGGCAAATCGCCGCCTGGACCGCCAAGGATGGCGCGCCGACTGATATCATCTTTTCCATGCTGCGCAGCAAGGATGTAAAGAGCTTTCTCGCGCCGTTCAAAGGCCATATCGGGGCGCTGCTGTGCGTCCCCATGGCGCCCGATCATGACGGCTATGCGCCGGCGGAGATCGTCGCGATAGCTCGAGAATTGTCGCTTGCCGCCACGGAAGCCGTGGACATCGCCCATGCGATGGCCATGATTCCCCAGTCGCGCCGCGTGCTGATCTGTGGTTCACTTTATCTGGCGGGGGAGGTACTACGCGACCATGGCTGATTTCACGCTCGATCCGGTTCTCGTGCGCGAGACGCGCTTCATCGGCGATTTATCGCTGTGCCGCTTGCTGCGCTATCACGACAAAACGCATCCCTGGCTGGTCCTTGTGCCGCGCTTGCCCGATGCCGTCGAGATCATGGATTTGCCCGAGGAAGCGCAGAAAAGCTTGATGCGCGATATCGTCGCGGCAAGCGCCCTCCTGCGGCGCGTCGCACAACCCGATAAGATCAATGTCGGTGCGCTCGGCAATATCGTGCGCCAGATGCATGTCCATGTCATGGGCCGGTATCAATCCGATCCGGTCTGGCCGCGCCCGCTTTGGGGGACGACCACCGATATATTCAGCGATGCGGAATGGCCGGCAGAAATCGCGCGCTGGCAGGCCGCGCTTTAGGCTTAAACCACTTGAGTGTTTTTACCCTCTCCCATCGAGGGAGAGGGTGCCTCATGCGTCATGCAGGCCTCGAGCCGAGTGCCGTATCCGATCCAATCGCTAGGCCAATGCGCGGGTGATCTCTTCGATCTCGAAACATTCGATCGTGTCGCCCTTCTCGATATTATCGTAATTCTCGAACGCCATGCCGCATTCGAAGCCTGCCTGGACCTCGCGGACCTCGTCCTTGAAGCGCTTGAGTGTCTTGAGGGCGCCCTCGTGGATGACGACATTGTCACGCAGGAGGCGCACCTTTGCGCCGCGTTTGACTACACCTTCGCTGACCATGCAGCCGGCGACCTTGCCGACCTTGGTGATATTGAAGACCTCGCGGATCTCGGCGTTGCCGAGGAATTTTTCGCGCAGGTCCGGCGCAAGCATGCCCGACAGCGCCGCCTTGATATCGTCGACCACGTTATAGATGATCGAATAATAACGGATATCGACATGGTCGCGGCGCGCCATTTCGCGTGCCTGTGGATTGGCGCGGACGTTGAAGCCCAGGATCATGCCATTGCTGGCGCGCGCGAGCGTCACATCGGATTCGTTGATGCCGCCCACCGCCGAGTGGAGAATTTTAACCCCAACCTCTTCCGTGCCGAGCTGTTTGAGCGATGCCACGATCGCCTCGATCGAACCCTGCACGTCGCCCTTGATGACCAGGGGCAATTCCTTGATCTCGCCACCGGCGATCTTCGACATCATCTGTTCGAGCGACCCGCGCGACGTCGCGGCCGCGGCCTTCTGGCGCGAGCGGGTCTTGCGGAATTCGCTGATCTGGCGCGCCTTGGCCTCGCTTTCCACCACCGCGAAAGTCTCGCCCGCGAGCGGAGTCGCCTGCAGGCCGAGCACTTCGACCGGCATGGCCGGTCCTCCTTCGGTGATCTGCGCGCCATGGTCATCGACCAAAGCCCGCACCTTACCCCATTCGCTGCCCGCGACGAGAATATCGCCGACCCGGAGCGTGCCCTTTTGCACGAGCATCGTGGCGACGGCGCCCCGGCCCCGCTCAAGCTTGGCCTCGATCACCGCCCCGGTCGCGGCGCGACGAGGATTGGCCTTAAGGTCGAGAACCTCCGCCTGGAGGAGGATAGCCTCTTCCAGTCTATCGAGATTGGTCCGCGCCTTGGCGGAAACCTCGACGGTCAAGGTGTCGCCGCCCAATTCCTCGGCGACGATTTCCTGGCTCAGCAACTCGTTGCGCACACGGGCGGGGTCGGCACCCGGCTTGTCGATCTTGTTGATCGCCACGATGATTGGAACCCGCGCGGCCTTAGCGTGCTGGATGGCCTCGATCGTCTGCTGCTTGATGCCGTCATCGGCTGCGACCACCAGCACCACGATATCGGTGACATTGGCGCCGCGCGCGCGCATCTCGGAAAATGCGGCATGGCCCGGCGTGTCGATGAAGGTGATCTTCTTCCCGTTGGGACGCGTCACCTGATAGGCGCCGATATGCTGGGTGATTCCGCCCGCCTCGTGCACCGCGACGTCGGTCGAGCGCAGCGCATCCAAGAGAGAAGTCTTGCCGTGATCGACGTGGCCCATCACGGTCACCACCGGCGGCCGCGGCAGAAGATCGGCGGCCTCGTCCGGGCCACCCTCGATCCCGATTTCGACATCGGCCTCGGACACGCGCTTCAGGCGATGGCCGAATTCACCCACCACCAGTTCGGCCGTGTCGGCATCGATGGTCTGGTTGATCGTCACCATCACGCCCATTTTCATCAGCGCCTTGATCACATCGGCGCCACGCTCCGCCATGCGATTGGCGAGCTCCTGCACGGTGATCACTTCGGGGACGATGACATCGCGTGCGATCTTCTGTTGATCGCCGCCATTCATCTGCTGGCCCCGGCGTTCCTTTTCCCGGGCGCGGCGGACGGCGGCGAGCGACCGCTGCCGCATGTCATCGTCGCTGAGCAGACGGTCCACGGAGGCGCGTCCCTGCCAACGTTCCTGCTCGGCGCGCGGCTGGGTGCGGTGATTGTTGCGGTTGGCCGCTTTCCTTTTTTCCGACTCGTCGTCGCGGGCGAATTGACCCTTCCGGGCCGGCCCTTTGGTCGGCAACGGTATAGTGGGCGCTGGCCGCGCGGTTTGCGGCCGAGGGCCGAAAGGCCGCGGGCCGCGCGGACCGGCGCCGGGGGCACGCACGCCACCAGGACCGCCTTGGCCCTGCGGGCGCGGCGCCATCGGGGGACGTGGTCCCGCATGACCATAGGTCCGCATGCCGCCCGAAGGACGGCTGGTAGCAGTACCCTGGGACTGGCCGCGCGGACCACTGGAAGAGCCGTAGTTCCGCTCCTCGCGGCGCATTGGCGGCCTTTCGCCGCGAACCGGCGGACGGGCGCTGAGCTGACTGCGTACCGGCTCGGGCCGTTGTTCGCGCCGGGGTGCTTCCTGTGTCGTTCCGATGGAAGCGCGCGGCGGCGCAGCATCCTCGCTCGCCGGGGGACTCGCTTCCTGGCGGCGGTTCTCGCTTTCGCGCCGCTCCAGATTGGTACGCTCGACGACGCGGCGCGCCTGCTCGGCCATGTCGTCGCGTTTTTCCTCGTCGCGGCGGGCCGATTGCAGGGCCTTCTGGCGCTGAATGCGTTCGCTTTCCGTGAGGTGCTGGATATCGCTGGCCGCGGCAGGCTGGGAAGATGTCTGCCGCTGGGCCTCCGATTCGGCGCGAGCGGGTTGGCTCGAGCGCTTTTTCTTGACCTCGACGGCAACCGTCTTGGACCGCCCGTGCGAGAAGCTCTGCTTGACCGAGCCGCCTTCCGGCGCCCTCCGGATCTCCAGCTTGCCTTTGGCGCCGAGTTTCAGCGGCTTGCGCGGTTCATCGTGATTCATCCCTACTATCCTTCCATCGACGCGAGCTTCCGGCACGCGCCCGACAATTTTTCGGCCAGGCGGCCGCGCATGATTGCGACGTGGACCGCCTGTTCCCGTCCCAATGCCCGGCCCAGCGCATCGCTGTTCAGCGGGTCCCACATCGCCGTATCCGGCGGCGTGAGTTTGTGCAACTTCTCCTTGCCGTTCTCGGCGCCGTCCCGCGCCTCGATCAGCAGACCTACTTTCCCCTGGCGCAGCGCGACCTGGGTCTTGTCGAACCCTGCCACCGCCATTCCCGCCTTCTTAGCCAGACCAAGGAGGTCGGCAATCCACAATTGCAGCTGAGCGATCACCCCCTGCACCAGATCGGGCGGCACGATGACGGCGTGATCGAATGCCCGCGCGAACAAGTTCCGCTTAATCGCCTGCTGGAGCATCGGCCTGGCCGCGGTGACCCATACGCCGCGCCCCGGCAATTTATTGCGGATGTCGGGCACAATACACCCATTCGGCGCCATAACGAAACGAATAAGCTCGGATTTCGGCAGGGATTGCCTGGTCACGATACAACGCCTGAGCAGGATCTCGCCGGTCTCGCTCCCGGCGCTCGCCCCTTCAGGGCGACGGCGAGTCCGCCGCGCCGCGGGTTTACGGGGAGCCTTCTGCACCGCCATTGCTATTCTTTTCCTTCCGCGAACCAATGCGCCCGGGCCGCCATGACGATCTCATTGGCCTGCTCGGCGGACAGTCCAAAATCCTTCAGCACGCCGTCCTTGGCATCGATAAGTTCATCGCTGGCGAGATCGCCCACATCGTCGAGCGTCTTGATGTTATGCTCGCCCAAGACGGTCAGCATCTGAGCACTCAGATGCGGTAAAGCCGCCACGGCGTCGCTGACGCCCAGTTCCTTGCGGCGCTGTTCCTGCCGCTCTTTCTCGCGGGTCAGCCAGGCTGCGGCGCGTTCCTTCAATTCCTTGGCAACGTCTTCGTCGAAGCCTTCGATGGCCATGAGATCCTCGAGCGAGGCGCCGTCGACTTCCTCGACCTTGGTGAAGCCCTCGGTGACTAGGAGGTGGGCGATGACGTCCTCGACATCCAGGGCGTCAATGAACATCTGCGAGCGCGTGCGGAATTCCTCGCCACGCCGCTCGGATTCCTGCGCCTCGGTCAGGATGTCGATATCGAGATTGGTAAGCTGGGAAGCCAACCGGACGTTCTGCCCGCGTCGCCCAATCGCGAGCGACAATTGATCGTCGGGTACCACGACCTCGATGCGTCCGCTATCCTCATCGAGGACGACCTTGCTCGCTTCCGCAGGCGCCAGCGCGTTGACCACGAAAGTAGCCGTATCGGGCGACCATGGGATAATGTCGATCTTCTCACCTTGCAGTTCGGCGACGACCGCCTGGACGCGCGAGCCGCGCATGCCGACGCAGGCGCCGACAGGGTCGATCGAGGAATCGTTCGAATAAACACCGATCTTGGCGCGGGAACCGGGGTCGCGCGCAACCTCCTTGATCTCGATGATGCCGTCATAGACCTCGGGCACTTCCTGCATGAAAAGCTTGGCCATGAATTGCGGGTGCGTACGCGAAAGGAAAATCTGCGGACCACGCGTTTCCTCGCGCACGTCATAGATATAGGCGCGCGCACGGTCGCCGACCTTGAAACTCTCTCGCGGCAGGCACTCGTCGCGGCGCAAAATCGCCTCGGCCCGGCCGAGATCCACCGTGACATTGCCGAACTCGACCCGCTTCACGAGACCATTGACGATTTCGCCCCTGCGGTCCTTGAATTCCTCGTACTGGCGCTTGCGCTCCGCCTCGCGGACGCGCTGAACGATCACCTGCTTGGCGGTCTGTGCCGCGATGCGGCCGAAATCGATCGGCGGCAGGTCCTCTATCCAGAAATCGCCGACGCCGAGCTTCTCGTCGCGCGCGTGCGCATCGCGAAGGGCCAGCTGGGTGGCCTCATTCTCGACCTGCTCCACCACTTCCCGGTAGCGGTTGAGCCGGATCTCGCCCGACTTACGGTCGATGAAGGCACGGATGTCATGCTCGTGTCCATATTTCGCCCGCCCAGCCTTCTGGATCGCCTGCTCCATCGCTTCGAGCACCTCGTCGCGGTCGATACCCTTCTCGCGAGCCACCGCATCGGCGACCTGCAGCAATTCCAAGCGTGGGAAATTCAACGCCGCTTCCATCATTCACCTCTTCGTTTCTGATCCTGGGTCCTGAGAGCCGCGCGGATCACGTCTTCCGTCAAAACCAGTTTCGCCTTGCCAATCTCCGCGAAAGGAAGATCGACCCGGCTGCCATCCTCGAGCGTGAGGACGATATTTTCCCCCTCGGCCCCGCTCAACCTGCCCCGAAATTGCTTGCGGCCGTCCTGCGGCGCGCGGAGCTCGACCTTGGCAACCTGACCGGCGAACCGCGTATAGTCGCTGAACCGGGTCAAGGGCCGGTCAAGGCCCGGCGAGGAAATCTCGAGATCGTAGGCGCCCTTGATGGCGTCCTCGACATCCAGAATGGCCGAGAGACGCCGGGAAATCTCCTCGCAATCCTCGACCCGCATTTCCCGCCCGTCGACAGGCTCGGCCATGATCTGCAGCCGGGGCCGGCGCACGCCCCCGCTGATCAGGCAGCGCACAAGCGCAAACCCCATATCGGCGAGCACCGGCTCGACCATCGATTCTATGTCCTTCTCCCGCATCCCTTCGTAGCTCTCGGGCATTTCCAGGCATAAAAAAAGGCGGGCCGTTCTTTCGCCCACCCCTCAATACCTGGGATTTGTTGTGAATATAGCGGACCGCACGGATTTTGCAAGAGGAAAGAGCGCACTGGTGGGTACGCGCCGCGTGCGCAAACGAAGCCCTCCTCCTTGATGGGGAGGGAGCCAAGGGGGTGGAAGAGCAAGGGGCAGAAGTCAAAAGCCGGAGAGCGGAGGACAGAGCCGGAGCGCAAACGCACCCTCACCCCGCTCGGCCCAGGGGCCTCGCCACCCTATCCCATCGAGGGAGAGGGTTACGCGGGAAGCATTCTTCCGTCCCGTGCAACCTAAGGTTTGCGGTTCCGGCGCAATTTGCTACATCCTTGTGTGAGGAACGGTGCAGCTTTACGATTTTTCGAGAATGCTATGGGTGCAAGCAGGGAGGGGATACGACGAAGGGAATTGGGGCGCACAATTCGCCAGAACGAAGATCAGAAAGATCGACAGGAGACGCACCTGACCGGGTTGCGTGCACGCCGATAAGTTCAACCAGACGCTCCAGAACTATAGAGAGGATTTTCTACCGAAGAGCGATTGGGCATGGGTCGAGATAGGGACAGAGTGGAAATGCGAAGGGGATGCATGATGACGACGAACAAAGCCAGATTAAAGGAAACAGTGACGCGGCGCGGGCGGCGCAAACCTAAGACTCTTGGCGGTGTCTATCGCTGCTTGCAAATACTGCAAGAAGAAGCACGCGACACACCTATGTTATCGGCCATGATTGGAATCTGCGTCGATATGGCGCGCAGCGAGATCAGGAAGAAAGGGAAGTGAAACGATCCTGGGATGGAAGAGGTGGCGGATCGCTTCGACCGTGAGCCAAACGGCATTGGAGGGTGGATCCATGGCTGCATAAGCAGTCCTCGCTACAACCCAGGATTTGCGATTCCGGCATAATTTGCTACCATCATTACGCGAGGCAGTGTGCGGCTCTACGATTTTTTCGAGAAGACCATAGGGGCAAGTAGGGAGGAAGTGCGCCATCTCTTCCTTCGCGCCATCGGTGATTTGGGTTTTTCTTTTTACGCTCATGGCAAATTCACTCACGAGGCTTTTTACCCTCTAAGCATTGAATATCCCGAACAATGGTCAAACCATTATTCTCAAAATCAATATTACCGCATCGACCCCGTGGTCCAGCGTGGGCCAGGATTAAGACGTCCCTTCTTTTGGTCGGAATTGCCGGATCTGACACAAAGGCAGCATCAATTCATGCAGGAGGCCAATGAAGCCGGTGTACGTCACGGTCTGACGGTACCGCTTTCGGATAGCACGGGTAGATACTTCCTGTCGATTGCCAGCACGGAAAATACTGTAGACATACGGGCACGATGGCGCGGCTATGTACTGGCGACCCATGCCCATCTCTGCCTGAGCGCCGAAGTAACTGATACCATACCCCTGTCGCCGCGCGAATCGGAATGCCTGCTTTGGAGCGCTCGTGGCAAAAGCTCGTGGGAGATCGGCATGATACTCGGAATTTCCGAAAACACCGTCAAGTTCCATATCAAGAACGCGGCACGTAAGCTAGACGCAAACAGCCGCGTCCTCGCCATCGTGAAAGCTATCCGGCGAGGCTACATCCTCCCCTGACCTGCCCGAGTGGGTAGGGCGTGTGCAACCAAAGAATGTGCTTACCTCCCACCACGACGGGAGGAAGACACATGATCGAAATCGTTACCTGGAAGAATGTACATCTTCACGGCTCCTTATGGGCAGACCATCATCGGTTGCGCTATAAGTTATTCATCGAACGCCTGCGCTGGCAGGTCAACAGCGAGGAAGGTATGGAATATGATGAATTCGATACGCCTGCTGCCACTTATCTCTTTGTGATACATAAATCCCGACTCGCTAGCGTAGCTCGTTTTATCCCCACAACTAAGCCCTATATGATTGAAAAATTATGGCCATTTTTCATGGAGAGTTTACCGCGCGATAACACCGTATGGGAACTCTCGCGCTTTGGTGTGGACCCTGACTTATCGACCGAGGAAAGGACTCACGTTAGTTTGGAAGCTATCTTAGGATTTCACGAATTCGGTCTTAGGAAGGGAATAGAGAGAGTCCTGGTCGTAATGCCGACCCAACTAATACGCCATCTTACTAGAATGGGGGGCTGCTCTTACTCATACTTGAGTCCGCCGCGAATGATGGATGGCATGCGCATTGCAGCAGCGGCGATTGACGTGTCCGCAGATGTCGCTTCCCGTCTCCGCTATCGTTTGATGGACTATCAGTCACAAAAGATAGCCGCATGAGCAGATTATCTGGTGGAGAGGTATATGAATAATGGACCGCCGGAGTGATACTCGGAATTTCCGAAAATACCGTCAAGTTCCACATAAAGAACGCTTCGCGAAAACTCGGCGCAAACAGCCGCGTCCTGGCCATCGTGAAGGCAATTCGCCTCGGTTACATCATCCCCTAATCCTATCCGAGTGGGTAGGCGATATTTCAATGAAACCCATGCTTACCTCGCCATAGGGGGATACATGATCGAAACCGTTACCTGGGAAAATGTACATCTTCATGGCTCTTTGTGGGCGGATCACCACAGATTGCGGCACAAGCTTTTTATCGAGCGTCTGCGTTGGCAGCTCAACAGCGAAGAAGACATGGAATATGATGAGTTTGATACACCGGCCACGACTTACCTTTTCGCTACCCAAAATTCTCAACTTGCCGGTATTGCTCGCCTTATTCCCACAACCAAACCCTACATGATTGAAAAATTATGGCCGTTTTTTATGGAGAGTTTACCGCACGATAATACAGTTTGGGAAGCCTCGCGCTTTGGCATCGATCCAACATTGTCAGCTAGAGAAAAAGCCAAAATCAGTATGGAGATTGTTCTGGGATGCCAAGAGTTCGGACTTAAGAACCGGATAGAAAGGTTTATGGTTGTCATGCCGACTCAAATAATACGCAGAGTTATCGGTAACGCGGGTTGTCCTTACCATTATCTAGGCGAACCGCAAATAATGGATGGCATGCGTATTGCGGCGGCGGCAATTGAAGTTTCAGCTGATATCGTTGCCCATATCCGTCATCGTCTGGCCGATATTCAACCCGAAAGGATGGCCGCATGAGCGAAATTTACATCGTCCTCTGACCTACCCGAATGGGTAGGTGATATTTCTATGAGACCCTGCTTACCTTGCCATAGGGGGACAAATGATCGAAACCGTTACCTGGGCGAATGTGCATCTTCATGGCTCTTTATGGGCGGATCACCACAGATTGCGGCATAAGCTTTTTGTCGAGCGGCTGCGCTGGCAACTCAACAGCGAAGAAGGCATGGAATATGACGAATTCGATACGCCGAGCACGACTTATCTTTTCGCTACCCAAAATTCTCAACTTGCCGGTATTGCTCGACTTATTCCTACAACCAAGCCTTATATGATTGAGAAATTATGGCCCTCTTTTGTGGAAGATTTACCGCACGATGGAGCGATATGGGAACTCTCGCGTTTCGGCGTGGACCTAACGCTATCGGCCGAGGATAGGGTCAAAGTTAGCTTGGAAGTAATTCTCGGATTTCAGGAATTCGGCCTTAAAAATGGAATAGAAAAATACCTGGTGGTTTCGTCAACGCATCTAATGCGCCATGTTATCGGTAACGCTGGCTGTTCGTATACATATTTGGGTGAACCGCGAATAATGGATGGCGTGCGCATTGCTGCGGCGGCGATTGACGTGTCCGCAGATGTCGTTGCCAACATTCGCCATCGTCTGGCCGATATTCAACCCCAGAGGATAGCCGCATGAGCGAAGTTATTTCATGGAGAGGTACTGTGAATAAAAAGGAGCCTTACGAGAAGAGCCTAGAGGGTGTTTACCGCTGCCTGCAATATCTCGAAAGCGAGCTGCATGATTTTCCAACAATCGCGGCGGCAGTTCGAGCGGCTATTCAAATCGCTGAAATCGAACATGGACGGAAAGTCGTAAGGCTACCCAACAGCAAGGACTCTCCGTTTTGACAGAACCGTTGGTGAGGGTGGGACTTGATGGTGCTCATGACGTCCCATCCTTACCTCGCGGCTGGCGCACCGACTCTCTTCCATAGGAGAGGGTTAGTTAGCTCTCCCACTCGACGGGGAGGGCTTGGGTGAGGGTGACTAGTGGTGGTCACCTTCACCCCGCCACTGCGCGGTGACCCTCTCCCCTCAAGGGAGAGGGTCTTTGTTCGTCATGCCCGGCCTTGAGCCGGAGCGGCTTTAACCGATGAACGAAGGGGTTCCCGCCTATGTTTCATCCTACCGAAACATGTTGGTAGTCGCGCGCTGAACCATTAGCCCCCTCGATATCTATTAGCTAGTCACTATCGGGTTCAAAAAGGAATGTGATCGGAACTTCGAGGAGACGCGCTATTCGATGAATATGGTCTGCTGGTACTGCTATCGTCCCGCTCTCATAGGCTTCTATTTTTTGGGCCGTTACTTTTAGCTGTCTTGCCAGCTCATCACGGCTGAGGCCTTGCGCCTTGCGCCGTAGGTTTAAGCGACGGCCAACACGGGCATAAATTGGCATTAAATGAGCCGGCGGTCTTGTATTGGATAGATTGACAGGTTTGCCCATGAGATCTCCTAACCAGATGAGTGAGATAGTGGACAAACAAAAGCAATCTGTCAAATGACTTGTATCGGCGAAATTAATAAATCAGAACTTTCCGAAAATTCTATATATATGCCAAATTCCGGCCTAAGGATTCAAATACTCCCTGCTATTCTGCTCAAAGAGCGGGCCAACCGTTCAAAACGCCGGCGTTTATCTTACTTTTCCCGTACGAGGAGTTCGTCGCCCGTTTGTGTCATGCCGACAGCCGCCCAAACCCCTTTGAGCGCGCCTTGTTCGGGCCGGTAGAGCACGACGCCCACCTGATCCCGTGGGCGGCGGCCATAGGCGACGGCGAAGAGATCGCCCCGGCGCACCCCGACGCCTTCGATGACATGGCCGTAGATCCGCCAGCGGACCGCATATACCTGCCCGCGCGGAACGACATCCACCCTGCCGGAGTAAGACCGTCCGCTTGACTCATGCGCGCTAATGATCCGATGGGTGCCAGAAATTTCCTCGGGACCGGTCAGGATCTCGGGATTGACCTTCTTCGCGGCATCGTCACTCAGGATCCAGCGTCCCTCCCACCGCCCGTCGCGGTAACGATAGAGCACGACGCCGAAGCCCGGCGTGGCGGAATAGGCGATGGCGAGCGCGTCGCCCTCGGCGACGCCGACACCTTGATACTTCTCTCCGCTTTTATCGATGCGCCAGAAGCCGGCCAGCCCTTCGCCATAAGGGGCAATGGCCATGGTCCCGCTATATTGACCGCCTTGGTCGTTGTGTCCAAGAGCGCGATATTGACCCGGCCATTCCTGTCCGAACGCCGCCGCGCCGAAAGACACGATGAGCCAGGCGGCGATCCCCGCAAGACACCGGACCGCCGCGCGACGCCGATTAAGCGGTCGCGGCCAGATTGCGCAGGACATAAGGAAGGATGCCTCCGTTCTTGAAATATTCGAGCTCGTCGACCGTATCGATGCGGCAGAGGACCGGCACCGTATCGCGCCGGCCATTCATCCGGGCGATCTCCAGCATTACCTTCAGGCGGGGGCGCAGGGCGCCGAGGCCGCTTATGGAAAAGACTTCGGTCCCGTCGAGCGAGAGGTCGTGGCGGGTCTTGCCCTCCTCGAACTGGAGCGCCAGCACGCCCATGCCGATCAGGTTGGAGCGGTGGATACGCTCGAAACTCTCGGCGATGACCGCCTTGACGCCGAGCAGCAAGGTCCCCTTGGCCGCCCAGTCGCGCGAAGAGCCGGTGCCATATTCCTTGCCGGCAATCACGACCAGGGGCGTCCCCTCGGCTTTGTATTTCATGGCCGCGTCATAGATCGACATGGGTTGCCCATCGGGCATGTGCCGGGTTACGCCGCCTTCGATCCCCGGCACCATTTCGTTCTTGAGCCGGATATTGGCGAAGGTGCCTCGCATCATCACCTCATGATTACCGCGGCGCGCGCCATAGGAATTGAACTCGTCCTGGGGTACGCCGTGGGCGAGCAAATAGGCGCCTGCGGGGCCATCTTTCTTGATGGATCCGGCCGGAGAGATGTGGTCGGTAGTGATTGAATCGCCCAGGATCGCCAGTGGGCGCGCCGCCACGATATCGCCAAACGCCGTGGGCTTTACTTCCATATCGACGAAATACGGCGGGTTCTGCACGTAGGTCGATTCCGCGTTCCACTCGTATGTCTTGCCCTTGGCGATCTTGATCTTGCGCCAGTTGGGATCGCCCTTGAAGACATCCTTGTAGCGCTTCTTGAAGGCCGTGGCGGTCACGTATTTCTTCACGGCCGCCTGGATTTCCTTCGTGCTCGGCCAAAGATCTTTGAGATAGACCGCCTTACCCTTTCGGTTCACCCCGATCGGATCCTTGACCAGATTAACGTTCATGGAACCGGTCAGGGCATAGAGCATGCACAGCATCGGCGAGGCCAGGTAGTTCGCCTTGACCAGCGGATTGATGCGGCCCTCGAAATTGCGATTGCCCGACAGGACCGCGACCGCGACCAGATCGCCCTTGCCGATTGCATCCGCGATAGGCTCGGGCAGAGGACCCGAATTACCGATACAGGTCGTGCAGCCATAGCCCACCAGATTGAAGCCGAGCTTCTCCAAGGGCTTCATCAGGCCCGCGCGGGTCAAATATTCGGTCACGACCTGCGAGCCGGGCGCCAGCGACGTCTTGACCCAGGGCTTGACCTTGAGGCCGAACTCCACCGCTTTCTTGGCGATGAGGCCCGCCCCGATCATCACCGAGGGATTGGACGTGTTGGTGCAGGAGGTGATTGCGGCGATCACCACATCGCCATCGCCGAGATCGTAATCGGTGCCGCGCACGGAGATGCGCGATTGCTTGCCCAGCTTCCGCCCGAAGCCCGTTTCCAGCGTCTCGGCGAATTCGGATGCGGCTTTGGTCAGTACGACGCGGTCCTGCGGGCGCTTGGGGCCGGCCAGCGAGGATTCGACCGTACCGATATCGAGCGCCAGCGTATCGGAAAATATCGGCGTGGGGCCCTTGGTGGTCCGCCACAAACCCTGGGCGCGCGCATAAGCTTCGACAAGCGCGATCAGCGCCGCCGGGCGTCCCGAATTCTTGAGATAAAGGATCGTCTCCTTGTCGACCGGGAAATAACCGCACGTCGCGCCATATTCGGGCGCCATGTTGGCGATCGTCGCACGGTCGGCAAGCGGCAGATCGTCAAGGCCGGAGCCATAAAATTCGACGAATTTGCCCACCACGCCTTTCCTGCGCAACATCTGGGTCACGGTCAGAACCAGGTCGGTCGCGGTCACGCCCTCGCGCAGCTTGCCGGTCAACTCGAAACCGACGACCTCGGGAATGACCATCGAGATCGGTTGTCCGAGCATGGCCGCCTCGGCCTCGATGCCGCCCACGCCCCAGCCGAGCACGGCGAGGCCATTGACCATGGTCGTGTGGGAATCGGTACCGACCAGCGTATCGGGATAGGCGAGCGGCGGCGCCTTTTTGCCCTTGGCGTCGGTCTGGGATTGCTGCCAGACCACCTGGGCCAGATATTCCAGATTGACCTGGTGGCAGATCCCCGTGCCGGGCGGCACGACGCGGAAATTATTGAAGGCCGTCTGGCCCCAGCGCAGAAATTCGTAGCGTTCGTGATTGCGGTCATATTCCACCGCAACGTTCTTCCTAAAGGAATCGTTTGTGCCGAAATGATCGACCATCACCGAATGATCGATGACGAGATCGACAGGCGAGAGCGGATTGATCTTGGTGGTATCGCCCTTGAGCGCCGCCATGGCGTCGCGCATCGCGGCAAGATCGACGACCGCTGGCACGCCGGTGAAATCCTGCATCAAGACCCGTGCGGGACGATAGGCAATCTCCCGCTCCGAGCGACGCTGCTTGAGCCATTTGGCCATGGCGAGGATGTCGTCGCGCTTGACCGAGCGGCCGTCCTCGTGCCGGAGGAGATTTTCGAGCAGAACCTTGAGAGAGTGCGGCAGGCGGGAAAGATCGCCCAGGGTTTTTTCGGCGGCCTTGAGCGAATAATACTGATATTTCTTCCCCTTGACGGCCAAAAGCTTTCTTGTTTTGAACGAATCGAGTGTCATGGTTCTCCCCTGCGCGGCGAATGTATAGGAACATTGCGACCGCCTTCAAGTCTTTCGCACGATTCTTACGTATTAGTGACGCTCGTCTCACCGGGAGCGCTGCTCGCACGGTGGGGGCGCATGAACACTTCTTGTGGATGTTGCCGGTCGATCCTTTCAAGACAGCGCCGGGCCGGCGGACGATTTCAATCGACACCGTTCTGGTGCCCCGGTGAATTAATCACAATTTTGCCATTCTTAGGTCAGAATATAGTCACTTCTTGGTGGTCTACTCACACCTAGCAGAGAGCCCCTTCTGCCTTTGCCAGGCATTCTCTCCCCCCGAGGAAAGCCTGGCCGGCGGCGCCGTATCCATCCCCCCGACGGCGCCGCCTTTTCTTTGCCCGCGCTACAGGTCTTGACCCGTCACAGACCCATCAGGATTCCCTCGCGAACGCCCCGGTCCGCAACACGCAGCTCGTCGACCGGCCACTGGCGGCAGATCGCGCTCAAGATGGCGCAGCCTGCGACGACCAGATCGGCGCGCTCCCGGCCGATGCAAGGATGCGCCGCCCGCTCGCCACAGCTCTGCCGGCTCAAATGCGCGGCGATACGCTCGAAATCCGCAATCTGGAGGAAACCGCCGTCGACCCGCGCCCGGTCATAGCGCGGCAGGTCGAGAAAAACGCCCATGATCGTCGTGACCGTCCCCGACGTGCCGATCATCTGGACTTGGCCCGCGCTAATCGGGCCGCCCGCCCCAATGGCCTGGGCAAAGGGCCACATCGCCGAGCGTACCGCATCGACCATCGCCGCATAGAATCGCGCGGGATCAGTTCCCGGCGGAGGCTCCACTCCGAAACGCTCGGTCAAGGTGACGACGCCGAGCGGCATGGAGTGCGACGCCAGAATATGCGCGCGGCCGTGCCGATCGAGCCGCAGCCATCCAAGTTCGGTCGAGCCGCCGCCGATATCGAAGACCAGCGCATAAGGGAAATTTGCCCGCAACAGCGGCGTCGTTCCCCGAAAGGCCAGTGAAGCTTCCTCCGTTGCCGATATGACCTCGAGCGCGAGACCGGTTTCCGCCGCCACCCTCTCCAGGAAAGATTTGGAATTGCATGCACGACGGCAGGCCTCGGTTGCAACGGCGCGCACGCGCTGCACCCGGCGCTGGATGATCTTTTCCGAGCAGATCTTCAGCGCTTCGATCGTGCGCGCCATGGCGTGCTCGGACAGCGCGCCCGAGCTTTCCAAACCTTCTCCCAGCCGAACAATGCGCGAGAAGGCGTCGATGACATGGAAATGCTTATCGGTGTCCCGGCGAGCGATCAGCAATCGGCAATTATTCGTCCCCAGATCGAGCGCCGCCAAGACCGGTTGGTCGTTCATGATCCACTATAAAGCGACGGTCCATTCCTGCGCAACCGCCGGATCAGGGTCATTGCGGGCGTAACGGGATAAATCCTCCCTGGATATGAGGCGGCTGAGCGCCCACACGGCCGCGCCGCGCACCAGCGGGCTCTGATCCTCCAGCGCGGCGAGCACCGCCCCACGCGCCCCAGGCTGGCCGCTATTGCCGAGCGCGTAAAGCACATTCCTCAGGAAACGGTCGCGCCCGATGCGCTTGATTGGCGAGCCGCGAAACATCGTGCGAAAGGCCGCATCGTCCAGGCCCGCAAGAGCGATAAGATCGGGCGCGCGCAAGTCGGGACGGGACAGGAAGGCGTCGTCGGAGGCTTGGGCGAACTTATTCCACGGGCAGACGGCGAGACAATCGTCGCATCCATAGATGCGGTTACCGAGCAGCGGCCGAAGGGATCTTTCTATCGGCCCCTTATGCTCGATAGTCAGATAGGAAATGCAGCGGCGCGCATCCAGCCGGTAGGGACCCAAGAAGGCATCGGTGGGGCAGGCAGACAAGCAGCGGCGGCACGCACCACAATGGTCCTGCTCGGCCGGATCGGGATCGAGCGCCATGTCGGTATAGATCATGCCCAGGAAGAAAAACGCGCCGAGCCGGCGGCTCACCAGATTGGTGTGCTTGCCTTGCCAGCCCAACCCCGCCTGCTGGGCGAGCGGCTTTTCCATGACGGGCGCCGTATCGACGAAGATCTTCACTTCGGCGCCGCATTCCTCGTGCAGGAACCGCGCGAGCTGGCGCAGGCGCTTCTTCATGACCTCATGATAATCCTGGTTGCGCGCATAGACCGACACCGCGCCGCGGTCAGACGGCAGGGGCGCGCCGGGCTGGTCATAGCATAAGGCCAGTGCGATTACCGAGCGGGCTTCTGGCCAGAGCAGCGCGGGTTGCGCGCGCATCTCCTGGCGGTTCTCCAGCCAACCCATGTCGCCATGCAGGCCTTGCGCACAGAATTCGCGGAGATCGGCGCCAATGGCGGGCGCGAGATGGGCAGGCGCAAAACCGACCGCGTCGAAACCGAGCGCCAGCGCCTTGTCCCGGATCGCGTTCATCCCCGGCCGCGATACGGCGCCACGCCCTGCTCGGGCACCCACACGCCCTGCGGGAGCTTGCCGGTCTGATAGAACACGTCGATGGGAATGCCGCCCCGCGGATACCAATAGCCGCCGATGCGCAGCCATTTTGGCGCGAGGAGATCGGCGAGCTTCTTGCCGATGGTCACGGTGCAATCCTCGTGAAAGGCGCCATGGTTCCGAAAAGAGAATAAATAGAGTTTGAGGCTTTTGCTCTCGACCAACCAGCGATTGGGAAGGTAATCGAGGACGAGATGCGCGAAGTCCGGCTGGCCGGTGATCGGACAGAGCGAGGTAAATTCCGGAGCGGTAAAGCGCACGACATAATTCTCGCCCCGCTGCGGATTGGGGACCCGTTCCAGCGAAGCTTTCGCGGGGTCGGTGGGCATGGCTACCTCTTTGCCCAACTGCATTAAGGCCTCATAAGGATTTTTCTTGGCCATCGTCTTCCTCGTATTTCTCGATATCGCCGCGCAGGAAACCATCCAGCATCTCCGCCATGCGTGCGTCTGCTTGTCCGGCTTCGATCGCTGCCCTGAGGCTGCGCATCACATCCTGGTAGAAATGCAGATTATGCCAGGTCAACAGCATGGCGCCCAGGATTTCTCGCGACTTGAGCAGGTGGTGCAGGTAAGCGCGGCTATAGCCTTGGCACGCAGGACATTCGCAGCCGGCCATGAGCGGCCGCGGATCCGCGGCGTGGCGCGCGTTGCGCAGGTTGATCTCGCCACGCCAGGTAAAGCCGAGGCCGGTACGCCCGGCGCGCGTCGGCATGACGCAATCGAACATGTCCACACCCCGCCGGACCGCGCCGATGATATCTTGCGGCCGGCCGACACCCATGAGATAGCGTGGCTTCTCGCGCGGCAGGAAATCGGGGGCGTAATCGAGCGCTGCGAACATCTGCGCCTGCCCCTCCCCCACGGCCAGTCCGCCGATCGCATAGCCATCGAAGCCGATCTCGCACAAGGCGCGCGCCGATTCCTCGCGCAGTTCCGGATAGATGCTGCCCTGCATGATTCCGAAGATGCCGTATCCAGGACGGTCGCGAAAGGCGGCCCGGCTGCGCGCGGCCCAGCGCATCGATAACTGCATGGAGTGTCGCGCCTGTTCCTCGCTTGCGGGGAAGGGCGTGCATTCATCGAAACACATGGTGATGTTGGAATCCAGCAGGTGCTGAATTCCAATGGACCGTTCGGGCGTCAGATGGTGCGTCGAGCCATCGATATGGGACCGAAACCGCGCGCCTTCCTCGTCGATCGTACGCAGCTGCGACAAGGACATGACCTGAAACCCGCCCGAATCGGTAAGGATCGGCTTCGGCCAATTCATCATGGCATGGAGGCCGCCCAGCGCGGCCACGCGCTCGGCACCCGGGCGCAGCATCAGGTGGTAGGTGTTTCCCAGCAGGATTTCGGCGCCGGTGGCGGCGACCGAGTCCGGCAGCATCGCCTTGACGGTTCCGGCCGTACCCACCGGCATGAAGCAAGGGGTCTCGATCATGCCGTGCGCGGTCGTAAGCCGGCCCCGCCGCGCCTTGCCGTCCTGCTTGAGCAGGGAGAAGGCGAGGCTCATGCCCGCTCCAGCAGGCTGGCATCGCCATAGGAATAGAAGCGATAGCCCTGTTGAACAGCATGGCGGTAGGCCTCGCGCATCCGCGCGGTCCCCGCGAAGGCGCAGACCAACATGAAGAGCGTAGAGCGGGGCAGGTGGAAATTGGTCAGCAGCAAATCGGCGGAGACGAAGCGGTGTCCTGGAAGAAGATAGATATTGGTTTCTCCATGAAACGGCCGAACCGTGCCGTCGGCGGACGTGGCGGCCTCGAGCAGGCGCAAGACAGTGGTTCCGACCGCGACGATCCGGCCGCCCTGTGCTCGCGCCGCGGCAATGGCTAGTGCCGCCGTTTCGGTGAGAGTCCCGCGCTCTGCATGAATCGGATGGGTGCGGGGATCCTCGCTCCTGACCGGCAGAAAGGTGCCGGCCCCGACATGCAGCGTCACGTAAGCCGTCTTGATATCGCGGGCAGCAAGCGATTGCAGCAGCTCTTGGGTGAAGTGAAGACCGGCTGTCGGTGCCGCGACCGCGCCTTCTTCGCGCGCAAAGATCGTCTGGTAGTCGATGCGGTCCTGCTCGTCGGGATCACGCGTCTTGCGGATATAAGGCGGCAGCGGCATGACGCCCGCGCGGCGCAGCGCCACCATCAGCTCTTCCCCGCTCGCATTGAAGCGCAGATGCAACTCGCCATTCTCGCCTTTCTCAGCGACGATCGAATGCAGCATGTTTTCGTAATCGATGACGTCCCCGATCCGCAGCCTGCGCGCCGGCCGCGCCAGCGCCTGCCAGGTGTCATTGCTCACGGGCTTGAGAAGCGTGGCCTCGACCCGGGTTTGCCCGCGCCTGCCGGTCAATTGCGCCGGGATCACTCTGGTATCGTTGAGCACCAGCAGGTCGCCTGCCCGCAACAAAGCAGGCAAATCGCGCACATGGCAATCGCGCAGCGCGGCATCCACCACGAGAAGGCGCGCCGAATCTCGCGGCTGAACGGGCCGGGTTGCAATTGCCCCCTCAGGCAGATCGAAGTCGAAATCGGCGGTTTTCATCGCGCGCCTTTTCTATTATAAAGCCCGCGCAGATGAAAGCGTCAGGAAAGAATCATGCCAGAAACCAGCAGGCCAATCCTCGTAGCCCTCGCCGGGCTGTTCGTGACCTGTCTCCTCATCTCCAATATCATCGCGGTGAAGCTGGTCGCCATCGCCGGCACTATCCTGCCCGCGGCGGTCATCGTCTTCCCGCTGAGCTATCTGCTCGGCGACGTGCTTACTGAAATCTATGGCTATCGGGTGACGCGGCGGATTATCTGGCTCGGCTTCGGCTGTAACCTTATCGCTGTCGCCGCGATCGCGCTGGCGCGTATTCTGCCCGCGCCACCTATCTGGACGGGGCAAGACGCTTTCGATGCTATCCTGGGCGCCACGCCACGTATCCTCGGCGCGTCCTTCCTCGCGTACCTGGTCGGCGAATTCCTGAATGCCTACGTGCTCGCGCGCCTGAAAGTCGCGACCGCGGGGCGACATCTCTGGCTGCGCACCATCGGCTCGACGGTAATTGGGCAAGGTGTCGATTCGGCGATTTTCATCACATTGGCCTTTTGGGGCGTTCTGCCCGATGCGGCACTCGTGCCGACGATCTTGACGCAATGGGCCTTCAAATCGGCCTATGAGATCCTTGCGACACCTCTCACCTATTGGGTGATCGCGGCCATCAAGCGCAAGGAGGGGCTGGATACCTATGACCGCCAGGTCAATTTCAACCCCTTCGCCCTAGGATAGGCTGGGCGCGATCCGGTCGAGCACAAGGCCGGCCAGGAAAATCCAGCCTACCCAACGGTTGGAGCGGAACAGTGCCTGACATTTTGCGGGGTCGTCGATATCCAGCGCCCTTATCTGCCAGGCACAATGCAGGGCGACACCGAGCAGGGCGGCATAGACTGCCGGTCCGGAATGCGCCACGAAACAGGCCAGCCCCCAGCAAAGCACGGCACCCGCCGAAAAAAGGGCCAGCGCCACTTTGGTGCCGGAGCCCAGCCGCAATGCGCTCGACTTCACGCCGATGCGCCGGTCGTCCGCTTTGTCCTGATGGGCGTAGATCGTATCATAATGGAGGGTCCAGAGGGTCCCGCCTGCATAGAGCAAAAAGGCCGGCATATCCAGAATACCTCGCTCGGCGATCCAGCCGAGCAGCGCGCCCCAATTGAAGGCAAGGCCCAGGAAAAATTGCGGCCACCAGGTGAACCTCTTCATCGCGGGATAGATCACGACCAGGCTCATCGAGCCCAGGGCCCATAGAACCACCGCTCTGTTATGAAAAAGCAGGGCAACGGCAAGACCTATCGCGCATTGGACACCGCAGAAAATGAGGGCCTGGCCGAGGCCCAGCGCTCCGCTCGCCAGCGGCCGCTTCGCCGTGCGTGCCACTTGGCGATCGATATCGCGGTCGATCATGTCGTTGATGGTACAGCCGGCGCCCCGCATCGCCCAGGCGCCGATGGCAAATAGAAAGAGATGCAGGAAAGGAATGGCCGGGCTGGCAAGCACCGCCGACCACCAGCACGGAAAGAGCAAGAGCCACGTTCCAATCGGCCGGTCCCAGCGCGCGAGCCGCGCATAGGGCCGCAGCGGCGCGGGGAGCCAATGGTCGACCCAGCTTCCCTCGCCGATATCCAGAGAGGCGCTCGTCACCGTGCCTCGGCCGCGGGCTGGACGAAGCCCGCCAGGACCATCTTGTGGCCGGCCTTGTCGAAGGTGATCTCCAGCCGGTCGCCATCAACAGAGAGGACCTGGCCATAGCCGAACTTCCGATGGAAGATTCGCTCGCCGCGGTGATAGGAGCGGCTGGCGGTTGGCAACGGCTGAACCTGGAAGGCCGGCGTGCGGCGGGTCTCGGCAAAGCCCCGTACCTGTGGAGCGCGGTGAAGGGCTTGATAAACCTGCGTTTCCATTTTCTCGACATGCTCGGGCGGTAATTCATCGACGAAACGCGACGGCATGGTGCTCTGCCACTGATTATGCAGGCGCCGGTTCAATGCATAGGAGACGATCGCGAGACGCCGCGCGCGGGTCAGTCCGACATAGGCGAGGCGGCGCTCCTCCTCGAGACCCGCCTCGCCGGCTTCGTCGAGGGCACGCGGATGCGGAAACATGCCCTCCTCCCAGCCCGGCAGATACACCACCTCGAATTCCAGGCCCTTGGCGCCATGGAGGGTCATGAGGGACACTTTCTCGGTCGGATCGCCATCGGCGATTTCCATGACGAGCTGCACGTGTTCAAGGAAGGCGCCGAGATGCTCGAACTCCTCCATGGCGCGCACGAATTCCTTGAGATTGTCGAGCCGTCCGGCCGCTTCCGCCGATTTATCGGCCTGCCACATTCCGGTATAGCCCGATTCGTCGAGCACGATCTCCGCGAGTTCGCCGTGCGAACGCTCGGCTTCGAGCGCGCGCCAGCGTTCGAGCTGATGCAGGAAATCGGCCAGGGCCCGGCGCGCGGCGGGGCGCAGCTCATCGGTCAGGACCAGGCGCCGCGCGGCCTCGGGCAGGGAAATGCCGGCATGGCGCGCACCGGCATGCAGGGCCTGGAGCGTGGCATCGCCCAATCCGCGCTTGGGCACGTTCACGATCCGCTCGAAGGCGAGCGAATCGTCGGGCTGATGGATGAGCCGAAGATAGGCGAGCGCGTCGCGAATCTCCTGCCGCTCGTAAAAGCGCGGCCCGCCGATCACGCGGTAGGGCAAGCCCATGGTAACGAACCGTTCCTCGAATTCGCGGGTCTGAAAGCCCGCCCGGACCAGAATAGCGATACGGCCCAGCCCGACGCCGCTTCGCTGTTGTTGTTCGATGTCGTCGCCGATCTCGCGCGCTTCCTCTTCTCCGTCCCAAGCCATCAGCAATCGCACCGGTTCGCCTTCGTTCTCCGCCGTCCAGAGCGTCTTACCCAGGCGGCGCTGGTTGCGCGCGATCAAATGACTGGCGGCGGCGAGAATGTGCGGGGTCGAGCGATAATTCTGTTCGAGCCGGATAAGTACCGCGCCGGGAAAATCCTTTTCAAACCGCAGGATGTTGCCGATCTCCGCGCCCCGGAAGGAATAGATACTTTGATCCTCATCGCCCACGCAGCAGATATTGCCGCTGCCACCGAGCGCGAGAAACCGCAGCCAGAGATATTGCGCGACATTCGTATCCTGATATTCATCGACCAGGATGTATCGGAAGCGCTGCTGAACCTGGGCGAGAACGTCGCCGGCGCGGGAAAAGAGTTCGAGGTTATAGAGCAGCAGGTCCCCGAAATCGCAGGCGTTCAGCGTGCGCAGCCGCTCCTGGTACTCCTGGTAGAGGGAGAGAATCCTGCCGCCCAGAGCGTCGCCGCCTTCGGCCACGCTGACCTTCTCCGGCGTGAGGCCGCGATCCTTCCACCTGCCGATGATGGAAAGGACGAGACGAGCCGGCCATTTCTTTTCGTCGATATTGGCAGCTGTCAGTAATTGCTTCAGCAGACGCTTCTGGTCATCCTGGTCGAGAATGGTGAAGTTGGGGCGCAGGCCCACCCGCTCGGCGTGCGGGCGCAGCAGGCGCGCCGCAAGCGAATGAAAAGTACCGAGCCACCAGCCCTCGACCGGCCGCCCCAGCAGATGGCCAATGCGCTCGCGCATCTCTCCGGCCGCCTTGTTGGTGAAAGTCACGGCGAGAATCTGGGCGGGGTTCGCCCGATGCGTGGCGAGCAGATGCGCGATCCGCGCCGTGAGGACCTTGGTCTTGCCGGTACCCGCGCCTGCCAGCACGAGGACGGCGCCGTCGCTGGCCAGCACGGCCTCGCGCTGCCGCTCGTTCAGGCCGCGTAAATATATGGGGTCGGAATCGGATTCCTGCATGGCATGGAGATAGCATGCCCCACCCGATCGCGCCAGAAAGAGCGACCGGAATAGGCCCGCCCGGCGGCTAGGACGAAAGCTGGGACGGCGCGGGCGAGAGGAAGCGCGCGACGATGCGGCGGGCGAGCTGGTCGCGCACCTCGCGATAGGCGGTAAGCCTCGTTTCCCGGGGCCCTTCAACGAAAGAAGGGTCGAAAGTCGGCCAATATTCCACCTCGCAGGCCATGGTGCGCGTCAATTCGACCGCACTGTGCTGCGCCTCGGGGGAAAGCGATATGATCAAGTCGAAGGACGTATCTTCGAGATCGGCAAAGGTCTTGGGCCGATGTCGACGCATGTCGATGCCGATCTCCTCCATGATCGCAATCGTGAAGCCGTCGGTATCGCTCGCCTTGACGCCCACCGAATCGACGAAGATCTTATGGCCAAGGTAATGCTTGAGCAGGGCCTCCGCCATCGGCGAGCGGATGGAGTTTTGGGTGCAGCAGAACAGAACGGAGCCGGGCAGCTTGGCAATCATGCATCCTCACACGGCGCGCAGCGACAGGGCGCAGATCAGGGTGAACAGGCGGCGGGCCGTGCTCCAATCCATGTCCGCCTTGCCCGCGAGCCGCTCGGTCAAGAGGCGCGCGCCTTCCTCATGCAAGCCTCGGCGGGCCATGTCGATGGTTTCGATATGCGAGGGCGAGCAATGGCGGATGGCCTCGTAATAGGAATCGCAGATCGCCAGATAGTCCCGCACCGGCCGGCGGAAGGGCGACAAAGCGAGCATGAAAGCATGCAGCGGCGCGTCCTCGGTGGAGCGGATATCGAAGAGCAGGCGACCTTCCTCGAGAGCGAGGCGGACATGATAAGGCCCGTCATGCGCGACGGCGGGATGGAAATGATTATCCTCGAGCAAATCATTGATGGCGATGGCGATCTCGTTGCTCCGCTCGAAGGAGAAATGCTGGCCTTCCTGATCGGCCAAGTCGAGTTTCGCGATGCGCCAGGCGGGGCGGTCAGCCATGGGCGCTGGCATCGCCGATGCGACGAAGCAGGGGCCAGAGCCTGTCCCCCTCCGTCTTCAATAGCGAGCGATTGACTACCAGGCGCGCCGAGACATCGGCGATCTTCTCGATCTCGACCAATCCGTTGGCTTTCAGCGTGGCGCCGCTCGCGACCAGGTCGACGATATAGCGGGCCAATCCAAGCTGAGGCGCAAGCTCCATGGCGCCCGACAGGTCGATAATGTCTGCTTGAACGCCACGGGCGGCAAAATGCTGCCGAGTGGTGCGTGGATATTTAGTGGCTATCCGAATCTCCGACCAACTGCTCGGGTCATCGGCGGCGGCGCAGGCTTGCGGCTCGGCTACGCTCAGCCGGCAGCGGCCAATGCCGAGATCGAAGGGCGCATAGAGCTCGTCATAGGCAAATTCCTCGAGCACGTCCGAGCCGACGATGCCCAGCGTCGCCGCGCCATAGGCCACGAAAGTGGCGGTATCGAAGGCGCGCACGCGGATAATCTCCACGTCGGGACGGCTGGTCGCAAAGCGCAGGGCACGACTCTGCGGATCGAAAAAATCCGCCCCCGGGTGGATCTCGGCGCGGGCCAGCACCGGCAACGCCTCATCGAGAATACGTCCCCGGGGCAAAGCGAGAATCAGCGGACTCATGGCTGTTCATGCCGGGGACGAAAGCTGGTCGGCCAGGACTCGTCGAGATCGTGCAGATAAAGGCGGAGATCGGTGACGGAAAGTCGAATCGCGCCGCCGCCGCCGAAAATCAAAGACAGGGCATCGCTCTCCTGGTGGAGCGCGAGCAACTCGAGATAGTGGCTGGATTTTGCCTGGTCGATTCCCTTCTGCGCCACCTTCTGGACATTCTCGATGCACAGGCCCGCGATGACGCGCTCGCCGCTCTCGCGCTCCCAGCAAAAACGGTTGAGGACCATGAGGAACTGCCTGCGCTCGGCATCATAGCGCATGTCGCCCACCATCACGATCGCGTCCTGCAGGCATGCCGATAGGATCGCGAGATCGTCGGCATCCTTGGCCATGAGCGCGAGCGGCTCGGTCATGCCGGCTGCTCCTGCCGTCTTTCGATCAGCGCGCCACAGGCGGCTAGCTTGGCCACCAGATCCTCGTAGCCTCTATCGAGGTGGTAGATGCGGTTGACGACCGTTTCGCCGCGCGCGGACAATCCCGCCATGACCAGCGAGACCGAAGCGCGCAGATCGGTGGCCATGACCGGGGCACCGACGAGGTGCTTGACGCCGCGCACCAGTGCGCTCGTGCCGTGAACGGTGATGTTGGCCCCGAGACGGCCCAGCTCGGGCACGTGCATGAAGCGATTCTCGAATATGGTCTCGGTGATCATCGAGGCGCCCTCGGCCACCGTCATGAGCGCCATCATCTGCGCCTGCAAATCGGTCGGAAATCCAGGGAATGGCTCGGTCATGACATCGACGCCGGAAAGAGCGCCGTTCGCGCGGCGCACGCGCAGACCCTGCTCCGTCTCCTCGCAGAGAAGACCGGCCGACTGCAGGCTCGCAAGCGCGGCACCGATATGGCTCGCCTGGGCGTCTTCCAGAAGGATGTCACCGTCGGTGATCGCGGCCGCCATGGCGTAGGTTCCCGCCTCGATGCGATCGGGGATGATTCGATGACCCACACCCATGAGCCTCGCTACTCCCTGAATGCGGATGCAGTCTGTCCCCGCCCCTTCGATCTCGGCACCCATCTTGGTTAAACAGCGCGCCAAATCCTCGATCTCCGGCTCGCGCGCGGCATTGAGAAGCTCGGTCTCGCCTCGGGCAAGCGTGGCCGCCATGAGAAGATTCTCCGTGGCCCCCACCGAGACCTTGGGGAAAGTAATCCGCGCGCCCCGCAGCCCTTGCGGCGCGCGGGCCACGATATAGCCATTGGCAAGCTCGATCTCGGCACCCATCTGGCTCAATCCCTTCAAATGGAGATCGACAGGACGCGTGCCGATGGCGCATCCGCCGGGGAGGCTCACCTGAGCAAGACCGAAGCGCGCGAGCAGCGGCCCGAGCACCAGGATCGAGGCACGCATTTTGCGAACGAGCTCGTAGGGGGCAACCGGCTCGGCGACATCCGCCGCGCGCAGGGCGAGCGCGCGCCTGCCGTCCTGGTTCCGAGGTCGTACCTCGACACCCAGGCGCGCCAATAAGGTGGCCATGGCGGTCATGTCGGCCAGATCGGGGACGTTTTCGAACGTCATTTCATCGCCGGTCAAGAGGCAGGTCGCGAGCAGCGGCAAGCCGGCATTCTTGGATCCGCTCACGCGGATCGTTCCCTGGAGCGGCTGCCCGCCCTGAATATGGAGACGGTCCATGAGCGGCCTAGAGTCGCGGCAGGGTCACGCCCTGCTGGCCCATATATTTGCCCGCCCGGTCGCGATAGGACACATCGCACGGGACATTGCCCTTGAGAAATAGGAACTGGCAGGCCCCTTCATTGGCATAGATCTTGGCGGGCAAGGGCGTGGTATTGGAGAATTCCAGCGTGACATGGCCTTCCCATTCCGGCTCAAGCGGGGTCACGTTGACGATGATGCCGCACCGGGCATAGGTGGATTTTCCGAGACAAATCACCAGCACGTCGCGCGGGACGCGAAAATATTCCACCGTGCGCGCCAGCGCGAAGGAATTGGGCGGAATGACGCACACATCCGTTTCGCGATCGACGAAGCTATGCGGCGCGAAAGCCTTGGGATCGACGAGGGCATTGTCCACATTGGTGAAAATTTTGAATTCCCGGGCGACCCGCGCGTCATAGCCGTAGGAAGAAACGCCGTAGGAAATCATGCCTTCCCGGCGTTGGCTTTCCACGAAGGGCTCGATCATGCCCTGCGTGAGCGCCATGTTCCGGATCCAGCTATCGGCCATTATCGTCATGATTACGTTCCTGTTTCTCTTCCTGTGCCTGTTCGTGTTCGCTCCCGCCGTCCGCCAGGGCGCGCGCCCGCGCCTTGCGCCGGGCAAGATTGGCGCGCAGGGCCTCGGCGCGGCGGCGAAGCCGCGCCTCCTGCTTTCCGTCCTTAGAGGTTCCAGCCATGGGGCCTGTCTTCCGATGAAGCGTCCCGGAAGTCAAGCTTGCCAGCACCGGCGTAATATCATAGAAAGCACCGGAAATTGCCGTCGTAGCTCAGTGGTAGAGCACGTCCTTGGTAAGGACGGGGTCGGAAGTTCAATTCTTCTCGACGGCACCATTTCCTGTCCAGGGATAACCCCGAAAGGATAGGCTCATGCTCGCGGTCGTTCCTATTCCGCGCGTGACCGACACGGAGGCCTTCGCCCGTGCTTTCGCCCCTTTGTGCCGGGCGGGCGACGTGGTCGCGCTCTCGGGCGAGCTGGGCATGGGCAAGACGGTTTTCGCCCGCGCCCTGATCCGGGCTTTGAGCGGCTCCGAATTGGATGTTCCCAGCCCCACCTTCACCTTGACCCAGTATTATCCCGCACCCACGCTCGGCGATATCTGTCATGCCGATCTCTATCGCCTGGAAGACGAGTCCGAAGCAGCGGAGTTGGGAATCGAGGAATTTCCCGGCCTTACCCTCATCGAATGGCCCGAGCGGATGGGCAGATATCTCCCCTCCTCCAGCCTGCGCCTTTCTTTCCTGGGGGAAGAAACGCGGCGTATCGAAATCGGCGGCTCCGAAAATTGGCGCGCCAGATTGCAGAACCTCTCCCTGGATAACCGCCCGTGATTACTAGTCGCGAATCGCCTAAAAGGAACAAGTGAACGGTCGCGAGTCCCTCATCCATGCTTTTCTCACCCGCGCCGGCTGCGGCGCGGCGCGGCGGGAAAAACTCGTGGGCGATGCCTCGTTCCGGCGCTACGAGCGCGTCTTTCTGGATGGAGAAACGCGCATCCTCATGGACGCGCCCCCGCCGCGGGAGAATGTGCTTCCGTTCGTCAAGGTCGCCACGCTGCTGCGGGATATGGGTTTGACCGCGCCGAGGGTCCACGCCAGCGATCCCGAACACGGGCTGCTGCTGCTCGAGGATCTCGGCGACATGACGCTTACGCGGGCCCTCGCCCTTGGCCATGATGAGCGAGAGCTGTACTTTCTGGCGACCGATGCGCTCATTCATCTCCATCGCCAAGCGGGACAGGCGGAGCAGGCGATGCTGCCCGCCCATGACGAGGAGCGCTGCCTGCGCGAAGTCGCCCTTGTGCTCGATTGGTATTGGCCGGCGGCGCTGGGCGAGGCCCCGTCCCCCTCGTTGCGCGATTCCTTCGCCGAAGCGTGGCGGGCGGTACTGCCCCATCGCTATGCGGTGCCCAGCACCATCGCCCTCTTCGACTTCCACATCGACAATCTAATGGTCATCCCCGAGGCCACGGGCGTGGCAGCATGCGGCCTGCTTGATTTCCAGGACGCGGTCCGCGCACCGCTCGTCTTCGATCTCGCCTCCCTCCTCGAGGATGTGCGCCGCGATGTTCCCCAAGCGCTCAAGCAGGGCGTGATCGCGCATTATCTTCGCCATTTTCCTTCCCTCAGCCCCGACGATTTTGCCCTGGCCTATACGGTCATCGCCGCCCAGCGCACGGTGCGCATCGCGGGCACGTTCGCGCGCCTGTTGGTGCGGGACGGCAAACCCGCCTATCAATCTTTCATGCCGCGAGTCTGGCGGCTTCTTGCCGGGCAACTGACTCATCCTGCCTTGGCGCCGCTCGATGCCTGGTTCACCGAGCATCTCCCTGCCGAGGCGCGCCGGAGCCTGGCATGACGGCGGACGCGGCGATGGTCATGGCGGCGGGACTAGGCACCCGCCTGCGTCCCTTCACCGCGACTTCGCCCAAGGCAATGGTTCCGGTTCAAGGCAAACCGATCATCGACCACGTACTGGATAGGCTGGCGCGCGAAGGCATTGCGCGCGCGATCGTCAACCTCCACCACCTGGGCGATGTCCTGCGCGCGCATCTCGTCGGCCGAAAAGTACCGCACCTGACGTTTTCGGACGAGCCCGTCGTTCTGGAAACCGGCGGCGGACTGAAACAGGCCATGCCGCTTCTGGGGCCTGATCCTTTTTTCACCATCAATGCCAAGATCATCTGGTCCGGGCGCCCCCTCGCCTCTCTTCGCGCCGGTTGGAACCCCGAGGCGATGGACGCGCTCCTGCTCCTCATCCCGCGCGAGCAAGCGGTCGGATATGAGGGACCGGGAGACTTTGCGCTCCGATCCGATGGCCGATTGCACCGCCGCGGCGAAGACGGAACCGCGCCCCATGTCTATTCGGGGATCTCCCTGTGCCATGCCCCGCTTCTCGCAGAGACACCTGCGGGAGCCTTCTCCCTCAATCTGCCGTGGGATAGGGCGATGCGCGCGGGACGTCTCTTTGGCCTGGTCCATGACGGCGACTGGTTTCAGATCAGCACCCTCAATCAATGGCAAACCGTCGAGAGGGTCCTCGCCGAGCGAGAGATCGCCTTATGAGCGGCGTCAGCACGATTCCCTTTGGGGTGCCTTTCGCCGCCATGCTCGCACGCGGCCTGTGGCAAACCGCCGAGCAGCGCCCTGAAAGTCTCGCACGGCAGACGTTGTTTCTTCCCAACCGCCGCGCGGAGCGCGCTATCCGCGATGCCTTTCTTCATATCGGTCCAGGCGCGCTGTTGCTTCCGCGCATGCGTGCCTTGGGCGATGTCGAAGAAGACATCCTGGCCCGGGATATGGAGATCGCGCTCGGCTCAGCCGTCGACCCCGTCGAACGCGAACTGCTTCTGGCGCGGCTCATCCAGGCCCAGGACCGGGAGCTGGGGACGATCCAGGCGCTCAGTCTAGCGCGCGAACTGGCGGGGTTCCTCGATGAAATGCAGCTAGCCGGCGCAGACCCAGCTTCACTCCAAACTCTGGCGCTCGACCGCTTCGCCCAGCACTGGCAAAAAATCGTCGTCTTCCTTCGCATCGTCACGGATCACTGGCCGCGCATCAAGGAAGAGGGCAAACGGCTGGATGCGGTCGAGCGGCGCACCCTCTTTCTCGACCTCCTGCGCGCGCAATTCACGCATCATCCACCGACCACGCCGGTCATCGCGGCGGGATCGACCGGATCGGTGCCGGCGAGCGCCCGGCTGCTCGCCACCATTGCCACGCTGGCCCAAGGCCACGTCATCCTGCCGGGTTTCGACCGCACGATGAGTGCGAGGGATGAGGAGGAAATACGCGCCTCCCCCAGCCATCCGCAAGCGGGCATGCTCGCTCTCCTCGACAGCATGGATCTGCGTCCGCGCGATGTCGGGCTGTGGCGCGGCTGCGCGCCTGACGACGAAGCCCATCCCCGGGCGCCCTTCGTGCGGCTGGCGCTTCTGCCCGCCGGCCAGACCGATTGCTGGCAGGGACAAAAATTACCGACTGCAGTGACGGAGGGCCTCTTCCGCATCGATTGCGCGCACGAGCAGGAAGAGGCGCATGTCATCGCCCTCATCCTGCGTCACAAGATTTCGCAGAGCGGGATACGCGCGGCGCTCATCACCCACGACCGCAAGCTGGCGCGCCGCGTCGCCAGCGAGCTCCGCCAATGGAATATCCGAGTCGATGACTCGGCGGGAACGCCGCTTCCGCAAACGCCGCCGGGGGCATTTCTCCTTTTGCTTGCCGAGGCCGTCGGCGAGAATTTCGCGCCGATCCCCCTGTTGGCCCTTTTGAAACATCCTTTTTTTCGGCTCGGCCGCGATGCCGGTGCAGTGCGCATGCTCGTAAGGCGCCTCGAGATTTACGCGCTGCGCGGCCCACGTCCGCGGGACTGGGACGCGGTTGCGACGATGTTGCCGAGCGAGGATGAAAAGCTTGCTATTTTCTGGCGCGAACTTACCGAGACGCTTCGAATCTTCGATGCTACCCGCCCCGACATGGTCCCGGCCTTTATCGCGCTGGCGGAGCGCCTGTCGCATCCTGACTTGCTCTGGCAGGGCGATGACGGCATGGCCGCCGCGCAGTTTTTTGACGACCTCGCTTCAGAGGATATCGGCCAGATGCATGTGATTGCCGAGGAGCTGGCGCCCTTCCTGCGCCATTTCATGAGCCAAGCATCCGTCCGGCCCCAGCACGGCATTCACCCCCGCCTTGCCATTTGGGGACCGCTCGAGGCCCGCCTCCAGCAGATCGATTGCGCTGTTTTGGGCGGTCTCAACGACGGCAATTGGCCTAGCGAGCCTGCAATCGATCCCTGGCTCAGCCCGGAGATGCGCGCTGCGCTCGGCTTGCCCTCGCGTGAACGGCGCATCGGCCAGGCGGCCCATGATTTCCAGCAGGCGCTCGGTTGGCCGGAAGTCTACTTGACGCGCGCGAGGCGCGAGACGGGAAGCCCGACCGAACCTTCGCGCTTTCTGCTGAGGCTGGATGCGTTGGCGCGGTGTGCCGGCGTGACTATTGCTCGCGCCGATCAATATCTTTCCTGGGCGCGCCAGCGCGAAAAACCAGAGAGATATGTAAAAGAGAAAAGGCCCCGACCGGTACCTGGACGGGCCCTGTGCCCCGCCGAGGTGTCGGTGACGCAGATCGAGACATGGCTGAGAAATCCCTACGCCCTTTACGCGAAGGCGATTCTCGACCTTCGACCCCTGCCCCCGCTCGACCAAGAAGCCAGCCATGCCGAACTGGGAACTATGGTGCATGAGTGGCTCGACAAGGCGGTGGCCGCGCGCGGGCCGGACGGCCGCCTGCAGAGGGAGAGCGTACGGGCAGCCGGGCTAAATCTACTGAAAGAACGCGTAGCGAGCGAGGAGCTGCGCCTGCTCTGGGCGCGGCGCATCGACCGAATCGCCGGCTGGTTCTGCGCGAACTGGAACGCCCTGCTGCCGAGCATCTCCGACGTGCTGACCGAGCAGCGCGGTGAATGCCAGTTCGGCACTTTCCACCTCAGGGGGCGCGCCGACCGTATCGATTACACCCAGGATGGAACCGTAACGATCGTGGATTACAAGACCGGACAGATTCCCGCGCGCTATAATGAAGGCGCCGCGCCGCAACTTCCCCTGGAGGGTCTCCTCTTCAAGAGAGGCGGTTTTCCTGGGCTGGACGGCAGCCGACCCGTGGCGCTTTCCTACTGGCATGTCAGCGGGCGCAAGGATATCGGCACGATTCTTTTCTATGACGATCCCACCGCCATGATTACCCAGGCCGAAGCCGGGCTTGCCGCGCTCTTCGCCCATTACGCCAGCGACACGGCTGAATATTGGGCCAGCGACGACGACCGCAGCGATTACGCTCACCTCGCCCGGGTGGGCGAATGGAGCCTCGGCGAATGACAAACGCGCCAGCCGGGGCGCAGCCGGCGCCGGAACAGCGCGCCGCCTCCGATCCTTCGATCTCGGCATGGGTGCGCGCGTCCGCGGGTTCGGGCAAGACCAGTGTGCTGCGCGACCGTGTCCTGCGCCTGCTGCTGGCAGGTGTCGATCCTGCCAATATTCTCTGCTTGACCTTCACCAAGACCGCCGCCGCGGAAATGGCGCAGCGGATTACCGACACGCTTGCCGCCTGGACCGCGATGGATGAAGGGTCGCTGCGCGCGGCGTTGAGTGCGCTCAATGGCCGGCAGAATCACGAAGCGGACCTCAAGCAGGCACCCCGTCTTTTCGCCCGGCTGCTGGAAGTGCCGGGCGGCATGAAAATCCAGACCATCCATTCTTTCTGTCAATCGCTGCTTCGGCGCTTTCCGCTCGAGGCGGGCATTCTGCCCCACGCCAACCCGATGACAGATACCGAAGCGAACGTCCTCAAGGAACGCGCTTGGCACATGCTTCTGCAGGAAATCGCCCGGGGCGGCGATGCCGCCGACGCCTTTGCCATCGCCGACAGCACCGTGGAGGGCCGCGGCATCCACCCGATCCTCGATACGATCATGGCCAAGCGCCCGAGCATGCGGGTTCTCGCGCGCCGCCAGGCCAGTCTTGCCACGATCCGCGCCGCCTATAGCCATTTGCTGGGCGTCACATCGGATAAGACTGTCGAGCAGGAAATTCTTGACGCATGTCGCGACGAAGCGCTCGCGTTCGACGATCTGCGCGCCGCCGCGCAAGCCATGGAGCAAGCCCAAAACGGCGACCAAAAAAAGGGCCGCGTCATGGCCGAATGGCTGGCGCGAAATCCCGAACGGCGGGTCGCTCTGTGGAGCACCTATTGCGGAGCCTTTCTCACTCAAGAGGGCACGATCCTGAAGAGGCTCGCTACCGAACCCACCAAGAAATTGATGGGCAATATCGAAAAGGTCCGCAAGGAAGAGGCCGAGCGGCTGTTATCGGTCCGTTCAAGGGTTAATTGCCTGCTCCAGCGCGACCAGTCCGCCGCCTTGCTGTTCCTGGCGCTGCGCCATTTCGCTTTGTACCAGGACTTGAAGCGTCGCGAGGCCAAGCTCGATTATGACGACCTCATCGAACATGCGCGTGACTTGTTGCGCCAGCCCGATATCGCGCCCTGGATTCTTTATAAGCTCGACGGACACATCCAGCATATCATGATCGACGAGGCGCAGGACACCAACGACCGCCAATGGGACATCGTCACGCAATTGAGCGAAGAATTCTTCGCCGGCGAAACCGCGGAGACCGCCACCCGCACCATTTTCGCGGTGGGTGACGAAAAGCAGGCAATTTTCGGCTTCCAGGGATCCGATCCGGAGCATTTCCTGGCGGCCGAACAGCGATTTTCCGAGCGGGCCGGCGCGCGTTTCCGCTCGATTCTGCTCAACCGCTCTTATCGCGCGGCAAAGCCCCTGCTCGAAATCGTCGACCGCACCTTAAGCGGCGAGCCCGGTTTCGCGGGCGGGCATATCGCACATCATGCCGGACTGCCTGGGGAGGTGCATTGCTGGCCGCTCGCTGTGGGAAGTGCCGGTCAGGATGAGAAACCTTCCCCGTGGGACCCGCACTTTCACGAACGAGAAGGCGAGGACGCGGCGCGTCTGCTGGCATTCCGCGTGGCGCAGGAAGTCGAAACGCTCATGGAGCGGGGTTTCCGGCCGGGAGACATCCTGATCCTCGTCGAGGCGCGCAATAAATTCTTGACCGCTCTGGTGCGCGCGCTCAAAAGCCGGGACATCCCGCTGGCCGGTCGCGACCGTTGGCGTTTGACCGACGACATCGCCATCCTGGATTTGCTCGCCTTCGGCAAGTTCCTGCTTCTGCCCGAAGATGATTTGAACCTTGCGGCCCTCCTCCGTTCTCCACTGTTCGGAATTACCGAGGAGGAACTGCGCCGGCTGGCGCAGGGCCGGGGCCGGCAGAGCCTCTGGCACCGGCTGGGAAAAAGCGACAGCGATTCGTGCCGGCACGCTCATGAACGCCTCAGCGGCTTTTTAGGCCGGGTGGATTTCATGGCCCCCTATGAATTGTTTCAGGATTTATTGCGCAACCAGGACGGACGGCGTGCGCTTCTGGGAAGGCTCGGGCCGGAATGCGCGGATTCGATCGACGAGTTCCTGGCGCGCGCCATCGAATATGAAAGCCAGGCGCCGGCGTCACTCCAAGGCTTCGTCTCGTGGCTCGAGAAGGGCGAATCCGAAATCAAGCGCGACCAGGAGAACGCCACGCCGGATGCCTTGCGCATCATGACCATTCATGGTGCCAAGGGATTGGAAGCACCAGTGGTTTTTCTGGTCGATTATGTCACCAAGGAAAAGCCGCTCGAAGAGATCTGCTGGGTATCATCCGTTCCGGCGGGGCCAACGCGGATGCAGAGCACGGAGACCGTCGCTTTTCCGCTCTGGGCACCCAAGGAGGCCGAAGGGTGCCACGCCGCGAACGGGGCGCGCCAAGAGATGCGAGCCCGCCTGCGCCGCGAGCGCGACCGTCTTCTTTATGTCGGCATGACCCGGGCAGCTCAGATCCTCTATCTCTGTGCATGGAGCGCCAAAAGGAGCGCGTCTTCTTCCTGGCACCATCGCTGGCAGCTGCTGTTCGGGGAGACGGAAACAATGGAGGAGCTGGACTTCACGGGGCCGGGCTGGCTCGGCCGGGCATTCCGATACCCACGGGACACCGTCGTGAAACCCGCGCCCAGGGAAGAGAGCACGAGGTCCGCGTCTCCCATGCCGGCCTGCTTCGACGAGCCTGCCCCCGGGGAGGCGCGGCCCACGACCCTCGCACCGTCGCAGATGATCTCCAGGCCGGGGCGATCAATATCAGGACGCGCGAACATGGCGCGGGCCGAACGGGGCATTCGGATTCACCGCCTGCTGGAATTGCTGCCCGCCGAGCCAGAGACGCTCGAGCGCCTGCTGGCGCGGTATCCGGCGGATCAGGCGGCGGAGATACGCGACCATTTAACGCGCGCGCTCGCCGATGACGCGCTCAAGCCTTTTTTGGGGCCGCATTCCTTGGCGGAGGTACCGATACAGGCGCGAATCGGGGAACGAATTTTGGAAGGCCGGATCGACCGCCTGGTCATTACCGAGACCGAATTGCTTGTGCTGGATGTGAAGACCGGAACGCGGTCGCCTCACACCGCCGCGCTCGATCCCTACGTGATCCAGATGGCCTACTATCGCACGGCGCTGCGCCCCTTGGCTGAAGACCGGCCTATTCGCTGCTTCCTCTATTGGACGGAGCAAGGCCTGCTCGAGGAAATCCCGCAGGCGGCGCTCGATCGCGCTCCGGCTTGACGCCGCTTTCAGCCGTGCTTACCATTCTTTTCCAAGAGGAGAATGACCATGGCCACCCAGCAGACCAGCGACGCAAGTTTCGAAAACGACGTTCTGAAATCCTCTACCCCGGTTCTGGTCGATTTCTGGGCGGAATGGTGTGGACCCTGCAAGATGATCGCTCCCGCGCTCGAGGAACTCGCGACGGAATTCACCGGCAAGCTGAACATCGCCAAGATCAATATCGACCATAACCCCGCCACGCCGCGCCGTTATGGCGTGCGCGGCATCCCGACCTTGATCCTTTTCAAGGACGGCCAGGTAGCCGCCACGAAAATCGGCGCAATGCAGAAGAGCAAGCTCGTCGAGTGGGTTCAGTCGGTTCTCTAGAATAGAGCGGAAGGCGGCGTCATTCGCCGCCGCCTTGCTCTCGTTGGCGCAACTCCAGCCACATCGCGTTCAGAATGGCGAAGGTGCAGGCAAATCCAACGCCGAGTACCCAGGCAAAATACCACATCGCCCCTCCTAGTAAGGCAAGTCCCGCGCGCCCTCAATATGCCGCGTGTCGATCTGGCCGCGCAGAACGCGATAGATCCATGCCGTATAGAGGAGCACGACGGGCAGAAAGAGGATCACCGCAATCAGCATGGTGAACAGCGTCCCCTGGCTGGAAGAAGAATCCCATACCGTCAGGCTCGCATTGGGATTGCGGGACGAGGGCAAGAGGAAAGGGAAAAGGGCTCGGCCCACCGATCCGATCAGGCCGAGTGGGACCAGGGCCGATCCGAATAGCGCCACGACCGGATAGCGCGCCGCGACCGCCGCGATGATCGCTCCGAGGAAGCCCAGCGCGGGCAGGATATTCCACACCGGCTCGTTGATGAAAATAGCGAGCCATTCGCCCGGAGCACGCACGACGGTCTTCAGCATCGGGTTGGAGGGGCCATCGCCGACCACCGCACTGGTGATGCGATAGCCGTCGAGCTGAGCCAGCCACATGCCAGCCAGGATATAAGAGAGAATGAGCAGACAGGAAAGCAGCGGCAATAGGCGGCGCGCGCGCTGCGCCACGGCGCCCGTGCTCTTGTAGTTCAGCCAGGCCGCGCCGTGGAGCGTGACCATGATCAGGCTGACAAGTCCGGTGAAGAGGCCAAAGGGATTGAGCAGCGAGAAAAAGCCGATATGCGGCTCGAAGCGCAGCTCTTCATTGAAAGTGAAGTTCACCCCTTGGAAAAGATTGCCGAAGGCCACCCCAAAAATGACGGTGGGGGCGAGGCCGCCCAGGCACAACGACCAGTCCCAGAACTGGCGCCACAACGGTGCCTCGATCTTGCTGCGGAATTTGAAGGCGACGGGCCGGATAATCAAGCCGCCCAAGGCGAGCAGCATGGCGATATAGAAGCCTGAAAAGGCGGCGGCATAGAGAAACGGCCAAGCGGCGAAAGAAGCGCCGGCCCCGAGCAGCAGCCACACCTGATTGCCCTCCCAGACCGGCCCAATCGAATTGATGACAATGCGCCGCTCCAGATCGCTGCGACCAATGAAGGGAAGGAGAATTGCCGCACCGAGATCGAAACCATCGGTCATAACGAATCCGATGAGCAGAATGCCCAGAAGCGCCCACCAGACGAGGCGCAGGGTTTCATAATCAATAAGCATGTTCTGTCTCGGGCTGCGGGCCTTTGCGGATGAGCCGCACCATCAGATAAAGGTCGGTCACGAGCAGGGCCGAATAAAATAGGACGAAGCCTGCGAGGCTGAGCCCGACTTGGCCCGTGGAGAGCGCCGAAGCGGCCAGGCGCGTCGGCAACAAGCCCTCGATCGCCCAAGGCTGGCGGCCATATTCCGCAATCACCCAGCCGAGTTCGATCGCGACCCAGGGAAGCGGGAGGGCAAGCAAAGAGAACCAGAGGAAAAGCCGGTGGTTGCCGAGCGTGCCGCGCGCTGCGAAGTAAAAGGCGCTGAGATAGAGTGCGAGCAGAAGGACGCTGATCCCGACCATGGCCCGAAACGACCAGAACAGGCTCGGCACATCCGGAATGGTCAAGCGCGCCGCCGCGTTGATATCCGCATCCGTGGCATTCTCGATATCCTCGCGGAAATGCCGGAGCAGGAGGGCGTAGCCGAGATCCCTGCTGTGGGCCGCGATCGTGACGATCTGGCTGCTGTCGCCCGCCCGCCAGAGCTGGATAGCGCGCTGGCCGATGAGGCCGGAGCGGATGCGCCGCTCGGCGCGGGCCACCAGGTCGTCGATACCGGCGACCTGCTCATCAAAGGAACGCGTGGCGATGAGACCGAGCAGCCACGGAACGCGGATCGCCGCCCGCGTGGTCTGGCTGGCGATATCGGGAAAGCCCACCACGGTGAAGGAGGCCGGCGCGGGTTCGGTATGCCACATCGCTTCGATGGCAGCGATTTTCATCTGCTGATGATCGGTAAGCTCGTAGCCGCTCTGATCGCCGAGCACGATCACCGACAGGATCGAGGCCAGACCGAAACTCGCGGCCACCGCCATCGAGCGGCGTGCGATGTCCTGGTGGCGTCGGCGAAG
The DNA here is from genome assembly GCA_036263455.1 of Dongiaceae bacterium. GTDB lineage: Bacteria > Pseudomonadota > Alphaproteobacteria > Dongiales > Dongiaceae > DATAGZ01. Next base: position 77,821 of record DATAGZ010000001.1, read on the forward strand.
CAGATAGTACGCGCTGATCGCCATGACGAAGCCCGCCCCGGTCACATAGGCCGCGCTCACGGTATGGACGAACTTCGCCTGGGCCACCGGATTGAGGATGATGTCCGCGAAATTTGCCGTTTCCATGCGCATGGTCTGGACGTTGAAACGCGCGCCGGTGGGGTTTTGCATCCAGGCATTGGCGATGAGGATCCAGAGCGCGGAAAGATTGGCTCCCAATGCCAGGAGCCAGGTAGCCGTAAGATGGCCGAGCTTGCTGAGCCTGTTCCATCCGAAGAAAAACAGGCCCGCGAAGCTCGATTCAAGAAAAAAGGCGATGATCCCTTCGAGCGCCAACGGCGCGCCGAAAATATCGCCGGTATAGTGGGAGAAGTAGGCCCAGTTCGTGCCGAACTGGAACTCCATGGTGACGCCCGTCGCGACACCCATCGCGAGATTGATGCCGAACAGCACGCCCCAGAATTTGGTAATTTTGCGCCAGATTTCCCGCCCGGTCATGACATAGACGCTTTCCATGATACCCAGCAACATGGAAAGCCCAATGCTGAGCGGGACGAATAAGAAATGATAAAGCGCGGTTACCGCAAATTGCAGCCGCGACAGATCAACACTATCCAAGGAGGCCACCGAAGAGATGCTCCATCATGCGTTGAGGCCCGACCGCAACCGGTCGGGAGAAAAAAGCGATATAGAGAAGCCACAGCACGACCAGCTTGGCGCCGATCACGGCCAGAAGCGAATAAAGGAGGCGCCTGTTTTCAAGGATGGTCACGACAAGTACCTCACCCTCCTTGCAAACCATATCGCTTTTTGCCGAACGATACAACTATTCCCTCACGCGGCTTTCAGCCCGGCGAGGACAAAACGACGCACCTCTTCATCAATTGCGGGCTCGCAGCCGAACCATGCGGCAAAGCCGATTTTCGCCTGGTGCAGCAGCATTCCCAAACCGTCGATGGTGGGGTTGCCCCGGGCGCGGGCTTCGCGGAGAAGCGCGGTCTCCAGCGGGACATAAACGATATCGTAAACCACGGCTTCCCAAGGAAGGCGCGCGAGGTCGAGGTGAAGCGGCGCCTGGCCCGCCTGACCGAGCATCGTCGTATTCACCAGAAGCCGGACATCCGCTAGCGCCTCGTGGCGTTTTTCCCACGGAACACACGTGATCGGCCCGCCCAGATCCTGCGCGAGCTTCTTGGCCCGCCATGCATTGCGGTTGGCGAGTCGGAGTTCCGGCACGCCCACATCGTCCAGCAGGGACGCGGCGATGGCACGCGCCGCTCCCCCGGCACCGATAAGAATCGCCGGGCCGGCGCGGCCATCCCAGTCAGGATGATGGTCGCGCAGATGATCCAGGAATCCGATACCATCGGTGTTGTCGCCCAGCGATTTTCCGTGGCCGTCGAGCGTCACCGTATTGACGGCACCTGCGCGGCGCGCCCTTTCGGTCAGAACATCCACCGCCTGCATCGTGGCAACCTTATGCGGCAGCGTCACGTTGCAGCCCTGGAGGCCGAGCGCCTGCAGCGCGGCAATCGCTTGGGTTATCCGCTCCGGACGCACGGCCATGGGCAGGTAGAGACCATCGATCCCATATCGATCGAGCCAAAAACTGTGCAGGCGCGGCGACAAGGAATGCGCTATCGGCCAGCCGATCACCCCGGCGATGCGGGTCGAGGCGGAGGGAATATACATCAGGAGGCAGACCCCACCAGTCTCAGGATTTCCTCTTCCAGCGCGCGGTTGTCCCAATTCCGCGCACCTTCGAGCCGGGCCACGATTCGGCCCTTAGCATCGATGAGAAATGTGCTGGGCAGATTCCGAACCTCGAGCGCGCGCATGACGCTCGCCCTTTCGTCGCAATAAAGCGCGAGATGGGTAATGCCTTGGGCGCGATAGAAGGGCGCCGCCGCCTTAATCCCCGCCTGATCCACCGACAGGGCGATCACCTGGACGCCGTGGGTGGCCAGGCGGGCATGCAGTCGGTCCAGCGAGGGCATCTCGGCCACACAAGGGGGACACCAGGTGGCCCAAAGGTTGAGCACCAGCGGGCCCTTCACCTCATTGAGCGACTGCGAGGCGCCCAGCGCATCCTGAAATGCCACCGCGGGGACTGGTGTTGCCGCGGGCAACAGGGTAAAGTCCGCGCCCCAGGCCAAGCTCGCGGTGAGCAGAAGCAGGGGAAATATGAAACGCAACACCATGTCCGATTCCTCTCATCCGCTGTGGGGTGGCCGGTTCTCGCGGTCTCCCGCTTCTATCATGCGCGAGATTAACGCATCCATTGCGACCGACCAAATTCTTTATCGCCAGGACATCGCGGGTTCGCGCGCCCATGCCGCCATGCTTGAATCCCAAGGGATCCTGAGTGCCGAAGAAGCGCGCGCCATACTGGACGGCCTGGCCCAGATCGAGCAGGAAATTTCCGACGGGAAGATGACGTTCGACCCCGCGCTCGAGGACATTCATATGCATGTCGAAGCGCGGCTGCGCGAACTGATCGGCGCGGATGCGGGGAAGCTGCATACCGCGCGCTCCCGGAACGACCAAGTGGCAACCGACTTCCGATTGTGGGTGCGCGAGGCCATCGATACATGCAGGCATGCGCTTCGCGCCCTGCGCCGGACATTGCTCGAGCGCGCCGAGCGGGAAACCGACACGCTGATGCCAGGCTATACGCACCTCCAGCCGGCGCAGCCGGTCTCCTTCGCGCATCACCTCATGGCTTATGTCGAAATGTTCGCACGCGACGATGGGAGGCTCGGCGATTGCCGTCGGCGCGTAAACGAATCGCCTTTGGGGGCCGCCGCCCTTGCCGGCACGTCCTTCCCTATCGACCGTTTCGCGACGTCCCGCGCGCTCGGCTTCGCGCGACCCATGGCCAATTCCATGGACGCCGTGGCGGCGCGTGACTTTGCCCTGGAATATCTGGCCTGCCTAACTATTCTCGCGGGTCACCTGTCGCGTCTCGCCGAGGAGATCGTCCTGTGGACCAGCCCTCCCTTCAATTTTGTCAGCTTGAGCGATGCGTTCACAACCGGCTCCTCGATCATGCCGCAGAAGCGCAATGCAGATGCGGCGGAGCTGGTGCGCGCCAAGGTGGGCAAAATGGCCGGAGCCTTCCAGCAGCTCGTGGTGGTCTTGAAGGCGCTCCCTCTCACCTACGGCAAGGACATGCAGGAAGATAAGGCGCCGGTCTTTACCGCGAGCGCGGACATGATGCTGGCGCTCGAGGCGATGACGGGCATGGTTGGCGATCTCACGCCCAACCGGGAGCGCATGGCCGAAGCGGCCGAGATCGGCTACGTCACCGCGACCGATCTCGCCGATTGGCTGGTCGAACGACTGAAACTGCCCTTTCGCGACGCTCATCATGTCACCGGACACATCATCCGGCTCGCAGAGGCGCGCCGCTGCCGCCTCGACGAGCTGCCGCTCGCCGACATGCAGGCGATCGAACCCCGGATCGAGGCCGACATTGCCGCGGTTTTGACGCCCCGCGCGAGCATGGAACGCCGCCTATCCTTCGGTGGCACGGCGCCATTGCGCGTGCGGGAAGCCCTCGCGCGCGCGCGCGCGGCCCTCCAGCAGGAAGAAAGGGGTATATCGTGACCAGACATGTTCTCCGCCTTGTTCTTCTCTCCACCGTTCTGCTATTTCCGGTGGCGTGCGGCAAGAAAGGCCCGCCGGTTCTCTCTCCCGGAGAACATGACGATTTCCCACGCCATTATCCGAGTTCCACCGATCCGCAACGCGGCGTCTTCAATTAAATGATGGATACGTATTTTTCTTATCGCGACGGCGAACTCCATGCCGAAGGCGTGCCTCTATCCACCGTCGCCCGCGAGTTCCAGACGCCGTGCTACGTCTATGCCCAGGCCAGCATCCAGGCGCGCTACCGTGCCTATCAGGCGGCGCTGGCGGGCCGGCCGGCCCTGATCTGCTATGCGGTCAAGGCCAATTCCAACCAAGCGATCCTGCGCCTCCTCGCCAAGGAGGGTGCAGGCGCCGATGTCGTCTCGGGAGGAGAGCTCCGGCGCGCCCTGCAGGCGGGATTTGCCGCGCAGCGAATCGTCTTCTCAGGCGTTGGCAAAAGCGCCGACGAAATCCGGCTGGCGCTGGAGGCGGGTATTCTTCAGATCAATGTCGAATCGGCGAGCGAATTCCGCCTGATCCAAGATCTGGCCCGCACGATGGGCCGCGTGGCGCCGGTAGCCTTCCGCATCAATCCCGATGTCGATGCCCAGACCCATGCAAAAATCTCGACGGGGCGGGCGGAGAATAAATTCGGCATGGACGCGGCCGAAGCGGCGGGATTGTATCGCATGGCCATGGATGACGAGCATTTGGCCCCTCAGGGCCTGGCGGTTCATATCGGTTCGCAAATCAGCAGCCTTGCCCCCTATCGCGAAGCGTGGCTTTTCCTCAAGAAATGGGCAGACCGGCTGCGCGCCCAGGGCCTGCCGGTCGCCCGCCTCGATGCCGGCGGTGGCCTCGCCATTTCATATCGGGAAACCGAAACGCCGGGAATTCCCGAGTACGCCGCCCTGCTCGCCGACGTGCTGGCCGAGGAAACCGTCATCATCGAGCCAGGCCGTTCGCTGGTCGGTCACGCGGGAATTCTCCTAACCCGCGTTCTCGTCCTCAAGAAGAGCCGTCGCAAGAATTTCGCCATTGTCGATGCCAGTATGAGCGATTTGCTGCGCCCCGCGCTTTACGATGCCTATCACGACATCGTCCCGGTGCAGCGCAAGGCGGGCGCCGATCAGCGCCCCTATGATATTGTCGGGCCGGTCTGCGAAAGCAGCGATTGTTTTGCGAGCGATCGTACCCTTCCCGTGCTGGCCGAGGGTGATCTGCTCGCCATCCGCGATGTGGGTGCCTATGGGGCGGTCATGGCCTCGGAATACAATACCCGACCGTTGACGGAGGAAATATTGATCAGCGGCAGCAGGGCATTTCCGATCCGCCGCCGTCCGCCTCTCGACTCCATCATTGCCCGCGACCGCCTCCCCGACTGGCTAACATAGACTAAAACAATTTCCGGTAGTGTCTGGCTTGCGCAAGCCATGCCAAGCCGGATGTACTGCCAAGATCGCGGGAATGTTGAGCTGAAGCCTCACGAAGCGGGTTTCTCTCTTTCCGCAGCAGGCAAACAGGCATAAGATATCGCGATGTCCGGTCACGGCTCTCCCTTCGCGCTGCACCTGGCAAAGGTACTGGCCTCCGTCACTCTTTTCAGCGAACGGTTGCTGGTGTTGCTTGCTCCGGTTTTATGCGCCGCGGGTATACATGTTGCGTTTGCCCTGCTCGGCCTTTACCGGACACTCCCCGCCTGGCTCCACCTGGTGATTGTATTCACGCTGGGCAGTTGGGCCATCTCCATGACCGTGCGCACCCTTCTCCGCTGGCGATGGCCGAAACAGCGGGACATATTGCGCCGCATCGAACAGGCAAGCGGATTGGCGCATGCGCCCCTCCAGCAATTGGAGGATCGTCAGGTCACCAATCTCGTCGATCCGACCTCGGTTGCGCTCTGGCGAGCCCATGGCGAACGTATCCTGAAATCTCTCGGCACTTTGCGAGCGGGCTGGCCGGATTTGTCACTCTCGAGAATCGATCCCTGGGGTATCCGGATCGTGGTCGCGGTCGGACTAATCATAGCCTTCAGCCAGCGCGACATCCCGTGGCAGTATCTGGAACAGAGCTTCTGGCCCCGCTATGACGGCGTGACAGCGGACATCCACGCCGAATTGTGGATTGCGCCGCCCGCTTATACGCGCGCGACGCCTGTTCATCTCGATAGCCGGACGCCCACCGAGAGCGTTATCACCCTCCCCGAAGGAAGCAAGCTGGTTGCCCAGGTCGTCGGATATGGCGGCGCCGTCCATCTCTTCGCCAATGGCGCCGACATGGTCATGCCCACGCTGGAAGGCGATACTCGCCACGCGACGCTGACCCTTCGCTCGGGGGAGACGATTTCGGTGGGCGCCGGCGCCCACCGCGTCGCGCAATGGCATATCGCGATCCAGTCGGACAACCCGCCCAGCGTTGCCTTCGCCGGTAATCCGGCGACGACGGAACGCGGTGTCTTGCGTATCCCCTATCATGCTCAGGACGATTATGGCGTAACAAAACTCACGCTCGTGCTTACCCAAAATGGGCAGAGCGCAAGATTTTCCGTCACTTTGCCAGCCGGCACAAACCGAAACGTTCAGAATAGCTTCTACCAGGACCTGACCGCGCATCCTTGGGCGGGACTGGAAGTCGGGGGGCGCTTGGAAGCCGAGGATAGCGCTGGCCATCGGAGCGTGAGCGAGGAACGGCGCTTCACTCTACCCGAGCGTCTTTTCACGCACCCGGCGGCAAAGGTGATCATCGCGGCGCGCAAGTCGCTGGTCCGCGACCCTGACAATAGCAAAAAGGTGGCGAATGCTCTCCTCGGCCTCGATGCGCGTCCCGATCTCCTCGACAATAATATCTCGGTGTTTCTCGCCCTGAACTTTGCCTGGCGTCGGCTGCTTTCCCCCGATCACCAGGCTAATCAAGCCCAGATCCTCCAGCTGCTCTGGGATACTGCCGTCGCGCTCGAGGATGGCGGCACGGGTTCGTTGCTGGCCGAACTCAGGAAATTGCAGCGGCAATTGCAGGAGGCCCTCGCCCGGAATGCGCCGCAGGAAGAAATCGACCGGCTGATGAACCAGCTTCAGCAAGCAATGAACGAATATATGCGCGCCTTGGCCCAGCAAGCGGAGCAGGCAATGCGCCAAGGTCATCAACCCACCCTTACCCGGCCGGGCCTGAGCATTACCCAGAGCGATCTTAACCGCCTGCTCAACGATGCCGCGCGCATGGCGCAATCCGGCGCCAAGAACGCCGCACAGCAGATGCTCGACCGGTTGCAAAATATCCTGGAAAACCTGCAAGCCGGCATCCCTTCCTATGCGCGGGATGGAAGCCAGCAGATGCTTCAGAGCCTGACTCAAACTATGATGCGCCAACAGCAATTAACCGAGAAAACCTTCGAAGCACAGCGCAACAATAGCGGACCGGGGAGCGGCGCTCAGCAGCAGCAGGAGATCCGACAAGGGCTGGGAGCGCAGATGCGCGAACTCGGCAATCAGCTGGGCGATCTGCCCGAAGGCGTGGGCAATGCCGAGCAAGCCATGCGCGAAGCGGAAAAGGCGCTGCAGGAAGGAGACCTCGAAAGCGCAGGCGATGCGCAGAACCGTGCATTGCAGAACCTCCAGCGGGGCGTGCAGGCGCTGGCCAAGCAATTGCAGCGGCGCGGAGGGCAGCCGGTTCGTGAACATGGCGAGTTCGACCCGCTCGGCCGGCCGCTTCTAAAACAGGATGGCGAGGGTGCAACGGATGCATCGGAAACCAAAATACCCGGGTGGAATCCGTTGGAAGAATCCCGGCGGGTATTTCAACAATTACTGGAAAGGCGCAACGACGCCACCCGACCCAAGACGGAGCAGGAATATCTCGACCGACTGCTCCGGCAGTTCTAAGTTCCCGCAGCAGGAAAAATCTCTTAAGGCTGCGCCGCGAGCATGGGCAAAGGCGTGGCGGCTACCGCGTCGAGGGTATCGGCTAGCGAACGTTCGACCGTCTCGACCATGATAAATTGCGGCTTCGGTTGCCAGGATATTTTATCGAAGATGCCTGGATTATTGCGCCCTAGCAGAGTGGCCATGGCAAAAAGATGGGAAAAGCAGTTCCAAAAGCCGCCGGTGAAGAAAAAGGAATCGCCGTAGAACAGGGCGCGGCGCGGAAGAGCACCAGGGCAATGATAGGAAAAAGGCTCACCGCCCACGAGTTGGCCTGGCCGCTGCCTCCCTTCCGCTGAGCATAGCAAGACCGTCGTGGCTGGTGTCCATTCGCCATCGGTTATGAAATCGAGACCGAGAATATTGGTAACCAGATCGCCCGAATGGGTTTTCCAGAGGGGTGGCGGCAACGGCTTATTTTCCTGCTCGTGTACCACGCCTTCGGAGATAAGAAACCGGAGGATCGCCCGATAGCCAATCTCGGCGGCAATCGATGTCCAGTGGCTGTCCTTCTTATAAAAAAGCGGTCCATCCATCTTATGCGCGCTTATTTCCTCGGTGAGGTCTAGAAGATAAGGCGCACCGCCGAAATGAGCGCGCATATAAGAAACGAACTGAACCCTGCGCGGGCTTGTGGCCAAGGGTCCGAAATCTTCGGGGAGGTATTCCGGATAAATGGATTGCTTATCGGGCGCGACCACGAAGGCGAAGGCAATGCCGAGCCCCTTGAGATGACGGGCGAACCGATCCAGTGCCATGCCACGGCTTTCGAGCTGATCCGGGGTCATGGGATTCTCGCGCAGATGGGTTTCTGTGATCGCACCGGCGGTTCCTGGTGTACTCGCAAAAAACCAAAAACCCTGCTTGCCGACGATAATATCGCGGCTCGGCATGACGCCTAAACCATAAACCGCGATGAAATTATGCGCCTTGATAAAATAATTACGCAGCGGAAAATCGCTGAAATTCGCGCCGAGGCGGAGCCCGCCGCCAAAGCCCCGAAAGTCACCATGCTCATCCCATCCCAAGGCGCCTATAAGCGGAACGCTCATCAGCGTGAGCAGAGAGAGGAAGCAAAGCAGCCGCCCCGACCGATATATTCCCCGCCGGTTACGGCGATGCATGCGGCTCCGGCGGCAGAGGCATAGCCGCAATCTGCTGGAGCGTATAGCGCAGGCATCGTTCCACTGTCTCGATGATCACGACGTCTGGCTTAGGCTGCCAAATCGATGGCAGAATCGGGCGAGAATCATTGTCGAAACTGTTGGTGCCGAGATGGCTGATCGCCGTGGCGTTGGAAAAATGGTGAGAAAGATATTGCCACAGCCCATTGGCCGCGAAAAAGAACGAATCATGGAACATGACGGCATTGCGCTGCGGTGCGTTCAGGCAATGATAGGAGAAAGGCACGCCATCATGCGCGTAGATACCGATCGGCTGGCCTTCGAGAGAGCAATACTGCACATTGCCTTCAAGCGCGGTTTCCTTGACGAGCTTGCCCAACCCAAGCAGGCCCGACACCATATCGCCGGATATCCGGTATTCCTTCATGGCCGGCGGTCCCAGCTTCTCCGCCGGATCGAGCACGCCGCGCGCGGCCAGGTTGTCGAAGATGGCATGATACGCCACGTCACGGCCTAAGGCGTTCCAGTGCGCATCGGTTTTATAGTAGAGCTGACCCTTCGATTTATTAGCGCGCATCTCGTCGGTCAGATCGAGCATATAGGACGCATCGGCCGTATGCGCCCGCCAGTATTCCAGAAACTGCGTGCGGCGATTCATGACGGCGAGCGGACCATAATCCTCGGGCAGATGTTCCGGATAGACGGTTTGCTTGTCGGGAGCGATGACGAACAGGAACGTCGTCCCTTGAGCCTTCAACCGCGTAGCCAACCGTTCGAGCGCTTCGCTTAGTTGTTTCACTTCCTCCGGGGCAAGCGGATTCTCCCGAAGGTGGGTATCTGCTATGAAGGAATCGTAGAAAAGCTCGCCTGGATAAAACCACCACCCGTCCCTACCACCCAGTACGGTGCTGCCGGGCATGACGCCTAATCCTTTCAATAGCAGCAAATTATGCGCCTTGATGAGATCGTTGCGCATGGGAAAATTATTGAACCCATGAGCAATGTGGAGTCCGCGGCCTAGGCCGACATATTCGCCGGCTTTATCGAAACCCAGCAGACCCAGGAGGGGAATGAGCACGAGAGTCGCGAGCACGCTGCCCAAGAATATGGGGCGACGACGCGAAAAAAGGCGGCGCGAGAAGAGGTGAAGGCGATGCGGGATAATGGTCGTCGTATCGTCCATGGCTTTAGAAATTGAAATAGATGAAGGGACTATAGGAACTCGTCGCGATCTGGAGGATCACCACCAGCAATGTGCCATACGCATAGAGGTCGACCAGGGGCAGGAACCGCGTTCTCTCCAGAAAGACATTGCGCAGCCAGGGCGTCGCGCCGACCACCCCCAGCAGAATAACTCCCCAGAACCATCCTTGGTGCATCTGGTATATGGGCAGGGTAGGGTCGCGCACGATCACGCTCTCACGATTGAACAGCATGGCGTGATAGAAGCCCCAGGCCTTGTCGAAACTGGCGGCGCGGAACAGCACCCAGCCAAACCCCACGACCAGCAGCAGGTAGAGATGACGGATCACCGCGGGAATCCGCCAGGACACGCGGGTAGCGAGGGCATGTTCGCTCGCGATGAATAAGCCATGATAGAGACCCCAGACGACGAACGTCCAGCTCGCCCCGTGCCAAAGGCCGCACAGGAAGAAGACCACGATCATGTTCAAATAGGTGCGCAGCTCGCCTGCGCGGTTGCCGCCCAGCGGGATATACAGATAGTCGCGAAAGAAGGTCGAAAGCGAAATATGCCAGCGCCGCCAGAATTCCCTGACCGATTGTGCGATATAGGGATAGGCGAAGTTTTCCTTAATGCGCAGCCCGAACATCCGGCACAGGCCGATTGCCATGTCCGAATAGCCGGAAAAGTCATGGTAGATCTGCAACGTATAGCAGATCATCCCGACCCACGCGTAGGCCATGGGCAAATGAGCGGGATCCGCGCCAAAGGCGCTGTCGGCGATCGCGCCCAGCGGATTGGCGATCAGAACCTTTTTGCCCAGCCCGATCAAAAAGCGCCGCAAACCCTCGGCCGCGTCATCCGGCAAGATCTTACGCTCGACCAGCTGAGAAGCGATGTCCTTATAGCGAATAATCGGGCCGGCGATGAGCTGGGGAAAGAGCAGGATATAAAGAGCATAGGTGAGCGGATTGCGCTGGGCCGATGCGTTACGCCGATAAATATCGATCAGATAGGACAACGCGTGAAACGTAAAGAAGGAAATGCCTAAAGGCAGCGGCAGCCGCAGAACCGGCAGGTTCAGGTGCAAAACCTCGTTGACGGTTGTCGCCAAGAAGCCCGCATATTTGAAAAACCCTAAAGACAGGAGGTTGACGGCAATGCCGAGTGCCAGGACGGCCTTGCGACGTTCCGCTGGAACACTTTCCATCCATAGCGCCATGACCCAGTTGATGGCGATCGACGCCAGCAGGAGCTTGGTATAATCCCCCTTTCCCAGGATGTAATAGATGAGGCTTCCAATCAGCAGCAGAACATTGCGGCACATGAGCGGCGAGCACGAGTTGCGCCAATCAATACCAGGCGCAATGCGGCGGCCCAGCGCTATGATTCCATCGGAAACATAGGGCATGGCCCAATGAAGAACCATGAGAGCGGGAAAGAACAAGAACAGGAAGTTCGGAGCGCTGAAAACCATGATATTCCGTGGCGCGTGCTCTAGCCTGATTTAATTGAAAAAGCCAGAAAAATTCTCATGCCTGCCAGCTTGCACACGTTTTCACTCAAGCGTACTTGGCATCGGCGTGGGAATTCGTCAGAATACCTTCATCGCCGCACGTTGTGCGCACTTATGCTGGAGAGCTAATGGACGTTGCCACTTATCTTAACCCCTATGGTATTTTTGCCGTCTTGGCGGTGTTCCTTGCCGTTCTTGTCGTGTTCATGACCGTCAAGTCTGTCCCCCAAGGACGCGAGTGGACGGTCGAGCGCATGGGCCGTTATGTCAGGACTCTTCACCCAGGCCTTAGTTTCATCGTTCCCTTCATCGAGCGCATCGGTGCCCGCGTCAACATGATGGAATCCTTCCTCGATGTTCCGACCCAGGAGGTGATCACGAAGGACAACGCGATGGTCAGCGTGAACGGCCTGGTCTTTTATCAGGTGCTGGATGCAGCGCGAGCCTCCTATGAAGTCTCCAATCTCGAGAGTTCGATCCTGAATTTGACGTTGACCAATATCCGCACGGTCATGGGTTCCATGGATCTCGATGAGCTGCTATCCCAGCGTGACCGCATCAATGTCCAGCTCCTCCATGTCGTCGACGAGGCGACTTCGCCCTGGGGCATCAAGGTGACGCGCATCGAAATCAAGGATATCGCACCGCCCCGCGACCTGGTCGAAAGCATGGCCCGGCAGATGAAGGCGGAGCGCGACAAGCGTGCTTTGATTCTCGAGGCCGAGGGAATGCGGCAGTCACAGATTCTAAAGGCTGAAGGGGAAAAGCAATCGGCGATCCTGCGCGCCGAAGGTGAGCGTGAAGCCGCTTTCCGCACCGCCGAAGCGCGCGAACGCCAGGCCCAGGCCGAGGCAAAGGCCACTGAATCGGTGAGTTCCGCCATTGCCGGAGGCAATATCCAGGCGGTGAATTACTTTCTCGGATTGCGCTATATCGAGGCGCTACAAAAGATCGCGAGCGCGCCCAACCAGAAGATCATCATGATGCCGCTCGAGGCCGGCAATGTCATCGGCGCCCTAGCGGGAATCGCCGAGCTCGCGCGCGAATCCTTTACCACCAACCAGGCGCCACGCCGCGAAGCGCCGCGATGACGCTTTTGTTCGACCATCTCCAATATTGGCATTGGCTCAGCCTCGCGCTGCTGCTCGGAATCATCGAACTCCTCTTGCCTGGGCTGTTTTTCATCTGGCTGGCGGGCGGCGCCTTGGTGACGGGGGTGATCGTATTTGCCGTCCCCTTGGCCGGCGCGACCCAACTTGTTCTATTTGCCGTACTGTCCCTCCTGAGCCTGCTGCTCTGGTACCGGCTGGGTCGAGGCGAAGGCGGTGCGGCTGCCCTGGTCAACCGGCGGGGCCAGCAATGGATCGGCCGGGTAGTCGTGCTCAGTGAGGCGATCGAAAACGGCCGGGGCTATGCCCGGCTCAACGATACGGTCTGGCGGGTCGAAGGTCCCGACCTGCCGGCCGGGACGCGGGTCAGGATCGTGGGGGTGGAAGGCTCGGTTCTGAAGGTCACCGCGGCCTGACGATATTATTTCAGGTGATCGCGAACCGAATAGGGATGAACCCGCGCCGATTTTTCGATAGCGGCGCGCAGATCGCCATCGACCTTCGGAGGAAGCATGACAAGAAGCTTCACATATTGATCGCCGGTTTTTCCGCCCATTCTTATCCCCTTGCCCTTGAGGCGCAATTGCGTGCCGGTCGTGGAATTTTCGGGAATCTTAAGAGCGACCCAGCCGTCGATGGTCGGGACTTCTATCGAGGCGCCGCCTACCGCCTCGAAGAGCGTCACCGGCACATCCAGCAAAATATTTACGCCTTCACGCCGGAAATAAGGGTGCGGCCGGACGATGATCTCGATCAGGGCATCGCCGGCTCCGCCGCCACTGCCGGGAAGACCTTGATTCTTGAGCCGCAATGTCTGGCCGGACTCGGTTCCGGGAGGAATCGTCACATCGAGCGTCTTGCCGTCGGCAAGCGTGAGGCGGCGCTTGCTGCCGCGCGCAGCGTCTAAAAAATCCACCTCAGTGCGGTAGGAGACATCGGACCCGCGCATCTGCGCTGTGCCCCCGCCCCGGCTCCGCCCGAAACCGAAGAGATTTTGAAAAATATCTTCCGGGCCGATACTGTCTTCATCGAAGGTAAAACCTCGATCGGACTGTCGCCCCGGACGCTGGCTGCTCCAGGGACCGCGTTGCGCAAAGCGCGGCTGACCGTTGGCGTCGATCTCGCCGCGGTCGTATTGGGTGCGCTTTTCCGTATCGGACAGAAATTCATAGGCCGCGGTCGCATCCTTGAACTGATTTTCGATCCGTTTGTTGCCGGGATTGAGATCAGGGTGCAGCTTCTTGGCGAGTTTTCGATAGGCCGCCTTGATGTCGGCCGCGCTTGCTGTCTTCTCGACACCCAAAACTCGGTAGGGATCGTCCATATCACCTCACGTCTTCTACAGATAAGATCACAAAAACCGGAATCAATGTTAAAAGAACGGCATGGACCATAATCCATTTTCTCTTTTCGGCCAATGGCTGGCCGAGGCTGGGGCCAGTGAGCCCAACGATCCTAATGCGATTGCGCTCGCCACCGTGGGAAAGGACGGCATGCCTTCGGTGCGCATGGTCCTGCTCAAGGAATGGGACGAGCGCGGCTTCGTCTTCTATACCAATCTGGAGAGCCGCAAGGGACAGGACTTACGCAATCATCCTCAGGCTGCCTTTTGCCTGCATTGGAAAAGCCTGCGCCGCCAGATACGCGTCGAAGGGATCGCCTCGCTTGTGACAGAGGCAGAGGCGGATACCTATTTCGCCAGCCGGCCACGGGCAAGCCAAGTTGGCGCCTGGGCATCGAAACAGTCTCAGCTCAAGGAGGGATGGGAGTTCGAAAAGCGGATCGCGGAATATACCGCCAAGTTCACGCTGGGCACGGTCCCTCGTCCGCCCTTTTGGTCGGGTTTTCGGGTTGCTCCCACGCGGATGGAATTCTGGCAGGACAAGCCGTTTCGGCTGCACGATCGGCTTGTTTATTTGTTGAAGGATCAGGCATGGCAGACAGTGAAACTGTACCCCTAGAGCTAGAAGGCGATCGGCAAATAAGCCAGCGGCTCATGCGGCGGGCCGCCCTCCTCTCGCTTTCCATGGCCGCGATTCTGCTGCTCCTCAAGGCCTATGCCTGGTGGCAGGTCGGTTCAGTGAGCATCTTGTCCTCACTCATCGATTCGGCTCTGGATGTAGGGGCCTCCTCGGTCAATCTGCTGGCGATACGCCATGCGCTTCAGCCTGCGGACCGCGAGCACCGTTTCGGCCACGGGAAGGCCGAGCCAATTGCCGGTCTCGTCCAGGTGACCCTTATTCTCGGCTCGTCGCTTTATTTGCTTTATGAGGTAATCCACCACTTTCTTCATCCTCAGGGACTCGCCCATATCCAAGCGGGCTTCGTTGTGCTGCTTCTCTCAGTTGCAGCGACTGCCCTGGTGGTTGGATATCAAAGGTATGTCATCCGGCGAACCGGGTCGGTCGCAATCCGCGCGGATGCCGCACATTATGCCGGGGATTTCGCGGTGAATCTCGGGGCGATCTTTGCCCTGATCGCGGTTGATGCTCTCCACCTCTGGTGGGCCGACCCAGCAATCGGTCTGCTTACGGCTGGCTTTATCGCCTATACCGCACTTGGCATTGGACGCGTGGCACTCGATATGTTGATGGACAGGGAAATGAGCGACGACGCGCGGCGCCGTATCAAGGAGATTGTCCTGGCGCACAAGGAAGTGCAGGCAATTCACGATCTGCGCACCCGGGAAGCGGGCCAGGACTGCTTTATCCAATTTCACCTTGAGCTCGATGGCAGCATTTCCTTGCACGAGGCGCATCGCATCTCCGACGAGGTGGAGCAAGATCTACGCCAAGCCTTCCCCGGTGCCGAATTTTTGATCCACCAGGACCCCGCCGGCCAGGAGCGCTCCACGCGGCGATTTGCCTGACGGGAACGCTATTTGTTCCGCTAGACCTCCTCAAGCCAGTGCAGCACATTTCCTTCTGCATCGAAACATGCGGCGCGAATCCCCGCACCTCCATCGAGACTGAGCGCATAATCGGCCGGAGGGCGAGCCGCCTGGCTCTGAAATAGCGCCAATTGCTGGTCATCGGCGGAGCGGCGCGCTTCGGAATCATATCCATAGACAATGCGGCGATACTGCTCATACGGGCGACCCGCCAGGGCACGACAGTTCCCCCACCACAGGATATCTCCCTGGGTGGTGATCGGCCGCGCGGGGTCGAGGCCTGCATGGACAAAAAGAAGCTGATCGCTCGCCGCGGCATGCAGCAATCCGCCCAGCAATTGCCAATGGCCGGGGCGAGCCTGCATGGCGGCGCGCAAGGTCCCGGTCCAGCGTGTCAACGCCACCGCGCCGCCTCGCGCGGCAATCATCCCCTGTTCTCCATTGCCGCCATAGGCGCGGATGACCGGATCCATGCCGTGGGCGATGAGCCAGGGCAGGATTTCCTTTGGATTGGGCGCAAAATGCAGCTGCAGCATTTTATGCGCCATTTCCTCCCATTGACCGCGCAGATAAAGGATATCTCGAGCAAAGACATGCGGGCGCGCCATGATCTCGCGCCGAAAGGCCAGCATTTCATCCATCATGGCGAGGATAGCATCTCCTTCACCCAGAAAACCGCCAAGATAGATGAGCCGATCTCCGGGCGAGAATAGCTCCCCGATAGCGCGATGGATGCGCCCAAGCGCGGGAGCCTGGCCACGAATGGAACCGACCGCCCACACGCGGCGGACATGCTTCAGGACCGCGATCTTCGCCATATCTTCCCTTACGAAAAGCCGCGGGCTTTGGAAAGGGTCTTGCGCCCGCGTCACAGACTTCTACATTGGCTCGCATGAAAATTGACCGCCGCGATATCGAACGAGTGCTTGGTTCAGGCGGAACTCCCTATGGCGCGATCCTGCTCTATGGGCCCGACGAAGGCATGGTCGGCGAGCGGGCGCGCGCCTTGACGCTATCCGTGGCAGGCGCGCTCGACGACCCCTTTCGCGTGGTCGCGCTTTCCGAAGACGAGTGCCTGAGCGATCAGGGCCGGCTGATCGACGAGGCCCGGGCCATTGCCATGGGGGGCGGGCGCAAGATCTTGCGGATTGCCGGATCCGATGCGCTCTGTCCCGTGCTCGGACCCTTCCTTCAGGAACCGCCAATGGAAGGCCAGGCCTTGCTGTTGATCCAGGCCGGCGATCTCGGCCCGCGTTCGCCGCTGCGCAAGCTGCTGGAGGGCGCCAAACATGGAGCCGCCATTGCCTGCTACCGCGACGGGGCAGCCGATATCGCCGAATTGGTCCGCCGCGAGGTCGCGTCACGACAGATGCAGATCGATGCCGACGCCCTGGCCTTTCTTACCCAGAAGCTGGGCGATGACCGGGGTGTCACGCGCTCGGAACTCGACAAGCTCATGCTGTATATGGAAGGCGAAAAAACCATCCGCCTCGCCGATATCATGGCAGTGCTCGATGACCATTCTGCCGTCGCACTCGACGACCTCCTCATGGCGGCCACGGCGGGAGATATGAAGCAGGTGGAAAAATACCTTTCTCTCACCCTACGCCTGACGACACCGATCATGATCATGCGGGCCTTGTGTCGCCACATCGCGCGCCTCCATTTTTGCGTGGGGCAACGGGCGCAGGGCATGGAACCGGCAACGATCCTCGCTTCTTTGCGCCCACCCTTGTTCTGGACCGTCAAGGCACGGTTCGAGCGGCAGATGCGCACCCTTGCGCCCGCGCAGCTTGCGGAGATGCTGGCCCTTGCCAGCGCGGGAGAGGCCGCCATCCTCGCCAATTACGGCGCCGCCGAAACCCTGTGCCGCCACACCGTGCAGCGCATAGCGCTCCTGGCGTTTCCGGGTGGCGATCCGTCAGTGGCCCATTCCGGAAAGGTTGCCAGCTGATTCCAGCGCCGCGGCCGGATAGCCGTCCTCGAACGCCAACGGCTGGTCCACATCGATAATAGCGAGAGAGGCACCGGCGCCGAGGTCGATCCCCTTCACGGCCATGACAACGCGCGTGCCGGATGACGCAAAAATGATGCGGTCGCCTTTTTGAGGCAGGATACGCCCCGACACGTAAACGGCGGCGAAACTCTGGGCCGCCTGCCCGGGCGCGCTTATCCGAATACCCTTCTGGAAATCCGCATTGTTGAGGTTTGCCACCAGGATGGCGCGCGGATTATAGACGCGCCCACGGATGAGACTGGGAAAATCGATGAATATTGCGCGGTCCGGCTCCGATTCTGCGACGAAGACCGGCCGGGCCGGCATGCGATGGACCTCCTCCACCGCAAGCGTGACCATCGAGCGGCTATGCGGATCGTCTATCGAAGAAAGGCTACCCATTTCATATAGCTGCACCTGGCTAGGTGAATCATACGGCAGGGAGTTGCGCACCACAATCGGCGCGTCCGCCGCCAGTTCGGCAGCGCGCGTCTTCAGGAATGTGATGAGCCTGCCGAATTCGGTCGCGCTCGGATTGACGAAATCTGCATAGATACTCTCGCGCGCGCCGGTGGCCGCCAGGAAAATGAAGCAGCCGGCGAGGATGCCCGGAAGCGCCGCGATCAAGCGTGCGCGAATAATGCGACCCATCGCCGCGCCAATCTCGGCAACCATGGAGATCGTACAAGCGAGGATCACCGCTTCCATGCCGACGATGGTCCGGTAGGTGGCGCTATTCTCCGCCGTCGCCAAATTGGGCAGATAGCCGGCAATGGGAAGCATCACCATAACCGCAAGCGTGCCGGCGCTCCGCTTCGCACCCTGTCTGGCGATGAGACAGCCTATGCCGGTTATGATCAAGATACCGATGATTTCGGGAGCACGACGGCTGGGCGGTACGAGATAAAGAGAAACTGCATTCGCAAGAGGTTCCGAAAAGAACCAGCGCATCTTGCCCACAAAATCGGCGACCAGGCTGAAGCGAGAATTCGGGTCGGGAAATAACAGTCCGCCTATTTTTACCGCCAATAGGCCTATAAGGCTTCCCGCGGCAAAAACCAGTCCTGCTTCGAGAAACCTTTTCGTGCGCCACGGCGCGCCAAAACGCAGGGCGGAAATCATGGAGATTGCAGTACCCATGAGAAAAATCATTGCAATGGGTTGGTAGACCAGCATAGCGGCGCCAAGAAAACCGATGGCAAGGGCAAGCCTTCCGGCCGGCAGGCTGCGGGACGGAAAAGAGCCGAGGATGTGGGAACTCACCAGAGCGAGGAGCGCGGCAACCGGGACGAAAAAGAACACGGCCCAGGCCGCATAGACCTGGAAAGAAGGCAGCAGGAGAAGTCCGATAGCAATAGAAAGAGAAGTGGCCTTTCCCAAACGATGCGATCGGCAGAAATAGAAAGTCCAACATCCAAGCAATTCCATCGCCAGCAAGGTGAAAGAGCGCAACCAGGCGAGACCGTCTATCGTGTTAAAGACTTGGAACGCCTTACAAAAAATCGGCCCCCACAAGGGACGGCCGAGCGTAACGAAGGTGAGGGGACAAGAGGGCCGCCTGCTATAAATCAGAAAAAAATAATCGTCGACATATCCATATCGAGAGAAAAGGACGGTACCATAGGCATAGAAAATAACCGCAGCCACCGCGAACGGTATAAGAAATTTGTCGCGCGTGGTAAGGACTGCGGGGTTATTCATACCGATTCTATTGGCGCTGCTTCATCGCACAATTGAATTCATGGGATCCGTATATCGTGAATCAATTCCTGCGACGCATTTGCACGTGAAATCGTGATATTGAGATCGTTCACCAGGCCATCGGACAATGAATAGACCCACCCATGCACGCTCAATTCTTGACCGCGCGCCCAGGCCTCCTGAACGAAGACATCCGAGGCGACGTTGCGCACCTGCCTTAGGACGTTAAGCTCGCACAGCCGATTAAGACGCGCCTCGTCCTCGACAATCTTGGCCAATTCCTCGCGATGGTCATGATAGACCTCGCGGATCGGATGCAGCCAATGATCGACCAGCCCGCGCCTCTGGCCATCGACCGCCGCCTGAACCCCGCCGCAGCCATAATGACCAACCACCAAAATATGCTGCACGCGCAGCACATCGATGGCGAATTGCAGTACCGAGAGGTAATTGGCATCCTGCGGTGGCGCCAGATTGGCGACATTGCGATGGACAAAGAGTTCGCCCGGGTCGAGATCGACGATTTCGTTGGCCGGCACTCTGCTGTCCGAACATCCGATCCATAGGAATTTTGGCGCTTGTTGGCTCACCAGGCGCTTGAAGAAGCCCGCATCGCGCGCAACCATCCGTGCAGCCCAGGCACGATTGTTCGCTTTGAGCTGATCGATCATAGGCTCAGGGCTTTTTTCTGATCTTTGCCTGTTCGGCGACGCGCCGCCCGAGTGCTTCGGCCGTGCGCAGATCGCTCGGGATGGGTCCCGCTTCCGGCCCCTGGTCGATATTGGACTGTGCCATGGCGCCAACCCAAGCGCCCAACCGGTTCAGATCGTCCAATGATCCCTTGCTGCTGTTATTCCCAGCCATGATGTCGAGGCCGACCCAGATCATCCCGTGCTGCATGGCCAGCGTGACGAGCTGGAAGAGCGAAACCAGCTTGTCGCCGCTCTGTGACCCCGAATTGGTGAAGCCCGCGGCGATCTTGTTGCGCCATTTTCCCTCTAGCCAACGCTTGGAGGTGCCATCCATGAAGACTTTAAAAGGCCCCGAAATGCTCCCCATATAGGTCGGCGCGCCGAAGATGATCGCATCGGCCTCGTCGAGCATGGCACCCTTTTCCTCGGCTTCGGCAACGGGGACGAGCGTGACCTTGGCGTCGGCGACAGTTGCCGCGCCGCGTGCCACGGCTTCGGCCTGAACCTTGGTATGACCGTATCCGGAATGATAGACAACCGCGATGGATGGCATTGTTTTCTCCTGAACCTAAGCCATATACCCAAAGATCGGTTGTTCTGCCATGTTTTTCCGCCCGTCGCGGGAACGATCCCTAAAAAAGGGCGTTTTCATCATTTAGGCATACCATGGGACGCCGACGCTCTTTTTTCACCAGATCTTCAGACGAAACTCTTTCCCAAGACCGCACCGATAGGACCTTCCCCGACGGCCGCGTCGATACGGCGTCGGAATTGTCTTTTCCGGCGAGTGATCCGCCTAGTTTTAATCCACCCGCGCGCACGGGATGTCCACGCAAGCGCCCAGATTCGGCTAGATAGATTTCTTCGCCAGCCTTTTCTTGAGGATAAGCAGATTACCCATCGCGGGCGTATCGTGAGGATTGATTTGCAGGACCCGCTCGAACGCGTCGATTGCCGCACGGTCATTGCCGCGTTCGGCCTCGATGAGGCCAAGGCCGGAAAGGGCGCCGAAATGGCGCGGCTCTAAGGCAAGGGTATGATTGATATCGGAAAGCGATGCTTGGTAATCGCCGATCAGGTAATAGAGCGTGGCCCTTCGGTTCCAGCCCTCGGCGAAATCCGGCGCGACCCGCACCAATTCATCCAAGTCGCGCAAGGCCCCCCGAATATCGCCAATCTGCATTTTCTGCGTCGAGGTGAAAAACAAGCGGCGCGCAGCACGGTTGGTCGTTTCGTACCAAATCGACCAGATACGCGCCTGCAGTTTGTGCACTTCGCTGATCGAGGAGGCGCGCAGCAAGCGAGGGAACAGCGTGTCGAGTCGCCGGTCATGCTGGTCCGCCTGTGCCGATGAAACGAGTACCATGAATGCCAAGCCAACGCCCAGGAGCCATCGCATCGCTTAGTCCTCGCGCTCTGTGTCAGTCCGTCATTTGTAGAACCATTAACGAGCGCGGCTGTTCCCCGAACAGCGCAAGCAAA
Source organism: Dongiaceae bacterium (assembly GCA_036263455.1). GTDB lineage: Bacteria > Pseudomonadota > Alphaproteobacteria > Dongiales > Dongiaceae > DATAGZ01. The sequence continues at coordinate 99,064 of DATAGZ010000001.1, forward strand.
GAGGCCGCCGCCGGATGACCGGCAGCGTGCCCCAAACGGAATGGGGTAGCCTAACCCTGGCGCGCTTTAAAGCGGGGATTGGTCTTGTTGATGACGTAGACCCTGCCCTTGCGTCGCACGACGCGGCAATTCTTGTGGCGGGCCTTGGCGGATTTCAGCGAATGGACAATTTTCATGGCAACTTCCGGGGGGTGGAATATAGGGGAAATTCCGCGCTGTCAAGACTTTCCCCGCGCGCGGGTCGCGCCGGTGGCAGCCGTGACGCTACAGCTTGTTATGCCCATGCATGGGGGAGGTTTTTTGGGCATAGATACGGTAGCAGCCCATCTGTTTTGCCCGAATGGCCGTGGCACGCCGAGCCCAATTTTCCATTTCCTTCCAGAAAATATCTGGGCAGCTCTTGCCGACGGCAAGCCGGCTGGGGTTGTTCATGAGATCCATGAAGCCATCGATGATCAGTTCGAAATACAGCTCACTTTCATCATCGCAAATCCGAATGTCGAAGCCGAGATGCCCCAGCACGGAAATATATTCCTCGACGGGGCGTGTCTGCGGCGTGCCATTATCCTTCGGGCTCGTCCATTCGCTGATGAGAAGCTGGCCGTAAGGCTTGAGGTCGCGAGCGATCTTCGCCAGGAAGGGCTCGAGCGGCGTCAGACGGCCCAGCACATCGTAACAAAAGACGCAGTCGAGCGAGCCTGCCTTGACGGCAAAATTCACGGGATCCAAATCGAAGATCGGCGCGCGTTTCAGCATGCCTGCTTTTTGCGCGAGCATTCGCCCGGCCGAGGCCAGTTCCCCATTCAGCTCGTACCCGGATACCCACATGTTGAATTTGTTGGCAATCGCCCGCATGCCCCCGCCCAAGCCTACGCCGATCACGGCCAGATTCATGGCGGGGTTAAGCGCACATGGCGTGACGAGGCGCAGCCAATTGTCAGCGCCGCCAGGGTGATCCATCCCTTCGCCCCATAGCGCCTGCATCACGCGGACCCACGGTGTTTCCCATTCAGGAAAAACATCCTCCACCTTGGTGCCAAGCTGCGCCGGCCCTGCATGTCCATGCGCTTCCTCAATAGGAAAGTCGGCGCCGTCCCACCAATTCTTCAATCGGTCCATTAAGTTGGGGATGGGTGCTGTTTTCGTCATCATTTTCCGAATCTGCTCGCTCGTCTTGCCAACACCATAGGGGAATAGTAATGACAAACTCTTAACGGGGGGAAGCGTGACACTCAGGGAGATTTTGGCGCGCGAGGAAGCCGTCTTTCGGGAAAAACGTCCAAAGTCTCAAGGACTTGCGGAGCGTAACGCCCAGCATTGGCTGTTCGGGGTTCCCATGCATTGGATGCGCGATTGGGGCACGCCCTTTCCTTTGTCGATCGCGCGCGCGGAGGGCGCCACGCTTACGGATGCCGACGGTCTTATCTATGACGATTTCTGCCTGGGAGATACCGCCGCGATGTTCGGCCACTCTCCCGAACCGATCGCGCGTGCTCTGGCCGAACAGGCCCGCGCGGGATTGACCACGATGCTGCCCAGCGTCATGGCTGCCAGGGTGGGAGAATTGCTCTCCGCCTGCTTCGGCCTGCCCTTCTGGCAGGTAACCGCCACGGCGACGGACGCCAACCGGTATGCGCTGCGCTGGGCGCGCGCGATCACGGGCCGGCCCGATATCCTGATTTTCCATGGAGCCTATCATGGTTCCGCCGAGGACACGTTTGTCCGGCTCGAAAACGGCCGACCCATTCTCAGGCCGGGCCTGCTGGGCCAGGTGTCCGACCCGCGCCAGCACACGCGGGTCGTGGAATTCAACGATCTCGATGCGGTCGAGGAACAACTGGCCAGCGGAACCATCGCCGCGGTTCTGACCGAGCCCATCATGACCAATACCGGGATGGTCCTGCCACAGCCGGATTTCCTGCCCGGCCTGCGCCGCGCGGCCGAGCGTCATGGCGCGCTCCTCATTCTCGACGAAACCCATACATTGTCTTCGGCCTATGGCGGCTACGGACGAGCCCATGGCCTCGTGCCCGATATGCTGGTGGTCGGCAAGGCGATCGCCGGCGGATTTCCCACCGCAGTCTTCGGGATGAGCGCCGAGACCGCGGCCCGCGCCCATCGCTTGGCCAAAGACCGGGAAGGCGGCTATAGCGGCATGGGCACCACATTGAGCGCCAACGCGCTTGCCCTGCACGCCTTGGCGGCAAGCCTGAGCGAAATCGTCACGCCCGACGCCTACGCCCATATGCTCGCGCTTGGCCGGGATCTGGCCCGCGCACTCAGCACCCTGTTGGCAAGGCACGGATTGCCCTGGCACATTGCGCATGCGGGGGCGCGGCTGGAGATTGTCACCACCGCAACGCCGGTGCGTAATGCCAGCGAAGCCGCGGCGGCGTACCGGCCGGAACATCAGCATGTCCTGCATCTTGCCCTCCTCAATCGCGGCGTCGTGGTGACACCCTTCCATAACATGATCCTTCTGTCCCCCGCGACCGAGCGCACGCAACTGGACCGCCTTCTCGCCGCTTTCGATGCGCTTCTTCCCGAAATTGGAGCCCTGCCATGAATGCCGTACCCGACGCACCGCTCGCCCAGGCGCAAGCCTTTCTCGACCAGCATCCCGAGATTACGGCCTTCCAGATTTTTATGACCAATTTCAGCGGTGTGCCCCGCGGCAAGAATATCCGCCGCCATGAACTTCTGCCCATATTCGAGCATGGCCGATATCTGCCGGGTACAATGCTTGTCCTAGACATCACCGGGGAGGATGTGGATGAAACCGGGCTGGTCTGGGAAGATGGCGATGCCGACCGACTGGGCAAGCCGATCAGCCACACATTGTCGCCGATGCCATGGCTGGGCGAGGATATGGGACAGCTCATGCTCTCAGTCTACGAGCTCGACAATCGACCGTGTCGCCAGGATCCTCGCCATATTCTACGCGCGGTGGTCGAACGCTTCGCGCCACTGGGCCTGACGCCCGTGGTGGCGTGCGAGCTTGAATTCACGCTGTTCGATCAGCGGCGCGACTCCGCCGGCCGATTGCAGCCGCCCCTCGCCGTCTCAGGAACACATCGCCAGCGCGACATTCAGGTCTATGGTTTGAGCGAGCTCGACGATCTCACCCCTTTCCTGCAAGACCTCTACGCGGCCTGCCTCCGGCAGGACATACCCGCCGAGACGGCGATCTCCGAATACGCACCCGGCCAGATGGAAATTACCTTGCGCCATCGGGCGGATGCCCTGCGCGCCGCCGATGACGCAGTCCGTTATAAGCGGACGGTCAAGGGAATCGCCCAACGCCACGGCATGATCGCGACCTTTATGGCCAAGCCGGCGAGCCTGCAGGCCGGCAATGGCATGCATCTCCATGCTAGCCTGGCCGATCGGAACGGTAACGCCTTCGCCAGCGAGGATGCCGCCGGAACGCCCTTGCTGCGCCATGCCATCGGCGGCATGATGCGGCTCCTCCCCGACAGCATGGCGATTTTCGCGCCCAACGCCAATTCCTACCGGCGCTTTCAAGCCAAGTCTTACGCACCGGTCGCGCCGAATTGGGGCATCAACAACCGCACCGTCTCCCTGCGCGTGCCGGCGGGACCTGCCGCCAGCCGCCATATCGAGCACCGGATGAGCGGCGCGGACGCCAACCCCTATCTCGCTTTGGCCGCCATGCTGGCGGGCATGCATTACGGCATTACCCACGAAATCGACCCCGGCACGCCTGTCAGCGGCAACGGCTACGCCCAGGCCGAAAATAGCGGGTCGCGTCTTCCCACCAATTGGGTCGCCGCGGTCGAGGCCTTTACCGCTTCCGCGCCGATGCAGGAATATCTCGGCGAAGATAACGTCCGCATCTATGGTGCGATCAAGCACACCGAACAGCAGCGCTTTCTCGGGCAGGTCACCGAACTCGATTACGATTGGTATCTTCGCAACGCCTAGCGAGGATATCCCGCTATTCGGCGACGCTTCTGAGGGCGGCGGGGCCGGTAAAGGCACGGTCATGGCGCAGCGCCGGAATCATGCGCCGCGCAGCGCGCACATCTTCGATATCGCATTCGGCGAGGATGACCCCGGGTTCGTTTCCTGCCTCGGCACGGATGTCCCCCCACGGTCCGACGATCAGGGAATGGCCGTAGGTTCGCCGGCCTTCCGCATGCGTTCCGCATTGCGCCGGGGCAATCACGAAACTGCCCGTCTCGATCGCGCGGGCGCGCAGCAGGACATGCCAATGGGCCTCGCCCGTGGGCACGGTGAAGGCGGCAGGCACGCTCAGGATATCGGCCCCAGCCTGGGCGAGCGCACGATACAGCGCCGCGAAACGCAGGTCGTAGCAGATGGTCATTCCTAGCCGCGCCTCCGGCAGCTCGGCGAGCACCGCCTGTCCGCCCGGACGGATCTGGTCTGATTCGCGATAGGTCTCCCCGCCTTTCAGCGCGACGTCAAACAGATGGATCTTGTCATAGCGCGCCAGGACCGTCCCGTCGGGCGCGAAGAGATAGGATCGGTTGGCGAGACGGTCGGGTGCGAGCTTGACTGGCATCGAGCCGATCAGCAGGAAGCGCCCGGTCTCCTTGGCGAGCTGTGCATAGAAAGGGAGGCCGGGATGGTGCGCCTCGTCAGGAGTGCGCGCCAGTGCCTCGGCACGAACCGGTTCGATCATGGTGGTGTTTTCGGGGGTGGCGATGAGACGCGCCTCTTGCCCGGCTGCCGCCCGGATCAGTTCCGCGCTTGCTGCGAGATTGGCACCGATATCGCGCCCCGCATTCATCTGCACGCAGGCGATTTTCACGAATTCTGCCCCAGGAGCGGGGCCAGTGCGCCCTGCTCTTCCAACGCATAGAGGTCGTCGCACCCGCCGATATGCCGGTCATCGATAAATATCTGTGGCACCGAACTGCGCCCACCGCTGCGCGTGCGCATCTCTTCGCGCCGCCCGCATTCGACCATCACATCGATTTCCTGAAAAGGCACGCCCAGGCGCTCGAGCAATTTCTTGGCTCGGTAACAGTACGGACACAACGGTGTGGTGTAGATTTCCACGCGCGCCATAAGCGAAGTATAGGCCAATCGCCGCGGCTGCGCCAGCCTGCTATTGGCCGAGCCGGGCAATCGCGGCATCGAAGGCGCCCGATAGCGCCGCAGCGTCGAGAATGGTAAAGCGATTGCGGATAAAACGCGCGCGCAGGACTGCGCGGTAATACTTATCCTCGGTCATGCCGCGCGGCTTATAGGTATAGCGCATCTCCTTGTGAATTCGGCGCACTTCGCTGTGCGGCCGGTGAAACTGCTTGATATGGTCGCGGATTGCCGGCCATTCCGTGGCGAGGCGCCGGTTGATGGCATCCGCCCATTTCTCGGTCATGCGCTTGGGTTCGAACTCGGCCCAGCATTGCGGGCCCAACACCTCCCCAAACATACGGATGAAATCTTCGCGGGTTACGGTGTCCGGGCGCAGCCGCAGCGTTTCCCTGGCCAGGAATTCATCCCACAAGGCTGACATGGCATTGACGGCATGTGCCACTTCCTCGCCGTGGAAGCCATGGGTTTTGTCGCCGAACATATCGAGATAATGGACCAGAAGATGTTCGCTCTGGCTGGCGGGATAAGACCCGCCGGCGACATTCATGGCGATCCCCGTCCAAGTCAGGACGTCGAACAGGTTGAGGTGGGCCTCGTAATTGCCGCTCAGCAGATCGGGAATCGTGGCGAACAGCTTCTCCTCCCGTCCTTGGGCGCGAATGATGGCGAAAGGCTCGGGATCATAGGGCGTTCCCAGGAGGAAATGCGATAGCAGCCAGTCGCATTGCGCGACGGCGATTGCGAGCGTGTCGCCGATCCCCGCCTGGGTCAGGCGTAGGGGCGCACGGCGCAGGACTTCCATGTCCGCCCAGACCGCGCGCGGCAGCGTGGCGGGTAGCGTCTTCTTGTGTCCATCCACCGTCAGGGATGCGGTGCGCGAGGCATAGCCATTCATGGAGGAGGCCGTCGCAAAGACGCCATAGGGTTTGCCGAGCGCATGGGCGGCATATTTAACGAGGTCATTGACCGTTCCCGATCCGACAGCGATGAGCGCGTCGGTATTGTGCGCCAGATCGATGATCTTGCCGGCGTTGGATTCGATCGCCAGCGCCCGCCCATGGATACGCATGCTCCGACAGCGCATCCGCGCCTGCAGGTTTTCCGCGACTCGCATGCCGAGCGCGCCATAGGAAGCGTCGTCGGACACCATCAGCACCGTCGGGCCGAGCTTGGCCATCGTGAGAAGCGCATGCTCGTCTCCCGCCAAGCTTGCGCGGCGAATGATGAAGGTCGGCCGATGGCGGCGGTCTACTTGAGGGTCTTCCGGTTGCGCCGGTTCGCTCATTGCATCGTCCCGAAGATCCGAGCGTGCCGAATCGATATGCCGAGCTTGCCGCCGGTGCGCAGATCCGCCCGGCGGGGGTCATCGAGCGCCATCTCGGCTTCTACCATATGATCGCCCGCAAGGTGAAGATCGATGCGCCAGCGTGGACCAGCGCGAAAAATCCGGCCGACCTCCGCGGGGAGCGTATCGCTGTCGCCGAGCTTCTTGAGCCAAACCTGATCGGGCCGAAAATACGCCACCGACTGGGCACCCGCGCCTGGCGCTATCGCGGCATTGGCCAGCACCAGATCGCCGATGGCGGCGTGGCCCTCGGTCACCCGGCACGGCAATCGATTGGCATACCCCAGGAAATCGCACACGAAGGCATTGGCGGGACGGTGAAAGAGTTCTTCGGGGGAGCCGACCTGTTCTATCTGACCCTCATTCATGAGCACGACACTGTCGGCAAGATCGAGCGCTTCGTCCTGATCGTGTGTCACGAACAGCGAGGTCAAACCCATCTGGTCGTGGAGGCGGCGCAGCCAGCGGCGCAGATCCTTCCGTATCTTGGCGTCGAGCGCCCCGAAGGGCTCGTCGAGCAGAAGGACCTTGGGCTCGATCGCGAGCGCCCGGGCAAGCGCCACCCTTTGCTTCTGGCCTCCCGATAATTGGGCGGGGTAGCGATCGGCAAAGGGCGTAAGCTGGACCAGGTCCAGCAATTCGGCCACCCGGCGCGAAATTTCCTTTGCATCTGGGCGCATCTCCTTGGGCTTGGCGCGCATCCCGAAAGCGATATTGTCATCCACCCGCATATGTTTGAACAGCGCATAATGCTGGAACACGAAACCCACCTGGCGGCTTCGCGCGGCCATGCCGGTGACGTCGGCTCCATCGAAGGCGATGCTGCCGCGATCGGGAAAATCCAGTCCGGCGATGATCCGCAACAGGGTCGTCTTACCCGAACCCGAGGGGCCAAGCAGCGCCACGAAAGACCCGCTTTTCACCTCGAGATCGACGTTCACGAGCACCTTATGCTGGGCAAAGGCCTTATCGATACCGTTCAGCGTAATCCTCATCCCCGCACCCTCTCCACTTGCAAGCCGACCAGAGCCTTGGCAACCAGCGTCACCAGCGCCAACATCGCGAGCAAGGAGGCCAAGGCGAAGGCGCCGGTGAAATCGAAATCGTTATACAGCGCCTCGATATAGAGAGGCATGGTCATGGTCTTGCCGCGGATAAGGCCGGAAACCACCGATACGGCGCCGAACTCCCCCATCGCTCGAGCGTTGGTGAGAATGATCCCATAGAGCAGGCCCCATCGCACGTTGGGCAGGGTTATCTTGCGCCAGACATAGCCGAGGCTCGCGCCGAGGCCGAGCGCCGCGAGCTCCTCGTCGCTTCCCTGCTCCTGCATGAGGGGGATGAGGCTGCGCGCAACATAGGGCATCGTCACGAACATCGTCGCGAGCACCAGGCCGGGAAAAGCGAAAATGACCTTGATCCCGAGAAGCGCGAGAAGCGGCGCAAACCATCCATTCGCGCCGAACAGCAGGACAAAGATAAGCCCGCCGATGACCGGCGACATGGAAAGTGGCAAGTCCAGGATGGCGGTCAGAAGCGATTTGCCTCGAAAATCGTAGCGGGCGATCACCCATGCCGCCGCGAGACCGAACAGGACATTGAGCGGGACAGTGCAGAGCGCGACGGCCAGCGTCAATAAAATCGACGCGCGCGCGTCGGGCTCGCTGAAGGCATGGGCGTATGCCCGCCATCCCAGCACGAATGCCTGCTCGAAAATCGCGACGAGCGGCAGCATCAAAAAAACCGCGATCACGGCGAGCGCGGCCCCGACCACCAGGCGCGCAAACCACAGCGGCTCGAAGGAAGAGATGCGCGTCATCGCAGATATCGCGTGAAATACCGGTTCAGCAGGCCGACGACGCCGAGAATCGCGAGCGAAAGAACCATCATCACGCAGGCGATAATGGCGGCGCCGGTATAATCGAACTGTTCAAGCTTGGCGACGATGAGAAGCGGCGCGATTTCCGTCTTCAAGGGGAGGTTGCCGGCGATGAAGATGATCGATCCGTATTCGCCCACCGCCCGGGCGAAAGCGAGGCCGAAGGCGGTGATCGCTGCCGGCGCCAGTGTAGGCAGCACGATTTGCCAGAGATAGCGCCCCCATCCCGCCCCCATGGTCAAGGCCGATTCCTCTGTTTCGCGGTCCCAATCTTCAATGACCGGCTGGACCGAGCGAACGGCGAAGGGCAGGCCGACGAACATCATGGCAAGGAGAATCCCGAGCGGCGTGAAGGCCACCTTGATACCTATCGCGCCCAGCAGGCGGCCCATCCAGCCGCCGGGACTATAAAGCTGGGTCAACGCAATCCCCGCCACAGCGGTAGGCAGGGCAAACGGAAGATCGACCAGGGCATCGACGAGCGGACGCAGCCAGAAGCGGTAGCGGGTCAGCGCCCAGGCCAAGAGTATCCCCAGGATCATGTCCGCATAGGCGGCGAGCAGGCTAAGACCGAAAGAGAGCTTCAGCGCGGCCAGCACCCGGGGGTCGGCCAGCGTCTTGAGAATTCCGGCTACGCCCTGGCCGCTGGCATGGGTTGCCAGCGCGCTCAATGGCAGGACAACCAAAAGGCTGAGATAGGTCATCGCAATCCCGAAAGTCAGGGAAAAACCCGGCAACGCGCTCGGCCTGCGGAAAAAGGCGGGGATGCTTTTCATGGATTGTCGGCGAGCGTCGCATTGTCCAGGATTGTTGCGACTTGTTCCCGTACTTGGCACATGAGACGATGGATCGAGCAGGTCTTTTCGTCCTGGCAATCCTTGCACGGCCGATAGGCCGTCTGGCTGGCGCAGGCGACGTTGGCCAGCGGGCCGTCGATCAGGCGGATGACCATTCCGTAGCGGATCTCCCGGGCGGGCTTAGCGAGCTGATACCCGCCATGGCGTCCTCGAATCGAACGGACAAGACCGGCACGCTTGAGGTCGACCAAGATGAGCTCCAGGAACTTGCGCGGAACGTGCTGGTGTTTGGCAATGTCTGCGATCTGGCAGGGCTGGCCCTGCTCGGCGCGAGCGAGGGCCTGGAGGGCGCGTAACGCGTATTTCGCCTTTTGAGAAAGCATACCCTATATTGCCGATAGATTTAATAAGAGGCAACCCGAACCTGACCGGCCGGGCATTCCCTCCACGGGAAGCTGGATTTGTCGCGACCATCTCGGTACATCATAACCGTGATTCACGCTTCCGACATTCGCGCGGTCTGGGCACTGGGCGACAATGGCACCCAGCTTTTTTCCCTCTCGGCCGAAGAAAGACTGCGCCGGCTGCTGAATACCCTAGCCATCCATGCCCCCATCGGCCATGGAACCGAGTCTGGAATCGAGATGGCCGTCAGGCTGGACCGGCTCTTCACCCGGCCGATCCTGCATGCCCTCGCGGGCCAGCGCGGCGTAGTCCTTCAAGAGAAAGGCGAGCCCATTGCCGCGATTTTCGAGACGCCGCGGCGCGGCGAGATTCTCGCTTATCTGGCGGGCGCGCAGGCCGGTCTGCCCCAGGGTCTCGCCACCCGCGAGGTGAGTGAGCTCTCCGGCGGATATGATGCGGCGCTCCGCAAACGCGAACCGGCGTGCGTTCCCGAGGTAAAGCCGGAGCAGCGCCGCGCGCGGGAATGGGATCTGTTTCGCGGCTCCTATAAAGGGGCGACCGATTTCGTCACCAAATATCTGTGGCCTCGACCGGCCTTTCTGGTGACCCGGCTGTGCGCGCGCTGGGCAATTACCCCCAATCAGGTGACCGCCCTGAGCCTGCTCTTCGTGCTCGCCGCCATGGTGGCCTTTTCGCGGGGCTGGTTCGGCGTCGGGCTGATATGCGCCTGGATCATGACCTTTCTGGACACCGTGGATGGCAAGCTCGCCCGGGTGACGATTCAATCCAGCCGCTGGGGCGATATTTTCGACCATGGCATCGATCTCATTCACCCGCCTTTCTGGTATTGGGCCTGGTATCTGGGCCTTGCCGATTCCCATCCATTCCTGCGCGCGGCCCTGGTCATAATCCTTGCTGGCTATGTGTTGGGGCGGCTCCAGGAAGGATTGTTCCTCGCTTTATTCAAGATCGAGATTCACACCTGGCGCAAGCTCGATTATTACTTCCGCACCATTACGGCACGTCGCAATCCGAACCTGGCCCTTCTCACCCTGTTTTGGATGCTGGGCGCGCCGAAGGCGGGATTTCTCGCCGTGGCGCTTTGGACGCTGGTCAGTCTCGGCTTTCATACGGCGCGGCTGTGGGTGGCATGGCGGGAACGACGGCGCGGCGAAGCCATTCTGTCCTGGCTGCAGCATGGCTAGGATCGGACTGATCTGCAACCCGCGCAGTCAGCGCAACAGCAAGGGCATCGGCGAAATTCTGGAGATCGCGCGCCGGCACGATGTCGTGCTGCACCTGGTCGAGCCCCACCGGCCGAGCGACCGGGCGATTGCGGATTTCGCGGCACGCGGCATCGATCATCTGGTCGTGAATGGCGGAGATGGCACGGTCCAGACGATCGTGACCGCCATGCTGCGCCAGGAAGGGTGGCGCCCACCGGTCACGCTGCTGGCCGGCGGGATGACGAACGTGATCGCTCGCGACGTCGGGATGAACCGTAGACCCATCACGGCGCTGCGGCGCATTCTCCCTTTGCTTTCCGACGGGCATAAGGGGGAGGGCATCCCCCGGCGCACGCTCGAGGTCACGCCCCGGCACGGCGCACCCTTCCACGGTTTTCTCTTCGGCGGGATTGACTTCTATACGGCGACGATGCTCGGCCGGGCCGATGTGCACAGGCTGGGCGTGGCCCAATCGGTCGCGGTCAATCTATCGATCCTTTGGTCCCTCATCCTCGCCACACTGCATCCCACGGGGGAAAATGCCCCGTTCAAAGGCGAGGAGCTGGTCCTCTCGTGGAATGATGGCGAGCGGGAAACCGGCCGGGTCATGCTGGCGATGGCGACAACGCTCACCCGACTGCTGCCTGGCGTCATGCCTTTCTGGGGCGAGGGCTCCGGCGAGGTTCGCACCACCCTGGTCGCCCACCCTCCGCGCCGGCTGTGGCGCGCGATCCTGCCCATGATCAGGGGCAGGCCGCGCCCGTGGATGGCTGCCCATGGCTATCGCAGCCGCAACGTCGACCGCCTCTTCCTTTCCACCCGTCTGCCCTTCATTCTTGATGGCGAGGCGATGCCGGCCAGCGACGGTCTCACCCTCTCCTCGGGTCCCTATGTCGAGTTCGCCCGATTCTGATAAGCTCCATACCGCCGTGCGGGGCGAGCTGGCTCGTCCAGTCTCTGCCGCAATCCTCGCTTTCGCCAAGGCCATCGCCGCCGAGCGCCCCTGCCGGGCCATTCTCTTTTACGGGTCGTGCCTCGATCGTCCGGATCACGAGCTTGCCGAGGGTATCCTCGATTTATACGTTCTGACCGACCGCGCCCGGATCGGCGAATCTTTTTTGCTGCAATGGCTGGGCATGCTCCTGCCGCCCAATGTCTATTACCGTGAATATCGCGACGAGGCCGGTCGCACTCTGCGCGCGAAATATGCCGTCATGGCGATCGAAGATTTCCACGCGCGCGCCTCGGGTCTCGGCGAGGACATTTCCATCTGGGCCCGCTTCTGCCAGCCGAGCCGCCTTCTCTGGGTCGCCGATACGGCCAGCGAAGAGCGAATCGTCGCCGCCATCGCGGCGGCGATCCGCCAGGCGCTCGGCGCGGCGCGATCCCTGTGCTCTTCCACGAACCCAGAAGCATTATGGCAGACGCTTCTTCGCGCGACCTATGGCGCCGAACTGCGCAGCGAGACCGAAGACCGTCCCGCGCTTCTCTTCTCGCGCCACCGCGCCTATTACGACATGGTAACGGCATCCGCCCTTCCCTCGGTGACCCCGATTGCGGCGGCGGACAAGAGATGGCGGCGCTGGCGGCGAACGAACAAGCTGCTGAACATGCTGCGGCTCGCCAAGGCGGCCTTCACCTTCGAGGATGGCCTGAGCTACGTGCTCTGGAAGATCGAACGGCACAGCGGCATCGTCTACCGGCCGAGCGAATGGCAAAAACGCCATCCGCTGCTGGCCGCACCCTATCTCGCCTGGCATCTCTACCGCCGCGGCGCATTTCGCTAAGGTCTATGTCCTGCTGCGCGGGACAAGCAGGCGCTTCGGCCGGCGCTTGCGGGCAAGATCGAAGAGCGAATAGGTGCGGTTGACGTAATTGGTCACGCCGCTGATCGAATTGATATAATTCTCCAGCTCGGGGGTCTTTTCGGCCTCGATGAGACGGACGGGCCGCGACGGCTCCTCGGCCTCGAACCGGGCGTAGAACCACGGGTCGCCGCGCTTGATGACGATGTCCTTTTTCGTGTCGTACCATTCGAAGGCCCACATGAAAGGGCGCGGCCAGATATGGATAGGAAAGCGTCCGCTGATGAGCACGCCCGGCCAGGGTGGATCGATGTAATCCAGATAGGGCGGTATTTGGTTCACATAGACGGGATCGTCGGCGAAGAACACATAAGGGGTAATGACCTGGATGATCGGCCGGCGCGGGTGGCGCCATTCGGCCGGACCGAGCATGACCACCATCTGGTTGAGATATTTGGGACGGATGGTCGATTCTTCTCGAGCCATGTTCTGAAGGCCGGGGCGCTGCTGCTGATCGACGACGAAGCGCAGGTTGAGGTCCACCGGACAATTGATCACGAAGTGCCGCGAGTCGAAATCCAGGGCGGCGGGACAGGCCTGGACCGATTTGGCAACGGCGCTCTTGGGGATGTCGCGCCCGAACGGCTTGGGATCGTCCCAAATCATGGAGGCGTGGGATTGGGTGATGATCCATCCGACCTCGGCCACGCGCTTGGTACTTTTCGGCTTTTTGAAGCGCTCCAGAAACATGGCGCCTAGCTTAAGCACGGCCGGCGGCGACGCAACCAAAAACTCATGGCCGTTCCAGCGTCTTGTCAGGATAGCGGCATAAATCGCGGATGACACAGGTAGGACAGAGCGGCACGCGCGCCTTGCAGACATACCGGCCATGGAGAATCAACCAATGGTGGGCATGGGTCATGAATTTCCTGGGAATGCGCGCCTCGAGCGCCAGCTCGACTTTTTCCGGCGTCGCCGCATGGGCAAGACCGGTACGGTTGGCGACGCGAAAAACATGCGTGTCGACCGCCATGGTCGGTTCACCAAAAGCGACGTTCAGCACCACATTCGCCGTCTTGCGCCCGACACCCGGCAGGGCCATCAGCGCGTCGCGATCGCGCGGGACCTCTCCGCCGTGCCTCTCGATCAGCAGGCGGGAGAGCGCGATGATATTACGCGCTTTGCCGCGATAAAGGCCGATTGAGCGGACATAGGGAACAAGGCCTTCTTCGCCGAGCGCCAGCATCTTTTCGGGCGTATCGATCTTGGAGAAAAGGGCCGCGGTTGCCTTGTTCACCCCCACATCGGTCGCCTGGGCCGAGAGCACGACGGCAACCAGCAGCGTATAGGGGTTGGTGTATCTGAGTTCGCTCTTGGGATCGGGATTGCTCTTGGCCAGCCGCGCAAAGAGTCTCGCGATATCTTTTTCTGGCAACAGGGACAAGTTTCGGATACCTCTTCTCGCACCATAACCGCAGTCGCCCCGACCGGGCAATAGATGGGGATGATGCATAAAAGCGCGCTGGATTACGTCTTGCTGGTGACTTTAGCGGCGATCTTCGGCTCGGCCTTCGCTTTCATCAAGCTCGTCGGCGCCACGCTCGATCCGCTCTGGCTCGCGACCCTGCGCACGACGATGGGCGGCTTGGCCCTTCTGCTCATTGCTCTGGTCCGCAAGAGCCCCTGGCCACGAGGATGGAGAGTGTGGGGCTCGTTGCTCGGCCTGGGTATGCTCGGCACGGGATTGCCATTTTTCCTGGTGGCGTGGGGCGAGCATTATGTCGATTCCAGCCTCGCCGCCATTATCATGGGGCTTATCCCGTTGGGCGTCCTGGTGATCGCGCATTTCTTCACCCACGATGAAAAATGGCGGCTTGGACAAGCGCTCGCCGTGTCGTTGGGCCTTGCCGGGATTTTCACCCTGGTAGGGTGGGACGCGCTCAAGGGTGTCGGCGAACACCTTCTGGGCGAGGGCATCATCTTTCTTGCCGTGCTCAGCCTGTCCTCCTATGCCGTGGCGGCCAAGCGCCTGCCCGAACTTCCGCCGGAAACAACCGTCGGGGGAATGCTGCTCGCCGCAAGCGCCGTGATGATTCCGGTTGCCGCGATATGGTCGCACTTGCCCGCATTCGCGCCGGGATGGGTGGGCGGCATGCTTTGGCTCGGCGTTGCCTGCACGGGAATCGGTAATTTCTTGTTCGTACATCTGCTCAGGCGCAGCGGCGCCAACTTCGTTTCCTTGAGCAATTATCTCATCCCCGTGGTGGGCTTGTTTCTGGGGGCGATGACACTGGGCGAACGTCCGGGACCAGGCGCCTATGGTGCCATGGCGCTCATCTTCACGGGCTTGCTTCTTCCCCGTCTGACACGCGCGGGTGGCATGGCACGGCATGCCGAGCCGCTAGGCTCGAGTAAAGAAAAGTCAGGAGAATCATGAAGGGCGTATGGGATTATGGCTTGCTATGCCTGCTGTCTGTCGTATGGGGTTCGGCCTTTGTCTTCATCAAGGTGGCGGGCGAGAGCATCGACCCTCTCATGCTCGCCACGTTGCGCGTCGCAATCGGCGGCGCGGCGCTTGCCCTATTGGCGCTGGTGCGCGGCAGGGCGTGGCCGCGCAAGCTCGCCACATGGGGGCGGCTATTCTTCCTCGGTATCGTGGGTAATGCCCTGCCCTTCATGCTTGTGGCCTGGGGGGAGCGTTACGTCGAATCCGCTTTGGCGGCGATCATCATGGGGCTTATTCCACTGGGGGTCCTGGTCATCGCGCACTTTACCACGCACGACGAGAAATGGCGTCCAAGCCAGGCCTTAGCCGTCGCCCTCGGTTTCGCCGGCATCGTCACCATGGTCGGATGGGACGCACTGGGTGGCCTGGGCAGTAATGTCTTTGGCCAATGTGTCATCCTTGGCGCCGCCTGCTCGTATTCGTTCTATGGCGTCACGTCCAAGAAGCTCGAGCCGGTAGCGCCCGAAGTTGGCGTGGCCGGCATGCTGCTCATGGCGAGCCTGGTCATGATTCCGCTTACTCTGGTTTTTTCGGGAGGCGCGGCCGTGGAATGGCGTTGGGTAGGCCCGATGCTCTGGCTGGGCATTGTCTGCACCGGCGGCGGCAACCTTCTCTTTCTGATGCTGCTCAGGCGCACCGGCGCGAATTTCGTTTCACTCAACAATTATCTCGTTCCGCTAGTCGGCCTGATCGGGGGCGCCGTGGCGCTCGGCGAGCGCCCCGGACCCAACGCTCTCCTTGCGCTAACGCTAATTCTCGCGGGATTAGCCTTGCCGCGTCTGCGGCTGTTCCAGCGCCCCGCCTAGGAAATCGCGCATGCCATAGAGGCCGGGTTTCTGGTCGACTAGCCAGCGCCCAGCCGCGAGCGCGCCGCGCGCGAAGATGTCGCGGTCGTTCACCTGATGGGCAAGCTCGATCCGCTCGCCCGCGCCTAGGAAAAAGACGCGATGCTCGCCCACCACGTCGCCGCCACGCATAACCGCGAAACCCACCTCATCCTTCTCACGAGGTCGACCTCGCCCCCAGCGCGCATCGCCTCCGGTGTTGGCGAGCGGCCGGCCGCGTCCCCTGGCGATCCACCCGCTCAATGCGAGAGCGCTGCCTGAGGGCGCGTCAATCTTCCCGGCATGATGGGCCTCGAAGATCTCAGCGTGCCATGCATCGGGCAGCATGCGCGCCGCCTGTTCGACAAGATGGAACAGGACATTCATGCCGAGCGCGGTATTGGCAGCAGTCAAGAGAGGAATGCGCCGCGCCGCGACCCGGACAGCACGTTGCGCCTTCATATCGAGACCGGTCGTGCCGACAAGGAGCGCGACCCCTGCCGCGATAGTAGGCGCGAGCAAAGCGCGCGTCTGATCGGGATGCGAAAAATCGATGAGCAGATCCGTTTCCGCCAGCATCGCCGGGGCGGGACGCGTCTGCGCCACGATTCCGCAGGGCGGCAACCCGGCCAGCGTGCCCAGATCCGCACCACGCGCGGATGAATCCGCCCGTACCAGCCCACCGATGAGATGAAAAGTCGAATCGGCGAGCACCAGCTTAAGGAGCGCGCGGCCCATCCTGCCGCTCGCCCCACTGATCATTACGACGATGCGTCGCGCCTTGGTCATGCCTTCGCCTAGCACGGCCAGCGGAATGGAACCAGAGGGATGGGAGGATGGCTGAATGAGTCCCAATCGCCGTTGAAAACGCCGGCGAAGCGGGCTAGAGTGGCAACCCCGCTGGGGGATCGTCTAGCGGTAGGACTACGGACTCTGACTCCGTCAACCTTGGTTCGAATCCAAGTCCCCCAGCCATGTATTTTTACCAATGAATTCAATTGATTAAAGCAGATTGTAGAATTCCATCCCTTTCTGATCCGATCTTCATATACTGCTAACTTCTTGGATCTCCGAAGCTTTACATAGCAGCGCAATAGTTCGAATCCTAAACTCCGAGCCACGTGTGCTTTAAGATGTTTATACGTGCTTATGGATGCTTAAAGGGTCGGATCGTTCTCTGCCGTAATTGCTAGCCCTGCCTGGAATATTCCCTTTCTCGACTCTTTAATAACGCTGATATTAACGTTTCCTTATTACTGAGATAGTCACATCCTGTGTCCTGATTCTTTTTAAAGGTTGTCGACACTCTCAATATTTCGGGTCGATAAACCTTCTCCAGCCATTCGAAACTCATTTCCTCAAAGGCGATCGATTTCAAGGCAACCTCACCAACGCATCCGTTACGCGGGATGGACACAATACCACTGATCACACTATATCGCTTTTACAATGTATGAGAAGCCGCTGAATCGACCTTATGGAACGGTCTATGCTGGCGCAGCAGGGCCCGCGTCACCTGCTCTCCCCGCTTGGAAAGTTTATCGATCCATGCCGGCGACATGGCCGAGAAATCCGTTGGATAATTCGCGACAAATTCATGCCTCACAAAATCCGCAGGCAATCCGGCCAGCTTGCTATCGTCTTGACCCAAGTATGGAAGAATGAAAATCTTCACATCACCCGATTTCTTCAGATCGTAAAGACGATTTGTTGCGAAGTTCTGGGCGCGCGCGTGAATGCTTTCCACGACGGCCATCATGCGCGAGGGCCAGAAGACGGGTGGCGGAGAAATTTCTGTCCCATATCCGGCACGGCAGGCAATGATCGTGTCATACTGCTCCGCATGGAGGCTTATCGTGGGATCACGATCAGGCCACAAGGGGGCGATTCCCAGATTATCGTACACACCGCCATCGGTTAAGATAACGCGATGGGAACGAGACTGACCGTCTTTTTCCAAGAGCAGATACTCGTCAAGCGCGGGTAGAAGGCCAGGGAAAGCGGCGGAAGCAGCCACCGCATGAGCGATCTCCATCCGACCGGGTGCCGCTCTGCCGAGCTTATAGGAGCCAATCCCATCCTGCGCGAAATAGAAAGCGGTTTTCGTTCGCAATTCGCAAGCCACGATAATGAGCCTGGGTCGATCCTGGCGGAGATCCGCAAAAGTTTTACGATCGAAGAGGACATCCGAATAGACACGCCGTAATATCGTCGTCCGGCTGGCAAACCGGTGGAACCACGTTTTGTCCGGCCGAACCTTTGCACCCAACCGGAAAAGCCGCCGTCCTAGACTTACAACGATTCCCGCGAGCCGGACCACCAGTACCAAGGCAAAACAGAGCAATGCGCTGATGCCTTCCCGCGTGGTGAGTGCCTTTCTGACCGCATGCTTGGCGAACCCCTCTGTGAGCACCTTCCTCACGGCGGACTCGAACTCGGCGAAGCTCCCTTCATGGGTACAATAGAGGGCAGCGATAATACTGCCCCCAGATACTGCGGAAATCGTCTTTATGTGGGGCAGGATACCCTCCGCTTGCAAAGCCCTCAGGCATCCCAAGTGGAATGCTATCGCTCGCGATCCCCCTCCCGACAAGGCCAGCCCGATACGTTCCGCGCCACCATCATGCTTAAACTGCGACATACCGATCACCGTGTCCTTTTCAAGATATGTAAGCCCAGTGAAACCCGCCTGCGTATTGCACCTCACAAGAAATCATGAGCCTTTGTCCGGGGCAATACCCATCGCCGCGCCGTGCTTCTAGAAGCCTCGCCTGGCTTCCTCAATCGCCAGCAACGGCTGGCTCCAACAATTTCAGCATGATGCGGGCTTGATAATGATAGGAATTGACCCCTCCGCCATTATAGCGGCGCACGGCATAGGGCCAGTCGCAAGGAAAATCGGCCCGATCCGGTACCCCTTTATAAGTGACCGCGGCGTGATATTGGCTGGGCTGATAGGAACTCGCCGCTCCGGCATGAAATGGCATACCCTGTTCGATAGTGATCCTTCTCGCTGCCATCGCGCAGTTTCCACAATCGCGCATGAAGCGCGGATCGTCGGATCCGTATTTGCAAAGGCGCAGCGGCGCCTGGCGATGCTCCGCCAACCGGTCATCGGCCTTTGAGGCGGGCCCGAGAATGAACTGATCGAATTTCAATCGTAAATCGCGACAGGCTTTGGCGACGTTGCCGACAGGATCGAGAATAATGGTGTGGATTTCCTCAAATCGTGGCGGGTGATGAAAGAGAGTGGATTGTCCAACGCCATATCCCCGCGACGTGATGGCGTCCCCGCCATCGGCGCGGTCTAATCCAATGGTGATGTAATTATCCTCGTCCGTGCCCTGCGGCACCACAAAATGCCGTCCCCCGCTCTCTTGCATGAGTATGGCCTTCAAGAAGGGAGCAGGCACTGTCCCGTTGGTAGCGGTAGCAATTGCCGCCATCGCCCGCCGATTCTCTGCCGCAGGATCGGCCGCGTTGGGAAGCTTCGGTACCTTGTCGTCGCGGATAAGATCGACCATGCAAGCCGCCGTGCTTTGATTCAGAATCCCCGATACCTTCATGACCCGGCCCTTGTTGTAATCGGTAATGGCGACGGGTGCGCCCCCATCCTTTTGCCGGGATTGGCCATGATTATTGAGCAGATCGAATTGCAGCGCCTTGATCGCCCTTTCCGTATTCCGGCCGAACCGCCCGTCGATACCCGTCCCCAGATATCCGAGGCGGCGCAGATCTTGCTGGACCATGCGGACGAGCGCGGGATCGGCGGTGGTACCCATCGCCAGGGTCAAACCCGGCTGGCAGTAGTTTTGCGCCATTTTCCTCCCTTGCGCTCTCTTAAGCCAAGTACGGTAAATATTACCAAGCTTGACAATGCAGGACCAGGACTTAAAGTTATGGTAGAGCGGTTTTCCCATACGACACAACCTTTAATTGCAGCATCTCATTATGTCATGACGCTCGCCGAGATAACCCAAGCAAGAGGCGCGAATGAGTGACCTTCTCTCTTCGGAATTGTCGGGATCGCCCGAGAAAAGGACTTTTACTACCTGGTCGAGAGACACAGTATGGCTGATCTTGATTTTGGCTGCTCTTCTTGGGCTCCAATCTTACTGGTATTGCGTCACATCCTTGCTCGAGGAAATCAATGCGGAAACCGCGAATATCGAGCGGCTAGAAGAGGAAGTGGCGCAGATGAAGGCGGTGGTGGCCGATAACGCTCCCCCGACCCCGGCGGGGCAGCCCGGATCGCTCGGCAGCGAAGATGGAGCCACCGCAATATTGCTTGAGCCGCTTACGAAGAAGCTGCTGCGTGCGCAACCTCAGCTCGAAAATATTTATGATTCCTTGGCAGGATTGCTCTGGTTTCTCGGCAGCGATGCCCATGATGCCCTGAGCAGAACGAGCAAGGATTTTCGCACCGCGTCGAATATCGTGCAGCTCTTATCCATGTATTTTCTGCCGATGCTCTATGGAATAATGGGTGGCTTCATCAGAGGCATTCAGTCAAAGCTGGGATTGCCGGAAGATGGCGCGGAAGCGGAGCTTGCCCGGCACCATCCCCGGCGCATTCTCTATCAGATCCTTACCGGTGCCGTGGCGGGGCCGATGATCACGCTGTTCAATACGGAGACAGTCACGCCTCTCGTAAGAAGCGAGACGGCGCCTTTTTTCTGGGCCTTTCTTGCCGGCTATTCGACCGATATCTTCTACGCGATCCTACGCAGGCTCTCCTCTTCCATAATGGACGTCATAGGCGAAAAGCCCAGGAGACTATCTCGGCTCGAAGAGTAGCAATCAACGGATTTACCTGCCGATTTTAGAACCAGCGCGATATCCTGGCTGGATGCTGTTCAGCATGGTTCCGTGCGCTTGCCACTTTCGCCGCTCACGATTGCGGTTCCTCGGGCGAGCCTGTGTCGAGAAGATCGCCGGCTAGACCCTTGGCATTGAACGATGGGCACCGATGTCGATGAAGCTGAAGCGGGCGTCATTCACGGCATACCAATTCTTAATGCTTCTGCCTTGTAGCATGCTGATAATCTTGCACTTCATTGCGTCGGCGAAAAGAAGTCTTCCGAAGACTGGCGACTTCATGCCAAAGAACAATCGTAAATTCAGTGAAGCTGCTTAGGGATGATATTTTGTGGCCAACGTCAATGTGGCGTTGTTGCCCTCATTGACGCACGACAAATATGAAGAAGATTGACGCACTGCTGCATGCGCCGATATGGATTGAAAATCTTAGGCAGGTAATAAACATCAACCCAAGGAACGTCCGTTCTTGTGGAATTCCAGCCGGATCCCTTCCAGAAGGTCGTAGGGTTCGATCATCGCAGGATTGCGTTGCACGGCCATCAAGCAAGCATAACGCAACACATTGATGATTGCCCCGCCTGCAAGTTTATGCTGTTCGGCTATGGACTCGAAGTCGATCTCGGATGAAAGGAGGAAGCCGCGCGCGGCGAAGTTTTCCCGCCAAAGGCGCAGGCGTGCGGTCACGTTCGGTATAGGAAAGTGGATGGATGATTGGAAGCGGCGAGCGAATGCCTCGTCCAAATGTGCGGTTTGGTTGGTGGCCAAAATGGCCAGCCCAGAATAGCCTTCCAGCCGCTGCAGGAGATAAGCAATCTGTTGATTGGCTGATCGATCGTTAGCCGAGCGTGTCTCGGTGCGTTTGCCAAACAAGGCGTCCGCTTCATCAAAGAACAGGATCCAATTGCTCTTGTCTGCTTGATCGAACAGCGTGGCTATATTCTTCTCCGTTTCTCCGATCCATTTCGAGACGAGCTGGGATAAGTCGACACGATAGACCGGGAGCCCGTGCCGCTTGCCAAGCAGAGAAGCGGTCAAAGTCTTGCCTGTCCCCGGCGGCCCGTGAAATAGACAACGGTAGCCGGGTTTTAGTCGTCGGGCCAATCCCCACTTCTCCATTAGTGTTGACGCGTGGTCGATCCATAATCCTACCATTTCGATTTGTTGCATGGTCGCCGCGTCTAGGATGAGGTCTTCCCAGTCGAGCGGCGTAGTCAGCAGGCTTGCTGGGAAATCTGGCCCGGGCGAGAAGATAGAATCTTCTCCCCTCAGCAGAAGATGCAAACCCGATGTCGAAAGGCGCAGTGCCCCGGATAGAGGCGGTTCTTCTGGATGACGGCGGTCAATGACTAGGATGCCGCGCTGCAGGAGGGGATGCTTGGCGAAACAAAGGAAATCGCGCGCGATGCGCCGCTGACCGCCCGCTCCGGCAAGTAAGAAAAGGGCTGTCTCGGCGGTCGGCAAGAAACCGGTATGCGCCTGCCCGGTTAGCCCTCCGAATTCTGTGAAGCGGCGTCCGGTGGCGGCGTTCTGCAGAAGGAAAGGATCTAATCGTTCCGGTGACAGATAAGGTGCCAGCGCCAGCGCTAGAATCAACCGTTCGGAGAGACCGAGCGACATTCTGCGAACGAGGTCAGCATAGGGGCCCACCCTTTTGGTCAGGTCCGGCGGCGGTGGCAGGATCGTTTCTTTTGCTTCGCCTCCCTGGCCGCTGTAGGCCTCCAAACGTCGGACGATGGCTTTTTCCAACCAGTCCAGTTCGCGGGCGATAGCACGCGCGTTGGCGACGTGATGGCGAATCCGATTGCCTTGCCTACCAGATGACATGAGTGAGCGTCCTTCATCCACTTTTGGTAATTGATTGCAAAGGATATTGTCGATTATGTTTAGCATTTTACGCCGATTCTTCAATTGCCGATGGCTGTCGGCATGGTGCAGCGGTCTCTCTTGCTGGTGGTTTTCGCAGATCGGCAGGGGAAATGTTACCGAAGCCCCTGGCCAGTTCACGACTACTGCCTCCAGCAGCTCGCGACAAAGGCCAAGATCGCCCAATCTGGCGACAGGGAACGTTTTCGACCGAATAGCCGGAAGGCTGGCCGCAGAGCAGTTTATCAAGCATCAGCGGCATGCTGGCATATTCTCCTGCAAGACCTTTGGCTCCGCGCACGCCATGCCTGGAGAGTAGCGGCGTTCCGGCCGCTTTACCGTGCGTAGGTTGATGTTTTGCAGGGACTACTCGAGCAATGGACCGAGACCAGCTGCTGTCTTAAGCGGTTCCTGATCGAACGCGGGCCGGCGACCAGCCGAAAGATCCTCCAGACTCAGCACAGCCACCGCCGCACTCGTCCATCTCCTCTACAGTTGGCGTCGGTCCAGCCGGCGCCGCAATTGGCCAGCTTTTAGGTCTTTGTGCGTGGGTTCCTTTTTCGAGATATAGAAAGCCCGTGTCTGCGATGCTGACCACCTATCAATATGGTGTTCGCTTTCGCCATAATCCCACTGCCTGTAAAAGGCCGAAGAAACGCCCATTTTTAGAACTTTGTCAAGTTACGACAGTAAAGATGATCGATATGAATTACCGGCAATTTTAGGGCATTAGAATTCTTTTATCTTGTCACGAATGCTGAAGTTTAATATACGGCCCTGACCCTTGGGGCAAGAAGGTGGGGGTACCCTGTGCCTGTGCTTGCTCGTGTGTTTCGTCAATGTCACTTGGGGTTAATTTAGGGCCAAGAGCATCCTCCTCTACCTTGGTTGCAGTTTTGTAATGTGCCCATGCACTCTTATTCCCCGTCCAATGGGCCACCCATTGCTCCGCTGATTGAGCCGCCGATTTAGCCCTATTCTTTACCTGTGCTATAAATGAATTCCATGGAGCCTTCGCCTTCCATCGCTCTTCGGCCTTCTTCAATTTAGCCAGCGTCAATTGGTTTGTCCTGGATTCTTGAGCGAATTTTCTCGCGAATTTGGCCTCATTTTCCAAGTTCTCTATCTTCTTTTTGTCTGCCGGACTTATTGTCGCATTCCTTTTAATTTTCTTAGGCGTCACTTTATTTGTATTTGTTACATTTTTTGTATTCTTCAAATTATCTGCCGCCGATTGAGCTGCTTTTGCCAAATCATCCGCGACTTGAGCTGTCGCCAAGGACAATTGAGGCCCTAATAGAAGTGGCGTCGATGGCAATCGTAAAGCCGTATGCGTAGGGAGGGTAATCTTCAGCCCGTTAA
The DNA here is from genome assembly GCA_036263455.1 of Dongiaceae bacterium. Lineage (GTDB taxonomy): Bacteria > Pseudomonadota > Alphaproteobacteria > Dongiales > Dongiaceae > DATAGZ01. The sequence continues at coordinate 122,982 of DATAGZ010000001.1, forward strand.
TCGACCCACTACCGTCAGATAGATCAGATTCGACTTTAGTATGCTGTGTTGGCATTGGCGCCCGGGGATTACTAGGATCAATAAAATCAACGTTGATATCGAAAGAAGATTTGTGAGGGAGTGTGTTTGGGGGTAGAGGATTATCAAACTTTGCGTCGACTTTATACTCCACTCCATATCCATTATAAAGTGCTTGTTTGATTGGTTCCTCTACATTATTAGAGTGCAATGCATTGGCTTGACCTGTGATTGGGAATAAGTTTGCAGCAATTGCATGCCCCCCCAAATCGTGATTTAGTAAATGCCCTTTTTTTGCATTCGCATTTGGGTATATTTTCTCTATTGCCTTCATTAGGCCCTTTTGTGTAGAAGAATTTGCGCTGGTTGCTGATCCTTTTTTAGGCTCGGCAGGATCAAGCTCTGCATGCATTTCTTTTCCAACAATTTCTTTTGTTTCCGGAACATAATACTCCTGAGAGATATGTGCAATTGATGTCTGCAATTGGATAATTGGTGGGTTTGCGGAGGAACTATGAGGAAGGGGCATCCTCTGCACTGACTGATTATGGGTATTGCCGGAAGACGTCGCTAATGTATTCAACGGATTCAGGGCAAGGCGTGCGGCTTCCGCGCCCTTGCGATCGGCTTCTCGCTCCAAAGCACGATCATCGTTCAATGGATGTGGGCCAAGATGACCGGTCGGGCGCACGCGGCCTTGTCTTTGCTGCACCATATGCCAGGCCTCGTGCGGCAGATGCCGTTCCGCGCCCGGCGCCAGATGGATATCCCGGCCCTGGGCATAGGCGTGCGCTTGCATCCGCGCCGGTTGCGGCGAATTGTAATGCACCCGGACATGGCCCATATCCAGGCCCGACAGGCCTTCGATCCCTTGCCTCAGCCTCGTGGGCAGGCCCCCGCTTGCCACCGACATGCGCTGAGCTGGCGGCTTCTCGTCGTGCATATCATGATCGATTTTGCCTTGCATGATGTCCTGGCCCTTGCCTCCTCTGACCAGTTCATCATCCTGGGATATCAGATGCGCGTTCCGTTGCGTGATCTTGCCCAGCTTGCGTTGCGACAGTAGTGGCGCGCTTTGCTGGATGGCGTTGCGCGACTGGCGCGGCACCAATTGCATGGGCGAGGTCGCCGCCTGCGCCTGAACCGGAACGCCTGGTGCATCAGCGGTAAGAACGTGCCGGCCTGGGTTGAGGCCCTCGCTCAACGACCGCAGTGCGGCCACACGTGGAATCTGGTTAAGCGCCGCGGTCCGCTGGCGCTGCGCCACCGCTGTTGGGCTGGCCTCTAGTCTCATGCTCAAGGCGTGAAGAGTTTCAGTGCCTGGACCCGTTGCTGTGCTGGCTTGACGCTGGGTGATCTCGGCGGCGCCTAAGCTTTTGGTGCTAGGCTCCGCTGTTGCTCGGAAGGAATGCCGCGTGTCATATAGGGTTTTGGACACAGTCATGCTCTCCCTCGCTCTTTTGGTGTAAGAAGCATGCAATAAAAGCGCTATCGTTGCCAAGAGGCTTTCATCAGTTACGCGGTAGGAATTTCAATCCGTGCTCTTATTGCCGACCGTCGCGCGCTGATGGAATCTCGAGATCTCATGCTTTGAAGCACGGTCTGGTGCGAAACATCACACCGCAGATTGCCGGCCAGAGCGCGCGCTCGAGAAATTTTGCCGGTTAAAAACTCAGGTCCAGCCAAAACAAGGATCCATTCCGGGCTGAGGCTGAGTAACGATCGACCTCATTTTAACCTACTCTATTGACCAGCGGAGGTATTCCAAAGACCCACTTAGCGCGCGCCAAATGATCGATCCCGTGGCGTGCGGCGGCGGCCACCAAAGGCTCAAAATAGAGCCCAATGCGGTCGTCGCTTGCCGCAGGCATCACGATCCACATCTTCTCATGGACGAAATCTGATGGCAGCCCCCGGCACAGTGCCTCCAACGTAGCGTCTCCCGGCACCACCACTCCGCCGAGCGCTAAGTTCTTCGCTTGGCGAAAGGCGTCCAGCGCGCCCGTCGTTGCCGCTCCCAAAAACCATCAATCTTCAAGGACCGCGCCTGTCCAAGGCAATAGACGTTTGCGCTGAGCAGAATCTGAACAATCTTTACATCGGTGCGGTCATTACGGCCCTCCTTCCCCACAGTTGCCTTAATGCACATGCTATCCTCCTTTTAGGGCTTTACCTCCACTCGCTCGCCAAGCTTGCCGGCAGCCTCAAACATGATCCTCCCTGCCCGCACTATCCGCCATCGGTTGCCGACCATAAGGCTAATGAGAAGCTATTAACGGTTAGTTAACGATTATTACCGCAGGAATTGAGTATTCTACTGAGCCGCGAGCACGTCATTATCAATGGAGTAACCCGTTAGCACCTTGCCAGAAATCAGATATGGTGCCACTCAATGCATGGCTTTACCGGTCAGGAGAATTTTGCTAAGAAAATGGACTTAATGCCATAGGTTCTATACACATAAGATGAGGATTGTTAGCTCCTGATGAATGCGATTAAAAATGTTCTGGAACTGCTTTGCCGGAACCTGGACGATGCTTTGCGCACATACGATCCTCATAACGGCGACCGGGTCATTCTATCCAATCTTACAGACCATGAGGGGCGACCTTATACCGAGACAAAGAACAAAGTTGTTATGACGCTCATCAGCATCCAGCATGATACGACCATAAGCACATATAATCGCTATGTTTCCCTTCCCGACAACAAATTTGTCCAGGTTGCCGCGCCTGTCTATATCAACCTTCTTTTACTGTTCTTCGCAAATTTCTATGACCAGAATTATGCCGAAGGATTGGAGGCGATTTCTAGAACCATAAGTCACTTCCAGCAGCGCCCAACCCTCACGCACAGTGAGTTTCCGGAGTTGGATTCAAGAATTGACAAGCTGGCTCTGGAGATCGTCAATTTGGATCTGGCGCAGACCAACCACATTCTCGGTATGCTCGGCGTTAAATGTTTGCCAGCAGTCTGCTATAGGTTGCGCATGATCCCTTTCCACGCCGAGAAGATGCAAGGCTTTACTCCCGGTGTGGTAGCTGTTAGTGTGCAGGAATAATGGCCACGGTTCCCTCTGAACAGTCGCATCGAGCGCAAGCCCAGCATTATGAAGCGCTGTTCCGTGTCAGGACGCGCCATGGATACTATAATAAAGTCGAGTTCCATGGAGCAGGCCTACAGATTAGGCCGACATCGACCTCCGTTGAGCTGATGCAGAGATTGGGTTTATTATTTGTAACAGAAGCGACTGGCTTTGCGGTTCTGTATCCAAAGAACCGCGCTAATCAGCTTCTTGCTTGGCTGCGCCGTGATGCGTTGCAAAGTTTAAATAACCGTCTTGATTTTAAGCTTCTGGTGCGCGACAGGAGCTTTACTACCGTCACCGAGCTTCCCTTGACGTTACGGCTAGATCGAGAAGCTTTTTTTTGGAGCAATACCGCTATCTATCGCAGAGAACGGGAAGTCTTTCTCACCCCACTCGAGCAAATGGCTGAGACCCTGCGCCACCTTGCGCCGACCAGCGTTAGGCTAAAGCCTCCTTCTGACGCTACCTTCATCAAGCTTCGCGATCCCGAGAGTGAAGTTCGTGTCGGATCGGAGAGGCTGCCGACCTTAGCTTTTCTTTCTTTTCTCCTCGCTTGCCCGCCAGACAGCCTGGACAGCGAGGAAGACATCTATCCTGTGAGGCTCGAGAACTCTTCCGAGCCCGTCGCGACGCAGACTTATCTGCTGAGTTTCGAAGCGCGTTCCGCATTCTGGTCCTATTGGGTTATTCCCCGTGATGGAGTCTCTAGGCGTTTACGCATCGAAACCGGGCGGGAAGACATTCAATTCGGCCAAGCGCATCCGGACAAACTACCCGACGGGCGAGAAGCCCTGCGCTTTGATTCGCAATCATCTTTACAGTTATTCCAGCAATCGCCTTTCCGTTTCAAGCTGCGTGGGCAACGCGCCGGGTCTCATATGGAAGAGGAAACGCTGCGCAGTCCTCTGCCGGTCGCCAGCACGTGGCAGAGCAAGAAGAGTGAGGGGAGCGAGGGAGAGAGGGCGCAAGCCAACATCTATCTTTACCTTTAACGATAACAAACTCAACGGGGGGACTTAATTCTCATGACCATAGCTGTTCGTAAAACACCAGGAGTCTACATTACAGAACGCGAAGCCTTTTTGCCCTCTATCGCAAGTGTGCCAACAGCCATACCGGCTTTTATAGGTTACACAGAAAAGGCTGAGGCCGATGGCAAGTCTATTCTCTTGCGCCCGCAACGTGTCGATTCCATGGTCGACTACGAAGCCTTTTTTGGCGCAGGTTATAAGGCGCAATTTTCCTTTAATAAGCTGGAAGGCCAACCTAAAGAATATGATTTCTCCTTTATGGGGGGCTATTATGAACTTAAGCCGCAAGATGGCACCAAGCTTTTCAAGCTCTACAATTCCTTACGGGCTTTCTACGCCAATGGCGGCGCGACTTGTTATATCGTCTCGGTCGGCATCTACGGCACGCAAGCCGGAAGTGTCGATCAAAAGATCAGTAAAGAACACCTTCTCGAAGGTCTCTCTGTTCTAGAGGCCTTTGTCGGGCCCACTATTTTAGCTATGCCTGATGCCGTGTTGCTGGAGCAGAAGGACTGTTATGACGTTTATCAAAAAATGCTCGTCCAATGTAGCACCCTGCAAGACCGCATAGCTCTTCTCGATGTCCCGCAAACTGAAAATCCAAAGCAGTCAGCAGTTGTTGATGCCTTCCGCGGCAATATAGGGAGTGAGCATCTAGGTTACGGCGTAGCCTACTACCCCTTTATCAAGACCACCGTGGTGAGCAGTGACGAGGTGAGTTATGAAAATTTTGGGAGCGATTTGAAAATTCTCCTTATGGGTAATCTTAAACCAAAAGAAGATGAAATAGCACGATTAAGAAATAATCTCACGGATTTGGAGAAGGCACTCCCGAAACCGGAGTCCGACGTAAAAAAGTGGACTGATAGTGTAAATGAAAAGATTGATAGTTTGAAACTATCCATCACGCAAGGACAGAAGACAGACAAAAAATATGATATCGCTGGAGCTATCAGGAAATTATTAGAGGAGATTGAAAGACTAAAATCTAAGATAAATCCCGCTGAAGAAATCAAAAAATTGGAGCGGGAGATTGGAAAACTGAAAGCTGACATAGCTTTATTGGACTTTATAAAAATGCCGGGCGGCAATGCTGATCGGATGTCCATCAAAAGGAATAACGAAAATCTTATTGCTCAGGTAGATCTCACTGCCGAGCTGCAAAAGCTGGCGGTTAAGAAGCTCAATCTACTGCCGCCGAGTGGTGCGATTGCTGGTCTTTATGCCTACAGCGACCGCACGCGGGGGGTCTGGAACGCCCCCGCCAATCTGGCGCTCAAAGCCGTCGTCGCCCCTAGCTTCAACATCACCGATGCGCAGCAGCAAGAGCTCAACGTTCCGACGGATGGTAAGGCGATCAATGCCATCCGTTACTTTGTCGGTCGCGGCACCTTGGTCTGGGGCGCCCGCACATTGCAAGGCAACAGCGACGATTGGCGCTACATCCAAGTTCGCCGCAGCCTCATCTACATCGAGCAATCGATTAAGCAGACCCTTGCCACCTTCGTTTTTGCCCCTAACGACGGTAAGACTTGGGTGGCAGTCACCGCCATGATTTCCAGCTTCCTGCAAGAAGTTTGGAATCAAGGTGGTCTCTTGGGTGCCACCGCACAGGAGGCTTTTAGCGTAACCTGTGGGCTGGGCAGCACCATGACCGCCAAAGATGTCCTGGAGGGACACATGATCGTGCAGGTCAAGCTACAAATGCTGAGGCCTGCGGAGTTCATCGAACTCACCTTTGAGCAAACGATGGGTGAGAGCTAGCCTGACCTCTGGGACATTATTTACTTTCCAACTTGAAAATTCGATAGGAGCCATCATGGCCGGAAGTACGCAAAACAGTGTTTGGCCGCTGCCCAAATTCTATTTTTCTGTCCAACTTGGAAGCGACACCACGGTAAATTTCCAGGAAGTGAGCGGCCTGGAGAGCGAGACGCAAGTAATCGAATATCGCCACGGCAACAGTCCACGTTTTTCTCCGATCAAGATGCCAGGCCTTGCCCGCGTCGGAAACGTCACCTTGCGGAAGGGGATCTTCGTCAACGACGCTAAATTTTGGCAATGGTACGGTCAAATCAAAGGTAGCACCGTCGAGCGTCGCACTGTCGTGATCAGTCTGCTGGACGAGAACGGCACTCCCAAGATGGTCTGGACTCTCATCAATGCCTGGCCAACCAAGGTCAGCGGGACCGACCTAAAGTCCGAAGGCAACGAGGTGGCGATTGAAAGCATGGAGCTCGCCTTTGATGTCTTGAGTGTCGAAGCTCCCTAGATGGCATAACCATGGCAGAAAGTTACTATCCCCCAGGCAGTTTCTACTTCACCGTTCAGCTTATCGGTGCGCTGGCAGCAGCAAATTTGATTGATAAGATCGATGCCAGCTTTCAGGAAGTTTCGGGTCTTGAGGCCAACTTCCTCACTGAGGAGGTCGTGGAGGGCGGTGAGAACCGTTTTGCTCATCGTCTTCCTTTACGCGGCAGCTACAGCAATCTACTGCTTAAGCGTGGCGTCGTCTTTAAAGATTCTTTGCTGGCGGAATGGGCTGGACAGACCGTGGGGTCAGGTCTTTCCATTCCTATCTTGCCGCAAAATGTGCTGGTAATGCTGTTGGATAGTAAGGAAAACCCCCTAGTCGCCTGGACTTTTGTCAATGCTTGGCCGGTGCGCTGGGCGGTGTCGCCACTTGATGCCATGGAGAACCGCGTACTGATTGAGACCTTTGAGCTCTCCTATAATTATATGGAGCGGGTCAATCTTGGCGGCAATGCGTCGGTTGCCACCAAGATGGCCCAATTCATCCATCGTTTGAAAGGCTGAAGTCAATGCCGCTTACCATCAACGAGATCGGAATCCGCCTGCAAGTACGTGACCGAACAAGCGTCGGTGACGCTGGGCCGCAGGGGGGCAGTGCAACCAAGGGGATGGGGTCGCATACTGCTGACGCTGGCGAGCTCGATCGCGCGCGTGAAGATCTGGTGGCCACCTGCGTGCGGCTTGTCTTGCGCGCGCTCAAAGAACAGCGGGGTCGCTAGAGAATGGCTTACGGTGGTGCCCTCGAGAAGATGACCATCTCCGGCTTCACCTCGAAGGATTTCAGGTCAGGCGAGCGTTCGCTCACTGTCCACATTAATCCGGCAAGCTATCGCCGCACTTATGAGATTCATTATAACGATCCTAAACCGCAAGGCAGCAACGGGGGCTCCCCCACCTTTCAGCGCATTCCCTCCGAAAGAGTATCTTTCGAGCTGGTGTTCGACGGCACCGGCGCCGTGCCGAGCTCTCTGCCAGGAATTCAGCCTTTTACCCAAGATGGGATCGTTGCCCAGCTCCAAGCGTTCAAAGAGCTTTGCTTCGATTATAAGGGCACGATTCACAGTCCAAACTACCTTATCCTTTCATGGGCGGATTTGCAGTTCTCTTGCCGGCTGCAGAGCCTCGATATCACCTATACGCTCTTCAAGCCTGACGGAACTCCCCTGCGCGCCCGCGCCGAAGCGACCTTTGTTAGCTATCAGAGTGCCGCCACCTTGGCCCGCAAAGCCAAGAATAGCTCGCCGGATCTCAGCCACATCCGCACGGTGGCTGCCGGTGATACCTTGCCATTGATGTGTCATCGTATTTACGGCACCAGCGCCGTCTATCTGGAAGTGGCAGCGGTTAACGGGCTCACGGCCTTCCGCGATATTCCGGTGGGAACCGAACTCATCTTTCCACCCTTGGCGGAGGCCAGCTCGTGAGCGTGCCCTCCCCAGCAGAAAACAGTTCCTCACTTCCCAGCTATCAAATCAAAGTAAATGGCAAGCCTATCGCCAGCGATTTGCAGGTTGAGGTCATCGAAGCTTGGCTCTTTCTCAATCGAATACCCAAGGCGCGGATCGTTCTATACGATGGCACGCCAGCCGCGCGCGATTTTCCGGTTAGTAACCTGGAAACCTTTGCACCTGGGGGCAAGGTGGAGATTGCCCTCGGCTATGAAGGCAAGAATACCAAGATATTCGCAGGGGTGATCACAAAGCAGTGCCTGGAAGTCAGTGAACAAAATGCCTCGCGGCTGATCGTAGAAATGGCCGATTCAGCTATCAAGATGACTCTTCAGCGCAAGACAGCCGCCTTTGCCAAGATTACCGACGCTACCTTGATCGAAAAACTCATCAAGGCTAATGGGCTCAAGGCCTCAGTAGCCAGGACCAAGCTCAAGCAGGAAAGCCTGGTGCAGTATGACGCCAGCGATTGGGACATGATGGTGACCCGGGCGCAGGCCAACGGCTTCGTCGTGTCTGTCTCAGATGGTACCGTTACCGTCGCCAGGCCAGATACTCAGCAGAACGCCACGCTGCGGGCGGAATATGGCGAGGCCATCCTCGACCTTTCAGCTGAATTGGATGCTACGACCCAGCTACAGCCTTCCGCGATCAAAAGCTACGGCTGGGACAGCAAGACCTTGAAACTAGCTGCCTTCGGACCTGGGAGCGTTCCAGTCAAGGAGCCGGGCAATATCTCCTCCGATGCCCTTGCCCGCGTATTTGGTCTGGATTCGGTCGGCTACCAAACCAGCGCACCGCTGGACAACGAGGAGCTTAAGGAGTGGTCGTCTGCGGAACTATTGCGATCCCGGCTGGCGAAGATCCGCGGTGAGGTCCGCTTTCAAGGCAATGCTCTGGCCAGTCCCGGCAAGGTCATCGAATTGGCCGGGGTCGGAAAGCGCTTTAATGGTCCCGTTTTGGTCAGCGGGACGCATCACAGTGTACGCAACAATCTCTGGGTCACCACCGTTCAGTTTGGCTTGGATGCGCAGTCCTATGCTGTAGAGAAACAGGATATTGCGTCTCCAAGCGCTGCGGGTCTGCTGCCGCCGGCGGGCGGTCTGCAGGTGGGCCTGGTCAAAAAACTTGGCAAGGATGAGGCTGGCGGCTTTCGCATTCTTGTCACTTTGCCTCTGGTGCGCAATAGGGATGACCAAGGTCTGTGGGCTCGTTTGGCCACCGCCTATGCTTCGAACGGGACAGGTCTGCTTTTCGTCCCCGAGGTCGGGGATGAGGTCATCGTCGCCTTCATGAATGACGATCCGCGTTATCCGGTTATCCTCGGCAGTCTCTATGGCAAGAAGCATGCTCCGCCCTATCCTTTTGACGAAAAGAACAGCAAGAAGGCGATCGTTACTTGCAGCAAGCTTGAGATTACCTTCGATGAAGAAAACAAGACCATCGAGATCAAGACCCCCGGCAAACATCAGATTACACTGGATGACAAAGGCAAGCAGATCGCCGTCAGAGACAGCAACGGCAATAGCCTGTCCATGACCAAGAGTGGCATCGAGCTCAAGAGCGCCGGCAATCTCACAATCACGGCTAAAGGCAAGGTGGCTATTGAAGCCCAGAGCAATCTAGCCCTTGCCGCTAAGGGGAACGCGAGCATGGACGGCATGCAGATCATTCACAACGCCAAGGGCAAATTCTCCGCTCAAGGCAAGGCGGCGGCCGAGGTCAGCAGCTCCGGCTTGCTGACGCTGCGCGGCACCTTGGTCAAGATCAACTGAAGCGGAACGTCACAACCATGTCCCTAGCCGCCCGTCTCTTCGATTTCCATCAATGCCCGATGGCAAGTCCCGTTGCCCACGTCGGCGGTCCAATTTCTGGTCCGGGCGCCCCGACAGTGCTGATAGGCGGCCTGCCGGCGGCACGTGTCGGCGACCTCGCCGTCTGCGCCAGCGGCCCTCCAGATACCATTATCAAAGGATCGTCGAGCGTTCTCGTTCAGGGCCTGCCGACTGCCCGCATGGGTGACGCCACTGCCCATGGCGGAACGGTCGTCCAGGGCTGCCCCACCGTGCTGATCGGAGGTTAGGCCTTGAGTTCTTTCCGTTCCTTTCTCGGCACCGGCTGGAGCTTTCCTCCCAGCTTTTCGCGGGCACATCCCGCCGGGGTCGCTATGGTCAGCGGCGAGGCTGACATCAAACAAAGTTTGGCCATTCTCTTTTCCACCGGCTTGGGAGAGCGAATCATGCAGCCAGACTACGGCACGGCGCTGTCTCAATTCGCCTTCCGCAGCCTGACAGCCACGCTGCGTTATCGCCTGAAGGAAATAATCGCGCAGGCTATTCTCGACTGGGAGCCGCGCATTACCGTCGAGAACATCACCATTGATGACGACCCCGCAGCCAGGAATCGAATCACGATCACGGTCACCTACCGGGTGGATAAGACCAATACCCGCAGCAATTTCGTCTATCCGTTCTACCTGACGGAGGCGACGCTTGGCGAACCAGGGCGATGACGGCGGCAATAAGGGGCTAAAGCCCCTTCTGCTCAACGGCTCGCCTAGTCAGCTCCAGCGCTGGCTTCCAGCGCTGGAGGGGAAGGCGGCGCAGGTTGACGACCGCGATTTTGCCAGTCTGGTGACCTTCGCGGCACATTTTGCCGAGCTGCTGGTATATTACCGTCATGACGATCAGCCGGATGGGGATTGGAGGAGTTTTTTCACCGATGATCCCCTGGTGGTGTCGGCGGCGATCCTAGCCGAGGATTGGCCTCGCCGGGAGACCATTACCGCCAAGGCCAAGGCAATCGCTCGGCCCTTCACGCATCAACTTGGGCTGATGCGCGAGCTTTTCACCTTGGCGGCGGAACCGGCACGCCGCGTCGACCGCTGGATGAAGGCGCTGGGACGTTCTCGCTCGCGCGATGACTTGGAGCTGCACGAGGCATTCCTTAGTTCGATCGACGGCAGGATGGGCACGGCTCTGCGCCGCCTTCAAGGGTGCGCGCTGGGCGCCGAGCTGCCGTCCGCACTTGGCCAGCCTATTCTTCTCGACCTTTCCGACTTGCTTCCGCGCTGGCGCTTGCAAGAGGCCGCGCCTGACAGTTCCCTTTGGCCGGGCGGTAATGACAGCGACGAGCTTGCGCCAAGCCTAGGGGCAGCAGTAGAGGCGCATGGTATCTTTCTCGAAGAATTGGAAGCGCTCCGTCCCCAAGCCCAGGCGCTTTTGGAAAAAGCCCTGACCAGCGGCAATAATCCGCCACATCTGGCGCTCTTTTTTACCTTCGCCAAGCTCTTCGGTAAAGCGCAGGACAGCCTCAACCGATTTTCCAGCCGCTACGCGGATTTTTATTACCGCAAGATACTAAGAGAAGCATCGCGGGGTCCTAAGCCGGATTGGACTTATCTGAGCTTCGCGCTGGATGAAAATGTGGCGTCGCAAAGCGTCAAGATCCCTGCCGGCACGACTTTCGTGGCCGGGCAGGATGCCGACGACAACACCATTCTCTTTGCCACCGATAGGCACTTCAAGGTCTCTCCCGTTCATTTGGACGAGCTGCGCATGGTGCGGGTACGCTACGACGAGTCCCCAAAAGCCGGCAATGAACCGATCCCCACACAAGTGATCGAGACGATTGTCGCTCCTTCGGCGGTCGGCGGATCTTGGCCCCTCTTCGGCTATGAGGAGGCCTTGGCTGAACGTGCGGCGAAACCAGGGCAGACAGCCCGGCTTGCCAATCTGGGTTTTGTTCTGGCCACGCCGCTCCTGTTCTTGACCGGAGGCAGGCGCCGCATCGACGTTAAGATTACCGTTGCTTTGGACGGCTGGGAAAAAACTCTTGCAACTATGGCCGAAGAACTAGGTTTGGCTGAACCAGATCAACCGGCCAAGGCCGCCGACATTCCGGATAGTTTATTGAAAGCTTTTCTGGAAAAAATTTTCGCCTTGGAGGTTTCGACCGAGAACGGTTGGCACGCGGTCGATGGCTACAAGGTAGTACTTGAACCCAACAGCTTCTCGATCTTTCTCCTTCTTATCGAACTCTCTACCGACTTTCCCGCGCTCGTACCCTTGCCGGAAGGAGAAGGTCCAGCACCAGGCATACCGGTCCTCAAAGCGACGCTGCGGCAGGAAGCCTGCGAACTCATTAATCCTGAGACCGGTCAAGCCAAAAGCGTCTACCCGTTGACCTTGCTCCACCACTGGCAGGGGGCACGGCTGGAGCTCGTGGTGAAGGTCGAGGGGTTGAGCGACCTTATCCTCGAGAACAGCGACGGACCGCTTCCAGCCGATGGTGATTTTCTCCTCTTCGGAGCCAGCCCGAGGATCGATTCCTTTTTCTCCATCAGCCACCGCGAATTGTTGCACAAACGGCTTCAAAACCTGGCTGTCGGTTTAGTCTGGGGCAACCTGCCCGAGACGGGCTTCGGCGGTTATTACCAGAACCATCAAGCGCCGCTCAAAGACATCACGGATGAATCTTTCAAGGTCGGCTTGTCTTTGGACGGTGGCCCGGGACCTTGGCGGCTGCGGCAGAAGATAAGCCTGCCGATGTTTAGCCGGAAAGATGGGATTATCGATCCGGTTCGCCGCTACCAGGAATTTACCTTGGAGAGAACAGCAGAGTTGCCGCCTTCCTTTAATTTTGCTCGCTTGGCTCTCAAATTTACGCTGAAGGCGCCGGCGGCCGCCTTTGATCAAGGGCTATTCGCGGCGAGCCTGGCGGCTTGGACTAAAGAAAAGAAAGGCGAAGCGCCGAAGCCGCTCTGGTTGCCGCAAGCGGCGCACATATCCCTCGATTATGCCGCTTCCGCCTCCATTACTTTTATACATCAACCGAGAGTGAGAAGGCCTGTAAAGCCAAGCAAAAAGCCTGAAGTGCCTGTAGAGGTGCTCGATGCCGCGAACAGTCTCGAGGCGCGGATAGGCACGCTCGAAGAACAGGTGGGTCTGCTCAGAGACGGAATGCGAGGCCCTAGAGGGGAAGGCGTTCCGCTTGAGCGCCGCCTTCGCGTGCTCGAGCAGCAGGTGGACAGGCTCGAGGGTACCGAGAAATCCAAGGAAAAGACGTTTGAGAAGCGCTTGGAAAAACTTGAGGAGCGCGTAAATCAGCTTAGGCGAATAAGCACTTTCGAAGAGCGGGTCTATAGGCTCTACCGGCTAACGAGTTCGAAGATAGAGCTAAATCACAACGCTCCTCTTAAGGATAGAATGCGGGAAATTGATGTAAGGCTGACTGAGCTGGAACGTTTACAGATAACACCGGTATATTCCAGTGAAACACTGGATAGAATGGATGTTAGGTTGCACGCCCTTGAGCTTATCGCTGACTTTGAAAGACGGGCTGGGCTGCTCACAAACGGACAGCCAGGACCGATTAGAAAGGACACTGATCATGGGCGCACAGCGATCCTTATAAAGCAAGCGAGGTCGTGGATGGACTTGAGCCACTTGCCGTTGCTTCCCGACCATGAAAGACTACTTAAGCTTTCCCTGCATATATCCAATCTTGAGCGAGCACGTCGGTTGGAAAATCGGATAGCCAGGCTCGACGGGCCGATAAAATGGCAAAATAATAAATTTGGCACACGTTTAATGGAATTAGATCTGCGGATATCTATGCTTGAAAAGGAAAGCAGTTTTCCATCGGGTAGCCCGCCCAATGCGCAGTGGGACGCTTTCGAGAAAATCAACTCGCATGACCCTAAAGCTTCCGAACAAGAAACTCTAGCTGCCGATGAGTTCGGCAAATACCTGAGCAATTTCGAAACGCGCATGAACGCGTTAGAAGCATACAAGGCCGCGCCGCTCGACAAGTTAGAGGCCGCGGTGGCAGCCCTCGAATGGCGAGTCGGCTACTTTGTCCTGGAAAAGACCGAATCCGAAGAGAAGGCCGATCCAGCCACCCGCATGGATGAGCTTGAGAAGCGCGTCGGCAAGTTAGAAAGCGGGACGGAAGGCCTGCCCACCATAGGTCCGCTGGACTATCGCATAAATACCCTTGAGGGACGTCTGCGGCAGGTTGAACAACAGGTAGATGCGCTGGCGGAAGAAATGACGTGTTTCAGCCTGCTTCCTTTTGGCGGCTGGCGGCGCTGGCAAGACGATGCGAGTCCGCCGCTTCTGGCGCTGCCCGAAGTGAAGGCCGAGCTTGAGGTAAGCTTTTCCGACCTGGCGCTGCCGCAGGAGTTAACCCTGCTGTTCCATGTAGCGGAAAAACATAGTCTTGAGAAAAAGCCACCCGCCGTAACGTGGCATTACTGCGATGAAAACGGACTGCCCTTGGATGGTGCGGTGGTGCATGACGCCACGCACGGCTTGAGCGAGAGCGGCATCGTGACCTTGCGCCTTCCCGCCTCCGTGCAGGCGGAGCCAGCGTCGCCGCCGAGCGGGCGCTATTGGCTGGCGGTCCAGCCGCGAGGACCGGCGGAAGCCTATCCCAACCTGCTGGGCATTTATCCCAATGCGGTGACGGCACGCTGGGTGGCGGGCTCCAGCGATGGCGCACACCTCAACAACCCTCTGCCGGCCGGCAGCATCATAGCGCCGCTCGAGCCTGTGGAGGGTCTTGGTATCGTTCGGCAGCCGCTTCCTTCGTTCGACGGGCGCCCCGCCGACAGCGAGCGTGGTTTTCAGACTTGGCTAGGCGAGCGCCTGCGTCATAAGGAACGAGCCGTTCAACCATGGGATTATGAGCGTTTGGTATTGGAGCGCTTCCCCATTATCTGGCAGGCACGCACCTTGTCGGCGGGCAAGCCGTCAAATACGCAACCCGGTAAAGTCCTGATCTATGTCGTTCCGGGACCTGGTGGCGGTCCTAGCCTCGATCCCCTCCAGCCCAAGGCGCCGGCCGATCTGCTGAATACGATTCAGGAAAGTCTCTCCGGCGCGGCCAGTCCCTTTGCCACCATCACAGTGGCTAACCCTCGGTACGTCGCGGTCACCGTGAGAGCCAGTCTGCTCTTCTCAAGAGAAATCGATCCCGAGGAGGCCCTCACGCGGTTGGAAGGCGAGCTGATTCGCTATCTCTCGCCCTGGTCGCTCGATCCGACGCGCCCGCCGGATTGGCATCCCTCGGAAGCCGCCATCGCCAGCTTCATACGAAAGCGTCCTTATGTGGCAGGCTTGCCAAGCATTGATTTCAGCTATGATCCGAAAATCGACGGCTTGGACTGCTATTACTTGACCTCCGCCGCTCGGCACAGGCTGAGAGAGGCTGTCCCGGAAGAGGCCAACCATGGCTGATGAAGAGATTGGTGCAGGCCTTGCTGAAACTTCCACTATTTCAGGCGCCCCGCCATCCGATCCTGGGCAGGATTACGCGGGGCTCAGAGCCGAAGGCCTACGCCTTCTGCAGGAAATGGCGGGAACGCTGTGGAGCGATTATAACGCGCATGATCCTGGCGTCACCATCCTGGAACAGCTTTGTTATGCTTTGACCGAGCTTTCCTATCGGGCCAATTTTCCTTTAGCCGATCTGCTGGCGGATCGCGACGGCCGCATTGGGGCCTCGCGGCAGGCTCTGTTTTCCGCTCTGCAAGCCTTTCCTTGTGCACCGCTAACAGTCGATGATTACCGCCGGCTGCTGGCGGACCGGGTGCCGGGCCTGGCCAACCTCTGGCTCAATCCGCAAAAAGAGAGGGGGTGTTACGATCTCTATCTTTATGCGCCGGGGCACGAGAAGAGCCCGGAAGGCGAACCGCTTCATCCCGATATGCTGAAAAAACGCGCACGCCGCGTCTACTGCCGTCATCGTAACCTCTGCGAGGACCTGGACGCGATCGTGGTATTGAAACCGATGCCGGTTGTGGTCTCAGGGGAAATTTCCATCGATGCACAGAGCCAGCCTGAGACTGTCTTGGCGGAGCTTTTCTTTACGCTTGATCAGGCTCTGGCGCCGCGCTTGCGCCGTCAGTCTCTCGAAGAGCTGGCGAAAGCGGGCTGGTCACCGGCGGCTATTTTCGACGGGCCCTTGCTCAAGCACGGTTTCATTGCCGCGCAAGAGCTACGCCCAAAAACCACAAAAATCCTATTGAGCGAGCTCAGATTGCTTCTCGCCGGCGTCCCGGGAGTCGTGACCCTGGGCGCGACCGAGCTACGCGAAGGAAGTTGGCAAGAGCCCGGAGAGCAGTCGAAAGAGGAGCTAACTATTCCTGGTGACAAGATACCGGCGATCGATATCCAAGCCAATGGGCAAGGATGGTTTAGTTTGACGCTTTTACGGGAAGGGGTAAAATGCCGCCCCAATCTCGATGCGGTGCGCCGAGCTTACGATGCGTTGCTAGCCAAAGCTGACCGGCGCTTTCCGTTGAAGCGCTCCTATCGGAAGCTGTTTCCCATCCCGCGAGGCGATCCTCGCGACCTCGGCCGCTACAGCTCTATTCAAGAGCAGTTTCCCACGACCTACGGCACCACCAGTTCTGGCCTACCCGTGGAGGCAAGCCCGCAGCGCCGCGCCCAAGCCCAGCAATTAAAGGCCTATCTTCTGTTCTTCGAGCAGCTTCTGGCCAACTTTTTCGCGCAATTGGAGGGCGCCCGGGATCTTTTTTCGACCGATGCGAAATTAGATCGGAGCTATTTCTTCCAAAGTCTGGCTGACAGCGTGCCAAATGTGGCTTCATTGTTGGCCAAGAACTACGAAGACGGTCTCAGGTCCTTGGTGGCCGACCAAGATCGCTTTGACCAAAGGCGCAACCGTTTCCTCGATCTCCTCTTGGCCTTGTACGCCGAGGCGGTCCCCGCCGCGGCCAAGCCTTTTAGCGACCGGGGCGGCGGCCAAGAATCCGAGCGCTTGTCAGCGCAAACCAAGCTGGCCTTGCTGCGCCAGCTTCCGCGGGTCACGCGGCGACGCGGTCAAGGCTTCGACTATCTTGCACCGCTTTCCAGGCACAATGTGTCAGGATTGGAGCTTAAAACGCGCCTGCTGCTCGGCCCGGACCAAGATTTAAATGAATTGGGTCTCATCCTGACAGAGGAGGAGCAGGAGATTGGCCATGAAATCGCGCGAGATGGATTATATGGTCCCGATATAGATAATTTATTGCCCGAGCCTTCTACTGCCTTAAGTAAGGAGGTATTAAAAGAAGCTGCTGATTTTTTACCCAACAAAAGGATAAGTAAGCGCCTTTTATTCGCGTTATCAAATAGTAATAATATACGTATTGGCAAACTTTCTGACCGAGACGAGAAATGGGCGTTGATTGTGTATCTTAGCGATGATAGATCTTGGCATATTATCGATCGTAATCAGCCAAGCCGTGAACTAGCTGCCCGCCTAGGCCAATCCTTTGTGTATATTTCTAGGCACTTGGTCACCGATTTACAACATTTTTATATCTTTGAGTTAAATTTTTTTCTACTGCGACAAGCAGATTCTCGGGTGCGAGAAAGAGACGATTTTTGGGGGGTAAAAATTATGGCCCCCCTTTTGAACCCCTTTACTATTGTTTTGGTGGCTCGAGACGGAGACCGGGTTTACCGCGATAGTTTTCGTGAAGTGATACAAGCCAACTTACCTGCGCACCTATCATTAGTGCTTATTTTTGTGTCGCACAACACCTTATGGGAAATTCACCAAATGTATGACTTATTTCAAATGACCCTGGGCGACCAGGACGGCGGCGTCTCATCGTTAGAATTTAAGTTGACTGATCTTGCAAGAATTCTTAGACAGTACAGCGAGCAGTGGAAGTTATGAGTAGCTGGACGATGGACAGCTGGATGATGAGCAGGAAAAAGAATGACGGGCGCGGGTAAAGTTACCCATACCGTTCGCGTCCAGAAGTTTACTGTCGCGGTAGAAAGCGAGACCTTGGCCTTGTCCTTGCAACCGCGCCTGACAGAACTGAACGAGCGACACCTTCTGCCGGTAATGGAGCGTATCTTCGATGTTTTTAATCCTCCGGACGAAAGGCTGTTCATCGATTGCCTCAAGATCGATCTTGGCATTCTCGATCTCCAGCGATTGGAAAGCGACCTTGGGCCTCGCTTTGAGCAGTGCCTAACCGAAGCTCTTTCCCGCTACCAGCGCGAAAACCAAGAGTTACGCAAACTGACCACCCCTGCTGCTCGCCTGACCTTGCTACGGCAATATCTGGAGCAAGGTACCGTCCCATTCTGGGCTGGCGATCCGGCAGCTTTTTCCCTGACCAGATTGTTGTTAGCTTGCGCGGAGGAGGATGCCGCCGGTTTGCTGCGCTTCCTGGGCACCATTCTGAAGCAGCGCAGCGCGCGGCTGCGCCTGGCTTGGCACCTTGACCCGGAGGTACGCCGCACCCTGATCGATTTGCTCGGCCCAACGGCACGCGCGTATGTAAGGCAATCTGGAGGGGTTACACCCGACGGAGCCGAGCTTTCTCCTTCGGACGGAATTGATCGGCGGTCTCAGGCGCTGCACCTCCTGGACACCAGTAATCATCTGCCGTCCTCGAGGGAAGCTGATGAGTCGCGGTTATCGCCACTGCCGCTTGAAAATGAAGGCGCGCCCATGGCCGCAGTCAGCGCCAGCTTAGAAGCTTCCTCGGTGGCGCTGCTGCTTTTCCTGGAAAACGGCGATTGGAACACGACAATCTCTTCTTTCGATGCCACCAATTCCCAGGAGGGAGCATCGCCGCAATCTGTTCTCGCACAGGGGGTAGGGCCCAGGCATAACGCCTTTAGCGCTAAAGACGAGGCTGGCAAAGACAAAGACGAAATGTTTTATGTGAAGAATGCCGGCCTGGTCCTGCTTTGGCCTTTCCTGCCGCATTTCTTCGACCGGTTAAAGCTGCTGCAGGAGGACCCGAACAACACAGGCAGGAAGCGCTTCGCCGATGGAATGACTCTTTCCCGTGCTGCTCGTCTTTTGCAGGTTTTGTGCGATGGCCGCGCCGATGCTCCAGAGCCTGAACTGCTGCTTAACAAGATCCTTTGCGGGGTCGAGCCCGCGGTGCCAATTGCGCCGGCGATCGAAATTACCTCGCAGGAAGCGCAGCTTTGCGAAGATCTGTTGTACGCAATCATCCAAGCATGGACGACGATAAGGAATAGCTCTCCGGCGGCATTGCAAGAGGGCTTTCTGCAGCGTGAGGGGCGGCTCCGCAAGAGCGATGGTGCTTGGCGGTTGCAGGTGCAGCGCAAGACGCTTGATGTTCTGCTTGACCAAGTTCCCTGGAGTTTCTCGATTCTCGTAGCGGATTGGTTACCCCAACCCTTTTACGTGACCTGGTGAGCGCAATATCACAATAACTCAGAAAACCCTAATCCTTATTAGCTACAGACCCTCGTCCGCCTGCATTGTAATTTCACTGAAAATAAGCTTCGTTAAGAAGGCCACATGCGTTTCTATTCGATCGGCTAGGGAGTCGTCACACCAACTCAACCTGCACCTTGCGGCCGAGGATGGCGGCGGCGCGTTGCAGAGTTTCAATAGTGACATTGCCGTCCTTGGGATCGAGTACGCGGTCCAATTGCGTGCGGCTGGTGCGCATCATCGCCGCGAGCTTGCGCTTACTCAAATGCTTCTCCTTCATTGCCTCCTGAAGTTGCCAAGCGATGACTTCCTTGATCGCCCGCGCCTGGAATTCCTCTAGGACGCCTTCTTCCTTTAAGAAGTCATCGATGCTGGAACCCTTGTGTTTGTTCTTAGCCATTCTCTACCTCCTTCTGGCGCTTGCGCGCTAAACCCATATCCGCATCGGGGGTCTTCTGTGTCTTCTTAATGAAGCCGTGCAGCGCAGAAAGTGTGCCGCCACGGAAACAAACGAAGACCCGGGCGATTGTTTTGCTCGGCAAAGCGGTGCGGATTTCCCACAAGCCGCCGCCGAGCGCTTTTGCGAGCGGCATGCCGACTGGCCAGCGATACTGCGCCCGCTGCAAATCTTGCCCGATCGCCAACCGGTCCGAGCGATCCAGCGTCTTCAGCCAGTCGCGAACCGGCTCCTTGCCTGCCTTGGTGCGAAAGAAGACGAGAGGTATTTTCTGAGTTTCTAGCTCGCTCACTCGGCACCTTCTTTAGTGCATTGCACTACAAATAGTGCCATTTGTCAAGTGATTTGAATGGGAAGGCTTCACTCACTCCTACCACGCCCAGCCCTCCAATAAACGGAAAACCCGCTCGCATGTCTGGTTCCAACACCCGGCAAAAAGTTCGATATGCGTCCAGCTCCCCCAGCCAAACTGGATGTTCATCTAGATTTTGCCCCTCTGCGCTTGGCGCTTGTGCCGCCAGCATCGCGGGTTCCGCAATCAGGTCAAAGGGTTGGCACAAATGCCCAGTGAGCGTGCCGTCCTTCCATGTGCAGTTCGATAGTAGGAAATTCAGCAAGCGCTTCTTTTCGGAAGCCGATTGCTTGGCAAAGAGGCGCTGGGCATTTTGCGCGCGTTCTAGCAGCTTCACGCCTTCGGTCAGGTAGGATTGGTCTAGTGATTGGTGCCGTGCGATCTCGCGCAGGATCTCAGTCTATTCGTTGCGCCAGTTCGCGACGATATGCTCGTAGAACTCGCTGTCGATCTTATCGTCCAGCTTGTCGATATAGACGATATGTAACCGGCGTTGAATGAAATCGTAGCTCTCATGCAGGCGGACAATGGCCTCCTCATGCTCCGCCTGTAATTCCTGCATTCGCTTTGCCGTGGCCTGGCGCTCCGTAATGTCGTGAATGATACCAACGAAAATACTTTCGGTTCTAAAGCGCCCCTCGCCAACTGACAGATACATGGGGAAAGGTATATCCGTCTTTACGCTGGCCGATCACTTCACGCCCGAGGCCGATGATTTTTCGCACCCCGTCTTCCGGTACGCTTCGACATAGTGATCGTGATTTTCTGGTACGGATCGGCATCAACATCTTGACGTTTCGACCGATGACTTCTTCCGCTCGATAACCAAACAGCCGCTCGCTCGCAGGCCGCATTATAGATCCGCACAACGCCCTCGCGTCGATCACGACGATCCCATCGACAGCCGTCGCCAGCAGGGCTTTGAAGCAAGCTTGGCTTTCGATGCCTTCTAATTAGTCATCCATTTTCGCATCTGCCAAACAACGGTTTAAGTCGTTTTTCAACCGAGTTTCACGTTGCGTAATCGCAACGCATTGGCGATGACGGAAACAGAACTCAAGGCCATGGCGGCGGCGGCGATGATCGGGCTCAGCAATAATCCAAAGACGGGATAGAGCACTCCGGCGGCGATCGGCACACCTAGGATATTATAGATAAAGGCCAGGAACAGATTTTGCCGGATGTTGCGCATGGTGGCGCGGCTTAAGGTACGCGCCCGGGCGATTCCGGCGAGGTCGCCCTTGACCAGCGTTACGCCGGCGCTTTGAATGGCGATGTCCGTTCCTGTCCCCATGGCAATACCGATATCGGCCTCGGCCAGAGCCGGGGCATCGTTCACGCCATCGCCCGCCATGGCGACGATCCGTCCTTCGGTCCGCAATTTCCGGACGATGGCGTTTTTATCCTCGGGCAGCACTTCCGCTTGTACATCTTCGATGCCGAGCCGGCGCGCCACTGCCTCTGCCGTAATGCGGTTGTCGCCGGTCAGCATGACTACGCGCACGCCCTCCCGGCGCAACGCGGCCAGGGCAGGTTCGGTCGAGGATTTGATCGGATCGCTCACCGCGATGATGCCAGCGACTTTTCCATCCGCTGCGACCAGCAGCGCGGTGCCGCCCTCGCGCCGCAAGTCATCGGCCTTAGCACTCGCCGCTTCTATGTCAATTCCCAGGCCGGCGAGCAGCTTGGCCGTTCCAACGGCGATATTGTGACCTGAAACTTTACCTGCGATCCCCTTGCCGGTGACGGATTGAATATTATCCGTGGCATGCAATTGCACGCCCCGCTTTTCAGCGGCGGCAACGATGGCTGCTGCCAAGGGATGTTCGCTGGCACGCTCCAAGCTGGCTGCGAACGCAAGGATTGTCACTTCATCGAAGCCTTCCGCCGCTACGATGGCGGTGACCTCGGGCTTGCCTTGTGTCAGGGTGCCCGTCTTATCCACCACCAAGGTATCGATCTTTTCGAACCGCTCCAATGCCTCGGCATTCTTGATCAATACGCCGGCACTGGCCCCCTTGCCGATCCCGACCATGATCGACATGGGCGTGGCCAAGCCCAAGGCGCAGGGGCAGGCAATGATCAAAACGGAAACGGCCGCGAGCACACCGTAACTGTACGTAGGTGGCGGTCCCCATATCGCCCAGCCCGCGAAGGCGAGAATAGCGACAATCATCACCGCCGGCACGAACCAGGAAGCAACCGCATCGGCCAAGCGCTGGATCGGCGCGCGCGAGCGCTGCGCCTCGGCCACCATCCGCACGATGCGCGAGAGCATCGTATCGGCGCCAATCTTCTCGGCCGTCATTACCAAGGCGCCGGTGCCGTTCAAGGTGCCGCCGATCAGCTTGCTGCCCTGCATTTTTTCCACCGGGATGGATTCGCCCGTGATCATGGATTCATCCACGGATGAGTGTCCTTCCATGACGCTTCCATCGACGGGAACGGATTCGCCAGGGCGAATACGCAGGCGATCGCCGATCTTGATTGCCGCTACTGTCACTTCCTCATCCCTGCCATCGACGCGAATGCGCCGGGCAATCTTGGGCGTGAGATCGAGCAAGGCGCGGATCGCTCCGCCCGTGCGTTCACGCGCCCTGAGTTCGAGCACCTGACCGAGCAGGACTAGAATTGTAATGACCGCTCCGGCTTCGAAATAAATCGCGACAGCGCCATCGGGCCGCCGGAACCCGGCTGGAAATAGATGCGGCACAAGCACGGCGGCCAGGGAATAAAGATAAGCGGCGCCAATCCCCAGCGCGATCAGCGTAAACATATTGAGCCGCAAAGAAACGAGCGAACGCGCGCCGCGCGCGAAGAATGGCCAACCCGCCCATAGGATGACAGGAGTTGCTAATACGAATTGCAGCCAGGATGAAACTTGCCTGGGCAGATAATGCGCAAGTCCTATTCCGGGAAGATGGCCGGCCATCTCCATGAGCAAAATGGGTACGGTCAGCACGGCGCCAATCCAGAAACGGCGGGTCATGTCGATCAGTTCCGGATTGGCCGTATCTTCCTCGGTTGCCACTTCCGGCTCTAAAGCCATGCCGCAGATCGGGCAATTGCCGGGACCGCGCTGGCGGATCTCGGGGTGCATCGGGCAGGTATAGATGGCGCTTTCCAAAGCAAGCGTCGTGGACGCCGGCGTTGGCCGCAAGTAGCGGTTTGGGTCAGCCACGAATTTGGTGCGACAACCGCTGCTACAGAAATGGTAAGTCTGGCCTTGCGCCTCGGTCCGATGCAGGCTTCGCGCCGGATCGACTTTCATGCCGCAGACTGGATCTAATGCCATTGCGGTCTCAGGCGCGGACTCGTCCATGATCTTTGTCCCCTTATTCGATTTCTCTTGGTAATTGCTTTTCATACTGTACTGGGGTACCGCAGGAGCATGAACAAGGCAACCAAGACCACGATCACCGCTCGCTTGCGCCGCATCGAAGGCCAGACGCGGGGCATCCTGCGCATGGTCGAAGAGGATCGCTATTGCGTGGATATCCTGAGCCAGGTAGAGGCCGCGCGCGCGGCTCTGCACAAGGTCGAGGAATTGATCCTGCGCGACCATATCGATCATTGCGTCGCCGATGCCGTCAAATCGGGGACTCCGGCCGAGCATCGCGCCAAGGTGGATGAATTGATCGAAGTGATCGGCCATCTCACTCGGTGAGGTCGTCTCCCAGACTCCCCGTATATCCAAGCTCGCCTGCATTGATTACAGTCGTCGAATGTAAGCGGCTCAAGTACACTAAGACGATTGGGGAAATAGCGGATCAGTTGTCAGAATTCAGAGGCGTTATCGATACAAAGGGAAAACCCGACCGGCTGCGCCGCCTCTCGACCGAATCGAATTTCTACAAAATTATAGCGATAAATTAGCGGCAATTACGGGGATTGATAAGCGGCATAACGCCCTCTCGTCACTATTGGTAACCAACATAATTGTACCCATGCAGTTTATGCAGATTGCAGCTCAGGTAGATAAAATTATTCCATTGGACGAACTTGCAAATGTATTAGGCGCCATCTATACAGCTCAGCAGAAAGGCATCGGCCGACTCTTTGCCAACCTTGGTTGATCCCTATATGCTGCTGAGCTGCGGCGACGCCCTGATCGATTTTATTCCTGAACGCCTGGACGACGGGCGCGGCGCCCTATTGCCTACGGTAGGGGGATCATGCCTCAACATCGCGGTGGGCATGGCCCGCCTCGGCGCACCCGCGGGCTTCGTCGGCGGAATCGCTACCGATTTCCTGGGCCAGATGATCGCGGCGCATGCGGTATCCTCGAACGTGACCTTGCGGTACGCGACCCGCGGTGCGCGACAGACCACGCTGGCTTTCGTGCGCATGGTCGATGGCGAACCCCACTACGCTTTCTATGACGAGGGAACCGCTTCCCGACACTGGAGCTATCGCAAGGGCAGCATTTCCTTCGCCGATATCGATGCCGTGCATGTTGGATCGACCACGCTGATCCATGAGGAAACCGCCACGCAAACCTATGCCCTGCTCGCCGACGCACAAGGTGCCGCCACTGTCTCCTTCGATCCCAATTGCCGGCCTAACCTCATCTCCGAAAAGAAAGCATATGTCAAACGAATGGAATCCTTTGCCGCCCATGCGGATATCGTGCGCATGTCGGATGTGGATTTCGCCTACATGTATGAGAGCGAGCGGCATGAGGCCAAAGCCCGGCAATGGCTGGCGCATAATGCGAGCCTCGTCATCATTACCAGGGGCGAGCGTGGCGTGACGGCGTGGCATTGTGGCGCCGGCGCCGTAGAAGTAGCCGCGCCCCGCGTCACGCCGGTCGACACGGTGGGGGCGGGGGACAGCTTTCAAGCGGCGCTGCTAGTGGGTCTGCGAATGGCAGAACGGATCGCCGTGCCGTCGCTCCGGGACATGACGGCAGATGAGTTGAAGCGAATCCTTACCTTCGCCGCGGCCTGCGCCGCCCGTACCTGCGAACGTGCGGGTGCCAACCCTCCTTCTCGCGCCGAACTCGACCCCGGCCTCTTCGCCCTCCTTCGCCCTTCGGCCGCCTAGACTTCCTTGGTCAGAAGACGCCTGCGCGGCGCGCGAGAACTATGCAGCGAAAACGGTGCTATCCCGGCCACACGCCCCTCCACTGTACGTATGACAAAATTCTTACCCCTCCGGTGTCGACGCATCCATTTATTGTGAAATCCACCAGAAGTAGTAAGGTAACATTACAGGGGGACGCATGCATCGACGCTATCTTCGCGCCTTTTTCTTAATGTGCCTTGGCGCATGCACCGATACGACCACGATCCATTCCGAGCAGAGGCTGGGCGAAGCCAAACTCCTGGTGACAACCGCCGACGTCCGGGTTGTCATCGAGCACCAGCGTGTCGGTGTGGATGGAAAGACACAGTCCGTGCTGTGCGCCGAGCCGAGTCCCGACGTCGCGACAGCCATCAACAAGGCTTTCGATGCGAACACCAAGGCGGAAGGCAGGGTCACGCCCCCCGCAATCGGAACCCCGCTGGAAGGAAGCCTGGCATTCGCCTTGTCGCGCCTTTCGGTGGAGCAGGTGGCGCAGCTGACGCAGCGCCTACCCACCATCCAGGCGCTGCGTGATGGACTCTACCGGGCCTGCGAGGCTTACGGTAATGGCGCGATCGGGCCTTCCGCCTATGCCTTGATCCTCAGCCGCTACGGCGATCTGCTGGTGACCTTGCTTTATGGCGAGCTGGCCGCCGGCGATTTCGACCGGCCGCTCGCGACACTCAACGGCTTTGCCGCCGGAGCCGCATCGGCAGGCGAGAGCAAGGGCGAGGGCGGAAAGGCCGAATTCCCGACCACCGGCGCTCCGACCGGAAACACACCGCTAGCAGAAACGGCCGTGGAAAAAGCCGCGACCGCATATCTGAATGCCCGCGCAGCTCTGGCGGCACCCCATATTCCCGCCGCCGATCGGGAGAAGCTAAGGAAAAATATGGCGGAGAAGCGGAAAGCGCTGGTCGATGCGTTGAAGATGCCGGATGGAGATACGGGTGGCGCCGCGGATACCAGTGGGAGGGAATTGGCTCCAGTCGCTGCGCTAGCCGAAGCAGCCAGAAGCAGCGCCAACGCGCTCGAGCGCATGCACGACAGGTACTACGGAAGAGACCCGCGAGGTCCCATCATCGCCGCCTGCATCTCCGCCTTTGAACAGCGGGGGGTACGGCAGGCGGGCATTTCAAACGCTGCGGTCCAGTCGGCTGCCGGCCCTGGAGAGCGGGATCTGGATGCGGTGTTTATCGATCTGTGTTCGCAGGTCATCATGAGCGTCTCCAATATCAAAGAGCACTGAGAGAGCAGTGCTCCAGGTCGGCTGGCAGTGGCTGCGCGGATTCTGGTGGGCAATCGCGCCGGCCTTCCCGGCGCTCGGCGTGTTCCTGGCCGGCAGCTTGCTGTTGCTCGTGCCGGATCAGATCCGCGACGCATTCCTAGCCGGGCTGCTTGCCCAGCGATTTGAATTCGTGATCTTGAGAAGTCTCGTGCTATTCGTGACCTGGGGCTTCGTCAGCTTCTGGTGGTCGCGTCATCTCTTGACTATGGCGCGTGACAAGCCGGCCTGGCTGCCCGCGATCTGGATGCCGGGAGCACCCGAGAACGCCTTCATCGTGACGTGGCTGCCGCGCGTGCTGGGCGCAGTGATCCCGCTGATCGGCACGGTCAATGTCATCCGAGTCGGGTTTTTCGCCTGGCCCGAACTCGACGGCTACCAGGCAAGGGTATATGGATGGGCCACGGGGTTCGCGTTGGTCGCATTCCTGCTCTTTGTTTTTCTCAGTCTCCGCAGGAAGCTGTGGAACGGTCTGTTCCACCGGATGCAGCGGATGCCCGACCGGCCGAACGTGAGTGACCGGCTTCCTTCCCCTCGCGACGTATTCTGGAATGCACGTTTCCTCTGGCTGACCACTGGCCTCCTTACCATTTTCGTTATTGTCGTCGCCCTCTATTTCCCTATCCCGCTCAGCCGCGCGCTGCTCGGGCCGATCGGTATCGCTCCCTTCGCTCTCGCCGGCATGGTAACGGGGTTTTCCTTAATCGCGCTGATTGCCGAATGGTCGCGGTTGCCCATCCTGCGCGCCTTGCTGCTGTGGGCACTGATATGGAGTCACTATACCAACAACCACGCGGTCAGGCTGTCCGATACCCAGGATGGTCCGACCACCCGTCCCGATATCGATCAAGCGATCCTCGACTTTGCCAAGATCCATCGGGACGCCGCCGGCCGCCCGCATTTTCTGGTGGTGGCGACTGCGGGCGGCGGCATCCGTGCCGCTTACTGGACCGGCATCGTGCTGGGTCAACTACACGATGATCCCGAACGGCTGGACCGGGATATGTTTGCGATCAGCTCGGTCTCTGGCGGCTCGATCGGTGCCGTCTTTTATCGGGCACTGCGCAGCGTTGCCTACGCTTGTTCCTTCCGCCAGTCTGCGGCCATGCTCGCCACGGCCGACGACCTGTCGCCCACCCTCCTCCGTTTTCTGAGCACGGACACGCTTCAGAAATTCCTGCCTTTCATTCACGTTCCCGATCGCGCAGCAGCGCTCGAAGCCTCGTTCGAGGCAGATTGGCGGATAGGCGCTCCCAGGCAAGAGTGCCCCATCAAATCCGAAGATGGGAATCTTCTCGCCGCGCCTTTCCATCGGTTTTGGGCGAACCAAGCGGAGACCGCGCTGCCGGCCTTGTTCATCAACGCGACCAGCGTCCATAGGGGCCGACGCATGATCGCAAGCACGCTCGCCTTCAATCAGGAAGAAGAGTCGGTGGATTTCCCCGATGCCGTGGACCTGGTCGCGGCTCCCCTGAACTTCACCGTCAGCAGTGCCGCCGGGATCAGTGCTCGCTTCCCCTTCCTCGGCCCGGCAGGCATCGTCGAGAATCGAAAAGGCCAGCGGGATGAGCTCGTCGATGGGGGATATTTCGAAAATTTTGGCGCGGTGACGGCGCTCGATATCGTGGACCGGATCGCGGCGAAGACACCCGATGCCTGCATCACCTTGCTGCAAATCAGTAACGATCCGCTCTTGCCTGCAACACCCCTGTACATGGATTGGCCGGGATGGAGCAACTTCGGCCCCGAACTGCGGCCGATCCTGCTCGGGGTCGCACATGCGCGAGAGGCCCGCGGTTTCTATGGTACGCTTGTTGCGCGGCGGCGCATGAACGCTCTTACGTGTGGCGGTTACGCCAATGCACGGCTGGACACGCACGACGGACCAGCCTTGGCGCCGCTCGGCTGGGTGCTCTCAACGGGCGCCGCGCGATGGATGGATCGACAGCTGGATAAAAAATGGAGCGGCCTGAAAGAGATGCTGGAAGCCAACTCGTACCCCAGAAAAAACTAGCTTGTTTGCTAAGAGATCGCTCCAAAGTCCAGCGGCTTCCGTATGGCTTCGCGCAAAACAAAGTCCAGCGGAATTATCTCGCCGTCTTCGTATCCGTGCGCCGCGGCAACGGACCAACTACCCGTTGCTATCGCCTTGGCGCCACCTGCATCCCAGATATTCCAGATATGAGCGGAGTTCCCGGAACATGCAGATCCGCGAATCGTCTAACCTTGTCCACTTGGGTCATCTGGGTAATGATGTCTCTTTCTGTTGAAGGGCTACAAATCGACGTTCCGTATCGATCAGTTGACGCTTTCGCCACAATCCACCGCCATAGCCGGTAAGCGAACCATCGGCGCCGATTACACGATGGCAGGGGATGACAAGCGCAATGGGGTTGGCGCCATTGGCACGCGCCACCGCGCGTGTCGCGGTCGGTCTGCCGATGGCCTGGGCAATTTCACGATAACTGCGCGTTTGACCAAATGGAATAGCCCGCAATGCATCCCAGACCGAATGTTCAAACGGCGTCCCTGTCGGTGCCAGCGGTACCTCGAAACGGCTTCTCCGCCCCGAAAAGAACCCGGTAAGCTCCTCTTCGATCCGATTGGTCGGTTCAAACCTTCCTATGCCGATATCACTCTTGACCAAAAGCTGCAGTTTTTTCAGTTCGCTCGGCAAGGCTTGCCGATCCACAAACTCCAGCAAATGCAAAGCCCTGGCACTGGAGACCGCGACCATAGAACCAAGGGGAGTAGCTATGCACGCCGCTCTCAGCATCGCTGCGCGCGAGAGGGTATCGGCGGACCGTCCAAGAAAACTGGCAAAAGCATTTTCGAATGCACCAGGACCATCGCATTCAGACATTACCGGCGCGCCATTCTTCGTCCCGTTGCCGGCAAGCAGCCCGACATCCATCCGACGG
The DNA here is from genome assembly GCA_036263455.1 of Dongiaceae bacterium. Classification (GTDB taxonomy): domain Bacteria; phylum Pseudomonadota; class Alphaproteobacteria; order Dongiales; family Dongiaceae; genus DATAGZ01. The sequence goes on from DATAGZ010000001.1 coordinate 152,188, forward strand.
CGTTTCGAGCGTGCTAATTCTAGAAAGGTAATCCCGAAATACCGCTTAAAGACACGCTGAGCGACCAAGGGATCGATATTCATGGCGATGAAGTCGTCTTTAACCCAGCGATGCTTCGGTCTTGTCTCGAGTGCCGATAAGAGTAAGCCAATTACAGGCTCTGCCGCTATGAACCGTGCCAGAGGGGAGCAGCGCTTGCAGGCTTGAAAACCGGCCTCCAGGCATTCGCCGATACTCTCAAAGAACCAACAATTCTCGGCTTTCGGCTTGCGCGCATCACAGCTAAAGCGGCAGAAGATCCCGGTCGAGGGCACGCCGACATAGGCTCGTCCCTCGTAATTGGTGCTGCGCGCGATAAGCGCGGCATAAAGCGTTTCGTGGTCTGGACGGCTGAATAACATTACCTAGTACTATTAGGTTTAAACGGTTGGGAACCGTACCATGAGAACAAAGAACCGGCAAGCCAACCTTGCTTGCCCAGCCATTGATGCTTGTCTTACCCACGCCTTGCCGATGCATAAGACAACGCCTGAGCGGTCCTGGCGCGAGGCATAAGGTGCGATATGTTTTTAGGAACGCCAGCTAAGGTGCGCGAATGTTTATGCGTGGTTATGACATGCAACGGGTGCGATTTCCCTCGGCCAGCCATTCCTAAAGCCAGTCCCTCGCTTTCTCCAGCCATGGAGACGCCTGAAATTCGATTTCCGCTATGCCCTCAACCGATGGCGCCCGCCGGCTGCGCCTGGATCAGCGGGTTGCGTTCCAGCCTGAAGCCTTTGATCAGGCCATAGATGGCGGGAATGACAACCAAAGTGAGAACAGCCGAAGAGAGCATGCCGCCCACCATCGGCACGGCGATGCGCTGCATCAGCTCCGAGCCAGTGCCGTGATTCCACAGGATCGGCAGAAGGCCGGCCATGATCGCCACGACCGTCATCATCTTTGGACGCACGCGCTCGACCGCGCCTTCCATGATCGCCGCTTGCAGATCGTCGCGCGTGGGCGTCCGGCCTTGATGAGCACAACGTTCCTTAACCTCGCGCCAAGCCTGGTCAAGATAGATCAGCATGACCACGCCGGTCTCGGCGGCGACACCGGCCAAAGCGATGAAGCCGACCGCAACCGCGACCGACATATTGAAGCCAAGATACCACATGAGCCACAAACCGCCGACCAGGGCGAAGGGCAGCGAGAGCATGACGATCAGCGTTTCGGTCAGCCGCCCAAAGTTCAGATAGAGCAGGACGAAGATGATGATCAGCGTCACCGGCACAACCACCTGCAACTTCTTCTGCGCGCGCTCCAGATATTCGAACTGGCCGCTCCATTGCACATAATAGCCTGGGGGGAATTTGACGCTCTTGGCCACGGCGCCTCGCGCCTCGCTAACATAACCGCCGAGATCGCGCCCCTGCAGATCGATATAGACATAAGTGGCGAGCTGAGCGTTCTCGGTGCGGATGGTCGAGGGACCTTGCTCCAAACGGATATCGGCCAACTGGCCCAAGGGGATCGCCGTCCCGTTCTCGGAATTGACCAGAATCTCCTTGATGGCGCCTGGCGAGCCACGCAATTCGCGCGGATAGCGCACATTGATGCCGAAGCGCTCGCGTCCCTCAACGGTGTTGGTGACGGTTTCTCCACCTAGCGCACTGGCAATCACCTGCTGCACATCTTCGATATTGATGCCATTGCGCGCCAGCGCCGCGCGGTTGGGTTCGATGGTGAGATAGTAGCCGCCTAACACCCGCTCGGCGAACGCGCTGGAAGTGCCGGGCACCCTGCGCACGACACTTACAACCTGCTGTGCCAGTTGGTCGATCACCTTGAGATCAGGCCCGAATACCTTCACGCCGATGGGCGTGCGGATGCCCGTCGAGAGCATGTCGATTCGTGCCTTGATGGGTTGCGTCCAGGCATTGCTCACGCCGGGAAACTGCAGCGCCTTATCCATCTCCGAGATAAGCCCGTCGAGCGTCAAGCCGGGGCGCCACTGCTCCTCCGGCTTCAAATTGATGACCGTCTCAAACATCTCGGTGGGCGCCGGGTCGGTCGCCGTCTCGGCGCGGCCGGCCTTGCCATAAACCGAGGCCACCTCGGGGAAGCTCTTGATGATCTTGTTCTGCGTTTGCAGGAGTTCCGCTGCCTTGGTGACTGACAGGCCCGGAAGGGTAATCGGCATATAAAACAGAGTGCCCTCATTCAGGGTCGGCATGAATTCCGAGCCGATTTGCCTCGCCGGCCACCAGGTCGCCGCCACAGCGGCAATCGCGGCCAGGAGCACCACAACCTTCACCCGCATCACTCCGGCGATGATCGGTCGGTACAGCCAGATGAGCAGCCGGTTGAGCGGATTCTTATGCTCGGGAATGATCTTTCCCCGCACGAACAGGATCATCAGTACCGGTACCAAGGTCACCGACAGCAGTGCGGCGCCACCCATGGAGAAGGTCTTGGTGAAGGCCAGCGGCTTGAACATCCGGCCTTCCTGGTTTTCCAGGGTAAAGACCGGCAGGAAGGAAACCGTAATGATCAAGAGGCCAAAGAAGAGCGCCGGCCCGACTTCGCAGGCCGCCTTGATCAGGGCCTGAACGCGGTTCTCGCCTGGTTTCAAACGCTCGATATGCTTATGGGCATTCTCGATCATGACGATGGCCGCATCGATCATGGCGCCGACCGCAATGGCAATCCCGCCCAGGCTCATGATGTTCGAGGAGATGCCCAACCAATCCATGAGCACGATGGCAAAGAGGACGCCGACCGGCAGCATCAGGATCGCCACCAGCGCGCTGCGCAGATGCAGCAGGAACAACAAGCAGACCACGGCCACGACAATGCTTTCCTCGACCAAAGTATGGGTCAAGGTCCGGACGGCGCGCTGGATCAGCTCGGATCGGTCATAGACCGTCTGGATCGATACCCCCTCGGGCAGGCTGGATTTGATCTCCGCGATCTTGGATTTCACGCCGTTAATCACATCGAGCGCGTTCTGGCCAAAGCGCTGCAAGGCGATGCCGCTCACTACCTCGCCCTCGCCATTGAGTTCGGTCAGGCCCCGGCGTTCATCCGGTCCTTCCTCGATATGGGCGACATCGCTCAAAAGCACCGGTGTGCCGTGATCGGTCTTGAGCACGATCTGGGCGATATCGCCCATGCTCTTGAGATAGCCCCGCCCGCGCACCACGAATTCGGTTTCACTGAGTTCGATGGTGCGGCCCCCGACATCGGCGTTGGAAGCGCGGATCGCCTGCGCGACCTTCGATAAGGGAATGTCATAGGCTTGCAGCTTTCTCGGGTCGACCACAACCTGGTATTGCTTGACGAAACCGCCAACGCTGGCGACTTCGGCCACGCCTTCCGACTTGGTGAGCTGATATCGCAAAAACCAATCCTGGATCGTACGTAATTCGGCCAAGGAACGCTGGGCACCGGTGACCGCGTATTGATAGACCCAGCCCACGCCGGTCGCATCCGGCCCAAGGGTGGGCGTGACGCCTGGAGGCAGGCGGCGTTGCGCGAAATTCAAATATTCCAGGACACGCGAACGCGCCCAATAGAGATCGGTGCCATCCTCAAACACCACATAGACGAAACTCGTCCCGAAGAAAGAGAAGCCGCGCACCACCTTGGAACGCGGTACCGCAAGCATCGCCGTGGTCAACGGATAAGTGACTTGATCTTCCACCACCTGGGGCGCCTGGCCCGGATAATCGGTGTAGACGATAACCTGGGCGTCCGAGAGGTCGGGAATGGCATCGAGCGGAATGCGGCTCAGGCTAAATATGCCGCCCCCGACAAGAAATAGGCTCGCCAGGAGAACCAGGAAAATATGGTTGCTTGACCAGGTGATGAGGGCACGGATCATGGCTGGGTTCCTTGTATATCGGAGCCGGGCGCGGCGTCTGCGCCTCCGCCGTTCTTAGGATCGGGTGCGGTAAAGGATTTAAGCGCGGCACGCAGGTTGCTCTCCGCATCGATGAGGAAATTGGCGCTGACCACGACCTTTTCCCCTTCTTTGACACCATCGAGGATTTCGGCATAGCCATCGGTACGCGCCCCCAGTTTGACCGGACGGGGCTCATATATACCGGCGCCTTTCTCGACCAGCACGGTTTGCTGTACGCCCGAATCGAGCACAGCCGAATCCGGAACGGTGACCGCATCAGTGGCGCTCAAGGGCACAATCAATTCCAGGCTGGCATACATATCGTGTTTCAAGAGACCCTCCGGATTGGGTACTTCGATGCGTACCTGTCCGGTGCGCGTATCTTTGTTCACCGTGGGATAGATGAAATTGACGCGTCCCGCGAAACTCTTGCCAGGCAGGGCCTCGATCTTGATCCTGGCTTCCTGGCCAGGCTGGACCAGGGGCAAATCCTTCTCGAAGACCTGGGCGATCACCCAGACGGTGCTCAAATTGGAGATCTTATAGAGCGTCTCCCCCGGCATGAAGCGCATGCCTTGAACGGCCATCTTTTCCATGACCAACCCGTCGGACGGCGCCTGGATGGTCAGCGTGCGGCTAGCCACACCGGTTCGCTCCAGACGTTTGATTTGATCGGTGGAAATATCCCAATTCTTCAAACGGGTCAGGGCCGCCTGAGCGATTTCTCGACCTGCCGGACCTGACCCTTCGGCAGCGCGCCGGGCGATCAAATATTCCTGCTGCGCCAGGACGAGGTCGGGGCTGTAGATTTCGAAGAGAGGCTGGCCGCGCTTGACGTTGGCTCCGGTGGTATTGACATGCAGCTTGTCGATCCAGCCTTCGAACTTGAGATTGACTACCGATTCCTGGCGTTCATCGAGCTGGATGGTGCCGACCGCCCGCACCGGATGCAGGATATGGCGCTTGGTTGCGGCCTCGGTGCGCACGCCGAGCTTCTGCACCTTGGCCAGGCCGATCTTGACGGTGCCGTCATCGTCATTCTCGCCGTCATAGACGGGGATATAATCCATTCCCATGGAATCCTTCTTCGGTACCGGCGAAGTATCGGGCAAGCCCATGGGGTTGCGATAGAATTTGATCTTCTTGGCACCGCCTTTTCCTGAATCGGGAGGAGCCCCGACAGGCGGAGCGGCTTGCGTCTGCACCGGGGGCTTCGATCCCGGCGGCGCATAGATCGGGATGTAATCGCGTCCTTTTTCATCTTTCTTGGGTACTGGCGAGTACTCGGCGCTGCCATCGGGTTTTTGATAATAGGCGGGGTGGAATTCCGTGGCGGGGGAAGCCGTGGCCGGCGCGAAGGCCTGTGCAGGGTTTGCCACCTGCGTATGGGCGAAACGATAGCCGCCGTAAAGACCGGCTGCGCCCATGAATATCGCGAGACCGCCAGCAGCGAGATAGGTTTTCAATATCATAACCGCCCTCCGATCAGCCGCTCGATGACCGCCAATTGCCGACGTTCATCGACTTGGATCGCCAGCAGGTCGAGTTGGGCATGCGCCAGGTCGTGCTGGGCCGTCAGCACGGCAGTGAGACTGGCGCGGTTGACCGCATAGGCCGTGCGCGCGGAGGTGAAGGAAGCCTCGGCATTGGGAAGAACCTGCTGGCGCAGGATCGTCTCCTCCCTTCTTGCCCCTTCCAGGGCCGATGCGGCCTCGATCAAGTTTTCTTGGATTTGCCTCAGGGCCGCATCCTCGCGGGCGCGGCTGGCGCCGAGCTTGGCGCTGGCGGCCGATTCTTCCGCCTCATGCATGCCCCATTCCAGCGGCACCTTGAAACTGATCGAGGCGCTATAACCCGGCGGGCCGTTTTCTCCTCTATCGATGCCGTAGGCACTAAGGGTAAGATCGGGATACCAGTTCTTGCGCGCCAGCTCTCGTTCGCTCGCCGCCCCCGTGGTGGCCGCCTGAGCGGCCAGAATCGAGGGATTGCCCTTCAAGGCCCGCTCAACGAGCGCACCGATCTCCAGGGTTTCGGCAGGAGGGACCGGCGGCAGGGCATTGGGAACGGCCAAAGCCGCGCGCGCGGGACGATTCAGCAGAATATTGAGGAGACCCATGGCCCGGCTGCGCATCGTCTCGAATTTGTTGCGCTCCTGAGCGACGGCGGCGGTGTCCACTTCCGCCTTATAGACGTCCTTTTGCTCACCCAAACCTTGCGCATATTGCATGCGCGCCTGCGCAGCGATGTCATGGCTCGCCCGATGGAGCTCGTCCAAGAGCGCGATAGCCTGGCTTGCCTGATAATAATCGGCAAAGACAGCGCTCACCCTCTCGGTCAGCTCGGCTTCGCTCTCCTTGATAGTCGCGCGATCTCGATTGAATTCGGCACGGGCTATGTCCCGGCGCAGCGTGCGTTTGCCCCAGAGAGGGATCTCTTGTGAGAAGCCATAATAGAGTTTGCCCTGGCGCGGACCGCCGGTGCGGTCGATCTCATCGGAATTGAGCGTAATGGTCGGATCCGGCAAGGAGTCGGCCTGCTCCACCCGCGCCTGCGCAGCGGCCGCATCGAGGGTACGTGCCGCCACATCGGGACTGAGCTTGCGCGCAATCTCGATGAGGGAATCGAGTGTCTGCCCCGGTACCTCTTGTGCTACAGCCGACGCATGAAGAAATGAGAAGCAGCTCAGTGCCGCAAGAATAGATACTGGCGCACGTTTGGCGCGCAAAATATTCGATGCCTTCATAATTAACCCCACGCAGAAACGAACACCACAGGAATGCGATGGAAAAAGCCTTGCTACCCGCGCATTTTGCGCGGCTTCTAGGCGATCTGTTTGGGAGGAATAAAAGCGGGAGGCAGCGATCGATTCGACAGAGACTCTTGTTTCAGATCGAACGATAAAGTCCGCGTCAGACCTTGATGGAATTCAAGATCAGGAGACAGCATCGCCGCTCCAATGGAGAGGCCGCAGCCCGTCATGAGCGCACAGCCAGCGCCGTGCTTGTCACAGCACCCCTTATGCTTCTCGGCCTGAGACATTGCCATGTGCTTCACCGGCAGAGTGCCACAAGAGATAGCCACAACCTCGCCGCCCTTGGCCGAGAAATTCAAGGCGATGCTGGCGTTGCTCAAAAATGGCTGGAGCATGAAAAACATGCCCACCAATATAAGAGCGCATTTGCGACCAATCGACATCGGAGCTTTCCTACCATATAGGCTTATCGGTCGACAACACGATTGTCCGATCGGTTGAAAACTTTCGGTTTCAGGCTCTCGTCAACGAAAACGCATATTCGACGCTACCCTTGGAAAAGCGCAAGAGACAAAGACCGTCTATATCGAAATTACGAAGTGGTTGGCCATTGGGAATAGCGTCTTATGGCGAGTCTCCGCCGTGGCCATGTGACACGGGCGGTCACGCATGGTACATATTCTGCATGACACCTGACTCAGGCAAGCTCGTGGTTCGCAGTTTCGGCCTGTCGCTCGATGGCTACGGCGCGGGGCCTGGCCAGGCTCTCGATACTCCGATGGGGATAGGCGGAATGGCCCTGCACGAATGGGCGTTTCCGACGCGGACCTTTCAAAGAATGCTGTTCGGCAAGGAAGGCGGAACGACCGGCCTGGATGAGGATTTCGCCGCGCGCGGCTTTGAAAATATCGGCGCCTGGATCCTGGGGCGCAATATGTTCGGGCCGCAGCGGGGGCCGTGGCCGGACGATGGCTGGAAAGGCTGGTGGGGCGACGAGCCGCCTTATCATTGCTCGGTTTTTGTCCTGACTCACCATCCCCGGCCGTCGCTTGTGATGAAGGGCGGCACGGTCTTTCATTTCGTGACCGATGGGATCGAGGCTGCGCTGCAGAAAGCCAGGCAGGCAACCGGCGGCAAGGATGTCAGACTGGGCGGCGGGGTCGCCACCATTCGGCATTATCTGCGCGCCCGGCTGATCGATGAGATGCACCTCGCCGTCTCGTCCGTCCTGCTCGGGTCGGGCGAGCATCTTTTTTCGGGACTGGACCTTCCCAGTCTGGGCTATCGCTGCGTCGCGCATGCGGCGAGCGCGCAGGCCACCCATTTCTTGATCGAACGAGAGGCCCGGGCGTGATACCCGCCAGGTTTTCCTCGCGCGCAATCTTGGCGCGCGCCTGCTGCTCGAGGGATCGCGAGGCATGCCGCCTGTCGCACAGTCATACAACGTTTTACGTGTAATTCTTATCCTAGTCTGCAACCTTAATATCGATTGCAAGACGAGATCCCCGGGCGCATGATGCCTCTTAATCGGCAATGGGAGGGGAATTATGCTGATCGTAACTACGGAAAATGTGGCGGGTTGTAGGATACGCGAAGTAAAAGGCCAGGTCTTCGGCGTTGTGGTGCGGAGCCGGGGCATTGGGGGCAATTTCATGGCCGGGCTGCGCTCAATCGTAGGCGGCGAGATCAAGGAATACACGCAGATGCTCGAAGAAGCTCGCCGGCAGGCGCTCGACCGGCTGGTTGAGAATGCGACCGCCATGCAGGCCAATGCCATCGTGATGATGCGCTTCGATTCCGCCGAAATCGGCCAGACCATGAGTGAGATCGTGGCCTATGGAACGGCGGTCGTGCTGGAAAATCTCCCCACCTGATACCCATGCGCTTATATTTCAGCTTAGGCAGCGGGCTCGCATTCATCCTCGCGATCGCCCTAGTTTATTGGTTTAACAATCCCATCACATATTATCTCTTGAGCCTTGCCGCGGCAGGGTTTCTCGGCGTACTGACGGAGCGCTTTCGATACAAGAAATTGGAAGCCGATACGCCCGGCAAGGCATGGGTGAAAACGCCAGAAAAATTCATCGATCCCGAAACTCACAAACAGGTGACCGTTTATTATTGCCCGGAAAATGGCGAGCGGCGATACATCACCGAGCGCTAGCATACGCTTCCGCCGCACGCATATTGCGCCACCCATTAGGTCTTCGTGGCCCGGTTTGACGGTCGCGCCAGCGGCTGCCACAATCGCGCGGCCATCGAGGGAAGCATGAAAACCGCAGCAGCAACCCGCCCCTATGATTTCGTTCTCGCCGATATCTTCACCGAGACAGTTTTCGGCGGCAATCCGCTCGCGGTGCTGCCCGATGCGCGCGGCCTCCCGGATGAGCGCATGCAGATCATCGCCCGCGAATTCAATCTTTCGGAGACGGTCTTCGTCCTGCCGCCTGATGACCCACGGCACGATTTCCACCTGCGCATCTTTACGCCGCGCACGGAGCTGCCCTTTGCCGGCCACCCGACGGTCGGGGCGGCGGCGGTGCTGGCGCATCTGGGCAAGATCGATGTCACCACGGGGCAGGCCGCGGCGATTTTCGAGGAAGGCGTCGGACCCGTTGGCATCCAGGTGAGGCGAGACGCGGGCATCCTGCGCAGCGAGCTCATGCTCGCGCCGGTCCTGCAATCTCTCGGCGCCCCGCCGTCCCACGATATCCTGGCGGCACTTCTCTCTCTGCCGCCCGATTCGGTGCGCAAATGCTGGCTCGCGAGCATCGGCGTGCCCTTCTGCTTCATGCAGCTCGCCGATAATGCGACCGTCGACCGTGCCCGCCTCCACATGGAGACCTGGCATAGTCATTTCGCGAATGGGCCGGCGCCGCACCTCTTCTTCTTTGCAGGCGAACCTGGCGATGGGCGCGCGCTCTATGCCCGCATGATGGCGCCCGCCATGGGAATCGAGGAAGATCCCGCGACCGGTGCGGCCTGTGCGGCCCTGGCGGCGAGCCTGGGGGCACAACCGATCTTCTCTGACGGGACGTCCTCTTTTATCGTCACCCAGGGCGTGGCGATGGGCCGGCCGAGCCGGATCGAAGCCTCCTTCGATAAGCAGGACGGGCGCGTCACGCGCATCCGCCTCGGCGGTGCCAGCGTCATCTTCGCCACCGGAACCCTCCACGTGCCGGCCGAGCGCGACGGAGAAATAGAGCAGCAGGAGCGCCATTTTGCCGTTTAAGGAAATTTTCCTCTGGCATTCTTTCTATAGAAAGATATAATGCGGCCATGGACCCGCGCGAACGGATTGTTCCGGCAGAATTTTCAGACGCCGCGATCGTGACCAAGGCGGTGGTGCGCGCCGCCGACTTGCTGCGCATGAGCAACAGAAACCTCGCCGCCATCATCGGCGTGTCGGAGGCCACGGTCTCGCGCATGAAGGGCGGCAAATTCCTGCTGACCGAAGGGGATAAGCCCTTCGAGCTCGGCGTCCTGCTCGTCCGGCTCTATCGCTCGCTCGACGCGCTTTTCGGCGGCGACGGAGAGGGCGCGGCCGCCTGGCTGCGCAATCCGAACACTGCCTTGGACGCCGTGCCGCTCGCGCGGATTCAGACCGTCGCCGGCCTCGTCGATGTCATCCAGTACCTGGACGCGCGCCGCGCTGTCCTCTAGCCACGTCCGGCTGGAAGGCAAAGCCTGGCGCATCGTCGAAGCCCAGCACATCGTCTCCACCATGAAACTCGTGGACACGACGTCCGAGCAGGAACGGCTCGAACGCGTCCTGGAACGGACCAAGCCCGCGATACCGCAGGAATGCCGTCGCCTTCATTATCTGCTGGCCACGCCGTTTCGCTATTTCCCCTACCCGGTCGGATCGCGGTTTCGCCGCGCCGGTTCGCGGCAGGGGGTGTTCTATGCCTCGGAATGGGTGGAGACCGCGATCGCTGAATTCACCTTCCACCGGCTGCTTTTTTTCAGCGAATCACCCGCGACGCCCTGGCCGCGCAATCCGGCGGAACTGACGGCTTTCTCCTTCGGCTATCGCACGGACCGGGCCACCGACCTGACCGCCTCGCCCTTCGCGCAAGACCGGCGCTGGCGCGATCCTGCCGATTACACGGCCTGCCAGGCCTTTTGCGCGGAGGCGCGCGCGGCCGGCACCGAGCTCATCCGCTATGCCTCGGTGCGCGATGCCGAGGGGTGCCATAATTTCGCCCTGCTCACTTGCCGCGCCTTCTCGGCCGACAAGCCCCTCCTCTATCAAACCTGGCATCTGCACCTGAATGCCACCGGCGCGCACGTCTTTTGCGAACATCCGCGCCAGCGCCTGGGCTTCCCTACCGACGCCTTCGCCCAGGACCCGCGCATCCTCTCGCTCGACTGGCAGCGGCGAGGCGCCTAAGCGCGACCCTCTTCAATCAAGGGAGAGAGTCAATCCAAAGCCCTTGATGGGGGGGTTCATCGATGGGGTAAAGGTGGATCATGAAAAAAGCAACGAAAGTCGGCATTCGAGAACGTGCGCGAACATTGCGGAGGAATACGACGGATCCGGAAAAAAAGCTCTGGCTGATCCTGGCCGACCGCCAGATGCAAGGCTTCAAGTTTCGCCGTCAGGTGCCATTGGGATCGTATATCGCCGATTTTGCCTGCCACGAAATACGCCTAATTATTGAGCTCGATGGTGGCCAGCATGACTTATCCTCTCCGGCCGAGAATAAAAGGACCGCTTTCCTGGAATCCCAGGGTTATCGTGTCCTTCGATTCTGGAACAACGAAGTGATGGCGAACCTGGAAGGCGTCGCTGCGGCAATCATGAAGGTACTAGACCCACCCTCACTCCGCCGCTGATGCGGCGACCCTTCCCATGAAGGGAGAGGGTTTATTGGTCCGGGCCAGGTCGAGCATGACGCTCTGCATCAAGGGAGAGGGTCAATCAAAGCCCTCCCCCTCGATGGGGGAGGGTTGGGTGGAGGTGATTTCAGGGATCAGAAGAATAGAAATCTTCGCACCCTCACCCGGCTCGGCCCTTCGGGCCGTCGCCACCCTCTCCCATCAAGGGAGAGGGTTTATTGGTTCCGGGCCAGGTCGAGCATGACGCTCTGCGTCAAGGGAGAGGTCACTCTAAGCCCTCCCCCTCGATGGGGGGGGGTTGGGTGGGGGTGATTTCAGAATCAGGTGGCCCAGAGACCTTTGCACCCTTACCCGTTGAAGCTCAGTCCTTGGGCGAGGAAGGCCTGCGCCGCTTGGGCGCTGCGGACTTCTCCCGGAAAATATCCTCGATATAGACGTTGAGCGCGCCCTTCAGGTCGTCTTCCTGATCGCGCAGCATCATCAGCACCGCCTCGACCAGCGCCGAGCTATTGATCCCGCGCTTGAGGGCGGCGAGCTTCACCCAGTACCAGAGTTCGCTATCGATAAGAATGGCAATGGAGCTTCGGCTGTCACGCGCACCGCGCCGCCGCGCGCGGGCCAATTTTCCTTTGTCTGTTGCAGCCATGCCGTCCCCCCTTTGGGTGGGGAACTATATGTGCCGAAAAGACTAAGACTCTAAGTATAGTATTATGTTATTATATCATTAATATGAAAGCGATCCGCTACCCGCTCATCTGGATGCTCGGTCTGATATGCGGCCTCGGGATCGACAAGGCGTTGGTCATGACCGAGACCGCACTGGCGAAAACCGAGGGCTGGCGAATCGAGCGCATCCTGGATGGCGATACTTTCATCGCGCACTTCGCAATCCTGCCGCCGGACCTGACGAGTCTCGCCATTCGGGTGCGGGGCGTGGACGCGCCCGAACGCGGCGACAAGGCCCGTTGCGCGGCAGAACGCGCAATGGCCGAGCAGGCCACGGCCTTCACCGCCCGCTTCCTCGCCCGAGGCCGGCTCACCCTCGACAATCTGCGCTGGGACAAATATGGCGGCCGGATCGATGCGGATGTGCGGGTCGATGGCCGGCTGCTTTCTCGTGGCCTGATAGAGCACGGCCTCGCCCGGCCCTATGGCGGGCACGCCCGCCGCCCAAACTGGTGCTGACCAGAAATGCAATAGTGAGTGCGCTATCTGTGAATTGGCCTCGGGTACGACATGGACTCCACGTGCCGACTGCGCCGCCAATATATGCGCCGGTATTGCCGTTGGTTGCACAGTAAGATTCGACTCTCGCATCGTTTTTTGGTTTTCTTGTCCCACCTCTCGAAAGGTAGCGGGGTGGAGGTTAACTCATGCGCGGAGTTCCCGCGCGGCTCGGGCTATTGGCGCAATCCGGCCCGCGCTTTCAGATGGCGGGGAGACGAATGGAACTGAAAATTTGGCCTCGTGAGCAGAGCTGGCGCATATTTCGGTGGGTAGTTGCAATAGCTTTAGCGTGCGGCGCAGCGCTTGGTTCCTGGCTGATGATCCGAGCTTTCGAATATAGCGATTTTTCCCTTGAAGCGGCGGGCATTCAAGCGGGAGGAACGCTTATCGCAATAGTACTTGCTATTGCCGTTCCTATGATCGACCGCACTATTGAAACTGCCAAGGAAAAACATCGAGATCGGATCATTTTTCAGATTTATGCAAACCGATGGGCCAGCAGCATTCGTGATGTTGCGATTAAAATAGGCGAACTCAACGACGAGTTGAGAAACGAAATCTCGCTTCAGGTTCCATATGTAACCAAAACGATACCCGTTCCAGACTTCATAGAGAGTAACATTGATCATCTTACCCATATACCCTGGGAAATTGCTGTGCTGGTCGCTGATGCCCTCAGTGAACTCGATGAGTTCAATAGGCGACCATTGACCCTGAATGATGATGACCAACTTGATTATATGCGGGGGAGATACAGCATAATATCGGATAGGTTGTGGAAGGCGCTCAAGTTGATACGAAAAGATAAGGGTATCTATGACCGTATCATCGGACCCCTTTTATGGCTCTCTGAGATTAGAAAACGTCAAAATGATTAATCATCATGTGCATATAGCTAGGCCAAATTTATGAAACGGCATCCTTAGGAAAATCAGACCCCGCTGGTGCCCGCTGCCGGACTCGAACCGGCACGGCCCTTCCGGGCCTCAGGATTTTAAGTCCTGTATGTCTACCAATTCCATCAAGCGGGCGGCGCGGCAGATGGTCGGGCTTCTAGCAGATCGCCCGAATACAGGCCAGCCCTTCAGGTGCACTCTCACCCCGCCGCTGACGCGGCGACCCTCTTCCATCAAGGGTGAGGTCAATCTAAACCCTCCCCCTCGATGGGGGAGGGTTGGGTGGGGGTGATTTCAGGGATCAGAAGAATAGAAATCTTCGCACCCTCACCCGGTTCGGCCCTTCGGGCCACCGCCACCCCCCTCCCATCGAGGGAGAGGGTATGAGGTTTAGTCCTCGCTTCGGCCATCTCCCCCGAGGGAGAAGATTTATTGGTCCGGCTAGGCCGAGCATGACACTCTGCATCAAGGGAGAACGTTAATCCAAAGCCCCTTCGCGCGTCGCCCCAACCGCCACGCTTGATTCGCGGGAGCGGTCTTGGCACTTTGCGGCCCGAGGGAGTGTTCATGAATCCAGAAACTACCGATGTGGCGATCATCGGCGCGGGGCCGGTCGGCCTGTTCGCGGTCTTCGAATGCGGCATGCTGAAGATGCGCTGCCATGTCATCGACGCACTCGATGCCGTGGGCGGGCAATGCACCGCGCTCTATCCTGAAAAGCCGATCTATGACATTCCCGGCCACCCGGCCCTGATGGCAGGCGAGCTGATCGCCCGGCTGCAGGAGCAGATCGCGCCCTTCCAGCCGCGTTTCCATCTCGGCGGGCGGGCGGTGTCGCTCCGCCGCATCGAGACGGGCTGGGAGGTCACGACCGAGCGGGGCGTGGCGGTGCAAGCGCGCGCGCTCATCATCGCCGCGGGCTGCGGCGCCTTCGGACCGAACCGTCCGCCGCTCGAGGGTATCGAGGCCTATGAGGGCCGGTCGGTCTTCTACGCGGTGCAGCGGCGCGAGGATTTGCGCGGCAAGCGGGTGGTCATTGCCGGCGGCGGCGATTCGGCCGTCGATTGGGCCATCGCGCTGAGCAGCGTCGCCGCCTCGGTGCAGATCGTGCACCGGCGGCCCAAGTTCCGGGCCGCCCCCGCCTCCGCCGCCGCGCTGACGGCACTGCATGAGGCTGGCGCGATCGAGCTGGTCGTGCCCTACCAGCTTCACGCCCTGCATGGCGAAAATGGCCGGCTGACCGCGGTCGAAGTTGCCTCGCTGGATGGCGCGCGCCGCACGCTTCCCGCCGATATCCTGCTGCCTTTCTTCGGTCTCGCCATGGAGCTGGGGCCACTCGCCGAATGGGGCCTGGCGCTCGAACGCAATCACATTCCGGTGCGGCCCGACAGCTGCGCCACGCAGACCGAGGGTATCTTCGCGATCGGCGACATCATCCATTATCCCGGCAAGCTCAAGCTCATTCTGTCCGGCTTCGCCGAGGCGGCGCAGGCCGCGCACGCGATCTATCCGCTCGTCCATCCGGAACAGGCGCTGCATTTCGAATATTCGACGACCACGGGCATTCCCGCCTAGAACCTATGGCCGCGCCCGCCCTGCCTTTTCTGGACGAAGCCGCGCTCGATGGCCTGCTCGATTACCCTTCGCTTATCGCGGCGCTGCGCGCGGGCTTTGCCGAACGCCGCATCGCGGCACCGCAGCGCCACCATCACCGGATCGGCGCGAACGATCTCCTGCTCATGCCCGCCTGGGAGGAAGGCAAGGAGAGCGGGGTCAAGATCGTCACCGTGGCGCCCGACAACCCGCGCCATGGAATGGGCGCGGTGCAGGGCGTCTATGTGCTGCTCGACGGGCCGACCGGCCGTGTGCGCGCTTTGCTGGATGCGCCCGTCCTGACGCGCCGGCGGACCGCGGCCGCCTCGGCGCTGGCGGCTTCTTTCCTTGCGCGCCCCGAAAGCGCAATCATGGCGATGCTGGGCACCGGCGCCCTGTGCCTGCCACTGATCGAGGCCCATGCCAGTCAGTTCCCGCTGGCGGAGATCCTGATCTGGGGACGCACGCCCGACCATGCCGAAGCGCGCGCCAGGGAAGCAACGGCCAGGGGCCTGCCCGCCCGCGCCGTGACGGACCGCGCGAAGGCGATAGAATGCGCCGATATCGTGACGGCGGCCACGCTCAGTACCGATCCCCTCATCGCGGGCGATGTGTTGCGGAGCGGCGCTCATGTCGATTTGGTCGGAGCCTATCGGCCCGACATGCGGGAGAGCGACGATGCCGCCATTACGCGGTCTCGCCTCTTCGTCGACAGCCGGGAGGGCGCGCTCGCCGAGGCCGGAGACATTCTCCAGCCGCTGCAAGCGGGGCTGATTACCGAAGCATCGATCTGCGCGGATCTCTTCGATCTGTGCCGGGGCGCCCATGCAGGGCGGCGGGACCCCGCCGAAATTACGCTGTTTAAATCGGTTGGCCTGGCGCTCGAGGATCTGGTGGCCGCACGCCTGGCGCTCGCGCGCCTATCGGGCGCCCCGACCGGGGAATAGCCCGCGAAAGCCGCTCAGGGCTCCTCCTCGCCGATATCCTCGATAACGCCGGAGACATCCTCGTCATCGCCGAGCTCGGACGTGTCTTCGATCACCGCATCGTCGTCGCTGCTCTCGATATCCACCTCGCCGAGCGGCTCCGCTTTCGGTTCCGGCTTGGGTTCGGCCGCGACGCGCTGGGTGCGCTTGCTCTTCAACAAGGCTTCGGGATCGAAGACCGCGTTACATTTGGGACATTCAATTGGATTGCGCCGCATGTCATAAAAATGTGCGCCGCAATTCTGACACAGCCGCTTCAGGCCCCATTCGAGTTTGCTCATGCCTACCTCTGTTGCGCCCGTATAAGCAGAGCGCGAATTGCCCGTCAAGCGCTTCTTCTTCGTCGCCCCGCTTGCCCGGCGCAGCGAAGCAGCGCATAGTGGGCCATGGCGCGTAAGGCCCGCAAAACCGAAGAAAAGACGGAGGCACGGGCCTGCGATCGGCCCGGCTGCGCCGGCGAAGGGCGTTATCGCGCGCCGCGCGACCGGACGCATCTGCGCGACTATTATTATTTCTGCCTCGACCATGTCCGCGATTACAACAAGACCTGGGATTATTATGCCGGAATGGGTCCCGAGGAGATCGAGCGGGAAATCCGCAACAGCATCGTCGGCGAGCGCCCCAGCTGGCCCCTGGGCCGGCGCGGCGCGCCCGGCCTGTTCGCGCGGCGCATGCGCGGCAGCCACTTCATTCCCGACGATGCGAGCGAGGATATCGCCCAGAATTTCGGCGAGCGGCGCGGCGGCAAGGCCAAGGTAGTCCAGACCAGGGAAGATGCCGCGCGCGAACTTCTCGGGCTCGCACCGAACGCGACCTTTACCGAACTCAGGCAGCGCTACAAGGCCCTGGTGAAAAGATGGCACCCCGATGCCCATGGCGGCAACCGTGACGCGGAAGAGAAATTGAAAGACATCAACCAGGCGTATTCGCTCCTCAAGGCCGCCTTGCGGGGCGATGCCACCTAGGTTACATAGAGTCATGCACGAAAGTTTAGACCCGGCCCTTCAGCCCGATATTGAGGTTTCCGTGCGCCAGCTGTTTGGCCTGGATACCGATCTCCATGTTCCGGCCTTCGGCCGCCGGGGGGAGCTCGTCCCCGCGGTGGACGAAGCCTATCGCTTCGATCACGACACGACCATGGCGATTCTGGCGGGCTTCGCCTACAACCGTCGCGTCATGATCCAGGGCTATCATGGCACCGGCAAGTCCACCCATATCGAACAGGTGGCCGCGCGCCTGAACTGGCCCTGCATCCGCATCAATCTCGACTCGCATATCAGCCGCATCGATCTGGTCGGACGCGATGCGATCGTCGTGCGCGAGGGGAAGCAGGTCACCGAATATCGCGAGGGCCTGCTGCCTTGGGCGCTGCAGCATCCGACCGCTCTGGTCTTCGATGAATATGATGCCGGCAGGCCCGATGTCATGTTCGTCATCCAGCGCGTTCTCGAGGTCGAGGGCAAGCTGACCCTGCTCGACCAGAACCGGGTCATCCATCCCCACCCCGCCTTCCGCCTCTTCTCGACGGCCAACACCGTCGGGCTCGGCGATACGACCGGCCTCTATCACGGGACACAGCAGATCAACCAGGGACAGATGGACCGCTGGAACATCGTGGCCACCCTCAATTACCTGCCGCATGACGAGGAAGTCGCGATTGCGCTCGCCAAGGTGCCCCAATTCTCGACCGACGAGGGGCGCAAGCTCGTCAATGCCATGGTTTCCTGCGCCGAGCTGAGCCGGACGGGCTTCATCGGCGGGGATATCTCGACCGTCATGTCGCCCCGCACGGTCATCACCTGGGCCGAGAACACCAAGATCTTCGGCGATGTGGCCTTCGCCTTTCGGGTATCCTTCGTGAATAAATGCGACGAGCTGGAACGGCCGATTGTCGCCGAATATTTTCAGCGCTGTTTCGGCTACGAGCTCAAGGACATGACCCGTGGAAAGGTCGCCCTGCATTGATCGCGCGCAATGGCGGCGGTCATGGCGCATAACTCCGACACGGTCGAGGAATTCCGCCGCGCGACATCGGCGGTGATGCGCGCCCTCTCCGAGCGCGCCGAAATCGAAGCGACTTTCGCGCCGGGCCCGCCCGCCCTGCTCGGCAACGAGGCGCGCCTCAGCCTCCCGCCCCGCCACCTGCCCGAGCGGGAAACCACCTTGACCCGCGGCCAGGCCGACAGCATGGCCCTGAGGCTGCGCTACCACAATGCCGGCCTGCATGCGCGCGAGGCGCCGCAATCGGAACTCGCCCGGACGATTTTCACCGAGCTGGAACACGCGCGGCTCGATGCGTTGGGCGCGCGGCGCTTTTCGGGCGTCGCCCACAACCTCTCGGCCCTGCTCGAGGAACAATGCCGCAACAAAGGCTATGCCCGGGTGCGCGACCGGCAGGAGGCGTGCCTGCCGGATGTCCTGCGCCTGCTCGCGCGGGAGACCTTGACCGGCGAGAAGGTCCCTCCCTCGGCGGTATCGATGGTCGATTTATGGCGCAGCGAGCTTGCACCCAAGCTCGAGGGCGATTTGCAGGAGCTGCGCGATCATCTCGACGACCAGCGTGCCTTCGCCCGGTTCGCGAAGAAACTTCTGCGCGATCTCAACATCGATTTCTCGACGGAAGAGCAGCCCCAGGAAAACCCCGAAGGCAGCGAGGACAAGTCCGAGGCGCCTAACCCGCAGAATCGGGGCGGGCAACAAGAAGAAAGCCAGCAGAGCGACGCCATGAAGGCCCAGGATGCCGATAGCGACGCACCGGAAGGCGAGCAGGCGCAGGAAATCCTGGCCATGCCTTCCGATGGCGGCGAGGAGCGCCCGGGCGAGAGCCCGCGGCAGACCGAACACGGATTCGAGCGCCGCAACGATACCGCCTACCGCCCCTTTACGACGCAGTTCGACGAGGTGGTCGAGGCGGCCGACCTGTGCGACAGCGAGGAGTTGACCCGCCTGCGCCAGCTCCTCGACCAGCAGCTGAACGCGCTGCAGAGCGTGGTGAGCAAGCTCGCCAACCGGCTGCAGCGGCGCCTGCTCGCCAAGCAGAACCGCTCCTGGAATTTCGATCTGGAGGAGGGTTTGCTGGACGCCGCCCGCCTCGCGCGGGTCGTGGTCAATCCAACCCTGCCTCTGTCCTATAAGCAGGAGAGCGATACCGAATTCCGGGACACCGTCGTGACCTTGCTGATCGATAATTCCGGTTCCATGCGCGGCCGGCCCATCACCGTCGCGGCGCTAACCGCCGACATCCTCGCGCGCACGCTGGAACGGTGCGGGGTCAAGGTTGAAGTACTCGGCTTCACCACCAAATTGTGGAAGGGCGGACAATCGCGCGAGACGTGGATCGCCCAGGGCAAGCCTGCCAATCCGGGTCGACTCAACGACCTGCGCCACATTATATACAAGAGCGCCGATACGCCCTGGCGGCGCGCGCGCAAAGGGCTCGGCCTGATGCTGCGCGAAGGGATCCTCAAGGAGAATATCGATGGCGAATCGCTGCTCTGGGCGCATGCGCGCCTGATGGCGCGCAGCGAACAGCGGCGTATTCTCATGGTCATTTCCGACGGCGCACCGGTCGATGATTCGACCCTGTCGGTCAATCCTGGCAATTACCTGGAATTGCATCTGCGCGATGTCATCGACTGGATCGAGACACGCTCGCAGGTCGAACTGCTCGCTATCGGCATCGGCCACGACGTCACCCGCTATTACCGCCGGGCCGTGACCCTTGTGGATGCCGAACAACTCGGCGGCGCCGTCCTGGAGCAGCTCGCGGCGCTTTTCGAGGAAAAACCGCCCCGACCAAAATACGTGGCCTCCTGATCGCGCGAAAAACGGAACCATTTGATCACCTCAGCCGTTAGAAGCCAGAGGTGATTCATGATCCGGAGAATCGTGCGTGTCGTTGTCGTGGCTGCCGCCTTGGCCGCGGCTGGAACTATCCTGGCCATCATCGTTCCCCGCTCGCGCGAGCGGTCCCGCTCCCGCTATCTGCGCGCCGACCCGCATCGCGTCTATGAAGCGATCCTGGACAGCGAAGGCATGACGGCCTGGCGCTCGGACGTGCGGGAGGTCCACACACGGCGCAACCGCAAGAAATGGATCGAAGTGCTGCGCGGCAATATCGAGGTCGAATACCAGGTGACCCGCACTGTTCCGGACGAACTGGTCGAAATGGCCTTCTATTCCGACCTGGGATTCAGCGGACGGCTCATGATCGAAATGGTCGAGCACGAAGCTGGAACCAATATCACTATCACCGAGAATACCAGCTACGACCGGTGGATCGCGGGGGCCTTGGCCTGTCTCGTCAATCTGTTCGAACTGGGCATCGATCGCTATCTGACCGACCTCAAATCCTATCTCGAAGGAGATGAAGAAGACACCGACGAAGAGGACGAGGAAAACGACGCCGAAGAGCAAGATGACGAGGAGGAAGAGGAAGACGACGAAGAAGAAGAAGACGAAGACGAATCTGAGGCGGAAGAGGAAGCCGAAGAAGCCAAGGAACAGAAACCGCGCCGCAAACGGCGCTCACGGCGGTAGCGATTGGCGGCGAGACGCGCCGAGCGCGCTATGCTAAGCAAGGGGGATGGTCAATCCTCTGCTCTGGATCATCAGGATCGATTTTGCCGAACGGCCAGCGGATGCGCTCCGCTTCGCGCTTGAGGATCGGCTCGATCCTTTCGCAACCGCCCTTTCGAGCTTCGCAGAGGGAAAGGGTTGGCGCATCGAGGCCATCGCCGAGAATAAACCCGAGCGTGCGGCGCTGCGCGCAGCCCTTGCCGCCTTTTCCGGCGTCGCACCGCGGATCGTTCCCCTACCCGACAAGGATTGGGTCAAGGAAAGCGAGCGCGGATTAGGCCCGATTCGCGCGGGCCGCTTTTTCATCCATGGCAGCCATTTCACCGGTCGCCCGCCGGCGGGCATGACCGCATTCGAAATCGACGCGAGTTTGGCTTTCGGCACGGGTAGGCACGAAACGACCAAGCTCTGCCTCCGCCTGCTTCAGGCTCTGAAAGCAGAAGGTCGTGCTCCGCGGCGGATATTGGATCTCGGCACGGGCACCGGCATTCTCGCCTTCGCCGCGGCTACCCTTTTCCCCCGCGCCCGCATTCTGGCCGTCGATAATGACCGCGATTCGGTGCGGATCGCGCGCAACAACGCCCGCCGCAATGGACTTGCCGATAAAGTAGGGATTGCCGTCTCGGATGGGTACGAAGCCCGCCGCATCCGCGCGGAAAGCCCTTACGAGCTGATCATCGCCAATATTCTCGCCCGCCCCTTGATCGCCATGGCGCCCGATCTCGGCACGCATCTCGATAATCGGGGATACGCGCTTATCTCTGGCATCACCCGGGACCAGGTTCCCGAGATCATGGCCGCCCACGCGCCCCTCCAAATGGTAAAGCAGCGCAGTCAGGGCCAATGGTCGGCCCTGCTGCTCCACAAGTTTTCATCATCCAAGAAGAGACTCACGACCCCACGCGGGAAGTGATCAGGCCGCGTGGCGGTCCTTCTCCCATTTCCCGCTGCTGTTGGCCGGCGAGATCGCGGCGGAATGATCGGTGCGAATGCGGGCCCTTCCCCACACGGCCAGGGACATCATATCATAGCCTCGCATGGCCTGGGGATAGGTCCCCAGGGTACGCGCCGCAACGCTATCCATATTCTTGACGATCTCCTGGAGCTCGTATCGGGACAGGCCGATATCGGCAAGCAGGCGGTCGTCCAGCGCCGCGAGTTCGCTATAGAGGCGGCGGCGGCGCACCCATCCTACTAGCGGACGGAACAGGTCCGCCATCAGGGCGCGGAACTTGTTGCCGAGAGGAGGCGTGTTCGTATCCATTCCCACGGCTTGCCGGGCGGCGCCAAGGATCTGATCGCGATTCAAGCCGATATCCACGAGCATGCGGTCGCTCAAGCTGGACAGCTGACGCTCAATTCGCATCCGAGCGAATTCCCGCCGAAGCATATCGGTAAAACTCAGCATACTGTTTAACAGGGCCGTTTTTTGTTTATTATCTTTCATATCTTTCTCCATAATATCTATCGCCCCTGAACTTCCGGCATCATAACTCAAGAATCTTCTTTTTGCTCCAGAACATGCTGCATTGCAGCGATGCTTTATTTGCATTGCTTCTGATTTACCGGCGCATTTTTGCATAACTTTGTCGGGATTGTGACAAAGTTGCGGCAATGGCGAAAGCCGACTATTCTCACGAAATGGCCGTTATGGAGCATGACGAGGCCTTGGATCAGCTTTTGCGCCATGCGGGCGCGCGGCTCGATCTGGCCAGCATCCGCGCTTTGTTACCTGGCGTCCGCGCCGCGCCGAGTGGCGAGCGCGATGAGGATTGGCTCGCCCTGGTCGGCGGCGATCTCAAGGGGCCGGTGCGCGCACGTCTGCTCGAGATGGCCGAGCAAGAAACGGAACCCGCCAATGAGCAGCCGGCCGAACGTCTGGCCCGCTTACGACGTGAGATGGCGTTGAGGGAGATCGATTTCTACCTGATCCCGCGCGCTGATGAATATCAGGGCGAATACGTCTCAAGCGACGCGGAGCGCCTCGCTTATATATCGGGCTTCACCGGCTCGGCGGGATTTGCCATCATCGGGCGCGACGAGGCCGCCATCTTTGTGGATGGTCGCTATACGGTCCAGGTGCGTGCAGAAGTGGACCCGGCCGCCTTCGCCTATCGGCACATCACCAAGGAACCTCCGGAAGATTATTTCGCCGCGCGCATCCGCCCCGGTATGCAGGTAGGGGCGGACCCTCGCCTGTTCGTGGTCAGCCAGTGGCGCCGATTCGAAAAAGCGGTGGAACCTGGCACGCTGGTCGCCATTGCCGACAACCTCGTGGATTGCATCTGGACCAATCGGCCCGCTGCGCCGATTGCCCCGGTCATTCCCTTGGAGCAGCGATTTTCCGGCCGGAGCGCCGCGGAAAAGCAGGCCGAGATTGCCGGCCAGCTGCGCGAGACAGGCCAAGACGCTCTGATCGTTTCTTCGCCCGATGCTCTCAACTGGCTCCTCAATATCCGCGGCGGTGATGTTCCACGCACGCCGCTGGGGCTGGGATATGGCATTGTCCACGGCGATGGCCGCGTCGATCTCGTAATGGATGCACGCAAATTGTTACCCGAAACGCGCAGCCATCTCGGCAATCGCGTCGCGGTCCATGACCCGGCGGGGTGGCCCGCTCTCTTCGCCGCGCTCAAGGGGAAACGCGTGCTGCTCGATAGCGCCAGCGGCTCGTACTGGCTGGATCGGGAATTGCGCCGCGCCGGCGCCACGGTGACGATTGGTGAGGATCCCTGCGCCCTCCCCAAAGCCATTAAAAACCCTGTGGAGCTGGCTGGCGCGCGGCGCTCCCACGAACGAGATGGCATAGCCCTGGTGCGCTTTCTCAGCTGGCTCGACCGCTCTCTCGCGGAAGGGCCGGTCACCGAAATGCAGGCCGCCGAACAGCTGCTGGCCTTCCGGCGCGAGAATGAGTTCTTCCGCGACCTCAGCTTCGACACCATCGCGGGGGCCGGGCCGCATGGCGCCATTGTCCATTACCGCGCGACGGCCCAGACCAATCGGGCGCTCGATCAGGATAGTTTCTTTCTACTCGATTCGGGCGCGCAGTATTTCGATGGCACCACCGATGTCACGCGGACTATCGCCGTGGGCGAAGTCACCGCCGAGATGCGGCGCGCTTTCACGCTCGTCCTGCGCGGCCATATCGCCCTGGCATGCGCACGTTTTCCCCAAGGCACGACGGGCAGCCAACTCGACGCTATCGCCCGGTATCCCTTGTGGCAAAATGGTCTCGACTACGATCACGGCACGGGGCACGGCGTCGGCTCCTACCTCTCCGTGCACGAAGGGCCACAGCGTATTTCAATGGTTCCAAATCGGGTCGCGCTGCGACCCGGAATGATCCTCTCCAACGAGCCCGGCTATTATAAGGATGGCGCCTATGGAATTCGTATCGAGAATTTGGTGGCGGTGACCAGCGAGACCGATGGCTTCCTCGCCTTCGAAACCTTGACTGCGGTACCGATCGACCGCCGCGCCATCGATGTGAATCTGCTCTCGGACCATGAACGGTCGTGGGTCGATCGCTACCATAAGCGGGTTCACGACTTGCTGGCCCCGCATCTCGATAAGGAATCGCGCCGCTGGCTCGCCGGCGCTACCGCCCCTCTTTAACCGTTCTTAATCGGCTACAGGGCATTCTGGCCCGATGGCCCGAGCCGAGCACAGCCATTCCTACCTCGCCATGGCCAAGCGGGCCAGGGGAACGAGCGTGAACGAATATACGCTACTCGCCACCGACTATCTCAATTGTTTCAATGAGATTTGCATGATGATGGAGCTTATCCCCTCCATGCCGGAATGCCTGGAAGATTGCCTGGCCTGGCAGCTTCTCACCTATGAGGAACATTTCCGCCGCAGCCATATCGCCGACGCACAACTGGCGCTCGAAGCTTATGCCATTTCCCCACCCGAATATCGGCTGGCGTTGGAAAAGGCCGCGGCCAATTTGGAGAATTTGATCGGCGCAACGCTTGCGCGGGTCGACAAGATCCAGAAGGAGGGACGCTTTTCCGATGCCGAGGAAACCTGTCTCATGGGTGTAACTGCTCTCAAGGACCGGATCGGCACCATCAGCGCCCTGATCAACGGGCAGTGCAAAAGCCAAGACGAGGTCGATCAGCTCCTCGCCAGGATATGATCCTTCCAGTCATGGATCGGCCGCATCCGTGTGCTTGCGGGCAGCCGAATTGTTGCCGAGAAAGCGGTCAACAGAACCGCTTCCATCTCACCAGGAACCGCTCTAGGATATGGCATGGCCATCGATATCGTCTTTTTCGCCTTGCTCGCCCTGTTCCTGGGCTGGCGACTCTATAGCGTGCTTGGCCAGCGTGTGGGCGCCATGCAAACGACGCAGACGCCACGCACCGCGGCCCCCAAAATCTTTCCGCCCCGGCGACGCAAGGCCGTCATTGCCGAATCCGCCCAGCCAGGAATTGCTGCCCTGCAGCAGGCCGAGCCGGATTTCGACCCAGACCATTTCTTGGAAGGCGCCAATATCGCTTACGAGACCATCGTGACGGCCTTCGCTCAAGGCAACCGGGCTGCGTTTCGTCCTTTGCTGGACGATGCGACCTATGCCCATTTCTGCGCCGTGATCGACGAGCGCGAGGCCAACGGCCAAAGGGTGGAATTCCACTTGATCGGCATCAGCCGCAGCGAGATCGTAGCATGTGCGCGCGAAGACACCATGGCGCGGATCGAAGTCACTTTTACCTCGCAGCACATCCAGGCGATCTACGACCGCGCGGGGACGCTGGTCTCGGGCGACGCCAAGCAGATCGAAATCGCCGACGATCATTGGAGCTTCGCCCGCCCTTTGAACGCCAAGGATCCCAACTGGCGCGTCGTGGCCACGCACTGAGCGCCGCGTCATTCGTTGCGAAGATAGGGCGCCACCTTCTGGCCGAGCGCCCTCCAGCGTCCGGCAAAACCGGCAAGCAGGCTGGCGGCCAGTCCCAGTATCACCGCGAGAAACGCGGAATCCCATTGAATCCGCCAGGGCTCGCCCAGCAGGGTATGAGTGAAGAGGAATGCCGCGGTCAAACCGACGCCCAGCGCGAGCAGGCCAGCCAGCAGGCCTAAGAAGAGAAACTCCGCCGCATACAGGCGCACGAGCCGCCGTTCGCTCGCGCCCATGATCTTGAAGAGAATTGCCTCATAGCGCCGGTCCGCCTGTTCCGCGGCCACCGCGCCGCTCAGCACCAGCAGCCCGGCGAGGAACGCGACTCCGGACAAGATGAGGATGATGTTGCGCAAGGCGCCGAGCATTTGGCTCACCTGGTCCAGCACCTCCCGGACGTGAACGACCGAGACATTGGGAAACTGCGATGTGATCGCCTCCAGAAACTTCGCCTCGCGCGCGGGTGGGACCCGCACGGTGGCGATGTCGGTTTGCGGAGCGGCCGACAGAGGGCCAGGCGAGAAAACCATGACGAAGTTCATCGCCAGCCCACTCCATTGGATCTGCCGGAGATTGGCGATCTCCGCATCGAAGGAGCGACCGAGAACGGCAACAGTGATCCGATCGCCGATCTTGAGATTAAAGGCCTTGGCAACATCCTGATCGAGCGAAACCAACATCGGCCCTTGATAATCCGGCGCCCACCAGCGTCCGGCCGTAAGCGGGGCCCCGGGCGGCAGCGTACGCGACCACGTGATGCCCCGGTCGCCTTCCAAGACCCATCCCTCGCCGGCTGGCCTTACGATACGCTCGACGGGAATGTCCTGGAGCCGGGTAATGCGGCCCCTGAGCATCGGCAGACGCTGTAAGTCGCTCGCCCCGGTAAAGCCTGTCACCGCACGATCGAAGCGCGCGGCCATGTCTGCAGGAATATCCAGGAAATAAAAGCTAGGGGCGCGCGCAGGCAGGCTGGCCGCGATGATCGTGCGCAGGTTCCCCCCGATCTGGGTCAGTCCGACAAAAAGACTGAGGCTCAGGCCCAGAATTGCGATGATGCGCGTGGTTCCCCGGCGCAGCAAGGCCTGGCGCAGCAGAACGGGTTTTTTCAGGAATCGCGCGGCGAGGCCGCGTATCGAAGCCGCCAAGCCAAGAAAAAGCGGTGCCGAGCCCAGCGCCAGCAGCAGAATGCCGAGCACAAGCCTGGGACTGGCACCCAGGAAATGCGCCGCACCCGCAAGAGCGGCCAGCAGAGGAACAAAAGGGAGATAATCGCCGAACCGGGCGTGCCCGAGCTGGATGTGACGGCTACGCAGCAGCTGCGCCGGTTCGGTCCGCAGCGCACGAAAAAGCGGAATGGTGCCGGCGCCCAGGATGACGGCAAGCGATGTTGTCGCGGTAAGCACCCAAGGAAAACCATAAAAACCAGCGGCAAAGGGCACGTGATACTGTTCCGCCCATGGTGCCAACAGGAAGGGCACGGGTATCGCGAGCAGCATGCCGCAGGCAAGAGCCACCACCCACAGAAGCACGAGCAACAGGCCATAACATCGCGCGATCTGGCCCTGCCGGCCCCCGAGACAGCGGAGAAGTGCGATGGTATACGCGCGCTTCTCCAGATAACGCAGCATGCCAATGAAGAGGCCCATGCCGCCCAACATGAGGCTCGCTATCCCGATGACCACCAGAAAGGCATCGAAATCCCGCAGGAAACGGCGTGTCCCCTCGGAAGCGTCGCTGACATCGCGGATGCGCCAAGCCTCGCCGGGATAGGCGCGCTGCACCATTGCACGGAAATCGCCGCCAGACGCGGTCACGATCCGATAGCTGTAATAGGCAAGCGCGCCCGGCTGGGCGAGCCCCGTCGCCGCCATCTCCGAAGCCCCGATCATCAGCCGGGGTCCGAGAGCAAAGATGCGGGCTGCTCGATCCGGCTCATCGACGAGGCGGGCACGCAAGACGAAACGCTGCGCGCCAACCTGGATCTCGTCGCCAGGCCGGGCATGCAATCGCTCGAACAACAGCGCATCGGCGACCGCTCCTGGGACGCCGTCCCGCCGGGCCAGCGCCTCGGCCAAGGTCATCGACGGGGAAAGTGTCACGGTGCCGGCAAGAGGATACGCCTCGTCCACTGCCTTGAGTTCGCTTAGCAGCGCCGCCGGGCCGCGATGGACCATCGCGCGCATCTCGATGATGCCGCTCGTCCGGCCCAGAGCGTGGAAAAACGCGATCTGCTCGGCGCTGACCGGCCGATAGATCTGCCGCACCTCGAAATCGCCGCCCAGGATCGCCCTGCCTTGCAGAGCCAGGCCCGCGCGCGTGGCGGCGTTGAGCGAGGCGATCGTTCCGATGAGGAAGATTCCGAGAACGAGCGCCAGCAGCGGCACCCACATCGCCCCTTGGTGGTCGCGCAGCTCGCGCCGAAGCAGCAGGAGCGCCGCATCCATGCCTAAGCCTCCAACCTCCCATCCTCGAGCTGAAGGATACGGTCGCAACGGGCGGCGAGAGTGGAATCGTGGGTAACCAGCAGGAATGTCGCGTTGCGCGTCTCCTGCAGGGAGAAGAGCAAGTCCATGACCCGTGTACCATTGCGCTGGTCGAGATTACCGGTGGGCTCGTCGGCGAGCAGCAGGACTGGGTCCGCCGCGACGGCGCGGGCAATGGCAACACGCTGTTGTTCACCGCCCGACAATTGCGAGGGAAAATGGTCAGCGCGGTCCGCCAATCCAAGTTCACCGAGAAGGTGGCGCGCCCGTTGCTCGGCGTCCCCCGCCCCCGCGAGCTCCAGGGGCAGCGCGACATTTTCCCAGGCGCGCTGACTTGGCACCAAATGAAAGGATTGGAAAACGATTCCGATGCGCCGGCCACGCAATTCGGCCAGCGAATCCTCGCCGAGGCTGGCCATATCTGTGCCGGAGAATTCGATCCGCCCCTCGCTTGGCCGCTCCAGCCCCGCCAGCAGCAGCAGCAGGCTGGTCTTGCCCGACCCCGAAGGCCCGGTTATTCCTACGGATTCGCCGCGCCCCACGGTGAAGTTCAGCTTGCGAAGAATGTTGATTTCTCCCGCATCGCTCGTAAGGTGCAGAGAGAGGTTTTCCACGATGAGAAGCGGCTCGATCAAATGGCTTATCCGTCTCTTCTGTGGGGCATGGCTGCTCTGGTCCTTTCCTTCCATGGCGATCACAATCCTCGCTTATGGCGATTCGATCACCGCCGGATATGGACTTGCTCAGAGTGACGGCTTTACCGCGCAATTGCAAGCATCGCTGCGGCAGGAGGGGATCGACGCCACGGTTATCAATGGTGGCAATTCCGGCGATACCAGCGCGGCGGGATTGGCGCGGCTCGATTGGTCGCTCGCCGACAAGCCCGATTATGTCCTGCTCGAACTCGGCATCAATGATGCCCTGCGCGGTATCGATCCCGTAGAGACTCGGCGCAATCTCCAGGCGATCATTGCGAAAGTTCGTGCCCGGAATATTCCCATTCTCCTGCTAGGGATGAAGGCGCCGCGTAATCTCGGTCCCGCCTATGTCTCGGCCTTCGATTCGCTTTATCCCGAGCTTTCCCGGCAATATGGCATCGCCCTATATCCTTTCTTTCTCGAAGGCGTGGCCATGGACCCGAGGCTCAATCAGGGGGATGGGATCCACCCCAACCAGGCCGGCATTGCGGAGATCGTGCGTCGCTTGCTACCCTACGTCAAACGATTGATTGGAGCGTAAGGATGCAATTTCGGGAGCTTGGGACGACCGGCATTTCGGTCAGCGCTATCTGCTTGGGCACGATGACCTGGGGGGAACAGAATAGCGAAGCGGATGGCATCGCCCAGATGAACGAGGCGCTGGAGTATGGCGTCACCTTCTGGGACACCGCCGAAATGTATCCCGTCCCGCCGCGCGCGGAAACCTATGGCGCCACCGAGACCATCATGGGTAACTGGTTCAAGAAAACCGGGCGCCGCAACGAAATCTTTCTGGCCAGCAAGGCCGCCGGCCCCGATGAGAGGTTGACTTATGTCCGCGATGGGTTGAACCGCTTCGACAAGGCCGGGCTTAAGGCCGCGCTCGATGCCAGCTTGAAGCGGCTGCAGACCGACCGGATCGATCTTTACCAATTGCATTGGCCGGAGCGGACCACGAATTATTTCGGCCAGCTCGGCTATCAGCATGTCGAAGAAGAATGGACATCCTTCGAGGAAACACTCGCTGCGCTGGACGAACTCATTCGGGCCGGAAAAATCCGTTTCATCGGCGTCTCCAACGAGACACCGTGGGGCGTGATGCGCATGCTAGACCTGGCTCGGGTCAAGGGCTTGCCGCGCATCCATTCCATTCAAAACCCTTATAGCCTGCTCAACCGTTCCTTCGAGGTCGGTCTCGCCGAGATCGCGATTCGCGAAAGGTGCGGCCTTCTTGCCTATTCACCGCTGGCCATGGGCGCGCTGAGCGGAAAATATCTCGGCGGTGCATGGCCGGCTCAAGCACGCTTCAGCCTCTTTCCCCAATTCAGGCGATATCGCGGCGAACAGAGCGAAGCAGCCGTCGCGGCCTATGTCGCGGTGGCAAAGAAATACGGCATACAGCCGGCGCAGATGGCGTTGGCCTATATCAACAGCCGGCCCTTCGTAACCGCCAATATCATCGGCGCAACCACCCTCGATCAGCTGCGCGAGAATATCGCCTCGATCGATATCGCGCTGCCCGAGGGGGTCGAGCAGGAAATCGAGGACGTTCATCGCCTTTACACCTATCCCTGTCCCTGAAATCCATGCGGCTTTTCATCGCTCTCGAATTGCCCGACGCCGTGAGACGGCAGCTCGCCACGTTGAGCGGCGGCTTACCGGGCATGCATTGGACCCCTTCGGAAAATTATCACCTGACGCTGCGTTTTCTCGGCGAGACAGACAGACAGGCCGCCGATGATATCGACGCCATGCTTGCGGGAGTCCATGCGCCTGCTTTTTCTCTGACCTTGCAGGGGATCGATTGCTTCGCCGCCGGCAACCGTATCCGCACCCTCTGGGCGGGGACGTCCCGCGAGCCCGGCTTGCAACACCTGCGCGATAAGATCGAATCCGCCTGCGTCCGGAGCGGCTTGGCCCCCGACGGGCATCGCTTCACGCCCCATGTCAGCCTGGGACGTGCTCGAGATCCCCTGCCCCGTTCCAAGCTTCAGGAATATCTCGTCCAGCACGGCCTCTTCAAGACGCAGCCGTTCGCGGTGACGGAATTCACGCTCTTCGCGAGCATGCTCGGCGGCACGCATGCCGTCTATCGGGTGCTGCGCCGGTACAGTCTTGTCCAACGTCCTGCCGAGGTCCACCTATGATCACCCGTCTTTCCGAGAATGCCCGCGCCGAGGCACTGTCCCACCTCACCGCATGGCGTCCGCTTGAAGACCGCGAGGCGATCCACCGCGCCTTCTCCTTCCAGAATTTTCGCGAAGCCTGGTCCTTCATGAGCGAAATCGCCCTGCTGGCCGAGCGCATGGATCATCATCCGGAATGGGCCAACGTCTATAACCGTGTGGAGATCGTACTCGCCACCCACGATTGCGATGGCCTGTCGGAGCGCGACATCGTCCTCGCCCAGGCCATCGACGCGGTGTGGGCGCGCTATACCAATCCCTGATCTGGACTGACCGGCGTCACGGAATATCGGCAAAGTGGCACGCGACCAAGTGTTGCGCACCGGCGCGACGCAATAGCGGCTCCTCGAGTGCGCAGATATCCTGGGCCTTGGGACAGCGCGTCCGGAAGGGGCAGCCCGAAGGGGGATTGATCGGCGAAGGAATGTCCCCGGACAAGACCAGCCTGGGCCGGTTGCGCTCGAGATCGGGATCGGGAACCGGCACCGCCGAATTCAATGCCTGGGTATAGGGGTGCAGCGGGTTCGCATAGATCGCCTCCCGGCTGGCAAGCTCCATCACTTTGCCCAGATAGAGCACCAGGACACGGTGGCTGATATGGCGGACGATCGAGAGATTATGCGAGATGAAAACGAGCGAGACGCCCATGTCCTTTTGCAGATCCATGAGCAGGTTGACGATCTGCGCCTGGATTGAAACGTCGAGCGCCGATACCGGCTCGTCGCACACGATGAGCTGCGGCTCGTTGATGATCGCCCGCGCGATGCCGATACGCTGGCACTGCCCGCCTGAGAATTCATGCGGATAGCGATTGATCTGATTGGGCAGAAGGCCGACCTTGGCCATAACGGCCTTGACCTTCTCCCGCCGCTGGGCAGCGCTGAGCTGCGGCTGGAAGATACGCAGAGGCTCGGCGATGATTTCCCCCACGTTCATGCGCGGATTGAGCGAAGCCAGCGGGTCCTGAAAAACGATCTGCATATTGCGCCGAAGCGGACGGATCTTCTCCTCGGATAACGGCGCGATATCCTTGCCGAGCCAGATGATCTGTCCGGCGCGCGTGGGCAGCAGCTTGAGCAGGGCGCGCCCAAGCGTCGACTTGCCGCACCCGGATTCGCCTACGAGCCCGAGTGTTTCACCCGCCAGAAGGTCGAAGCTCACGCCATCGACCGCGCGCACGGTGGCGGGCTTTCGCCCGAGCAGGCGATTGCCGCCCACTTCGAAATGAACCTTGAGGTCGCGAACGGCAAGGAGCGGCGTCACGCCGGCAAGCGTTTCAAATGGCATGCTTTACATCTCTGAGTGGCGATGGTTTCCAGGCGCGGCACCTGCGTCACGCATACCTCCATGGCGTAGGAGCACCGTTCGCGGAAGCTGCACCCGGAAGGCAAGTTCTGCAAATTCGGCGGCTGGCCGGGGATGACGCGCAGGCGGCCGCCATGATTCTCGTCGAGACGCGGCATCGACCGGAGCAGGCCCTCGGTATAGGGATGTTGCGGGCTCCTGAAGATGTCCCGCACCGGCGCCTCTTCGACGATGTTACCCGCATACATCACCATTACCCGGTCGGCGAGCCGCGCGATCACACCCAGATCGTGGGTGATGAGTACGATCGCCATGCCGAGGTCCCGCTTGAGTTCTGCGAGCAGTTCCAGAATTTGCGCCTGAACGGTGACGTCGAGCGCGGTCGTGGGTTCGTCGGCGATAAGGAGCTCGGGCGAGCACAGCAGGGCCATGGCGATCATGACGCGCTGGCGCATGCCTCCGGAGAATTCATGGGGATACATTCCGATCCGCCGCCCGGCTTCGGGAATCTGCACCCGCTCCAGCAGGCGCACCGCCTCGCGCTGGGCCTGAGTTTCGCTCATGCCACGGTGTTCCACCAGCACCTCGGTCATCTGGCGGCGGACCGTCAGATAAGGATTGAGCGAGGTCATCGGATCCTGGAAGATCATCGCCATCTTCTCGCCCCGGATCTTGTTGAGCTTGGCAAGCGACAGATTGAGAATCTCCTGCCCCTTGAAGCGAACCGATCCGCGCGCGCGGCCGTTGCGGGCAAGCAGGCCCATGATCGACATGAAGATCTGGCTCTTGCCCGAGCCGGATTCGCCAACCACGCCGAGCGTCTCACCGCGGCCGATCGTGAAACTCACGCCATTCACGGCGTGCACGTCGCCCTCCGGCGTGGCGAAGACCGTTTGCAAATCCGCAACGGAGAGGACCGCATCCATCATCGGTCCTTGGGATCGAGCGCATCGCGCAGGCCGTCGCCCAGGAAATTGAGGCAGACCAGCGTGATGGCGAGAAACAGGCTGGGGAAGAGAAGCTGCCAGGGCGCGACCTGCATCGCATGCACCCCGTCGGCGATTAACGTTCCCCAGGAGGATTGCGGCTCCTGCACGCCCATTCCCAGATAGGAAATAAAGGATTCGGTGAGAATGACCGCCGGCACGGTCAACATCACATAGACGATGACCGGCCCCAGGGAATTGGGAATGATGTGTTTGCGAATGATGCCCCAGTTCGATACCCCCGCCGCGCGTGCCGCCTCGATGAATTCCTTGCGCTTGAGCGACAGCGTCTGGCCGCGCACGATCCGCGCCATATCGAGCCATGAGACCGCGCCGATCGCCACATAGATGAGGACAATGTGCCGGCCGAAAACCACGGTGAGCATGATGACGAAAAAGATGAAGGGCAACGAATAGAGAATATCCACGATCCGCATCATGAATCCGTCGAGCCACCCTCCGGCAAAACCCGCCGCTGCGCCCCACATGATTCCGATGACCAGGGAAACGAACGTGGCGACCAATCCCACGGTGATGGAAACCTGCCCACCGTACAATGTACGAACGAACAGATCCCGGCCGTTTTCATCGGTGCCAAACCAATAGCGACCCGTATCCGCCGGGGCCGTGGCAGCCGGTTGAGCCTGCTCCTGCTCCTGCTGCTGCTGCTGGAATTGGGAGATATCATAGCCGCCAGCCGCGTCTGTATCTTGAACCTGAGGTGCTTCCGCTTGCGGCGCTGCAGCAGGACCGGGGGCTTTTTCCGAAGGAACCGGCCACCAAAAAGGCGGCGCCGAGATTCTGTCCCAGTTTATCTCGGCAGGAGAGCGGAGTCCGAAATATGGTGCACCGAAACACCCGATCGCCATGATCAGCAGAACGATAGACCCGAAGATCGCGGCTCTATTGCGCAAAAAGCGCCGGCGCGCATCGCTCCACAGCGAACGGCCGGTGATTTCGGGCTGCACCGCGATGGTGGGCAGGGGGGCGGGCGCGACATTCATGAGGCGGCCTTAATCATAGCGCACCTTGGGATCGAGGAACCCGTAGCATAGATCGGCGAGCAGATTGCAGCTGATAATGATCGCCCCATAGAAGATGGTGACCCCCATGACGAGGGTATAGTCGCGATCGGTTGCCGCCTGCACGAAGTAGCGACCGATGCCGGGAATGGAGAAGATCTGCTCGACGATGATGGACCCCGTGATGGTGTTGGCAATTGCCGGGCCGAGATAAGAGACCACTGGAAGCAGCGCCGCGCGAATGGCGTGGCGGGTCAAGGTGATGCGTTCGGGCATGCCCTTGGCCCGCGCCGTGCGAATGAAGTTACTGTTGAGTACTTCGATCATAGAGGCGCGGATCAACCGGGTTACGGCGGCGATCACCGGCAAGCAGAGAACAACGACCGGCAGGATCGCATGGGTGAACCCGCCCCACCCGCCCACCGGAGTCCAGCCGAGATAAAGGCCGAAAACCAACGTGCAGATGGGCGCAATGACAAAGCTCGGAATGGCGATGCCGACTAGGGAAGTCCCCGACGCCGTATAATCGACCAGGCTGTTTTGGCGAAAAGCCGCAGCAATGCCAAGAAAAAGACCAATGAGCAGCGCGAGAAGGATCGCCGCGCCGCCGAGCTGCATTGAGGTCGGAAAACCACCGGCGATGAGTTCGGCCACAGAATGGTCTTTATATTTGAAGGAGGGCCCCATATCGCCATGCAGCAGGCCATTGAGATACCGCAGGAATTGCCGCCACAATGGTTCATCGAGATGATAGGCGCGGCGGAGATTTTCTTCGATTTCGCGAGGAAGACGCCGTTCCTTGTCGAAGGGTCCGCCAGGCGCAAGCCGCATCAAGAAGAAGGACGCAGCGGTAATGAGAAATAATGTTGGAATAGCCCCACCGAGACGGCGGATGAAATACCGAAACATGGAGAGTCAAATCCTC
The DNA here is from genome assembly GCA_036263455.1 of Dongiaceae bacterium. Classification (GTDB taxonomy): domain Bacteria; phylum Pseudomonadota; class Alphaproteobacteria; order Dongiales; family Dongiaceae; genus DATAGZ01. The sequence continues at coordinate 187,456 of DATAGZ010000001.1, forward strand.
CTCGAACCGCGCGGGGCGGTAGAGCGGAGGCCCACTTAGTTGCGGGCCTCCGCGATTTCGCTATTTTTCGGAAAGCGAAAGCCACCGCGTCGGATGATAGTCAAGCGGACTGGGGTTCCAGTTCTTGACTTTCAGCGACACCATGCGTGGCGATACGTAATAATAAATCGGCATGTTAGGCAAATCCTTGAGGAGAATACGCTCCGCCGCCTGGATATGAGCGAAACGCTTCTTGGTATCGGCAATCTTGGCCTGGCCTCGCTCCAGCTCATCGAACTTCGGATTATTATATTTAGCGTCATTCTGCTCGGAGTCCGAAAGCCCGATATCGGTGAAGGTAGTGGGATCCACATAATCGCCGATCCAACCAACACGCAAGACGTCAAAATCGCCTTTATGGGCGCGGTCGCGCACCACTTTGAATTCGGCATTGGTCAGGGTGACGTCAATACCAATTTGCTTCCACATATCCTGGATCGCGATAGCGATCTTCTTGTGCTTGTCGCTGGTATTGTAGAGGATTTCGAGCTTGAGCGGATTGCTTTCGCTGTATCCGAGTTCTTTCATGATTTTCTTCGCTTCGGCCACGCGTTGCTGCTGTCTCATGCTCGCGAAATCCGTTTTCTGAGGCGTGTAGCCTGCGACCCCCGGCGGGACGAACCCGTATGCGGGAATCTCGCCACCCAGAGTGATCTTCTTGGTGATCAGGTCACGATCGATGGCCATCGACAGCGCACGGCGAAGCTTGGGATTGTCAAACGGCTTCTTGCGCGTATTAAAGGCGTAATAATACGTCCCGAAATATGGATAGATGCGCAATTCCTTAGGATTGCTTTTCTTGAGCGCGGGAATCTGGTCGGGAGCCACGTCGCTGTAGGTTATATCGAGCTCACCTGCCTTGTACCGCTTCAATTCCTCGGCTTCATCGCTGATCGGATAATAAACGACCTTGTCGATCTTCACCTTGGACGCATCGTAATAGTGCGGATTCTTGACCAGGGTCACAGAAGCGTTCGGGGTCCATTCCGAAACCATATAGGCACCGTTTGAAACGATGTTGCCCGGCTTGATCCATTGGTCGCCGAACTTGTCGACGACCGCTTTGGGCGTTGGATATGTCACCGAAAGGCGAAGCATCGATAGAAAGTAAGGCGTGGGCTCATTAAGTGCGATCTGCACCGTGTGATCGTCGATCGCCTTGATACCGATGGAATTGGCGTCGGTGTTTTTTCCCGTGCGGAAGTCATGGACGCCCTGCACGACATCCAGATAATAGGCGTAGGGGGAATTGGTCTTCGGGTCTAGCGCGCGATGCCAGGAGGAAACGAAATCATTGGCGGTAACAGGATCGCCATTCGACCATTTGGCGTTGGTGCGCAAGTGGAAGGTATAGGTCTTTCCGTCATCCGATATCTCCCATTTTTCGGCAGTTCCCGGCGCCACTTCACCCTTGGGGCCGAACATGACCAGTCCTTCAAAAGCATCCTGCAAAATGTTGAACGAGACGACCGTTTCGCTCTTCGCGGGATCGAGCGTCTCCGGCTCGTCGCCGTTACCCAGGCGCAGAACCGTCTCGGCGTGCGCTATTTGAATGCCCAGCATGGCCACGACGGCCATGGCTGCTACAAAGCCCCATTTTCTTATCATGCAATCCTCCTTGAATACCCGCCAAGCCGCTCCCTCGATCGAACCGCAAGCTTGACGATTCAATTTTTCACGGTTTCTGAAAAGCCGCAACTATAAACAGCGGCGCCACGGCGATGTTTGATGCGGTGGGTATAATAAAGAGAAAAAGCGGCGCGCGGGATAGTTCCTGCGCGCCGCTTTCATGCTATTCGGTCTTATCAACGCCGCTTAGCAGGATGTGATCGAGCGGATCGACGACAAATCCCTTAATTTTCTTGCTCACAGGCCAGGATGTGGTCGAATGGGCAATCGGGACAGCCGGCGCTTCCTCATGGAAGATCACCTGGGCCTTGTCATAAAGGGCCTTGCGTTTTGCCTGGTCGGCCGTGTTGGCCGCTTCGACCAGCAATTGCGAGAAGCCCGTCTTCGGATCACACCAGGCGCTGTAATTACCGCCACCGATACGCGCCGCCGGGCAAGCGAACAGCGTATTCAGGAAGTTGTCCGGATCGCCATTATCCCCGGTCCAACCCATCTGGGAGATTTGACCCTCGTGGTTGCCGAGACGCTTGCGATACTCGCCCCATTCGTAGGTGACGATTTTGCCCTTGAGACCAACTTTGGCCAAATCCGACTGCAGCAGCTCGGCGATCTTCTTTCCGTCCGGATTATAGGGACGCTGTACCGGCTGAGCCCACAGTTCGAATTCATATCCGTCGGGAACACCGGCGGCCTTGAGCAGCTTCTTGGCCGCCTCGGGATCGTAGGGATAGGGCTTCACGTTCTGGTTCCAGGCCCACATTGTCGGTGGAATGGGATTGACCGCCACCTGGCCTAGACCCTGATAGACCGCCTTCACGATCGCATCCTTATCGACCGCCATGCTGATCGCCTGACGGACGCGCTTATCGCTCAGATACGGCTTGGTCACGTTGAGATACAGGTAAAGCGCGTTCAGACCGGCCTGGTGCAGCACGGTGATGTTGGGATTAGCTTCCAGGCTCTTTACGTCTGGTGCCGCCGGATAGGTCATGATATCGCATTCGCCGGCCTCGAGCTTGGCCTTGCGCACCGCCGAATCCTTGGCGATCACATACGCGACCGTATCGAAGGCGGGCTTGTCTCCCCAATAGGTCTCATTGCGCTTGTAGCGGATGACCGCATCCTTCTGATACGCGACAAACTGATAGGGGCCGGTACCGACCGGGTTCCAATCCACCTGATCGCCCTTGCCCGCCTTGAGCATCGCATCCAGGTATTCCTTGGAATCGATCGCCGCGAAATCCATGGCGAGGTCGGCCAGGAACGGCGCATTGGGGGCGGTGAGATCGAACCTCACCGTATAATCGTCGACCTTGGTGATCTTGCTCAGCAGATTGGGCATATCCATATCGCCGAAATAATCGTAGGACGCCGAGAGCTTGTAATAGGGGCTGTCCTTTTTCCACATGCGCTCGAACGTGGCAACGACATCGTCGGCGTTGAAATCGCGGGTCGGCTTGAAGGAATCGGTGCTCTGGAATTTTACGCCATGGCGAAGATGAAAAGTGAACGCCTTCCCATCGTCGGAGACGTCCCACTTCTCGGCCAGGCTCGGCTGAAGCTCGGTCGTGCCCGGCTTGAATCTCACCAGGCGCTCGTAGACGTTATTGACCGTGTTCAGGGTCGTGCCCGACTCGCTGACGTGTGGGCTCAACTGCTCCGGGCTTCCCTCGGTGCAAATGGTGAGGTTCTTGGCGAATGCCTGCCCCCCAACACTAAGCGCAGCGACCGCCGCCGCGCCGATGATGAACTGTCTCATAGAAAAAAATCTCCCCAAATGTGCGGGATTTCCCGCCAAATCGAGACTAGGAGCGAAAGCGGGGCAAGTCAATTCTCTTGGCGCCAACTCGAAATCTTCCGGAAACCGAGGCCAAGGCGGACAGGCCAACACCCAGGATGATCAGAAAAAAGCCGAGCCATTCGGCGATGCTTGGCTCTTCGCCCAACGCCCATGTCGCAGCGCCGAGGCCGATCACCGGCACGATCAGAAAGACCAGCGACGACGTGATGGCAGGCAGATTCTTCTGCGCATTCACCATGCCCCAGACCGCAAAGGCCGTCGCAAGCGGACCATTATAGAGAAGGATGATCGACAGGTTCTGGGAAAGGGAGAGATGCACGGGTCCGGCCACCGCATAGGCAATCGGCGCCATGACCAGAGTGCCCACGAGCAATTGCCAGGGCAAGACATGCTCCGGCTGCAAATGCCAGCGATGAGCGCGGCTGTGCAGGATAGCCGCCGCCCAGGCGAGCGAGGCGAGAAGCAGGAGGAGATTGCCGCGCCAATGGGCGAGCAGGCCCATGGGGTCGACCAGAATCAAAAGACCCGCCATGCCACAGGCCAGGCCGGCCTTGCTGGCGCGGGTCAGCCGTTCCCCAAGAAACGCCCATGCACCGGGCAGTACCCAGAGCGGCGTGGAATAAGCGAGGATTGCCGACTTTCCGGCAGGAAGATAGGCGAGGCCCGCATGGATCAGCATCTGAGCACCGGCGAGCTGGAGGATGCCGACCGACAGAATGATCGGCCAATCGGCGCGCGCCGGCCAGTGGAGCCGGTCCAGTACCGCCAGAAAGAGAAACGCCGACAGGCATCCGAAGGCCACGCGCGCGGTGGCGAACCACAGCGGCGCCATCAGCCCGACGGCCACTTTCATGATGGGCCAGTTGACACCCCAGATGAGGGCGCTCGCGCCAAAGACGGCATAAGAAAACAGAACTTTGCGGGATGTCGCCAAGACCGCGGGATTTAGGCGAAATCGCCGCTGAGTGCGCGGCGCACCGGCTCGGTGATCTTCGCCATATGCGGATAGGCCGGATGGTGAAAGCCCAAGAGAATATCGGCGTTCTCGACGCGAAAGGCCGCCATGGCCGCTTGGGTAAAGGAGAAGCGCACGAAATGGACCGCGGAGGTTTTCCCCGCCTCGTTCGTGCGCTCGCCCTCCGCTTCGGCGGAAATTTCCTGCCCGGCCACCTTGAGGAAGATCGTGTGTTCGATATTGCCGAGCGCGGCCAGCTCGCGCGCGCGGCGGGCCGGATCGTCGATCTCGAACATCAGGGTCGCCACCAGTTCCTGGCCTTGAGGAACGAGCGGGTTATAGGCCGCGAGCTCTTCGCCAAGCTGGACATCGCCGCCCTTCTCGATATACAGCATCTCCTGCACCTGGGCGCGCATGGTTTCAAAGGATTCGAAGTAAAAAGTCGCAAATGGGCCGACGGGTACGCGGCGCTCTTTCTTATGCTGAACCAGAGCGCGGCGCAGCTCGGCGCGCCGGGCAGCGTATTCGGCCGCCGGCATCAGATCGGCCGATTCAATCCGCCGCTTCATCATAGCCGTAGGCGCGGGCGAATAATTCGATGGGGTGTGGCGCGGGCTTGCGCGGCCCGCCGAGCATCTCCACGCCTTGGGCGATATGCGCTCCCGCCAGGGGGCATTCGGAGACAATATATTTGGCTTCGCTGGCAAGAGCGGCGCGCGCAACCGGGCGCCCGACCTTGATGGCGGTCTCGAAATTGCCTTTGAGAACGCCCCAGCTGCCCCCGTGACCGGAGCATCGCTCCACTACATCTAACTTTTGGTCCGGGATGAGGCGCAGCAGCTCGGCAGCCTTCTGGCCCATATTCTGGGCGCGCGCGTGGCAGGCGATATGCACGACCATCGCGCCGTCCAGCGGCGCGAGGCCAGGCGCCAACCCTTCATGCCGGGCGATATCCACGACATATTCGCTGATATCGAAGCTGGCCTCGGCTAATTTCTTGACCCCCTCGTGCTCCGGCAGGATCAGCGGCCATTCGAACTTCAGCATCAAGGCGCAGGACGGAACGAGCGCCACGATGTCATAGCCCTGCTCGACATAGGGCAAAAGGGTCGCCACCACCTCTTCGGCATGCTCGGCCACGCGCGCAATGTCGCCTTTTTCGAGCTGGGGCATGCCGCAGCAGCGCGGATAGACCACTTCGCTCTCCACCCCATTTCGGGCGAGGACGTGGCGGGCGGCGAGTCCGATGGTGGGGTTATTGTAATTGGCGAAGCAGGTGGCATAAAGCACCGCCTTGCGCCCGTGCGCGGGCGCCGCGCTATTCACTGGGGGTGCGCCGCCTTCCATGGCGCGCGTCACGAGCGTGCGACCGCAGAAACGCGGCAGCGCCGCGTTCGGATCGACGCCGATAGCCTGCTTGGCCATGTCCTGGATCACGCCGGGGCCCGCCGCCCAATTGGCGAGCGGGGCGGCAAAGCTCGCAAGCTTGCCGTTGCGATCCGTCTCCGCCAGCTGACCGACCAACGCCTTCTCCTCGCGCTTGCGGTGTTCGACGGCCCGGTAGCGCAACATCAGATGCGGAAAATCGAGCTGGAATTCATGGGGCGGCACGTAGGGGCACTTGGTCATGAAGCATAGATCGCAGAGCGTGCAGGCATCCACCACCGGCTTGAAGTCGGCGGAGGCCACCTCGTCCAATTCTCCGCTCGCGGAATTGTCGGCGAGGTCAAACAAGCGGGGAAACGAATCGCACAGGTTGAAGCAGCGCCGGCAACCGTGGCAGATATCGAAGACGCGCCGCATCTCGCGATCCAGCGCCGCCTCGTCGTAAAACTCCTCCTCCCGCCAACCGAGGGGATGGCGGATCGGTTTTTCCAGACTGCCTTCGCGCATTTTCGTCCTAGCGGACCTCAGCCCAGGGTATCGAGGGCCTTTTGGAACCGTCCGGCATGAGACTTTTCCGCCTTGGCGAGAGTTTCGAACCAATCGGCGATCTCGTCGAATCCTTCCTCGCGCGCGGCACGCGCCATGCCCGGATACATATCCGTATATTCGTGCGTTTCGCCCGCGATCGAGGCTTTGAGATTCGCCCCCGTCGCGCCAATCGGCAAGCCCGTCGCCGGATCCCCGACACCCTCGAGATATTCGAGGTGGCCGTGGGCGTGACCGGTTTCGCCTTCCGCCGTCGAACGGAAGACCGCGGCAACATCATTGTACCCTTCCACGTCGGCCTTTTGTGCGAAATAGAGGTAGCGGCGGTTGGCCTGGCTTTCCCCGGCAAAGGCAGCCTTGAGATTTTCTTCCGTCCGCGATCCTTTGAGATTTTTCATGGTTCCTCCTCTGATGAGGAGCCGATCATGCCCAGCCATGGCGCGGCTGTCAATCTTTAATATCGATTCTAGAAAAACGAATAACGTATTGAATTATTTTGTTTTTATTATCAGACCCACCGAGGCGATCGCGCGACCTTCCGGCGCGGGATAGTGGATGGTAATCTGATCGGCCGGGATATCCTCAAGCAAGCCGGTCTTTTCATCGTAGAAATGATAATGGTCGATGCAATTCGTGTCGAAATAAGTGCGCCCCGCATCGACCGCGAGCGACCGCAGCAAGCCGGCCCGCGTGAGTTGGTGCAGGACGTTATAGACGGTGGCGAGCGACAGTTTCACCCCGTCCTCCTGGGCTTCGGTGAAGAGTTGCTCTGCCGTGACATGGCGGTCGCCGCCGCGCCAGAGCAGCTTGCCCAGGGCGATTCGCTGGCGTGTCGGCCTGAGGCCGACGCCGTGGAACAAGGCCACGATGTCGCGTCCGGATTTCCCAGCGGGCTGCATGACGCCATTGAACCGCACTTTGCCGTCCTTGGCAACCCTCTGGGCAAGCCGTACCCTCTAGAGGCTGGAGAGATTGGCCGTCATGAAATTGGTGAAGCCGTTTTCCGCGACGTGGAACCATTGCAGTTCGTCGCTGCGGAATTTCCGCCATTGCTCGTAGATCTTCTTGAAATTGGGGTTCGAGGCCGAGGTTTCTTCGTAAAGTTCGTTGGCGGCCTTGAAGCTTGCCTGCATGAGTTCCTTGCTGAAAGGGCGCAGCATGGTGCCGCCAGCGATCAGGCGCTTGAGGGCGGCGGGATTCTGCGCGTCATATTTCGCCTGCATGACCACATGGGCTTCCGCGCACGCCGCCTGCAGAATGGCCTTGTATTCGGCGCTCAGCCCGTCCCACGCGCCCTTATTGACCAGCAGCGAGAGCTGCGCGCCGCCTTCCCACCAGCCGGGATAATAGTAATATTTCGCCACCTTGTTGAAACCGAGCTTTTCATCGTCATAGGGTCCGACCCATTCGGCCGCGTCGATGGTGCCCTTCTCCAGGGCCGGATAGATATCGCCGCCGGGAATCTGCTGCGGCACGACACCAAGGCGCTTCAGGACTTGGCCGGCGAAGCCCCCGATACGATATTTCAACCCCTTGAGGTCGTTGACTTCCTTGATCTCGCGGTTGAACCAGCCGCCCATCTGCGTGCCGGTGTTGCCGGCGGGAAACGGCACGACATTATAGGCTGCGAAGAATTCGGTCAGCAGCTCGCGACCGCCGCCGCTGTAGATCCACGCCGTCTGCTGGCGGGAATTGAGACCGAAGGGCACGGCCGTATCGAAGGCGAAGGTTGGATCCTTGCCATAAAAATAATAGCAGGCAGTGTGACCGCATTCGACCGTACCCCCCTGAACCGCATCGAGAACCTGCGGCCCGGGAACGATTTCGCCCGCGGCGAAGGTCCTGATTTCGAACTTGCCGCCGGTCGCTTCCTTGACGCGCGCGGCGATGACATCGGCCGCGCCGAAGATGGTATCGAGCGATTTAGGAAAGCTGGAGGCCAGCCGCCAGCGCAGGGCCCCCTGCGCAATTGCCGGTGCGGCGAACGAGGCCGTGGCCAGACCGAGGCCGGCGGTTTTCAGGAATCTACGACGTTTCATTTCTCTCCCCTTGGTCGTCATGCGGCTGAAGCTTACTCTTTTCTTTTGATCTTATCTAGATTGCTTCGGAAAAGCGCAACTTTTCCATCCAGGCGCGCACCTCGACCGCCTGCGCTGGGTCGAGCAAGCGGTGACGCAAGAAGAAATCGGCAAAGACGAGCACCGCATCGATCAGAAAAGGCGCGTCCGACTCCAGAAGCGCCAGCAATTCGCGGCTGCCCACGAGGCGGAATTCGGCGACCTCGCCATCCCGATTTTGCGGAGCGACATCCTTCGGCATGAGCAGTTCATAGTTGGCCTGCCATTCGCGCCGAAGTCCCGCGGGCGTTTCCTCTGCGAAGGCGATCTCACCTGCGCGGCTGGCATTGACGAGCATGGTGGAGTCTAAACCGGCTTCCTCCCAGGCTTCCTTTCTCAGATTTTCCTCGAGCGAAAGGTCGTGAGGCTGGCCACCGCCCACCATCGTATCCCAAGCAAGCGGGGCGAGATGTTTGTGGGCGGCCCGGCGCGCAAGCCAGAAGGAGTACTCTGCGCCGTCCTTGCAATATCCGACCAGATTGACGCCATAGGCCCGCAAGCCGAGGAGCGCCGCCGCCGCGCGTTCGATCAGGAAGGCGGGCTTCTCCCCGAAACGGGTATTGGCAGGATAAAGCTCGTTGCGCCAGCCGGGAATCCGGTCGTGATGGCGGGTCAAGCGCGCGGCAAGCGCGGCGGTACGCTTCTCCGGCGTATCTAGATGGGATGCAAAGCGCGCCTCGTGGGCGTCGGCACGCAGGACCTCTCCTCCGGCTAGCAAGAAATCGGCGCGGCGCGGATCGATCCAGCCGAGCCGCACTCCATCGACCAGGAGCGGTCGATATTTTTCAAGACACGGCGAGCCGATTGCCGCGAGGCGACGCGTGAAGCTCATGACCGCCGCGCCCTAGATTTGGGCAAGCGCCTGAGCGATGTCCTGGAGCAGGTCGCGCTCATCCTCGATCCCGACCGAGAGACGTATCAGACCCTCGGTGATTCCCTGGTCACGGCGATCCTCGGGCGATAGCCTTTGATGGGTCGTGGTGGCGGGATGGCAGGCGAGACTCTTTGCATCGCCGAGATTGTTCGAAATGAGGATGAGCTCCAACGCATTCAAGAACCGAAACGCGGCGCTCCGCCCGCCTTCGATCTCGAAGGAGAGCATGGTCCCGCCGGCAGCCATCTGTCGGCGGGCAAGCTCGATCTGGGGGAAATTCGCGAGGCGCGGATAATGAACGGCTAGCACTTTTTCCTGCCGTGCGAGCATCTCCGCGAGGCGGTGGGCGCTGGCCGAAGCCTTGTGGACCCGGAGCTCCATGCTCTCCAATCCCTTGAGCATCACCCAGGCATTGAAGGGACTCAGGGACGGGCCGGTATGGCGGTAAAAAGGCTGGAACACCTCTTCGATGAAGGCGCGTCTGCCAAGGACGATTCCTCCGAGGGCGCGGCCCTGACCATCGATATGCTTGGTCGCCGAATAAAATACGACATCCGCGCCCAGCCGCAGGGGCGATTGCAGGATCGGCGTGGCAAAGACATTGTCGACGATCACCTGGGCGCCCACTCGATGCGCGAGGTCGCTCACCGCCTGGATGTCGACCAGCCTTAAGGTCGGGTTAGAAGGCGTCTCGATCACGACGCAGCGGGCGCCCCGACGCAGCGCATCTTCCCATTGCTGCAGGTCCCGTCCATCGACGAGCTGGGTCTCGATCCCGAACCGAGGCAGGATCTCGGTCAGAATATAATGGCAGGAGCTGAATAGAGCGTTGGCCGCCACCACCCGGTCGCCGGCCTTGAGCTGGCACATCAGCGCGGCAAAGAAAGCCGCCATGCCGGTAGAGGTGGCGCGCGCCTGCTCGGCATCTTCGAGCATCGCCATGCGTTCCTCGAACATGCCGACGGTGGCATTGCCGTAGCGGCCATAGACATAGCGCGGGCGGGAATTGTCGAAAGCGGCCTGCGCCTCCTCCGCATTCTCGTACACGTAGCCGGAATTGAAAAAAATCGCCTCGCTGGTCTCGGCAAATTGCGAGCGCTTCGTCCCGCCATGCACGGCGCGGGTCGCGGGATGCCAGCGGGAAGCAGAGCGAGACGTCATGCAAAATCCTTATCGGAACAGCGCGGCTATCGCAAGCTTTTCCAGGCATTTGCGAAGCGAACTTGCAAAATTTAGCAAAGGCACTCAAGCTTGAATGAGGGGGATATCGCGGAACTCCGCAATCCGGTAATCGCCTATCATGGAAGAGTCGGCGATCTGTATCGCATCTTTCTCGTTGGCGCCGGGCCGGCCACGCCGAATGCCGCCGATCTCGCGATCATCAAGGCCACCTGCATGCCCTAAATCGAGGAAGAAGACCATGAATATGAATTTTCTAAAGTCTCTAAAGAATGGACTTATCGATGCGTCGAAAGATTACATGTCGATTTCCAGTCGAGATTTGCGTGACGTAAAACCAAAGGAGGATCAAATAAAGTGCGCTCTGTACGCTCATTTAAGACAAGGCGGATATAGCGTCCATGTCGAAGGCGCCTATCAATCTCGGGGAAGATGCGATTTGCGTGCTTACCAAAACGACGGGAGCATGGGTGACATCCTTATCGAAATAAAAACTGCCTGGGCAGGACCGGGGTGGGTAAATAAACAGGATGAGCAATTTTCTAGTTGGGAGGAAGATTGCGGACGTCTAAGGGACGCGATAGCTGAACGAGATGCAGAATCCGGTGTTTTTATTTTATTTGGGTTCGCATCAGAAACCCTTTCCGAAAAATTATGCGCGCGTATGGCAAAACTTGGAGAAAAGCTACAGTTAACGGAAATAATAAAAGGCAATACCAGCCTAAAATGGGGGACCCTTGACCATCTCCATTACTGCGCATGGAGAATCAACGCTTAATCGAAGCCGCGCAAAGGCATGGTTGGCGAACGGCGCAGCCAGTTGCGTTCGGGATAATGCGCCTGGCCATCGATGACATGCAGCGTATAGGCGTGCCGCGACCGTCCCGAGCAATTGGGGTTGCTGGCATGCGGCAGCATGCCGTGCAGCACAACGAGCGTGCCTTTCCTGACCGCGAGCGTCTCCGCCTGGTCCGGCTTAGGCCAGGGGAGCGGCGATAGAGTATCGGTCAGCAGCTTGCCGTTATGCCGATAGAAGAGCTGGCGCAAAGGCCCCTTGTGCCCGCCCGGCTGCACCATCAGCGCGCCGTTTCCCGCATCGGCATCCTCAAGCGCGAACCAGAAGCCGAGCACGCTCGAAGGTTCGGTCAGGAGATAGGTTGCATCTTGGTGCCAGCCGACCTCGCCGCCGATCGAGGGCTGCTTGAAGATATACATGCTCTGAAGCAGCAGCGGCTGGACCAGTCCCAACGCGCGGCTGAGCGCGACGAGCGCCGGCATGCGTGAAAACTGCGAGAAGACCGGATCGCAATCATGCAGCGCATGGCCGCTTTTGTTGAGGGCGCGCTCCTTCGGTTGCGTCAAGCGCCCGGCGGCATCCACCGCCCCCTCCTCGAAAAAGAAGCGGATCTTATCGCTCGATTCCTCGAAGTAACGCGTGGCGGCATGGCGATCGGGGTCGGTAGAAGAAAAGACTACCGGCGGAATCTCGGTCGGATCGAAGGCCGCGACCAACGTTACCATGCGGGCGCGCAATGCATCGCAGTCTTCCGGAGCGACGAAATCCTCGATGACGAGGAAGCCATCCTCGGTAAAGGCCTGACGGAGAATGGTTTCGGAAGCGGCCGGGCCGAAGCGGCGCATTAAAAGCAGGCCGTACCCGTCGCGAGCGGGGCAAGGCTCAGGTGGCGCGCGAGCGTTTGGCCCATGTCGGCGAAACTTTCTCGCCGGCCCAGCGCGCCGCGCGTTGCGGCGGCCTCTCCGAAAAACAACGCCGGGACGAATTCGCGTGTGTGATCGCTTCCCGGCCAGCTCGGATCGCAGCCATGATCGGCGGTGATGAGGGCGAGGTCGCCTGGCTTCATCTGTCGTTCGAACGCGGCGAGCTGGCGGTCGAATTGCTCGAGCGCCGCGGCATAGCCCGCGATGTCGCGCCGATGGCCATAGAGCATGTCGAAATCGACAAAATTGGCAAAGAGCAGTCCGCCATCCTCGAGCCTGGCCGCCCCCTCGAGCGTGCGGGCGAAGAGGCCGTCATTATTAGCGGCCTTGAGATTCTCGCCCGTGCTGCAATGGGCAAAAATATCGGCGATCTTGCCCACGGAAATGACCTCCCGCTTGTCTTGCGCCGCGTGATCGAGCAGCGTCGGGCCGGGCGGCGGAGTAGTATAATCGCGGCGGTTCGCCGTTCGGCTAAAGGCACCGGCACGGGCACCCACGAAGGGCCGCGCGATCACGCGGGCGATATTGAGCGGATCGAAAATTTCCTTGGCAAGCAGGCAGAGATCATAGAGGCGCTGGAGCCCGAAAACCTCCTCATGTGCAGCGATCTGGAATACCGAATCGGCGGAGGTGTAGCAGATCGGCTTGCCGCTGCGCAGATGCTCCTCGCCCAGCCGGTCGATGATCTCGGTCCCGCTCGCATGACAATCGCCGAGGATGCCGGGGATATTCCCCCGCGCGACCAGCGCGGCGATGCGGTCTTCGGGAAAAGCCTTGTCGCCCCGGGGGAAATAGCCCCACTCGAAAGTGACCGGCTGGCCGGCGATCTCCCAATGGCCGCTCGGCGTATCCTTGCCGCGGCTCAGCTCGGCCGCGGCGGCGTAAGCACCCTCGATCCGCTGCGCCTCCAACCCGGGAGGCAGGGTGCCGGTGGCAAGCCGCGCCGCTTCGCCCAGGCCCCAGCGCGCCAGGGTCGGTAATCTCAGCGGTCCCGAGCGTATGCCCGGCTTGTCCGCGCGTCCCTGCGCGCAGGCCAAGGCGATATGGCCGAGCGTATCAGCCCCCGCATCGCCAAAGGACGCGGCGTCGGGTGCTGCCCCGATTCCGAAGGAATCCATAACAAGAATGAAAGCGCGCGGCATGGCACCTCCCCTTTTCTTATGCCACGAATCGGCCGTGGAGCAGCGGAGTTTTTTCGATAGCCTCACCCAACGTAATCGCGGCGCGCAAGGAATCGGCGGCCCTGCGCCAGCCTTCCTCGCTGGCGGCATGGATGGTGGCGAGCGGGCGCTCCCCGTCAACCGCCGCGCCAATCGGCGCGACATCGGACAAACCTACCGTCACATCGATACGGTCTTCGGCACGGCGGCGACCACCGCCCAGCTCGACCAGGATCAGGCCAATCGCCCGGGTCTTGTGCCCGACCACGATTCCTGCCTGGTTGGCAAAACAGGGCGCCACGACCGGCGCACGGGAGAAATGTGCTTCGGGCTTCTGCATCAAATCGCGTGGACCGCCCAGCGCCGCTACCATGCGTGCGAAAATATCCGCGGCGCGACCGTCGGCGAGGCTCGCCTCCGCGCGCTGGCGCGCTTTCTCCAGCCCGTCGGCCAAACCGCCTAAGACGAGCATCTCGGCGGCGAGCAGCAAGACGACTTCATGAAGGCGCGGCTCGCGCCGGCGGCCGATCAGATAATCGATGGTCTCGACGACCTCCAAGGCATTGCCGACATCATGGCCCAGCACTTGATTCATGTCGGTGATAAGCGCGTGGGTTCGGAGACCCGCGCGATTGGCCACGGCAACGATGCTCCGCGCCAGCTCCTCGGCCATCGGCATTTCGGCCGCGAACGCGCCATTGCCGACCTTGACGTCCATGACCAGCGCCTCGAGCCCGGCGGCGAGCTTCTTCGAGAGGATCGACGCCGTAATGAGCGGCACCGATTCGACCGTTGCCGTCACGTCGCGGATCGCATAGAAGCGCCGGTCGGCTGGCGCGAGGTCGTCGGTCTGGCCGATGACGGCGCAGCCTACCTGCTTGACCGTCTCCTGGAAGCGCAGCCGGTCGGGTGTCGCGTTATAACCCGGAATCGCGCCGAGCTTGTCCAGCGTCCCACCGGTATGGCCGAGCCCACGCCCCGAGATCATCGGCACGAAGCCGCCGCAGGCCGCCACGATAGGCGCAAGCATGAGGCTGACCTTGTCGCCCACCCCACCCGTCGAATGCTTGTCGATGATCGGACCGGAAAGGTTGAGCCGTCGCCAGTCGATGCGCGCGCCCGAGAGCATCATCGCGCGGGTGAGATGGACCCGCTCCTCCATGCTCATGCCGCGCCAGAACACGCTCATGCCGAAGGCGGCAATCTGCCCCTCGCTGATCGTGCCGTCATGCATGCCCTGCACGAAGAAGGCGATTTCCTTCTCGTCGAGCACGCCATTGTCGCGTTTCTTGCGGATGATTTCCTGGGCAAGCATCTATGCCTCGAAGAAACCCTGTAGCAACTGCGCCATGTTCTCGAGCCCGCTCGCCGCCGCCGCGATGGTCTGGGCATGGCTCGGTCGCTCGGGCGACATGCCGGCGCCGAAATTGGTGATGAGCGAGAGCGCCGCGACCTTTAGCCCGGCGTGGCGGGCGAGGATCACTTCCGGCACCGTCGACATCCCGACTGCATTGGCCTTCAGCAATCGCAGCACTTTGATTTCCGCGGGTGTCTCGAATTGCGGCCCGGCTAGCCAGGCATAGATGCCATAATGCAGCTTGATCTTCGTTTTGCGCGCAGCCGCGCCAAAGCGCCTATAAAGCCCGCGGTCATAGGCCTCGGTCATGTCGACGAAGCGGTCGTTGCCGCTCTCGCCGAACAGCGGAGAAACGCCGGTGAGGTTCAGGTGATCCTGCACCAGCATGATCGCGCCGGGCGGCATCGAGAGGCGCAAGGAGCCGGCCGCGTTGGTGAGTATCAGATTCTCGCATCCGATCTCGCGCAAGGCGCGAATGACGGGCTTCATCACATCGGCCCGGCCATGCTCGTAATAATGCGCCCGGCCCTGCAGCACGAGGACCGGCGCGCCGAAGAGCTTTCCCGCCACGATGCGGCCTGCGTGACCCGCGACATTGCCCTGTGGGAAGCCCGGCAATTTCGCGTAGGAGACGACGATAGGATCTTCGACGCGGTCGGCAAGTGGCCCCAGGCCGGAGCCGAGCACGAGCGCGTGTCCGGGCGTGAACGCGCCGAGCCTCTGGCGAAGAATAGTCGCAGCTTGTTCCATGTCAGCCGAGGTTTTCCGGACCGAAGGAAAAAGGCAGCAACTCGGCAAGCGTGAAGCTGCGCCGAACACCTTCGTCTCCGCAGATATGAATAAGCGTGTCCGGCCCGGCAAGCTCGCGGATGCGCTGGCGGCACCCGCCGCAGGGCGTGACGAGCTCTGTCCCCGGTCCGATCACGGCGACTTCGCAGATCTTGCGCTGGCCGGCGCGGATCATCGCGGCAATCGCCGACGTTTCGGCGCAAAATCCTTGCGGATAGGCGGCGTTCTCGACATTCGCCCCGCTATAGACCATGTCATCCTCGGCCAGGATCGCCGCCCCCACCGGGAAGCGCGAATAGGGCGCATAGGCCTGGGCCATAGCGGCCCGCGCCTCGCGGTACAGCCGATCAGCGTTCTTTGACATAGGGAATTCCGATCGCTTTGGGTGCCACGGCCTTGCCGATGAAACCGGCGAGCAGCACCACGGTGAGAATATAAGGAAGCGCCTGGATGAGGGTAACGGGGACGGCGCCGATACCCGGAATGGTCAAGCCCTGCATGCGGATCGCGATCGCATCCAACGCGGCAAATAACAGGCAGGCCCAGAGCGAGGGCCACGGCTTCCACTTGCCGAAGATCATCGCGGCAAGCGCGATATAGCCGCGCCCGGCGCTCATGTCGCGCCCGAAGGCCGCACCCTGGCTGATCGAGAGATAGGCCCCGGCGATGCCGCAGAGCAGGCCGGCGATGAGCACCGCGCGATAGCGCAGGAAGGCCACTGAGATGCCCGCAGTATCGACGACCTGCGGCTTTTCGCCCACGGCGCGCAGGCGCAACCCGAAGCGGGTGCGATAAAGGATCCAGGCAGTGAGCGGTACGCAGAGGAAGGCGGCATAAGTGAGCAGGCTCTGCCCAGACAGAACCCGGGTATAAAGCGGCCCGATAACCGGCAGCGCGCCGATCGTCTCGGCCAGTGGCCAATGGAGCTCGAGGAAGCGCGCCTCCTCGGGGATGCTTGGC
Source organism: Dongiaceae bacterium (assembly GCA_036263455.1). Taxonomy (GTDB): domain Bacteria; phylum Pseudomonadota; class Alphaproteobacteria; order Dongiales; family Dongiaceae; genus DATAGZ01. The sequence goes on from DATAGZ010000001.1 coordinate 203,967, forward strand.
GTCTGACCGCCTTCGCTGAACCAGGCATTGCCGAGAACGGCGGTGAGCCCGCTCGCGATGATATTGAGGGCAACGCCGCTCACCACTTGGTCGCCACGATGGGTGATGCAGGCAAAACCGTGCAGCAGCGAAAACAGCAGCGAGATGCCGATGCCCGCCAGCAGGCCGAGCCAGGGCGAATTCGTGACATACGCCACGCAGGCGGCAGCGAAAGCCGCGACCAGCATCTTGCCTTCGAGGCCGATATCGATGATGCCCGACCTTTCGGAATAAAGGCCGGCCATGGCGCACAGGATCAGCGGGGTCGAGACCCGCATCATCGCGGCCAGCATCGACACAAGCGTAATCAGGACGTCTTGCATCATGCCTCCGCCGTTTTGAAGATCCGGCGGCGCAGGAACAGCCGCTCCAGATAGGGACGGAACAGATAGGCGAGCGCGCCGGAAAAAAGGATCACGAGGCCCTGGATCGTCGCCACCATATCGCGGTTGATATTGGGGATCTCGAGCGACAGGTCCGACCCGCCCTGGATGAGCGCGCCGAACAGCAGCGAGGCGAGGACGATCCCGACCGGATGGTTGCGTCCCATCAGCGCGACTGCGATGCCGGTGAAGCCGTAGCCCGCCACGAAATCCAGGAACAGGCGGTGCTGATCGCCATAGACCACGTTGAACCCGGCAATGCCGGCGAGCGCGCCCGAGATCGCCATGGCGAGCAGCGTCATGCGCTTGGGATCGATACCGGCATAGATCGCCGCGGCCGGCGAGGAGCCGGTGGCGCGCAGCGCATAGCCCCACCGCGTGCGCCACAGGAACAGCCACAGCAGATAGCAGGCGAGGATCGCCACGAAGACCGTGGCGTTGAGCGGCGTTTTCGGCATCGCTATGCCGAGCGCGCCCAGCATTTCATGGACATAAGCGAGATGGCCCCCAGTGAAGTTCCGCGATTGCGGCGCCTGCGAGCCCGGCTGGATGAAGACGTTCACCATCAGATAGACCATCAGCGACGCCGCGATGAAATTGAACATGATGGTGGTGATGACGATGTGCGAGCCGCGATAGGCCTGAAGATAGGCCGGTATCAGCGCCCACAGGGCCCCCAAGGCCATGCAGCCGATCAGGACCAGTGGCGCCAGTAGCGGCGCCGGTACATAGCGGTCAAAGGCAAGGGCGACCACGCCCGCGCCCAGCCCACCCATGGTGGCCTGCCCTTCCCCACCGATATTGAAAAGGCCGCAATGGAAAGCGACGGCGACCGCGAGGCCGGTACAGACGCAATTGGTCGCGAAATATAGGGTGTACCCCCACGCATTGAGATCGCCGAAGGCACCTGCGACGAGGAGACGCACCGCATCGAGTGGGCTCTCGCCGATTGCAAGCACGATCAGGCCGGAAACGAGGAAAGCCAGGGCGACATTGATAAGGGGGATGAGGCCGATATCGATCCAGCGCGGCAAAGCGGGGTTCATGCGCGTGTCCTTGAAAATAAAACCGAGCCGGCGAATACGGAAATGCTAGGCATGTTCCGGCTCCTGTCGGTTTTCGGGGGCGTGGGCGTTTGTCATCATAAGGCCGAGTTGGCGCTCCTCTGCGCGCGCGCCTTCCACCTCGCCTACAATTCGGCCCTGGAACATGACAAGGATCCGGTCGGCCAGCGCCATGATCTCGTCGAGCTCGACCGAGACGAGAAGAACCGCACAACCTGCATCGCGCATGGCCACCAACTGCTGGTGGATGAATTCGATGGCCCCAATATCGACGCCGCGCGTTGGCTGCCCAACCAGCAGAATATCGGGACGGCCGGAAATTTCCCGCGCCAGAATCAATTTCTGCTGATTGCCGCCGGAAAAATTCGCCGATTTCAAATCCACCGCGCGCGGGCGGACGTCGAACTCCTCCATGAGGCGCGCGCAGTGCGATTTGATATGGCGCTCGTCGAGCAGGCCATATTTGGAAAATTCCGGCCTTCGCTCGTAACCGAGAATGGCCGATTCCCAGGCGGGAAAAGCGGTCACCAGGCCGAGGCGGTGCCGATCTTCCGGCACATGAGCCAAACCGAGGCGCCGCATCTCGGCGGGATCTATGGGGTGCGCGGCGGAAACTTCGCGCCGGTTGACGGAAAATCCGCCCTCGCTCGGCGGCCGGATGCCCGCGAGTACCTCGAGAAGCTCGCTCTGCCCATTGCCCGACACGCCGGCAATGCCGACGATCTCGCGCGCATGAACGGAAAAGCTCACGCCGGAAAGGCGCGGCACGCCTTGCCCATCCCGATAGGTCAGACGATCGACCCGCAGCAGCGCTTCGCCGGGCTGAACGGGCTTCTTATCGACTCCAATGCGCAGCTTACGTCCCACCATGAGCTCGGCCAGCTCGCGGCTGTCGGTCTCACGCGTGACGCGGTTCGCGACGACTTCGCCCTGGCGCATCACCGTGACATTGTCGGTAATCGCCATGATCTCGCGCAGCTTGTGGGTGATGAGGATGATTGTGACGCCGCGCTCCTTGAGCTTGGCGAGAATGCGAAACAGCTGATCGGTTTCCTGAGGCGTGAGCACGCCGGTAGGCTCGTCGAGAATGAGGATATCGCATTTCCGGTAGAGCGCTTTCAGAATTTCGACGCGCTGCTGGCTTCCGACCGGCAGCTCGCCGATCAATGCCTGGGGATTGACCGCGAGCGCGTATTCTCGCTCAAGCCGCTCAAGCTCGATCCTCGCCTTGGCAAGGCTGGGACGAATCAACGCGCCTTCTTCGGCCCCCAGCATGACATTCTCGACTACCGAAAATGTATCGACCAGCATGAAGTGCTGGTGCACCATGCCGATGCCTGCCTTGATCGCATCGGAGGAGGAGCGGATGCTCTTTTTTACGCCGTTGACAAAGATTTCACCCGCATCGGCTTCGTAAAAGCCGTACAGGATCGACATGAGCGTCGATTTGCCCGCTCCATTTTCGCCAACGATCCCGTGAATAGTGCCGCGCGGAATGGCCAGGCTCACCGCCCTATTGGCGTGGACCGCACCGAAACGCTTGTCGATGTTCTTGAGTTCGACGGCCGCCGCGGGAGTTTCCTCCTGCGGCACCGTCTGTTTTTGCGCGGCCATGGCCGCACCTATCCGTGTCACTTACCGGATTAGTACGTGCAGGAATTGTCGGAGGTGTAGTCGTGCACCTTGATCTTTCCCGCGATGATGTCGGCCTTGGCCTTGGTGACCTCTGCCTTGATCTCAGGGGTGATCAGCTTCTGGTTATACTTGTCGAGCGCCCAATCAACGCCCTTCTCTCCCAGGCCGAACACCTGAATGCCAGGCTTCCAGGTACCGTTTTTCACTGCTTCCGCCGTGTCATAGACAGCAACGTCGACCTTCTTGACCATTGAAGTCAGCATGGTGCCCGGCTGGAGGTAGTTCTGGTTGGAATCGACGCCGATCGCGAGCTTGCCGGCATCCTTGGCTGCCTGATAGACGCCAATGCCCGTTCCGCCAGCCGCAGCATAGACGACGTCGGCACCCTGGTCGAATTGGCCCTTGGCGAGTTCACCGCCGCGGGCGGGGTCGTTCCAAGCCGCGGGCGTCGTACCCGTCATATTTTGAATGACAGACGCGTCCTTCTTCGCGTATTTCACGCCCTGCTCATATCCACAGGCGAATTTGCGGATCAGCGGGATATCCATGCCACCCACGAATCCAACTTTGCCCGATTTACTCGCGAGAGCGGCGGCAACGCCCACCAAGAACGAGCCTTCCTGCTCCTTGAATACCAGCGAGGAAATATTCGGACCCTCGACGACATCGTCGATGATCGCGAACTTCACGTTCGGAAATTCCGGCGCGACCTTCTTGAAGGTGTCTTCATTGGCAAAACCCACACCGAAAATAATCGTGCAACCCTTTTGGGCGAACTTGCGAGTCGCTTCCTCGCGGTCGGCTTCCTGCTTCACCTCGAATTCCAGCACGGACTTGATCCCGGCTTCCTTCTTGAAGCGCGTAATGCCGTTATAGGCCGCCTCGTTAAAGCTCTTGTCGAATTTGCCGCCAGCGTCATACACCATGCACGGCTTCACATCCGCAGCATGGGCCAGCGCGCCGCCCATCACCAGGGCCGCACCCGCCAAGGCCGAACGCAATACAAACTTCATACCATCCTCCATAGAAACCCGGATTGATCCGAGCGGTTATGTAAAGAGAAGAACTGACGCATGCATCGCGGCCCCTCCCCCTTGCGGCGCGGATATTGCCAGACATCCCATGGGAATCAAGGGGTCTGTTCTTTAACAGGTTACTTTCATCACTTCCTGGCGGCGGAATGATATAATAGTTCCGATGATTCCCAGGATTTTCGATGCCGCGCTCGGGCGGCGGCGTCACGACAGAGCCTTGCGGCAGGGGCGGGTCGATTTCTTGGCGCGGGAAATTGGCGCGCGCTTGCTGGATCGGCTGGACGATATTGCACGTGCATTTCCTCGCGCAGGAGATCTGTCGGCCTTTCCGGGACTGCTTGCCAGCCTGGACGGCGGCAAGGTTGGCGACTGGACCGATTTGGGTATTGCAGTCGCATCCGATCAGGTGGAGCTGCTCACAGGCACGGATAGGCCCTTCGATCTCATCCTCTCGAACCTGACCCTGCATCGGGTCAATGACTTACCCGGAATGCTGGCGCAGATACGCCAGGCGCTCCGGCCCGACGGATTGTTTCTCGGTGCCTTTGTGGGCGGCGAAACCTTGCGGGAATTACGGGATTGTCTGGCTCAGGCAGAAGAAGAAATCCTTGGCGGTTTTTCGCCCCGCGTCGCGCCGATGATCCCGCTCCTCGATGCCGCCCACCTTCTCGCGCGCGCGGGGTTCGCCCTGCCGGTCGCAGATTCGGAGACCATCACCATCACATATGGAGATTTTTTTTCGCTGCTGCGCGAGCTGCGCCTGATGGGAGAAAGCACGGCCTTGACCGAGCGGTTGCGCCGCTTCACGCCGCGGCGCTTGTTCGATCGCGCGGGCGAGATCTATGCCCGGAAATACGCGGATGAAGGCGGAAGACTTTCCGTTACATGCGAGGTGATCTTCATCGCGGGCTGGGCGCCGGACCAATCGCAGCAGAAACCTGCGCGCCGTGGTTCAGCCGACCTGCCGCTGTCCGCTGCCCTGGCGCTTTCATCGGCGCGCCGGCGGGGCAAGTAAATCGTGCAATCCGTTCAGCCGACGGATTCTGTCCGGAAATTTCCACCCCGTAGAATAAAGGGAATATCCAGTTCCCGTTCCTGGGGCGTTATCGCCACCCAGCTCTGGCCGGAGGGGTGCGGCCAATCGACCTGCCAGCAGCGCAGGCCATGGACAGCGCACAGCGCGGAAAAGGTTTCAGGGCGGAACCGGGTGATACCGGGATAAACCCACGCATCTTCCGCATAATCGGCCTCGCCCGCGAAATAGGTGGCGAGAAAAATCGATCTGCCATGCATGACCTTCGCAGCCTCGCCCAGGCAGCGGTCGATTTGACCCCGGCTGGCGTGGCTGAAGATGGATTGCGCCATCAGGTAATCAAAGCGTCGCTGAAACTTCGTCAGGGTAAAATTCCCGTCGTGAAGAAAAGTCGGCCGCTTGCGCTCGATGTAATCGCTGCCAAAATGGACCTGCAAGCCTTCCGTGATCGCCCAGGCGTGCTCATCGGGTTCCATGCCGCAATAGCCGCCAGCCTCGAGATAAAGGATGGCGAAGCGGCCGCCGCGCAGGGAACCGCAGCCGATATCGAGCAAGCTTGAGGTTTCGCGCATGCCAAACATCGTCAACAGCTGAAACTGCAGAGCCCCCACGACATCGTAATAATCGGCCCGGCCGACCCAAGCCCGATAATGCTTGCTTCCGATCTGCGGAACTGCGCCAGATATGTTTTTTTCTTGATCACGAGGTTCGGATTGCATGGGACTGCTATAGCAGTCGGCGTCCTAGGTGCCAAGCAGACGAGCAAAGACCCATGTCCTTCAAAGAAGATCGATCAGCATCGGGATAAGCGGCCGATCTGCATCGGGCATCTCATACTTTCCCAAGTCTATCGGCCGAACCCAAGCCAAGCGATCATGGGCGTGCGCGGTCACCGTGCCCCTCCAGCGCCGGCAAACATAGAGCAGCATAAGGAGATGGAAATTCGCATAAGCGTGCGAGGCGAACGTCAGAGGGGCTAGGCAGCTTGCCGCCACATCGATGATGAGTTCTTCCTTGAGCTCCCGGATGAGCGCATCCTCGGGTGTTTCGCCCATCTGGATCTTGCCGCCGGGGAATTCCCACAGACCGGCCATCGCCCCGCCCTCGGGACGGCGGCCGATGAGCACACGGCCATCGGCGTCGATGAGCGCCACGGCACTAACAAGGGTCAGAGATAACGAAGATTGCATGAGGAATTGGTGGGCGATGACGGGATCGAACCGCCGACATCTTCGGTGTAAACGAAGCGCTCTACCGCTGAGCTAATCGCCCGATAATCATAAACAAACGGCCGCCTCAAGAGGCGGCCGCTGCGCAACGCCATTTTCGGCGCTTTAATTCACTGCGTCCTTCAAGCCCTTGCCCGACTTGAACTTGGGCAGCTTGGAAGCCGGAATCTTGATTTCTTCGCCGGTGCGCGGATTGCGGCCGACACCAGCCTTGCGCTTGGCAACATGGAAGGTGCCGAAACCTACCAGGCGCACTTCCTGATTCTTTTTGAGCGCCTTGGTAATTGATTCGAATACGGCATCGACCGCGCGCGAGGCATCGGTTTTCGACAGGCCGGTTTCGTCGGCTACTGAGGCAATCAGTTCAATCTTATTCACGTGGAATCCCCTTCCGGTTTTGCTGCAACGAATCGATGGAATCGATCGTTGCGGATTGTAAGGTCATAAACGCGATTCCGTCAACGGGCGCGAGCGAATTTTAATCGCTCGATGCCCCTAAAATCCGCAGAATCTCGCCACCCGCATAGGCTAGTAGTCGCCCCTTGTCAATGGGTGATGAGGCCGCGTTTCGTATCTTCATCCTTCTGCGCGGGTGCCACGATTTCCTCAGGATCGATCCAGGTGATCGGCGTGAGCGGCTGCGTCAAGGCGTTCTTGAGCACCTCATCCACGTTCTTGACCGGAATGATCGACAAGCCCGATTTGACGTTTTCGGGAATGTCGGCGAGATCCTTTTCATTGTCCTGAGGTATCAGAACCGTCTTAATCCCCGCGCGCAGCGCAGCCAGAAGTTTCTCCTTCAGCCCACCAATGGGCAGGACGCGTCCGCGCAGGGTCACTTCGCCCGTCATCGCGACGTCGCGGCGCACCGGGATACTCGTCAACACCGAGACAATGGTCGTGACCATTCCCACACCCGCTGAAGGACCGTCCTTGGGCGTTGCCCCCTCGGGCACGTGCACGTGAATGTCCTTCTTGCTGAAAATGGTGGGCTTTATGCCAAAATCCAGCGAACGCGACTTTACGTAAGACTCGGCCGCCTGAATCGACTCCCGCATAACATCGCCGAGCTTTCCCGTCGTGACGATCTTACCCTTGCCGGGGACCGTGACCGCTTCGATGGTGAGAATATCCCCACCTACCTCAGTCCAGGCCAGACCGGTCGTAACGCCGATCATGTCCTGCGCCTCGGCCTGGCCGTAGCGGAATTTACGCACGCCGCCATATTTAGCGAGATTTTCGCTGGTGACGGTGACCTGCTTGACCTTCTGCATGGCGATTTCCTTGACCGCCTTGCGCGCGAGGTTGGCAAGCTCGCGCTCGAGATTTCGCACACCGGCTTCGCGGGTATAGTAGCGCACCAGATCCCTGATAACGTCTTCGCCGACCGGCCATTCTTCCTCGCTCAAGCCATGATCCTTGCGCAGCTTGGGAAGCAGGTGGCGCTTGGCGATCTCGATCTTTTCGTCCTCGGTATAGCCGGGAAGGCGTATGATTTCCATGCGGTCCAGCAACGGCTGGGGCATGTTCAAGGTGTTGGCCGTCGTGATGAACATCACGTCCGACAGATCATAATCGACCTCGAGATAATGATCGTTGAACGAGACGTTCTGCTCGGGGTCGAGCACTTCGAGCAACGCGGAAGACGGATCACCGCGCCAATCCTGCCCAAGCTTATCCACCTCGTCCAAGAGGAAAAGCGGATTGGTCGCCTTGGCTTTTTTCATGGCCTGGATGACCTTGCCCGGCATCGAGCCGATATAGGTGCGGCGATGGCCACGAATCTCGGCCTCGTCGCGCACGCCGCCCAGGGAGATGCGCACGAAATTGCGCCCCGTGGCGCTCGCGATCGACCGGCCGAGCGAAGTCTTGCCGACGCCGGGCGGGCCGACGAGGCAAAGGATCGACCCCTTGACCTTCTTCTGGCGCTGCTGCACGGCCAGGAATTCCAGGATGCGCTCCTTGACCTTCTCAAGGCCGTAATGATCGTCATTGAGAATTTTTTCCGCAAGCGCCAGATCGTGCTTGAGCTTGCTGGGCTTGTTCCAGGGAATATTCAGCAGCCAATCGAGGTAATTCCGGACCACCGTCGCCTCGGCGGACATCGGCGACATGGCGCGGAGCTTCTTGACCTCGGCCATCGCTTTTTCATTCGCTTCCTTGCTGAGCTTGGTCTTCTTGATCCGCTCCTCGAGCTCGGCGACTTCGTCCTTGCCTTCTTCGTTTTCGCCGAGCTCGCGCTGAATGGCCTTCATCTGCTCGTTGAGATAATATTCGCGCTGGGTCTTCTCCATCTGGCGCTTGACCCGACTGCGAATGCGCTTTTCGACCTGCAGGACACCAATCTCGCTTTCCATAAAGGCGTAGACCCGCTCCAGCCGTTCGGCGACGCCGGCGATCTCTAGCAATTCCTGCTTATCGGGGATCTTCAGCGCCAGATGCGAGGCAACCGTGTCGGCGAGTTTCGCCGGATCCTCGATCTGGTTGATGGAGACCAGCACCTCGGGCGGGATCTTCTTGTTGAGTTTGATATATTGCTCGAATTGCGACAGGACGGAACGCGCCAGGCCTTCAAGCTCGCGTCCGGCTTCGGCCTTTTCATCCAGTAACTCCGCCGAGGCCACGAAAAAGTCAGGATTCTCGATAAACTGATCCACCTTGGCGCGCGACAACCCCTCGACCAGGACCTTCACGGTTCCATCGGGCAATTTAAGCAGCTGAAGCACCTGCCCCAGGGTTCCCATCGTATAGAGATCCTTGGTGGTTGGGTCGTCCAGCGCCGCGTTCTTCTGGGCAAGAAGGAGAATCTGCTTGTCCTCCTTCATGACATCCTCAAGCGCGCGTACCGACTTCTCGCGGCCCACAAAAAGGGGCACGATCATATGCGGGAAAACGACGATATCGCGGAGCGGGAGCACCGGATAAAAATTGGGCTTGTCCTTGGTCGAAATAGTCATGGCATTCCCTTCCGCCGCGATGGCGCGGCCCTACTCATATGGGGGTTGCGCGCCGTTTATCAAGCCGGCCCGGCGCTGGCCTCGTTACGGCGCTCTGTATAGATAAAGAGGGGTTTGGCCTTGCCCTCGACCACCTCCTTGGAGATGACAATGCTCTCGACATTGGAAAGAGAAGGTAGATCGAACATCGGCTCGAGCAGGATGCTCTCCATGATCGATCGCAGTCCGCGCGCGCCCGTTTTGCGGGCAATGGCCTTGCGGGCGACGGCGGTGAGCGCATCCTCGGTGAAGTCCAACCGGACGTCTTCCATTTCGAAGAGACGCTGGTACTGCTTGAGCAAGGCGTTCTTGGGCTGGGTCAAAATCTGGATGAGCGCGGCTTCGTCAAGGTCGGCCAGCGTCGCGACAACTGGCAGCCGGCCAACGAATTCCGGGATCAGCCCGAACTTGAGCAAGTCCTCCGGCTCGATTTCGCGGAGGAGTTCGCCCGTGCCGCGATCCTCGGCCGCGCGAACGTCGGCATTGAAGCCGATCGCAGACCCTCCACGCCCGCGCTGGGCGATGATCTTCTCGAGCCCGGCGAAGGCACCACCACAGATAAACAGAATATTGGTCGTGTCCACCTGCAGGAATTCCTGCTGAGGATGCTTGCGCCCGCCTTGCGGCGGCACCGATGCGATCGTGCCTTCCATGATCTTGAGCAGGGCCTGCTGCACGCCTTCCCCGGAAACGTCGCGGGTGATCGAAGGATTGTCCGATTTGCGGCTGATCTTATCGACCTCGTCGATATAGACAATGCCGCGCTGAGCGCGCTCGACATTGTAATCGGCCGATTGCAGCAGCTTAAGGATGATATTTTCAACATCCTCGCCGACATAGCCCGCCTCGGTGAGCGTGGTGGCGTCCGCCATGGTGAAAGGGACATCAATGATTCGCGCAAGGGTCTGAGCCAAAAGAGTCTTGCCACAGCCCGTCGGACCGATCAACAGGATGTTGGATTTTTGCAGCTCGACATCCGCGTTCTTACTGGCATTGGCAAGGCGCTTGTAATGGTTGTGCACGGCAACCGAGAGGACGCGCTTGGCGTGGTCCTGGCCGATGACATAATCATCCAGCACCTTGCAGATATCGCGGGGGCTCGGAACGCCGTCGCGGGATTTGACGAGGGTCGTCTTATGTTCCTCGCGGATGATGTCCATGCACAGTTCGACGCATTCGTCGCAGATGAACACTGTCGGGCCCGCGATGAGCTTGCGTACTTCATGCTGGCTCTTGCCGCAGAAGGAGCAATAAAGCGTGTTTTTACTGTCGCCGGCGCTGGTCTTGTTCATCCCGTCCTCTCCCAAAGAATAGCATAGCTCCTGCCCTTTGTAACCCCCGCGCGGAGACCCTCAACTTTCCTATACCCCGATTTGGTTAAGGGTTTTTGTCAGCCGAGGGCTTGGTTGGGTCGTCCAAACGGGAACGCTCGATAACCACTTCGTCGATGAGCCCGAACTCCTTCGCCTCCTCAGGCGAAAGGAAGCGGTCCCTCTCCATCGATTCCTCGATTTTCTTGATTTCTTGCCCGGTGTGCCGCGCATAGATTTCATTAAGCCGCTTGCGGGTCCGTAAGATCTCACGCGCATGGATCTCGATATCGGTCGCCTGGCCCTGAAACCCACCAGAAGGTTGATGAATCATAATATTGGAATGCGGGAGACTGAAGCGCTTGCCCTTGGCGCCCGCCGTCAAGAGCAGCGAGCCCATCGACGCCGCCATGCCCGTGCATACGGTCGATATCTGCGGGCGGATGTATTGCATCGTATCGTACATGGCCAGACCGGAAGTTACCTGGCCGCCTGGGGAATTGATGTAAACGGCGATTTCCTTATTGGGGTTCTCCGATTCCAAAAAAAGAAGCTGGGCGCAGACCAGGCTCGCCATTCCGTCATTGACGGGTCCGACGATAAAGATGATCCGTTCCTTGAGCAGGCGCGAATAAATGTCATAGGCGCGCTCGCCGCGGTTGGTCTGCTCGATGACCATCGGCACCAAGAGATTGCTGTAAAGATCGATAGGGTCTCTGTCGCGCATGGCTTGCCGCTAGGCGGCCTCTCCTTCCTTCTTGAAATCCGCACTGGATATTTTTCGCTCGCTCGTCTGGGCGAGATCCAGAATGAAATCGACGATCTTGTCTTCATAAAGCGGCGCGCTCAGCTGACGAACCGCATCGGGATTATTGCGGTAATAATCGAGCACCTGGCGTTCCTGCCCCGGATAGGCAGCGGCCTGGCTGGCCATTGCCCTGGTTATGTCTTCCTGCTGGAGCTGGATATTGTTGGTTCGCCCCACCTCCGACAGCAATAAGCCAAGCTTGACCCGCCGCGCCGCGATGGCGCGATATTCCGTCTTCAGCGTCTTCTCGTCCTTGCCTTCATCGTCGGGATCGAGCCGGCCGGCCTTGCGATCCTCCTCGATCTGTTTCCAGATTGCGGCGAATTCCGCCTCGACCAGGCCCTCGGGCAGGGTGAAGTCGTGATTTTCGGTCAAGGTGTCGAGCAGCCGGCGCTTGAGGCGCGCGCGCGCAAGCTGGGTATATTCCTTGGCAACCTGTTCGCGCGCAGACTTCTGGAGGGCGTCGAACGTCTCCATGCCCATCGACTTGGCGAAATCATCATCGAGCTTGGCTGCCTGCTTGATCTGGATATCCTTAACCGTGACAGCGAACTCCGCCGCTTTGCCGGCGAGCGAGCGAGCGGCGTAATCGGAGGGGAAAGTAACGGCAACGGTTTTGGCGTCGCCCTTCTTGACCCCAACGAGCTGATCCTCGAAACCGGGGATAAAACTCTCCGATCCAAGTTCGAGATGATAATCCTCGGCCGAGCCGCCTGGAAATTCCTCGCCGTCGACGCGGCCTACGAAATCGATGACCAAAATGTCGCCTTTGGTGCTGATATGTCCTGCCGCTGCCGCTTCGGTCTTCGCCGACCGGCTCGCCAGTCTTTCGAGAACGGCGGTAACCTCTGCTTCGTCGATGACGACATCGTCGCGCACCAGCTTGAGGGAGGAGAAATCCATCATGGCAATCTCGGGAATAATTTCCATCGCGACTTGAAACTCGAGGTCTTTGTCATCGGCAAACGAGAGCACCTCCACCTTGGGCTGGGCGGCGGGCCGAAGCTGCTTTTCACTGAGCAGCTTCTCGCTTTCATGCTGGATCGCTTCGTTGAGCACATCCCCCATCACGCTCTGATGATACCGTTGGCGCAAAACCTGGAGCGGCACCTTGCCGGGCCGGAAGCCCGGCAGCCGGACCTGCCCACCGATTTCGGTAAGCTTGCCCTCGACGCGCCTCTTCACTTCGGCAGCGGGAATGGTGATCTTGAACTCGCGTCGTAATCCCTCGGTCAAGGTTTCCACTACTTGCATGATATTTCAGACCCCACTCTCTGCCTCGTGACAATCATATATGGTGCGGGCGGAGGGATTTGAACCCACACGACCAAAGTCACTGGAACCTAAATCCAGCGCGTCTGCCAGTTCCGCCACGCCCGCCCTTGCCGCGGGTGTATAGCATATTATGGTTCCCCGAAAAGGGAAAAGAGGGTGTTAGCCGCGCCAGACAAGCCAGGCATTCGTCACCATGATGATTCCGACGGCCATGTCGAAGACTTGCCAGGCACGTTCACGGCGAAATACCGGACCGAGCAAGCTCGAACCGAAGGCCAGGGCAAAAAACCACAGGAACGACGCCGCTATCGCGCCGGCGATATAAAACCATCGTGCTGGTAGGGGTAAGGTAACGGCAATACCTCCGATTACCACGCTTGTATCCAACCAAGCATGAGGGTTGAGCAGCGAAAAGCCCACCGCCATGGCAAGAATAGCGCCAGCGCTTTGCGACGATTGTAGGGCAGACACGTCCAGATGGCGCCGCTTGCGGCTTCGCCAGAGCGCGGACAGGCCATAGGTCAACAGGAAAAGCGTCCCCGCCCAGCGCGCGAGGATCACAAACGCGGGCAGTCGCGTGATGATATAGCCAAGCCCGATCGCACCCACCGCGATGAGCATGGTGTCGCCCAGTGCGGAAACGAGCGCGACCAGGAAGCGGTTCTGGCGCAGGATGCCTTGGCGCATGACAAACGCATTTTGCGCGCCGATGGCAAGGATCAGCGCAAACCCCAGCCCAAGGCCACGCAGGAAGAAATCGATCACTTTCTTTTCAGGATGGCGGGCAGATGCTCAACGATGTCCTCTGCGATCGTGCCCGCCCCCAGTTCGATACCGGCCTGGCCATGGAGTGCGCAGGCGGCGCAGGCAGCCTCGAATCCATCCATGCCCTGGGCAAGCAGAGAGAGGATCATGCCGGCCAGGACATCGCCCGAGCCGGCGGTGGCCAGGGCAGATGACGCGTTCACATTCACCCTGGCCTCGCCATTGGGCGCGGCGATCACCGTATCCGCCCCCTTGAGAACGATGACCGCGCCGGTTTGGTCCGCTGCCCACTGCGCCTGGGCGATCTTGCCTCCGCCAAGCTTGGGAAACATCCGGGCGAATTCGCCCGGATGCGGCGTGAGAATCAAGGTCGCGTCCGGCCGCGCCTTGATGTCGGGGAAGAGCGCGCCGCCATCCAGGACGAGCTTGGACGCTCCAGCCAGCGCCGCCTCGACGAAGGGCCTGACATTTGGTCCCCAGCCGCTGCCCACCAAGACGGCGCCGAGGCGGGGATCTTCCAGCAGCGCCTTCCATTCCGACGGATGGCTCGCCCGATGAAAGACCACGCCCGGCTGAATCCCGATATGCAGATGCTGGACCGCCTGATTCCCTGCCACAGCCACCATGCCTGCCCCCATGCGCCGGGCGGCCTTGGCAGCGAGTGCCGCCGCGCCCGGCATGTGCGCGCTGCTCAGCACCATCGCATAGCCCCGCTCGTATTTGTGCGCGGTGGGCGCGGGACGCGACAGGCGTGGCGGACCGTTGACCCTTACTTTGGGCGCAGGAACATGCAACCCAACATCGGCAATGATCGTCTCGCCGGCATGCTGGCGACCCGGGTAGAGGATGTGGCCCGGCTTGAGAGCGGAAAAAGTCATCGTCGCGTCGGCCTCGATCGCGCAGCCCATCACCCGCCCGGTATCCGATTGGATGCCGCTCGCGATATCCACGGCGAGCACCGGGAGAGATGAACCATTGATCCGCTCAATCGCCGCGCGGTATTCGCCCTCGATCATGCGGGCGAGGCCGATGCCAAACAAAGCGTCGATAATAACGGGCTCGTGAGCCAGGAGTGGCTCAGCCTCCTGCCAGGAAGCCACCGGACCCGCAAACAGGCGCGCGGCCCTGGCGGCTTCTCCACGATAGGCCGAGAGCGGTTGAAAGAGGACAACGCCCTCCAGCATGTCGGCTTCGAGCAGGTGGCGCGCCGCGACGAGCCCGTCTCCACCATTGTTGCCTGGTCCGGCCAGCACAACGAACGACCGTTTGGGCCAACGCATCGACACCATACGCGCGACCGCCGCACCCGCCTTCTCCATGAGGCCGAAGAGATCCGGCACGCGTGCTTCCGCCGCGCGAATCTCGGCTTCCGTGAGAATAGCTTTGCCTTCGATGCCGCTCATGCGCCAGCTTCACCAGAGCGCGCGCGATCAGTCAAGCCGGCGCTCGAAATTCACGATACGCACGGTCGTGGCCTTCACGCCCAGGACATCATCGGCAATACTTTGCAGACGCATTTCGAAGAAGGCGGGGTCGAGATCGCCCTCGGCGGCGATCCGATGGGTGGCGATATCGGAAAGGTCGCGCAAAAAATGGTCCTGGAGGACTGGCAAATTCTTGCGCACGCTGGCCTCTTTCTCGGGACTATCGAAGAGCAGGCTTATCTGGACATAAAGAGATCCCTTGGGCACGCCATTGCCGAGGATGGAAACCGGCAGAACCGGCAAATCGATTTTGCTAACGTAGGATGGCTGGGGCGGTACCGGCGCGAGGGCCGGGCGCAAGAAGAAATAGGCCGCCGCCCCCGCGACGATCACCAGGACCAGGAGCAGGGCGAGGATCTTTTTCATCCGAACCGATGCCGATATCCCGAACGGGTGAAAGCCAGCGCCTCTCCGCTACGGTCGCGCACGCTTACTCCTTCGCCGGGTTCGATCGCGCCGATCACCGTCAGGGAGGTGGCGCAAGCACGCGCAATCTTAGCGGCAACTTCGATATGCGCGGGCGGTATGGTCATGAGAATTTCATAATCGTCGCCGCCGGTCAGCAGCGCCTCGCGCCAGGCGGGATCGGCCGATGCAAGGGGGATTTCCTCGAGCTCGAGCCGAACGTGGCAGGAAGATGCCTGGGCAAGATGCGTGCAATCGCCGATCAGGCCATCGGAAATATCCATCGTCGCGTGAAGCAGGCCATTACGCACCAGCTCCTGGCCAAGCCGGAGCCGCGGCTGCGGCACGCGGTATTTCTCGATGAGCGCCGCGCGGCGAACGGGATCGGGCTCCGCATATCGATTTTGCAGCAAGGCCAGGCCGAGCACGCCTTCGCCCAGAACGCCGCTCATGGCGACCTTGTCGCCGATGCGCGCATTTCCCCGGCGCGGCATTCCGGCGGGTGCGGTCCCCAAGAATGTCACGCCCAAGGTGATGGCGCCGCGGTGAACGATGGTATCGCCGCCCAGGAGGGCGCATCCATATTCCTCCTGGTCCCGCGCCAGCCCTGCGGCGAACGAGGCGATCCAGGATTCGGCCACGGTGCGCGGGAAGGCCGCGTTCAGCACATATCCGAACGGCTGGCATCCTTTGGCAGCGAGATCGGAAAGATTGACCCGCAGCAATTTCCGGGCGACGCTGTCGGGCGGGTCGTCAGACAGGAAATGGACGCCCTCAGCGATCATATCCGTCTTGACGACCATCTCGCGGCCCTCGGGCACCGGCACGCTCGCGACATCATCTCGCAAGCCAACCGCGCCGGGCGCGCTCAGCGGCGCGAAATAGGTGCGGATCAGGTCGAACTCATCAAGAGCCACGGGGGGCGCCTATCTCCTCGGGCCGCACCTCGTGCGCAAGCCGGTCAAGCACGCCATTTACTATCCCGGTTTCCGCGGCGGAAAAGAAGGAATCGGACAGGCCCGTATATTCATCGATCGTGACCCGGGGCGGAATGTCCTGGCGGTGCGCGAGCTCATAGGCGCCGCAGCGCAGGATAACCTGGAGAAGGATGTCCAGGCGTCCCAGCTCGTATTTCGGTTTCAGCGCGACGTCGAGGAGGCGATCGATATTCCCGCTTTCCCGCAAAACGCCGCGCACAAGATCGATGAAGAGGGCGCCGTCGGCGCGCGGCAGCTTGAATTCCTCCATGCCCGGGCTGGGGGCTCGCGCGCCATACTCGGCAATCATCGACTCGGCTGTGTGGCGCGTGAAGGTCTGCTCATAGAGTGCCTGGGCGGCAAACAGTCGCGCGACCTGGCGCGGAGATATGGGTTTGTTCTTCGCCATTACGTCCAGCGCCGCCGGAGCGCAATCATGGCGAGGCAGGCGCGCGCCGCCTCGCCTCCCTTATCCTTGCGGTCGGCCCGCGCGCGGGCCCAGGCCTGGTCCTCGTCCTCGACGGTCAGGATCCCGTTGCCGATAGCCAGACCATGTACGAGGACGAGATCCATCAGGCCGCGGGCACTCTCCTGGGCGACGATATCGAAATGCGCGGTTTCGCCGCGAATAACGCAGCCAAGCGCGAGGTATCCATCATAGGCGGCCTTGGCGAGATGGGCCATGCGGATGGCCCCCGGAATCTCGAGCGCGCCGGGAACGGCCAGGCGCTCATACTCAGCACCCGCGGCACGCAGCGCGGCCTCTGCTCCGGCGAATTGCGCCTCGGCAATATCGTGATAAAAGCGCGCCTCGATGATCAGGACGCGCGTCATGACGGTTTGAGCCGGATCGGGCGTTCCTCGACGACCGTAAGATCATAACCTTCGAGGCCGATGATCGTCTTCCTGCGGTTGGTGAGGAGGATCATGCGACGCACGCCGAGATCGAGGAGAATCTGCGCACCGATACCGTAATCCCTCAGCTCGGGCGTAGGCAGGGCCGGCCCTTCGCGTGACCGAACGGCGTCTGAAAGGGCGGTTGGCATGGCCTCGCGCAGAACGACAATGACGCCGCGACCCTGTGCGCCGATCATGCGCATGGCATTCTGGAGCTCGCCCGCGCGCGCGCTGTGTTTATCGCCCAGCATGTCATCGAGAATGCTGAGCGCGTGCATGCGCACCAGAACCGGATCATCGCCGCCGATATCGCCTTTGACCAACACCAGATGCTCGGCATGGGCAATCGTGTTCGTATAGACGAACAGCTTGAAGGCGCCGCCATGTTCGCTCACGAAATCCGACTCGAGCGTGCGCTGGACGATATGATCATAGCGACGCCGATAGGCGATGAGATCGCTGATCGTACCGATCTTGAGGTTGTGGAACTGCGCGAACCGTATCAGATCGTCGCGTCGCGCCATGGTTCCGTCTTCATTGAGAATTTCGCAGATCGCGCCCGCCGGGTTCAGGCCGGCGAGCCGCGCGATATCGACCGCGGCCTCGGTGTGCCCCGCACGGACCAGCACGCCGCCGTCGCGCGCTACGAGGGGAAAGATGTGCCCCGGCGTGACGATATCGCCTTGTCCCTTGGCCGGATCGATGGCGACCGCAATAGTTTGCGCGCGATCCTGAGCGGAGATCCCGGTCGTAACGCCTTCGCGCGCTTCGATCGACACGGTGAAGGCGGTCTGGTGGCGCGTGCCATTGTGCCGCGACATGAGGGAAAGGCCGAGTTCCTCGACGCGCTTGCGTTCGAGCGCGAGACAGATGAGGCCTCGGCCATGCTTGGCCATGAAATTGACCGTCTGGGCCGTGACCATCTGAGCCGGAATGACGAGATCGCCTTCGTTCTCGCGCTCTTCGTTATCGACGAGAATGAACATCTTGCCCTTGCGCGCTTCCTCGATCAGCTCGGGAATCGGGGATACGACGTCTTCAAAATCCATGTGTCTCTCTTAGCCGGGCAACATAGCGCGCGATACCGTCGATTTCCAGATTTACCGCGGCACCCGGCGCGAGCGCTCCGAGCGTGGTCTTTTCCACCGTGATCGGAATGAGCCCCACGCCGAAACGGGTGCGCGCAACGTAATTCACGGTAAGGGACACGCCGTCGATTGTAATAGACCCCTTTGTCGCGATGAAAGGGGCAAGATCGGAAGGCGCCTCGACCTCGAGCAGCAGCGTGCCGTCTTTTTCCTCGCGAGCGGTGATATGGCCTACGCCATCGACATGACCCGTGACGAAATGGCCGCCCAGTTCGTCGCCCACGCGCAGCGCGCGCTCGAGATTTACTGCCTGTCCTTCATGCCACGAACCGAGCGTGGTCACCCGCCGAGTCTCGTGCCCCGCTTCGAATTCCAACAATCCTTGCGTCTTGCCGACGATGCTGAGGCAGATCCCGTTGCAGGCCACCGAGGCGCCCAGCGTCATGTCGGCCGTTTCATACGCGGTCCGGATGTCGAGCCGCCATATCTCGCCCCTGGTAAGACGGATAAGCGTGCCGCGATCGGTGACGATGCCGGTGAACATGCTCGTATATAACGATTATCCCCGGAGGGAGCCAGACAGATAATTGATGAAGGGGCGCGCGTGAATTCATGCACCCAATACCGCCTCGCTTGGCACCGCGTGTACCATGCGGGTTCCGTTTTGTCGGGCTTTTGTTTATAAGGCGGCCATGTTCGCTCTCGCCAATCCGGGGAAGTTCCTCCGGCTTGCCAATCTTCTCGAACCCTGGCTCAAGGTAGCGACCCCGCTTGCTTTCGCGCTGGGCCTGTACCTGGCGCTTTTCGCCAGCCCGCCCGATTACCAGCAGGGCGATACCGTGCGCATCATGTATGTCCACGTGCCAAGCGCGTGGCTGGCCATGAGTCTGTATTTCGCCATCGGTCTCGCCAGCGCGACGGGGTTGATCTGGCGGCACCGTCTCGCTTTTTTCGCGGCCCAGGCGCTTTCCCCCTTGGGAGCGGGCCTGACCGTCCTCGCCTTGATTTCGGGCGCCCTGTGGGGGCGGCCGATGTGGGGGGCTTATTGGGTATGGGATGCGCGGCTGACCTCCTTCCTGCTGCTGCTCTTTCTTTATATCGGGCATATTGTCCTGACCCATGCCTTCGATCAACGCGAGCGCGGGGAACAGGCGGCGGCGATCATCGCCATCGTCGGCATGATAAACCTCCCTATCATTAAATTTTCGGTGGAATGGTGGAATACCCTGCACCAGGGCGCAAGCCTGCTGCGCCTCGGCGGTCCGACGATCGACGGCGCCTTCCTTTGGCCGCTCGGCGTCATGGCGCTGGCCTTCCATCTTTATGTCGCGCTTCTGTTTTTGTGGCGGATGCGTATCCTGATCCTCGAGGCACGCGGATGAACGCCCTTCTCCACATGCCGTATGCGGAATTCATCTGGCCGGTCTATGGCGCGGGAATTGTCGTGCTGGGCGTCATGGGCGTGCTCGCGCGCCTCGACCTGCGGCGCGCGCAAAGGCGTAGGCGCGATGAAACCTAAGCATCGCCGCGCGCTCGCGCTCTGCGCGACGCTCCTGCTCATAGGCGCAGCTGCTTTCATCATGCTGCGCGCGCTCAATGACAAGCTCGTCTTCTACTATACGCCGGCGGCAGTCCCGGCCGGCTATCGCGCGGACGGCCGCGCCTTCCGTCTCGGCGGCCTGGTCGCCAAGGGCTCGCTGCAATCCTCGCCTGACCGTCAGACCTATGTGTTCGTTGTCACCGATTACCATGCCCGAGTGGGGGTGCGCTATCGCGGCCTGTTGCCAGACCTGTTCCGCGAAGGTCAAGGCGTCGTGGCCGATGGGAATTTCGATCCCGCCTCGGGCATTTTCATGGCCCGCACCGTTCTCGCCAAGCATGATGAAAAATACGTGCCGCCTGCCGTACCCCATACTCCCGCGCACCGTGCCCGCCTTCAAGGCCGCGCGGAGCGGCTGGAAGCCTTTGGAAAAGCTCTCCAGCCATGACCGCTGAAATCGGCCATTATGCTCTCTATCTCGCGCTGGCGCTCAGCCTGCTGCAAATGGTCTGGGTTCGGGAAGGCAAGGTCTCGAGCGTGATGGCGCTCGGCCAGTTCGGATTCCTAGCGCTGGCTTTCGCAGGTCTTCTGGGCGGTTTCGCTCTTTCCGATTTTTCGATTGCGCTCGTCGTTCAGCATTCCCATTCGCGCGAGCCGATGCTCTACAAGCTCGCCGGCGCCTGGGGCAATCACGAAGGATCCCTGCTCCTCTGGGTTTTGGTGCTGGCCTTTTTCGGGTGCCTTGCGGCTTTCTTCCACCGGCGCGAGCCAAACCGGCTGCATAATGTGGCGCTCGCGGTCCAAGGTGCGATAGGCGCCGCCTTCCTGCTGTTCCTCTTGTTCGCCTCGAACCCGTTTCTGCGCCTCAATCCCCCAGCGGGAGAAGGCGAAGAACTCAATCCCGTGCTCCAGGATCCTTCCCTCGCCTTTCATCCACCGCTGCTCTATGTGGGATATGTCGGCTTCTCCATGGCTTTTTCCTATGCCCTGGCCGCCCTGCTCACCAAGGATCGCGGCGGCGCGTGGATAGGTGCCGCCCGACCATGGATTCTACTGTCCTGGATCGCGCTCACCGCCGGCATCGCGCTCGGCGCCCACTGGGCCTATTACGAGCTGGGCTGGGGTGGCTACTGGTTCTGGGACCCCGTGGAGAACGCCTCCCTCATGCCTTGGCTGGCGGGTACGGCGCTCCTGCATGCAAGCCGCGCCACCCAGAGACGCTCGGTCTTTCACGCCTGGTCGCTGCTGCTCGCCATCGTCACGTTCGGCTTTTCCCTTCTGGGGACCTTCCTCGTGCGTTCAGGAATTCTCGTCTCGGTCCATGCCTTCGCCGAGGATCCGACGCGTGGTTTGATCGTGCTGGGGATTATCGCGCTCGTCGTCGGCGGCGCCCTCGGCCTGTTCGGCTGGCGTGCGCGACGCTTGCAAGATGCCGAGCGCGCCCACCCGCTGTCACGGGAAGGCGGGCTGCTGCTCAATTCGGTCCTCATGGCGAGCGGTGCCGCCATCGTCTGC
This sequence comes from Dongiaceae bacterium, assembly GCA_036263455.1. Classification (GTDB taxonomy): domain Bacteria; phylum Pseudomonadota; class Alphaproteobacteria; order Dongiales; family Dongiaceae; genus DATAGZ01. The sequence goes on from DATAGZ010000001.1 coordinate 225,444, forward strand.
CTGGGCACTCTCTATCCCCTCGCGCTGCAGCTCTTGACCGGCCAGTCGCTCTCCGTGGGGGCGCCTTATTACGCCATCACTTTCGCGCCCCTGATGCTCGCCGCCATCGTCACCGCCCATCTGGGCGAAAAACTTTCCTGGAAAAAGGCCTCGGCGGTTAGCGTCGCATATCGGCAGTGGCCGGCTTGGCTCCTCGGGTTCGCGATTACCATGGCGAGCCTGATTTTCGATCCCTCCTCCTGGCTGGCTGCGATTGGCCTGGGTTGCTGCGCCGTGCCGCTCGTAAGCGGCGGCGCAGGCATCGCGGCTGCGATCAGGCGGGAGCGCTGGCGCGGACTCGGCATGAAGGTCGCCCATTTCGGCGTGGCGGTAGCGGCCATCGGGATCATCGCGTCGAGCAGCTGGAAAGTGGAGGAACTCGCGACACTCCAACCCGGCCAGACCCTGGAAGCCGGCCATTACCGTTTCCGGCTAGAGGAAGTCGTCCGACGCTCCGGCACGAATTTCATCGCCGACCAGGCACGCATTGCCGTGCTGGATGGCGGACGTATTATAGACGAGCTGCGCCCCGAACGCCGCCATTTTCTGATCCAGTCCGCGCCGGTCAGCGTGACCGACATCAGGAGCGGACCGTTGAGCGATCTCTACGCGGCGCTGGGAGAGGATGACGGCAAGGGCGGTTGGGTCATCCGCATCTATCGCCAGCCCCTCATTCTCTGGATCTGGGTGGGAGCGGCACTCATGGCGTGGGGCGGTATCGTCGCCCTTATCGAGACGCTGCGGGAACGCCGTCCATGACGCGCCGCTGGCTGCTCATTCTGCCGCTGCTGGCTTTCGGGGGCCTGCTTGGCTTGCTCGGCTGGGGTCTTGCGCCCAACCGCGATCCGACCGTCCTGCCTTCAGTGATGGTGGGACGCGCGGTGCCGGATTTTTCCCTGCCTGCCCTCGGCGGGGAGGAATCCGTGTCGCCGCGGAAATTGGCCGGCCGTCTCTATCTCATCAATTTCTTCGCGAGTTGGTGCGTGCCCTGCCGCGCCGAACATGCCCTCCTGCGCGATTTCGCAGCGCTCCACCACATCCCGGTCCTCGGAATCCTATATAAGGACGACACCGACAAGGCGCGGGTCTATCTCAGCGAGCTCGGCAATTTTTATACGGCGATAGGTAGGGACGATCAGGGACGGACCGCCATCGATTTCGGCGTGACGGGCGTTCCGGAAACCTATGTCGTCGATGGCACGGGCACGATTCTGTTCCGCCAGGCGGGACCGCTCGATGCCGGAAGTCTCGACCACCAGCTCCTGCCCTTGATCGAAGCCAGGCGATGATCGCTCCGCTGCTTATCGCCGCTTTTCTTCTTCTCGGCGCCAGGGCGCAGGCCGGAGGCATCGACGAGCAGCGCGCACATGCACTTGCCCGTCAGATACGCTGCGTCGTCTGCCAGGGGCAGTCGATCGACGAATCAGACGCGGGGATCGCGCACGATCTCAATGCTCTCCTGCGGGAAAAGATGCGGCAGGGCTGGAGCGATGCGCAGATTCTGGATTATCTCACCGCGCGCTATGGCAATTTCATCCGGCTCAAACCGCCCTTCGCACCCGCAACCCTGCTGCTCTGGCTGGGGCCGCTGATCTTTGTCGGCGCGGCGGGGGGCGCCCTCCTGGTCTATTGGAAAAAGCGGCCATGACGATCTGGATTGTTCTAGGCCTCATGACCCTCGCCGCCTCGGCGATTATCGCGCTGCCTTTGCTCGGCCGGCATCCCGACGGCAAGCATCACCTCGTCGGACCGCTCGCCCTGGCGATCGGCATGCCGCTGATCTCCTTTGCCCTCTATCTTCTCGCCGGCAGTCCCAACCTTCCGGGCAGCGCTGGCCCAGTCACGGATGACCGGCTTACCCGTCTCGCGGCGGAGGTGAAGGCGCGGCCGGAGGATGCGCACCGCTGGGCCGCGCTCGCCCAGGCAGAGCTGGAGACCCGCCGCTATCGCGAAGCCAAGCAGGCCTGGGACCAGGCAGCGGCCCTCGCTCCCACGGATCTCGCCATCCAGCTGGATTATGCGAATTACCTCCTGAGCCTCTATACGGGTCCGGGCCTTCCGCCGCATTTCTCCGATGTGGTGGGACGTATTGCCGCCCTGTCTCCCGACCACCCGCTCACGCTTTTCTATAGCGGCCTCATCGCCAAGGAGGACGGCCAGCCCGACCGCGCTCGGGATTTATGGAATACCCTGCTGGCCCGGCTGCCCGCCGACGCCCCCCTGCGAACCGTCCTGCAAAGCGAGATCCAGTCCTTGGGGAAGTAGGCGTGGGACAGCACGCCCACTTTCCTTATTTGTTCTTTAGGTTCGTGATCATGCCAAGAACACGCTTGGCATTCTTGATACGCTCAAACGCAGGCGGGGCCGGCTGGAACTTATAGCTATTAGAATATCCACCAAAATATATCGCCGGAACTTCTGGACCGAAAGTGATCGTACCGGTGCCATCCCCGAACTCTCTAAAATTAATTTCTTCCAGGGCGGGGAGCATCATAATCTTGGAGCGTCCGGGCTTTAGAATGAAAATACGTCGGGGCGTCACCGCATAGACAGTGGATCGCCGTTGCCACATATCGAAGAAAAATCGCCCGACGAGCATATAAGCGCCGGCCAATAAGAAGGGGATTCCCCATAGCATAAAGAAGATCGGCGTTCCCCCTCGAAGAGTTTGCTTCTCCCAAAAAATGGCAACCCCCGTAAAAAAAAGAGCAAAGGGAATGCGGATGGCATCGCTCGATCGGAGCATTAGCCCTTGCAAGGGGCGACCCCACCAGAGCAATTGCTCTCCCGGCTCGAGCGCAGCGGAAATAGTTCTGGGTGTCGATGCAATATCGTCCGTCAAGATCGTCTCCCCGATAGGAAGCTTAGCTTTTCCGCCCCTCCTTGTCACGGGGGGCGTCCCATACTTGCCAACCGCGCTGTCGGCGTCTATAAGGCCCTTTCGCGGCGACGGCCATGGCGATGATGGGGCATGCCCAACCGTTCCGCGCACTATCGAAAGAGGATAAAATGCCCAAGATGAAGACTAAATCCAGCGCCAAGAAGCGGTTCAAGCTGACCGCC
>DATAGZ010000002.1:0-108255 GCA_036263455.1 Dongiaceae bacterium
GAGTTCGATCAGACGGAAGACGGCCATGTTCGGCACCATAATCGTGCGGGTCCCAACAGCTACCAGACCGGCCTCGTCGGCACGATCGGTGGCTTCAAGGTCGGCGGCAACTTCCAGTTGCTGGACTTCGGCCTTGGCAAGGGTTCGGACAATTGGACGGCCGGCGGCGGCGTGACGTACAACGTCGATGCCTGGACGGTCGGCTTCCAGTATGCCCACCAGCAGGTCAGCGTTGGTCTGAACAACCTGTTTGACGAGTTCGATGGTGTGGATTTCGTGACCGGTCTCGACCGTTCCGATGACCGCTTCGTCCTGTCGGGCGACTACGTCCTCGGGCCTGGAATCGACGTGAGTGCGAGCGTTGGTTACACCACGACCACCTTCAATGACAATGTCCGGGAAGTGGGTCTGCAGGCAGACCGTAGCAACCCGTACGACTCGTTCGAAGTCGGAATCGGCACGAATATTAAGTTCTAAGCTTTCGCAAGAAAGTGAAACTGAAAGGGCGCCTTCGGGCGCCCTTTTTTTATGCCAATCGGCGGAGGCGGCCTGCTGGGGAACTCGCGGAGGAAAATGCGTCGAAAAGCCACATGCACGGCTCGGACTCACGTCAATAAGGGAGAGCGCCTTGCCCCTCGTCGGTCCTCGAGTTGTCCGCATTAATGCCGGAAGCGATCGCATTCGCAATCGCGGAATATCTCCGTCCCAATGGGGCGCGGGCAGTGGCGAGATTATTCCGCAGCTTCGGTTGTGCGGGCAGAGGTGGTGGCGTGCTGGCGTTCCCAATCCACCATGTAATCGCGGGTGATCGGAAGCGTATTTACGCCTTTAGCCATCTGAATCTGCATGACCATGTTGTAGTCGTAGCGGAAAGAGAGTTCGCTGCCGATCAGATAAAATTCCCACATGCGACAGAAGCGCTCGTCATAAATTTCGGTAATCTCGGCGCGATGATTTTCGAAATTTTTACGCCAGGCCTTGAGTGTCTCGGCATAATGCAGGCGCAGGATCTCGACATCGGTGACCCAGAGCCGGGTCCGCTCGATATGCGGCAGGACCTCGGAAAGCGCGGGAGAATAGCCGCCCGGGAAAATATATTTGCGCAGCCAAGCATTGGTATAGCCCGGCCCGTCGCGCCTGCCAATGGAATGGAGCAGGGCCACGCCATTGGGGGCGAGCAATTCATCGACCTTGCCGAAGAATTCCGGATAATGCTTGAGCCCGACATGCTCAAACATGCCGACCGAGACGATACGGTCGAACTGGCCCGTCTCGTTGCGGTAATCCTGGAGCTTGAAGGTAACGCGCCGGTCGAGCCCCTGCTCGCGCGCGCGCGCTTGCGCCACGACCAGCTGTTCCTGCGAGAGCGTCACGCCAACGATTTCGACATCGGCGAGCGAAGCGAGATAAAGGCCGAGCCCGCCCCACCCGCATCCGATATCGAGGATGCGCTGTCCGGATTTGACGGCGAGTTTCGCGGCAATGTGGCGCATCTTGGCGCGTTGGGCCTCGGCCAGGCTCGCAGCGGGATTGGCGAAATAGGCACAGGAATATTGCATGCTCTCATCGAGGAAAAGCGTGAAAAGCCTGCGCGACAGGTCGTAATGATGCGCGACATGGGTCCGCGCGATGCCGACCGGATTATTCTGATGCCACCAGCGCAAGAGCCGATTGAGCGCGGAGAGCCACCTTTGACTCCAGGCATTGCTGAGATGATCGGTGTTGGCGAAGGCCAAATTCATGAAGTCGTAGAGCGTTCCCTGGGCGATGACGAGGCGGCCATCCATGTAGGCTTCGCCGACCTTGAGCCAGGGATTGACGAAGGCCGACCAGGAGGTCCAGGCATCCTTGACCTCGATCGTGACCGGCGTGCCCGTCTTGTCGCCGAAACGCTGCGACCGACCGCCCTGGATCAGGGTCAGATCTCCCTTTTTAATACCCTGTTTCAGCAACCAGCCCAGCATCGCGCGTCCACCCATCCCCCATGTTGCGTAGCTCAGAGTATGACGTCGCGCCATGCCCGTCAACAGCCGCCAAGCTTCCTCGTTCCAGTGTAAAATTATTTACGGATGGCCTGGCCGCGCACGCGATTGTGAAGCAACACACCGGCTTGTGAATGGCCGCGCCGCACCAATCCTGCCATAGAGTAAACCATGCGACACGCCTGGATTTGGTCGATTCTTATGCTCCTCACCGGTTGCGCCTATGGCCCTTATGATGATTATCAAGAATATGGCGATGACGAATATTACGACGCGCCCTGGGTTCGTGATCACCACCCCCACGATTACTGGCGCGATTACCGCCACCATTACGACGGCCGGCCTTATCCGAACGGGCCCAAGCCGCCGCCGCACCATCACCCGCCCCAGCCCGACGGCCCGACGAACCCTGGAAATCCAGGGCCGCATCACCAGCCCCAGCCCGGGCCCACGCCGCAGCCGCAAAATCAGCCTGGACCTATGCCGGCGCCAGCGCCTCAGCCGCATCCAAGGCACGCGCCCCCACCGCCTGTTCCGCAACCCCACCAACCCGGACCCATGCCGACACCTCCTGCGCCCGTACCCGAACCACCGAAGCCGATGCCGGGGCCATCGGCACCCTTGCCCGCAGTGCCAGAGCCTTCTACCCCTCCAGCCTGCCCGCCGGGGCAGACCACCTGTAGTTGAATCCAAATAGAACCACTTCCCTTCGGCCTTGAACCGCTCTACACCGTCGGCATGCGTTTCGGTCCCCTCATCGCCCATCGCGGCGCTTCGGCTCATGCCCCGGAAAACACCATCGCGGCCTTTCGTGCCGCGGCAGCAAGCGGTGTCGGCTGGATCGAATGCGACGCGACGATCACGCGCGACCGCGCCGTCGTTCTTTTCCACGACGATACGCTCGAACGCACCAGCGACGGCATGGGGCTTCTCGTCGAGAAGAACTGGTCTGACGTTTCTGCCCTGGATGCGGGAAGCTGGTTCTCGTCCGCTTTCAGGGGCGAGCGAATCCCCTTGCTGCGCGAGGCGGTCGATGTGTGGGGCCAACTGGGGCTGAGAGCCAATATCGAGATCAAGGTCGCGCCCGGCCTGGACGCCGAGACCGCCCGTTGCGTCATGGCGGAGCTTGCCGCGCACTGGCCCGGAGACCGGGAACCTCCCCTGATATCGAGTTTCTCGCGCGAGGCGCTGGGCGTGGCGCGGGACATGCAGCGAGCCATGCCGCGCGGCCTGCTGCTCGAGGACCATCCCGGCGATTGGCGCGACCTCGCGCGCTCCCTCGAGGTGGTCTCGATCCATTGCTGGGAGGAAACCCTGACCGAGGAATGGGCGCGCGCGATCAAGGATGACGGTTATGGCTTGGCGGTCTACACCCTCAACGATGCGGCCAAGGCTCGGGAAATGTTTCGCCGGGGCGCCGACGCGATTTTTACCGATCGGCCGGAAGAAATGGCCGCTTCTTTTCCACAAACACGCATCTGAACGGAAGAAATTCCCATGAGCCTCTATTGTCCTCGCTGCGCGACCCTGCCATAGTGCCCGGATATGAAAAGCCTTAACGCGATTTTACTGTCCGGCCAGGAAGTTCTTCCCCTGATCGAGGGGGGCAAGGGTATTTCGGTTTCCAATGGGGAATCGTCAGGCGCCTGGGCCGCGGCGGGTGCCGTCGGGACCTTTTCCGGCGTCAACGCCGATTCCTACGACGAGAATGGCAAGCTCATCCCGCAGATCTATCGCGGCAAGACCCGGCGCGAGCGGCACGAGGAACTCGTCGCCTACGCCATTCGCGGCGGCATCGCCCAGGCGCGCCTCGCCTACGATATGGCGGGCACGCGCGGGCGCATCCACATGAATGTCCTTTGGGAGATGGCTGCATCGGAGCGCGTGCTTCACGGCGTCCTGGAAGGGGCCAAAGGCATCATCCACGGCGTGACATGTGGGGCGGGCATGCCCTATCGGATCGCCGAAATCTGCGCCAAATACGGCATACATTATTATCCGATCGTCTCTTCGGCGCGCGCTTTCCGCGCATTGTGGAAGCGGGCCTATCATAAGTTCCGCGACCTGCTGGGCGGAGTCGTCTACGAAGATCCCTGGCGCGCCGGCGGGCATAACGGCCTGTCCAATAGCGAAGACCCCAACCGTCCGGAAGACCCATACCCGCGCGTGCGCGAGCTGCGCGGAGTGATGCGGGAGGAATGCCAGCTCGCTGATACGCCGATCATCATGGCGGGAGGAATCTGGTATCTGCGCGAATGGGCGGACTGGATCGACAATTCCGAGCTTGGCCCGGTAGCCTTCCAATTCGGCACGCGTCCCCTCCTGACCAAGGAAAGCCCCATTTCAGATGCCTGGAAGAAGCGGCTGCTCCAGCTCAAGGAAGGCGATGTCTATCTTAATCGCTTCAGCCCGACGGGCTTTTATTCCTCGGCGGTGAGCAACGCCTTTCTCGACGAACTGCGCGGCCGCTCCGAGCGCCAGGTCGCCTTCAGCCACACCCCGGTTGGCGAGCACGTCGCCCCCTTTGCCGTGGGCGCGCGAGGCCGGCTGGTCTATCTCACCGAAGCCGATCGAAAGCAGGCCAAACAATGGGTCCAGGAGGGGTATGACGAGGCCATGCGTACACCGGACTCGACCTTGGTCTTCGTGACCTCGGAGCAGCAGAATGAAATTCTGACCGATCAAATCAATTGCATGGGCTGTCTGTCCGCCTGCCAGTTTTCCAACTGGTCGCAGAACGAGCAGGGCACGACCGGCAAGCGGGCCGATCCGCGCTCTTTTTGCATTCAAAAGACCCTGCAGGAAATCAGCCATTCGGATGACGTCGACCATCAATTGATGTTCGCCGGACATAATGCCTATCGATTCGGCAGCGATCCCTTTTATGCCAACGGCCACGTTCCTTCCGTGAAGGAACTGGTCGCCCGCCTGCAAACCGGCGATTGAGCCGCTGCCGAAAGGGGCGTGCCGCCGCCCTCGGCAGACCGGCAGCGACTTATGTATTTTCAGGGGTCGCCGCGATTGCTATTTTGACCCATGCTTACGCTGCCAAATCTGCTCACCCTGACGCGCATCGCCATTATTCCGCCGCTCCTCCTGCTGACCTCGAGCGCGAGTCCGTTTCTCCATACAATTGCCCTTGTTATCTATGCCCTGGCGTGCATCACGGATTATTTCGACGGCTATATCGCCAGGCGATTCCAGTCAGTATCACCGCTCGGCCGTTTCCTTGATCCGATTGCCGACAAGCTGCTCGTGGCGGCCCTGCTGTTGGTCCTGGTTGCGCGGCGCGACATCAGCGGCTGGCAGGTCCTGCCGGCAACGATCATTCTGTGCCGCGAGATCCTGGTCTCCGGCCTGCGCGAGTTCTTGGCCGAGCTCCGCGTCGGGCTCCCGGTCAGCCTGCTGGCCAAATGGAAGACGGCGGCGCAGATGGTTGCCCTGGGGTTTCTCGTGGCAGCGCCAGCCTGGCCCGTCGCGGAATTGCCGGGAATTGTCTTGTTGTGGGTATCGGCGGTGGTCACGTTGGTGACTGGCTACGATTATCTGCGCCACGGGCTTCGCCATATGGATGCGTCATGAAAATCCTCGGCCTAGCGGGCTGGAGCAATTCCGGCAAGACGCATTTGCTGACCCGCCTATTGCCAGCCATGAAGCGGCGGGGCCTGGCGATTTCCACGATCAAGCACGCGCATCATTCTTTCGACATCGACCAGCCTGGCAAGGATTCCCACGCTCACCGCCAGGCGGGCGCGCGCGAGGTGCTTATTTCCTCGCGCAAGCGCTGGGCGCTCATGCACGAGCTCGAAGAAAGCGAGAGCGAGCCCAGCGCAAACGAATTGGTGCGCAAGCTTGCCCCGGTCGATCTCGTCCTCATCGAAGGGTTCAAGCGGGAACGTCATCCCAAGATCGAAGTCCATAATCCATCGCTCGGCCTGCCCCTGCTCGCCGGGAGCGATCCAACCATCCTGGCCGTAATCAGCCCCGTACCCGTCGCCGCACCCGTGCCCTGCTTTCATCCCGACGATTTCGATGCGCTGGTCGATTTTCTGTGCCAGCGGCTCGACCTGCCGTGGCACAGCTAAGCGACGATTGCTTCGCGGGCGCGGCGCGGCTGATGCCACTCGCCGAGGCGCTCCGCTCATTGGAGAAGCTTCCGCTCCTCGCCGCGAGCGAGGATGTGCCGCTCGAGCAGGCGGCCTTCCGCTTCGCCGCCGCCGACATCTCCACGTCGATCGATGTGCCGGGCCACACCAACGCCGCCGTCGATGGCTATGCCGTCGCGCATGCGGCCCTCGATCCCACCGGCGAGACCCGCCTCAAAGTGATGGGACGGGCGAGCGCCGGTCATCCTTATGAAGGAGCCGAAGGCGTGGTGCGCATTTTCACCGGAGCGGTCCTGCCGGACAGGTGCGATACGATTGTCATGCAGGAGGATTGCCGCGAGGAGAATGGCGCGGTCATTGTGCCGCCCGGCATCACGCGCGGCGCGAATGTACGCCAACGCGGCGAGGATGTGCGGGCAGGCAGGCGCATCATCGCCGCGGGTCAACGGCTGCTGCCGCAACACCTGGCGCTTGCCGCGGCCTGCGGCATGACCCGGCTCGCGGTACGGGTTCCCTTGCGCGTGGGGCTGTTCTCAACCGGCGACGAGGTGCGCGAGACGGAGCGGAATCCGGGCCAGGTTTTCGATTCCAACCGCATACTTCTCCGCGCCCTGCTGGAGCGCTGGGGCATGCGGCCGGTCGATCTCGGCCTGCTTACCGACACGCGCGGGACCATCGCCGCGGCGCTGCAGGAGGCCGCCCTCGGCGTGGATCTTTTGATCACCTCTGGGGGCGTCTCGACCGGCGAGGAGGATCATGTCCGAGCGGCGATCGAGGAAATTGGAACGCTGCATTTCTGGCGGCTGGCCATCAAGCCCGGCAGGCCGGTAGCACTCGGCCAGATCGCCACGCCGCGCCTGGGCGTGCCGATCGTGGGCCTGCCGGGCAACCCGGTGGCGGTCTTCATCAACATGGTCCAGCTGGTGCGGCCGATCCTCATGCGCCTCTCCGGCGCGACGCTCGCGCCGCCGACGCTTTTTCCTGCCAAGGCGGGCTTCTCCTGGAGGAAAAAGCCGGGACGGCGCGAATGGCTGCGCGTCTCCGTCACGGGCCGTACGGCGGACGGCCTCCCCCTGCTTGGCCTCTTCCCGCGCGACGGGGCGGGCATTATCAGTTCGCTCACCGAGAGCGACGGGCTGGTCGAACTCGCGGAGGATTGCCGCGGCGTCTCGGAAGGCGCGCGCGTGGATTTCCTGCCTTATGCAGAGTGCTGGTGAGCGGTAATAGGAACCTATGTGTCCCTATAGCCTATGGCAGATCCGGTTGACATCTTCGCTTAGAGAAACCAATTGTTCATCCGGCCGCTATACAATCGCTCATTCGATCAACTTTGGATTAATTTAGACTCTCATGTTCGTATTGCCTTAAGGCTTCATCGAACCGTTCGGTGAAATCGTCGGGGAGATCAAAAGTCAATGTAAAATGAACGACTAACGGATTTTTGACTGTTCCTCCATGATGCGTTTCGATCATTGCCACCACCTCATCAAGGTTCTTAGGGATCTCAGCTAATTTAACTGCATTGGATCCGATTGCGTTCATCAAGACCGTTCGCAAGGCTTCGCCCTCTACGGGAATGTGCGCAAAACGCAAGGACTCTTCAAAATCGACAATGACGGCCAGAGCATCCCGAATCAGTACGCAAACGTCGTGCATTTCTTCGATATCGCCGGGCTCCCCAGGTACTCCCAAGCTTGCAGTCAGCCGATCCATGAGGCCCACGAGCGGGCCCATAAGGTTCGACATAGTATGAGTGCATTCCTGTATCCAATTGAAGAACTGGTCGCGTTGGACGCGAGGCCGTGGGCTGTAGTAATGGCCCGCCTGGAGGTTTTTAAGACGTTTGAAATGTCGCTTGTTCAGATACCGCATCAGCTCCGCGACAAAGCGAAATTCCCATCCTTTAGGTTTGTCGATAACGATGCGTTGAATAATAGGGGGATAACTCGAAATCCAATCCAGGGAAGCCATCTCCGTCTCGTATCGAATACGATCTCCCCGAGTCCCTAATTCACGAGCGGCGCGTTCCTCATGGTCCTTTCGCCAAGCGAAGAGTAGTTCGGCCGGGTACCTCTGCTCGTCCCGATCAATCTGTACATGGCAATTTCGACAAAGCCAGATACCATTCGTGATTGACGCGCGTGTCCCGTCTGACATAGTCGTATCGTAGCGTGCCGCCCCAGGCTGCGCACCCATAATATGCGCGGCCTCACCAATCGTCGTCGCTTTCGCTGGGTCGCTGTTCGGGCCAACCGTATGAGCGCCACAGTCAGGATTCGAGCACTGGAAGCGCGCTCGTCTTGCAAGTGTATCAGTCGTAGCTTTGGAAAAGTCTGGAGCCACCATTACTCTTAAATACACAGTCGCGTTTTCATATTCTAGGTCATCCGCGGCGTTCTTGACTGTCCCCCTCTGACTCGGCAATGGCTTGCAAAGCAAGAGAGCGTAGTAGCTGTCAAATTCTGCTCTGAACTGGCGGAGGGAGCGGGATTCGAACCCGCGACACGGTTGCCCGTGTACACACTTTCCAGGCGTGCGCCTTCAACCACTCGGCCACCCCTCCATTGCCGCGAACCTAGCCAAGCCCTATACTCCTGGCAAGCCACTTTGGGGAGAATTATGCGGATCATCTTCCGGCTGATTGGCCTGGCGTTCCTGGCCTGGTCGCTCTCGCTGCTCGCGCTCGACCTCTGGGTCTGGCGCCGGGGCGGTGTATTGACTTTCGAGCCCATGGGCAAACTCTGGTTCCGGCTCGACCCTGGCAGCCTCAACCTGTTCGAGGCGCTCGTAGAGCGCTACCTCTGGCGAAACCTGTGGTGGAATGTGATATTGCCGATCCTGCACCAGCCCGCCGTGCTGGTGCTGGGCGTCATCGGGGCGATTCTGCTCGTCCTCACCAGGCCAAGGCTGCGCCGGCCCTAGCCAGAAGGAATGCTCAGTGCTGGACCACGAGTCCGATCTGGGGTTCGGCAGGACGCTCGCGCAGATGCGCGCTCCAGCGATGCTCCCAGACGCGGAAGGCCCAAACAATGGCGTAGGTCAGGCACAGATAGATCGCAGCGATCGTGAGATAGAGTTCGAAGATGCCGAAAGTGCGCGCGATGGCAATCTGGGTAACCTTGGTTAGCTCCTGGAGCGTCACGACGCTCGCGATCGAGGAAGCCTGGAGCGTGAAGATCACCTCGTTGGAATAAGCGGGTAGCATCAACCGGAATGCGCGTGGCAGGACGATGCGTCTATAGATCAGTCCCTTGGACATGCCGAGCGCGCGCGCGGCCTCGATTTCGCCCAAGGGAACGGCCTGGATCGCGCCACGCAAGATTTCGGTGGTATAAGCGGCGGTATTGAGGGTGAAGGCAATGACCGATGGCCACCAGGGGTCGATAAACACATAGGTCCACAGCCACGTATCTTTTATCCAGGCGAACTGGCCTGACCCGTAATAGATCAGGAAGATCTGGATGAGCAGCGGCGTACCCCGAAAAAAATAGGTGTAGGCATAGACCGGCCATTTCAGGAAGGGATTGGCTGAAACCCGGCACAGCGCCAGCGGAACGGCGAGACAAATCCCCAGCAGCAAGCTCACACTGATAAGCTTGATCGTCATGAGCAGGCCTTGGGCCAGCTCCGGCATTGCCTGCAACGGGATGATGGGATCAAGAATCTGCCCCGTGGCTAGGTTATGGCCCCACAGGCTCAGGCAGGCGCCAAGGCGAGAGATATCCATTACCCCCTCCGGATACCGCGATTGGCGCGCCGCTCCAGTCCATGGAGCGCAAGGTTGGAAATTGCGGTCATGGCGAGATACATCATCGAGGCTAGAAAGAAGACGGCAAAGGGTCGATGGATGGCGCCGGTGACGATCTCCGAATTGCGCGTCAGCTCCTCAAAGCCGAGCACCGACATGAGCGAGGTAGCCTTGAGCAGGACCAGCCAGACATTGCCAAGCCCGGGCAAGGCGAAGCGCCAGACTTGCGGCAGCTTGATCCGGAGAAAGACCTGGCGACGGTTCATCCCGATCGCGGTCGCAGCCTCGATCTGGCCTTTGGGCAAGGCCTGGAAGGCCCCCCGAAACGCCTCGGTCGCATAGGCGCCATAGACGAAACCGAGCGTGCCCACGCCGGCGGCAAAGGCGTTGATATCGATTTCCACATCATCGTTGAAACACTGCACGATATTCTGGAGGAGAATCGTGCCACCGAAAAACACGAGGAGCAATAAAATCAATTCAGGAACGCCGCGGATGATGATCGTATAGGCCGAGGCGAGAAAATGTGCGAAACGATGGCGCGACAGCTTGGCCGAGGCCCCGATCAGGCCAAATAGAATACTGATTACCATGGCCATGATGCTGGAGACCACTGTCAACGCGGCCCCGCTCCACATCAAATGCCCGTATCCGCCCAGATCAAACATGCCGCGTCTCGCAAAGGCCGCCCGCATCTCTGCGGGCGGCGGCAATCGCTAGTTATTCTCCATAGACATCAAAAGAAAAATATTTGTCATTGATCTTCTTATACGTTCCGTCTTTGCGGATTTCCGCAATCGCCTTGGTAAAAGCATCGCGCAGCTTGGTATCTTCCTTGCGCACCGCGATTCCCGCGCCCACGCCGAGAAGCTGACGATCAAACCATCCCTTGCCGTAGATCACGATATCGGGATTCTTTTTCATGAGCTCGAGTGCCACGATCTTATCGTCCATGCGCACCTTGCAGCGGCCGGAGAGCAGATCGGCATTGGCGTTATCGGCCGTGTCGTAGGTGGCGATATCCGCGCCGGTGAACTTGGCACGTGCGAAGTTCTCGTGGGTGGTCGAACCCTGCACGCAGACTTTCTGACCCGCGAGCTGGGTAAAATCGGGATTGCCCGTCGCCGGATCGATCTTCACATCGGTTGTCTTGGGCCCAAAGAGCACGCCCGGGGTGTTGTAATATTTTTCCGAGAAATCGACTTTCTTCTTGCGTTCGTCGGTGATCGACATCGATGCGATGATCGCGTCGAACTTCTTAGCCTGCAGCGCCGGGATCATGCCATCCCACTGCTGCTTGACGATCTTGCATTGCAGTTTCATCTTCGCGCACAGCGCCTTGGCGATATCGACATCAAAACCTTGCAGCGTGCCATCCGGCGCCACGTAATTGAACGGCTCGTAGGCGCCTTCGGTGGCGATGGTAATTTTCTTGCCAGCCGCCTGGGCTCCGCCCAGGCCCATGGACAATAATGCGGCGATAACACCTGCCGCAATTACTAAGCGTTTCATCTGTTTCTCCTTTGTCTACACATTCCCCCGATTCATCCGCGGATGAACCTACCTGCGATGTGCGGTCGCAAGAAATTGGCGGCAGCGCTCGGATTTCGGATTGCCGAACAACTGCTCGGGCGGACCTTGCTCCTCGATCCGGCCCTGATGCAAGAAAATAATGTCATTGGCGACGTCATGCGCGAAGCCCATCTCGTGGGTCACGACGATCATGGTGCGGCCCTCTTCGGCAAGCTGCCGCATGACTCTCAGGACCTCGCCCACCAGTTCAGGATCGAGCGCCGACGTGGGTTCATCGAACAGCAGCACCTTGGGCTCCATCGCGAGTGCACGGGCGATGGCCGCGCGCTGCTGCTGGCCACCCGAAAGATGCGCGGGATAGTGGTCGCGTTTCTCGGCCATGCCGACCTTGGCGAGCAGCGCCTCGGCCCGTTCGATGGCCTGCGCACGGGGAAGCTTGAGGACGTGAATCGGCGCCTCGATGATATTCTCGAGCACCGTCATGTGCGACCAGAGGTTGAAGCTTTGGAACACCATGCCGAGGCTCGCGCGGATGCGGTCGACTTGGCGCTGACTGGCCGGCGCCGCGTGGCCGCGTTTTTTCACCATGGCGATGGTCTCATCGCCCACCGTGATCGTTCCCGCGTCGGGAATTTCCAGAAGGTTGATGCAGCGCAGCAGCGTGCTTTTGCCCGACCCCGAGGAGCCGATCAAGGCGATGACGTCGCCGGTGCGCGCAGTAAGAGAGACGCCGCGCAGCACTTCGAGATTGGAGAATCTCTTATGCAGATCCGTAACGGTCAAAGCAGTCTGCGCCATGTTTTCCGGTCTCTCCGTGGCAGGCTTTATGCGCCTTTCCCGGCGCTTTGCCAAGCCCGAAGGATCGGTCAAGCCTCGCGGGAGAGGGCCCAGAGCACGCGGGTCTCGCCCTCCTGGCTTGCCCCCATCACCGTGAGCTGGCGGCTTTTCCAGACATTCAACCCATCGGCGCAATAAAAGGAATCCTCGAGCCGGAGAGGCCCTTGGCTGGTCCTGAGCCGGAAAGCCCGGCCCGAGGGACAGGTAAGCAGCACCGAAAAGCCGTCCCGCGCCAGCACGGCGTCAATCTCGGGCATGAGGTGGAAGCGAATGACGAAGGAGAGTCCGCTGGGACCGGTGACGATATCCTCGCCGCGCAGATCCTGGCCGTCCTGGTCGAGATACAGCCTCCGCCGCACCTCGGCGCCGAGATGTTCGTGATAGCCCTGGTGGTGCGCATCCACCCAGATCCGGCCCTGGTTCTCGTCCCGGCGACAGAGAACATGCGGCGCCATGGCCTGGGAATAGACCGGCAGCGCCATGCCATCCTGCCCATTGAGGATCAAGACGGAATGCGCCGCCGCGTGGCGTGAGGCGATTTGCCATTCCGCGGACCTGTCGCAGGCCCCGCAATTCGTCACGATCTTCTCGCCGTCATGGGAGAATTCAAAGGCGAGCGGCGAGGAATGCGCCGCGGCGTCGGCCGGCGGCGCTCCTACATCGAGAATTACCGTGCTTCGCCCCGCCTGGAGCCGCTGAAAGTGCGCCGCTTCGGTGCCGGGGTGCGGCGCAAAGGTCGCGAGTATGGCGCGGATGCGCGCCGGATCATCGGCGCGGGCGCCATGAAACTGCGCAAGCGTCCCATCGGCATGAATCAGAACCGCTATGGTGGCAGCCAGCCGCTCGCCGGCCACGCGCACGATCTCGGGAACCGACCTGCCCGACAGGCGCGCCGCCAGCATTACCGCGCCCAGGAGTTCCAAGAGGTCGAGCAGAGCCGTTCCATTGCGCTGTCCGAAAGGCTCTTCACCACCCCACAGGCCGAGCGCCCGCTTGAAGATCTGTAGGCCACGGCGCAGCGATGCCTGCCGACGGGGCAGCAGCATCCCCGTGAGGATCAGGCTGACCGCAGCTTGAGCCAGGGCGATCCGGCCCAACCCGCCTGGCAAGGCATGGCGCAAGTGGCCGTCATGGCGGGCGACCCCTTGCAGGAGAACCAATCGGCCCTCGGCGGTTCCATCATCGAGGTAGGTGTAGAAGAGGAGAAGCGTGGCAAGTCGCCGAGCGACCAGATCCAGACGCCACGCTTCGCCTTGAAATTGGTCGTCCTCGGCAAGCCAGCGCTGCACCATCAGCTGCGCCACGCGCCGCGCGGTGCCGCTCCCCTGGGCATGAAGATCACGCACCCAAGCAAAGCAGCCGAGTTCGCGCCGCCAGGCCGGTGTGGCGTGCGGCGGATAGCAGAGCGGCACAGGGTTGAGGATGGTCTGGCCCCCGAAGGACAGCTCGCCGGTCAGAAGGCGTTCCGCCTGGGCCGGATTGCCGCCGAGTGGCGCGGGTAATGGAAAAACCGGCGGTTCGGCGGGTGTGTTGCCGATCAACTTTCGATAAAGACGCGTGCCGTAATAAGGTTCGATCAGGCGCGCCAGCATGCTATTCTCGCAATTCCGCGATAGCGCGCGCATAGTCGGGCGCGCCGAAGACATGCGTGCCCGCGACCATGACGTCGATACCGGCCTCGCGAGCCATTCGCGCCGTCGCCGCGTTGATTCCTCCGTCGATTTCGAGCTCGGTGCGCGCGGGATCGATCATGCCACGAAGCCGCCGGGCCTTGTCCAGCACTTCGGGCAAAAAGGCCTGGCCCCCGAAGCCGGGATTGACGCTCATGAGCAGAATGATATCGCACAGGGGAACCAGGGCTTCGATGGTGGAAAGCGACGTTCCGGGATTGAGTGCGAGCCCGGCCTTCTTTCCCTGCGCCTTGATCGCCTGGAGGGTCCGATGCGGATGCGGTCCCGCCTCGGGGTGAAAGGTGATCATGTCGGCGCCGGAGCGACAGAACGCTTCAATATAGGGATCGACGGGACTGATCATCAGATGAACGTCGAAGGGAAGCGCGCTCAGCGGCCGGAGCGCGGACAGCATGGCGGGACCAAAGGTCAGGTTGGGGACGAAATGGCCGTCCATGATATCGAGATGGAGGTAGTCCGCCCCCGCACGCTCAACCGCCCGGACTTCTTCGCCTAGCCGCGTGAAGTCGGCGGCGAGCACGGAGGGAGCGACTTTGGTCATGCGCCGTTTTACCTTGCGACTCGCCAGGCAATCCAGCGTTAACTGAACCGGATGGCTTGGCCGATGCTGGCCCGCCCCGCCCACGGCAGGGTTCCCAACGCCAGGAGGTCGAACCCTACCAGCATCCAAAACGCGCCACCCGCCTGTTCGCCGCCCGCCTGCGCCGCCATGGCAAAGATCACGATGGGAACGTAAAGCGGCATCACCAGCAGCATGACCAACAGGGCACCCAACCTGCTGCCCAAGGCGAGCGCCGCGCCCGCCACGCCAAGCAGGGACAAAGCGGGGCTGGCCAGCAATACCGCCAGGAGAAGAGCGCCGAGGCGGGGCTGATGCCACAGCAGACCGTACAACGGCAGCAGTATCAGCAACGGAAGAATGCGGGTCAGCCAATGCGTGAGCGCCTTGACGGGGACGAGCAAGGTTGTGCCGGCGCGCGCCGCGATCAGGTCGAGCGAACCGTCTTCGTAATCGCGCGCAAAGACATGGTCGAGCGATACCAGGGAAGCAAGGATCAGCACGGTAAACCCGATGCCGGCGCCGATACGGCTCAGCAGGAGCGGATCGTCGCCGATCGCAAAGGGAAAAAGAATCGCTATGAGGATAAAGAAGCATAAAGTGGCGCAGATCTCCCAGGGTCCGGCCATGTTGAGCCGTATGTCGCGCAGGATGATCGCGGCAACCAGGCGGAATGTCATGACAGAGCCACCCGAGCGGAGAAAGCGAGCGGCAAGTGACCATGGGCCGCAACGACGAGAATGGATTGCCGCCCGCGCAGCTCTTCCAGCAAACGCACAAGTTGGAATACGCCCTCGTCATCCAGATGCTCATTGGGTTCATCGAGCAATATCAGCGGTGCCGCGCATAGCGCCAGGCGCGAAAGATCCACGCGCTTGCGCTGGCCGGCCGAAAGGCTTTGTACCTTCCTCTCCTTCAGCGGCGCAATGCCGAAGAGAGCTAGCGCCGCATCCAGCTCATGGCGATCGTTCCACAAGGCGCGCCAGAAAGACAGATTATCGGAGACGCTGAGTTCTCTCTTGAGTCCGTCGCGATGCCCAAGATAGACGACCGGCTCGGGACGGTTCAGGGACCCCTCGCCGGGAAGCAGGCCTGCAAGTAAGCGTAAGAGGCTAGTCTTGCCGCTGCCATTGGCACCCGTGACCAGCAGGGCCTCGCCAGGACAGAGGGTAAAGGAAAGTGGCGCGAAGGGAATCCGGCCTGCGCGCTGGCAGGCGATATCACGTGCCTCGAGCATTACGCCCGGCGATACAGCCAGATCGTGGCTGGTGGGACATTGCGTAGCACCCGCCGCACGGCGCGGCCCCCGAGTCCGACCGTCTTGTAGGGCAAGGGCGAACCTGGGCCATAGGTAAATTGAATGAGCGGGCCATGCTGCAGGACGGTCGCGCATTCTCGCGCAATCCGCTGGCGCACCGGTTTCGCCATGGCGAGGAGAGGCAGCGAACTGACGATTGCCGCTACCTGATCCACGCCACGCTCCGCCAGTATTTGGCCCAGATGCTCGGCATCGGCTTGGAAGACGCGTATTCCGGGAAAGCGCTGGTTCAGGAGAGCGGCGAAAAACGGGTCCCGCTCGAGCACGATCAACCGTTCCGCCGGCACGCCCTGAGCGAGCAGCGCATCCGTGACCACGCCCGTTCCTCCGCCGAGCTCGATCACCGCTCCAGGCATGCCGAGCGCCCCTTCCGCGCGCAGCGTACGCGCCATCGCCTGCGCCAAACGCGCCGAACTGGGCACGATCGCGCCAATGCTGCGCGGATGAGCCATCCAGCGCCGAAACATGATCCAGCTAGAAGCCAACGCGGTCACGCCAGCTCCGGCCGGATAGTCCCGACATACGTCCCCGCCCAATTGTGCAGCGCGGGAGAGAACAATTCAGGGTGACGGTGCATGTCTTCGTCATCGACAATATCCAGCTCTCGCAATAAATGGCCGAGCGCCACCTCGGCCGCGCGCGCCGCGCCGTCCTCCGCTTTAAGACACAGGCCGACGCCCGCCGCCGGTAGAGCGGCGCAATAGACGCCTTCCGCGCCGACCTTGATCGCGGCCCGGCCCGGAAAGGCCTTCATAAAATCGGTGCAATAGCGGCGGCTCCCCGCAACGTAATACGGCTCCGCCATCATAGCGGCGCAAATTCGCTGCGCTGCCTTGGCCCGCTCGGGTGCCAATCCCTGTCCGCTGGCCAGCCGGGCCATGGCCGCTGCGTGGCTGCGTATCGAGATGGCGATCGTGGGAATGCCGCATCCATCGGTGCCACGCGCGGCGGCGCGCAGATCTTCGCGGGTCGTATCTTCGAGCACGCCAAGCAGGAGCTGCTGAAGCGGGTGCGTAAACGCGATATAGTCGCGGGTCGGATATCCGAGCGCCTGCGCGCTCGAGAGAAAGCCCGCATGCTTGCCGGAGCAATTATTATGTTCCGGCCCGGCCTTGCGCCCGGCGCGGATCAGATCGGAAGCGGCACGCTTGTCGGACGGCCATTGCACACCGCATTCGAGATCACTGGCGGAAAGGCCAGCCGCCGCCAGCCAGGCGATGACACGCGCCACCTGCTCGCCTTCGCCATTATGCGAGGCGCAGGCCAGGGCAATTTCGATATCGCCCAAACCGAGCCGTTCGACGGCCCCAGTCTCGATCACCGGCAGGGCCAAGAGCGGCTTGATCGCGGAACGGCCATAGATGAGCCGTTCGCAATCTCCATGGGACAGGACCAGCCGGCCGGCGCCATCGCAGATGGCGGCAGCGATCCGGTGCCTGCTTTCCACGAGCTCGCCGCGGGTGACTTGAATGATCAATGGGTTGGCCATTGGCGTCACCTTGCCAAGATTGGCCTCGCCATGCAAGGAAGTAGCATGAACGAGATGCGTGGCTATTTCGGCATCGGTGTCGAGGGCATCAGCAAACCCATGAATCTGGGCGCAGTGCTGCGCACCGCCCACGCCTTTCGCGCGAGTTTTGCCTTTGCGATCGGCAGCACCTTCGATGCCAAGGAGATTCGGCTTGCCGATACGTCCGAAGCCCTGGCAAACGTCCCGTTTCACACGTACGAGGCGCTGAAAGATTTCGTCCTTCCGATGGGATGCCGGCTGGTGGGCATTGAAATTAGCCCATCGGCAATCGACCTGCCGAGCTTCACCCATCCGCCGGCCGCCGCCTATGTATTGGGGGCCGAGCGGGATTCCCTGTCCCCGGCGCTGCAGGAGCGCTGCGATTATGTGGTGCAGATCCCGACGAAATTTTGTGTGAACCTCGCCGTTGCCGGCGCTATAGTGCTTTATGATCGCATGGTGTCGCTCGGCCGGTTTGCCGAACGGCCGGTGCGGATCGGCGGACCGCGCGAGAAAAGAGCGCGCCTCCCCCATGGAAAGCCCGTATGGAAGAAAAACAGGAACTGATTGGCCTCGACCGCGCTGAACTCGCGGCTCTCCTCGAGCGCATGGGAGAACCGAGCTTTCGCGCGCGCCAGCTGTGGCATTGGATCTATCATCGCGGCCTGCAGGATTTTTCGGCCATGACAACCCTCTCCAAGGATTTTCGCGCGCGGCTCGAAGCGCACTGCGCGGTGGGTCGTCCCCAGCCGGTTCAGGATCAAAAATCGGTCGACGGCACACGCAAATGGCTGTTGCAATTTGCCGACGGCAACCAGGCCGAAAGCGTGCATATCCCGGAAAGCGACCGCGGCACGCTCTGCGTTTCCTCGCAGGTCGGATGCACGCTCAATTGCCGCTTCTGCCACACGGGCACCCAGAAAATGGTGCGTAACCTGACCGCTTCCGAGATCGTGGGCCAGGTCATGCTCGCCCGCGACTGTCTCGGCGAATGGCCGAGCCCGCCGGACGGCCGGCAGCTCAGCAACATCGTCATGATGGGAATGGGCGAGCCGCTCTATAATTTCGAAAATGTCGCCAAGGCGCTTCGCATCGTCATGGACCACGAGGGCATCGCGATCTCCAGGCGGCGCATCACCCTCTCCACCGCGGGCGTGGTCCCGATGATTCGCCGCGCTGGCATCGAGCTGGGCGTCAATCTTGCCATCTCGCTTCATGCCGTGCGAGACGAGCTGCGCGATATCCTGGTGCCGATCAACAAGAAATATCCGATCGCCGAGCTGCTCGAGGCGTGCCGGTCCTATCCGGGCGCCAGCAATGCGCGGCGGATCACATTCGAATATGTCATGCTGCGCGATGTGAATGATTCGCCCGCCGAAGCGCGTGAACTCGTCCGCCTGCTCCAGGACATTCCGGCGAAAGTCAATCTCATCCCCTTCAATCCCTGGCCGGGCGCGCCCTATGAGCGTTCCAGCCCTGCGGCCATCCAGGCCTTTTCGGATATCGTCTTCCGCGCGGGCTATGCCTCGCCGGTGCGCACCCCGCGCGGCGAGGACATCATGGCCGCCTGCGGCCAGCTCAAAAGCGCCTCCGAGAAAATCAGGCGCAGTGCGCTTCTCGCCGCACCTCCAGAGGAGGACCACGTCCATTCGCTCCCGCAATAGCCCCGGGGGCACCGTCGCGGGGCGCCTGCGTCCGCTCCTTTCGCTCGGCCTCTGCCTCCTTCCCTTGCTGGCGCACGGCCAGGACACCGATGACCAGGCCCAGTGCCTGAGCGGCGCCAATGCCGCGGACGTCGTGCTGGCCTGCGGGCGCGCGCTGGAGCATGTCGCGGCTGAGAACAGCGCTGCACTGCACGTCGCGCGCGGACAGGCTTACGGACAGCTTCGGCAATATGTCTCGGCCGAGCGCGATTTCACGGCGGCCCTCGCCGCGGCGCCCACGAGCGCCGCCGCCCATTATGGCCGCGGCATTCTCTATACCCAGACCGATCGCTGGGAAGCGGCGCTCGATGAATTTTCCGCGGTTCTCAACGCTCACCCGGAAGATCCCGACGCACGCTTCCAGCGCGCCTTCGTCTATGCGCGATTAGGGAAAATCGACCCGGCCATCGACGATCTCTCCGTCCTGCTCAAGGCCCATCCCGACGATGCCGAAGCCTTCAACGACCGCGCGGGGCTATTTCTCAAGAAGGGCGAATACCAAAAGGCGCTGGGCGATTATACCGCCGCCATTGCCCATGTCCGCGACTATAACGAGGCGCTCTATAATCGCGGACGCGCCTATTGGCTCCTCGGCAAGCAGGCGGAGGCGCGGACCGATCTCCAGGCCGTCCTGCGTCTGCGTCCACACAATCCCTATGCCGCCCTGCGGCTCGCTTTATGCGGCGATGCCAGCGCGCTGGCCGATGCGCGCGCCCAGCTCGCATCCGGCCAATGGCCCGGTCCGCTGCTCGATCTGTACCAGAATCGGGCACAGGCGGCGGACGTTCTGGCCCAGGCGGCCCGGCTCGGCAGGGATGGGCCTGCCGCCTTGACGGAGGCTAATTTTTACATCGGCGCACAGCTCCGCATGCGGGGTGACAAAGCTGCAGCGCAACCGTATTTTAGCGCCGCGCGCGCGGGCGCGTCGTCGATTATCGAATCCATCGATGCGGCATTGTTAGCGGGGAAGTAATTCATGACAAAAAAAGCGAAGAAAGTCGTGCTGGCTTATTCGGGCGGCCTGGACACCTCGGTCATCCTGAAATGGCTGCAACAGACGTATGAATGCGAGGTCGTTACCTTCACGGCCGATCTCGGCCAGGGAGAGGAGCTTGCGCCTGCCCGCAAGAAAGCGGAGCTGCTGGGCGTGCGGGAAATTTTTGTGGAGGATCTGCGCGACGAATTTGTCCGCGACTATGTTTTTCCCCTGTTTCGAGCCAACGCGCTTTATGAAGGATGCTACCTGCTGGGTACCTCGATTGCCCGACCCCTGATCGCCAAGCGCCAGATCGAGATCGCTCGCCAGACCGGCGCCGATGCGGTGGCGCATGGTGCGACCGGCAAGGGAAACGACCAGGTTCGTTTCGAACTTTCCTATTATGCGCTCAACCCCGATATCAAGGTGATCGCCCCGTGGCGCGAATGGGATTTAACTTCGCGTAGCAGGCTCATCGATTTTGCCGAACGCCATCAGATCCCGATCAACAAGGACAAGCGGGGCGAAGCGCCCTTTTCGGTCGATGCCAATCTTCTGCATATCTCGGCGGAAGGTAAAGTTCTGGAAGATCCCTGGATCGAGCCCGAAGAATATGTTTATTCCCGCACCGTTGCGCCCGAGAACGCGCCGGACGAGCCGGTGTCGCTGACCATCGATTTCGTGCGCGGCGATCCGGTCGCTATCGATGGCGTCGCCATGTCCCCGGCCGCTTTACTTACCCATTTAAACGCAATCGGCGGCGCCCACGGCGTGGGGCGGCTCGATATGGTTGAAAATCGCTTCGTCGGCATGAAATCGCGTGGAATATACGAGACGCCGGGTGGGACGCTGCTCCATGCCGCCCATCGCGGCATTGAAAGCCTCACACTCGACCGTGGAGCCGCGCATTTAAAAGATGAACTCATGCCCCGCTATGCCGAGCTGATCTATAACGGCTTCTGGTTCTCGCCCGAGCGCGAAATGCTCCAGGCTTTGATCGACAAAAGCCAGGAGCAGGTCGAGGGGACGGTCCGGCTCAAGCTCTACAAGGGCCACGTTCGGGTGACCGGGCGGAAATCCCCCCGCAGCCTCTATAGTCTGGCCCATGTAACCTTCGAGGAGGACCAGGGCGCCTATGACCAGCGCGACGCGGAGGGGTTCATCAAGCTTAACGCGCTCCGGTTGCGACTCGGCGCACGGCGCAACCTGCGCTGATCGGCACAGCTTTCTAGTTCCTCCTCAATAGAATTATTAACCAGAGCAAAACTTTTTGTTGAAAATGTGATTCGGCATGGTTAATAAATATTCAGAAAAGATTGGAGAGCCTCTTATGGGACGTTATAAAACCGTTATCGCCGATATGATCAAGCAGCGCGACGCGCTGAACCAGGCTATCTCGACCCTCCAGATGTTGGACGGAGGCTTGGAGACGCCAAACCTGCCGGCGGCAGCCGAGCAGCGGAGGAGCGCGAGCGATTCCTATGCCGGTATGTCGATTACCAGCGCGGTGATCGCCGTCCTCGATTCGGCGCGCAAGCCATTGCGTGCGGGTCAAATCGCCGAGCGTCTTGTCGAAGGCGGCGCGCGTTTTCGTACCAAGAAGCCTAAAAATACAATTGCTGCCTCTCTGGCTAAGCTTTATCAGGGAAACCGCGTAGCCAAAAGCGGACGCGGTCTATGGACGACCAAGAAATAATTGCACCCCTTAATCTTGGGTTCCTTGGCAAACTTACGCGGCTGAGTTCACCGAGAGGTGATCGCGCACCCCTGCGATTTATGTATTTCGTCTTCTCGCTTAGATTGTAAAGCTTATCTGTGGGGGGGGTACTTCCTGGATCGCGGGCAGGTGGATGCTTTATATTGCGTGTGACGGTAAATATTCTGTATATTTGCGGTTCGGAACGAGGGGCGGTCGCTAGATGAACTGCGTTATATTCGGAGCCAGCGGTTTCATTGGTACCAATATTTGCCGTGCGCTTCGCGACACAGCCTTTCACGTGCGTGCCTTTGGCCGCCAGGAAGCCTGCCCGGAAGAGATAACCGGCGTGGAATGGTTCCGGGGCAATTTTAATGATCCCCAGGCCGTCAATGCCGCGGTCGAATCGGCAGACATCGTGATCCATGCCGTAAGCACGACTACGCCGCATACCGCCAACCTCGACAAGACCGGCGACATCATCGCCAACGTCGTGTCTACCGTTCACCTCCTCGAGGCGTGCCGCAATTTCGATGTACAGCGGATTATTTTCCTCTCTTCAGGGGGGACCGTTTATGGCATTCCGTCGGTCGTTCCAACGCCGGAAAGCGCGGAGACAGCGCCGATTTCCGCCTACGGAATTTCCAAGCTCTCGATCGAGAAATATCTCGCGCTCTATCATCACCTCTATGGGTTGGAATATCGCATCTTGCGCATTGCCAATCCGTTCGGTCCCCATCAGGAGTATCGCCGTCACCGCGGCGTTATCACTGCTTTTCTCAATGACGCGCTCAATAACAAGCCGGTTCATATCTGGGGCGATGGATCGATCGTCCGCGACTATATCTATGTCGATGACCTGGTAAACGCGATCATTCTCAGCATGACGCACCAAGGAAAGGATCGCGTCTTTAATATTGGATCCGGCGAAGGCCGCACGCTCAATGAATTGGTGGCAGCCCTCGAGCGGTCGCTGAAGCGACCGGTGCCGGTGCAATATTTTGAAACCCGGGCCACCGACGTTCCGTGCAGTATTCTCGATATCAGCCTTGCTCAGGAGAAACTGGGGTGGCGCCCCCAAGTCCCCTTCGAGCAGGGACTCGATCGGACAATCGCCTGGGCCCGCGGATACAACGCCTTGGCCCGTAAGAAAGAGGGCGCGTCCCGCCTGCGTCTCGCGGGCGAATAGGTCAATCGCCGCGCTGGCGTCGTTCGGCGCGCAGTTTGTTCCAGAATTCCAGGCGCTTTAGAATTTCCCGCTCGAATCCGTAAGGCGTGGGTTCATACAGTGTGGCTCTCGGCAACTCGTCCGGAAAATAATTCTGCCCGGAAAAAGAATCCTCGGCCTCGTGGTCGTATTCATACCCCGCGCCATAGCCCAGATCCTTCATCATGCGCGTGGGTGCATTCAAGATATGTTTGGGTGGCATGAGCGATCCTGCCTCTCGGGCCAGCCCACGGGCTTTTCCCCACGCGACGTAGGCGCGGTTCGACTTAGGCGCGGTTCCAAGATAGATGACCAGCTGGACGAGCGCCAATTCGCCTTCGGGCGAGCCCAGCCGCTCATAGGCTTGCCAGGCGGCAATGGCCTGCGGAAGAGCCTGGGGATCGGCAAGACCCACATCCTCCGCGGCGAAGCGGACGAGCCGCCGCGCGACATAATGCGGATCTTCGCCGCCTTCGATCATGCGGGCAAAATAATACAGCGCCGCATCGGTGTCCGAGCCGCGCAGCGACTTATGCAGTGCGCTAATAAGGTTGTAATGCGCCTCCTGCGCCTTGTCATAGAGAGGCGCGCGCTGCTGAACCGCCTCGGCAAGCGCCGCGGGATCGAGCGGCACGGCATCCGGCAGTGTGAAGAGCTCCTCGGCGAGATTGAGGAGATAACGACCATCGCCGTCCGCCATCGCGAGGAGCGCGTGCCGGGCCGCCGGGGTAAGCGGCACAGGCTTTTTCATGAAAGTCTCGGCGCGATGCAGAATTTTTTCCAGCGCCGCCTCGTCCAGCCGATGCAAGACCAGAACCTGCATGCGCGACAGCAATGCCGCATTCAGCTCAAAGGAGGGGTTCTCCGTGGTAGCCCCGGCCAGGATGATGGTGCCGTCCTCGACATAGGGGAGAAAACTGTCCTGTTGGGTACGATTGAAGCGGTGAATCTCATCGACGAACAGCAGGGTCCCCTGGCCCGCTGCGCGACGGCCGCGCGCCGCCTCAAAGATGCGCTTGAGATCGGCAACGCCGGAGAACACCGCCGACAGCGGTTCGAAATGCAGCCGCGATTGGCTGGCCAGCAACCGCGCGATGGTGGTTTTTCCTGAACCCGGCGGCCCCCACAGGATGAGCGAGGGAAGCAGGCCGCTCTTGATCATGCGCGTCAGCGGCGCATCGGGGCCAAGCAAATGGTCTTGGCCGACAATATCCTCAAGCCGCTCGGGGCGAAGACGGTCGGCGAGCGGGCGCGGCGCAAGGGATTCGAAAAGCTCGCTCACCCGATATGCAGGACGCTGGTCCTGCCGTTGCGCTGGACTTTGATATTCCAGGGCGCGTCCGAGTTGGCCATCAGGGCTGCGAGCCGCGCGGTATCCGTGACGCGCTCCTCGTCCACGGCGACGATGATATCGCCACGGGCGAGGCCGAGTCGCGCCGCATAGGTGCCTGCCTGTACCTTCAGGACAACCACGCCGGCCGTCTCATTCAGGCCGAGATCTTCGGCCAATGCGGGGGAAAGATTGGCGACCGTGGCACCGCTGAGCGGCTGCTGGCCGCGCAGCATTCTTTCATCGGGCGCGGGTATGCGCGGCGGAGCAATTGGCGTGATGCGCACCGTATGCGTTCCGTCACGCCTTTCGATCGAGAGTTCCGCCGCGCCGTTGAGCGCAAGCGTTGCGAGCCGGAAGCGCAGCGACTGCGGGTCGGCGACCTCGAACCCGTTGACCGCCACCACTACGTCGCCAGGACGCAGGCCCGCCTGCGCGGCGGGCGAACCTGGGGTGATTTCGCGAATCACTACCCCGCCCGGCCGGGTGAGATGCATGGCCTTGGCGATGTCCGCGGTAGCAGTTTCGCCGCTCATTCCCACCCACGGGGTCACGAGCTTGCCGCCATGGGATTCGGCCTTGAGGAAGACCTGCACCATGTTGGAGGGAATGGCAAAACCAATCCCCACCGATCCGCCCGAACGAGAATAAATGGCGCTGTTGATCCCGATCAGCTTGCCATCCATCGTGACCAGCGCGCCTCCAGAATTACCGGGATTGATCGCCGCATCGGTCTGGATAAAGAAGCCAAAATCATTGATGCCCGTCTGCGTGCGTGCGAGCCCCGAGACAATACCGCTCGTCACGGTCTGGCCCACCCCAAAGGGATCGCCGATGGCGAGCACCAGGTCTCCTACCGCAATATCGTCGGAATTGCGCAAAGCGAGGGTCGGCAATTTTTCTCCGCGAGTATCGATACGCAGCAAGGCCAGATCGAGTTTTTCTTCGGAGGCCACGATTTTCGCCTCATATTCGCGCCGGTCGGAAAGGATCACGGTTACCTGGTCGGCGCCCGCGATGACATGGTTGTTCGTGACGATCAAGCCATCGGGAGCCACGATCACCCCCGAACCCAACGCGTTCTGCACCCGCTCCGCTGGCTGGCCGAAATCGAACCCATTGCCGAAAAACTGGCGGAAAAACGGATCTTCCAGCAGGGCCGACGGTGCGCGCGTCTTGACGATGGTCCTTGTATAGATATTGACGACGGCCGGCGCCACTTGGCGTACCACAGGAGCGAAGCTGAGCTGAAGCTGCGCCGCCGATTGCGGCACCTGGGCTTGAGCCTGGGCATAGGACCCAGGCGCGAACCCTCCTAAGACAAGCAACAGGACGAGAAAGACCGCAAGATTGAACCGCATTTTTCCATTCCCTCAGATCCGTTCGGACATCCAGATTGCCAGACGCGTGGCATTCTTGATCGCCCCGTGTAAAAACGGATAGAAGCGCGCCTGCTCTCCCCCGCTGCGCTGGCCCAGATCGCGATGCGCCACTTCGTCCGCGCGGAACGCGTCGATTTCCTCGGCGAGCGCGCCTTCGCCATTCTCCTTGAGATAGTCGATCTGGCGGGCATAATGCTCGTCGATGACCTCTTCGACCGCGATGGTGCAGGCCATCGCGGCCTTGGCGCCGAGAAGCGCCGTCCCCGCCCCCAGCGCGAAGCCCATGATATGCCAGAGTGGCGAAAGTGCGGTCGGGCGCGCCCGATATTCCGGCAGCAATTCCTGAAAGCGCCGAAGATGCGCCATTTCCTGCTCGTGCATGTGGCGGATGGTCGGCGCGAGCGGGTCCCGTTTCAGGATGGCCAATTGGCCCTCATAGATACGGCGCGCGCCATATTCTCCGGCATGATCGACCCGCAAGATGCGGTCAAGCGCCTGTTTCTTGTTCAGCTCATCCAACGATGAAGATTCTGTCATGCTTTTCGCGCGCTCCACGCCACCAGGGCCGCCAAGCCTATCGCATATACCATATTGTAGAAGGCCATGGACAACCCAAACAGCTGAAACGCCGGTTGATCGCACCGCACGAGCGGTGCGGTCTCGATGGCGCTCAGCGTGTCCGCCACGTTCGGTCCGGCCGGGACCGCACCCACGCAGGCGCTCGTTCCCTCCCACCAGCGATATTCCACCCCGACATGAAACAGGGCCACCGCCGCCTCGCTGAGGAGACAGCCAGCCAGCAATAGAAGCCAGAGGCGGCGCCCCCGCGCAGTTCGCCCGCCAAATACCGCCGCAAGGCTCACAAACAAGGCCACGCCATAGACATAGCGTTGCCAAAGGCAAAGCTCGCAGGGTTTCAGGCCGAAACCGTACTGGGCCAGCCAGGCTATGCAAAGAGCTGCCGCGATGGCGCCGCCGATCAAAGCCGGGACCGCACGCACGGGCAGAAAGGCTTCCCTCATCCGAGAAAAAATAGCGCGCCGACGCCGCCCAAAACCATCGCCAGGAAAGCCGCGCCTAACAGAGGTAGACGTTTCTCGATGAACGGCTGCGCGCGTGGCCCCCAGGTCTTGATCAAAAAGGCCTCGAGAAAAAAACGCCCGCCACGGGTCAGCAGGCATGCCAGCGCGAAGAGCGGGACATTCAGGTGCACCACCCCGCTTGCCAGGGTCACCAGTTTGAAGGGAATCGGCGTTAGCCCCTTGAGCAGGATGAGCCAGATGCCCCACTTCTGAAAAGCGGCCTGAAAATCGGCGAAAGCACGGTCAAGATGATAGGCCGTGATAATCGGCTGCCCGATACTCGCATAGAGACCAAAGCCAATCGCATAGCCCAGAAAGGCGCCCCCGACCGAGGCGAGAGTGCAGATGAGCGCGAGCCGGTAGACCCGTCCTGGCGCCAGCAGGCCCATCGGCACAAGCAACGCATCGGGTGGAACTGGAAAGATCGAGCTTTCCAGGAAGGCTATTCCCGCCAGCAGCCATGCCGCCCGCGGATGCGCCGCGAGCTTGAGCAACCGAGCAGAAAGATCACGACGGGCCATGGCCGGGTAGGCTAGGCCTTGCCCGGCGCGGGTGTAAAATATTTGTCGAATTTGCCGGCCTCGCCTTTATGGATATCGGCATCGGCCGGCGGCTCGCCCTTGCGCGTGATATTAGGCCATTCGGCTGCATACTGGCGGTTGAGTTCGAGCCATTTCTCCATGCCGGGTTCGCTATCGGGCAGAATCGCATCGGCGGGGCATTCCGGCTCGCAGACGCCGCAATCGATACATTCGTCGGGATGAATGACCAGCATGTTTTCGCCGACATAAAAGCAATCGACTGGACAAACCTCGACGCAATCCATGTATTTGCATTTGATGCAGGCTTCGGTCACAACATACGCCATATGATACTCCATCCTTTGCTGGGCTAGCTAGCATGGTTGTTTCCGAAGTGCAACGCGCGACGGTTCTCGCGATCGACACCGCGGGAAACCAGATGGGATGCGCGCTGCTCGCCCATGATCGCCTCCTGGGCGAGCATATGCTGGAGGAGCCTTTTGGCGCGCCGGCCCTGCTCGTTCCCCTGATCGGACGGCTGATGACCGAAACCGGCCTGTCCGGCCAAGACATCACCCTGATTGCCGTGAATGTCGGCCCTGGCTCCTTCACCGGCCTCCGCGCGGGTATCGCGGCAGCTCAAGGTCTGTCGCTCGCCTGGCAATGCCGGCTCGTGGGGATTTCCAGCTTTCAGGCGCTCGCCCATGGCTGGCGGCGGGTA
Organism: Dongiaceae bacterium; assembly: GCA_036263455.1. Classification (GTDB taxonomy): domain Bacteria; phylum Pseudomonadota; class Alphaproteobacteria; order Dongiales; family Dongiaceae; genus DATAGZ01. Next base: position 27,903 of record DATAGZ010000002.1, read on the forward strand.
CGGAACTCCGCCCCGCCGGATCGACTCGCCATTCTCCTCGACAGTCGCCGCGATGAGCCTTATGCGGCAGTGCTTGACCGCGACCTTGCGTTCCTTGCGCCCCCCTTCGTGCTGCCGGAGGTCGAGCGCGCAGCCTGGCGCGCGGATGAGCCAACCTTGCTATCCGATTCGGCGGCGCTCGCGCCTTGCGCCGTCCCGCATTCGGCCCAGGATATCGCCTGGCTCGCGCGCGATCCGTGCTACCATCTCCCCGCCAAGCCCGTCTATCTGCGCCCACCTGCCATTGGCGGGCAGACCAAATGATTCGCCCGGCCGGACCAGGCGACGCGGCGGCTTTCGCCGCCATCGCCCAGGTCAGCTTTCTCGATGAACGGCCGTGGGTGGAAAGCGAGTTCGCCGCCCTCCTCGCCTTGCCAACCAGCTACGGTTGGATAAGCGTCGCAGATAGCTGGCCCGTCGCCTTCCTGCTCTGCCAAATGATCGTGCCTGATGCCGAGATCCTCTCGCTTGCCGTCATGCCGGCCTGCCGGAGGCGTGGGCATGCCAGGGCCCTGCTCGGCGTCTGCGCGGCCTATGCGGCGCAATACAAAATAACCTCGATTGGGCTGGAGTGCGCTGCCGATAATGAGCCCGCACAAAGCTTGTATGCACGAGCAGGGTGCGAAATGGATGGCCGGCGGCGGGGCTATTATCGAAAAGGCAACCAAGCGAGCGATGCGATTCGATGGAAAATCGCGCCGGGAACCCTCGCGAAGCGACTATTGCCAGAGTAGCGTTACCTTCTATACTGCCATCCGTGCACTCCTTGACCACAGACCAGCTGGAACGTCTCTGCACCGAAAAGGGTCTGAAAATGACCGGGCCGCGCCGGGTCATCGCTCAGGTATTGATCCAAAGCCGCGATCATCCCGATGTCGAGCAGGTTCATGCGCGCGCCCAACGCCTGGATCCCCGCATTTCGATGGCGACGGTATATCGCACTTTGAAGTTGATGGAAGAATCCGGCATTCTCACCCGTCATGATTTCGGGGCGGCGCGCTCGCGCTACGAACTCGTCGCCAAACTTCACCATGACCATCTCATCGACCTCGCCAGCGGCAAAGTGGTCGAGTTCACCAATGATGAGATCGAACGGCTTCAGCACAAGGTGGCGGAAAGGCTTGGCTATCGCCTCGTCGGCCACCGTCTGGAATTATACGCAGTCCCCACCGATCCGCCTAAGCGCCATGAACCCTGAGCCTCCCCTCATCGCGACCGCTGCCCGTTCAGAGCCAGTGAACCTGGCTTCGGGTCCGCTGACCATCCGTCTCGCCGCGCTTCCCGCCGAGGTCGCAGCGGCGCAGCGCCTGCGCTATAGCATCTTTTATGAAGAAATGGCCGCCCAGCCGACTGCGGAAATGCGCCGGCTGGGGCGGGATTTTGACGCTCTCGATGAATATTGCGATCACCTGATCGTGGTGGATGAGAATAATCGCCACCGGGACGAGGGCATCGTTGCCACATATCGGCTTCTGCGCCGCTCAGGCGCCGCCCGAGCGGGTGGTTTCTATTCGCGGACCGAGTACGATATTACCCCGATCCTCGCTTACCCGGGCGAGATCCTTGAGTTGGGACGCTCTTGTGTTGCGCTGCCGTATCGCACCAAGGCCGTGATGCAGCTGCTCTGGAAGGGCATCACCGATTACGTCATGTATTATAAGATCGGCATCATGTTCGGCTGTGCAAGCTTCCCGGGCACAGACCCGCTGGCTCACGCTCCGGCACTGGCTTACCTCGCGCGCAACCATCTCGCTCCCGCGGAATTGTGTCCCCGCGCCCTCGACCCTCTTTACGTCAGCATGGATCCCGATCCGACGAGCGCCGTCGATGCCAAGCGGGCGCTGGCGAGCCTGCCGCCCCTCATCAAGGGTTACTTGCGCTTGGGTGGATTCGTAGGCGATGGCGCCGTCATCGACGAACAATTCGACACGGTCGATGTTTCCATCCTGGTGGTCACCGATCTCGTCACATCCAAATATGTCAAGCACTACACGCGCTAATCGGGTGCGCTTCGTGCGCGCTCCGCTGGGCTGGCCGGTCCGCGGCGCCTTGCGTCTTTGCGTCTATCTGATCTTTACCCTTTCCATGATTCCCATCCAGGTGGTGCTGGTCAAGCTAGGCCATTCGGCCGCCGCGACCTTTCCGATCTGGTACCATCGGCGTGTCTTATGGATGATTGGTATCCGCCTCGATGTGAAGGGAAACCGCAGCGAGCATCGGCCGACGCTGTTCGTGGTCAATCATTGCTCTTATCTCGATATCGAGATTCTGGGCGCGCTGGTCTCTGCCTCTTTCATCGCCAAATCCGAGGTCGCGTCCTGGCCGCTGTTCGGTTGGCTGGCCAAGCTTCAGCGAACGGTGTTCGTCGATCGCAAGCGCCAGACCACGCATCGCCAGCGCGACGATATCGCCCAGCGCCTCGCCCATGGCGATTCGCTGATTTTGTTTCCCGAAGGAACCTCCGGGCCGGGCAATGGCATTCTTCCTTTTCGGAGCGCGCTCCTCTCGGTTGCGGAAACAGGTGGCCAGGACCCCGCGCTGTGGATCCAGCCGGTTTCGCTCTCCTATGTGGAGATTGATGGCATCCCAATGGGACGATCCCTGCGGCCGCTGCTCGCCTGGTACGGCGATATGCAGATGGCAAACCATCTCTGGCGGGTGGCGTGCCTCGGCCGCATCGGGGTCTGCGTGGAATTCCACGCACCCGTGCAGATGTCTTCTTTCGCTTCGCGCAAGCAGCTCACCCATTATTGCGCCCAGCAGGTGGCCGAGGGCATGGCCCGCGCCTTCGGCCACTCGACGACGCCCGCGAAACCGGATAGGATGGCCCTACCTTCCGCATGACCGCGCTCAAGAAGCTCCACATCAAGACCTACGGCTGCCAAATGAATGTCTATGATTCGTCGCGCATGGCCGATCTGCTCGCGCCGCTGGGCTATGGCATGACGTCCGATATCGCGGAAGCCGATCTGGTCATCCTCAATACGTGCCATATTCGCGAACATGCGAGCGAGAAGGTCTTTTCCGAAATCGGTCGAATCGACAAAATGCGCCAGGGGAGACCGCCGGACGGTCGGGACATGATCGTGGCCGTGGCCGGCTGCGTCGCCCAGGCCGAGGGCGAAGAGATCCTGCGGCGCATGCCCGCGGTAGATATCGTGCTCGGGCCGCAGGCCTATCATCGTTTGCCGGAACATGTCGCCCAGGCGGAACGGTTGCGCGATCATCGAAACGGCAAGCGGCAAGGCGCGGGCATTATCGCCACCGACTTCCCGGCCGAGGAGAAGTTCGATTTCCTGCCCGAGCAGACTGCCGCGTCCGGCGTGAGCGCCTTCCTGTCGATCCAAGAGGGCTGCGATAAATTCTGCACCTTCTGCGTCGTGCCCTATACGCGCGGAGCAGAATATTCCCGCCCGCCTGCCCGGATCAGGGCGGAGGCGGAGCGGCTGGTTTCACTGGGTGCGCGCGAGATCGTCCTGCTCGGCCAAAACGTCAATGCCTATCACGGCCGGGCAGAAGACGGCTGCGAATGGGGCCTGGCCGCCTTGCTGCGCGATCTGGCGACTCTGCCCGGTCTCGCCCGGCTGCGCTTCACGACTTCGCACCCCAACGACATGGACGACGACCTGATCCGTGCCTTCGGAGGGATACCCTCGCTCATGCCCGCGTTGCATCTTCCCGTGCAATCGGGGTCCGACCGTATTCTCCGCGCCATGAACCGACGCCATGACCGGGCGCACTATGAAGCGATCATTGCCCGTTTGCGCGAGATTCGGCCCGATATCGCGCTCTCATCGGATTTCATCGTCGGCTTTCCCGGCGAGAGGGAAGAAGACTTCCAGGCGACCCTGTCCCTGGTCGAGGAGATAGGCTTCTCGCAGGCCTATTCTTTTTGCTACAGTCCGCGGCCGGGGACGGCGGCAGCAAATGACGACGCCCAGATTCCCGAGCCGGTCAAGCAGGAAAGGCTGGCCCGCCTCCAGGAGGTGCTCAACCGCCAGCAACGGGAATGCAATGCTGCCCAGCTCGGCAAGATTCTACCCGTCCTGGTTGAGAAGCCTGGTCGGCAGCCCGGCCAACTGATCGGGCGCACGCCCTACCAGCAGGCGGTTCATTTTCACGGCGCGACCACACTCATCGGATCGGTGTGCGATATCGCCATAACGCATCTTGGACAATTCAGCCTGGGTGGGGAGATCCGGTCCGGGGCGGAGGCGGCATGAATGAAAGTGGCGTAAAGCACTACAATGTCCAGTTCGATGACAACCGGCTGCTGCCGCTCCTCTATGGAGAACACGACCAGCATCTGATGCATCTGGAGCGCCAGCTCGGCGTGACGCTCGCGACGCGAGGCAATGTAGTCGCCATCGACGGGCCGGCGGCGCAGACCCAGCTTGCCCGCCAGGTGCTGGTCGAACTCTATAAAAGATTGAAAAACGGAGAGACCATCGCCCAGGTGGATATCGATGCTGCCCTGCGTTTTGCCCAGCATAGCGATGATGGAATGGAACCGCCCCTCTTCGGACCGGAATTCCGGGACAGCCTGGTGATCCGCACGGCCAAGCGGCAGATTGCGCCACGCTCGGCCGGCCAGGCGCGCTACGTACGCGCGCTGCTCGATAAGGAATTGACCTTCGGCCTGGGGCCAGCCGGAACGGGCAAGACCTATCTGGCCGTCGCCGCCGCGGTTGCCGGGCTGCACAAGGGCCAGTTCGAGCGGATCGTGCTATCGCGCCCCGCCGTCGAGGCGGGGGAACGGCTCGGCTTCCTGCCCGGCGACCTGAAGGACAAGGTCGATCCCTATCTCCGGCCGCTCTATGACGCGCTACACGATATGATGCCGGGCGAGCAAGTTGCCAAACGCATGGCGAGCGGGGAGATCGAAGTGGCGCCGCTTGCCTTCATGCGAGGTCGTACCTTGTCCCGCGCCTTCGTAATTCTCGATGAAGCGCAGAATACGACTGCTATGCAGATGAAGATGTTTCTCACTCGCCTAGGTGAAGGCTCGCGCATGGCCATCACCGGCGATCTTACCCAGATCGATCTGCCGCATGGCATGAAGAGCGGCTTGATCGACGCCCTGGACGCGATTGGCGCACTCGAGGAGATTGGCCTGGTCCGCTTCACCGACAAGGATGTAGTCCGCCACCCGCTGGTGGCGCGAATCGTCGCCGCTTACGGGGCACGCGATTCCCGTTCAGGCTGAGCCGCGCTTTCGCTGGCGGATGATGGTCGACAATCCCACCGGTTGGCGTACCATCCCAGAGCACGAGCGCTTGGCGGGGCGGATCGGCCGACAGGCTATTCTGGTCGCCTGGCGGCACGGCTGGGTGCCGCATTCCGAGCGGGTGGTGGCTGGCCTCCTCTTGACCGACGGCCGAGTACAGCGCCGCCTCAACCGCAAGTTTCGCGGCATCGACCGGAGCACCAACGTGCTCGCCTTCGCCATGCCCGTCGCGGAAAGCGCGCAAATCTCTCTAGGCGAGGTGAGCCTGGCCTTGGGCACGCTCCTGCGCGAGGCACGACAGCAACGCAAGAGTCCCGCCGCTCATTTTTGCCATCTCGTCGCCCATGGCCTTTTCCACCTGCTAGGGTATGATCATCTTCGACGCAAGGACGCCAAGGAAATGGAAGAATTGGAACGGCTCGCTTTGGCGAGCCTCAATATCGCCGATCCCTATCGGGAGCCGTTGGAGGCACGCTGACACGATGAACAGCGATCTTCATCCGCGCCAGAATGGCGGCGCGCCCTGGTGGCGGCGTCTGATGTTCTGGCAACGTCCCAAAGAGGGCGAGCTCAGAGAGGCTATCGAGGAACTGATCGAGGAAAGCGGGCAGGAAAGCGAACCCGACCATAACGAGTCCGGCCTGCTGCGCAACGTGCTCAAATTCACCGAGCTGACAGCGCGCGACGTCATGGTGCCGCGGGCCGATATCATCGCCGCGCCGGCAACCGCCGACTTGGGCACGCTCGTCCATCTGATGGAGGAGCACGGCCACTCGCGCCTGCCGATCTTCGGAGACAACCTCGACCATGTCCTGGGCATCGTCCATATCAAGGATCTTCTCTCGGTGGTGGTACGAAACGAGCAGCTGGTGCTGACCGCGATCCTGCGCGAAGCCATTTTCGTCGCGCCCTCGGTGCGCGTCGTCGATCTACTGGTGCAGATGCGCATGGCGCGCACGCACATGGCCCTAGTCGTGGACGAGTTCGGCGGAATCGACGGCATGGTGACGATCGAGGATCTGGTGGAGCAGATTACCGGCGAGATCGAAGACGAGCATGACGCCATCCGCCACATGGCGCCCGTCATCCTGCAGGACGGGACATGCTATGCCGATGCCCGGACGAACATCGATGAATTCGAGGAGGCCGTGGGGCCGATTCGCACCCGCGAAGAGCGCGAGGCCGATATCGACACGCTCGGCGGGCTCGTGATGGCACTCGCAGGACGCGTGCCGAGCCGGGGCGAGCTCATCCTTCATCCGACCGGCCTCGCCTTCGAGGTGCTGGATGCCGATCCCAGGCGGATCCGGCGCCTTTGCGTGCGCAACCTTCCCAAGCCGCACGCCGCGCCGTGACCCTGCGCCTCCGCTGGCAGGGATTGCTGGCGCGCCATCCCCGCTCCGGACATATTGCGCTCGCGCTCGCGGGTGCGCTAAGCGCGCTGGGATTCGCGCCCTTTTACTGGCTGCCCTGCCCGGCGGTGGGCCTCACATTGTTCCTATGGGCCACCCTTGGGGCGACGCGACGGCGCCAAGCCACCCTGCGCGGCCTGAGCTGGGGATGGGGATTCTTCCTGGCGGGCAATTATTGGATCGCCAATTCCTTCTTGGTCGAGGCGGACCGCTTTGCCTGGATGATCCCCCTCATGGTGGGGGGACTCGCTTTGTTCTTGTCCTTTTATCCCGCTATCATCGCCTTACTCTGCTGGTCGGCCCGGCCACGCCCGGCGATACAAAGCTGGCTCCTCTTCGCCGTTCTCTGGACCGGCGCGGAATATGCGCGCGGCCATATCCTCACCGGCTATCCCTGGAACCTGCTCGCCTATGTGTGGGGCTTTTCTGCTCTTCCCATGCAGGGGGCTGCTCTGGTGGGCTCCTGGGGCATGAGCTTGACGAGCTGTCTCCTGCTCACGGCGGCGGTGCTGGCCGAACCGCTGGGCGCACGCCGCGCGCTGGCCGTCGCGGCCGGCCTGCTCGCGCTGATCCTGGCTCCAGGCGTCAGATTATGGTTGCATCCGGTCGAGGACACTGCCATTCGCCTACGTCTGGTTCAGCCAGCTTTGCCCGAAGCCGAGCGCGTTACGGGCCGGTACGCATGGGACCACCTCGCCATTCTCTCCGATTTGACTCGTGCACCTGCCGGCGGCGCTCCCGTGCAGGCGGTTATCTGGCCCGAAGCCGCAATCGAGATGCTGATTGAGCGCGACGCGGATCTGCGCAGTCTGCTGGGTGGCCTTGCACCACGCAATGGCTATCTCCTGACCGGGGCGGTGCATGGCGTGCCTTTGACCGGCCCGCTGGACAAGATCTGGAACTCCCTCGCGGTTATTGATGATCGCGGCGTCGTGCAGGCTTTTGCCGATAAAGCCCATTTGGTGCCGCTCGGCGAATATGTGCCTGGCCGATCCTGGCTCCCCTTCATCGATAAAGTCACGCCAGGCGCATTGGACTTCTCCTCGGGTCAAGGTCATTCCACCGTCACGGCGCCCGGCCTGCCGCCTTTTACTCCCTTGATCTGCTACGAAGTTATTTTCCCCGGGGAAATCATCGATTCCGACCACCGCCCCGCCTGGCTCCTCAACATCACCAATGATGGCTGGTTCGGCGATTCGACCGGCCCCTACCAGCATTTCGCCAGTGCACGCTTCCGAGCAGTTGAGGAGGGGCTCCCACTTATACGTGTAGCCAATACCGGCATTAGCGCGGTCATCGACCCTTTGGGTCGCATTCGCACAAAATTAGATCTAAATACACGCGCCGTCCGAGATGTTTTTTTACCGAAAATGCTGGATAGCACGCCGTTTTCCTGGGCAGGCGTCTGGCCAACCCTTGGTATTGCGATAATGGTCATCGTGACCTTTTTCTGGCGCGGATTGACAAAGGTTCTTAGCTTATTTATGAGAATAATTACCCGCACCGTTGCGCTTATGGTTGCAGGATCAGAGGGCGGCAAAGGATGAATATGAAGAAAGTTTCACAGAGAAAATCATCGGGCCGCATGGCCAGCAAGGGGTTTCCCAACCCCATCGACGTTCATGTCGGCACCCGATTGCGGCAGCGTCGCACGCTGCTGGGGATGAGCCAGCAGAAGCTGGCCAAAGCGGTGGGCCTGACCTTTCAGCAGGTCCAAAAATACGAGCGGGGAACCAATCGAGTCGGATCGAGCCGGCTGTTTGACCTCGGCCAAGTTCTGGATGTGCCCGTAAACTATTTTTTCGAGGATATGCCTCTGTCGGTACGGGAGAAGACGCCGTCCCGCCTGGTCGGGCTCGCCAGCCCGCCTGCGCCCGAGCCGCGCGAGGACGATCCTCTCACCAAGCGGGAGACGCTGGAGATCATGCGGGCTTATTATAAAATCAAGGAGCTCGGCGTCCGTCGCAAGGTGGGCGATCTCATCAAGGCACTGGCCAAGATCTGACGTAAATCGCTTGACCTCGCGGCAGGGCTTAACCATTATCCCGGCTTTCCACGGGGACTAGGGACACTGGCCCGTGGCTCCTGCTTCTGTCATGGGGACAGCGCGGCAACGAGCGAGGCATTCATGAAGTCATCCTATCTTTTTACCAGCGAGAGCGTATCCGAGGGACATCCCGATAAGGTATGCGACCGCATTTCCGACACGATCGTCGATCTCTATCTGAGCGCGGATCCGGAAGCGCGGGTTGCTGTCGAGACGCTGGCGACGACCAATAAGGTCGTGCTCGCCGGCGAGGTGCGCGGTCCCAAGGCAATTACCCCCGATATCCTCAAGGAAGCGGCGCGGTCTGCGATTCGCGATATCGGCTATGAGCAAGAGGGCTTTCACTGGAAGAGCGTCGATATCGATTGCTATGTCCACCAGCAATCCCCAGATATCGCCGCGGGCGTCGATGCGAACGGCAATAAGGATGAAGGCGCAGGCGATCAGGGAATCATGTTCGGCTATGCCTGCAACGAGACTGATAATTATATGCCGGCGCCGCTCTCCTATGCGCACCGTATCCTGAAATCCTTGTCCGAAGCGCGCCGTTCCGGCAGGGAGAAGGATCTCGGCCCCGACGCCAAGAGCCAGATCACCCTACTTTACGAGCACGGCAAGCCAGTGCGGGCAACATCCATCGTCGTCTCGACCCAGCACGGCCCGTCGGCCGACCAGCAGCGCATCCGCGACATCGTGCGGCCGCATGTGGAAAAGGCCTTGCCGAAGGGCTGGATGTGCGATGAGGAGAATTTCTATGTCAATCCCACTGGCCGCTTTGTCATCGGTGGCCCCGACGGCGATGCTGGCCTGACCGGCCGCAAGATCATCGTCGATACCTATGGCGGCGCAGCGCCTCACGGCGGCGGCGCCTTTTCCGGCAAGGACCCCACCAAGGTGGATCGGTCCGCCGCCTATGCAGCCCGTTATCTCGCCAAGAACGTCGTGGGCGCCAAGCTTGCCGAGCGCTGCACGATCCAGCTGTCTTATGCAATCGGCGTATCCAAGCCGCTCTCCATCTATGTAAATACGCATGAAACCGGCACGGTCGACGAAGCGAAGCTGGTCGCGACGCTGAGCGGGATGATGGATCTGAGCCCCCGCGGTATCCGCAACCACCTCAAGCTCAACCGGCCGATCTATGCCCGCACCGCCGCCTATGGCCATTTCGGGCGCGAGCCGGATGCGGAGGGCGGTTTTTCCTGGGAGAAGCTCGATCTCGTCGCGGGGCTCCAGGCGGCCTTCGGTTAGCTCTCCCGGCTGCTGACGTCGCCAGCGCGATCTGAGGTCCGACGTGGAGGGCGCCAAGCCGCGTTTTTATGGACGGCGCCGGGGACGCACATTGCGCACCTCGCGACAGACCCTGCTCGCCGAGGAATTGCCGCGCTGGCGGATCGATGCGCCGCTCCCGCCGCTCGAGACCCTGTTCGGGCCGGGCGTGACCTCTTTTGGGCTTGAAATCGGCTTCGGCAGCGGCGAGCATTTGTTGTGGCGCGCCGAGCGCACGCCCCAGCGCGGCTACATCGGCTGCGAGGTCTTCATCAATGGCATAGCGGCCCTGCTGGCTGGACTCGCGCAAAAACAGCTCGCCAATATCCGCCTTTTCACCGAGGATGCGCGACTGCTCCTGCCGCTACTGCCACCCGGACGACTCGCCGAGATCTTCATCCTGTTCCCGGATCCCTGGCCGAAATACCGCCATCGCGACCGCCGATTCGTCAACCCTCGGGAAATCGCCCAATTGGCCCGCGTCCTGCAGCCGGGTGGTCTTCTGACCATCGCGACCGACGATCCCATCGCGATGACCTGGGTGCTTGCGCAGATGCGCGCCGCATCCGATTTCCGCTGGTGCGCGGAACGGCCCGGCGATTGGCAGAGCCGCGACTGGCCCGCGACCCGCTACGAACGCAAGGCGATCACTGGTTTTCCGCCCCTCTATCTCTCCTACCGGCGCATCGACCCGCTTGCGGGATGATACCATCGAGTGCATCATGTCCGGATCGAGCTGTCGATAGATGGAGCCTTTCAAGGATCACTTTTCCAGCGTCGCGAGCGCCTATGCGCGCCACCGTCCGGACTATCCACCGGAACTGGCCGCCTATTTTGCCGAGATCGCGCCGCGCCGCGGGCTCGCCTGGGACTGCGGCTGCGGCTCGGGCCAATTCTCTCGCCTGCTGGCCGATCATTTCGCCCATGTCATAGCGACCGACCCCAGCGCCGAGCAATTGAGTGCGGCACCCAGGCATCCCCGCATCGACTATCGCCAGGAAAAGGCGGAACGGACGTCCTTGCCGGACCATGCCGTCGATATCATCACGGTTGCCCAGGCCGCCCATTGGTTCGCGCTCGAGGATTTTTATGCCGAGGTCAGGCGGGTGGCCGCGCCCGGCGCAATCCTCGCCTTGATCACCTATGCGAGCCTGGAAACAGGCGATTCAGAGCTCGACCGCATCATCAATGATTTTTATGACGGCGTGCTCGGTACCACCTTCTGGCCGCCCGAGCGGCGCCATATCGAGGCCGGTTACCGCACGCTCGCTTTTCCCTTCGCGGAAATCGCCGCGCCGCCTTTCTCGATCGTCCACGAATGGTCGGTCGCGGATGTTCTCGGCTATATCGAGACGTGGTCGGCGGTCAGCAATCTCAAGAAGGCCGGCCGCGGCAAGGATTTCGAGGATTTCTCCATCCGTCTCGCCGCGCATTGGGCGAAAGGCGCCGCGCGCCGACGGGTGCGCTGGCCGCTCGCAATGCGGGTCGGCCGCGTTTCCGCGCTATAACGGGGCCGTCAGTACTTATCCCGGCCGGTGTCGCGGGGCGTATAATTGGTGCCCTTGAGCGTCGCAAGGAACCGGCCCAGCGGCCCGATATTGCGGTAGGAAAACATCGGTACGGGGGTTTCGACGATAAAGTTGATATACTGACGCGGCGCCGGCGTGACCTCGCGCGGCGTGACCCCATGGACCGAGAGCGGCGAATTGATGAAACAGGCAAAGGTGTTGCCCTGATAGGCCACGCGCTCGGCCACCTGGATATCTTCCGGCAAACAGCCGCGATCGCGGAGGAAGCGCGGCGGACGCCGCCAGGCGAACAATTCCAAATCGCCGCCGCCCGCGATGTCTTCGGGCCTGCGGACATAGAGAAGCGCGGTGAAGATCGTCACCGGCCGGTCGATATGACCGGTGCGTACCGAGATAGCCTTTTCGGTGACCGGCGTGTTGATGACGAACTGGCAATCGAGCCGGACGTCGAAATCCCCGCTCTCGTAGCGCGGCGCGACGCGCCAGTCGCGCATTTTGCGGCCGATGCGCCGTTCGAGATCGGGGTAGGTCTCCTCGAAATGAGACTGGAACAACCGCAGGATATCGCGCCAATGATCCGCCGAGGTATGGTGGCGCATGAATTTTTTCCAACGCTCGGATACGCGTGGATTTCGAAGGGATTTATAGGCTGGCATGCGCGCGGCGTAATTGCTGCCCTTGTTGGGCCGGCCGTCGAGCACCACCTCCATGGCCGGAAACTCCGCGGCCAGGGCTTCGTAGGAAGCGGGATCGAGAGCGTGCTGGCGCACGAGATGGGGGAAGGGAATGGCCCTGACTTCCTGGGGACCGACACGCTCGAAAACGCAGCTATTCATGGCCGCAAAATAGCTGGGCGGCTCCCCTCAGGCAAGAGGCTGGGCGGCCAACATGCGGATGAGATCCGCGACGGTTTCCTTGACAGCGGTGCGCAGCGCTTCGGCGGCGTCCTCGATGCCCGGACCCTTGGGCGCCACTTCCTTGCGCAGCGTGCCGCTCCAGACGATCCGGTCGTCTGGATTGTGTTGCACAGTAATATCGAGAATAAGCAGCGTCCCCTTACCCTGTTTGCCGCTGCTATCGGTAAGCTGCACAAGCTGACGCAACGTGCCGCGCAGGCGATAGGCTGCATCCGCGCGCATCTCGCTCGGAACCGTCTTGGAAAAAAGATGAGCCGCGTCCAGTTCCGCGATGAATTGATCGCGGATCATGCGCGCAGGCGCCTCTGCCCAGGATGCATAATGGCGCTGATGCAGCGTGGCGCCGCCATCGGCGGAATACAGCATCGCCCGATCGCCCGTTATACCCGTGGCCTGGAAAGGCTCGACCTCGAGGATGGCCTGCGATGCTTGTGCGGCGCGCACGTCGGGTATCTCCGCGGCGCTATCCAACCTGAAGAAGATGGGGTCTTGCATGGCCGGCGCGGTGCAAGCCGCGAGCCCCACGGCAAGCAAGAAACAGAAGGTCCACCGTGTCATGGCGTACCCCCCTGGTCGCTCGCCGGTCGCCCTCCCGAGAGCAGCAGGCCAGGATTGGCGCGGATCTGGCGGCTGAATTCGCTCATGTTGCGGCTGGTCTCGTCGAGATTGGCGGTGATCTGGTCAATATTTGCCGCTACCGTATGGAGGACATATTGCAGATCCGCAACCGAGCGGTCGACCTTGCCGGTGTTTCGACGAGCCAGATCATCGATGCGCTGGGTAAGCTGCTTGAGTGCGGCACCAGCCTCCCTGATATCGGCGATCGCTTGGGTGGCGCCGCCGCTGGCACGGTTGAGCTGGTCGAGCGTCTGCTGCACCTCGCTGAGATTATGCGCTGAGAGCAGTTGCGTGTTGAGCTTCTGCGAAGCTTCGCCGACATTCTGAACGATTTGTGGCGCCCGCTGATCGACGGTACGCGCGATCGATTGCAGCGAAGCAAACAACGTGCCCAGGTTCTGCGATGTCTCGCCACCCAACCGGTCAACGAATTGACTGACTTTATCGATGAGCGGTTTGAGCGAATGTTCCTTGAGATCGCCGACATCGCCGGCGATCTCGTTGAAGACGGCAAAGAAATCGGCGTTGGCGCCGCTCTTGATCTCATTTCCCGGCTTGAGATACAGGGTCGAGCGACCAGGGACGATGTCGACGATTCTCCCCGCGAGGAGACCGGTCGCGGCGATGCGCGCGGTCGAATCCTCGGGAATGTGCCACCCACGCTGGATGTCAACCTCGACATGAAAGACATAACCGCCCTCGCTGAATTGCGGAGCGATCAGCGTGACCTGCCCTACCGGAAAGCCCTGGTAGTCAACCGCGGTTCCAACCTTGATGTCTCCCACGCTGCGAAAGGTAATGAAGTATCCATCGGATGGTCCGCGGTGTCCGGCGAGCAGGCCGAGCACGACGACGAGACCGACCCCCATCGCGGCCACGAACAGGCCGACCAGCACGTAATTGATCTTAGGGGTGCGCATCTTCGTCCTTTCCCATGATACGGCGCAGATATTGCGCGGGGTCGATGTCGGTTTCCTCGAACCGACGCTGTAGAAGATTACGCACCCGCTCGTCCCGGCTGGCCCTTACCAGGTCGGGTGGGCCGTCGATGACGATCCGTCCCTGATCCAGGATCAGGATGCGGTCGGCCACCGTGAAGGCACTTTTGGGATCGTGGGTGATGATCACCACCGACATGTTCATGGCTGCGCGCAATTTAAGGACGAGGTCATCGATCTGGGCGGAGACCGCCGGGTCGAGACCCGAGGTCGGCTCGTCCAGGAAAAGGAGCTGTGGATCCATGACGATTGCGCGGGCGATCGAGGCGCGCTTGACCATGCCCCCCGACAGTTCGGACGGCATGAGGTCGCCGAAACCCGATAGATTGACGGTTTCCAGCTTGAGACGCGCCATGATCGCCATCGTCTCTTCATCGAGTTGGACCAATTCCCGCAGAGGGAGCGTGATATTGTCAGTAACATTCATCGAGGAGAACAACGCTCCGGATTGAAACGCCACGCCCATCTTACGCCGCAATTCCTGCATCTCGCCTTCGCTGAGCCGCGCGATATCCTTGCCGAACAGCCGAATCTTGCCCGGCTGCGCCGGCATGAGCCCCATCAGATGGCGCAGCAAGGTGGTCTTGCCAGACCCTGATCCGCCCATGATCACCACGATCTCGCCGCGCCGGACCGTGAGGCTGACATCGAAGAGCACCTGACGGTCGCCGTAGAAGAAATCGAGGTGATCGACCGCGACAATTTCTTCGGTTTCCACGTCGGGTACGGGACGCGCCGCTAAAGGGGACGTTGCCATCTCAGTGAGTCGTTAAATAAGCGAAGATCATGTCGGTGACGACGATCAGAGTGATGGATTGCACGACCGCCCGCGTCGTCACCCGGCCGACATCCTCGGCGCCCTTCTTGGCATTCGACCCGTTTACCGCCCCGATGACCGCGATAATCAGGCCGAAAAGCACCGATTTTCCAAGACCCTGCCAGAGATCCTTGGCGTGGAGCACGTCCAGCGTATCGCGCAGATACCCCGCAAGCGTACCGTGAAGCACGGCGGAGACATAGAAACCCGCAGCGATGATCGAGACGAAATTGGCCCACATGGTGAGGCAGGGCAGCATCACGAGGAAACCCAGAAGAGCGGGCGTCACGAGAAAGCGCACCGGATTGATGCCCATGACGTCGAGCGCATCGATTTCCTGGTTGATGGTCATGCTGCCGATCCGCGCCGCGAGCGCGGAACCCGAGCGGCCCGCGACTAAAATTCCCATGATGATCGGCGAAAATTCCCTCGCCACTGAAAGGGCGATCCCGATATAGGCATATTGCTGGGCCCCGAACAGGCCCAGGGAATAAAGGCTCTGGATGGCGAGCATGATACCGATGGTCGCGGCAAGCAGGGTCGCTATGGGCAGGGCCTGGACGCCGAAATCGATCATGGAATCGATGGTCGCACCCAGGCGCACCGGCTGGCGGGCGCGCGGCCCGACGGCCAGCCAGTAGACGCTCTGGAAGACTAGCACCGCGCAGTATCCGATCTCGTCGAGGACCGCCACCGTGCGTTCGCCCACCTGGCGTAAGGGAAGACGCCAATCGGTCACGGCGCTCGTTCCGGGGCGGGAAGGATGGAAAACACCTTGTCGAGGCGCGCCAGCTCCAGAACCTTGCGTACGCGCGGGCTCGGCGCAAGAAGCGCAAAGGGAAGATTGTTTCGCTGAGACAACTGCAACGCTTCGACGAGGCAAGCGATGCCCGAGGAATCGATATAGGTTACCTTGTCCATGGCAATCTCGAGCGGCCGGCTATCCTTGAGCAGATCGAGAATCTGCGCGCGCAATACTGCGGCTACGTCCAAATCGATCTCGCCTTCGAGTTCCAAGACGATCTTGCCGTCGCACGCCGCGGTTGGATACGCCATCTTTGCCATACTATCAAAGAACAGCCGAGAATAAAAGTTTGCCACGCGCCATGGCCAGGGAGGACCGACCGGCTTAAGATGGGTCATGACCGATATTCGCACATCCACCGCGGATGCATTAAGCTTGGCGGCAGTCATCAGCCGGTCCTTCGCCGCGTCGCTGAATATCGAACGGACGACCCGCGCCGTGCTTGAGCAGATCGTCTCGGCGCTCGCGGCGCAAGCCGGGGCACTCTTCCTGTTCGACGAAGAGGAGCGGCAGCTGATCTGCCGCGCCAGCGTCGGCCCGGCCTCGGTCGAGGGTATGGCACTTCCCCGCGGCGAGGGCGTCGTCGGACGTGCCGCCGCGACCGATTCGGTCATCGCCGTCCACGAAGCGTATACCGATGAAATTTTTTCGTCCCGGCTTGACGCCCAAACCGGCTTCAAGACGACGTCGCTGCTCTGCGCTCCGCTGCGGGCGGGAGACCGCGTGCTGGGCGCGGTGGAGATCGTCAACAAACGCACCCAGGCCCGTTTCGATGCCCAGGACGAAGCCTTGCTGCGGGTGGCCGCGTCCGCCGCAGCGCTCGCGATCAGTCATGCCCGCCTGGCCGAGCAACTGATTGCCCAGGAAGGACTCAAACGCGAAGTGGAGCTGGCCGCGCGCATTCAGCAATCGCTACTGCCCCCCATCGATCCGGACTTGCCCCTGCGTGGGGTCAATCTTCCGGCGCGCCAAGTATCTGGCGATTTCTTCGATTATTTCGCCCTTCCCGATGGGCGCATCACTTTTGCCTTGGGCGACGTATCGGGCAAGGGCGTGAACGCGGCCCTTCTGATGGCGAAAACGGCGAGCCTGCTGCGCTGTTTGGGCAAGGCGGTTAGCGACCCGGGACGCCTGCTCAGTCTCGTCAATCGCGAGATCTGCGATACCCAGGCCGAAGGCATGTTCGTCACCTGCATCGTCGGCTACATCGATCCCGAGCGGCGCGAGATCTGCCTGGCCAATGCCGGCCACTTGCCCGCCCTCTTCTGGACACCCGACGGAAAGATCCGATACCTCCCCGCCGAGGCACCGCCGCTCGGCCTGCTCGCCGATGCGTATTTCGAACCGGAGATTCATCCGACCCTCGATGGCCAGCTTCTCCTCTATACGGATGGGTTGAGCGAAGCATCCCTGCAGCCCGGCCACGAAAACGAGCTCGGCATCGATGGCGTGGCCGCCCTGTTCGCGCGCGTGGCCGACCGGCCGCTCGATACGCGGCTCAGCGAGATCCTGCACGGCGCCGGCCTGACCGCCGAGAACGTGCGAGACGATGCCACGCTCCTTCTGCTCGATACCGCTTCCCTGCCCGTCCGGGTCCGCGAGGACGAGCCCGCCAGCGATCAGCACGTCCACTTGACCATTAATGCCGATCCCAAGAATCTCCGTCTGGTGCGCGGTCTGGTTCTCGCGGCTGCCCAGGGTTTTCCCGCAACCGAGATCGACGATATTCTGGTCGCGGTGAGCGAAGCGCTGGAAAATATCATGCTGCACGGCTATCGCGGCGACCGCCAAGGACGGATCGACATCCAGATCATTCCCCAGCCAGACGGTATGGTCTTTCGCCTGCGCGATTACGCACCGCCGATCGATACCGCCAAGATCAAGCCGCGCGCGCTCGACGATATCCGCCCTGGCGGGTTGGGGACTCATTTCATCGCCCACGTCATGGACCGGATCAGTTATCTTCCCGCGCCAGGGGGTCGCGGAAATATTTTGGAGCTGGTCAAGCGTCGCCCTCATAAATAATTGTGTTCCCGGTGCGGCTTGACAGAAGAGGGTGCGCGGGCTTTGCTGACGCTATCGCCATGGACCGCCTCGATCGCCTTCTTGCCCACCGTCTCGCTCGTCCGCAAGAGGTCCTGTCTCGCGGAAAAGAGAGAGCACACGCGAAGAATCGGACGGAAGAGCGTTGAAAAGCGCGGTCTGCCTCATGGTCAAGAACGAGGAGCATGACCTCGCCGAATGGCTGGCCTTCCATCACATCATTGGTTTCGATGCCTGTGTGGTCTTCGATCACGAATCGACCGACGGCACGGATCGCGTCCTAGCGAAGGCGGCGAGAGTACAAGATGTGCGGGTGATCCGCTGGCGCTCGAAACAACCGGATGCCCAAACCACCGCCTATCGCGAGTGCTTGCGGCGCTTCAAGCGCCACTTCGATTGGATCGCCTTCCTGGATTCCGACGAGTTCTTGATTCCCAAGGGCGAGCCGACCGTTCGCCCCATGCTCGAGCGCCTGTCGCGCCATAGCCAGATCGCCATCAATGAGGCGTTTTTCGGCACGTCAGGCCACGACCGGTTTCCTCTCGGCCTGGTCCTCGAATCCTTTCGGCGCCGCGCGGAAAACGGCTTCGATCCCAACAATCTGGTCAAGCCGATCGTGCGGCCCTCCCACGTGCGCCGGGTGGTCAATCCCCATGCCTTCGAAGTTTCCGGCACCACCGTCACGCCGTCCGGCCAACCCGCCGAATGGACGGACACGTTTGGAAAGCTCAAGAGCCCGCCGGACTATGCGCGCTGTCAAGTGAATCATTATTTTCTGCGCTCGCGGCAACATTGGGAAAACAAGCTGCGCCGCAGCTATCCCAACCCGAACGATGCGCGCGCCCCGGCGCACTTCGCCTGGTACGATCGTAACGAAATCGAGGATGGAAGCGCGGATCCCTATATCGAGGCCACGCGACGCCAGCGCGACCGCATTCTCGCGGCGCGAACAGGAGGGTCGCTGCTGTCTCGGTTTTTTCCTGCCACGGTTGCGCGCCGCCTCGCGGTGAGGAAGGCAGAGAAGCGGCAATGGTGACAGCCCTGTCGCCAACGGCTACAACGCCCGCATGGCCGTTCTCGCGCATCTTTCCGACCCTCATCTCGGCCCACTGCCGCGTACTCCTTGGACTGCCCTGCTGAATAAGCGCCTGAGCGGTTTTCTTTCCTGGCAGACCAAGCGCCGGTTTTTATATCAAGAAGAACCGCGCCGCGCGATCCTCGCCGACCTCCGCGCGCACGCGCCAGGCCATATCGCCGTCACCGGCGATCTCATCAATCTTTCTCTCCGCGCGGAATACCCGCCTGCTTTGAACTGGCTTAGAAGACTCGGGACCGCCCAAGAGGTCAGCCTGGTTCCCGGCAATCACGATTGCTACGTGCCGGTCCAGCCCGGCAAAAAGGCCTGGGCAGAGTACATGGGTGGCGATGATTTTCCCTATCTGCGGCGCTGGGGAGAGGTCGCGCTGATTGGCGTGACCACAGCGGTGCCGATGCCTGTCTTTCTCGCCGCCGGCCGGATGGGACAAGACCAAGGTGAACGCCTCCGCCGGCTGTTGAGGGAAAGCCGTGGTCTGTTCCGCGTCGTCATGATGCACCATCCGCCTTATGGCGAGCGCCGATTCTGGCGCAAGGCCCTGCACGACGCCGCGGAATTTCGGGCAATCGTCGCCGCGGAAGGCGCGGAATTGATCCTGCACGGTCACATGCACCGCACCATGATGCGCACGATTCCCGCGGCAGGAAAGGTCTGCCCCGTGATTGGGGTCGCCTCCTGCGCGGCGGTGATTTCAAATCACGTCGAGCCTGCCGCCTATCATCTCTACGACATTGCGCGCGACGGGTCCGGCTGGCTCGTCCAAACACGCGTCCGTGGCCTTGCCCCGCATCAGAGTGCTGTCGCCGAGCGTGGGCGGTTTACCCTCCGGATCGCTTGACAGAGGCACGCGCGCCCGCCAGTTTCGCCGATCATGCCCTCCGCCAACCCTACCATGGTGAAGTTCGGCTATCCCAATACGCTCGTAGGGGAGACGCTGCATTGGTCGCTGCTGGTGCGACCACAGCAAGCGACCTTGGGCGCGATGGTTGCGGTATGCCGGGAGGCCGCTCTGGCTTTCGATTCTCTATCCGCGGCGGCGTTCAGCGATCTCCAGGCCATGACCCAGGGCATTCGCCGCGTTCTGGACGGCACGTTCGCGCCCGACAAGCTCAATTATGTCATGCTGATGATGGTCGATCCCGACGTGCATTTTCATGTCCTCCCCCGTTACGCGACTGAGCGCTTCTGGAATGGCGGCCGATACCAGGACCCTTACTGGCCCAAGCCGGTAGATCTGACCCAGCCGCCACCCGCCACCCCCGACATCGCGGCGCTCACGGCATTTTTGAGAGCGCGCTGGTGATCCGGCGCATCGATCGTTACCTGCTTGCCCGTGTATGCTGGCCTCTGTTAGGCGCCGTCGCCATCGCGCTTGCCGCGTTGTTGCTCGAAAGGTTGATCCGCCTGCTCGACCTGCTCGCCAATAAGGGTGGGCCGCTGGGACTGATCGTGGAGATGCTCGGTAATTTGGTGCCGCACTACCTTGAGCTCGCTCTGCCGGTGGCCCTCTTCATTGGCACTCTCTATGCGGCGATGCGCTTTTCCCACGATAACGAGCTGGACGCGATGCGCTCGGCCGGCCTGTCGCTTGGACGGTTGATCCGGCCGATCATGATCGTAACGGTGGGCCTTGCTCTCTTCTGTTTCTATATCCTGGGCTATCTCGAACCCTATACCCGCTACGGCTATCGCGCGTTGCTGTATCTCGTCACCGAGACGGCATGGGATACCGCGCTTGAACGCGGCAGCTTCTTTACCGGCTTCGACGGCAAGACGATCCTGATCGGCAATATCTCCAATGGCGGCAAGCTGCTTTCGCGGATTTTCGTCGATGAGGGCGGCGGCGGCACCAATCAGATCACGATCACGGCGCGCCAGGGGAGCTTGCAGCGCGATCCCGAGAACTACACGCTGCATCTTCTTCTGCGCGACGGCGTCAGGCTGGAAACTTCGACTACCTACGATCACAGTCCGGCGCATTTCGATGAACTCGATATTCCGCTCTTCACCCATACGCCCGAACCGTTCCGCGAGCGGGGCGGCAGGGAGACCGAACTCGATTACGGCGAGCTCCTCAAAGCCTATCGCGACCACGATCCCCTCATTAGCCGCAAAGCACTGAAGGCGGAGCTTCATGGGCGAATAACGCGCGCGCTGAGCGTCCTGTTCCTGCCCCTGCTGGCGGCGCCGATCGGCATTTCGTCGCGGCGTACCGCGCGTTCGCTGCGCGTCCTCGTCGGCCTCGTTTTGCTCATCGGCTATTATCAGCTGTTGGGTTTTGGAGAAAATCTTGTCGTGGACGGCCGCACGAATGCCTTCGTCGCCATATGGCTGCCCTTCGCCATTCTCGCCTTGGGGAGCAGCTGGCTGTTCTTCCTCACTTCCAGCCGGCCCGGCCAGGACAGCTTCGGCATTCTCTTCGATACGCTGGACCGAGTGGTGAGAAAAATCCGCCGATGGCTTTTTCGAGAGACTCGCCCGGCATGAGATGCTTCTTGCGCTACGTTTCACGGCTGTTTGTCGAATACCTTATCCTGGTCTGGGTGGGGTTCACCGCGCTATTGCAGATCTTCGACCTGCTCTCTAATTCCGATGAGATCCAGCAGCGCTTTCCGGGATCCTTCACCCATATCGCTACCTACGCGCTGTGGCGCATTCCATCCATTGCGAGCTTTCTGCTCCCCTTTGCCGTGCTGCTTGCCTTGTTGCTCACGCTGAGCCGGCTCGAACGGAATTCCGAAATTCTCGCCTATAAGGCAGCGGGCGCCCCATACAGCTTCGTGCTTCTGGCCTTGATGCCGGCGGTAAGCGCCGTCGCGATACTGCATTTTTTCATGGCCGATAGATTCGTCCCTTATTCCGTCGCCCATCTCGAAAAAGCCGGCCTTAACCTGGCGATCGATCAGGCAGCCGACAATACCGCCCTTCCGGTCTGGCGCAGAGACGGCAACACCGTGATCCGTGTGGGCACCGTCTGGCTCGAAGGCATATTGCTTGCCCACCCCAATCTCTATTTTCGCGCTCCGGACGGAACGCTGGAACAGGTCCTGTTCGCCAATCGGGCAGCGTACGAGCCGCGTAACAAAGTATGGCATTTCTACGATGTCCATGGGATTGATTTGCGTGCATCGGCCGATCAGCGCCAAAGCTGGCAGGCGGACTATTACTGGCAATCCAGCCTCGTGCCCAATGATTTTGCCGGATTGAGCGAGAAGCCCGAGAGCCTCACCTTCAAACAGATCGCAAGCTATGCCTTGGGGGACCGGACCGGGCCGAGGCCGGCCTATTTTTACACGACCTGGCTGTTCCGACGCTTTCTCCTCCCGATCAGTACGCTCCTGATGGTCCTGCTTGCCGCACCGGTCGCGCAAGCCCTCCAGCGGCGCGACCGCTCGTTGACCTTGGGCATGACCGCGGGCTTTCTGCTCGGCTTCCTTTATTTCATCGCGGATGGCATGTCGCTCTCGCTGGGCGAATCGGGTGCGCTTCCGCCCTTTCTTGCCGCCAGCCTTCCTATTCTGCTATTCGCCTCGCTGGGCGGCCTCGCTTTGATCCGCGCGGAAGGCTATTGATGATTCTTCTCCTGATCGGCCATAGAGACGCGCCGCTGGTTTTCGGCCTGACCGTCCTGGAACGGCATGTTCGGGCCGTCCGCAAGGCTGGTTTCGATCCGCAAGCCCTCATCGTCGAGGCCGCGCCTTCGCTTGATCTTCCCGACCGGATCGACCACGTGCCGGTGAAGCGGGCCGAGGGCGCGCGCCTGGCAGAGATCGTCGCGGACGAGGCACCCGTCCTGCTGCTGGAGGCGAACAGCATCGTGGATTGGCGCCTGATCGCCCAGCTCGGCGCGGCCGGAAAACCGGCGATTGCGCGTGACGGCGGGGGTTTTTGCGCATTCCTTTCCGATTCCCGGGCGTTCGCCGGCGCGACCATCGCCGAGACGCTCGCCGCATTGCCGGCCTTCACCCAGGAAGATTTTCGGGGATTCATCGCCAAGCTCCGGCGCACGCAGCCCTTCTATATCCTGCCTGCGCGCAATGAGGATGACCGATCAAAGGCGGAGCGCTTCCTTTTCTGGTCCAATTACAAAGGATCGACGGACCTGTTCACGCGGTACGTCTATCCGCCTCTCGTATGGCTGCTGCTGCGTCCGCTCGCGCGCCTGCGCGTCGATCCCAACATCGTGACCTGGATCAGCGTGGCATTGACGCTGCTCGCCGTTCCGCTTTTCGCTCTTGGCCATTTCACGCTTGGTTTTATCTGTGCCTACGGCATGAGCGTGCTCGATTCGGTCGATGGCAAGCTCGCCCGCTTGACTTTCGCCGATTCCAAGTTCGGCCATTACCTCGATCACGGGCTGGACGTTATCCACCCACCGCTCTGGTACTTCGCCTGGGCCATCGGATTGGCCCGGCTCAGCCATCACGACGCGCTTCCGGCAGTGGCGGCGCTGCTCTGCCTGTTCTATGTCATGGATCGGCTGATTCTGCTCATTTATCCGACCCTTTACGGCAGGGGCCTGCACAATCATGCGCGGATCGATGCCCTGCTGCGGGCCATCATCGCGCGGCGCAATATCAACCTGCCGCTCTTCACCGCCGGCTATTATCTGGGCGTCGGCGAGCCGGTCTATTTCCTCATCCTGTTCTGGACCATGGCGACCTGCCTTTATCACGGGCTGCGCACTGTTTATGTCGTCACGCTCGATCCCCCTCGCCTTGCCTAAGGGCGAGGGTTTGGATATGGTGGGCCATGGTTTGGGGTTTCTGGAAGAATCGCACGCATAACCTGGCGCGGATGAGCCTGCGCGAGCTGGTATTCGCCTATGCCACCTATCCGGCCGTGCTCGTCTATGCCGCGCTCGCGCTCGGGGCGCTGGTGATTGCCTTTCGCAAGCCGGCGAGCGGGACAGCGCTCGGCCTCGCGGTCTTGCTGACCATTCTGGTCTATCCCCTCGTCTGGTACATGCTGCACCGCTTCGTGCTGCACGGGCAGTTCCTGTATCGCTCGGCCCTGACCGCGCGGGTGTGGAAACGCATCCATTTCGATCATCACCAGGACCCGCACAATCTGGTGGTGCTGTTCGGTGCGCTCTATACGACGCTCCCGACCATCGCCCTGGTCACCCTGCCCATCGGCTGGGCCCTGGGCGGCGGCGCGGCCGCGGCCATGGCGTTTGCCACGGGCATCCTCTGGACCTGCTTTTATGAATTCTGCCATTGCGTACAACATCTGAATACCGCACCCAAGACCGCTTTTTTCAAGCGCATCAAGCAATGGCACCTCGCCCATCATTTCCATAATGAACAGGGCAATTACGGCATCACCAATTATTTCTGGGACAGGCTATTCGGCACCTTCTACGACCGCCCCGCCAATCGGCCCAAGAGCGCAACGGTCTTCAATATCGGCTATACGGAGGAGATGGCGCGCCGCTATCCCTGGGTGAGCATGCACTCCTCAGGCTCGCGCGGCGACGGCAATCCCCGCCGCTTCCGCGTTCCATCCTGAGCACCATGCCGGCAGATATCCGCCTCGTCGAGGACGCGATGGGGCGCGCCGATTTCATCGCCCTTCCCAAGTCCCTCTATCGCGGCCATGCCGGTTATGTGGCGCACCTGGACATGGAGCGCAAAGATACCCTGGACCGGCGGCGCAACCCCTATTTCGATCATGCCCAAGCCGCGTTGTTCGTAGCTTACGCCCATGGCCGTCCCGTCGGACGCGTCTCCGCTCAGCTCTGCAGGCTGTTTCAGGAGAAGCACGGCGAGCAGATCGGCCATTTCGGTTTCTTGGATGCCGAAGACGATCCCGCGCTGGTGCGGGATCTGCTCGATCGAGCCGCGCAATGGCTGCGCGAGCGTGGCGCGCGCGTCATGCTCGGGCCCTTCCATTTTTCCATCAACGAGGAGATCGGCCTGATGGTGGAGGGTTTCATGTCCCGCCCCATGATCATGATGCCATATCATCCGCCCTATCTTGGCGCGCATGTCGCGGCGGCCGGTTTCGAAAAAGCCAAGGACGTGCTGGCCTACGACCTGCCCACCGCCGCCTATCGTCCGATGGGCGGAGGCCGCCTGCTCGCGCGCATGGGCGCCGAGTCGCGCCTGCGGGTCCGTTCCCTCCAGGCGCACCGCATGGAGGAGGAGGTACGGGCCTTCTTCGATATCTATAATGACGCATGGTCGCAGAACTGGGGCATGATCCCCTTCACCGATGCAGAAGCGCGCGCGGCCACGAAGGCGCTCAAGCCTCTCATCGTCCCAGATCTGGTACGGGTCGCGGAACTGGATGGGGTGCCCGTGGCCATGCTGCTCTGCCTGCCCAATCTCAACGAGGCGATTAGCGATCTCGGAGGCCGCCTGCTGCCCTTCGGCTGGGCGAAATTGCTGTGGCGCCTCAAGGCCAACCGGCTGCAATCGGCGCGCATCGCCCTCATGGGAATCCGAAAGAAGTACCAAGGCACGCCCGCTTCATCCGCCATGCTGGCCCTCATGTTCGATTCGCTCGTTGCCCCGGCGCGCGCGCGCGGGTTCCGTCATATCGAGCTCTCCTGGATCCTCGAGGACAATCAGCCCATGCGGCGGGTGATCGAGGCAATCGGCGGCAAACCTTATAAGACCTTCCGCCTCTATGAACGGCCGCTCGCGTGAGCTGGAACGCCTTGGTCATGGCCGGCGAGCGGCGGGAGCGCGCCGAGCCCCTCGCCCAGGCGCATGGTCTCCCCCACAAGGCCATGCTGCCGCTCGCGGGCAAGCCGATGATCCGGCATGTCGTCGATGGTCTTGCCGCGGCCCAGGGACGGGAGAAACTCTACGTGCTGACGAGCGCGCCGGAGATCGCCGCCTTGTGTCCTGGCGCGGAAATCCTCGCGCCCGCCGCCTCGCCCGCCACCAGTCTCGCCAGCGCCCTCGATACGATCGGCCTGACGCGGCCTCTTTTGATCACCACCGCGGACCATCCGCTGCTCACACCTGCCATACTCGACCATTTTCTCGCCCATGTGCCCGCCACCTGCGATCTTGCCGTGGCGCTTGCCCCGGCGGCCCTTGTCGGAACCGCTTATCCTGGCGCGATCCGGACCTATTATCGGCTGGCGGGCGAGGGATATAGCGGGTGCAATCTCTTTCTGGCCCGCACGGCAAAAGCCGCCCGCGTCGCGCTTTTCTGGCAAAAACTGGAGCCCTTGCGCAAAAAACCGCTGCGCCTGGCCTGGCGGATCGGGTTTTGGCCGCTCCTGCTCTATGCGAGCGGCAGATTGACCCTGGGGCGGGCCTTCGCCCATGTCTCGCGGCTGACAGGTGCCCATATCGCCCCGGTCGTGTTGCCCTTCGCCGAGGCCGCTATCGATGTCGATAAAACCGAGGACCTATACCTGGTGCGCCAAATCCTTGAAGCGCGCCACTAGCGCCTGGGCGCGCGTATAATCTTCGGGAAAGTCGATCTCGCCCCAGGCGAGACCCTTGATCGAGCAGGTTTCGACCGGGTGGGTTTCGGCGATCTTGCCGATCGCCCGCAAGTACCACCATTTCACCCCTTCGGGCGTATGCATGATATCGTCGAGCATGCGCGCAAACAGCGCTGGTCCCTGGCCGCGGAATAGGACCATGCCGATGGATTCGCCGTTGACCTGGTGGAGGGAAAGGCTCTTGCCAATCTCGCGCAGCCGCGTCCCTTCGATCCGCACTTTCATGTCGTCGTCGTCGTATTTGTCCTTGTGGTCGATCGTGACCGTGATCGCGGCCAGCGGGCTGGCGAGCAGCTTGGAAAGAATGGCGGGCTCGAACAACGTATCGCCGTTAATGACGACGAAATCGCCATTCATTTCGCCCCGCGCCAGCCAGCATGACGCCAGATTGTCAGCGATTTTGTAGAAAGGGTTGTACAGCGCACGGATCGAAAGATCCCGTCCCGCTGCGCGCGCCAGCACCGCCTCGACGTCGCGCGCATGGTAACCGACCACCACGCAGATATCCTTGACACCGCATTGCCGTAATGCGGAGATTTGCCATTCGATCGCGCTTTGGCGTCCTAGCGGAAGCAAACACTTGGGTCGGCCTTCCGTCAGAGGAAGAAGCCTGGATCCCTGGCCGGCACTGAGAATAAGGGCTTTCACACCGACCTCATGGCCGCGAAACGCGGCTTTGTCAACCTTGCCATCCCCTGGGCACCTGCTTATAACGAGGAGAGTCTTCGATGCTGATCGTCTGTCCCTCCTGCACGACTTCTTTCGCTGTCCCGGATCACCTGATCGGCCCCATGGGCCGCACCGTGCAATGCACGCGCTGCGCGCATCGCTGGAAGGCGATGCGCGTAGCGCAGGAGCCGCCGGCCGAACCGACGCAGCCTATGGTGGAGACGCCTTATCCGTCGATTCCGGATATCGAACGGCGCGTTCGGCCCATCGGGCCCGGCGAATTGCGCGAATACCGCTTTCCCTGGATACGGTTGCTTATACTGGTCCTTTTATTTGCCATCGCGGGGGCCGGCTATTATTACTGGGCGCAGATCGATCCTCTCGTGGAGGATCTGTGGAACCGCTCGGGCATCGCGGGCTATCTCCACCTTGGCAGTGCCGAGAAACAGCCATCGGCGCAGCGGCTGCAGATCGCCAATGTTCACTTCAATCGCCTGGATCACGCGCATGGCGATATTTTGATCGAGGCGCAACTCTTCAACCCCACCGAGACCGCGCTGCCGCCGCCGCCTATGATAGCGGTCGCCCTGGACAAGCACGGGAAGGAATTGCCGCCCTACCGAAGTATTCTTCTGGAGAAAACCACGGTCGCACCAGGAGAGACGCTGACGTTCCAGACCATGTTGCACCATACGCCCGACGCCGTTGAGACCCTGCGCCTGGGCTTTGCCGCCAATTGACCTCTTTATACCGATGCGATCCTCGCTTATATTAAGAGCGCCGGCTCGCCGGCTATGGCAATAAACGCCTTGTGACATAAGCGGAGCGGACCCGGGGGCGGTACCCGGCGCCTCCACCATCTCCCATCGGTGGAAGACGGGGGCGAAATAGGATCGACGCACGTGGTAAAGGCAAGGTTTTTGCCCGGCATGGTACCACCGTTATCGGGCTATTTTACAAGTGCCAACGATAACAACCGTATGGCTATCGCTGCCTAAGTAATTAGGTAAGCGCGGCTTGGGGGGCGCCGGGCAACAGAAGTCCCCCCGTTGCGTGGGAGGACTCGCGATGAAGAGCCGGTTTCAATATGACGCGATGATGGAAGAAGCATTGCGCTCGGTCGTAAAAAAAGCGCTCGAGGAAGTGCGCCGCTATGGATTGAGCGGCGACCATCACTTCTTCATTTCCTTCTATACCAACCGTCCGGGCGTCTTCATCCCCCGCTATCTGACGGCGCAATATCCCACCGAAATGACCATCGTCCTCCAGCATCAGTTCTGGGAGCTGAAGGTCGAAGATCATGCGTTCTCCGTGTCGCTATCCTTCGGAGGCAAGCCGGAACGGCTCACGATTCCCTATGCCGCTATCACGAGCTTCGCCGATCCATCCGTAAAGTTCGCCCTGCAATTCGTGCCCGAAGAAGAGGCGGCCGTGGAGGAACAGCCGCCCGCCGCTCCGCAAAAATCGGCAGCAGCGCCAGAGCCTGCGCGCGAGACCCCGCGCGGCGAAGGGGCCGAGGTCGTTACCCTCGATCAATTCCGCCAAAAGAAATAATCGACACATCCTCCTTTTAAAGATGCCGGCTCAAGGCCGGCGCGGACGATCAGAACAGCGCGTCGATCTCGTTCTTATAGCGGGCGATGATTTTGTGCCGCCGTGTCTTGAGTGTCGGCGTCAGAAGCCCGTTGGCGATGGTGAAGGGTTCACCGAGCAGATGATACCGCCGTATCTGCTCGTTCTGGCCGAGCTTGCGGTTAACGCGCGTGACCGCCTGGTCGATGACCCCGCGATAGACCGCCAGCGCACCTTCGGAAGAGAAGGGATCCGACCCATGCTTATCTCGCCAGGCCTGGCGATTTTCCTCGCTTGGCACCAGCAGCGCGCCGCAATGGGCCTTGCCGTCGCCGAACACTACCGCCTGGGCGATTTCTTCCTCCGCACAGAGCGCCAGTTCGAGCTTCAATGGGGATATCGTGTCGCCGCCGCTGAGCACGATGATATCTTTCTTGCGGTCGGTGATACACAAAAACCCATCCTGGTCGAGCGTCCCGATATCCCCAGTATGGAGCCATCCTTCCGCCAGAGCCTGCGCGGTCGCTGCCTCATCCCGCCAATAGCCGGTCATGAGATTGGCGCCGCGCGCGAGAATTTCTCCATCTTCGGCGATGCGCACGCTGACGCCGGGAAGGGGCTGGCCCACCGTGGCGATACGATTGTCATCGGGGCGGTTGACGCTGATAACCGGACAGGATTCGGTCTGGCCGTATCCCTGCAGGATGTGCACGCCCAGCGCCAGAAAATATCGGCCGAGGGCAGGATCCAACGCAGCGCCTCCCGAGATGAAGGCCTTGAGCGCGCCACCGAACAGCCGGCGGATTTGGCGGCGCACGGTGATGTCCAGAACCGCATCCACCGGGTAGAAAGAGAGCGGCAGGCGCCGGTCGTACTTCCATTCCCCCAACCGCACGGTGGCGCGAAACAGTGCTCGGCGCCAGCGCGGCGCCTTGCGCAGTCGTGCCTCTATCCGATCGCGCAAGACCTCATAGAGGCGCGGTACGGCCGTCATGATGGTGGGCCTCGCCCGCTGAAAATCCTCGATCATCCGCTCCGGCGACCCGGCAAAGTAAATTTCCGCACCCAGGAAAAGCGGCCAGAACAGGCCCGCGACATGTTCGTAGGCGTGGGAGAGCGGCAGAAAGCACAGAAAGCGTTCCTTGCCGAGCCCGAGGCTCGCCAATATCTCGGTGGCGCCTGACAAGATCGCCATGACGGCGCGGTGCGGGACCATGACACCCTTCGGTCTGCCTCCGGTTCCCGATGTATAGATGATGGCCGCGAGCGAATCGGGGCCGCGGCCTGCACTCCTGCGGCGCAGCGTGTCCAAGGACGGAAGCGGCCCATCTTCAAGCGGCGAGAGCGCGCCACCGCCCCAACTCCAGCCGGGTAGGCCCTTCCGCTCGGCGAGCAGCGGCGCGAGCTTGACAGCTTGGACGGGTGAACAGAGCAGCGCCTTGGCGTTGCTGTGATCGAGGATATAGGCGTGATCGTCGGGACTGTTGGTGGCGTAGGCGGGAACCGAGACGCCCCCAGCCAAGAGAATGCCCAGATCCGCCGTCACCCAATCAGGGCCGTTCTCGCCCGCAAGCATGACATGGTCTCCGGGCGCCATGCCGGCATCGATCAACCGTCCAGCGATCGCCGCGGCGCGTGCGAGGACCTCCTGGTAGGAGAGGGCCGCCGTCGCGCCTCGTGGATAAAGGCACGGCCGGGTGGCATGCCGTTCCGCTACATCCATAAATAGCTCGGCAAGATTGGAGAAACCGCTCATCTAGCTGGCGAGCTGGTTGCGCGCGCCGGTCCTGCTGGCGTGCGGATCGTCCAGAACGCATCCCTTGGGAAGAACGATCGAGACCGTGGTTCCCGCGCCGATATCACTCTCGATCTCCAATCGACCGCCATGCAGCTCGATCAGGCGTTTGGAGATAGGCAAGCCGAGCCCGCTGCCTTCGTATTTCTTGGCGATGGAGGGATCGGCCTGACGGAACGGCTCGGTGATCCATTTCAACGCCTCCTGGGAAATGCCGATGCCGGTATCGGTGACCGAGACGCGGAAGGCCCCGTCGGCTTCGATCATACTGCGCACGGTGATCTCGCCCTGCGCCGGCGTAAATTTCACCGCGTTGGAGAGCAAATTGATCAGGACTTGCTTGAGTGCGCGCCGGTCGGCAACCAAGCAAACATCTTGACTTGCCACGATGTCGAGGTGCAGCCGCTGAGCGGCGGCGATCATGCGCTCGCGCACGATATGCAAGCAGGAGGTGATCCACTCATCGACATTGACCGGTTCGGGGGAGAGAACAACCTTGCCCGCCTCGATGCGCGACATGTCGAGAATGTCGTTGATGACATCGAGGAGATGCGCGCCCGCCTGGTGAATATCCTTGAGATAAGAGCGCTGCCGCTCGTTGATGGTGCCGAAAATCTCACGCTCCAGTACTTCGGTGAAGCCGATGATGGCATTTAGCGGCGTGCGCAGCTCGTGGCTCATATTGGCGAGGAAGGCGGATTTGGCATTGTTGGCCGACGTCGCCTGGTCTCGGGCGGTGATAAGCTCGAATTCCGCGCGTTTCTGAGCGGAAACGTCCAACTCGAATCCTCCGATCGCCATGACCGTGCCATCCCGTCGGCGTACGGGGAACTTGACCACCAGAAGCCACGCAGGACGAACCGGATCGCCGATTGCCCGTTCGGAAAAAAGCGGCTGACCCGTGGCCATGACGCGCGCTTCTTCGGCCGCATGCCGCCCTGCCTCGGCCGATGAAAGGAAATCGCTGTCGCGCTTGCCTATGAGCGGTCCGGCGCTGCGCAATGTTTCCGAAGCGGAATTGGCGGCCAGGTAAACGCCGTCCAGGGATTTCATGAAAATACCGAACGGGGCGTGTTCCATGATCGAGGCCAGGCGCGCATCCCCGATCGCCTTGGCTTCTGCATCCAGCTTTTCCTGGGTAATGTCGCGCAGCATTCCCTCAAAATAGAGGAGATTGCCCCGCGCATCGCGTACCGCCCTGCCTGATTCAAGAACCCAGAGCACTTCGCCCGTGCGATGCCGATAGACCTGGGCCTCGAACTCATTCACCGCTCCCTCAGTCAAAGCCATCTTGCGGAACAGATCGCGATGGTCTGGATTGACATAAATATTCGTCGGTTCCTCGGCAACCGCGGCCATGAAATCCTCGGTGCTGTCATATCCGTTCATTTTGGCGAGGGCCCGGTTGGCGCGCAGCAGCCGTCCATCCGGGCTGGTGCGATAGACGCCATAGGGGATGTTGTCGAGCATTTCGCGATACGCGCTTTCGGACTCGCGCAGTTGCGCGGTCAAGGCAGCGTTGATCGCGGCCTCGCGGCGATCGGCGATAATGACGACGGCGAAAGCGACAAGCGTGCTGAGCACGGTCGCGATCACATAGCCAATCGGGAGATACCATGGGATGAGCCGCGCCACCGGATAGGTGATCAAGTGAATGCCGAGCAGCATGAAGGCCGTGCTCGCCAGCCCATAGCCGGACCAAGCCCGGCGTGGCCGGTGCCGAAAGAATCCCACCGCGGTAACGATCCAGATGCACCCGCCGCCCACCGCCAGGGGGCCGTCCACCCAGGCGAGGTTCTTCAGAACGAATTGGCCAAACAGCGCCCAGGCCAGACCTATGGGAATGAGAAGCAGAAAAATCCTGTTGGGCACCCGACCGATCATCGAAAAACTGCCGTAGCAGGTGACGATGGTGAAGGCGTTGATCATCCATATGCCCACGCCCTCGAGGTAACCGGGATACATTACCTCGAAGGGCAGCAACATCATTCGGACCACCGCACCCGAGAAAGCAATGGCCCACCAGCGGTAGGCCGGGTGGGCGTTAGGGCAGGAAGCGAGGTAAAGGATGGCCAGCGCCTGTGTCGCCGCTGTCGCGGCAACGAGGGCAAACTGCGCTAGAACATTCGATTCCATTATGCCGTCCTGCCGACCATCTCGGCTGTCCTCCCATTACCCTCGCCTATGACGGACGAGGATCTTGCGTCACGGCGCGGGTGTCTCGGATCTAGGGGCAAAGCTGCGCGCCTGGGCAATCGCCGTCTCCACATCATTCGGAGAAAGCTCCTTGATCAGTCGGTCTCGTGTTTCGTTCAGGAGCGCGCGGTCGGGGTTGCGGATCGCGAAATGACCGGCAATCGTCACCCACACCAGCGCCTCGCGTTTATCGACTGGAGCGCCTTGGCCCAGCTGATCGAGGACCGCGAGCCCGATCATGGCTTCGCTATTGCCCTGACGGGCGGATCGGCCGTACCAGTAGCGGGCCGCCTCGAAACTTACCGGCCCGACATAGCCATAATGGTAAAAACCCGCGAGGTGAAACTGCGCCTCCGGATTGCCGCGATCGGCAAGCGTGCGAAGATGCAGATAGGCACGAAACTTCTCGCCCTCGGTCATTTCTTTTTTGATCTGCTCCATGGTGAGTTCCGCCTGGGCCGGTGTGCCGAGGAGAAGCAGGACGAGAATCAGCCCGATGAGGGCGAGGGGGGATCGATACAAAAGGCACCTTCTCTGACAGATTGTCCCAATTCAGTAATAAATTCCACTATTTCCTCGGTGCCATATCGCCGCACCAACATCGTCATGGCAAAGGTGATGGCCATGGTTGCGCTTTTTTCGAGAGGGACTCCCGCATCCCGCGTCTGTTCGCAGTAGCGCGTAAACAGATTGAGCGAGACGCGCTGCCCGTCCATTGATTCTTCCGTCACCATGAGGATCTCCTATGCCGGCCTAGCCTGCCAACACAGGGTTAATTTTTGGTGAGGTATCTAACAGCCTGTCGGCCGGACCCGTTTAAAATAAATCGACGTCGTACCAGCTGCTCAGGCGTTTTTTTTGCACGGCGGTGACGTCCTGGTGCGCATGCCAAGCTTTCTCGGAAAAGGATAAGATGGTGAGATCGTCGCGCTCGTGCAAGTGGTCGAAAATCCATTTCGGCGAGGTCATGGAAACACCATATTTAATGTGGCGGTATTCAGCATAATCCCGATAACCGTATCCTTTTTTTTGGTATTCCTCGATGATCGCGGCCCAGTCCTCCTTACCCATGATCGGCGTCATGTTGCCGATATAACGTTCGTACATTCTGCCATGGGAGGTGAATATCAATATTCCTCCGGGCGCCAATGCCTCGATCAGCATATCGATGAGCTGTCGGGCCCGGTCTTGGGAAAAATGGGTGATCAAGGAGGCGCACAGGATGAGGTCCATATCCTGGGGTAGGGAAACCTCACCAAGCTCGACTTCAGACAAAAAGGTCGTGGCTCCGAACCGGTCGGCACAGAATTTTAAGCCCGATTCATTGATGTCGCCGGCAAAAAGCTCGGCAGCAGGGAATGCCGCACGCAAGAACCGCAAGGCGCGCCCATGACC
The DNA here is from genome assembly GCA_036263455.1 of Dongiaceae bacterium. Taxonomy (GTDB): domain Bacteria; phylum Pseudomonadota; class Alphaproteobacteria; order Dongiales; family Dongiaceae; genus DATAGZ01. Next base: position 61,812 of record DATAGZ010000002.1, read on the forward strand.
GCAGGGAAAATCCAGTATTCGCCGGGGCAGAGGCGCCGCGGCGCGCATCAGAATGTCGATGCAAATCTTGAGAGCGGAACGCCCCCCGTAAAAATAGATCGGCCGTTCGCGTTTGTGGCCGCGCATCACCATTTCATCGTCGGGCGCGACTTCGTTCAGGACATTCTCGCAACCGCGCCGCAATGCATCCAGGAGTGCTTCCAGTCTCACGAAGGAGACATCCAATTTCCTGTTCCGATGAACCAAAGCCGCGTTCGAATCTTTTCCGGCGGCTACATCCGTTGCTATATTTGTTACAGTGGCTTTGAGCCGGGCATCCTCGGCTTCGCTCTGTGGGGTGGATTCCACGGATTCACTTTTTTTTGTCAATGATCGCCCCCAGTCATCGCACCAGGCCACCCTTGAGGGCCTTTTCGATCAAGGCTGCGGTTTCTTCCTTGCCGTAAAGCGCAATGAAGGAACCCATGCGAGGCCCGGTTTCTTGGCCGAGCAGGATTTCATAGAGGGCCTTGAACCAGCTGCGCAGATCGGCGAAAGGATAGCGCTTGCCAATCTCATAGACGTGATTCTGGATCGCCTCGGCATCGTCGGGCATGCTCGCCAGCGCGCCCAGCAATTCCTGCAGTGCCTCGCGTTCGATCCCTTCCGCGGCCCGGTATTTCTTGCCTGGTTTGACGAAGTCCCGATAGTAAGCGAGGGCGTGGCCGACAAGCTTGTCGAGATAAGGCGCGCTTTCAGGCGTCGCAGCGGGCGCGTAGCGGCTGATGAACCCCCACAGCGTATGCTTGTCTTCGGCATTGCAAACCGAAGCGAGATTGAGCAGCATGGAAAAATCCACCGGCCCCGCTTGCGCCTCGGCGGGCGGCATCTTGCCGTTATGCACATGGAAAGCCGGGTTTTCGAACCGCGCCTCGGGCGTCTCGCCGCGCCACTTCTCGCGCCAAGATATGTATTCGTCCACCGCGCGCGGGATCACGTCGAAATAGAGACGTTTGGCCACGCGCGGTTTCTGATACATGAACAGCGCCAGGGATTCGGTCGGGGCATAGGTAAGCCATTCCTCGACCGACAGGCCGTTTCCCACGGACTTGGAGATCTTCTTGCCGGTATCGTCCAGGAACAGTTCGTAATTGAATCCTTCAGGCGGCGGCGAGCCGAGGGTGCGGCATATCGCGCCCGCCAGCTTGACCGAGGGAATATGCTCCTTGCCCGACATTTCGTAATCCACGCCGAGCGCGTGCCAGCGCATGCCCCAATCGGGCTTCCATTGCAATTTGCAATGCCCGCCGGTTACCGGCACTTCGGTGAGCATATCGTCTTCATCGCGAAAGACGACGGTGCCGCGTTCCTTGTGAATTTCAAGGATCGGCACCTGGAGGACCTTACCGCTTTTGGGGGAGAGCGGAAGAAAAGGAGAATAGCTCTGGGCGCGTTCCTCGCGGAGGCTGGGCAGCATGATCGCCATGACCTCCTCGTAATGCTGGAGGATGCCGAGGAGTCCCTTATCCAGGGCCCCGCTCCGGTAACTATGCGTGGCGCTCTTGAATTCATATTCGAAGCCGAACGAATCGAGGAAACCCCGCAGCATATTATTGTTGTGATCGCCGAAACTATCGTGGCAACCGAACGGATCGGGGACAGATGTCAGCGGCTTGTGCAAATGCTGGGAGAGCATCGCCCGATTGGGGACGTTTTCCGGCACTTTACGCATCCCGTCGAGGTCATCGGAAAAGCAGAACAGCCGGGTCGGCAGATCGGAAAGCCGCGAAAAAGCATGGCGCACCATGGTGGTGCGCACGACTTCGCCGAACGTTCCGATATGGGGCAAGCCCGAGGGACCGTAGCCCGTCTCGAAAAGCACATAGCCCTTGTCGGGCGGCCGCGTGGCGTAACGGGCGGCAATCTTGCGCGCTTCCTCGAAAGGCCAGGCGCGTGCCTTCAGGGCAAGCTCGCGTTCGTCGCTCATCGCGCCTCTTTACGCGAGCGGCATGGCCGATGCAATGGACTAACGACTTAGTGCGCTGCCGCGTTGGAACCCTCGCCGGGCGGCGTCACGCGCAGACGGGTGAGCTGGTTGCGTCGGCGCTCGAGAATCTCGAACCGAAAACCGAAAAAAACGAATATTTGCCCGGGCACCGGAATGAGCCGCGCCTGATCGAGCACCAGCCCCGCGATGGTTGAGGCGGCCTCGTCGGGCAAGCGCCACCCCAGTTCGCGGTTGAGGTCGCGCAGCGTTACCGTGCCGTCGATATCGTAACTGCCATCGGCGTTGGCGGTCACGCCCGCCACCTTGACGTCATGCTCGTCGGTAATGTCGCCGACGATCTCCTCGAGAATGTCTTCGAGCGTGACGATGCCTTGGAAGGCGCCGTATTCATCGACGACCAGCGCGAAATGTTCGCGCCGCGCCCGGAAGGCACGCAACTGATCGAGGAGCGGCGTGCTTTCCGGCACGAACCAGGGCGAGGCGGCCAGCGTGCGGATCTCCAGCCCCGCGATGTTCCAGGTATTGGCTTGGACCGCGCGCAGAAGGTCCTTGACGTGCAGGATGCCAGTGATGTTTTCGCCGTTACCGCGATAGAGCGGCAAGCGGGTATACGGGCTCGAGAGAACCTCGCGCACGATCTCGGCGGTGGGAAGCGTCTCATCTATCATGCGCACCTGCTGGCGGTGCACCATGATGTCGGAAACCGGCACGTCATCGAGATCGAGGATGGAATGGAGCATCTGGCCGGCCTCGGCGATGTCGTCGGTATGCTCGGCATGCAAGTCGATCGCCCCCCGCAACTCGAGCAGGCTCTGCTCGGCACCCAGATCGCGGTCCGTCCTGACGCCGAAGAGGCGCAGGCAACCGGTGACCAGCCAATGGATCAGGCGGGTAATCGGATAGAGGAGATAGATGACCAGGCGCACAACTGGCGCCACGGCCCGAGCAGCCCTGTCGGGATCGTTAATAGCGTAGGTCTTGGGCAAAACTTCGGCGAAGATGATCACCAGCGCCGTCATTCCGCCGGTGGCATAGAATACGCCGCGCGCGCCGAAATTCGCGACCAGCACATCGGTAGCGATGGCCGAAGCCAGAATATTCACGAAATTGTTGCCGAGCAGCAGCGTGCTGATGACATGCTCCATATGTTCGCGCAGGCGATTGACCAGCGTGGCGCGGCGGTCGCCTTCCTCGGCCATTGCATGCATGCGCGCACGCGATGCCGCGGTCAGGGCCGTCTCGGACAGCGCAAAAAAGGCCGACAGCAAAATAAGGGCCGCGATAATCACGATGCTGAGGTCGATGTCGGTCATGACGATTGAAGCTCCCGCTCTTGCAGAAATGCGATCACCTCGGCCTCGGGCACGCGCGCCCCAGTGAATGCCTGACCGATGCCGCGGGCAAGCACGAAAGCGATGTCGCCCTCCTGGACTTTCTTGTCGCGCCGCATCGCTGCAAATAATTCATGGGGCGCGAAAGATTGGAGCGGGGCGAGCGGTAATCCCATCCGTGCGAGATGGGCGCAGAGCCGGGCGCAATCCTCGGGGGGACAGAACCCCAGCCGCACGGACAATCGAAAGGCACAGACGAGCCCGATCGCCACGGCCTCGCCATGCAGCAGCGCCGCGCCGAAACCGGAGAGCGATTCCAGCGCGTGGCCAAATGTATGGCCGAGATTGAGGAGCGCACGCGCCCCCGCTTCCTTCTCGTCATCGGCCACGATCCGCGCCTTGGCACGGCAGGAGGTCACGATCGCCCGGGTGAGCGCTGCCTCTTCCTTAGCGAGCACCCGCCGGCCATTTTCTTCCAGCCAGGCGAAAAATTCCGGCTCGTCGATGAGGCCGTATTTCACGATCTCGGCGTAGCCCGCGCGCATCTGTCTTTCATCCAGGCTCTTCAGCGTGCCGAGGTCGATCAGAACCGCGCGCGGCTGATGGAAACTGCCTACCAGGTTCTTGGCCCCCGCCATGTCGATACCGGTCTTGCCACCCACCGAGGAATCGACCTGAGCCAGCAGCGTGGTCGGGATCTGTACATAGGATATCCCACGTAAAATGACCGAGGCGGCGAAACCCGCCACGTCGCCGACAATTCCCCCACCCAGGGCGAGAATAAGCGAGCCGCGCTCGACACCCTTGTCGATAAGCCAGGCGAGCAACGTTTCGAGCGTGCGCAGATTCTTATGAGCCTCGCCGGATGGAAGCTCGATCACGGCGACATTTGGATAAGAAAGTGCCGCTTGCAACTTGCGCGCATAGAGCGGGCCGACTGTTTGATCGGTCACGATGAAGACCGGCGCTCGTCCTGCCTGGGGAAGATAGGGGGCGAGCAACTCGCCGGCGCGATCGATGATTGCTCGGCCCACGTGAATGGGATAGCTGCGTGCGCCCAGCGCCACCGTAAGTTTCGTCTCGTCAGGCGGCATGGGCATCCAGCGCCACCATGACCTGGGCGAGCGTGAGCTCGGCCGGCCCGTCCAGCGAATCGACCGTAATGTCGGCCTCGGCATAGACAGGGTAGCGCAGCGTCATGAGTTGTTGCAGCTTCTGGCGTGGGTCGCAATTTTGCAGGAGCGGCCGGTCATTGCGGCGTTGTACGCGCTTGAGCAGGGTGGGAAGATCGGCGCGCAGCCAAATAGTCAATGCCCGCTCCTTGAGCATGGCGCGGATCGTGGGATCCATGAACGCGCCGCCACCGGTCGCCAGGACCTGGGGGGAGTCCCGAAGCAGACGCTCAATAACTTTGCGCTCGCCCTCGCGGAAAGCCTGTTCGCCGTGCCGAGCGAAAAAATCTGCAACCGAACAGCCGGCCGCCTGCTCGATCTCCTTGTCGGCATCGACAAAGGGCCAGCCGATTTCCTGCGCAAGCCGACGGCCGATACAGCTCTTGCCCGCCCCCATCAGCCCGACAAGAGCAATGACGCGACCGGGATAGATTTTCTTCGCCATCTCGGTTACAGGATAGCATATCCCGACGGGGAAAATACAAGCGAGGCAAGATGCGGCGTTTACTGGCGATAGTGGTGGGATGCGTAATCCTCGGCGCGGCGGGTTGTCTGGGATTCTTCGCCTTGCACGAACCGGCCGCTCCGGCACAGAAGATCGAGATTGCCGTGCCGGCCGAGAGGCTGGGCACGCCCTAGGCCCGCCGGTGACGCGCCGCTCGGGCGAGGCGGCTTTCAACGCCGATGCCGATGCCTTCCTGGAAATGCTGGCGGCGGAACGCAATGCGGCGCCCGCGACCCGGGCCGCCTATGGCCAGGATCTGCGCGAATTGCTGGTCTTTCTGGAGAGAAGCGGCCTGACCCCGCGCACCGCGCAGGAGGCAACCATCAAGGGATTCTTGTCTCGCCTCCATCATGGCGGACGCGATCCGCGCACGATCCGTCGCAAGATCTCCACCTTTCGCCAGTTCTTCCTCTTCCTGTTGGCCGAGAAACGCCGCGCGGACAACCCGATGGCCGGGATCGAGGCTCCGCGCCTGGGCCGGAAACTGCCCAAGATCCTGTCGCGCGAACAAATCGGTGCGCTCATCGCGGCAACCGCGCGTATGCCCCCGGGCGAGCGCGTGCGGCTCGATGCGATGGTGGAGCTGCTCTATGCGAGCGGCCTCAGGGTTTCGGAACTGGTCGGCCTTCCGCTCTCGGCGGTGAAGCCGGGGCAACCCTTTCTGCGCGTCACCGGCAAGGGAAACAAGGAGCGAATCGTACCCTTGAACGAGACGGCAGCCGGCAAGCTCGCCGCCTATCTGGAGGTGCGCGCGCGTTTTCTTTCCCGCGACCGGCCCTCGCCTTACCTCTTCCCTTCGCGCGGCGGCCATGTGACGCGCCAGCGTTTCGGACAATTGCTCAAGGAACTCGCGCGCGCGGCAGGCCTCGCCGAACGGACGCTCTCCCCGCACGTCATCCGTCATTGCTTCGCCTCGCACCTGCTCGAGGGCGGGGCCGATCTGCGCGCACTACAAAAGATGCTGGGTCACGCCGACATCGCCACGACCCAGATTTATACGCATGTTACAACTGAACGGCTGCACGAAACGCTCGATGCGGCGCATCCGCTGGGGCGCAAGCGGCGATTGACAGCGACAGCCAAGAAAGGCCAATAAAGGCCATGCATTTCCTGGATTTTGAAAAGCCAATCGCCGAACTCGAAGGTAAGATTGCTGAATTGCGGCATCTTTCCAATGGCGAGGGCATGAATATCGCCGAGGAAGTCTCCAAGCTCGAGGTCAAGGCCGACCGGCTCCTGCGCCAGACCTATGCCAAGCTCACGCCCTGGCAGAAGACCCAGGTGGCGCGGCACCCCGAGCGGCCGCATTGCGCCGATTACCTGAAGCAGCTCATCACCGATTTCCTGCCGCTGGCGGGCGACCGGGCCTTTGCCGACGACAAGGCGATCCTGGGCGGGATCGGCCGTTTCTATGGGCAGCCAGTCATCGTGATCGGCCAAGAGAAAGGTCACGATACCGCCAGCCGGGTGATTCATAATTTCGGCATGCCCCGGCCAGAGGGTTATCGCAAGGCGGTTCGGCTCATGGCGCTTGCCGACCGGTTCGGCCTGCCGGTCCTGACGTTTGTCGATACGCCGGGGGCCTTTCCAGGTATCGATGCCGAAGCGCGCGGCCAAGCCGAAGCGATTGCGCGCGCGATCGAAACGAGCCTCACGCTCGATGTCCCTGTCCTCTCAGCCATCATCGGCGAAGGCGGTTCGGGCGGAGCGATTGCCATTGCCACGGCCAATCACGTCGTCATGCTCGAACACGCGGTCTATTCCGTCATTTCGCCCGAAGGGTGCGCCTCGATCCTGTGGCGCTCCGCGGAGCAGGCCAAGGAAGCCGCCGAAGCATTGCGTCTGACCGCCCAGGACCTCAAGCAGCTAGGTGTCATCGACGAGATCATCGAAGAACCGCTGGGCGGCGCTCATCGTGGGCGCGACAGCGCTATCGCTTCGGTGGGTGCGGCTTTCAAGAGCGCGCTCGATACCTTTGCCGAGATGAGCGGGGAAGAGATCCGAGCGCATCGGCGGCGCAAATATCTGGAGATGGGCCGGCTCATGCCTTGAGCTTGTAACCGCGCGAGAATAGCACAAGGCACAGGCCAAATAGCACCAGATTGACCGCCGACAGGACGATCACCCCGGCCGGGAGCGAACCGTCATTCAGCCCGGTAAACCCGTAGCGAAAACCGTCGATCATATAAAAAAATGGGTTGGCGTGGGCGACGCGGTGCCAGAAATCCGGCAGGCGCGCGATCGAATAGAACGTTCCCGAGAGGAAGGCGAGCGGCGTGATCACGAAATTGGTAACCGCCGCAAGATGGTCGAACTTTTCGGCCCAGATACCGCCGATGATGCCGAGCAGGGAAAGAAGCAGGCTTGCCGCGCAGGCGTGAAAAACAATGAAGGCGGGATGGGGAAAGGCAAGCGGCACGAACAGGCTCATGGCAAGAGCGGTGCTGAGGCCGACCACCAAGCCGCGCGTGAGACCAGCAAGCGCGAGTGCGAGCAGCGTCTCGAACGCGCTGAGCGGCGGCATCAGGAGATCCACGATGCTTCCCTGAATCTTGGAAATGAGCAGCGAGGAGGAATTGTTGGCGAACGCGTTCTGGGTCATCACCATCATGATCAGTCCCGGGGCCAGGAAGCTGCCATAGCTCACGCCATTGGCGAGCGGCGCCCGTCCCAGCGCCAGGGCGAAGACCGCGAGGAACAGAAGCGCGGTGATCATCGGGGCAAGGATCGTCTGAGTCGCGACATTGATAAATCGGCGTACTTCCTTGATGTATAACGTGACGAAGCCCGTCCCGTTGAAAAAGCCGAACTGACGTACTCTCATGATTTAGCAAGCTCCAGCCCAGCGGATTCGAGCTTGCGCTTGAGCAACAGATTGAAAGCGCGGGTGATGCGGCGGCGCGCGCCCGGCGCGACGCGCATGGTGGCGCGTACCGTCATGGCATTGTCGCTGATCTTTGAAACGCCGCTGAGATTAAGATCCGACAGGATGATCTTGCCCGCTTCGCCGCTCTTCAACTCCTGGCCGATCTCCTCCATGAGGGCGGCGGCATCTTCGTAATGCACCGAACGATTGAAAGGGATTTCCAGGATCGCGACTGCATAATCCTTGGACATGTTCTTGATGGATTCTATCAAGGAATAAGGCAACGTGTGCAACGCACCCTCATCGTCACGGATCGATACGGAGCGAACAGTCATCGCCTCGACACGTCCTTCGTGGCTGTCAATATTGACCAGATCGCCGACAGCGATCGTGTCCTCGGCGACCAGAAAAACCCCGGTGATCACGTCTTTCACGAGGCTCTGCGCGCCAAACCCCACCGCAAGACCAATCACGCCCGCGCCCGCGAGCAGCGGCGCGATATCGATGCCGAGCTGGGACAGAATGATCAAGCCGACCAGTACGCTCAGGCTCAGGCGGGTGATATTGCGCAGCAGCGGCAGGAGGGTCTGCATGCGCTGGCGGCGATGACGGCCCTGGCTCGCCTGGGTGGATAGATAATGGTCGATGAAAATATTCAGCGCCTCCCAGCTGATGGCGGCGACGATCAAGACGACCGCGATCGATGCCAGTGCATTGGCGATATGCTGGCCGGTCGCGCTGGCTAGCACGCGAAAAGGCTGGAGCCCCCATGCCTCGGCGAGCACGGTGATCGCCAACGCATAGACGACCACTTGCGCGACGCGTAGCAGCAATGGCAGGTACCGGCCCAACCGGCTTTCAAGTCCGGGCAGGCGCGCGCCCAGATGGGCCGAGGCAGCCAGCGAGCCGGCGATGGCGCGGCTCACCAGTTCCGCGACGATGCGAGTGAAGGCAAAAACGATCAGCGTCACGATGCTCGCCCGCATGAGAAAGGAGAAGCCGCCCGGCAGGCCCAGCGCCCAGACCGCATAGAGGCCCATGACATAAACGGCCGCGAAGACATGCCAGGTTTCGGCAAACCGGCGGCGCAGCCCATGCACGCCAGCGGTGGGGCGCTTCGCGCGATGCAGAAGCTTGTGCGCCATGCGCGCGCGGTTCTGAAAAATCACCACCAACGCCATAATCACCATGCATAAACCGACGGCCTGGGTGAAAAGCGTCACCAGACTGCCGGGAACCTCAAGGAGGTCGGCAAGCTCCACAGCGAAGTAGCTGACCACGCCAATAAGCACGAAGCGCCGCCACCAGCGCATGCCATAGCGCGCGCTTTCGTCGCTGAGCGCGAACATGCGCAATGCCGAAATATCGGGCATGAAGAGAATCATACCCACCAGAAGCAACCCTCGAATCAGCAGAATGGCGTTGGCAATAGTAAGAACGATCAGTTGGCTCTCGGGCCCGGGGGAGGCAAACGGCAAGACCAGATGAGCCGTCAAGCCGAAAACGGCGAGCGGCACCAGCCGGAGAATAAAATCCAGCAGCAGCGAGACTAGCCGGTAAGGCAGCGTCATGGCTTGCCGCGTTTCGAGATGCATGCGGGGCCGGGCAAGCAGTCGTTCCGTTATATATTGAGTACCGAAGGCGGCACCCAGCACAGCGGCGAGCGTCACGAGGAGCCCGAGCAGATTCATGCGCACCTGGGCATCGGCGAACCAGCGCCATAGATTGGCCAAGGCCTGAGGCGCCTCCAGAAAATAGACGGTGAGATTGCCTAGCCAGCGGTTACCTTCCTGCAACCTGGCCGAAGCCGATGCCAGCAGGTTTTCGCCGATGCTGACAGGGCGGTTTACCTGCTGCTTTTGCGCGTCGCGAAGCAGCTTAAGCTGCTCGATGAGCTTGGCGCGCTGGCCCGGATCCTCAAGCGCACGGATGGTTGCGTCCACATCGGTGGCGCTGACTTCCCCGGACGCGGGAGCAGCAGGCACCGACGCGCTCTTTCCCCAGCAGGACGTGGTGAAAACCAATCCGGAAAGGACGAGAATCAGGACAAGACGCATAGCAAAAAGCTAGACTCTTGCCATCACCGTGGCAATGGCCTTAGATGAAACCGGGGGAAATGAAACAGACCTATTCCATATTCAGCCTGGCGCGGAACGCCTTCTCCTTTCATCAAGGTTGGCAGATGGCGTGGCGTCAGCCCGAGCCACAGCCTTCTTATGATATCGTGATTGTAGGCGGCGGCGGCCATGGCCTCGCGACAGCGTATTATCTCGCTAAGAACCACAACATCACCAATGTCGCGGTGCTCGAGAAAGGTTGGCTGGGGGGCGGCAATACAGGTCGCAATACCACGGTGGTACGCTCGAACTACCTGTGGGACGAAAGCGCTCACCTCTATGAGCATTCGCTGAAATTATGGGAAGGCCTGAGCCAGGAGCTGAACTTCAACGTGATGTTCAGTCAGCGCGGCCTGCTCAATCTCGTGCATACCCAGCATGAGGTGCGCGAGGCGCGCAGGCGCGTCTATGCCAACCAGCTGAACGGGATCGATGCCGAATATCTGGATGCCGGCGAAGTCAAGGCCTTCTGCCCTCTCCTCGATACCTCGCCCGACCGGCGCTACCCGATCATCGGGGCGACGCTGCAGCGCCGCGGCGGGATCGCCCGCCACGACGCGGTGGCTTGGGGTTATGCCCGCGCCGCCGATTCGCTTGGCGTCGATATCATCCAGAATTGCGAAGTGACCGGCTTCCGCGTCGAAGCGGGGCGCGTCACCGGAATCGATACGACCCGTGGGCCGATCGCCACGAAGAAAGTCGGCGTGGTCGTGGCGGGTCACGCAGGCGTCATGGCGGCCAAGGCGGGATTCCGCCTGCCGATCGAATCGCATCCCCTGCAGGCCCTCGTCTCCGAGCCGGTCAAGCCGGTATTGAACTGCGTGGTGATGTCAGGCGCGGTGCATGTCTATGTCAGCCAATCCGACAAGGGCGAGCTGGTCATGGGCGCGGGGATCGATTCCTATAATTCCTACGCCCAGGTGGGTTCGCCTCACATCATCGAATATTTACTCAACGCGCTGCTTGAGCTCTTCCCGACCTTCGGCCGGCTGCGCATGATGCGCCAGTGGGCTGGCATCGTCGATACCTGTATCGATGCCAGCCCGATCATCGGCAAGACGCCTATCGATAATCTCTTTTTCAATTGTGGCTGGGGCACCGGCGGATTCAAGGCGACTCCCGGCTCGGGCTGGGTATTCGCCCATACGCTCGCCACCGGTGAGCCGCATCGGCTGAACGAGGCCTTCTCGCTCGATCGCTTCGCGCGCGGCACGCTCATCGACGAGCATGGCGCGGCCGCGGTGGCCCATTAGGCGAGCGAACGGATGCTGTTGATTCCTTGTCCCTATTGCGGCCCTCGCGACGAACACGAATTTTCGTACGGGCACGAGGCGCATATCGCGCGACCCAAGGATCCCTTCGCGCTCAGCGACGCGGAATGGGTCGATTATCTCTTCATGCGCGCCAATCCCAAGGGCTGGCATCGGGAACGCTGGGTCCATAGCAAGGGCTGCCGCCGCTGGTTCAACCTGCTGCGCCATACGGTAACCCATGAGATTCGCGCCAGCTATGCGATGGACGCGGAACCGCCCCGGAGCGAACCATGACGCGCTTTCGCCGCGCCGCGGGCGGGCGCATCGATCGCGGCCGCATCCTCACCTTCAGCTTCGATGGCCGGAGCTATCTGGGCTGCGAAGGCGATTCGCTCGCCTCGGCGCTCCTCGCCAATGGCGTGCATCTCGTCGGCCGGTCCTTCAAATATCACCGCCCCCGCGGGATCTATACCGCCGGCAGCGAGGAGCCCAACGCCCTCATCCAACTCGAAGAAGACGCGCGGACCACGCCCAATCTCCGTGCCACCCAGATCAAGCTCTATGACGGGCTTCGGGCGCATAGCCAGAATCGCTGGCCGAGCCTGCGTTTCGATCTCGGCGCGGTGAACTCGCTGTTCAGCGGCCTGTTTCCTGCGGCTTTCTACTACAAGACCTTCAAATGGCCGTCCTCATTTTGGGAAAGCCTCTATGAGAAGCTGATCCGCCGCATGGCAGGGCTCGGCCAGGCGCCAGCGAAACCCGACCCCGATAGCTACGACAAACTTTACGCACATTGCGATGTCCTGGTGGTCGGCAGTGGACCGGCCGGCCTCGCCGCCGCGCACGCGGCGATGGAAGCGGGCCAGAGAGTTATTTTGGCCGACGAGCATTGGGAGTTCGGCGGAGACTTGCTTTCGTGCCCGGGCGAGGGGAGCGAGGCCTGGCGCGCGAACGTTCTGGCCGCGCTCGCCGAAAACGAGAACGTCACTCTGCTTTCCCAGTCTACCGTCTGGGGCTATTTCGACCACAATTATCTGTCGATCGCCCAGCGCCTCGACGGGCCGGTCGCCCAACGCCTGTGGCGGGTGCGCGCCGGACATGTGGTGATCGCCACTGGCGCCATCGAGCGCCCCTTGGTCTTCGCCGACAATGACCGGCCGGGGATCATGCTGCTCTCTGCGGCACGGACCTATGTCCATTGTTTCGGTGTGCTGCCGGGCCGGCGCGCGGTGATTTTCACCAATAACGATTCGGCTTACGAAGCCGCCGACGCGCTCGCGGCGGCGGGAATGGAAATCGCCGCCATCCTCGATACGCGCTCCGAGCGCGGAGACAGCGCGCGGCCGGTGCTCGCAGGCCATGTCATTACCGGCGTCAAGGGCCACCAGCGGGTGCGCGGCGTCACCGTTCATCGCTTGACGGCGGATGGAGATGGGACGGAGGGCGAGGGCCGGCATATTGCCTGCGACGTCGTTCTCCATTCGGGTGGGTTCAATCCGACGGTCCATCTCTTTTCCCAGGCGCGCGGCACGGTGCGGTACGATGCGGGCGTCACGAGCTTCGTGCCGGACAGGCTGCTGCCCGGACAGCGCTGCACGACGATCGGCGCGGCTGCGGGGTTTTTCGACCGCGAGGCATGCATTGCCCAGGGACGGGCGCTTTTCGACGAGACCGCGCCCTTTACCCCGACGCCCACGGCGGAGCGCGTGGATCCGCTCTGGGTCGTGCCGCGGCCCGGTCACGCCAAGCGCTTCGTCGATTTCCAGAATGACGTGACCGCGGCCGATATCGAGCTTGCGTACCGCGAGGGCTATCGCGCGGTCGAACATCTCAAGCGGTATACCACCATGGGCATGGCCACCGACCAGGGCAAGACCAGCAACGTGAATGCGCTGGCCATCATGGCGAATCTGCGGGGTATCCCCATCGGTCAGGAGGGCACCACCACCTTTCGCCCACCCTATACGCCAGTGACGCTGGGCGCCTTCGCCGGCATCGAGAAGGACGATCTGTTCGATCCGGTGCGCCGCACGCCGCTCCACCGCTGGCATGAAGATCGGGGTGCCCGCTTCGAACTCGTCGGCCAATGGTGGCGCCCTTGGTATTATCCGCGCGGCACCGAAACCATGCATGAGGCGGTGCAGCGCGAAACTAAGGCGGCACGCACCGGCATCGGCATCATCGATGCGTCGACCCTGGGCAAGATCGATATCCAGGGTCCCGACGCGGCCCTTTTCCTCGACCGGATCTATACTAATTCTTGGAGCAAGCTCGCCCCTGGGCGCTGCCGCTACGGTTTCATGCTGGGCGAGGACGGCATGGTCATGGATGACGGCGTCACCTCGCGTATCGGGGAAAACCATTTCCACATGACCACGACGACTGGCAACGCGGCGCGCGTCATGAGCTGGCTCGAGGAGTGGCTGCAGTGCGAATGGACCGACCTCAGGGTTCATTGCACTTCGGTGACCGAGCAGTGGGCGGTGATCGGGGTGAGCGGGCCTTTTGCGCGCGCGCTGCTTGACGGACTCCTCGATATTGACCTCGCCGAGAAAGCCTTTCCCTTCATGTCTTGGCGAGACGGAAGCATAGCCGGCGTCCCCGTGCGGGTGTTTCGCATCTCCTTCACGGGCGAACTATCATACGAAATCAATTGCCCGCCTTCCTATGCCATGCATCTCTGGCAGATCCTGATCCAGGCGGGCGAACAATATCAAATTACCCCCTATGGTACCGAGGCCATGCATGTTCTGCGGGCGGAGAAAGGTTTCGTCATCGTCGGCCAGGAGACGGACGGGACCACGACCCCCACCGATCTCGGCCACGATTGGATCATTGCCAAGCAAAAACCCGATTTCATCGGCAAGCGTTCGCTCGCGCGCTCGGGCATGCAATCGCCCGATCGTAAACAGCTCGTCGGGCTCCTGACCGAGGATCCTCTCATCGTCCTCCCCGAGGGCGGTCAGATCGTAGCCGCGCAGGGCCGCCCGCCCGTCCCGATGATCGGCCATGTGACCTCGAGCTATTTCTCGCCCAATGTCGGTCGCTCGATTGCCCTCGCCCTGGTCAAGGGCGGCAGAAGCCGCATGGGCGAATGGGTGGAGATTCCTATCGACGGCGCGGTAATTCGGGCGCGCGTTGCCGCACCGAAATTCCTGGACGAGGCGATGGCATGAGACCAGGGAAAGCGATCCATTATCATGGCTGAACTGTATCAGCGCCGCTCGGCGCTCGCCCATTTGGCGCTCGCGCTCAGACAGGAGCCTCGTCCCGAAACGGGCATCCGCCTCCTTGAGGGGCCTCGCCGGATAATCCTGGCCATGCGGGGCGAAGGTGTGTCCTTCGGCGAGGCGGTGCGCGGCGCAACTGGTCTAGCTCTCCCCGCCGCCAATCGCGTCATGCGCGGCGGCGAGCGATATCTCTTCTGGATGGGACCGAACGAATATTGGCTGATCGCCGCCGAGGCCGAGCGCGATGTATTGCAAGCAAGCCTTACCGGCGCGTTTGCGCCCCTGTTCGCGGCGGTGACGGACATTTCAGAATCCCGCACATTGATGGTGCTTACCGGAGCGCGCGCCCGCGAGGTTCTGGCACGCGGCATCAGCCTCGATCTGGACCCCCGCCGCTTTGCCGTGGACGATTGCGCGCAGACCTCGTTTGCACGCGTCAATGTCCTGCTTCACCGCATGGCGGGGGAGGAATTCCATCTCACCGTACTCAATTCCTACGCGGATTATCTCTGGCGCCTGCTGGAACGAATCATCGCAATCCTCCCCTGAGGCGGAAATCGAAAAGTCCGACCCGTGCCCGGATTATGCCCCTCCGCGGCGGGATGGCCGCTGATTTGAAGCCCCGCTGCTCACGGGACGTTTCCCAGGGAGAGGAAGCACTGTCTGCGATGCGCGGGCAATGCGGAGAAGCGCGGAAAAGTCGTCATTGGGCTGGGTGCGCGTCTCGTTCTCCTTGCCGCAATCCAGGCATATATGGCGTATGCGATAGGTGTCCCGCTGAGGAATCACCGCTATCGGGCGCATAGCGCCCTGGCAGGCCTCGGCGCGGTCGCCCGGAAACCGGTCGACATGCCGGCTCCACAGGCAGTGTGGGCAATGGTTGGTATAGCCGTTGCCCGCGACCTGCCGGCGGCAGTCGAGGCAGACGAAATCTTCGACGCGGCGCTGGAAATGGCGACCTTCCCCCATGGACGCGCTTATGCCGCGGACGCGTCTTGAATTCAATTGGAAAAGGAAGGTGCGCAGACAAATACCGGCAGGTTCCCCGACGGATGGCTCGCGCCATCCGTCTCATGGTCGTACCATTAGGGGCCTCTCTGAGGAGAGAGCCGGAAATCAGGCCGCTTTGAGAACCTGATGCAATCTTTCGGTGGCCGCGACCTCGGTAATGCCTTCGATCGCCGCGACCTCACGCACCAACCGCTCGAGCGCGGCCTGATAAATCTGGCGCTCGCTGTAGGATTGATCGGGCTGGTCCGAATTGCGGTGCAGATCGCGCACCACCTCGGCGATGGAAACCGGATCGCCGGAATTGATCTTGGCTTCGTATTCCTGAGCACGGCGCGACCACATGGTGCGGCGCACGCGCGAGCGGCCCTTGAGAGTCTGGAACGCGGAATCCATGACCTTACGAGAAGACAGCCGCCGCAAACCCGACGCCTGCGCGCGCGCAAGCGGCACCCGGACGATCATCCGGTCCTTCTCGAAATAGATCGCCACGACATCGATTTGGATTCCCGAAAATTCCTGCCGCTCGAGCCCTGTCACCTTACCCACCCCGTGAGCCGGATAGACGACGAAATCGCCCTTGCGGAATTGCTCGCGCATTTCGCGGACGTCGGAATTGGCCGCCTGTCTGGGTGCCAGATGGCGAGAGCGATAACCCGCGGCGCTGTGTGGGTTCCCTTTATGATGGAACGGCATCGGCGCGCGGGATGGATTTTCCTTTGGCTGGGCCGCGGTCGGGATCGTCGGCTTCACCTGGACTTTTATCATGGAAGCTGGCGCAACCGTACTGGCATGCGCCGGACGCACGCGGCTCGACAGTTTCATGGCGACAGGTTTTTTAATTTCTTTGCTTTTGACCGTCTGACTTAGAATTCTTTTTGCGGGAGAGGCGGCTTTTTTCTTGGTGACCAATTCCTTGACGATCCGCTTGACCGGCTTCTGGGTTTTCTTCGCTAATTTTTTTTGCGGCTGCTTCGCGTTTTTCACCTTTGCGCTTTTCGCTTTCGTTAGCGCGCTCTTTTTCCCCCCTTTTGCGGTTGCGCGAGCCTTCAAAGCCGTCGCGCGGCCATTTTTTGCTTTACTGACTTTCACGCCTGCCTCCTTATAACGCCGACTGATCGGCGGAGCCCTCGGGGGGCTCTCCAGAGCCTATGGTGTACACCGAAAAGTCTGGAAAAACAATCAAAATCAGTTCCGTCCTCATAAAAAATTGAGCTTTCGTTTACCTTTTGTTAATACTTATCAACAGCTTACTGAGGCTTCCTCTTAAGCTCTTGAAATTACAGAGGCTGGTCAGACATTACACTAATTTCATGTATTTTTTCCTCCAGGCAGCCCCCCTAAGATGAGGGCGGCATGAATACCCTTGCATTAAACATGGTTTTGCAGGACGCAGAAAACCGGCTTTCGCTGGCGGGAATATCGGACGCCCGGTCCGAAGCGCGACTGCTCCTGGAACTGGCCGGCTTACCCCGGCACCAACAGGTGACCGATCCTTTTCGAACTTTGCCGGAACCGATCGCAGGAAAATTTTCGATAATGCTCACGCGTCGGTTGCGCCGCGAACCTTTTTCCCATCTCCGCGGGGTGAAGGAATTCTGGTCGCGGGAATTTATAGTGACCGAGCACGTTCTTGCCCCTCGACCTGATAGCGAGACCCTGATCGAGGCGCTGCGGGACCATCGCCCCGACCGCGACGCGACGTATGCTTTTCTCGATTTCGGCACCGGTAGTGGATGCCTTCTCGTCACCGCGCTCGCCGAATATCCGCTCTCGCACGGCCTCGGCCTGGACCTGGATCCCCGCGCCCTCTGCTGCGCCCGCGAGAACGCGCGCCGTCTGGGCATCGGGCCGCGCGCGGCCTTCGTCTGTGGCCATTGGGCCGATGCGCTCACGGGAGCATATGATGTCATCCTGGCCAATCCCCCCTATGTTGCATTGCGAGACAGACTACCCCCCGAAGTCGCCCTTTATGAGCCGTCCCGTGCGCTGTTCGGGGGTCGCGATGGGCTGGATTGCTACCGCGCGCTACTGCCGGCGCTCGGCACGCTGCTTAAGCCACGCGGCTTGGTTTTCCTGGAAATTGGCTGCGATCAAGCAGAAACGGTGCAGACACTAGCGCAGCGCGTCGGCCTGCGCGTTCGCGAATGCCGCCGCGATCTCGCCGGCCGCGACCGTTGCCTGGTCCTCGCCCCATGACCATCTATGCATTGGCAAGCGGCCAGGGGCGCGCGGCCATCGCAGTCATCCGTCTCTCCGGACCGGCCACGACGCCGACAATCCGCGCGATGATCGGCGACCAGCCTCTCCCCGCGCCGCGGCAGGCTGCGCTCCGGACGCTATATGACCAGCAAGGAGGCGTGCTCGATCGCAGTCTTGTCCTGCTCTTCCCGGGGCCCGCTTCCTATAGCGGCGAAGACATGGCCGAACTCCATATTCATGGCGGCCCAGCCGTGCAGGCGGCCCTGCTGCGCGCCTTGGGCGAGTATCCCGGCCTGCGGCCGGCCGAGCCTGGCGAATTCTCTCGCCGCGCCTTCGCCAATGGCAAAATGGACCTCTCCGAGATCGAGGGGCTTGCCGATCTGATGGCTGCCGAGACCGAGGCGCAGCGCCGGCAATCGCTCGATCAGGCGTCCGGAAAGTTTCGCCGCTGGGCCGATGAGATGGGCGCCCGCCTCCTCGCAGTTCAGGCCCTGAGCGAAGCATTGATCGAATTTCCCGACGAGGATCTGCCATCGGATGTGCGGGCCGAGATCGACCGCCGTCTCGATGACGCGCTCGCGGCCTTTGACCATGTTCTCGTGGACGAGCGGCGCGGAGAAATCGTGCGCGATGGCTATCGGATCGTCCTGCTGGGTGCGCCGAATGCCGGAAAATCCACGCTTCTCAATGCCCTGGCGCGACGCGACGTCGCCATCGTCTCGCACGAGCCGGGGACGACCCGCGATGTTCTCGAAGTCGTGCTCGATCTCGACGGGATGCGCGTCATCCTCGCTGATACCGCCGGGTTGCGCACGAGCGACAGCGCGGTCGAACAAGAAGGCATGAGGCGCGCCCTCAAGCTGGGCCAAGAGGCCGAGTTGCGCCTGATCCTCGCCGAAAGCCTGAGTGCGCTGAGCACCGATCTCTTGGCAGCGCTCGCCACCGGGCCCGGCGCAATCCTGCTCACCAAGCGAGATCTTCATCCCGGTCCCGCGCCGGAAAACTGGCGCGGCCATACAGTGCTGGCGCTCTCGGCGCAATCGGGCGAGGGCATGAGCGATCTCGTCACCTATCTCGCGTGCCAGGCGGCTTCCGCAATGCAAGGAGAAGCGCCCCTCATCACGCGAGCCCGCCACCGCACCATCCTCGCCTCAGCGCGTACGGCCATCGCCGCGGCGCGGACCGCCCACCTGCCCGAATTGCAGGCGGAGGAGCTGCGCCGTGCCCTGCACGCCCTGGGCCGAATTACCGGGCGGTATGATGTCGAGCAGATGCTGGATATATTGTTTCGCGAATTCTGCATCGGCAAATGACCATCGCCATTCTTCTCAAAGGATATCCGCGCCTCTCCGAGACCTTCATCGCCCAGGAGATCCGAGCGCTGGAGCAAGCGGGACTCCCGCTCGCCCTGGTTTCGCTGCGTCACCCCACCGACCGCGCGCGCCATCCGATCCACGCCGAGATCCGGGCCCCGGTCACATACTTGCCGGAATATCTCTATCGCGAGCCCCTGCGTGTCTTAAAGGGCTTGGTCCATGCGCTGCGCCACCGCGCCTTCCGGCGCGCTCTTCGCGCCTGGCTCGGCGATCTCGGCCGCGATTTTAGCGCCAATCGCGGACGGCGCTTTGGCCAGGCGTTGGTCCTCGCGCGCGAATTGCCGAAGGACACCAGCCATCTCTATGCTCATTTTCTCCACACGCCCGCCTCAGTCGCATACTATACCCATCTACTGACCGGCCTGCCCTGGAGCTGTTCCGCCCACGCCAAGGATATCTGGACGATTCCCAATTGGGAAAAACGCGAGAAGCTGGCATCGCTCGACTGGCTGGTCACCTGCACGCGGACCGGGGCCGCTCATCTGCACACCCTCACCGAAGAGCCGGAAAAGATCACGCTGCTCTATCATGGTCTGGATTTCGCACGCTTTTCCAAACCAGATCCGCGCGTGCCATCGGGGTCGCCGGTCATCCTGACCATCGGCCGCGCGGTCGAAAAAAAAGGCTTGGCGGATCTGCTGGATGCGCTGGCCCTGCTCCCCCGGACTCTGCGCTGGCGGCTTGTCCATATCGGCGGCGGGCCGCTTCTGCCGGCCCTGCGGGAACGCGCCACCCGGCTCGGACTCGCGGATAAGATCGAATGGCGGGGCGCGCAGCCCCAGGACCAGGTGCTCGCGGCTTACCGCGCGGCGGATATTTTCGTGCTGGCGAGCAAGGTCGCGGCGGACGGCGACCGCGACGGCCTGCCGAATGTCCTGATGGAAGCGCAAAGCCAAAATCTCCCCGTGATCGCCACCGATGTCGGGGGCATTCCCGAGCTGGTCATTGCCGGCCGGACCGGCTTGTTGGTCCCGCCGGGCGACCCCCAGGCGCTCGCCCAGGCGCTCGCCCGGCTCCTGAACGATGGGGAGATGCGGCGGGCACTCGGAGAAGCAGGGTTTGCCCGCGTGCGCGGCGATTTTTGCTTTCGCGCCACGATCGGCCGTCTGATCGAGCGGTTCACGAAAGCGCCCGCCGGATGAGGGTCGCTTTTTATGCGCCCCTGAAGCCGCCCGATCACCCGACGCCCTCGGGCGACCGGCGCGTGGCGCGGCTGCTTATGGCGGCGCTCACACATGTGGGGCACGAGGTCTGGCTCGCGAGCACGCTCCGCCTGCGCGCCCGCCCAGCCGAGCAGGAGGCGCTGCGGGACGCGGCACTTGCCGAGACGGATCGGCTGATAGCCTCCTTCGCGCGCGGCGAGCAGCCGCGCCCCGATCTGTGGTTCACCTACCACAGCTATTATAAGGCGCCCGACTGGCTTGGCCCGGCCGTAAGCGCGCGGCTCGGCATACCCTACATGCTGGCCGAAGCCAGTCACGCGCCCAAGCGCGCCACAGGCGAATGGACGCTCAATCATCAGGCGAGCGAGACCGCCATCCGCAGTGCCGCGCGGATCTTTTGCTTCAATCCGCGCGACAAGCCGCAGCTCGCCGCGGCGGGGGCCGAAGAAAAGCTTGTCGATCTTCCCCCTTTTCTCGATCTCGGCCGCTATGCCTCATCCGAAATCGACCGCGGCACGCGGCGGCACCGCCTCGCCCGCAATCACGGGCTAGATGAAACGCTTCCGTGGCTGCTCGCGGTGGGCATGATGCGGGCGGGAGACAAGAGCGCGTCCTATATGATGCTCGCCGAAGCCCTGAAGGGTCTCGGCCGGCCGCACGAAATGCTGCTGGTCGGCGACGGCGCGGCGCGTGCCCAGATCGAGGCCGCCTTCACCGGCCAGCGAGTGCATTTCCTAGGCGCCATGGAAGAAAATGCCCTGCCCCACCTCTATGGCGCCTGCGATCTCTTTGTCTGGCCCGCCATCAATGAAGCCTTCGGCATGGCGCTGCTCGAGGCCCATGCGATGGGATTACCCGCGGTGGCGGGCGATTTCGGCGGCGTCGCGACTATCGTCGCCGATGGCTTCACGGGCCGGGTCACGCCGCCCGGCGACGCCACGGCCTTTCGTGCCGCCATCGCGGAGCTGCTTGGCAATCCGAAACGCCGCCGCCGCATGGGAGAAGCCGCGCGCGCGCGCGCGCTGGCGCTCCATACTCTCCCGCACGCCGCTGCGATCCTCGCGCAGGAAATCACGGCGGTCATGCGGGAAAAAAGCTAGCGCTTCTTGCGCAGCAGGATATAGAGAGCACCGGCCCCGCCATGCCGCGGCGCCGATTCCTGAATGGCTAGAATGAGCGGACGCAGAGCCGGCTCGTTTAGCCAGCGCGGCACCTGGCTGCGCAGGATTCCACCGGTGCGCGCACCCTTACCGGTGATGACCAAGAGCGTGCGCGCCCCTTCCGCATGCGCGGTTCGGATGAATTTGCTCAGGGCATCATGGGCCTCGTTCTGTGTCAGGCCGTGAAGATCGAGGCGGCGGGCAAGCGCTACCGCGCCGCGCCGCAGCTCGCGGCGCTGCCTGATCGTGAGACCGCCGGCAGGATCTTCCGGCCGCTGCATGACCGGAGCCGGCACAGGCGCAGGTGCAATTACCGGCGCGGCCGGCACAGGGGAAGAAGGCGGAGTACTCGGCTTGCGCGGCGCTTTGCGCATCGATCTGCCGCGCAATGGCCGGGCGGTACGCTTGACCGCCTGCCAGGCCGGATCATCGTCCCGCGACATCTCGCTTATTTCGGAAAAGAGGCATGGCGGAGGGGGTGGGATTCGAACCCACGGTACGCGCAAACGTACAACAGTTTTCGAGACTGCCCCAATCGGCCACTCTGGCACCCCTCCGGAGCGGCAAATCTATATAGCCCCCCCACTTCCGGGGCAAGGGCCATGCATATCCGCGAATGCTACAGCAGGGCGGCGAGCGCTTCGCCCGGCTCGAGGCGGTTGGTGTAATTCACATCCACCAGGGCGCGCTCGATCTTGCCCCCCTTGGCGATGGCGAAGGTGCCCGGAACCGGCAACGACCAAGCGCCGGTCGTATTGTGGAGCATGAGATCGACCCCGAATTTCTGATAAATCGGCTTGAGCATGGCCGGTACATCGAACAGCAGCCCATAGAGCCGCGCCGCTTGGTTATCCGTATCGGTCAGGAGGGGAAAAGATAGAGTATGCTTGTCGCGCGTCGCCCTGCCATGCTCGGCCCGTTCGGGTGAAATGGCCGCAATTGCGACCCCGGCCTTCTGGAATTCTGGCACAGCGCGCTGATAGGCCTGTAATTCGAGATTGCAAAAGGGGCACCAGCCGCCCCGGTAGAAAACCAGGACGACCGGCTGATTCTTCCAGAGGTCGCTGAGCCGCACCGGCCGCCCCTCGATATCGGAGAGGACCGCGTCCTTCGCCTGGTCTCCCTGCCGCAGGGCGCCTGCCCCGGTCCCCGCAGCCACCAATTCTTCCTGCGCCTTTTGGATGATCGCCATGGCGTCGGCGTGAATGACCTGCGCCATCTCCTGTTTGAACTTTTCGATTTCCTGCGTGAGACTCATCTTTCCCCCTTGTCGCCGCATCCTATATCGGGCGTGCCGGCAGGACAAGGCACAGGCGCGGGGCGAATGCACCCGGGCGAGCATGATTGATTTCCCTCGGGCGCCGCCTACACTGCTTCCATGACAGACGAGTTGCTCGAATTGCGCGAACGCATCGAACGCATCGCCCAGGCCCTGGAGCGCCTCTCGCCCCCGCCCGCGCCTGCGCCCGACTGGGCGGCCGCGGATGCCTTCGTCTGGCAGGCGGAGAATGCATTCCTCCAGCCGGTCGAGGATTCGCAATCCGTCGCGCTCGAATTACTCCTGGGCATCGACCAGGCCAAGGAGACCCTGCTCCACAACACGCGGCAGTTCGCAAGCGGCGCATCCGCCAACAACGCCTTGCTGTGGGGTGCGCGCGGCATGGGCAAGAGTTCGCTGATCAAGGCCGTGCACCGCCATCTCTGTCCCAACTATCCCTTGAAGCTCATCGAGATCCACCGCGAGGATATCGCAAGCCTGCCGCGGCTTCTCCGCGAAGTGAAGAAGACTTCGAAGCGCTGCCTGATCTTTTGCGACGATCTGTCCTTCGATCATAGCGACAGCGGCTATAAGAGCCTCAAGGCGGTGCTGGAGGGCGGGATCGAAGGCCGGCCGGCCAACGTCCTGTTCTACGCGACCTCCAACCGCCGCCACATGATGCCGCGCGAGATGATCGAGAACGAGCTTTCGACCGCGATCAACCCTTCCGAGGCTGTCGAGGAAAAGGTCTCGCTCTCCGACCGGTTCGGCCTATGGATCGGCTTCCATCCCTGTTCGCAGGAGACGTATCTGGCCATCGTGGAAGGCTATGCTTTTAAATCCGGCCTGCTGGTTCCTCCGCGCATTTCGCATGGTGAATTGCGGCGCGCTGCCCTGGAATGGGCGGTAACGCGCGGTAATCGCTCGGGCCGGGTCGCCTGGCAATTCATCCAGGATCTGGCAGGAAGCCATGGCCTTACAGTTCATGGCCGGCTTTAACCATCACCATCACCATCATGCCCAGCCAGCGGACGGCACGTCCCGCGTCCTGCAATGGAGCATCGGGTTCAACCTCTGCTTCGTACTCGGAGAAGCATGCGTTGGCTTCTGGGGTGATTCGGTAGCGCTCCTCGCCGATGCCGGGCATAATCTCGGCGATGTGCTAGGGCTCGGCGTGTCCTTCCTCGCCCTGCGGCTCGCCCAGCGTGCCCCTAGCCGCGCCTTCACCTATGGGTGGGGAAGCGGCACGATCTATGCCGCCCTCTTCAACGTGCTGCTCATACTTCTCGCCTGCGGCGCCATCGCGGTCACCGCCTGCCAGCGCCTGCTGGCCTCCGCCCCTCCCGTCTCCGGCCCGGCGGTTGCCGTGGTGGCCCTCCTCGGAATTCTCGTCAATGGCGCCACGGCCTGGGCGCTGCGTCCGCATCACGGCCACGATCTGAACCTGCGCAGCGCCTACTGGCACATGATGACGGATGCGGCCGTCTCGGCCGGTGTCGCGGTGACCGGCCTCCTCGTGGCCTTGACGCATTTCTATTGGCTGGATGCAGCGGTATCCCTGGCCGTCGTCGCGATTATCGTTGTCGCTACTTGGGACATCGTGCGCGATACGTTGCGCCTGATGCTGGCCGGCGTGCCGGCGGGCATCGACCCCGCCCGGGTCGCCGAACATCTGCGCGGCATGGAGGGGGTGAGTGCCGTCCACGATCTTCACATCTGGTCGATTTCGACAAAGGACGTGGCCCTGACGGCGCACCTCGTCCTGCCCGGCGGGCATCCGGGCGATGCCTTTCTACGCCGCGCCGCCCAGGAATTGCAGGCGCGTTTCCATATCGGTCATGTCACCCTGCAGGTCGAAAACCGTGCCGAGGATTGCCGCCTGGCCCCCGACCACGTAATCTGATTCGTTATTTCGTTTCGTTCAGATGGCGCTGGGCAGCCTCCGCCGCGGAACTGCCCGGAGCGAGGCGCAGCACCTTCTGCCAATCGGTCACCGCATCCTGGCGGTTCCCCTTGGCGGCATGCAGCAGGCCGCGTTCCAGCCATGCCACCGGATCGTCCGGCGCGAGGTTGAGTGCCTGGCCCAGGGCTTCCTCGGCCAGATCGTACTGTTCGAGCGAGCGGTACGCGCTCGCCGTCAAAACATAAATTTCGGGGCGTTTCGAATCGATGTCGCGCGCCTCATTCAGGTCGTCGAGAGCATCGAAATACCGGCCCAGCGAACCCAGCAAGGTCGCCCGGTCAATGCGCAGCTCGATATCGTGAGGGTTGAGCTTTACCCCCTTCCCCTGGTCGGCAATCGCCTTCTCGGTCTGACCGGCGCGCACCTGCGCCTGGGCGGCCTGGGCATAGAGCTCGGCGGCCGTGGCGGCCTCGGTTTGCGCCTGCTTGGCCGCAAGCATCTCGAGAAGGCGCGCGGCTTCGACGTATTTGCCGAGCCGGATCTGGGCCAATGCCAGGCAATGCTGCGCGGGTACGCCGCCCTTTTTCTTGATCCAGGCCTGGGCCTGCTTGACCGCTTGATCCGGTGCGCTCCGCACCTGCAGCAGGCAGGATTGATACTGGGCCTGTTCCTCCTCCTGCCCATACGCGGCGGAAAGAATTAAACAGAAGCAGCCACCCAGAGTCGCCGCCCGGAGAAAATGGCGCAAGCGCGATACCGCCGCGTTGAAAGGGATCATCGCAAGAGGATAGCAAATAGCCTTGGACACGCCTAGAGCGGTTCCCTTTGCCCGCGAACCGCTCTAAGGTGCGTTCATGCCTCGTCTTTTTTGCTTCGGTCTCGGCTATAGCGCCGGTGCGCTCGCCTGCGCCTTGCGCGCCCAAGGCTGGAGCGTAGGCGGCACCCATCGCGGCCCGCAGGCCGGTCCGGATCTGTATCGCTTTGCCGACGATTGCCCGCCACCGCCCGCGGATATGTTCCTCTCCTCGGAATATCTGCTGAGTTCGGTGCCGCCCGGCGCGGCAGGAGACCCGGTGCTCCGTCAGTATGGCGCCGCCATCGCCGCCGGTTCATTTCGCTGGATCGGCTATCTTTCGACCACCGGCGTCTACGGTGATCATGAGGGACGGGAGGTAACGGAGGCGTCCCCCTGTCGGCCAAGCGGGGCACGGCAGCGCGCGCGTCTGGCCGCTGAGCAGGAATGGCAAAAACTAGGCGCGCACGTCTTTCGCCTGGCGGGCATCTATGGTCCGGGACGCTCTGTGCTCGATCAGATCCGCGCGGGCACGGCGCGGCATATCTTGAGGCCCGGCCACCGTTTCGGCCGCATTCACGTCGAGGATATCGTCGGGATCCTGCGCGCCTCGATGTCGGTGCCCCAGCCGGGCTCCATCTATAATCTCGCCGACGATCTTCCTGCCGAGCCGGCGGCAATCCTCGCTTATGGCTGCGCCCTCTTGAATGTCCCGCTGCCGCCCGCCACCGCGCCGGAAGACGCCGTTCTGTCTCCCATGGCGCTGAGCTTCTGGCGCGACCACAAGACCGTCAGCAATCGCAAGGTCAAGGCGGAGCTGGGCTATGTCTTTCGCTACCCCAGCTATCGCGAGGGTCTCGCCGCGATCATGGAACAAAATAGAGAAGATCGAGCGGCGGCGGCGCGCTGTGCGTCCCGCTCAGCATCGCATGAGCCTGGCCGCGATGGTGCGTCTGATGGTTGAAAAAGTGACCGAGACAGAGCGACAGCCTGGTCCGCCTGAGATCGCCGTTCATGGTTGAATAGACCAGATCGGCGGCGAGATCGTGCTCTTCGAGGGCCTCGATATAGGCGATGATGCGCCCATCCTCATGGTCACGGGCGGCGCGGAGCGCATCGTAGCCGGGATAAGGCACCTCATCGAGCGCGCGGTGCGGCAACGGCTCCTTGAGAAAGCGCGAAAGCCAGATCCGGTCTGCAACCAGCAGATGGTTGAGCGTACGCGCGATCGAGGGAAAGAATCCCGCGCGCTGGGCAGCGAAATCCGCTTCGTCCAGCCTGGCTACCGCCTCATAGAGCTGGCGATTGGCCCAGCGATTATACGCGGCGAATATCTCAAAGTACGTTTTCATGCGTTAACCTCCCCAATGCGGCGCTTAACCCGCAACCCCGGGTAATGAAGCCGCTTGCTTTTCCCCCCCGAGACGCTCATGCTAGCCCGGTTGGGCATGGTGCTCGACGATTTAACATTATCAAGAGTAACGACACATGAATGATTTAGCATCCGCCGCGGAAATTAAGGGCAAGGTAAAATGGTTTAACCCGATGAAGGGCTTTGGCTTCGTCACGCCCGACAGCGGTGGGCAGGACGTGTTCCTGCACGTTTCTGCTCTCAAAGATGCTGGTTTGCAAGACGCACCCGAAGGTTCGACGATCCATTGCGAGGTCGGCCAGGGACGGCGTGGCATTCAGGTCCTGCGCGTCATCGCGCTCGACACCAGTACGGCAATGCCCGGCAAGAGCGGTGGCGGTGGTGGCGGTGGCGCGGGTGGTCCCCGGCGCAACAACAGCCGTCCGCCACGTGGTCGCGGCGGTCCTCGCTTCCAAGACGAATAGGTCTCTCGCCTCGGCGGTATGGAATTCGACAGCCAGCAGCTGCGCCGGGCACTTGGGTATTTTGCAACGGGCGTCACGATCGTGACCACCCGCACCGAGGATGGGGCGCTGCTGGGCTTCACGGCGAATTCCTTCACCTCGGTGTCTCTCGATCCCCCTCTCGTGCTTTTCACTATTAGCCGAGAGGGTAGCGCCCTGCGCTTTTTCGAGCGCAGCGGGTGTTTTGCCATCAACGTCCTGCATGCGCACCAGCAATCCTTGTCCGCGAGCTTCGCCAGCGGCCAGATCGGCGAGCGCTGGAGAGGCCTGGCGCCCGAGGCCGGCGAGACCGGCGCGCCACTTCTGCCCGGTTCCTTGGCCCGCTTTGATTGTCTGACCCACGCGATTCACGAGGGCGGCGACCATCGGATCATCGTCGGGCGCGTCCTCAGGTTTGATACCGATCCCGACTTGGATCCGCTGATCTTTTTCCGGGGCGCCTATAACGAAATCAAGGTCCGGCTGGGATGACCAGCTACGACGTGGTGATCGCGGGCGGCGGCCTGACCGGACTTGCCACGGCCTATTTCCTATTGAGCAATTCGGATTTTTCCGGGACCCTGGCGGTGGTCGAACCCGACCCGAGCTATCGCCAGGCGGCCACACCGCGCTCGGCCGGCGGCATCCGGCAGCAATTTTCCACGCCCGAGAACATCCGCATTTCTCAGGCGAGCCTGCAATTCATGCGGGAAGCGCACCGGCATTTGCGCGTCGCCGATGACATCCCGCATATCGCTTTCCACGAGCGGGGCTATCTGTTCCTGGGAACCGACGCGGATCGACTCCGCGAGCTGGCCTTGCTGCAGAACCAGCACGGCGCACGTACTGAATTTCTCTCACCCGCGGTGGTGGCCGCCAGCTTTCCCTGGCTCGCCGTCCAGGAAATCGCCGGAGCCAATTTCGGGCCGAACGGCGAAGGATGGCTGGAT
This sequence comes from Dongiaceae bacterium, assembly GCA_036263455.1. GTDB lineage: Bacteria > Pseudomonadota > Alphaproteobacteria > Dongiales > Dongiaceae > DATAGZ01. The sequence continues at coordinate 89,940 of DATAGZ010000002.1, forward strand.
CCGCATGCGCTCCTGATGGCCTTCCGCGCAAAGGTTCGCGCCCTGGGCGCGCACTTCCTGACCGACCGCGTCGCCACTCTCGAGATCAGCGGCCAGCGCATCGAACATGTCTCCCTGGAATCGGGCGCGCGTCTGGCGACAGGCGCGCTCGTCAATCAGAGCGGGATTGCGGCGTGGCGAATTGCCGAGCTTGCTGGCGTGGACCTGCCGGTGCGCGCCCGCAAGCGCTGCGTCTTCACCTTCGCCTGCGCCACCGCTCTCCCCGCGATGCCGCTCTGCGTCGCGCCCGACGGCACGTGGTGGCGGCCGGAAGGGGCGAGCTATCTGTGCGGCGGCACGCCTCCTCTCGACGAGGAGGACGAAAGCGATGAGGTCGACCATGCGCTGTTTGAGGAGCGTCTGTGGCCTACGCTGGCCCGTTATGTGCCGGCCTTCGCCACGATCAAGCCGGGAGCGGCCTGGGCAGGCCATTACGATTACAACACCTTCGATTGCAATGTGCTGATCGGGCCGGCACCGAACTGCGCGAACCTCTACTTCGCCAACGGTTTTTCCGGGCATGGTTTCCAGCAGGCGCCCGCGATCGGCCGGGCGGTTGCCGAACTCATCGTCTATGGCGCATATCGGACGCTCGACCTCCGGCGTCTCGGCTATGAACGTTACCTCAAAAAGGTTCCGCTCGCCGAACGCCATGTGGTATAGGGCCCCATGAAAATTCTGGTCTTGGGCGGCGGCCTTCTCGGCGTCACCAGCGCCTATTATCTCGCACGTGACGGACATGAGGTGACCGTCATCGACCGGCAGGCGGAGCCCGCGCGCGAGACCAGCTATGCCAATGCCAGCCTGATTTCGCCGGGCCATGCCTATGCCTGGGCGCGGCCGAGCGCGCCGTGGGAATTGATCAAATCTCTGGTCAGCAGCGAGACCGCTTTACGCTACCGCCTGCGGCTGGATCCTGCGCAATGGCGCTGGAGCCTGGCCTTCCTGAAGAACTGCACGCGCGCGAAATACCGGCGCCATACGGCGATCAAGCTGCGCCTGTGCGTCTATAGCCAGGAGCAGACGCGCGAGGTCAGCCTGAGGGAGAATCTATCCTGGGACAACATCCAGCGCGGTTTGCTCTATCTGTTTAGAGATGCCAACCACTTGGCCGCTGCGGAGAAAAGCGCCGCGCTGTTGCGGGCCCACGGAATAGAGGTACGGGCCCTGACGCGCGATGAGGTCGTGGCGCGCGAACCGGCGCTGCAGCCCATTGGGGCACGCCTGGTCGGGGCACTCTACGCACCGGGCGATGAGAGTGGCGATGCCCGGCGCTTCACCCTCGCGCTGGCCGAGCGCTGCCGGGAAATGGGCGTGCAGTTCCTGTTCGGGAGAACCGTCACGCATCTGCGCACCCGCTCTATGCGTATCGAGGCCGTCGAAACCGATGCGGGGTCCCTTCAGGCGGATCGCTATGTCCTGGCCTTCGGCTCCTACTCGGCCCAGCTGCTCGCGCCGCTGCGGCTCAATCTGCCTCTTTATCCCATCAAGGGATACTCGGCGACGTTCCCCATCATAGCGCCCGAGCGAGCGCCCAGCGTGGGCGGCGTCGATGAATCTTATCTGATCGCCTTCTCTCGCCTGGGCGAACGACTGCGAATGACCGGGACCGCCGAATTCACCGGCTACGATACGACCCATACGCCGCGTCAATTCACCCATCTGATCCGGGTTGCCAAGGAACTTTTCCCTGAAGCAGCGGATTACACCAAGCCGGACTACTGGGCTTGCCTGCGCCCGACCACAGCCGACGGTCCGCCCGTGATCGGTCCCTCGCCTTATGATAACCTATGGCTCAATACCGGACACGGGCATCTAGGCTGGACCATGGCTTGCGGTTCCGCCCACTTGCTGGCGGATATGTTGGCCGGTCGAAAACCGGCCATAGAAACGGAAGGTCTGACTTATGGTCGCTACGCATAAAAAACTCTGGTTGGCCGCCCTGCTCGTTGTGGCGGCGCGCGGCGCGGCTCTCGCCGATCCGCTGGGTCTCTATAGCGCCGTCGTCTACGCGCCCCTGCCCCCGCACGCGACGATCGCGCTCGAACCCCAGCAATCCTCCGCCTTGACCGACCAGGTCATGAGCCGTCTTGCCGCGCAGCTGGTGGCAAAGGGGTATAATATCGATGCTGGCGGGCCATACCGCCTGGTGGTCGACGTGCGCTTGATCCGGCCGAGCCTGCCCGAGGCGCCCAACACGGTCTTCTCGGCCGCGCGTCAGACGCTTTTCGCGCCGGCCTATCCGATCGATACGGAATTCAACATCGGCTTCTCCCTTTATGACCGCAAGACCGGCCTTTATGTGTGGCGCGGTATCGCGACCCGCACCGATTATAATGTCCCGGCAGACAAGGTAGCTGAGCCCATGACCGACCGGCTCGTCAGCAGCTTCGGTCGCAGCCAGGCCGAGACCGAAATTCCCGGTCTCTGACGAGCGCGTCATCGCGTGTTTTGAACCTCCTCTCTCAAAGGAAGCCATCGTTAATTGTACAATTGTACATCATGCCCGGACTTGAGCCGGGCATCTCTCACGGAGAGATAAAGATCACGGTCAAGCGGTGATGGCGAAAGAGGAGCGTTGCCGGCGATGATAAAGAATGCCTACGGAAAGCATATGGCGCCAGGCAATCGTCTAGGCGGGGGAACGCACCTTGGAAGAAGCCGGCCGGCGGCCCGATGACCGGACGAGAAAGGCGTAGAGCTTGCCGACATCGGATGTCCTGATGACCGCGGGAAGAACCGCGAGAGGATCGAGCGTCGCGGCCTTGCCGAGCAGGCTCTCGAATTTATCGATGTACCGGTCGATGCGGGCGCGCAGCGCTTCGTCCCGGTCATAGCGCTCCGCGAGGATGGAAAGCAGGGGTGGGTCTTTCTTGGCGATCAGCAGGCGGGCAAAAATGCCCCGGTCTCCTTGACGGTATTTATGCCATATCTCCGGAGGCGCCTCATCCTCGAGCAAGCCATGGATGTCCACCCCCAGGGTGGAGAGCTCCTCCACTATCTGGTCCATTGTCCCGAGAAAAGCTTCCGCGCCGCGCTGCTGCTGCTCCTCGATTACCTGCGCCAGCCGTTGCTGCGTGGCCTGGGCGAGTTCGGCAAGGCTCGCGGCCCGGGTAGTGAAGCCGTCTATCCACCCCTCGGCCTGCTGCGCGGCTTTTTCAATCGATCGGGCGAGCTGCTGCGTCTGGCTTTCCAAATCCACGCCGCTTTGGCCGGCGCGCGCAAGGATAAGGTCGGCCGCACGTACCAGCGCCTCGACCTGCTGTGCGAGCCGTGCATTAATCTCGCCTCCGCGCTTGCCAACATGCTCGATCGCCTCCGCCATTGTCTCGGCCCGCGCGGTTAGAAATTGCGCGGTCTCCTCCGATTCGGCCCTCGCCAGACGCGAAAATTGCCGCGCGGCCTCGGTAAATCGATTGGTCTGATCGTGCAGCTCCTCGCGCAAACGCTGCGACATATCGGCGAAGCCGGTGGCGCCTCGCCGCATCTCTTCAACCTGCTCTTCGACCCCGAGTTTTAGGGAATCGATTTGCATCGTGGTCTTGCGCACGAGCTGAGTAAGGAGCTCCGCCGCCTGAGAAAAAAGATTCATCACCCCTTCGGTCTGAGCGGTATTGGCAGTGAGGGCGTCGCGCAGCTGCCGGGATGCGTCGCCGAGCTGGCGCGCAAAACCGCTGAACTGTGTCTCGGCCGCGGCCGAGAACGTGGCCATGTCCGCGATGCCGTCGCGATAGCTGGCGCGCAGCTTCTCCTGTTTCGCAGTGGCCCGCGCACTTGCCTCTTCGAGGCTGGCGGTTGCTTCTTCAAGAGCGGCGCGGCCGCGGGCGAGGCCCATCTCGGCCCGCTCGCCACTCGCCTCAAGGCCGGCCACCGCAGCCGCAATTTCGTTGCCCGCGGCGCGGGATCGCTGGAGATGCGCCTCTCCGGCATTTTCCAACAGAGCGATATCGGCGCGCATGGCCTCACTTGTCGCGCGCCAGCGATCGACATGAAGCTCGGCTTCGGTCTTGAACGCATGGAAGTCCTGCGCGGCCTGGGAAATTTCGGACCGCAGCGCTTGAACAGTCCCCAGCGACCGATCGGTATCCGTAGCCAGCGCGTACGATGCTTGGTCGCCGTCCTGACGCATATGGGCGAGCAATTCCGCATAGCGCGACGTTCCATCCTGAATTGCTGTCTGGATCGCGTTCGCCACGCCTCCGGCACGCAGCGCCATTTCGGATAATTCCCGATCGGTGGCGCCGACCTGCTGGCGCAGCGACTGAATCGCCTGAGCAGCTTCTGCCACGCCTTGCCGATCGAGCGTGGCCCGCGACAGCATCGCCTGCTCATCTTCGACTTGCGCCTTATGCAAGAGACTCTCGCGCGCCACCGTATCGCGCCATTCGGCTTGGATGGCGCCGAGGCGATCGAGTTGTTCGCTCGTTTCCAGGCACGCCTGCGCGAACTGGGCGCGGACCTCCTCGGTTTCGGCCTGGAACAGCTCGCGAAACTGGCACCGCTGTTCCTCCCAAGCGGTGAAGACCGCCGTGCCCCCGGCCCGGATCTCATGTTGTATCTTGATCGCCGCGGCTTCGCTCTCGCCGAGGCTGTGCAGGATGCGGCGATTCTCTTCCGCGATCTCGGCGCGCTGCGCGAGGCTGGCTTGCCGTGCCTGCTCGGCCTCCTGCCGCCATTCCGCGAGGATTCCCACCTGCGTGCGCGTGATCTCGGCAAGCCTTACCTGTTCTTCTTCTGCGCGCTCGGACACCTGTTGCCAGACGCGTTCGCTGCGTGCCACCATTTCTTCGAGCCTGCGATGCTGTCGCTCGAAGAGATCGGAGAATTCGCTATCTATGAACGGGGCAGGCGATGCCAAGCGGCGCGGCCCCAAAAAAAACCAGATCAGAAGGATCGGTGCGACGACGCCTAGGACGACCAGCGCGATCTCATGAGGAAGGAGCGAGAGAAGATTAACCAGCCCTACCTGCCGATCGACATAAAAACCTGCGAGTGCGAGCCATAATATCGTCAAGCCAGCCCCGAGCAGGCTGCGTACCAGGATACCTCTCGGCACGTTCAACTGCGCCGCTCGATGATGTCGAGAATCCGACCCGCCATGAGCGGCGCCGGTGTTCCTGGCCCGAAGATTGCATCGACACCCATCTCCCGCAGGCGCTCACCATCCGCCTTCGGGATGATCCCGCCCAGTAGCACCGCGATGTCGCTTGCCTCAAGCGCGCCGAGCTCCTTGAGGAGCGCAGGGACGAGGACATCGTGACCCGCCGCGAGCGAAGAGATACCGATCGCGTGGACATCATTGTCGACCGCCTGGCGCGCCACCTCCTCGGGCATTTGGAACAATGGCCCGATATCGACGACGAAACCCATGTCGGCGAGTGCCGCCGCCACGATCTTTGCACCGCGGTCGTGACCGTCCTGGCCGAGCTTGGCGATCAGGATTCGCGGGCGCCGGCCAGTGCGCTCCGCGAAGGCGTCGGTGCGTCGACGGAGGGCGGCGAGGCCCTCGTCGTCGCCGTAGGCATCGGCATAGATGCCCGAGACGAGCCGGCTCATGCCACGATACCTGCCAAAGACGTGCTCGAGGGCCGCGCTGACTTCACCCACCGTGGCGCGTGCGCGCATCGCCTCGATAGCGAGCGACAAAAGATTGGTTTTTTCATTCCTGGCTCCCTCCGTGAGAGCATTCAATGCCTGCTGTACCTTCTCGGCATCGCGCGCGGCACGCAATGCGGCAAGCCGCTCCTTCTGCCGGGCGAGCACGGCGTGATTGTCGATGGCGAGAATCTCGACCTCGTCCTCCGCCTCGCTGCGATATTTGTTTACCCCCACCACCACGTCTTCGCCTTTTTCGATACGGGCCTGGCGGCGCGCGGCTGCCTCCTCGATCCGCGCCTTGGCAAAACCGGTCTCGATCGCGCGCACCATCCCGCCCATCTTTTCGATGTCGTCGAGAAGGGCGCGCGTCTCCTTCACCAGAACCTGGGTGAGATTCTCCAGATAATAAGATCCCCCCAAAGGATCGATCGTCGCGGTGAGACCGGCTTCCTCCTGCAGGATCAATTGGGTATTGCGCGCGAGCGCGGCTGAGAACGGGGTGGGCAGCCCGAGCGCCTCATCGAAGGCGTTGGTATGCAGGCTCTGGGTTCCGCCGAGAATCGCGGCCAGGGCCTCGATCGTCGTACGCACGATATTGTTGTGCGGGCCTTGCGCGGTCAGCGAGACGCCCGAGGTCTGGCAATGCGTTCGCAGCATACTGCTGTGCGGATTTCGCGGCGCGAATTCCGCGACGAGCTGCGACCAGACAATGCGCGCGGCGCGGAGCTTGGCAATTTCCATGAAGAAGTTCATGCCGATGCCGAAGAAGAACGACAGCCGGGGGGCAAATTCGTCGATCGCCAGGCCACGGTCCAGCGCGGCGCGGACATAAGCAAGCCCATCGGCCAGCGTGAAGGCGAGTTCCTGCACGGCGTTGGCGCCCGCCTCGTGCATATGATAGCCCGAAACGGATATCGAGTTGAACTTGGGCATGGATTTCGAAGTATAAGCGATGATGTCGGCCACGATCCGCATCGAGGGACCGGGCGGATAAATATAAGTGTTGCGCACCATGAATTCCTTGAGAATGTCATTCTGGATGGTGCCACTGAGCTTTTCCGGGGAAACGCCCTGTTCCTCGGCGGCGGCGATAAAGGCGGCAAGCACCGGAAGCACCGCGCCATTCATGGTCATGGACACGCTCATCCGGTCGAGCGGGATACCTGAGAAGAGGATCTTCATGTCTTCGACCGAATCGACCGCCACGCCGGCCTTGCCGACATCACCGATGGCGTGCGGGTGGTCGGAATCATAGCCCCGGTGGGTGGGCAGATCGAAGGCTATCGACAGGCCCTTTTGGCCACGGGCGAGATTGTCGCGGTAGAAGCGGTTCGATTCCTCGGCGGTCGAAAAACCCGCATATTGCCGTACCGTCCAGGGCCGGCCGCGGTAGGCGCTGGCGCGCACTCCCCGAGCGAAGGGCGGGAAACCAGGATAGGAATCGAGATGGGGAATATCCTCAAGATCTGCCGGAGTATAGAGCGGAGCGATAGAGATACCCTCGGCCGTGATGACCGACGTGGCGCCGGCCTCGGCTTCATAGGCGCGCCGCCAGGCCGCGCGGCGTTCGCCCTCCACGGCCCTACTCCCTCGCGGAAGGCGGGAGAGGGGAAAGCCCTAGACTTCCGCTGCTCTGGATCTTCTGCCGCGTCATATTCCCCCGTCCGCTATCCTTCTTCCCCGCCTAGGTCAGCCGATTCCTCCTAGGCACATATATTTAATTTCCAGATAATCTTCGATGCCGTATTTGGAGCCCTCTCGGCCGGTCCCCGATTCCTTCACACCGCCGAAGGGCGCGATTTCGGTCGATATGATGCCGGTATTGATGCCGACAATGCCATATTCGACCTGTTCGGCCACGCGGAAGATGCGCCCGACATCGCGGCTGTAGAAATAGGCGGCGAGGCCGAATTCGGTATCGTTGGCCATGCGGATCGCCTCGTCGTCCGTCGTGAAGCGAAACAAGGGTGCGACGGGGCCGAAGGTTTCCTCGCGCGCGATCAGCATCTCCGGCGTGACCCCGGTCAGGATGGTCGGCTCGAAGAACTGTCCGCCTAGTGCATGGCGCTTACCGCCCGCCGCGACCTTGGCGCCCTTGGAGAGGGCGTCGGCGATATGCTCTTCGACCTTAGCCACCGCCTTCATGTCAATGAGCGGTCCCTGCTGGGTTTCCCCTTTCAGCCCGTCGCCGACCTTGAGTTTGGCGATGGCGGCCGCGAGCTTGCCGGCGAACGCGTCATAGACCTTGTCTTGGACCAGCAGCCGGTTGGCGCAGACGCAGGTCTGTCCCGTGTTGCGGAATTTCGAGGCTATGGCGCCATCGACCGCCGCATCGAGATCCGCATCCTCGAAGACGATGAAGGGGGCGTTCCCGCCCAATTCCATCGATGTCTTTTTCACCGTATCGGCGCATTGCTTGAGCAAGAGCTTCCCGATTTCCGTCGAGCCGGTAAAGGTCAGCTTGCGCACCAGGGGATTGGAGGTCATTTCCCCGCCGATGGCGCTCGCCGATCCCGTCACCACGCTGAAGATTCCTGCAGGAATTCCGGCGCGCTGCGCCAGTTCCGCGAGGGCCAGCGCTGAAAAAGGCGTCTGCGTCGCGGGCTTGAGCACGATGGGGCAGCCAGCGGCAAGGGCTGGCCCCGCTTTGCGGGTAATCATGGCGATCGGAAAATTCCAGGGCGTGATCGCGGCCACGACGCCTATCGGCTCCTTAGTGACGATCACCCGCTTGTCACGGGCATAGGTTGGGATGACATCGCCATAGGTACGCTTGCCTTCTTCGGCAAACCATTCGATGAAGGAGGCGCCGTAGGCGACTTCGCCGCGCGCCTCAGCCAGCGGCTTGCCCTGCTCGGCGGTCATGATGACCGCCAGATCCTCCTGATTCTCCATGATGAGCGTGAACCATGCGCGCAGGATCGTCGCGCGCTCCTTGGCGGTGCGGCCGCGCCACTCGCCCCAGGCCGCAGAAGCGGCCTCGATCGCGCGGCGCGTTTCCGCCGCGCCCGCGTTAGGGATGGTACCGAGAACCTGACCGTTGGCCGGATTGATGACTTCGATGGTCTTGCCTGAATCCGCATCGACCCAGCGGCCGTTTACATAGCATTGCTGGCGCAGCAGATTCTTGTCCTTGAGGGAAAGCGGCGCGGATTTGAGGGTTGCGGTATCGGGCATGATTTTCTCCGTGCCCATCATACCGGTCCGGGCTTAATTTTGCAAAGCGCGGCGCGCTGCTTCCTGCCCGGAGCGGACCGCACTTTCCATGGTGGCGGGCCACCCGGTCGCGGTGTAATCGCCCGCCAGGAAAAGATTGGCGAGCGGCGTCGCGGCGGCAGGACGGCGCGCGAGCTGGACCGGGGTCGCCGCAAAGGTCGCGCGCTTTTCCTTGACCACGCGGTAGAGCGGGAGTGCTCCCCGGACCAATCCACCTTTCAGAAGGTCGTCCCAACAGCGCGCGGCAATGCGCTCGGGCGTTTCCTCGACGGCACGGGTGGCGGCCGAGACGGTGATTGAGACGTGGCCTGGCTTGAAGAACACCCATTCCGCCAACCCGCCGACCAGGCCGATGAACGGGTCAGGCGAGGCGACCTCGCCCGCGAAATGAACGTTGACGATCGGACGGAAATCGTCGGGAACGGTCAGGCCCTCGACCAGCTCGCCCGCGACCGTCGCGGGCGTGGCCAGGATGACCCGGTCGCCGGCCCGAAGCGGCACGACCGTCTCGGCAAAGTGCAGGCCTGTGACCTGGTCGTTCCGGCGCTCGAGCCTGCGGAGGCGCAGACCGTAGGCGATCTCGCCGCCCCTGGCCTCGAGATAGACGAGCGCGGGATCGATCAGGCTCGCGCTCAGCCCGTTGCGGGGAAGGTAGGGTCGCACCGCGCCACGCGCGAACGTGTCCCTGAGAATCTGCGCGGCAAGCGGCGCCGAAGCCTGTTCCGGCTCGGTATTCAAGGCGGCAATGATCAAGGGCGCGAGGAAGCGCCGGTGAAAATCGTCGTCTTTCATGCCCACCACTTCCCGATGCTTCAGCCCGAACAGCAGGTCATAGAGGTGTCGGATGGTCAGACCGGGAATGGAGAGCGGGTTGCGCGTCACCTGCCAGCTCTTGCCATCGCGCAGATCGATAAAGGGGTAGCGCACCCTGCCTGCTTCCAGCGTCGCGGTGGCGCCGATCACACCGATATAGCGCAGGAGCGCTGGATTGCCGGAAACCAGCAGGTGGTTGCCATTATCCACCGGACAGCCGATCGTGCTGTCGAGATAGGAGCGGCAGCGCCCGCCCGCCTGCTTGGCGGCCTCGTAGAGACGGACTCGTCGGCCGGCCTGAGCAAGCGCGACGGCGGCGGACAGGCCCGCCAGGCCCGCCCCAACGACATGAACGACGGAGTTCACAGGATTCCGTAGCGCAGGATAATCCATAATTTGTGGGCAAGCGAAAGCCGCACCCGGATCGCGAGGTTGCGCCAGCCGCCCTGCCGCAATTTGCGCAGATAGGCGTAATAGACCGCGCCCATCATCCGCGCCGGCCGCATAGGCGCACGTCCGCATCGTTTTATGGCGGCATGGGCGGCGCGATAATGCTCCTCGGCGCGCAGGGCTAGCGCCATGCAAACCTGGGGCAGGGATGGATGGGACAGGACCGCGCTGTCGGGGTCGATTCCGTGGGCTTGTAGCAGATCATGGGGGAGATAAAGCCTGTGGCGGGTGTAATCCTCGGCAAGATCGCGCAGGATATTGGTGAGCTGGAGCGCGCGGCCGAGATGATGCGCGACCTCGTCGGCGGCTGGGCCTGATTCGCCGAAGACTCGCACGGCCAGCCGTCCTACCGCGCTCGCCACGCGGTCGCAATAGAGGTCGAGCTCGGCCGATGACGGTGCCCAAATGTCCCGCGCCGCATCCATGTCCATGCCGTCGATGATTGCCAGGAAATCCTGCTCGCGCAACGCATAGGATTGGACTGGCACCAGGAGAGCACGGCCGATGGCCGTTTCCGGCACGCCCCGAAAGAGGCGCGCAATCTCGGCGCGCCAATATCGTAGCTGGGCACGTTTTTTCTCGGCCGGCTCGTCGGAATCGGCAATGTCGTCAACGGTGCGGCAAAAGGCATAGATCGCATACATCGCCTGCCGTCGGGCAGGACCGAGCAGATACATGGCGGCATAGAAGGACGAACCCGATTTACGCACCTGGCGGCCGAGGGATTCGCTCTCGTTGGACGGATCTACCGCCCCCGTCATCGCCGCCTCATGCTGGCCAGCAGGCCGCGCAGGGCCACGACCGCGATCCGTCCACGCTCGAGCTTCACTTTTTCCGCGAGCGGGTCGCGTGTTCGTAGAGCACGGATCAACGCGTGCGCGAGGGCGACGATCACCGCGGCTTCGGCACGCATGCGCCAATCGCTAATCAGGCCGGGCAAGTGGTCGGCCTCCGCCATGAGTTGGTCGGTGCGGTCAAGAAGCTCGTCCAATAAAGTGCGCAGCGCGGGCGAGGCGCTTCTTTCCGCGAGCACCGCCGGGGAAAGCCCGTGGCGGGAAAAGTCCAGCATGGGGATATAGATGCGGTCCATTACCTGCGCATCCTCGCGGCAATCCTGGAGATGATTGATGATTTGTAGCGCCGCGCACAGCGCATCCGAAGCCGGCCAGCTTTCCCTGGCCTCGCCGTGGAGATCGAGGAGATATCGGCCCACGGGCGCGGCAGAGTAACGGCAATAATCGAGCAGCTCTCCCCAATCGGCATACCGCTTCTTGGTGGCGTCGCGGCGAAAAGCCACCAGGAGTTCACAGCAATGCTGGGGCGTGACCCCCGTCTCGATCAGCGAAGTGCGCATCGCCGCCGCCACGGGGACGTCGTCACGGGCATCATCACGAAGAACCTCTTCCATGCGGTCGAGGCGGCGGATTTTCTCCTGTGGCTCGAGCGCCGGGTTGTCGGCGATGTCGTCGCCCATGCGGGCATAGCGATAGAAGGCGTGCACGTGACGGCGCAGCTCGCGCCTGACGAGCCAGGACCCGACCGGAAAATTCTCCGTATGGCGGTTCTTGCCCGATGGCGTGGCGATATCGGCCCGGCCCTGCCTGTCTGCCTGCACCGTTCTTCCCCCGAATAGCGGCGTGGCGCCGCAAGCGGCCCCGTCCACGAGGGACGGGGCCGCGTTCACTATGCCACCTCGGCCTTATGCTGGCCGATTTGCTTGGCAGCTTTATTTTCGTCGAGCACGCGATCGCGTTCTGCCGCCATGATTTTAAGACGGTTCATCACCGAGCCCGTGCCGGCCGGGATTAAGCGGCCGACGATCACGTTTTCCTTGAGGCCGAACAATTGATCGACCCGCCCGGAAACCGCCGCTTCGGTGAGCACGCGGGTTGTTTCCTGGAAGGACGCGGCCGAGATGAAGGACCGCGTTTGCAGGCTCGCCTTGGTGATGCCGAGCAGAACCGGCTGGCCCTTGGCAAGCCGTCCGCCGTCCTTGAGCGCGCGTTCGTTCTCGATCTCGAACTCGGCACGGTCGACTTGCTCGCCGGCGAGGAAGGTAGTGTCGCCCGGATCGCTGATTTCGATCTTCTGCAGCATCTGACGCACGATCACTTCAATATGCTTGTCGTTGATCTTGACGCCTTGCAAACGATACACTTCCTGGATCTCGTTGATCAGGTAGAAGGCGAGCGCCTCGACCCCCAAGACCGTCAGGATGTCGTGCGGGACGGGATTGCCGTCCATCAGCAAGTCGCCCTTCTGGACGATATCGCCTTCCTGCACGGAGATATGCTTGCCCTTGGGGATCAGATACTCGCGCGGTTCCTCGCTCGCATCCTCGGGAACGACAACGATGCGCCGCTTGGCCTTGTAGTCCTTGCCGAATTCCACGCGCCCGGCGACTTCGCTGATGATGGCGTAGTCCTTAGGCTTGCGCGCCTCGAACAATTCGGCCACGCGCGGCAGACCGCCGGTGATGTCTCGGGTTTTCGAGGATTCGCGCGGGATTCGGGCCAAGACGTCGCCCGCCTTGACCCGCGCACCGTTCTCGACCGAGAGGATCGCATCGACGGAGAGGAAGTAGCGCGCCTCCAGCCCATTGGCGAGCTTGAGCAGATCGCCCTTCTCGTCCTTGAGTGCGATGCGCGGACGAAGATCGGCGCCGCGCGGCTGCTGCTTCCAATCGACCACGACGCGGTTGGAAATACCCGTCGTTTCGTCGAGCACTTCGCGCATCGACAGCCCCTCCACGAGGTCGATATAATTAACGATGCCTTCGCGCTCGGTGATGATCGGTAAGGTATAGGGGTCCCATTCCGCCAGCCGCTGGCCCTTCTTGACCTTGGCATTGTTGTCGGCGAGCAAACGGGTTCCATAAGGGACGCGATGGCGCGCCCGCTCGCGGCCCTGCTCGTCGAGCAGGGCCACTTCGGTATTACGGCCCATGACGATCGGCACACCCTGGCTGTTGATGACCACCACACGGTTCTTAATCTGCACGGTGGCATCGAAAGCCGCCTCGACCGAGGATTGCTCGGCGCCGCGCTGGGCCGCACCCCCGATATGGAAGGTGCGCATGGTGAGCTGGGTTCCCGGCTCGCCGATGGATTGCGCGGCAATGACCCCGATCGCCTCGCCGATATTGACCGGCGTGCCGCGCGCCAGATCGCGGCCATAGCATTTGGCGCAAATACCGGTCTGGGCCTCGCAGGTCAGCACCGAGCGGATCTTGACCTGGTCGATGCCGGCCTTCTCGACCACATCCACCGTCGCCTCGTCGATGATCTCGCCCTTGGGGACGATGACCTTTTTGCTTTGCGGATCCTTGATCGCTTCGACCGCGGTACGGCCGAGAATCCTTTCGGCGAGCGTCGAGATGATTTCGCCACCCTCGACCACCGCCTTAACGGTCAGGCCCCGTTCGGTGCCGCAATCCTCCTCGGTGATGATCGCATCCTGCGCGACATCCACCAGCCGCCGTGTCAGATAGCCCGAATTGGCGGTCTTGAGCGCGGTATCGGCGAGACCCTTGCGGGCGCCGTGGGTCGAGTTGAAATATTCGAGGACCGACAGGCCTTCCTTGAAATTGGAGATGATCGGCGTCTCGATGATCTCCCCCGAAGGCTTAGCCATCAGGCCGCGCATGCCGGCGAGCTGCTTGATCTGCGCCGCCGAGCCGCGCGCGCCGGAATGGGCCATCATGTAGACGGAATTGATGTTCTGGCTGTTGGCTTCGTGGGCCATCACCTTCATCATTTCCTCGGCCACGCGCTCGGTGCAGGTCGACCAGGCATCGACCACCTTGTTGTATTTCTCGCCCTGGGTGATGAGGCCGTCGAGATATTGCTGCTCGTATTCCTTGACCAGCCGCTGCGCCTCGCCCACGAGCTTTTCCTTGGCGTCGGGAATGATCAGGTCATCCTTGCCGAAGGAGATACCCGCGCGGCAGGCATGCGCGAAACCAAGCGCCATCAATCGGTCGGCGAACACCACCGTCTCTTTCTGTCCGCAATGACGATACACCGCGTCGATCACATTGGTGATGTCCTTCTTGGTCAAAACCCGATTGACCAGCGAGAAGGGCAGGTTCGGATGGTGCGGCAGGATTTCGGAAAGCAGCATGCGGCCCGGCGTGGTTTCCACCACGCGATGGGCCCGCTTGCCATCCGAATCCGTGAGATCGAGCCGCGCCTTGACCGGCGAATGCAACGTGACCACGTTTTCCGCCAGCGCGTGCTGGACTTCGCCGATCGAGCCAAAGGCCATGCCCGAGCCCGGGAGATCCTTCTTTCCCTCGATGGTCAGGTAGTAAAGGCCGAGCACGATATCCTGCGAGGGCACGATGATCGGCTTGCCGTTGGCCGGCGAGAGGATGTTGTTGGTCGACATCATCAGCACCCGCGCCTCGAGCTGCGCCTCGAGCGAGAGCGGCACGTGGACCGCCATCTGATCGCCGTCGAAATCGGCATTGAAGGCGGTGCAGACCAAGGGGTGAAGCTGGATCGCCTTGCCCTCGATCAGGACTGGCTCGAAAGCCTGGATGCCCAAGCGGTGCAGGGTAGGTGCGCGATTGAGCAGGACCGGATGCTCGCGGATCACCTCCTCAAGGATGTCCCACACTTCGGGACGCTCTTTTTCCACCATGCGCTTGGCGGCCTTGATCGTGCTCGCCATGCCATAAAGTTCGAGCTTGGCATAGATGAACGGCTTGAAGAGCTCGAGCGCCATCTTCTTGGGAAGACCGCACTGGTGCAGCTTCAATTCCGGCCCGACCACGATCACCGAGCGGCCCGAATAATCGACGCGCTTGCCGAGCAGGTTCTGGCGGAACCGCCCCTGCTTGCCCTTGAGCATGTCGGCCAGCGATTTCAGCGGACGCTTGTTGACCCCGGTGATAATCCGGCCGCGCCGGCCATTGTCGAACAGCGCGTCGACCGCCTCCTGAAGCATGCGTTTTTCGTTACGCACGATGATATCGGGCGCGCGCAATTCGATGAGCCGCTTCAAACGATTGTTGCGGTTGATGACCCGGCGATAGAGATCGTTGAGATCCGACGTCGCGAAACGACCGCCATCCAGCGGCACGAGCGGCCGCAATTCGGGCGGGATGACCGGGATGACATCCATAATCATCCATTCCGGCTTGCACCCCGAATCGATGAAGGAATCGACGAGCTTGAGCCTTTTCACCAGCTTCTTGCGCTTGGCTTCCGACGTGGTCTCGCGCAGATCGATGCGCATCTGCTCCTGTTCGACTTTCAGGTCGATCGCGGCCAGCATGATCTTGATCGCCTCGGCGCCGATACCGGCCTGGAACGTGTCCTGGCCAAATTCGTCCTGCGCGTCCATGAATTGCTCGTCACTGAGCAACTGGCGGGTCTTCAGCGAGGTGAGCCCGGGGTCGGTGACCACATAACTCTCGAAATAAAGCACCTTTTCGAGATCCTTGAGGGTCATCTCCAGGAGAAGCGCAATGCGGCTCGGCAGGCTCTTCATGAACCAGATATGGGCAACCGGCGAAGCCAGTTCGATATGGCCCATCCGCTCGCGCCGCACCTTGGTGAGCGTCACTTCGACGCCGCACTTTTCGCAAATGATTCCGCGATACTTCATGCGCTTGTATTTGCCGCACAGGCACTCATAATCCTTGATCGGGCCAAAGATTCGCGCGCAGAACAACCCGTCGCGCTCCGGCTTGAAGGTCCGGTAGTTGATGGTTTCCGGCTTCTTGATTTCACCGTATGACCAGGAGCGAATCCGCTCCGGGCTCGCGATCGAGATCGAAATCTCGTCGAAGCTCTGCGAACTGGTCGGCTGGCCGAACAGGTTCGTCAGTTGTGTCGCTTGCGCTTGTTCGTTCATATCAGGACCTCAATATTCCGTTTGCGTGAGCTCGACATTCAGGCCGAGCGAGCGCAGTTCCTTGACTAGCACGTTGAAGGATTCGGGGATGCCCGCCTCGAAATTATCGTCGCCACGCACGATCGCTTCGTACACCTTGGTGCGACCGGAGACGTCGTCGGACTTGACGGTAAGCATCTCCTGCAGCGTATAGGCGGCGCCGTAGGCTTCAAGCGCCCAGACTTCCATTTCGCCGAAACGCTGGCCGCCGAACTGCGCCTTGCCGCCCAGCGGCTGCTGGGTCACCAGGCTGTAGGGTCCGATCGAGCGGGCGTGGATCTTGTCATCGACCAGGTGGTGCAGTTTGAGCATGTAGATGTAGCCCACTGTCACCTGGCGATCGAACCGTTCGCCGGTGCGACCGTCCACCAGATTGACCTGGCCGGAACGGTGCAGGCCGGCGCTCGCCAAGGCCTCGTTGATGTCCTCCTCGCGTGCGCCGTCGAATACCGGCGAAGCCACGGGGACACCCTTGCGCAGCGGCTCGGCCGCCTTGATCAGCTCGGCCTCGGGCAGCGAGGCGAACTCCACTTTATAGGTGTCCTCGCCATAGAATTTCTGCAAGGCCGCCTTAAGTTCGGTCAACTGACCCTTACGCGCGGTGGCGATCATCGCGTCGAGCTTGCGCCCCATGTTGGCGCAGGCCCAGCCGAGATGGGTCTCAAGAATTTGACCGACATTCATGCGCGAAGGCACGCCCAGCGGATTGAGCACGATATCGACCGGCGTGCCGTCCTCGAGGTACGGCATGTCTTCGACCGGCACGATCTTCGAGACGACGCCCTTGTTGCCGTGACGGCCGGCCATCTTGTCGCCCGGCTGCAGCTTGCGCTTCACCGCGACGAACACCTTGACCATCTTCATGACGCCCGGCGGCAGCTCGTCGCCGCGCTGCAGCTTCTCGACCTTGCTCTCGAAGCGCTTCTCGAGAGCCTGGATGCTCTCGTTGAACTGCTTCTTCAAGGCCTCGATCTCGGCCATGCGCTTGTCGTTCTTCACCGAGATCTGACGCCACTGGCCCGGCGTGAACTCCGACAGAACCTTGTCGGTGATCTTGGTGTCGGGCTTAAGCGCCTTCGGGCCGCCGGCGGCAACCTGGTTGAGCAGCAGCTCCTTCAGGCGGCTGTAGACGTTCCGCTCCAGGATCGCCTTTTCGTCGTCGCGGTCCTTGGCCAGACGCTCGATCTCGGCACGCTCGATCGCCAGCGCGCGCTCGTCCTTATCGACGCCACGGCGGGAGAACACGCGCACTTCCACGACCGTGCCGGACACGCCCGGCGGCAGACGCATGGAGGTATCGCGAACGTCCGAGGCCTTTTCGCCGAAGATCGCGCGCAGCAGCTTCTCTTCCGGGGTCATCGGGCTCTCGCCCTTCGGCGTGACCTTGCCGACCAGGATGTCGCCCGGCTTCACCTCGGCGCCGATATAGACGATGCCGGCTTCGTCGAGGTTCTTCAGGGCCTCTTCACCCACGTTCGGGATGTCGCGGGTGATTTCCTCCTGGCCGAGCTTGGTGTCGCGGGCCATGACTTCGAATTCCTCGATGTGGATCGAGGTGAACACGTCGTCGGACACGATCCGCTCGGAGATCAGGATCGAATCTTCGAAGTTGTAGCCTTGCCACGGCATGAACGCGACCAGCACGTTCCGGCCGAGTGCCAGCTCGCCGAGATCGGTCGAGGGACCGTCGGCGATGATGTCACCCTTCTCCACGATGTCGCCCACCTTCACCAGCGGGCGCTGGTTGATGCAGGTGTTCTGGTTGGAGCGCTGGAACTTCAGCAGGTTGTAGATATCGACGCCCGGCGCCGCGTGATCGGTCTCGTCGGTGGCGCGGATGACGATGCGGGTGGCGTCCACCTGGTCGATCACGCCGCCCCGGCGCGCGCCGATGGCGACGCCGGAGTCACGGGCGACCGTGCCCTCCATGCCGGTGCCGACCAGCGGCGCCTGCGCCTGGAGCAGCGGCACCGCCTGGCGCTGCATGTTCGAGCCCATGAGCGCGCGGTTGGCGTCGTCGTTCTCGAGGAACGGAATGAGCGCCGCGGCCACCGAAACGAGCTGCTTCGGCGAGACGTCCATGTAGTCGACCTTGTCCGGCGTGATCATCAGCACGTCGCCGGCGTGGCGGCAGACCACGAGGTCGTCGGTGAAGCGGCCGCGGTTGTCGAGCGCGACGTTGGCCTGCGCCACGTAGTGACGGCCCTCCTCCATCGCCGAGAGGTACACCACCTCGTCGCCGACGCGACCGTCCTTCACCTTGCGGTAAGGCGTTTCGACAAAGCCGTACTTGTTCACG
>DATAGZ010000003.1:0-89928 GCA_036263455.1 Dongiaceae bacterium
GTTGAGCGTGATGCCCGTGGTGAAATCGGCAAAGCTCAGTATGTCGTTGCCCGCCCCGCCGTCGAGCGTGTCGTCGCCGCCACCGCCCTGGACGGTATCGTTGCCGCCTGCAGAGAGGATCGTATCGTTGCCGCGCCCGCCATTAAAGAAATCATTGCCCGCGCTTCCATTGATGACGTCATTGAAATTCGTGCCCCAGACTTCCTGGATATTAGAGTAGCGGATAGAGTTACCGCTTCCGTAAGCGATCGTCCCCGAATTCGTGCTGGAGAAGTTCAAAGCGAGACCATTCTGAACGTTCTGGAAGCTGAGAGTATTGAAACCGCCGCCGCCATCGATGATGTCGTTGCTGCCACCCCCGCCCGAGAAAATATCGTTGCCCACGCCCCCGATGATCGTGTCGTTGAATTGCGTGCCAACGAACGCCTGGATGTTGGTGAAGGCCACGGAATTGGAACCGAAGCTCAAGAGACCCTGGGTTGGATCCGTGAAGCTACTCATATTCAATACGACAGGCGCATTATATTTTTCGAAAGAAAGCGTGTTGACTTCATTTTGGCTGGAGCCGCCATCGATCGTGTCATTGCCGACCGTGGCATAAAAAACGTCGCTTCCACCGCCACCGTTCAGGAGGTCACTGCCCGAGCTGCCGGTAAAGACATCCGCCAGCTGCGTCCCGTTCACTCGGCGCGTAAAAGTGAAATTGACGGTCCCGCCATCGGCATAGGTCGCCAAGCCGGTGCTCGCGCTGAAAAGATCAATAATGGCGCCCGAGGCGTTACCAGCCCTGTCGAATCCGTTTGCAAGGTTAAGCGTGTTGGTTCCACCGCCGCCGTCGACGGTCGTGTTGCCATGGCCTCCGGCTGTGATGATATCATTACCGCTGTTGCCATAGATACGATCGTTACCACCGCCACCGACGAGAATATTGGTAGAAGATATACCTGCCTCGACCTCTCGGATGGTATTATCGCTGATATCGCCGATAATGAAATCGCTCCGACCGGTACCGCGAACCTCCTCGACATCAATATTTCCCTGAGCAGTGGCACCTGCGACAGGGTCGGTGGCGCCCACCGCCCGAATGAAAAGGATTATGCCACTCGTATATTTTTCGTAGCTGGCAATGTCATATCCGGCTCCGCCAATAACATTGATGGTGGAATCCTGCGGTGCGTAAATGAAATCATCGCCGCTATCCGCATAGATGGATGTGACATTCTGGCTAAGACCAGAGTTCGGCGTATTAAGAGCCGTGCCGTCGATCGTATCGTTCCCTGTCGTACCGGCATAATAGTAGAAGGGCGGGGTAGTTCCAGTGCCGGTCCATCTGACCAGATGGCCACCTGTGGCCGCTTGCGTTACAGGAATAAAATCAGCAGTCGCTGGTCCGTCACTCAGGAACCGATATCGCATCGTATTTCTCCTTAAGGATTAGCGGCCTCTTAGCCGTGATTGGGCACGGGGAAGGTGGGGTGGAAATAAGGGGCCAAGGTCGGATCGCCCACCACATAGGGATATTCGGCCAGCGTCCCGCCGTGGGCCTGGCTCTGCTGCTGGTGGGGCGCAAACAGGATCTCATGATTAGCGAGTAATTGATCCAGCGTCAGAGTGGTCCCCGCCGTCCCCTGCAGCACCGCCACATCCGTCCAGTCCCCCGCCAGGCCCTGATACTTGGAGAAGCCGGTGGCCGCGTCCACATTGACCTGCAGGTGGTAATCGCCCGTGCCATTCACCTGCACCACCCGCACATACTGGCCCAGCGTCGTCCCGTTCGGGTCGGCGGCGTAGTCGAAATCCGTGATATTGGTGGCACTTGTCGAACTCAGCAGCGCCGGATCGATCGCGGTCAAGGACGTCGCCTGATAGAACAGGTTGGTCAGCAGCGGGCTCAGGTCCAAAATGTCCGCGTTGGTATCGGTCGTGGTATTGCCGACGTGGAAATCCGTTATGAGGTTGAGCGTGTCGTGCACCTCGTTATAGCCGAAGAAGGTCGGCTGAGAGGCGGCGCGGATCAGTGTGTCGAACACAAAAGTATCGTGGCCGGCCCCACCCGTCAGGGTGTTCTGCCCCGAATATTCCTCGATCACGTCGTCGCCATTGCCGCCATAGAGAAAGTCATCGCCGCTCGATCCGCCGGTCAGGTAATCGTTGTTTTCCCCGCCATAGACGTTATCCGTCCCCGGACCGGCGAAGATGATATCGTTGCCAATTCCACCGGTCAGCACGTCGTCGCCGATGCCGCCGCGGAAATAATCGCTGCCCGCCCCGCCATCGATTGTGTCGTTCGACCAGCCGCCGAAAAGGCGGTCGTCGAAAATAGAGCCGATATAGGTCTCCATGTTGAAAAAGGTACTGACATAGGTGCCGCCATTGGCGTCCTGGTAGGTATAGAATCCGTCATGCCCCAATCCTTCGAAAGCCACCGGGTAATATTGGTGGTTGGGGTCCAATACCGAGGGAAAGTAACTGGTCAGGTTGAGCGTGATGCCGGTCGTGAAATCGGAGAAGGTCATCGTGTCGTTGCCCAGTCCGCCGTTGATAACATCATCGCCGCCGCCGCCGCTGAGGACGTCATCCCCTTTCCCTCCGAAGAGGTTGTTCGCCTTCGCGTCCCCGACGATCGCATCATTGGCACCCGTGCCATAGACCGTCGCGAAGTTCTCGTAAAAGCCTGCGGAAGATTGCGCTCCCAGCCGGAGGTCGATCCCCCCGCCGGTATAGCCGGAGAAGTTCAAGTAATCGCCGCCGCCACGACCGTCGGCATGGATCGTGCTGTTCGGGTTGACGTTGAAATAATCGCTGACTGAGGTCCCGATGAAATCGGTAAAGCTGAAGTAGGAAGTCGTAAGATTGACACCGCTGCTCGCCTGGTCGGTCACGGTTCCCTTGTCGGGGCCTTGGGTGAGATCAAAGAGCAACGCCTGACCGGAGGAGGCGTAAGTCAGGGTATTGCGCTCCCCGTTTAAAAGCGATCCGCCGTAAAGCAGGTCATGTCCTGCGCTTCCCTGGAACAGGTCGTTGCCGACCCCACCGCCAGCGATATCGTTTCCAGCCGACCCGATAATGGTATCGGCAAGCCGCGTGCCATTTATTGTCTGGAAGTTCGCGAAAGCCAGAGTGTACCCGAGCCCATCGTCATAGCTCGCGTTGCCGCCGCCAGCGCCATTTAAGGTAATGGTCGCGCCCACCGTTGGAACGGGATACGCATTGATGTTGAGGGTGTTCGTCCCGCTGCCGCCATCGGCATAGGAGTGACTCCGCCCGCCTGCGGTAATGGCATCATTGCCTCCGCCACCATAAACTATCTGATCAACCCCATTTGCCGATACGATAATATCGTCGCCGCCAGCGCCATCGATGATATGAATGGGCGAGCTGCTCCCAAAAAGCATGATATCGGCTTGTTCGCTGCCGCGAAGCTGTTCCGCGAGCAGATACCCACTTTTCTGGCCCGAGATTAAGGTAGTTGACGGCGAGAGAAAAACGCTCGTGGTGAACTTCTCATACGAGATGATATCGTGTTCCCCCGGCCCATTCTGGGCGACAATATTTATGCTAGTGTCTTTTGGCCCATAGATTATATCGTCCCCGGCCAGTCCGCGCACCTCGGATACCTGGGGATAGACCGTCCCTATATCCGTGACATCGAGACCATCATTGCCGTTTGTTCCCACATAAGCGGAGAAGCTCCCATTTGTCTGTACCGTCCCACCCGACACGGTCGCGGCACTAACGAGGCCGGCCGCATCTTGACCGAGAGTCTCTTGATACGAAGAAGCATGCTCATGGTTTAAGGTAATTTCTTCACCCGATTTCCGAAAGACGCGCATTTCCGCTCCGTTGAAGATGGTTAGGGTTAGCCTAGCAAAGGCCGAGGTCAAGAATCGCTTTTATCCGATACGGTGCGGCAGCGCAACAATTTCTTAATGATTCCTTAATCAGTTCCTTGTCTGTTCCTGGTGTAAGGGCACGATCTGGGCGCTGGCGCGCAGAGAGGGTAATTCAATTCGGAAAATCGTTCCCGTCGCGCCTGTCTCGAGCAGGCGCAGCTCGCCGCCATGGGCGCGCACCGCCTCGCGGGCGATGGCGAGGCCGAGACCGGTCCCCCCGGCGCGCGCCGAGCCCTTGAAGGGAATGAACAGGTTGTCGAGTGCCTTGGGCGGGAGCCCGGGCCCGTCGTCCTTGACGTCAAGAGAGACGCCCCCCCCGGGCCCCAGCCGTGCAACGATTGCAACGCGGCGCGCGCCCATTTGGAAGGCGTTCTGGCTGAGATTGAGCAAAACCCGTGCGAGTTGATCTCGATCGGCCACGATCTCGTTGATACCGCCGAAATCGGCCAGCCATTCCTTTTCGCTGCTCAACTGGCCATCGAGGGCATCCCGAACGTCATTGTGCAGTTGATTGAGCGAAAGAGTCTCAAGCCGTAGAATCGGCGTCGATTGGCGTGCAAAACTAAGCGTGTCGGAGCATAGGGCCACGGCGCGGTCCAGTGCACCGATCAGCCGCGGCGCGGATTTGCGGACCTGCGGATCGTCGGATTGGACAAGCCGGTCGGTAATGAGCTGCGCCGTGGCGAGGATACCGCGCAGATCGTGGTTGATCTTGGTCACGGCCGTACCTAATGCCGCGAGCCTGGTCTTTTCCTGCAATGCTTGGCGAAGGCGCGCCTGCATGGCCGCGAGCTCGCGCTCGGCCAGGCCGATTTCGTCCCCGCGTGCGGAGGGTTGGTCCTGGGGATCTTCCTTTTCGGGATCCTCGCGGAACCGGATCATCCGCCGGGTCAGGAGGCGCATTGGACGGATCGCGATCCATTGCAATGTGGCATAGAGCAGGGCGCCGGCGAAAAGCGAGACGATCACCGAGGATTGCAGCCATTGCCAGCCATACTGGATAAGCGCCTGGCGCAGCGGGCCTTCCTTGAGCACGATGTCGACCTGGGCGAAACGCGCCCGCGGGCTGGCGCCGGTGACGCGGATGGTCCGGTCCTGGCCACGAATGAGCGAATCAATGGCATCGGCAAGCGACATGGCGAAATTATGCGCGTCCAGATCATAGGCGCGGTCGATGATCGGGGCGGGATTGGAGCCGCGCAGCATTAGGTGCCGGCCGTCTATGGTCTGCAGGCCGACGATATAGACCCCGGCCATATCGAGCAGCTGGTCTTCGAGCTGGGGATCGAGGATCGTGCCGTGGGTGGTGGCACGTTGGGCGAGGATCGCCAGATGACTTTCCGCCAGCCTCTGTTCAAGCCAGGTGATGCGGTACCGCGCAATCGAGGGCGCAAAAAACAGGACTTCGCTCAGTAGAACAAAAATAACCGTAAGCGCTAAAAGCCGGGCCGAAAGGCCAGTGCCGAATCTTGGTGGCCTTAGTGCCGGTTTCGATGCGTCTGTCATACGCTTCCTATAGCATATAAGCGAGGAGAAAGGCCCGCTATCCGCATTAGCTATAGGAAAGCGAGAGGCTACCCAGACCCTGAGATAGCAGCCTCTCCGCCACCGCATCAGCCGTGATTGGGCACGGGCAGAGTCGGATAGTAATAGGGCGCGATCGTCGGGTCGCCCACAATGTAGGGATAATCCGCTAGCGTCCCGCTATGGGCTTGGCTCTGTTCCTGGTGCGGGGCGAACAGGATCTCATGATTAGCGAGCAGCTGATCGAGGGTTAGGGAAGTACCCGCTGTCCCCTGCAGAATAGCCGCATCCGTCCACCCGCCGGACAGGCCTTCATACTGAGCGTAGGCTTTGCTCGGATCGACATTAATCTGCAGGTGATAATCGCCCGCCCCATTCACCTGGATCATGCGGACATATTGGCCAAGCGTCGTCCCGTTTGGATCGCTGACGTAATCGAAGCCGGTGATATTGGTCAGGTTGGTCGAGCCGGTGATGGAAGGATCGAGCGGCGGCAAGGAAGTCGCCTGGTAGAACAGATTGATCAGCAACGGACTCAAATCGAGAATATCCGCGTTCGTATCGGTCGCGGTGTTGCCCACATGGAAATCGGTGATGATGTTGAGCGCATCATGCACTTCGTTATAGCCGAAGAGGGTCGGCTGCGCAGCGGCGCGAATCAGCGAGTCGAATACAAAGATGTCGTGTCCGATGCCACCGGTCATGATATTAAGCCCGGAATAATCCTCTATTACGTCGTCGCCATTGCCGCCATAGAGGAAGTCATCGCCGCTGGCGCCGCCGTTCACGTAATCGTTGTTGTTCCCGCCATAGAGTGTATCGTTGCCAAGACCGGCGAAGATCAAATCGTTGCCGTCCCCGCCGATCATCACATCGTCGCCGATGCCGGCACGGAAAAAATCGTTGCCCGCGCCGCCATCGATTGTGTCGTTCGACCAGCCGCCGAAAAGGCGGTCATCAAACTGAGAGCCGACATAGGCCTCCATATTGAAGA
Organism: Dongiaceae bacterium; assembly: GCA_036263455.1. GTDB lineage: Bacteria > Pseudomonadota > Alphaproteobacteria > Dongiales > Dongiaceae > DATAGZ01. The sequence goes on from DATAGZ010000003.1 coordinate 6,412, forward strand.
AGGTGCTGACATAGGTTCCACTTGCGTTCTGATAGGTATAGAAGCCATCCTGGCCATGACCGTTGAACCCCACCGGATAATATTGATGGTTGGGATCGAGCACATCGACAAAATAGTTGGTGAGATTGAGTGTGATGCCTTGCGCCTCATACGCGAAGGTCAACGTGTCGTTGCCCGCGCCGCCATCCAGCAGGTCATCGCCGCCGCGGCCATCCAGGTAATCATTGCCTTTCCCGCCATTAATGCGGTCATTGCCCGCGGAGCCAATGATCGTGTCGTCGAGCCCCGTGCCCGTCACGGTCTGGAAGTTCGCGAAACTCAGGGAAGAACCCAGCCCACCGTTATAGGCCACGGAACCACCGCCGGTATTGTTCAGGGTGATGGTCGCGCCTAGCGTCTGGGTGGAATGGAGCGCTACGGTGAGCGCGTTGGTTCCCGTGCCGCCATCGACCGTATAATAACCCTGGCCGCCCGCGGCAATGATATCGTTGCCCGCTCCGCCATAGATTGTCTGATTGGTGGCATTGGTCGAGGCTACGATCACATCATCGCCGCCGGCGCCATCGACGACGCTAATCGGCGAAGATGGCCGGAGCGTGATGGAATCACCAAAGCTACTGCCGCGAAGCTGCTCGGCGAGGAAGTAGCCGGTCTTTTGGCCCGCGATATAGGTGGCCGAGGTGGTGAGAACGACGCCGGAGGTAAACAGTTCGTAGCTGATAATGTCGTGCTCGGTATCTGGATTTCCGGTCTCCGTTCCGATGATATCGATGGTGGTATCGGTGGGCGCGTAGATAATGTCGGTCCCCGCCAACCCGCGCACTTCCGTAACCGCAGGAAAAGCCGTGCCCAGATCCGAGGCGTCTATGGTATCGTTACCCGCAGTGCCTCTATATTGATAGCCGCTGATGGTGCCGCCCGACAGATCCTGTGTCCCGGTATCGGCAAGGGACGTATTTCCTTGCAGTAAAATCCCCTGCTGCCTGATGGATACGTTATCGAGATCGATCTTTCGAGATATGCGCATTGCATTTCCTTTAGTTTAACGCTTTAAGCGGTAAGAAAGCGTCGGCTTATATCTCATTTAACTAATTCTTGCAATCTTCCTTGATTATTTGCCCGTTTATTCCGGTTTGTTCATTATTGGAGAAAGATAGCTGATTCAGCAGGGCGCTAGCCTAGGATACGGATCAGCTTTTCGATTTGGGGAGCTGAGATAGGCAGCCTCCCGCCACCGCGTCACCCGTGATTGGGTACGGGGAGGGTGGGGTGGAAATAGGGGGCCAGGGCCGGGTCGCCCACCACATAGGGATATTCGGCCAGCGTCCCGCCGTGGGCCTGGCTCTGCTGCTGGTGGGGCGCGAACAGGATCTCATGATTAGCGAGTAATTGATCCAGCGTCAGAGTGGTCCCCGCCGTCCCCTGCAGCACCGCCACATCCGTCCAGCCACCCGTCGTCAGGCCTGAGAACGCCGCAAAGCCCGTCGCGGAGTCGACATTGACCTGCAGGTGGTAATCGCCCGTGCCATTCACCTGCACCACCCGCACATATTGGCCCAGCGTCGTCCCGTTCGGGTCGGCGGCGTAGTCGAAATCCGTGATATTGGTGGCGCTCGCCGAGCTTAGCACCGCCGGATCGATCGCGGTCAAGGACGTCGCCTGATAGAACAGGTTGGTCAGCAGCGGGCTCAGGTCCAAAATGTCCGCGTTAACATCGGTCGTGGTATTGCCGACGTGGAAATCCGTGATGATATTGAGCGTGTCGTGCACCTCGTTAACGCCGAAAGTGGTCGGCTGCGCAGCGGCGCGAATCAAAGCGTCGAACACGAACGTGTCGCGCCCGGCTCCGCCCGCCAGGGTATTCAGCCCCGAATATTCCTCGATCACGTCGTCGCCATTGCCGCCGTAGAGCACATCGTCGCCGCTGGCGCCGCCGTTCAGGTAATCGTTGTTGTTCCCGCCATAGACGTTATCCGTCCCGGGACCGGCGAAGATCAGGTCGTTGCCGTCTCCACCGGTCAGCACATCGTCGCCGATGCCGGCGCGGAAATAATCGTTCCCAGCCCCGCCATCGATCGTGTCGTTCGACCAGCCGCCGAACAGCCGATCATCGAACGAAGAGCCGACATATGTCTCCATGTTGAAGAATGTCCCGACATAGGTGCCGCCGGCATCCTGATAGGTATAAAAACCGTCTTGGCCGTGACCGAGGAAATTCGCCGGGTAATATTGGTGGTTGGGGTCCAGCACCTCTGGGAAATAAGCAGTGAGATCGAGCGTGATTCCCCATGCGCCGGCTTGAAAGCTCAGCGTGTCATGACCATCTCTGCCGTCGAGCCTGTCATCGCCGCCGCGACCATCGAGCCAGTCGCTTCCGCTTGCACCATAAATATTATTGGCGCGAGTATCCCCGATGATGGTGTCGCTGTACTGCGAGGCATAGATTGTTTTGATATTTTCATATAAACCTGAAAGGGTGAGCGTACCCAATATCACATAATTACCGCCGGTGCCCCCTGTCACAGGATCAAAAGTACCGCTGGTGAAAGTGAGAACATCGTCACCACCATGTCCATCGATATGAGGAATTACATCCGGCGACACATAGAAATAATCATTGGATAAAGTCCCTATAATCACGCTGATTCCGGAGTATTGCGTATGAACATTTAACCCTGAACTCGCTAAGTCTGTAACCGTACCGTTAGTGGTCGCGCCTTGATTGACATCGAATCTCAGCGCCTGCCCGAAATCCGCATAACTCAGCGTATTAGAATCTCTTCCGCCATCGATCATGTCGGATCCAGCGCTTCCGATAATGACATCGTTGCCTTTCCCGCCATTGATACGATCGTTCCCCGCCGAGCCGGTAATAGTGTCGTCTAGCCCGGTGCCGGTGACGGTCTGGAAATTCGTGAAACTCAGGGACGAACCCAGCCCGTCATTATAGGCCACGGAACCGGCGCCCGTATTGTTCAGGGTAATGGTTGCACCTGCCGTCTGGGTTGCATGGAGCGCGACAATGAGCGTGTTTGCCCCCGTGCCGCCATCGACCGTGTAACGGCCTTGGCCGCCCGCGGAGATGGTGTCATTGCCCACGCCGCCATAGATCGTCTGCCCCACATTGGTCGCGGCCGCGATCACGTCGTCGCCACCCGCGCCATCGACGATCAGGATCGGCGAGGACGCTCTCAGGGTGATGGAATCGCCAAAGTTACTGCCACGAATCTGCTCGGCGAAGAAATAGCCGGTCTTTTGGCCCGCAGCATAGGTGGCCGAGATAGTGAGAACGACACCGGAGGTAAAGCGTTCGTAGCTGATAATATCATGGTCAGCTCCGGGGTTTCCCGTATCCGCCCCGATGATATCGATGCCGGTATCGGTTGGCGCATAGATGATGTCGGCCCCGGCCAATCCGCGCACTTCCGTGACGGCGGGAAAGGCCGTGCCGAAATCCGTGGCGTCTATGATATCGTTACCCGCGGTGCCTCTGTACTGATAGCCGCTAACGGTGCCACCCGATATGTTCTCCGCCAGGGTCTGGAAGAAAGCGCTTTCCCTTACCGCGAAGGTCTCTTTTTGGATCGAATCAGGGCCAAATTTTCGATATGCGGGCATTAGAAGTACCTTTCAGGCTGTGGTATGACGTCGGCTACTTTTGATGCCGCATAAATCGTTAACCTTCTCAGGGGTTTCGCGCAAGTCCGTATCAAGCTTCTGTTTAATATTTGACAGTTTCGACTAAAAATACGCTATTTGCCACCCGTGTCGCTCCGGCTGGTCACGAATTTGCGATTTAGGCCGTTCGGAGCGTTCAGCCGGGGGAGAGCCAGCGCAGGGCACGGGTCAGCATCTTGACCCTTGGACTGAATAATTTGGGCGTATAGTACTGGCCGGCCGCGCGTTTGCCGATCTCGGCGAGCGTAGGATAGGGCAGGACGGCGCCCGCCAGGGCAGAGAGCTTGAGCCGCTTGTTCATAGCCAGACACCAGGGCGCGAGCAGCTCTCCCGCGTGCCGCCCCGCGATGGTCACGCCGAGGATAGCGCCTCTTTTATCCGCCATCACTTTGATGAAACCTTCGGTCGCCCGTTCCGCGCGCGCCCGGTCGTTTCCGTCATAGCCCAGCTGGATCACCGCGCAGTCGGAATGCCGGGTGCGTGCCCCTTTTTCGGTGAGGCCGAGCTGCGCCACTTCCGGATCCGTATAGGTTACCCACGGCAGGCAGCGATAATCGACCTTGGCAGGGAGCTTGAAAAGCGCGCGGCGAATGAAGATGCCCGCATGGTAGGACGCAATATGAGTAAAGGCCGGCCCGCCCGCCGCGTCGCCCAAAGCATAAATGCGCCGGTTGGTGCTGCGAAGGCCGTGATCGACGGCTACGCCCTTGGCGATGAAGGACACGCCCGCCATGTCGAGGTTGAGATCCTCGAGATTGGCCACGCGCCCGGTCGCCAAAAAAAGATGCGACCCCTCGATTGGTCCGAGGCTGGTCTCCAGGCGAACACCGCCCGGCCCCCGTGCAACGGAAGTGATCTGCACTTTCTCCAGAATGGTGATCCCTTCCGCCCGCAAGATGCCGCGCACCAGAGCAGCCGCGTCCGGATCATCGCGCGGCAATAGCTGATCCATTTCGAGAATCGTCACGCGCGATCCCAGCCGCGCATGCGCCTGAGCCATCTCTACCCCGATCGGGCCTCCGCCGATGACGATCAGATGCGCGATAGGCGCATCATGGGTGAAAATCGTCTCGTTGGTGAGAAAAGGAACCTCGCGCAGCCCGGGAATGGCCGGCAGCGCGGTGCGCGAACCGGTCGCGACCACAAAATATCGGGCGCGAATCTTCGTTCCGTCTGCCTCCACCAGATTGGGCGCGACAAAGCGCGCTCGGGCGGGAATCACACGCACGCCCAGGCCGGTGAAGCGCTCGACCGAATCGTGGGGGGCGATCCCGGCGATCACCTCGGCGACATGCGCTCTGACCCGCGCCATATCGACGTGCGGTGTAGCGTTGGAAATGCCGAAGGGCGCGGCGTGGCGCATTTCATAGGCACGATGGGCGGCGGCGAGCAACGCCTTTGACGGCACGCAGCCGTAATTCAGGCAATCGCCTCCCATCTTGCCCGACTCAATCAGTACGACCGATGCGCCGAGCTGGGCGGCGCCGGCGGCCACCGAGAGACCGGCCGAGCCCGCGCCGATGACGCAGATATCCGCGGTGCGGTGCTTCATGCCCGACGCAGCCGGCGCGCGAGCGCGGGCAATAGCGCCACGACCGCCAGCGCCACGAACGCACCAATGATCTTGGGGGTAAGAATGCCCCGCAGGGAAAATTCCTGGTTCTGGACGATAAGCTCGCCCAGGCCCGCGCCGAAGGTCGCATAAATGGCCGTGCCGGGAATGATGCCCAGCAGAGTGGCGACCGCGAAAACCCGCAACCGGACATTGAGCAGCGCGGGCGCGAGGTTGGCGACCCAGAAGGGCACGATCGGCAGGAAGCGCAGCGCGAACATATAGGACCATTCATCCCGGGCGAAGCCGTCCTGGAGCTTGACGAGCCACGGGCCGGCGCGCGCGCGCAGAAACGCACCCAGCGAGGAGCGGGCAATCAGGAAGATAATCACCGCTCCCGAGGTTGCGGCGCAGACCGCCAGCGCCGTGCCCCAGAGGGCACCGAACAGACACCCTCCGAACACGGTCAGGATCGTGCCGCCAGGCACCGACAGCGCGACGCACACAACGTAGGCCAGGAAGAAAATCAGGGCGGCCCATAGGAAATGCGCCTCGACAAAGGCGCGCCATTCGCCGTAATGGATTCGCAGGGCCGAAGGGCTCAACCACTCCGCTGCGCCGGAGACCCAGACGGTTCCGAGCGCGACCAGCAGCAGCGCAAGAGCCAACCAGCGCAGCCAGTTTCTTGTCATGTCCCACCTTGGCGGCTCGACCCCGCCTGTGCAAGCGGAAAGTGCAATCCGCACCGCAGCGAATGTTTTCGCTCCGCTTACCAGTCTTTAAATTCCGTGGGTTTATCTTCGCCGTACAACCAGCGAGGTTTTATGAAATTTCCGCGAATCATCCTGGCCGCCACTCTGGCGGTCGTCGCCCATCATGCCTGGGCCATCGACATTACCGAACCCGTTAATAAACTGATTGCCGAAAATATTTCTTATTGGGTCGAAGATCCGGCGCTGATCGAAGCCATTAAGGCCCAGAATGCGGCGCACGTCGCCTTCACCCAGGCCGATATAGATAAAATGGACAAGCAATGGACGGCCGAGGTCAACCAACCCACCAAGCCGCTGATCGACAGTGTCCTCAATAATACGGCCTCCCATTTCCTGGCCAAGGTCAAGGCCGACAGCAAGGGGTTGTTTACCGAAATCTTCGCCATGGACAACAAGGGTCTCAATGTCGGGCAGAGCGATGTGACATCCGATTATTGGCAAGGCGACGAAGCCAAGTTCAAAAAGACTTTTCCGTTGGGCGCCAAGTCGGTTTTCATCGACAAGGTGGAGAAGGATGATTCCACCCAGCAATTGCAGAGCCAGGTGAGCATGACCGTCGTGGATCCCGCTGACCAGAGCCCGATCGGGGCTATCACCATCGGTGTCAATGTCGATATGCTGCAATAAGCGATGACTATCGGATCGAGACTTGCGGGGTTGATGGGGTTGGCGACGGCTTTGGGCTTCGCCTTGCTTGCCACGATCCAGGTGGTGGATGTCGGGCAAATCCTGCGCAGCCAAGCGGCCGAAGCCGACAATGCCGTCGCCCGCCTGCTCGCCAGCGAGATAAGCGGCGCCGTGAAGTGGGCCAAACAGGACGTCGTTCAGAAATCCTTCGCGGATTTTCTGGCCAACAGCAATGCAAGCGTGGCGGCAATCGTGGCCCTCGATCAAAACTCGGCGCCGTTGCTCCTGCTCGAGCCCAGCGCCGGGAGCGCGCCTGCCCTTCAGAGCTTCGCCAAGATAACCCCCGACCGCGTCCACTCTCAGGAAACGGATTCGCTCCGCTTCATCGCCGTACCGATCACAGACGCAAAGGCAGGCCATATCGGCACGCTCGCCATCGCTTATGATACGACCAAGCAGCGGGCGGACCTCCGTCACTTGATGGTGCGCCAAATCGCAACCGCTGGCGCGGTCCTGTCTGTCATCATCGCACTTCTCATTCTCGCGTGCCGGCGGCAGATCGGGCGGCCGTTGGGCCAAATCGTCGCGTCGCTTGGCGCGCTTACCCAGAATAATTACGGGACAATTCTCCCTGCTGTGCCACGCCGGAAAGATGAAGTTGCACGGATCTGGGAAGCGCTGCACGCGCTCCGCGCGCCGCTTTTGTCCGCCTTCCGTTTGTCCCAGGTGGTGCATTCGATGCCCAGCGCGGTCATCACGGCAGATGCGCGGTGGGAGTACCGGATCGATTACGCCAATCCCGCGGCGGCGGCGATTCGCGAGCTTCTTCCGGGCGACACGCTCGCCGCCATGCTCGCGCCCTCCACGACGCTTCGGGACGTCTTCGACGCGCCCGAGCGCCTGCCACTCTCGGAAAAACTCAGCGTCAAGGGAGAGACCATCAATATCACCATGGCGGCCATTCGCGATGCCAAGGGGGTCTATGTCGGACCGATGCTTGCCTTGTCGCTCACCACCGGCGCTGAAGCCGTCGCCCGCCGCTTCGAGGAAAACATCAAGGGCGCCATCGATCGCGTCACCTCTATGTCGCACCGCCTTCGCGGGGCGGTCGAATCGATGAACAACGAGGCCGTACTCTCGATGCGCCGCTCGGAAGACGTGTCGCGCCTGGCCCATGATGCCAGCACCAACGTCCAGTCCATCGCCGCCGCGACCGAAGAACTATCTGTTTCCGTGCAGGGCATTGGTGGTCATGTCGATCAATCGACTTCCATCGCCGAGGAAGCCGTCAGGATGGTCGAAGCCACCAACGGTACTATGAAAAGCCTGGCCGATGCAGGGCGTAAGATAGGCGAGATCGTGACCCTGATCGGCGATGTGGCCAATCAGACCAACCTCCTTGCGCTCAACGCCACGATCGAGGCCGCACGCGCCGGAGATGCCGGCAAGGGCTTCGCCGTGGTAGCGTCCGAAGTCAAGAATCTCGCGACCCAAACCGCACAGGCAACCGGCGATATCGCCTCCCATATCGGTCATATGCAGCGCGTCACGGCTGAATCCGTTACGGCCATCGACCAGATCGGCGCGATCATCGGGCGAATCCATGAATCTTCTCGCGCCATCGCGCAGGTAATTGCCGACCAGGGCGCCGCCACCCGAAATATCGCGGAGAATAGCGCCGCAGCCTCGGATGGCGCCCGCGATGTCACCGATACGATCGGTGAGGTGCGGCAATCGGCAGAGCAGGCCGGCAAAATGGCGGCCGATTTGCTCGCCTCCGCCCACGCCATGGATGACGAGGCCCGCGCGCTATCGCGCCAAGTCGCGGATTTCCTCCGGACCGTTCGCGCCGCGTGATTATGCCGCGCATTGCGTTGGGATAAGTTTCGCCTATTCCGATTCGCCGGAAAGGGGGATTCCGTAAGCCCGCCACCGCTCCGTCACTTCCGCGACGATGCGCGGGTCCATGACGATCTTGCGGCCCCATTCACGACTGGTCTCGGGCGGCATCTTATTAGTGGCGTCCAGGCCCATCTTACCTCCGAGCCCCGATTCGGGAGAGGCGAAATCGAGATAATCAATGGGCGTGCGCTCGATCAGCATGGTATCGCGCACCGGATCCATGCGGGTCGCGACCGCCCACATTACATCTTTCCAGTCGCGCGCATTGATGTCGTCATCTACCACGATCACGAATTTTGTGTAGAGGAACTGCCGCAGAAACGACCAGACGCCCATCATCACCCTGCGCGCCTGCCCAGGATAGCTCTTCTTGATCGCGACCACGGCGATACGGTAGGAGCAGCCCTCGGGTGGCAGCCAGAAATCGGTTATCTCGGGAAATTGCTGCTGAAGAAGCGGGACGAACACCTCATTGAGGGCCTCGCCCAGAACCGAAGGTTCGTCGGGTGGGCGACCGGTGAAGGTTGAGAGATAGATCGGATCGCGGCGCATGGTGATGGCGCTTGCGGTAAAGACCGGAAATTGTTCGACGGCATTATAATAGCCGGTGTGGTCGCCATAGGGCCCCTCGTCCTGATACTCCTCCAGCGAGACATGTCCTTCGATGACGATCTCGGCCTGCGCTGGCACAGCGAGCGGAACGGTCTGGCAAGGGACCAGATCCAGCCGCGACCCGCGCAGAAAACCGGCAAAATGATATTCGGAAAAGGTCTCGGGCAGCGGCGTCACCGCGGCAAGAATCGTGGCGGGGTCCGCGCCGATCACGATCGCGGCAGGCAGCGGCGCACGCCGGGTCCTGGCCCAAGCGCGATGATGGTGCGCCCCGCCGCGATGCTTGAGCCAGCGCATCAGGGTGCGATTCCGCCCTAGGAGCTGCATCCGATATATGCCCAAATTGAAATTATCCTCGGCGCTTTCGCCCGGTCCCTTGGTAACGACCAGCGGCCAGGTGATGAGTGGCGCGGGCTCTCCCGGCCAACAGGTCTGCACCGGCAGACGGGTAAGATCGACCTCCTCGCCCTGGAATATCCTATCTTGCACCGGGCCGTATCCTACCATGCGTGGGCGCATCGATAGGGCCTGCCGGAGGAGGGGCAACTTGTCCCATGCCTCGCGCAGACCTTGAGGGGGCGTGGGTTGGCGCAACTCAGCCAGGGTTTCGCCCAGCGCGCGCAGCTCCGAGGGTGCCCGCCCCATTCCCAAGGCGACCCGCCCGACCGTGCCAAACAGATTCGTGAGGACCGGCATGTCATAGGCACGACCCGTGGCGCGCCGGATGGGCTTTTCAAAGAGCAGAGCGGGTCCGCCATGCGCCAAGACGCGCCTGTGAATTTCCGTCATCTCAAGGTCGGGATCGACCGGCACGGCAACGCGCACGAGATCACCGCTTCTCTCGAGCCTCGCCATGAAATCGCGCAGGGATTGATCGGGCATGGGGTCTTCTATCATGCCTCCTGTTTTTTTCCCATGGTATCAGCTTTGGCACTGTTATCTGATCGCCTCCATATGCAGCCAGGAGATCGCTAAGATGGCGGTCGTGATATTCTCTCTATAGTTGCATACCTTCACAGGCGCCGATAAGATGGCGGCGATGTCCGATGACCGCACGCGCCGCCTCGAAGGTATCTATCACTGCCTGCAAATCCTCAAAGAAGAGACCCGGCATCTGCATGAATTGTCCACTCTGATCGGTATCGCCGCCGATCTTGCCTTGCTGTCCAAAGGCGAGGGAGCGAGAGAAGAAAACCGCGACGCCCTTCCCTGAACTGAAGTTCTCCTCCATAGGTTTGAGAGAGGTGCTATTTTTCCCCGCTGCGCTATGATGTTTGGAAGGGGAGAGAATATGGACACACCGTTGTGGCGGCCTTCCCAGGCCCAGATTGAACAGACTGCGATGGAGGCTTTCCGTCGCTATGTCGTCGACCGAAGCGGGAAGACGATTGCCGACTGGCGGGAACTCTACGCCTATTCTATCGCCCACCTTGCCGATTTCTGGGACCATGTCTGGGATTTCTGTGCCATCATCGGCGACAAGGGGACGGTCACCTTGCGCGACGGTGACAAGATGCCGGGCGCGCGCTTCTTCCCCGAAGGGCGGCTCAATCTTGCCGAAAATCTGCTGCGTTTCTCGCTGAAATCTGGGCAGGAGGATCGCGACGCGCTGGTCTTTTGGGGCGAGGACAAGGTCAAGCGCCGCCTGACCCATCGCGAACTATCCCAAAAGGTGGCGCGTCTTGCCGGATTCTTCAAAGCCCACGGGCTGAAGCCGGGAGATCGCGTCGCCGCTATCATCCCCAACATGCCCGAAGCGGTGATCGGCGCGCTGGCCGCCTTGTCGCAGGGACTGATCTGGTCATCCTGTTCGCCCGATTTCGGCCCACAAGGCATTCTCGATCGTTTCGGCCAGATCAAACCCAAAATCCTCATCACCGCGGACGGCTATTGGTATAATGGCAAGAGCTTCGACTGTCTTGCAAAGGTCGCGGAGGTTCTGCCCAAGCTGGAAGACGTGCGCGACATTTTGGTCGTGCCCTATCTCGCGGAGAATCCCGCGCTCACCGACCCGCGCATGAAAAACATGGAGGAAATTTTCGCGCAGCGCCCCGAGGAACGTCCCGAATTCGTGCAGGTGGCCTTCGACCATCCCGCTTATATCATGTTCTCCTCGGGTACGACCGGCGTGCCCAAATGCATCGTGCACGGTCACGGCGGCACGCTAATTCAGCACCTTAAGGAACACCGCTTTCACTGCGACATCCGGCCTGGCGACCGGGTCTTCTATTTCAGCACATGTGGCTGGATGATGTGGAACTGGCTTGTGAGTGCGCTGGGCTCCGGGGCGACCTTGCTGCTTTTCGATGGTTCGCCCTTCGCTCCCCGGCAAACCGTGCTGTTCGATTATGCCGAGGCCGAGCGTTGCACGCTTTTCGGCACGTCGGCCAAATATATCGATGCGTGCGCCAAGGCCGAGCTCGCTCCGATTCGGACGCATGATCTCTCCTCGCTACGCACCCTTTGCTCAACCGGGTCCCCGTTGGCACCGGAGAGCTTCGATTACGTCTATCGTGCCATTAAGGCCGATCTTGACCTCGCTTCCATTTCGGGCGGGACGGATATCCTCTCCTGTTTCATGCTCGGCAATCCGACCGGTCCGGTATGGCGCGGCGAAATTCAGATGCGCGGACTGGGCCTCAAGGTCGAAGTTTGGGACGAGACCGGCCGCGCCATGCCACATGGTAAAGGCGAGCTCGTCTGCACCGCGCCCTTTCCGGCCATGCCTGTAGGCTTTTGGAACGACCCCGAGGGAAAGAAATACCGCGCCGCCTATTTCGAGAAATATCCCAACATCTGGCACCATGGGGATTGGGTCGAACTGACCGAGCATGAGGGAATCATCGTCTATGGCCGCTCGGACGCGGTGCTCAATCCCGGCGGGGTGCGGATCGGCACCGCGGAGATCTACCGCCAGGTCGAGCAGCTCGACGAAATTCTCGAGAGCATCGTCATCGGCCAGGACTGGCACGAAGACGTTCGCGTCGTCCTGTTCGTCCGGCTCAAGCCCGGCGTGACGCTCGATGACACGCTCAAAGAAAAAATCAAGCGTCAGATCCGGGCCAATACCACGCCGCGCCACGTCCCCGCGAAGATTATCGCGGTCGCCGACATCCCCCGCACCAAGTCCGGCAAGATCGTCGAGCTTGCCGTGCGAGACGTCATCCACAAACGCCCCATCAAAAATCGCGAGGCGCTCGCCAACCCCGAAGCGCTCGATCTCTACCGGGACCTGCCTGAACTCGCGACATAGCGGGCTCGGTTAGAAAGCGCGGGACCTAGGCATGGACCGTTTCGCGGAAACGGTCCATGCCCGCAACCAGCAGGGTGCGCGTTCCAGGCTCCATCGCCGAATGACCTGCATCGGGCACGATATCGTAGCGGGCTTCGGGCCAGGCGCGGTGCAGATCGTCGGCCGAGCGGATCGGACAGACCAGGTCGTAGCGGCCCTGCACGATGAAAGCGGGAATGGCCCGAATGCGCGCGATATTGGCGAGCAAGAAGTTATCGGGCAGAAAAATATTATTTATGAAATAGTGGGTTTCCATTCGCGCCAAACCGAGAGCAAAGGCGGGATTGGCGAAGGCGCTCACTGTATCGGGCGAAGGCAGCAGGGTCGAGCACGATGCTTCGTAGACGGACCAGGCGCGGGAGGCGGGCATGTGCACCGCTGGATCCTCGTCGGCAATGCGCCGATGATAGGCTGAAAGGAGATCGCCGCGCTCAGCTTCGGGAATGACTTCGGCGAAGGCGCGCCACGCCTCGGGCGCGAGCTCACGTATCCCATAAAGGAACCAGTCGATCTCCGACTTGCGGCATAAAAAGATTCCGCGCAGGCCGAGCCCTTTGACGCGATCGGGATGGTGCTCGGCATACGCGAGCGCGAGGGTCGATCCCCAGGAGCCACCGAAGACGAACCATTTTTGGATGCCGAGATGCGCGCGCAGCCGTTCGATATCTTCGATCAGGAGCGGCGTCGTGTTGCGCACGGTCGAACCCAATGGCGTGGAGCGGCCCGAGCCGCGCTGGTCGAAGATGACGATGCGGTAGAAGGACGGGTCGAAAAAGCGGCGATGGCCCGGGTTGGCACCGGCGCCCGGTCCGCCGTGGAGAAAGACCACCGGCACGCCCTGGGGATTGCCGCTCTGCTCGTAATACATGGTATGGAGGTCGTCGAGCGGGAGACGACCGCTGTCATAGGGTTCGATTTCAGGATAAAGGTCGCGCATGGTTTCCCTATCGTTGTGGCTGGGCGAGTCTTCTAGCATACAAAATAACGCCGTGGGCAGGCTCGTTTTTCTTGTTCTCTATCTGCTGTTCCACCGAGCCGGATATGCGCAAGAGGCGATACGCATTGCCTCCTGCCCCAGCGATCATTCCGTAATGCTCGCATCCGGCCCCGAGCTATTGCTGCCTTCGGTGGAGCTGTTCGTGTGTCCCGCAGGCGAGACGCACTACCGCTGGCACACCGAGGGCAAGGCCGACCGCTATGGCCGGCTCATGGGCATATTGAGCGACCCGTCGGGCAAGGACGCGGTCGCAATCCTTCTCGAAACGGGCATGGCGCGACTCCACCCCAGAGCAGGCGAACGGTTCGATCCTTCCTGGATTGAGCTGGAAGACGATGCGCGCGCGGCCAGGCGCGGCCTGTGGCAGCGCTTTCCCAGGCGCAAGACGGCCCGCCTGTGGCACGATCTCGGCACATATCAGATCGTCACGGGAATCGTCAGCGCGGTGGAGGATACCAAACGCACCCTGCGCGTGACCCTGGACGATGCGGTGACGCTGGTACTGCCTCGAGGAAGCAGCAGCCGCTACGATATCGGCGACCGCATCGAGGTTCGCGGCTGGATCGAGAACCGCCACGGGCCCACCATCGATGTGGATTTGCCCACGCAAATCCGCACACTTTCTCCCTGAGCAGGAAGGCATGGTTGCTTGCGATTCAGTTGATTTTACGCCATTGTGCCGCATGCTTGGCAGAAGATTCTGGCCGCTCACGGCCCTGCTGCTCCTCGCGGCCTGCATGCATGCCGGCCCTGGGGACGCGTCGCGATGCGTGCCCGAGGCGGCGATTCCGTCTCCCCTGTTCGACCTGCCCCTGGTGGACCGCAAGGACGGCGCGAGCCCGCTGGTCCAGGCGGAAATCGACGGCATTTCCGGGATGTGGAATATCGATACCGCGGCGACCAGCCATATCGTTTTTCTGGACGATGCCGCCTGGCAGAAGGTGGGGGCCCACGCGCCCCTTTCCTTCCTGCATAAAGCGAGCGTGCCCTATCCCCGCCCCGCCAGCCTGCGGCTCGGCGATCAGATCTTCCCCCAAAGTGATCGCATCGAGGCCGCACATCCTAATATCTCTTCCTCCGTGGTTCGAGACATCATCGGCGCTTACAAGGGTAGCCTGGCGCCTCAGGCGATCGATCCCAGCCTGGTCACGATTGTCGACATGCCCCGCCGAAGGTTCGTCGGTTTCAAAGGCACGATTGCGCAAGCCGAGCAATGGCTGATTTGCGCCAAAAAACGCAATGTCACCTTTAAAACGCTCACCCTGGACCCACGCAATCGCGCCCTGCTCGCGCCGGCCACCCTCGACGGAGCGCAGGGGCTTTTTTATCTCAGCACCGGCGATGCCTATTCATGGGCGCGCGATGACCGCATACCGCCGCGTTATCTGCGGGTCAAAGGCTTGCCGAGCTATAATTCATTCAGCGGACGCACCAAGGATTCTCCTGCCGTCGAGGACGTCCCGGTGGAAATCGGGACATTCCATACGGTCGTGCCGATCCTCAACCTGATCAAGGAGGGTGGCGAAGACTATGTGGATGGCGTGCTCGGCATCGACATCCTCAAGAACGCCGTGCTGATCGTTCCGTGGCATGAGCGCCGTGAGATCGCAATCGGCGCGGAAGAGGGGAGTCCGTGACGCGCCTGTGGCAGGCGCTTCTGCTGCTCAGCCTGGTTGCCTGCGCCGGTCCCGCCATAGACGGCAAATCCTGCAGCGTGCTGACCGCGGAGATGAATCCGCTCTTCGATATTCCTACAATAGGGCGGCTGCCGGATTCGCTCTCGCCCGCGATCCACACCCGGCTCGGTAATGTCGAGGGCATCTGGAACATCGATAGCGGCGCGTCTTTTCATGCGCGTTTCGTCGATGACCGCGAGGCAGCCCGAGTGAAGCAGAAGGCCGGCAGCCACCAGCTCGGCGAATTCTGGGCCGACCCGGATCTTTCGCCGCTGCACCTCGGCACGCACGACTTTCCGCTGGAGAACAGCGTGGCGGCGATCAACATGCCCAACAATATCGGGACGCGCGATCTGCTCGCGGTCATCAAGGGGCTGATCTCGCCCCAGCAGATTGGCCCCGACATCGTGACGATCCTCGACAATCCCCGCCATCGCTTTCTGGGCTTTCGCAGCGATCTCGCCCATGTCATGGCCTGGTACCGGTGTCAGGACGCGCACGCGCCGCACTTTCACCTTGTGGCGCGTGACCCGCGTTATCCCTACGACTGGCTGGTGCCGATGCAGCTCTCCGGCCACAAATCCGGCCTGTTCCTGATCGATACCGGCGCCGATACGTCGGAGGCGCGGCGCGATATGTTTCTCAGTCCGCCCACTATCGTGGCCGGCCTGGCGCAGGTGCCGATCAATGGCAAGATCTATTATCCGGACGGCGTGCGCGACGCCAAGGTCGAGATCCTCGGCATGAAACGCACCATCCCGCTGCTGGATATCAACGGCGACATCCTCAACCAGCCGGATTTCGTCGATGGCATCATCGGGATCGACGTGCTCAAGGACGCCGTGCTGATCATCCCCTGGTACGGGGTAGGCCGGCTCGCGATCGGCTTCCCCGGTGCGCCTTAGGGGACTTCCACAAGCGCATTGCATTTCCGGATCGGCCGCGCTACATACGC
Source organism: Dongiaceae bacterium (assembly GCA_036263455.1). Taxonomy (GTDB): domain Bacteria; phylum Pseudomonadota; class Alphaproteobacteria; order Dongiales; family Dongiaceae; genus DATAGZ01. Next base: position 22,476 of record DATAGZ010000003.1, read on the forward strand.
ACCCGCCGTCCCCATCGTCTAGCGGTCCAGGACATTGCCCTTTCACGGCAGAAACACGGGTTCGAGTCCCGTTGGGGACGCCAAATCTAAATCGTCACCCGCCACGGTGTGCATTCCGGATGTACCGATAACAAGCTATATGCACACGCTATTGATTGAATGCTGCTCCGCCAGGCTCAACTAGTTCGGCGCGTTGCCGCACGCTTCGCGAAAACGGCCAGGAGCCGTCGCTCTATCGTCACCATCGCCGCCCACGGATCAGATAAATGTCTACCTGAGCCAGCTCAGGCCAGGGGCTTTGCCAGCCCCACGGCTGACACATCGGCCATGGACCAGTACCGATGCGGATGGTAGCCGATCCATGGCCGGATAATCCGGCAGATGAGCTCTATTGCGAGGGCGGGCTACGGTACGAAAAAGAAATCGCCGCCATCAAGGTTACTCACCGAGAATTTGTCGAGAGTCACGCTATTGGCTCCCACGGCAATGATCGTATCGGCTCCGCTCTGACGTATCGTCAATTGATCGAAACGGGTGGCTCCGAAGATCGCCGAGATTTCGATATGATCCGCGCCGTCGCGAAAATCTTGTACATGATCGGCACCATTGCTGAAAACGAAGGTGTCATTACCATTTCCACCGATGAGCGTATCGTTGCCATCTCGTCCGTTCAAATAATCGTTGCCATCTCGGCCATCGAGAATATTATCCGCACTGATTATACCGTCAGGATCGATATTCGTACCAAAGATAAAGTCATTTGCCTTCCAACCGATGACCGCCTCGAATCCCGAGAATGTCTCCTTTGACGTATAAGTGCTGTTATTGTTATCATCGACATAGTGAAGGATGCCTTCGATTAAATCGATCCGCAGATTATGCAAGGTGCCGGGATCGACAGCGATATCGTAGTCGAGGGTATCGTATCCACGGTCAATCACGCCGGCCGTACCAGCCAATAATGTGTCCTCCCCGTACCCTCCAACGATATGGTCATTCCCGCCGCCGCCGACGAGCCGATCATCGCCATATCCTCCCCACAGGGAATCATTGCCATCTCGACCGCGAAGTTCGTTGTTTCCGCTATCTCCCGTCAGTGTATCGTCATAGTTTGATCCATCCGCGTTCTCGATGCCGGTAAGGCTATCGTTTCCATAGGCCCCGCTGGCGAGCCGCGTCTCGAGATTGACGGTCACGCCGCCGGGCGCAGACCCATAAACGATGCGATCCGTTCCAAGACCTCCCACAAAGATGTCGTTCTCCAAACCGCCATTAATGACATCATCGCCATCTCCTCCATCAATCGTATCGTCGCCGCCCCATCCATAGAGAAAATTTGCGCCGCCATCACCTTGGATCACATCATTGAACTCGGACCCGTCGACATTCTCGACATTGAGGACCACATCTGTTCCGGTCCCGTCGCTGGCCGTGCCAGTGGCCAGATTGACCGATATCCTGAAGGACGATCCCCGATAGGTGAGCGTGTCGGCACCCGTTCCGCCATCGATATAATCGCTGCCGATTCCGCCATCGATAAGATCGTCCCCGGCGCCGCCGTAAATACGATCGTCGCCATCGAATCCAAGGAGACGGTCGTTTCCGTTTCCACCGTCCAGCACGTCGTTGCCGGCCTGGCCGGCATAATCGCCCCTCAGATAATCGTCGCCATCCAGACCGTAGAGAAAATCGTTCCCGGCATTCCCATCCAGGACATTGGCTCCGCCGTCGCCACGGATTGTATCGCTACCGGTCGATCCTGCCACATTCTCGAACTCAGCGAGAACATCCGTCCCTTCTCCTCCGCTTGCAGAGTGCGATCCCAAATCAACGGTCACCGAACCTGGGAAAGTCCAATAAACCACGGTATCGTTGAGCCCGCCGCCACCGTTGAGGGTGTCATTTCCGAGGCCACCTTCTATGACATCATCCCCTTCGCCGCCCTGCAACCAGTCATCGCCGCCACGACCATCGATGACATCGTTGCCACCAAGCCCGTCGAAAGTATCATTGCCGTCGGTACCGGTGTACGTATCATTGTTATTAGTGCCCGCCAGGTTCAGGAATGCATTGATTGCGATATCATCCGACGAGAGTTTTCTTGCTTTCTCCATGTCACATCTCCGTTAATAACGTGAATAATTTATCGTATTTTACAGAAAAATCTACTCTTAAGGGAATATTTAACAGAAATATTACGAGCTTACTTAAAGCAAATACCGGTTTGTCTCGTATGCACAGTCCCCGCGCGCTTGCTATTTCTTTATAATGTTCTTATTATGTTCTAGTGGAGTTTATCGAGGACAAAGCGATCAAGGGTAGGGGTGCGGTAACCAATCGCGCCGGGCGGTACGAGCCAGCCGACCGGATCCGTGAAGCCGATGGCTGGCAGCAGGCAGGCGAAGCGCCCGAGCCCGAGCCCCGCGACACGGTCGTCAGCTTCGATTCCAGCCGCACCATCATTACCCGCAACCAATCTCCTGACATTTTCTTTGATCAGTCGCTTAACGCCTATCGCGGGTGCGAGCATGGCTGCATCTATTGCTTCGCCCGGCCCACCCACGCCTATCTGGGTCTTTCGCCTGGTCTCGATTTCGAGACCAGGCTGACCGTCAAGCGCGACGCGGCTGTCTTGCTGCGCGGCGAACTCTCGCGCCCGACCTATCGCCCGACCATCCTGGCGCTCGGCATGAATACGGATCCTTACCAGCCCATCGAGCGTACATATCGAATCACGCGCGCGGTGCTCGAAGTACTCTCCGAATTCAACCATCCGGTGGCCATCACCACCAAATCGGCACGCATTCTCGAGGACATCGACCTCCTCGCCGACATGGCACGGCGTAACCTCGCCAGTGTCTATATTTCTGTGACAACCCTCGATCCCGCTCTCGCCAGAGTGATGGAGCCGCGCGCATCGACGCCCGAGAACCGCCTGAGGGCTATCGCTGCGTTGCGTCACGCCGGTATTCCCGCCGGCATCTCGATTGCACCGATCATCCCCGCGATCAATGACGGAGAGATCGAGCATATCCTTGAGCGTGCCGCCGCAATCGACGCCTCCGGTGCCTTCTGGACCCTTATCCGGCTCGCCCTCGAACTCAAGGATTTGTTCGAGGAATGGCTTGACGCGCATTTTCCCGACCGCAAAAGCAAGGTCCTGGAGCTTATCCGCCAATGCCACGGTGGGCAGATCTACCGCAGCGCCTTCGGCGCGCGCATGCGCGGGAGCGGCCCCTATGCGGAAATGCTTCGCCAGCGCTTCCAAAAGGCCGCGCGGCGTCTGGGCTTGGCCGAACGCACCGTGGCACTCGATGTTTCGCGCTTCGCCATTCCCCCTCGCGCGGGTCAGCAGCTCAACCTTTTCTGAACGGCGGCCGCGGCCGACCCGGAACAAAGCATTGGCTCCGCTGTATCAAATACAGGAGGTGCTCCATGCGTGCGCGTATCCCCCTAACTTTAATCGGGGCAGCGCTGAATCTCGCCGCCTGCGTCTATGGCGCGGATGTGCGCACCGGGACCTATTACCGGCCTTATTACTATCCTTACTACCATCACTATTATTACAGGCCTTACCATTATCGGCCCTTCCATTATCACAACCGCTACGGTGCCCACGATTTCAACCGCGATCATGACCGCTCTTACGGCCATAGCCCGTGAATCGGGTGATGGCGCACTTTTTGCGTCTCCACGGTTAACCTTGAGAGGACAACATGAATTTTTCAAAAATCTTGGCCGGCTTGCTTCTTATCCTTCTCTCGGGATGCGTGTCTTTAGGCTTCACGTCCGAGCATAACGGCCCCACCAAGGAGGAGCACCCCTCGGCCTCCTCTCATTAACGACAGAACGGGAAAGGAGATTATCGTGACCCCACTCTCTCAGAAACTCGCCTTGGTCGCGCTGATGGCGGTGACACTGGCCGGCTGCTTCTCGGCCAATGTGCGGCGGACCCATAACGGCACGACATACAGCGATACGACCGGCTGGTATGATTCCAACGGAGTCTATCATGAGGGAACGCCGCCCGCCACCGTGGCGCCCGCCGCGGGATGGTATGATACCGCCGGGGTTTTCCATGAAGGGACACCCCCTGCGGTGGCGCCCAGCACGGGCTGGTATGACAGCAATGGCGTTTTCCACCAGGGGCAGGCGCCCGTCTACGGCGCACCCGGCTATTACGACAATAACGGGTATTATCACCCTGGCTATCCGCCCAAATAGCCCGACGCTTCTCCGCGGGTAAGGCTGGCCGAATCGCGCCGGACGGGGTAGAGTGCGGGAAATGGCGCGCAAGTCCGCACTCGCACTCCCCGAAAATCCCGCCACGCCTGTTCCCCTCGCGGAGGCGCTTGCCGAGCGGTACCTTTCCTACGCCCTGTCGACTATCGTCTCGCGCTCGCTGCCCGACGTGCGGGACGGGCTGAAGCCCGTCCATCGCCGTCTGCTCTATGCAATGCGCCAACTCAGGCTGGAGCCCGGCCAGGGCTATAAGAAATCCGCACGCGTGGTGGGCGACGTCATCGGCAAGTTCCACCCCCATGGAGATTCGGCCATCTATGACGCGATGGTGCGCCTCGCCCAGGATTTCGCCCAGCGCTATCCCCTCGTCGATGGCCAGGGGAATTTCGGCAATATCGATGGAGATAATGCGGCGGCGATGCGCTATACCGAGGCGCGGCTCACCGAGGCGGCTGCGCTGCTGCTCCAGCATATCGATGACGATACCGTCGATTTTCGCCCGACCTATGACGGATCGGAGCAGGAGCCCGTGGTGCTGCCTGCGGCATTTCCTAATCTCCTGGCCAATGGCGCCCAGGGGATCGCGGTGGGCATGGCAACATCGATCCCCCCGCATAATGTGGCCGAGATCTGCGATGCCTTGCTGCATCTCATAAAATCCCCCAAGGCGCGCATCGAAACCCTGGTCGAGCTCATGCCCGGTCCCGATTTTCCGACCGGCGGCGTATTGTGCGAGAGCCGCGAGACCTTGGTCGAGGCCTATCGCACCGGCCGCGGTTCGCTCAGGATCCGCGCGCGCTGGAATGTCGAGAAGCTCAAGGGTGGCACGTGGCAGATCGTCATCACCGAGATCCCCTATCAGGTAGTGAAGGCGCGCCTGCTTGAAAAAATCGGCGAACTCCTGAACGAGCGCCGGCTGTCTTTCCTGGAAGATTGCCTGGACGAATCGACCACCGATCTGCGCATCGTGCTCGTCCCGAGGAGCCGGACCCTCGATCCAGGCCATATCATGGAGCAGATGTTCCGCGAGACCGAACTGGAATCGCGCTTCGGGATGAACATGAACGCGCTGGACGCCCAGCAAATCCCGCGCCTGATGAGCCTTCCGGATTTGCTCAATGCCTATCTCACGCACCGGCGCGAGATTTTGCAGCGACGCAGCGCCTTCCGCCTCGGCGCCATCGAGCGGCGGCTGGAAATTCTAGACGGTCTTCTGATCGCCTATCTCAATCTCGACGCGGTGATCGCGCTCATCCGCAAGGAAGACGAGCCGAAACCCGTGATGATGCGGAAATGGCAGTTGAGCGAGACACAGGCCGAGGCGATTCTGAACATGCGGTTGCGCGCCCTGCGCAAGCTGGAGGAGATCGAGATCACCCGCGAGCACAAGATGCTGAGCGCCGAACGCAAGGAGCTCAAGGCGCTGCTCAAGGACGAGGCGCGCCAATGGGCGACGATCGCGGGAGAAATCTCGGATCTCAAGAAGCTGTACGGGCTCAAGACGCCTCTCGGGCGGCGCCATACGGAGATCGGGACGGCGCCGGCCGCGCTGGTCATTCCGCTTGAAAGCATGGTGGAGAAGGAACCCATCACTATTATCTGCTCCGACAAGGGCTGGATTCGCGCGCTCAAGGGCCACGTCGAGCGGAGTGACGAGATCAAATTCAAGGAAGGCGACCGCGGGAAATTCCATCTCCATGCGCAGACGACCGATAAGGTTCTGCTTTTCGCCACCAACGGCAAGGCCTATAGCCTGCCGGCTGACCGTCTGCCAGGCGGACGGGGTCATGGCGAACCGGTACGCCTGATGATCGATCTGGGCAACGATCAGGATATCGTTGCGCTGCGGGTCTTCCGCCCCGACGGCACGATGCTGGTGGCGAGCGACGATGGGCGCGGCTTTGTCATTGCCGAACGCGACATGATCGCCCAGACCAAGAGCGGCAAGCAGATCCTCAATCTGGGCGACGGCGCCGAGGCGAGCGTCTGCACGCCGGCCGACGGCGATATGGTCGCCACGATTGGCGACAATCGCAAATTGCTGATTTTTCCGATTGCCCAGGTGCCGGTCATGGCCCGCGGCCGGGGCGTGATCCTTCAGAAATACAAGGATGGCGGACTGGCGGATGCCAAGGTTTTCTCGAAGGCCTCCGGCCTGAGTTGGCGCCTGGGCGAGAAGATACGCACCGAGACCGCGCTGTCGGAATGGATCGGCGACCGTGCCCAGGCGGGGCGGCTCCCGCCGCAGGGCTTCCCGCGCGGCAACCTCTTCGGCACCTGATCATGATCGCACGTCGCGTCTTGTTGCAAGCCGCCCTCTTTGTCCTTTTTGCATCGCCGGTGCGCGCGCGGAAAATCGAGCCGGCGCGCCTCAATCCCCAAGAACAGGCGGAGGTGGCCCGTCTCACCGATTATCTGAACGGGATTGGATCCTTCAGCAGCCATTTTCAGCAATATTCCGAGGAAGGCGAGCTTGCCACAGGCCGCATCTTCATGCGCCGGCCCGGCCGTCTTAGGGTCGAGTACGATCCGCCTTCTCAGCTTCTACTGGTCGCGGATGGAATTGCCATGAACTATTACGACGGCGAGCTCGACCATCTCGAACAGATCCCGCTGCAATTGAGCCCCCTCTGGTTCCTGCTTAAGGAGAAGATCAGTCTCGAGGACGACGTCGTCCTGATTGGCTATCAACATAGCGCCAACGTCTTTCGGCTCAGCCTGGCACAGAGGAGCGAGCCTGACGCTGGCCGGGTCACGCTCGAATTCGGCGATCATCCGCTCGAACTCCGGCGATGGACGATAACCGGCCCGAATGAAAAGCAAGTATCGGTAAGTCTGTATGATGCCCAATTCGGCGTCGCGCTCGAGAACGAGATGTTTAAGACGCCTTCGCGCCGGCGCAAGGGGAACAACAAGAACTAGCGAAGCGGCTGGGCCAGCAATTCCGGGAGCGACAGCTCAATCCCCCCTGGCATGCCAATAGACATTAGCGGCGTGCGCACGCCCTGGGCGCGCGAACCGAACAGCAGATCCCAAAAACTGAAGACTGTTCCATAATTGGCGTCGGTATCGGAGCGGCGGCGATGGTGGTGAACCCAATGTAGGGAAGGGGTAATGATGACACGCGATAGCGTGGCTTCGAGCGTTGGCGCAAGGCGCAGGTTGGAGTGATGGAACAAGGCGGCGAGCGTCACCAGAATATCGAATAGCAGAATGGCGGCGAGCGGCACGCCCAAGAACAGGATCACTCCCGCGCGGGCGAGCGCGGACAGCACAACCTCGCCGACATGAAATCGTAGCGCGGTACTCGTATCGAGGAACTCATCGCGATGATGGACCTGATGGAACCGCCAGAGGAAGGGCCAACGATGATTGGCGCGATGCCACCAATAGATAGCGCAATCCAAACCGACCAAAGCGCCGATAATACCCCATGCAGACTCGGGCCACCAATGGCCGAGCGCATGATCGCTTGCCCAGAAGGTCAGGGGCAAAATGAAAAAACGGCCCGCAAGACCATTCAGTGCGGCCAGGGAAAAGTTGCGCGCCCAGCGCCGCCACCACGGTCGGGCATAACCGGCCAGGGGAAGCGGGATAGGGGCTTTGGGACGGATCGTCTCGGCAACAAGCAAAAGGATCAGCCAGGAGAGGATAAGAGTACCTTTGAAAGGCAAGGCATGCAGTAACAGCCAGTGCATGCGGCCAGGGTGGTCGAGACCCGTCAAACTTGCAACCCTGTTATTCGCTGCTGGTCTTGTGAGCGAAAAAAGCTCGGCTATAGTACCGCTATGAAACTACCTGCGACCGCACCCATTATTGGCGTGCCGATGTGCATCCGTCTCCTCGGCAACCAGAATTATCACATCGTCGGCGACAAATATCTTCGCGCGGTGATCGAAGCCTCGGCATGCTACCCGCTCGCCTTTCCCGCCCTGGGCAATGTAATCGAGATCGACGCCCTGCTCGACCGGCTGGATGGAATTCTTTTTACCGGGAGCACCAGCAACGTCGCGGTGCACCATTACCAAGGTGAACCAGACCGGCCGGAATCGCCCCAAGATCCCGGTCGGGACGCCATCACCTTGCCCCTGATCCGCCGTGCCATCGCACGCGAGCTCCCGATCTTTTGCATTTGCCGCGGCGCACAGGAACTGAATGTCGCCCTCGGCGGTACCCTGCATACGCAGTTGCATGTCAAGCCGGGCAATCTCGACCACCGCGAACCTCCCGAGGTGAGCTACGATGAGGCCTATCGGCCGGCCCATGCCATTACTTTGCGGCCCGGCGGTCCATTTGCTCAAATAATCGGCAAGACCGAGATTATGGTCAATTCGCTGCATTGGCAGGGGGTGGAAAAGCTCGCTCCGCAGTTGGTCGCCGAGGGGACCGCGCCCGATGGTGTCATCGAAGCGATGAGTATCCGCGATTACGGGAATTTCGGCCTCGCCGCGCAATGGCATCCAGAATATCAGGCGACCGAAAATCCTGATTCGCGCAGCCTTTTCGCAGCCTTCGGCAAGGCAGCGCACGAATATCGCAACAGACGGGAAGGCCGGCGTTAAGAGCACGCCGGCGTCTCTGACGGATCTCATGAGCTTGAACGGGTTGTGGTCGCGGGTAAGTCGACCTTATCGGGGTATGCCACCACTCGTCTGGCAGATCGCGCTTGGCGTGCTGGTCAATCGAATTGGCTCGACGGTCGTCCCCTTCCTCGCCCTCTACCTCCACCAATTCTACCATTATGACGCGATCACAACCGGAAAGGTTATTACCTGCTATGGAGCGGGCGCACTGCTTGGCGCGTTCAGCGGCGGCCTTCTGATCGATTGGCTTGGCACGCGTGTGAGCCTGGCCGGTGCGCACTGCGCCTCGGGATTTGTCTATCTGGCGCTGCTCTTTCCTCACAATTACCACGGCTTTCTCGTCAATGCTTTCCTCATCGGGCTCAGCGATGTGTCGATCCGCCCGATCCTCAATATGACGGTGATGGGCGCGGCCGGCCCCGAGAAACGCATGCGCGCCAACGCCATCCGTCGCATGGCGCTTAATCTGGGTGTCGGCAGCGGCCTGGCGATCGGCGGGTTCCTCTATGCCCTGACGCCATATCTGCTTTTCATGCTCGATGGATTGACGTCCTTTGCCGCCGCCGCGATTTTTGTTGTGTTCCTGCCGCGCGACCTCTCTCGGAACCGCTCCGCTGGACCGCCTCTCTGGACCGCGCTGATTGCACCGTGGCGCGATAGGGCCTTCCTCCTGCTCATCGTCGCGGCGGTATGTGCCAGCATGGTCACGACCCAGCAGCGCAATACCTATCCTATCTATCTCCTGCAGGCATTTGGCATTGGCCCGGCCTATTTCGGCCTCATCATGACGGTCAACTGCCTCGTCGTAGTATGCTGCGAGCTCCCCCTCATTCATATGCTTCGCCGGGTCGATGCGGGCTGGCTGTGCATGAGCGGGGCCCTATGCTACGGAATGGGCTTCGGCGTGCTCGGTTTCGGCGGGAGCCATGTCTGGGTCTGGCTCGGTCTGGCCCTTTGGGTTCTGGGAGAGATGCTTGAGTCACCCGCCGCCATGTCCCTGGTGCAGGATCATGCCGCCCGCGCCCCGACTCCCGGCCCTTTCTTCGCCATGTTCACCGCATCTTTTTCCGCGGTGAACCTCTTCGCGCCGGGAATTGGCGGCTGGCTTTATGAAAAAGGCGGGGGCGGCGTGCTATGGGGCGCGAGTTTCGCTCTGGGGATCTTGTCGGCTGGCCTTTATTACATTGCGCGCTTCCGCGCCAAGGCATGACAACAAAAACGGCGCCGAAGCGCCGTTGGAGTTGCCTGCTATTGCGCAGTCATTAATGATGCCAACCATGGCCGTGGCCGTGGTAACCGCCATATCCGCCATGATGATAGCCGCCCCGTCCGAAATTGAACGAGAAGCCGAGAAAGGGGAAGCCGGAATAGTACGGGCGTTCCACATATACCGGCGGCGGCGCATAATATACTGGCGGGGGCGGGGGCGCATAATAGCTCGGGCCGTAATAAACCGCGGGAGGCGGCGCGGGCGGGTAGTAATAGTAGGAATCCGCCGCGGCTTTTTGTGCGATGCCAGCCAGCCCCACCGTGACGGCCAAGGCAGCAATCGCTCGAGTGATGTTCCGCATAAGGCACCTCCTCTGTGCTCTTCCAAGATATAGGCATCGGTACACCTGAAAACAAATCACAACGGCGGGAGCGGCATCACGTTTTTTGGAGCCGGCCTTGCATAAAACGCAGAAAGTAACCTGCTTCGCTTATGCTTGACACTGCTGTCAGGTGAACCTTCAAGCTTGCGAGCGGAGCCGCAAATAAAATGGCCGGCATCGTAGGTGCCGGCCATGGTTCGTGTAGAGGTTTATTTGCGTATCAGTGGACGTAAAGATGGACTTCGTTGGTTTGAACCGCCGGATCGGTAACAGATGACAGGGTCAATCGTGACTGCGGCATGCCCATGGCGATCAAACTATTCATGACTTTCATTGCATCGGCGCGCACGGCATTGCTGTTTTGGGCGACCTGAGCGGGAGAACCCACGCCGGGCGCGACGCCCACGACGTCGAAGGAAACGTCCGGCTTGCGCTGCAAGGCTTCGTTGGCGGCCTGATACAGGGGCTGCTGGTAATTGACATTGTCATGATCGAAGCGGATCACCATGAGCGGACGCCCGCTCGAAATCGTACCGGGCAGACCATTGGTCACCGGCGCGCCAATAACCGGCGCCACGCCCGGCGGGGCAGCATAGCCGCCCGGGCCGGCAATGGCCGAGACGCGACTGCCGAGCGGACCGGTGTTATAAATTTGGCCCTCGCTAATCCCGAGAGACAGGGAAGCTAAATTGCCGCGTTCGACCTCGAGAAAGCGTGTCTGGCGCTGTACATCATCGGTGACGTTGGCGAGTAGACGATTGATGTTGACAGCGCTCTGCTCGGTTTGATCCTCGAGCAGCCGTAATTGGCGATGATCCTCCTCGACCGCTCCTGAAACGGTATAAGAGGCGCGGATCGATTGCAGCAGGAAATTGGCATAGGCGGAATTGCTGGCCACGTCATTGGAGAGGAGACTCAGCTGGTCCAAATCCTTGTCCAGGGACTGGAGCTGGTTCTGCGCATTCTTCCAGGCCTGCACGACCGCGGGATTTCCGGGTGTAGTGCCAACCTGAAGACGTGAATTGATTCCCGCGACTGTTGCCTGGTAGCTCGCCGAGTTGCGCTGCACATCGTCGCGCAATTGCAGATGACGAGCGCTCTGTTCGTTGATGGCTGTTTGTAGGCGGGCAAAATCGCCACGCAGTTCCTGAACCTTTTGCCCCGTCAAGGTCGGTGTCGTCGCGCCGGGAAGAGCCTGGTCGAGAGGCTGTGCCGGAACGGTGATGGGCGCAGGCGCGGGAGTAGCGGGCGATGCGGATTGCGCACCAACCGGCTGGCCCGAAGCACGGGTAGAGGGAAAAAGCGCGTTGTTCAGAAAGTCGCACGCTGAAAGCGACAATGTCATTGCGGCCAAGGCCGCGAAATTACCGATCTTGGTCATGTAGTGCCGACCCCTGTTTCCGGCTGTTGTGGATGCCATCCCGAGCCATCTTTTGACAGCTTTTTCGCTATTAATCAACACCCAAGCTGAAGATGGAATTGTGGCGAGACTAGGCCTTATGTGGTGAAGGCCTCCTTAATGGACCTTCTCCGGAAAGGCATCAATTAGGCATTGTTACAAATTCCTCCGCGGCACTGGGATGGAGCGCGACGGTACGATCGAAATCCTCCTTGGTCGCGCCCATTTTCACCGCGACTGCCACGGCCTGGATAATCTCGGCCGCATCCGCCCCCACCATGTGCACGCCCAGCACCCGCCGGCTGTGCCGATCGACGACCAGTTTCATGAAGGTGCGTTCCGTTCGCTCGGTCATGGTAAGCTTCAGAGGTCGGAAGTCGGTTTTGTAGACGATCACCTCGGTATTCTTTCGTGCCTCCTCTTCGCTCAGCCCTACGGTCGCGGCTTGCGGCTGGGCGAAGATCGCGCTCGGCACATCCGCGTAATCGACGCGGATTGGGGTATCGCCATACAGCGTGGCCACGAGCGCGGCTCCCTCCCGGATCGCCACCGGCGTGAGATTGAGCCGGTTCGTGCAATCGCCAATGGCATGGATCCACGGCACCGCGCTCATGGAATATTCGTCGACCTTAACCGCGCCGATCTCATCCAACTGAACGCCGGCCTCGACCAGGCCGATCCCCGTCGTGTTGGGGATCCGGCCGGTTGCATAAAGCACGCATTCGGCCTCGAGCGTGGTTCCGTCGTCGAGGCGCAGGCAGCGGACCTCGTCGCGGCGATCGATCGCCATGACCTCCCGCTCGGTGCGGATGTCTACGCCCTTTTTTCGCATCTCCGCGGCGAGAAAATCGCGAAGGTCTTTATCGAAGCCGCGTAGGATCTGCGTGCCGCGGTAAAGCTCGGTCACCTGCGCGCCCAAGCCGTTGAAAATGCCGGCGAACTCGACCGCGATATAGCCGCCGCCGATGATGGCCACTCGTTTCGGCAGGGAAGGCAGATGGAACACCTCGTTCGAGGTGATCGCGTGCTCTATCCCGGGCAGGTCGGGCAGGAAGGGCCGTGCGCCGGTCGCGATGATTACCTGCGCGGTGCTCACCGGCTGCTCGCCTTCGATCTCCACCTGGTGCGGCTCTGAGCCGAGACGGGCGCGCGCCTCGAAAAGGGTGACACCCGATTCCGCCAGCAGTCGTTTATAGATTCCGTTGAGCCGGGCAATCTCGCGATCCTTGTGCGCGATCAGGCGCGGCCAATCGAAGCTCCGCTGTTCGATGTTCCATCCATAAGCCCAGGCATCTTCGAGATCCTCGCGATAATGTGCGGCATAGGAGAGAAGCTTCTTGGGGATGCAGCCGCGAATGACACAGGTTCCGCCAACTTCGGATTCTTCGGCAATCGCCACGCGCATGCCCTTCTTGGCGGCCAGGCGCGCCGCGCGCACGCCACCCGACCCGGCACCGATGATAAAAAGGTCGAACTCACGCATGGGCCAGCACCTCCCTTCGTCCGGTTAAAAAGCGCCGGATAAGCCAACCGAGCGCGGCGATTTCCCCGCCTATGAAAACCATGGTCAGGGGTAAAGGTTGGCTGCCTAGCCCCGGTCTTAATATCGGGACGAGGGAATCGAGGCCGGCTTGCATGAGTAGGGCAGCCAGCGGGCCCACGGCAATCGCCAATATGACGATGCCCCAAAGATCGCCATGGCGCCGGCTGCGCCAGTTCCACCACCATAAAAAGAGCAGATCGCGCCCGACATAGAGGGAGACGATTGTGAAGCCCAAGCGCCCTCCGATGAGCATCGCCAAGAGCCCGGAGGGGTTGTTCGTGTCCAGTTCCCGGAAAAGCCCTGGCCCGCCGGACAAGCTGGCCAGGAGCGCTATCAATACCAAGAAAAGGTAGGCGATCATCCAGGGTGGGACCAGCCTGAAGGCGCGGCTGAGATCGCCACGGCGCAGGGCATGGAAAAAATCGCCATAGACCAGGATATTTTTTGGATCGGCGCAATAGGACACATACGCAATAAAGTAGAAGAGTGAGAAAAAGCGCAAGTCAGTCACGCTGTCGCTAAAACTGGCATAGAAGCCGCGCGCAAAGGCAACCAGAAAGAGAAGAAAACCGGTGAAGGCAAGCGGCGCGGCGCGGAACTGCAGCTCGACCCGCAGAAGACGATAGGCCGCCAGCCACACCCACGCGCAAGTGGCGAGCCGCACGACGAGGATGAACCACCGATCATCGACGGAGATCAGGCCGTACCAGAAGCGATCGGCCGGCAAGCTGAAGAAATTTTCCCCAGTTGCCCCGAAATAGAACGCGGCGAGCCCGGCGAGCTGAGCCAAGGTAACCGAAAGAACCCGCCGCCGCCCGCTCTTGCGGATCAAGATCAGCGAGACGCAGAAAGCGAGAGCGGTCGCGAGTAAGCCTCCGATGACAATCTGACCGGTACGGATCGCCGCATCGCCCACCGAGACGCCACTCATGAGAAGCGTGGGAATTAGCCACATAAAACAATACCAGCAATAAGCGCTGGCGCCGATAACCTTGCCCCAGCACATCTGCCACGCGCCCAAGGCATTCATGCGCTGGGCGTCCCAGGTGCCGGCCCGCACCTCCTCGGCGATGCTGTCGGCGGCGCGGCGCGTGGCCCACAGGCCCAAGATGATATAGCTCGCCACCGCCGTGACCTCGGCCTTGTCATGGCCGAACAGGCTGTTCACTCTATGCAGGCCGAAGAGAATGATGAAGATCGCAAGCGGGGCGAGCACCAGCCGCGCTGGTGAGAATTCGAGCCAGAGATTACGGCGAAATTCGGGATTGATCATGCGGTCCCCGGGAAAGATGTATGAGATAAGAATCCTGCAGCCGCTTCCTGTGCGGCGCAAAAGCCGATACGGCTACGCCGCTTTCGACAAGATGGCGCACTAGTTTAGCGGCGGTCGTGGCGTCCCCCATGAGGCAAAAGTGTGCCTCCCGATCCGCGATTTGAAGATCGGAAAGGCCACCGAATTTTTCGAGGAGATGCGCGAGATCCGGATGCGGTGCGGCGAGTTCGAGGCGGAAAGGCACGCGTTCTCCCTCCCGCCCTGCGAGCGGCTCATGGGCAAGCACGCGGCCCTGCTCGATCGCGAGCATGTGGGTCGAATAATCCTCGAGCTCGCTTAAGATGTGCGATGAAACGAGAATGGTCATGTCCTGGGTATGGAGTGCGCGCAGGAGACCGGAGAGATCGGCCCGCGCGGCGGGATCGAGGCCGGAGGCCGGCTCGTCGAGGATAAGAAAATCCGGCTCATGAAGGATAGCGAGCGCGATCCCCAGTCGCTGGCGCAGGCCGCGCGACAGGTGCGCCGCTTTTTCGCGGAGCCTATCGGAAAGGCCGGTGCGTTCAGCCGAAAGGGCGACCGCGGCCTTGATCTTTTCCATGCCCTGGGCCAGCGCCCGATAACGCAGGTTGTCACGGACGCTGAGCTCGTCATAGAGACCGAAATTGTCCGGCAAGAAACCCACGCGCCGGTGGGTACGCCGCGGATCCGCATGGACATCGTCCTGGCCAATCATCATGGAGCCAGACCGCGGCCGCTCCAGCGCGGCCAGGAGACGCATGAGAGTCGATTTACCGGCGCCGTTCGGCCCGACGAGCGCTGTTACCGTCTTCTTTTCAAGAATAAAGGAGACATCATCCAGTGCCCGGCGGCTCGGATAATCGAAACAGACATCCGCGACGCGGATCACTGCAGTTCCGTGCCGCTCAGCAATCGACCGGTCAGTGTGTCGAGCTCTTCAAGATTGCGGTAATGGAGCGTGAGGCGGCCGCCCTTGCCGTCGAAGGCGATCTCGACCTTCGCGCCGAGCCGATGGGAAAGCGTGCGTTCCAATTCCCTCGTATCGGCGTCCTTGACCTGCGGCGGGCGAGTAATTTTCTTCTTGCCCGTTTTGAGGGCGCGGGCAAGCGCCTCGGCCTCGCGCACGCTGAGCTTGCCTTCGACGATACGCTGGGCGAGCGCCACGGGATCGGCGGCGGTGAGCAGCACGCGCGCATGGCCCAGCGTCAGATGGCCGGAGGAAAGGCGCGCGAGCACCGCCTGCGGCAGGTCGAGCAGGCCGATCAACTGGCTGATATGCGGGCGGCTCTTGCCCAGCCGCTGGGCGAGCTGCTCATGGGTGTAGGCGAATTCATGCAGCAGGCGCTGCATGGCGCGGGCCTCCTCGACGGGGTCGAGGTCCTCGCGCTGGACGTTCTCGATAATTGCCGCCTCGAGCGCCTCGCGATCCTCAAGCGCGCGGATAATCACCGGCACCTCATGCAGCTTAGCGAGCTGGGCCGCGCGCCAGCGCCGTTCGCCCGCGACGATCTCATATTCGCCTGTTCTGCGCGCGTGCGGGCGCACGAGAATCGGCTGCAAGACTCCACGCGCCGCAATCGATTCGGCGAGGATCTGCAGGCTGCTCTCCTCGAATCGCGTGCGCGGCTGATAGGGGCCAGGATGAAGGTGTTCGATACGTGCCGTCGCGGGCGCACGGGACGGTTCGCTGCTTTCCTCGCCCAGAAGCGCGGATAGGCCGCGACCGAGGTGACGCTTGCTCATGCCGCTTGTCTTTCGGTGCGCTTCAGCATTTCGCTCGCGAGCGCGATATAGGCCTGGGAGCCGGCGCAGCGCATGTCATAGAGGAGGGCGGGCTTGCCGTGCGAAGGTGCCTCGGCCATGCGGACGTTGCGTGGGATGGACGTCTCGTAAACCTTGGCGCCGAAATGGGCACGCACATCGCTTGCGACCTGCTCATTGAGGCTCGAACGCTTATCGTACATGGTCAAGATGATCCCCGAAATCTCCAGGCGCGGATTGAAGCCGCGGCGAATCCGTTCGACCGTGCGGGCGAGGTGGGACAGACCCTCGAGCGCAAAGAACTCGCACTGCAACGGTACGAGAATCTCATCGGCTGCCACCATGGCATTGACCGTCAGCAGCGAAAGAGAAGGGGGACAATCAATGAGGATCACCTCATAATCGAGCGGGTCGGCGAGCGCATTGCGTAATCGGTATTCGCGCTGCTCGAGATCGATAAGATCGAGCTCGGCACCCGCAAGCTCGGGATCGGCGGGGACAATACCGAGATTGGGCACGAGGGTCGGCTCGATCACCGCGCTTAAATCCGCTTCCCCAAGCAGCAATCTGTAAGTTCCCTGTCTTCCGATGCTGCGGTCCAGACCGAGCCCAGTCGAAGCGTTGCCCTGTGGGTCGAGATCGATGAGCAGCGCTTTTTTGCCCACGGCGGCGAGCGCGGTGATCAGATTGATGGCGGTCGTCGTCTTGCCCACGCCGCCCTTCTGATTGGCTATCGCGATGATCCTCGCCACTATTTCCCCCGTTGCCGCAAGTGCCGCAGAACCATGACGCAGGCGCGCGCATCGGTCGTGCTGGGCACAAGCTCGGCCTCACTATGCCAGGATTTGCCGGCTTCGGTCAATTCATCCGCGGCGGAGACGCCCTTGAGAAAGAGGCCGGTCGTGTCGTCATCGATAAGGCCTTCCGCCTGATCGAGGAGCCGGACCAGGGGCGCGAAGGCGCGCGCGGTAATATACGGAAAGGGACCGAGGCCGCTTTCCTCGATCCGTTTATTGACAAGGTTCACCTGCGCGCCTGTGGCCCGCGCCACCTCCGCCAGAAAGGCGCATTTGCGCTGATCGGCCTCGATCAAACTCACCCGAAGATCGGGCCGGAGCACGGATAACACCAGGCCCGGAAAGCCGCCACCGGAACCGAGGTCGGCCAGAATTGCTTTGGGCGGAAGAAGGGGGGAGAGCTGGGCCGAATCGGCAAAATGGCGTCGCCATGCATCGGGAAGAGTCGAAGGCGCGACGAGATTAATAGAGGGGGTCCATTTCAAGAGCAGAGCGTGGTAGGGGGCGAGCCGCGCCCGATCCTGCGCCGTAAGCAGATCAGGCGGCGGCGCGGCGGACATAGCGCAGGAGGATCGTCACCGCGGCGGGCGTCACGCCGGCAACACGGCCAGCGGCGCCCAGGCTCGCCGGCCGGGACGCCTTGAGCTTCTGCCGCACCTCGTTGGAGAGCGAGGGAATCGCATCGTAATCGAGATCGGCAGGCAGCAGCAGGGATTCATCGCGGCGAAGGGCGGCAATATCCTCGTCTTGCCGCTTGAGATAGCCGGCATAGGTACCGTCATTTTCGATCTGCCGCGCAATTACCGATGGGATAGTGCCAATCTGCGGCCAGAGGGTGGCAAGCCGGGCGAGATCTATTCCCGGATAGGAAAGCAGGGTAAAGGCGTCACGGCGCAGCCCGTCTTGAACGACGGGCAATCCCGCCTGCGCCAGCCAGGTGGGAGTGGCTTGTAATGAGCGAAGCAAATCGGTGGCTTCGGTAAGCGCCGCCTGTTTGGCGAGGAAGCGGCCCGCGCGCAGATTACCCACGCAACCCCAACCTATTCCCTGCGAGGTCAACCGCTGATCGGCATTGTCCTGGCGCAACCGGAGCCGGTATTCGGCACGGCTCGTGAACATCCGGTAAGGCTCGCTGGTTCCACGTGTAACCAAATCGTCGATCATGACGCCGATATAGGCCTGGGCCCGGTCCAGCACGACCGGTGCCCCGCCGCCGACTGCGCGGGCGGCGTTGAGCCCCGCGACCAGGCCCTGGGCGGCTGCTTCTTCATAGCCGGTCGTGCCATTGATCTGGCCGGCGAGATAAAGGCCAGGCAGCGCGCGGACCTCCAGGCTGGGATATAGTTCACGCGGATCGATGAAATCATATTCGATGGCATAGCCGGGCCGCGCCATCTGCGCCTTTTCCAGCCCGGGAATAGTGGCCAGCAGAGCGCGCTGGACCTCCTCAGGCAGCGCGGTGGAAATGCCATTGGGATAGATGAGCGGGTCCTCCAGGCCTTCCGGCTCGAGGAAGATCTGGTGGGTCTCCCGATCTGCAAAACGCACGATCTTGTCTTCGATGGACGGGCAATAGCGTGGGCCGGTGCTGGCGATCTGACCCGAATACATGGGCGACAGGCGGAGATTCTCCTGAACGATCCGGCGTGTCGCGGCGGTCGTCGTGGTGAGATGGCAGGGAATTTGCGGGACGTCGATCCGCGCGGAGAGGAAAGACATGGGCTCGGGCGGCTCATCGCCCGGCTGCGGGGTCAGTCCCGCATAATCGATCGTCGCGGCGCGAAGGCGCGGCGGCGTTCCCGTCTTCAACCGACCCAGGGCGAGCCCGAGCCGCTTGAGCGTGGCGGCAAGCGCCCGGGATGGTGCTTCACCGACCCGGCCTGCCGGAATCGTCCGGGTCCCTATATGGATCAGGCCGTTTAGAAAAGTCCCGGTGGCCACGATCACTGCGCCGGCCGCGAACTCGCTACCATCCTCGCAAAGGACACCCGCGATGCGACCATGGCGGATAAGGATGTCGGCCGCCGCGCCCGCGCGAATGGTCAAGCCGGAATGTTCGGCGAGCAGCGCCTGAACCGCGCGGCGATACAGCGCGCGATCGGTTTGGGCGCGCGGCCCCCATACTGCCGGCCCCTTGGAACGATTGAGCATGCGGAACTGAATACCGGCTCGGTCAGTGGCACGGCCCATGATGCCGTCCAGCGCGTCAATTTCCCGCACCAGATGGCCTTTGCCCAACCCGCCAATCGCCGGATTGCAGGACATCTCCCCAATCTTGGCGGGATCATGGCTGAGCAATAGGGTGCGTGCACCCACGCGCGCTGCCGAAGCTGCGGCCTCAGTACCGGCATGGCCCCCGCCGATCACGATAACGTCGTAATTTTCGATCATGTTCCACGTGGAACCTAGCGGATCGTTCCTTTCGTGGCAATGGCGTGGCAGAGACCCTGAAAGTCTTGACAATCGCTTTCATATTTATTAACTTGATAGTTAAATAACCGATTGGTTTATAATGAGCGATCAATTAAGCATGACCCTCGCGGCTTTGGCCGACCCCACCCGGCGGGCCATCCTCGCTCGGCTCCATGAAGGCCACGCCTCGGTTAGTACGCTGGCGGCTCCGTTCGCCATGAGCCTTCCGGCGATTTCCAAACATATCAAGGTGCTGGAGCGCGCCGGGCTGGTCCGCCGCGAACGCGTTGCCCAATCGCGGCCCTGCCGGTTAGAGGCCGCACCGCTCAAGGAAGTGGCGGGGTGGCTTGAAACCTACCGCCGCGACTGGGGCGACCGGCTCGACCGTTTTGAAAACTACCTCGAAACACTCACCACGGAGAAGATGATGAACAAGCCTGAAATGAAAGCCGAGATCCTGACCCTGACTCGCACCTTCCATGCACCCCGGGAGACGGTCTTCCGGGCCTGGACCGATCCTGAACATTTCAAACGCTGGTGGGGACCGCGCGGCTTCACCGTCCCCTATTGCACGATCGATCTTAGAGTGGGCGGCAAGATCCATTTCTGCATGCGCGGCGAAAGCGGGCCGGACATCTGGTGCGCCGGCATCTATCAGGAGATCACGCCGGAACGGCTGGTCTCAACCGATTTCTTCTCGGACAAGGATGGCAATCGTGTCTCGCCGCTTCAATATGGAATGAAGGATTTTCCCGAGGAAAGACTTCTCACGGTCACGTTCATCGAACGGGATGGCAAGACGACACTGACATTGATGCATACGATCCCGCTCGACATGGCCCGCACTATGGGCGCGGACGCAGGCTGGGGACAGAGCTTCGACAAGCTCGCCGAATACCTCGTTCAGTCTTAGGTTTTTAGTCCGACTAGGCGCCGCTTGCGAGGATCGCGGCCCGGCCTATGCCGCCGGGCCGTGGGACCTATTTCCAGAAGAGCAGCATGATCGCGAGAATGGCGATGATCACCCAGCTCCATGGGAAGGGGCGGCGGCCAATGATGGTGAGCACCTCGGGATTGAGGCGCAGGCCAGAACCGGTGAGCTGGATTGCCATCCGCTCCATGCTCGCCACAAGAGAAGGAAAGCGGCGCAGGGTCCGCAGCGTATCTTCGGCGGCCTCGATGAGCCTCGCCTCCGGGCCGCGATTTTCGCGCATCCATTGTTCGATCAAGGGCTGAGCCAGCGTCCAGATATTCAGTTCGGGATCGAGCTGGCGGCTGATCCCTTCCGCCATGAGCATGTTTTTCTGTAAGAGCAAGAGCTGCGGCTGAACTTCCATCTCGAAGGATTCCGCCGTCGAGAAAAGCTGGCCGAGGAGGCGGGCAAAAGAAATCTCGTGCAGCTTGCGGCCGCGAATGGGTTCGCCGATCGAACGAAGCGCCAGGGTGAAATCCTCCAGCCGGACGGCATTGCCGATATAGCCGGCCTCGACATGCACCGCGGCCACGCGCGCATAATTACCTTCGAGGAAACCGAGCAGCATGTCGGCAAGATAATACCGCGTCTTGCGATCGAGCCTACCCATGATGCCGAAATCTACCGCCCCGATCGACCCGTCGGGAAGGACAAACATATTGCCGGGATGCTGGTCCCCGTGAAAATAGCCGTCGCGGAAAGCCTGGTTGAAGAAAATGGCCGCAGCGCGTTCCAGCACCTGGCGAATGTCCAGTCCCGCCTCCAGGATCGCCGAGCGGTCATCCATGCGAATTCCCGCCAGGCGCTCTTGCGTCATGACGCGGCGCGCGGTCCTGCGCCAATC
Organism: Dongiaceae bacterium; assembly: GCA_036263455.1. GTDB lineage: Bacteria > Pseudomonadota > Alphaproteobacteria > Dongiales > Dongiaceae > DATAGZ01. The sequence continues at coordinate 43,913 of DATAGZ010000003.1, forward strand.
GATGGCGGGCACGTGATAGCTCGAATCCAGGCGGAAATTATGCGCAAGTTCGGCCGCCGCTGCAGCCTCCAATCGCAGATCAAGCTCGACCTGCAGGGTGGCGGCGAATGTCTTCACCACCTCCACAGGCTTGAGACGGCGCAGGCGCGGTTGGGTTCGCTCGATCACGCCTGCCACCCAGAAGAGCAGTTCGATGTCGCGCTGCATGCGCTGCTCGATGCCGGGGCGCAAGACCTTGACCGCGACATCCCGCCCATCGCTGGTCACGGCGAAATGCACCTGCGAGATCGAGGCCGCCGAGACCGGTTCGTCGTCAAAATGCCGATAGAGCTGATCGACCGGCGCGCCGAGGGCCGCCTCGATCGTGGCGTGTGCCTCGAAGGCGGGAAAAGCGGGCAGGCGGTCCTGCAAGTGGGCGAGGTCGCGGGCGACTTCTTCACCCAGCAGGTCGGAACGCGTCGAAAGGACTTGGCCGAACTTGATGAAAGCAGGCCCCAGCTCGGCGAGCGCGTGGGCGAGGCGTTGACCGGGTCTGGCGCGGCGCTGGCGGCCAAAAAAGATGCCAATCAGGAATAGAAAAAGCGGCGCCAGCCCGGCATTGGCGAGGGCTTCGGAAAACGGCGCGAGCGCGCCATGGCGCGCCAGCGTGCGGGCGATGGCGAACAAGCGGCCTAGCGAGCGGAGCGTGCGCGTCATCAGAGCCGCCAGCCCGAATGGATGGCGGCTATGCCGAACGAGAGATTACGGTAGCGTACATTGCCGAAACCCACATGGCGCATGCGTTGGGCGAGCTCCTCCTGGTTAGGGAACCGGCGGATCGATTCCGCAAGATAGACATAAGAATCGCGGTCCTTCGCAATCCAAGACCCCAGGCGGGGCAGCACCTGGAAGGAATAGAGATCATAGAGCCGGTTGAGCGCAGGAGCCGTCAGATGAGAAAATTCGAGACAAAGAAAGTGGCCGCCATGCTTTAGAACGCGCAAGCATTCTTCGAGCGCGCGGTCAATATGCGTGACATTGCGCAGGCCGAAGGCGATGGTCACCCCCTCGACGCTGCGGTCGGCGAGCGGCAGGCACTCGGCATCTCCGGCCACCCAGGCGATCTCATCCTCATTGCGGCCCATATCGATCAGGCGATCCCGGCCATGTGCGATCATGGCGGGGGTCAGATCGCACACCACGACCCGCGCCTGAGGCGCGCGCGCGCGGATGCGCATCGCGATGTCCCCGGTACCGCCGGCAATGTCGGCATAGGACGCGCCGTCACGTGGGCGCAACCAATCGACGAATTCGTTTTTCCACAAGCGGTGAATACCCAGGCTCATCGCGTCATTCATGACGTCATATTTCGACGCGACTGAACTGAAGACGTCCCGGATCATGGCTGTCTTCCGCGCCGCAGCCACGCGCTGGTTCCCAAACCAGCTTTGGTCTTTTTCTTCATCCATGGGCCGCACTCTACTGGCGCGCCTGGGCTTTGTCACCCGGAGGCGATGTTTGCGGGTCGGACGCGCGAGGGTCTCGCTCCTCCTCGCCATAGAGCACCGCCGTCAGATAGAGACCATGGGGCGGGGCGGTCGGTCCGGCGCGGGTGCGATCACGCGCGGCAAGCACGCTCGCCATATCGTCAGGCCGCCATTTGCCGCGCCCGACGAGTGCCAGGGAGCCCGTCATATTGCGCACCTGGTGGTGGAGGAAGGACCGCGCTTGGGCATGGATATGGATCTCCTCGCCCTCGGCAGTGACATCGAGCCGATCGAGTGTCCGGTCGGGCGAACTGGCCTGACAGAGGCTCGCGCGAAATGAAGTGAAGTCGTGCCGGCCCACCAGAAAGCGCGCCGCCTCCCGCATGGCGGCGACGTCGAGCGGCTGCCTTACCCACCAGGCGCGCTCATGCGCGAGCGCGAGCGGCGCGCGCCGGGCGACGATGCGGTAAAGGTAATGTCTCGCGCGCGCCGAAAAGCGCGCATGGAAATCCTTGGACGCGTACCGGGCCGCAAGCACGCTGATCCCATGGGCCCGAACGTAGAAATTGAGCCCGTCGCACAGCTTGCCGGGGGCCAATGTCTTCTCGAGATCCACATGGGCAACCTGGCCCAGCGCATGAACGCCGGCATCGGTGCGACCCGCGCCGACGATCTCGCGCCTTTCGCCAGTCATGGCGAAGAGCGCGTTCTCGAGATGGGCCTGGACCGAAGGGGCATTGGCCTGGCGCTGCCAGCCCGCGAGGGCCGTTCCCGCATATTCGATTGTGAGGCGGTAGCGCCTCATCCCAGCACCGTTCCCACCGTCACGCCGCCGCGCAGGAAATCGGCGCCGCTCATGCTTTTGCGGCCTGCGCGCTGCAGCAGATCGAGACGCAGCGCGCCTGTACCGCATGCGACCGTCATCTCGGCATCCAGAATCGTGCCTGGCTTGCCCTGCATGTTTTCGATGATGGTCGCCCGCTGGATCTTGAGGATTTCTCGCCCAGGCAGATGCGTGAAGGCACTCGGCCAGGGCGTGAAGGCCCGCACGTGCCGATTGATTTCGGCGGCGGGCCGATTCCAGTCGATCTCTCCTTCGCTCTTGCGCAGTTTCGCCGCATAGAGCGCCTGGCCTTCTTCCTGAGGATGAGGAACGAGACGCTCGGGGGCGGCGAGGGCTTCCAGGAGAACCTGCGCCCCGAGTGCCGCAAGCGCATCATGCACCTGACGCGCATCGGAAGACGGCGCGATCGGCAGCGCGCGCTGGAGCAGGACCGGGCCGGTATCCAGGCCTTCCTCCATCTGCATGAGGGAAATGCCGGTGACCTCGTCGCCGGCGAGGATGGCCCGCTGGATGGGCGCCGCGCCGCGCCAGCGCGGCAGAAGCGAGGCGTGAATATTCCAGCAGCCGAGCCGGGGCGCCTCCAGGATGGCGCGCGGCAGGAGGAGCCCATAGGCGGCCACGACCGCAAGGTCGGGCGCGCAGGCGCGAAACGCCGCCACGTCTTCCATGCTTTTGAGCGAGGTTGGCGTGCGCACGGCAAGCCCGTGATTCTCGGCCCAGATGTGAACCGGCGACTTGCGCGCCGCCATACCGCGGCCAGCCGGACGCGGCGGCTGGGTGTAAACGGCTTCGATGGAAAGACCTGTCGCATGCAGGGCGGCGAGCGCGGGCACGGCGAAATCGGGCGTGCCCATGAAAACTACCCGCGCGATCAAAGCGCGATGCCGTGCGGGTCGGCTTTCTTGGCCTTGAGGAGCTTGCGCAGGATGACATTGCGCTTAAGGGCCGAAAGGTGATCGATGAAGAGGATGCCGTCGAGATGGTCGATTTCGTGCTGGACGCAGGTCGCGAGCAGGCCGTCGGCGTCGATCTCACGTTCGGCATTATTCTCATCAAGATAGCGCACCCGGACCGCAGCAGGTCGGACGACATCCGCATAATGTTCCGGTACCGAGAGGCAGCCTTCGTTATAGGTCGCGTCCTCGTCCGAGACCCAGACAAGTTCCGGGTTGGCCATTTTATAGGGCCGAGGCGGCTCACCTTCGCGCGCTACGTCCATGACGATGACGCGCTGCTCCACCCCGATCTGGATGGCGGCAAGCCCGATGCCTGGCGCGGCATACATGGTTTCCAGCATGTCCGCCATGAGGCGGCGGACCTCGGCCGTCACCTGGATGACCCGCTTGGCCTTGCGGGAAAGGCGGGGATCGGGCGCTGTCAGGATCGGAAGCAAGGCCATGGTGGATAGGTATGAATTTGTTCTCGCCAGGTCAAGAGCAGCGCGCTACACAGGGTCATGTCCGCCTTTATGCCCTGGCTGCTCGCGGCTTTCGCCTCCCTCTTGTTTATCGCGGGTTCTACGGCGTTCGTGATGCTGCGCCGTTCGCGTCATGGCGGAGAGACAGACGGACGGCTCGGCCAGCTCGCCGACAACCTGCACACCTATCAGCAAACCATCGAGGCCCGGCTCGTCTGGCTTTCGGAACGGATCGGGGAAAAGCTCAGCGGTAATTCCCACGAATCGCTACGCGCCATCGCCGAGCTCAAGGAGCGGCTGGCGGTGATCGATGCGGCCCAGAAGAACATCACCGATCTTTCGGAACAGATGGTGGGCCTGCAGCAAATCTTCGGCAACAAACAGGCGCGCGGCGCGTGGGGCGAGGTGCAGCTTCAGGATATCGTCCAAACTACCCTTGCGCCGGCCAATTACCGTTTTCAAGCCACGCTCGGCGAGGGAAAGCGGGTGGATTGCCTACTCCTCCTGCCACAGCCGCCGGGGCCGATCGCGGTGGATGCGAAGTTTCCGCTGGAAGGCTACCGCGCCATGGAGAAGGCGCAAAGCGAGGCGGAGCGGACCGTCGCCAAGCGGGACTTCATCGCCGCTGTCCGCAAGCACATGCGCGACATCGCAGAAAAATACATCATTCCGGGCACGACCGCGGATTCCGCCCTGATGTTTGTCCCTTCCGAGGGCGTTTATGCGGAAATCCACGCGCATTTCACGGGCTTGATCGACGAGGCGGCGCGGTTGCGGGTCTGGATCGTCTCGCCCACCACGTTGATGGCGACACTCACAACCATCCGCGCGGTTATGAAAGATGTGCGGATGCGAGAGCAGGCCGGAGAGATCCAGAAACGCGCCCACGAACTCGTCACCCATATCGAGAGGCTGGCCGAGCGCGTGGAGAAACTGCAGCGCCACTTTGAGCAGGCACAGGAAGATCTGCGCCAGGTGCGCATTTCGACCGAAAAAGCGAGCGCCAAGGCCACCGATATTGTCGAGGCGGATCTTTCGCCGGCGGCGGAGCAATCGACCCTCTTAAACTAGGCTCATTCCATTGCCGAGCCGAATATTTCAAAGCGCCGTTCGATTTGAAGCCCCACACGTGCTATTGTTCAGACATGGCTGAACTGATCTTAACGACCTTCGATTGGGTTCCCGAGCCGCCGCGCGGCTACGTCCGCGATCTTCGCGTCCGATGGGCGCTCGAAGAAGCAGGGTTGCCGTACCGCGTCGCGAGCACGCCCTTCAAAGATCGAAGCGCCGACCATTTTGCGCATCAGCCTTTTGGGCAAGTACCCTGGCTGACGGACGGCGACACCTCGATCTTCGAAAGCGGCGCGATCCTGCTTCATATCGCGGAGCAAAGCAAGGCACTCATGCCCACCGAGGCCAAGGGACGCGCCGAAGTCATCACCTGGCTGTTCGCCGCCCTCAACTCGGTTGAAACGGCTGTATTGCCTTATATGATATTCAAATTCTACGGCGACGATCAGCAGACCTCGGGCAGAAAGGCCATGGACGATTTTTTAACCGCTCGACTGGGCCACATGGAAAAAGTTTTGTCCGACCGCCCATGGCTGACTGGCGCATTTTCAATCGCGGACATTCTCATGTCCGACGTGTTACGCTTGGTCAACCATTTCGGCGGTCTGGCAGGATATCCGGCCTGCCTGACCTATGTAGAGCGCGCGACGGCGCGGCCGGCTTTCAAGAAGGCCCACGCCGATCAGATAAAGCATTTCGCGGCCGCGGACTGAGGATGGAGCTTAGGCCGATACTGTCTGTTCGACGCGCTCAATCCGCCAGAGCGGCGACGCCCGGCAATACCTTGCCTTCCAGCCACTCCAGGAAGGCACCGCCCGCGGTGGAGAGATAGGTGAAGTCCTTGCCGTAGGCGCCAAGTGCCGCGACGGTGTCGCCGCCGCCAGCGACCGAGACGAGTTCGCTGTCACGCGAGCGGCGGGCGATTTCGGCGGCGATGGCCTTCGTCCCGGCATCGAAGGGCGAGATTTCGAACGCGCCGAGCGGACCATTCCAGACCACCGAGCGCGTATCATCCAGGGTGGCGATGAGATCGGCAATGCTCGCCGGCCCGATGTCCAAAATCATATCATCCGGTAATACCTCATCGATCGCCACCTGGCGTGAAGGCGCGCCTGCCCGAAATTCACGGGCCACGATGGCATCTTTGGGTAAAAGTATCGCACAGTCCCGTTCGCGCGCCTGGGCAAGAATGGTGCGCGCGACATCCAGCATATCCCGTTCAGCGAGCGACGCGCCGATGGCAATGCCCTGCGCCGCCAGAAAAGTGTTGGCCATTCCCCCGCCAATCGCGAGGCGGTCCACCTTGGCGAGAAGATTGCCGATGAGCGCGAGCTTCGTCGAAATCTTCGCGCCACCGATCAGCGCCAGAACGGGCCGGCGGGGCTGGTCTAGAACGCGGCTTAGGTGAAAAAGCTCGGCTTCCATGCCCAGCCCGGGGAGCTTGGGTAACAGATGGGCTATGGCCTCGGTCGAGGCATGGGCACGGTGCGAGCATGAGAAGGCGTCATTGACATAGACATCGCCGAGTCGGGCCAATTGCTGGGCAAAGGCGGGATCGTTCGCTTCCTCCTCGGGATGAAAGCGAAGGTTCTCGAGAAGCAGTACCTGGCCAGGCCGTAATGCATGCACGGCCTGTTCGGCAATCGGCCCCACACAATCCTCGGCCCAGGCGACCGGCGCGCCGAACGCCTGGGCGAGCGTCGCCACCAACGGGCGCAGGCTGTATTTTTCCTCGCGACCCTTGGGTCGCCCGAAATGAGACATTAAAATGACTGCCGCGCCGCGCTCTCGCAGGGCCGTAACCGTTGGGGCGAGGCGATCTATGCGAGTCATGTCCGTGACCTTTCCATCCTGGATGGGCACGTTCAAGTCCGCGCGGACAAGAGCGCGTTTGCCTTGAAAGCTGAATGTCGAAAATTTATCGGATATTTTCATGATGAGACGGTTCGTAGCTATTATAACGATGTTATCAGGGGATGCATTATCAATCTTGGTACATAACCGGGGCATCGAGCGGCATTGGGGCGGCCTTCGCCCATGCCGCTCCGCCTCGGACCACGCTCTTGCTGGGCGGTCGGGACGAAATTGCGCTCGGCAAGCTCGCCGCAAAAATAGGCGATGGGGCAGTCATCTTGCCAGGGGATCTCACCCTGGCCGCCGAGCGTGAAAAGGCCGTCCGCCGCGCCGAGGAAGCCGCGATCGATCTGCTGGTACTCAATGCCGGAATCGGCCAATTCGGGTCGATTCTCGATATGAGTCCGCGGCGCGAAATGGAAATTGCCCAGCTTAATATGATTGCACCGATCGAACTCGTACGGGGCCTGCTCCCTGGTATGGTCGCCCGCGCCAGGGAGCAACGCAGGCGCGCCGGGCTCATCATCGTCTCGAGCATCGCGGCATTCCAACCCATGCCGGGAATGGCCATCTATGCCGCGAGCAAGGCCTTTCTACTTTCTTTCGGGGAAGCGTTGGCCTGCGAGCTCAACGGTCTTCCGGTCGATTGTCTCGTCCTCTGCCCGGGCACCACCCAGACCCAGTTCTTTACCCGTGCCGGGGCGGGCGAGACCATGGGGTATTTCGTGACTTCACCCGAACAGGTTGCGCGGGAGGGGTTACGTGCGCTCGGCCGAAGGCCTGTGCATATCGTCGGCTGGGGCAACCGCCTGCTCGCTCCTTTCATGCGCTTTATTCCCCATGCGATAACGCTACCCGCCACGTTTCGTTTTGTCCGCAAGAGGGGTCTATGAAAAGAGGATCCCGAATATTTTTTACAACCGGTCTGGTGCTCGCCACCCTTCTCATCCTGGTCAGCGTCTGGCTTTGGCAAGCCCAGGCCATACGCCTGCGCTGGGAAGAGACGCTTTCGCAGCTCGGCGTTACGCACGACCCTGTCCGTATTTCAGGCTTTCCCCTTTCCGTTCGTCTTTCGGCCCGCCACGCTGCGCTCGGGCTGCTCTCAGCCGAGAAGATGATGCTGAGAATTTCTTTCCTTCATACCGATCGGGTGTCAGGAAATTTCCAGAATTTACACCTGGGCAGCTGGCGGGTCGCGGCGGCTTCCTATGTCGCCCTCACAAATAAATCGCCGAACGGCGCCATCCCCTTCGCAATTGCGCTCAGCGAATTAAAGGGCGAGACCGAACTCTCCGCGCGCTTCGAAGGAACGGGTCAGCTTCTAGGCGCACCCTTTCTCATGGACGGGCCAGCCCCGCTGCATCAGTGGCGTAATGCAGGCGGAGCTATAGAATTTTCTGCCCTGCACCTCTTGGCTCCGGACGTCGATCTTACTGGCGATGCCACTGTTACGCTGGACCAGGAGATGCGCCCGCTCCTCGCGGGAAGCGTGCGCGGGAAAGGTGTGGGCGTTTTCCTCGATCGCCTCCAGCGGGCGCTCGGCGCGCCTGCCGGCATTGTCATTTCACCACAGCATGAAGGGCTGGCCGCCCTCACCGTTCAAGACGGCTTTCTCTTTATTGACGGGGTAAAGGGCCATCCCGTGCCGGCCGTAGCCCTCCCCTGATCATACATCCGGCGGGTCATGCCTATTGAATGGCGGCGCCATAAGCCTAATATATGGCCTACGGCTTTGGCCGAGATAAGGAGAAGGTAATGGCTGACCCCAGAATAACAATGCGCACGGTCGATCGCGCGGTAAGCCTCGACGAAGGGCTGCGCGCCTACATGGTGCGGGTATTCGCCTTGATGGCCGCCGGCGTCGGTGTCACGGGCGCGGTTTCCTTCGCCGTGGCATCCAGCCCCACGCTACTAAATGCGATTTTCGGCTCCGGCCTGGTCTGGCTCGTCATTTTCGCGCCACTGGCTCTGGTCATGGTACTGAGTTTCGGCATCAACCGGATGAGCGTTGGCGCTGCCCAGGCGACCTTCTTCGGCTATGCCGCCCTGATGGGCCTGTCGCTTGCGTCGATTTTCATTCTTTATACTCAGGCATCGATCGCGCGGGTCTTTTTCATCAGCGCGGGCACTTTCCTGGGCATGGCGCTCTATGGCTATACGACCAAGCGCGATCTTACCGGCATTGGATCGTTTCTGATCATGGGCGTTTGGGGTTTGATGCTCGCCATGCTGGTCAATATTTTCTGGAACCCGCAAGGCATGCAATTTGCCCTGTCGATTATCGCGGTCCTGCTCTTTACGGGTTTGACCGCTTTCGATGCGCAGCGGATCAAGAGCCTCTATCTCGAGGCCGATACACCCGAAACCGCGGGGAAGAAGGCCATCCTGGGAGCCCTGCAACTCTACCTCGACTTCATCAACATCTTTATCAATCTTCTGCGCATCATGGGTAACCGTCGCTAACCGGGCTCTCGCGGCCCCCCACAAGGGGGCCGCTTTTCCATGCGTCTGCTTTATCATTTTCCGCTCGATCCCTTTTCACGCAAGGTACGGCTCGCGCTTGGGGAAAAAAGACTTTCTGTCGAGGCACGGATCAAACGTCCCTGGGAGCGCAGCGAGGAGCTGCTACGCTTGAATCCCACCGGCGAAACACCGGTGCTGGTGGAAGAAAACGATATGATCGTAACCGGGAATCCGGGCATCTGCGATTATCTCGAAGAAACCTATCCCGATTATCCCCTTCTGCCGCATCCGCAGCCCCAGCGTATCGAGTCCCGCCGCCTGGTCGGTTGGTTCGACTGGAAGTTTGCACGTGAGGTCGCCTGGCCGATCCTCGAGAATAAAGTCTTTCGACGCTTCGCAGGCGCAGGGGAACCCGATTCGGCGGCATTGCGGCAGGCGCGGCAGGCGCTAGCCCATCACCTTTCTTATATCGAACTGCTCGTTGCCGAGCGCAACTGGCTGGCGGGGCGCGACTTCTCGATTGCCGACCTTGCGGCGGGCGCATTCCTTTCTTGCCTCGACTATCTCGGCGATATCGACTGGGACCGGAATCTCATCGCACGTGATTATTATGCCCGCCTGAAATCCCGCCCGAGCTTTCGGCCTCTGCTTGGCGATACCATGGCCGGCCTGGCGCCCGCCGCACATTATGGCAATCTGGATTTTTGAAGAGCGGCCGAGGCGCGGCACCGCCCAAACAATTTAACAACCTAAACACCTCTGGAGACGATGTTGCGCTCCCGGTTGCTGCATACGGGCCGGGGCATTTGTGATATGCTGACTCGATGCAGATTTATTTGCCGATTGCCCAGCTCTCGCTCAATCTCTTGACTTTGCTGGCGATTGGCGGCGTCGCGGGAATCCTCGCCGGTCTGTTCGGGGTGGGCGGTGGTTTCATCCTGACCCCCTTTTTGATTTTTGCCGGCGTTCCACCGGCCATCGCCGTGGCGAGCCAGGCCAATCAGGTGGTCGCGGCCTCCTTTTCCAGTCTGCTTGTCCATTGGGCGCGCAAGCGCGTCGATTTTATCCTTGGTATCGTCCTCACTCTGGGTGGTCTGGCCGGATCAAGCCTCGGACTCTTATTCTTCGATATCCTCCGTCGCTTCGGCCAGATCGATGCGCTGATTCCACTGGCCTACGTCTTGTTTCTTTGCACGATCGGCATCACTATGGGGATCGAGAGCGTGCGGTCCAGCACCGGCACCGTGCGGACGCGGCGGCGTCCACGTTGGCAGAAGCGGCTTCCCTGGGCGATGAAATTCCGCCGCTCCCGCATTTGCATCTCCCCGCTCCTGCCGCTCGGCCTCGGTTTCACGGTGGGCGTGCTTTCGGCCATTCTCGGAGTGAGCGGCGCCTTTCTCATGGTGCCGGCCATGATCTATATCCTGCGCGTCCCCACCATGCTCGCCGTGGGTACGTCGTTGCTACAAGTCGCCTGCGTGTCGGGGAATGTCACCTTCCTGCATGCGACCCATACCCATGCGCTCGATGCCATGCTTGCGCTCATTCTGACGAGCAGCGGCGTCATCGGGGCCCAGATCGGCACGCGCCTCTCGGCGCGATTCAATGCCGTCCAGCTCAGGCTGGCACTCGCCGCCCTCACGCTCGCACTGGCGGGGCTGCTCCTCTGGCAGCTCACTGTTCGTCCCGCAGAAGTCTTCAGCATCATAGAGACGTGATGCGCCTGCTTTCGTTCTTTCTGGCCGGTTTATTCTGGTGCGCTTCTGCCTCGGCCCAGCCCGTGACGGTGGATTTGGGCCAGCACCTGATCGCGGTCACCACGCGCTTCAGCGGCGCCAATATTCTGCTGTTCGGCGCTTACCAATCTCCGGCCGACGTCATCGCGGTCATCTCGGGTCCGCGTACCGATGCAATCGTGCGTCAAAAGGAACGTATTCTGGGCGTCTGGGTAACGGCGGGCGAAAACCGCATCGATAATCTTCCAGCCTATTACACGGTCGCGACCAGTACCAGCCCCCTGAGCGTGCTGCTGCCAGAGGATGTCCTCACACGCTATCACTTGGGAATCGATCGCCTGGTAGGCGATATTCCGGCATCCCCTTATTTGGACGGGTTTGTCCATCTCAAGAAAATCAGCCAGCTCTACAGCGAACAGGAACGGGCGATCCGATTGACCGGTAACCATTTGTTTCGCTTCGATATCGCGCTGCCGACCAATGTGCCGACCGGAGTTTACACTGTAGATGTCTATGCCGTGGTCAACCGGCGCATCGTCAGCCATCAATCCAGCCCTTTGCTCGTCAATCGCGAAGGGTTCGATGCGGCGCTCTTCGATTTCGCCCAGCGCCGTTCCGCGATGTATGGCGCGCTTTCGATCGCTGGAGCCTTGTTGGGTGGCTGGATCGCTTATATGCTCTTCCGGAGAAGATAATGCGCGAACACAAGCAAGTCTTTCTGGTGGTTATCGATGAGTCACCCGAGCTGCGTCCGGCGCTGCGCTATGCCTGCCGGCGCGCGCTTCACACAGATGGGCAGGTGGCGATGCTCCATGTCGTGGAGCCCGAGGCGCCGCCGGTTTGGGCCGGGATAGGCCGCCTCATCGAACAGGAGGCACACGATGCCTCCACTCAGCTTCTCGCGCGCCACGCCGCGCTGGTCGAGGAACTAACCGGCCGAGCACCGCTCACCTTCGCCCGGCGCGGTGAACGGCGTGAGGAATTGTTGAAGCTCCTCCATGCCGAGCCGAGCATTTCGGTCCTCGTGCTGGGCGCGGCGGTGGGCGGCAAAGGCCCCGGCCCCCTCATCAGCGCGCTGACCGGAACCGCCATCGACCGGCTTCGGGTGCCGGTGACGATCGTCCCCGGCAATCTTACCGATCAAGAAATCGACGCCATCGCGTGACGATTCTCTGCCGCACCATTGCCCAGGCGCGCCGCGCCCGTGCCACCCTTGGCGAGGGAAAACTGGCATTGGTTCCCACCATGGGTGCGCTGCATGCGGGCCACCGCGCCCTGATCCGCGCCGCAAGCCAGCGCGCTTCTCACGTCGCCGTGTCGATTTTCGTCAACCCTACCCAGTTCGGCCCAAGTGAGGATTTTGCTTCCTATCCCCGTCAAGAAACAACGGATAGAGAAACGCTGGAAGACGAGCGGGTGGCGCTTCTGTTTGCGCCCGAGGCGCCTGAGATCTATCCCGCGGGCTTCGCGACCCGGATCGAAGTCGCGGGTTTGGGCAACCATCTGTGTGGGCCGTTTCGGCCTGGCCATTTCTCCGGCGTGGCTACTATCGTGACCAAGCTTATAGATATTATCTCGCCCGAGTTAGCGGTCTTCGGCGAGAAGGATTTCCAGCAGCTGCGGATCGTTTCCCAGGTAACACGTGACCTCGATCTGGCCACCGACATCGTCGGAATTCCCACGGTGCGCGAGGCGGATGGGCTCGCTTTGTCCTCGCGTAACGCCTATCTAAGCGACAGCGAGCGTAGAACGGCCGCGCAGCTGCCACGCGCGCTTAAGGAGGCGGCGCGAGTGATGGCGGAGGGAATCCCCGCCGCACCGGTCATCCAGGAAGTGGAACGGGCTCTCGTTGAAGCGGGATTCGGGCCGATCGATTACGTGACGCTCGCGTCGAGCGAGACTCTGACTCCCCTCGATCGCGCCGTGACCCCTTGCCGTCTGTTCGCGGCAGCCTATCTTGGGCGGACCCGACTCATCGACAACTGGCCCGTGCTCTAGATTCCTATGTGAACCGTCTCCTTGAGGGGCAAGGTCAGGGTGAAGCGGGTCCCGCCGCCGGGATTGTCACTGATCTCGAGATCGCCCTGGTGGGCGAGCGCGATGCGGCGTGCGATCGTCAAGCCCAGTCCCGCGCCGGATCCGGGGCGGCGATCGGACTGGAAGAAGCGCTGGAACAAGCGGTCGCGTTTGGCCACCGGAATTCCCGGACCGCGGTCGGCGACGGTGACCGCGCCGCGCGATTCCAGAAGAATTTCAACTTCGCTGTGCTCAGGAGTGAAGCGCAGGGCATTCTCAATCAGATTACGCAGAGCCTGGTAGAGTGTATCGCGATTGCCGCGAACGAAAATCGGCTCCTGGCTGCCGATCACCGCCAGGCTGCGGTGCCGGCGCGCGGCGATGGGCGCCATCAGCTGGACGAGTTCGACGACGAGGTCGGAAAGATCCGTCACGTCATTGGCGCTGACTTTCAGCGCCTCGAGCCGCGCCACCATGAGGAGCTGGTCGACGAGGCGCGCCATACGCGCGACATCAGCCTGCAGGGCCTTGGCTGCCTCGCGGTCAGGCAAGGTGTGAAGATGGGCGGAGAGAATTGCAAGCGGCGTGCGCAGCTCGTGGGCAGCATCGGCAAGGAATTCCTGCTGCGATTGTAGCGACCGTTCCATTCGGTCGAAGGCCTCATTGACCGCCTGGACCAGCGAGAACAATTCTCGTGGCAGGCCATGAAGAGGAAGGCGGAGACCCACCTGACCCGGCCCGATCGCACGAGCATAGGCCATGACCGCGCTCAACGGGCGCAATGCCGTGCGCAAGGTGAGGATGAGCGCCACCAGCAGCAGGGCAAATAGCGGCAGCAGAGCGGGAAAGAATTCATCCACCCATTCATACAGCAAAGTATCCAGGCCCGATTGATCGGGGGTGATCCGGCGGGCGACCCGAAGCACTAGCGATTCACCGCTCATCCATAACGGGGTACTTACCGAGAAAGTGTCGGTCCCTCCTTCTTCTTTTTGGTGGAGGATCAACGTATCCCCGGCACGCAAGGGGGCAACCTCGGAGAGCGATCGGGCAATGGTTCCCCTGCTTAACCGGATGCGGCCTGCGCGATCACGAATGACGAAATCTATATCGGAGGGCAAATGCCGGTTGAGAACCAAGGTCCGGTCGGGCGTCATGCCGAGCGCTGACTGGATGGCTATTACCTGCTGGTTAATGCCCTCGACCGGGGTAAGCTGCGTTCCAGCGCGGTAATAGAGAAAGACGAAGAGCCCTGCTAGAATAAAAAACCCGGCGAAGACGCCACAGAGGCGAAGAACCAGCCGGGTTTCCAATGAGCTCGGCTTAGACGGAAGCAGCGTCATCAGCCTCGAGAACCATGTACCCCACCCCTCTGACCGTGTGGATATCGATAGTAGCCTTGGCAAGCTCCAGTTTCCGTCGCAAGCGCGAGACACTAGCTTCGAGCGCGTTCGATTCGATTTCTTGCTCGAAGGAATAGAGACTCTCTTCCAGCACGCGGCGCGACACCACCTTGTTGGCACGCCGAAGCAAAAGCTCGAGCAACGCCAATTCGCGGCGAGAAAGCCGGACCGGATGTTCGCCCACCTCGGCCTGCGGACCGGTCGTATCGAAGCGAACATTACCGAGGGTGAGGATCATCCCCAGCGCCCCACCGGGCCGGCGCAGCAGCGCCTTAATGCGCGCGACCAATTCCTCCATGGCGAACGGCTTGACCAGATAATCATCCGCACCGTTATTGAGACCAGCGACGCGGTCGGAGACTCGCTCGCGCGCGGTGAGAATCAGGATCGGTGTCGGACAGTTGCGATCGCGAATGGCACGCAGAACCTCAAGCCCATCCTGATCGGGAAGGCCGAGATCGAGTATGATTGCATCGAACCGGGTGCCGGCGACCGCCGCAAGCGCGTCCTCGCCGGTTCCCATGCAATCGACGGCGAAATTAGCGTCCAACAGGCCGCGCGCGGTTAATTCCGATAGGCGCTCGTTATCCTCGATCAACAGGACGCGCATGGGTGTCCTTTCCTCGTTCCAATAAGAGAAGTTGATGCGACAGCAACGGCCCCAGCCTGGTTTCGCCCGCACCATGGTGGAAGACGCGTTGGAGAAAATTGACGTCCGGCACGACATTGCCTTCCAGTATCATCGGCCCCTCGGGCGTGATCGCGACGTCCCAGCCGAACAGCACGAAGGCCGGGAATAACCGGTGCGCGGCAAGCACCAGCTCCTTGGTTTCGCGCCAAAAAGGCAGGATACGCCCCTCCACGGCAACTCCATTTATCGGATGGACGGCAAAGGTGTCGAAGAAGCGCCATTGAAAGAGTTCGGCGGTAAAGGGGCCCAGCCGGCCGCTTTCGAGATCGATGGGGGCGCCTAATTCCGGATGGACCGCCCAGCTGGATTCCAGCCTGCCCAACACACGCAGAAACGCAAGTGCCACTTCTGGCCTGTCCTGGGCATCCCGACAGGTGATGACGCGCATGGCCATGACCGACCGATCGGCGAGATCGGCGATAGCCGGATGATTGACGAGCCGAGGCAAGACCATGAGGTCTCTGTTCCGCTCTTTCGCTTTCGCCTGGATATGGTCGAGCAGTCCCGCCTCGTTTACCAAGCGTCCATCGCCAAGACGGTGCGCCGCGCCGGTCCAGTGCACGGTTTCGGTGCCACGCGCACCCTTGCCGCGCCGGAACTTGAGAAACAGATCGCGGCGGAGATGCTCGGGCCCGTGGCCATTCCAGTCCAGCCGTTCGCCGTCGGCCAGAAGCAGCACCGGAACAGCGGAGAGGCCATTTTCCCGGCACCGTTGACTCAGAAGATATTTATCTCCGGGGTTATCATCATTCTCGCGCGGCCGGAGCTTCCAATTGAGCGCGCGCAGCAGCCCATTCTTGGTCTCGAAGCGCGTGAGATACTGTGCCGCGCGCGCCAGCCCGCCAGGGCGGTACAATTCAAAAAAATAATAGCAGTTGGCATCCACGCCCTGGCGCATCAGGCGCACCATATCCCCTATCTGCCGAAACAGAGGAATACCGAAGCGCCGGCGCACAGGCCGCCCGAGGAGGACGAGCCCAAAGAGAAGGCGGCCGACGCCCAGCCCCTCCCGCAAGACTGGCCAATGCAGATATTTCTGCTTGGGATAGGTCCGGCGCAGATAAAGATCGTGCTCGCGAAAAAGTCGGCGAGCGTGCGCGCCTACGGGTTCGATGGAGACTGGGGCGTCGGCTGGCTCCACTATTTGCCGCCGAGGGCCTTCTGGGCCTGCACGACATAATTCATGCACGCCTTCTCCTTTTTGGCATTCGCGGCAGTGCTGGCCTGGCGCAGCAAATGCTCGACATGCGTCTTCTTCTTGGAAGTCTTCAAGGCGTCGGCCTGGCCGTGAAGATCCTGGATCTGCGCACTGCAATTCTGGGCCATGGCGCCTCCAGTCAAAGCGCCGGCAAGTGCGACGATTGCTACGATCAAAAGTTTTTTTCTTACAATCATTGTGACTCCTTTGTAATCGGCGGCACCGTGCCGCTCGGAGCGGGACTATTTATCGGATAGGTGACCGGAACATGACATAGAGCAAAGTCGCGTCGGGGAAAAGGCTGTATCGCCTCCGCCTTATGCGCGTGCTAGAAGGCGGCATGGAGCAGGAAAAAAGAAAGACCGCTTTCGTAACCGGCGCGGCGCGGCGTATCGGACGGGCTATCGCCCGCGAATTAGCCTTTCGGGGATGGGATATCGTCCTTCACTTCCATCGCTCGCGTGCCGAGGCCGAAGCCCTCGCCATGGAGATCCAGGCAATGGGCAGGAAGACCTGTCTGCTTTCCGCCGACCTTTCGCAAGAGATGCAAGTCACCGGTCTGATCGCCGCGGCGGTGGGCCAAATGGGGACAATCGGGCTGCTCGTCAATAACGCTTCGGTTTTCTATATGGATCGGGCGAAGGACCATAGCCGGGCCTCCTGGGATGACCATCTCGAAACCAACCTGCGCGCGCCTCTCGTCCTGGCCCAGCATTTTGCCGCCCAGGCCAAACCTGGCGCGAGCATCATCAATCTGCTCGACCAGCGTGTCCTGAAACCGACTCCGTACTTCTTCTCCTACAGCATCGCCAAGGCGGCGTTGTGGCATGCGACCCGCATGCTCGCGCTCGCGCTCGCGCCCGACATAAGAGTGAACGCGATCGGTCCCGGACCGACCTTGCCATCGCCGAAGCAGAGTGCCGAGCAGTTTGCCGAACATTGCCGCGCCATGCCGCTTGGCCGAGGCGCCACTCCGCAAGAGATCGCGGCAACGGTATGCTTTCTAGTCGATACGCCTTCGATTACCGGACAGATCATTACCCTGGATGGAGGTGAGCATTTGGGCTGGCAAGTACCCCGAAAAGGCTATATGCCCAGGGAGTGATGAGCGATCGCACCTATAAGCTTTTTGTTCGCAACCTCCTGGTGCCGACACGCATCGGCATTCACCAGCACGAGCGTTTGGCGCCGCAAAAGGTCCGCATCACGGTCGAGCTCACGGCGCGCGAGCCTAGTCGCTGGGACGACGATTATGATCGCGTGCTGTGCTATGCCGACCTAGTCACGCGTATTCGCGGCGTGGCCGGTGGGGCTCACACCAATCTGGTCGAAACCTTGGCCGAGCATATCGCGGCCGATTGCCTGATTCTCGAAGATGCGGTCTCGGTGCAGGTTCGGGTGGAAAAACTGGAGCAATTCAAGGATGCGGAATCTGTCGGGATAGAGATCATCCGCAACAAGGCCGCTTCCCCGGGATCCATGTCATAAAAACTTAATCATTTCAGTGGCCTCCGCGGGGAATCTCAAGCAAGTTGTTCACAAGGGGCTTTCCCGGTGTGCTGAGGCACCAGCCTTCCCTGGAAAACGGAAAATCCTGCGAGGGTTCCGAAGATCACTTAAAAAATTTCGTAATAATTTCAATTGCTTGTTTATAATGCCCAAAAAAAGGGCAATTGGCAGAATCGGTGAGGAATCTTGGCCATAATGCGGTGCCGATGCAGATTATCGACAAACTTATCCACATTTTCCGTGGATATCTGACCGCCGGTCCGAATCGGCAAAAATTCGTCTTTCCTCCGCTCTCCCCTGAGGCTACTGCCGTCATAACGCGGCGGGTTGCTTCAGGCGCGTGCTCCGTTCCGTGATGCGACCATCTTCCAGCGTAAATACCTGGTCGGCGTTGCGGATCGTGGTCAGGCGATGGGCGATGATGATCGTCGTGCGGCCAACCGCCACTTTTTCGAGCGACCGCTGGATCGCCGCCTCGGTTTCATTATCCACGGCCGAGGTGGCCTCATCGAGGATAAGGATCGGCGCATTCTTGAGAATCGCGCGGGCCAGAGAAAGTCTCTGGCGCTGCCCTCCCGATAGTTTGACGCCCCGCTCGCCAATCTGGGTGTCGTAGCCCCGTGGCAGATGTGGAATGAATTCTTCCGCTTCGGCGAGCTGGGCCGCCCGCTGGATTTCCGCCTGGCTGGCGTGAGGTACGCCATAGCAAATATTATCGGCTATCGTCCCATCGAAAAGAAACACGTCTTGCGAGACATAGGCAATCGCCTTACGCAAACTGGCCACATCAAACGTATCGAGCGGCTGTCCATCGAGCAGGATCCGCCCGCCGCTCGGCTCATAGAAACGCAGGAGCAGCTTGGCTAACGTAGACTTTCCCGATCCGGTCGTTCCGATGAAAGCGGCGCTGGTTCCCCCGGGGATATGCAGGGAGACGTCGTGAATAACCTGGCCCCGGCCCGGATAAGAGAAGCTCACCGCTTCGAAGGTCAACTCCCCTTTGCACGCCTGTTTCTCGAACGGCATGCCCGGCTTGTGGTCGTGGGGTGGGACGGCGAGAAGATCGAGGACGCGGCGCGTCGAGGCCATCGCACGCTGATAGAGATCGGCGGTCTCTCCGAGGGTGGTCAGCGGCCAGAGCAATCGTTGAGTGAGAAAGATCAAAACCGAGTAGGAACCGGCCTCGAGCTCGCCTTTCACGGCAAGCCAGCCGCCGAGCAGCATCGTGCCGATGAAGCCGAGCAGCACAGCCATGCGGATAATCGGCACGAAAGCTGATCCCAGCCGGATGGCGCCGGCATTCGCTGCGCAATAGGCGTGGCTTTCTTCCTCGAGCCGGCGCGCCTCTTCTTTCTCCATGACATAGCTCTTGATCGTGGCGATACCGAGAAGGTTATTGTTGAGGCGCGCGCTCAGATGACCAGCCTTGTCACGAACCGCGGCATAAAGCGGCGCGGCTCTCTTCTGAAAATAGAACGTGCCTATCAGGATAAGCGGGATAGGGAGGGTCGAGATCAGCGCGACTTCCGGCGCGAGGTAGAAAAAAACCGCGCCGATCGCGACGATGCCCGTCGCGATTTGGACGATAGTGTTCGCGCCACCGTCGAGGAACCGCTCCAGCTGATTGATATCGTCATTCATTACAGCCACCAGCGCGCCCGTGCTCTTGTTTTCGAAGAAGCCAACACCGAGGCGCTGGACATGGCGGTATGCATCCATTCGCAAATCGTGCTGAATCGTCTGGGCGAGATTGCGCCAGACGATTTTATAGAGATATTCAAAAAGGGATTCGAACACCCAGATGAAGAAGGTCAAGGCGGTCAAAATCGCGATCTGCACGAAAGGATCGGTGAAGCCCCACTGGCCGAGTACCGAACGATCCCGGCGCACGACGATATCCACCGCCCCGCCGATCAGAATCTCGGGGGCAATATCGAACAGTTTATTGAGGGCGGAATATAGTGTGCCCAGCGCCATCCGCGACCGGTATCGCGCGCTATAGGCGATCAGGCGGCGCAAGGGTTGATCGGCACTGAGCATATTATTCTCCTTCATTTCCCGTCCGAGCTAGACGGCACCTGCTTGACTATATGTGGTGGTTATTTTACACTTAGACCTGTTAATAACACTTATAAAAGGTGTTTTCAGAAACATTCGATGGACACTGCCTTGCCGCCTTCGGACTCTCTCTCGCCAGCTCATGAACGGGCGCGGCTGCTGAATGAACGGCACGGTCATCGCGACGCCGCGGACATTCTTCGCCTGGCTCGTGAGGAATTCGGGGGCGAACTTGCCATCGTGTCGTCCTTCGGCAGCGAGTCGGCCATCATTCTACACCTCGCCGCCCAGATCGACCGAACCATTCCTATCCTTTTCCTCGATACGCTAAAGCATTTCGACGAAACGCTGACATATCGTGACATTCTTCTAGATCGTTTTCAATTCAGCGATGCGCGCGCGATTACGCCTGCCATCGCCGATCTCGCGCGTCATGATCGAGACGGCACGCTCTGGCAAAATGACCACGATTTATGCTGCCACATCCGCAAGGTTCTGCCGCTTGAGCGCGCTTTGGATGGCTTCTCTGCCTGGGTGACCGGGCGCAAGCGGCATCAAAGCGCCACCCGCGGTGGATTACAGAAGTTCGAGCCAGCGGGAGAGAAGATCAAAATCAACCCGCTCGCGGATTGGAGCGCCGCGCAGATCGACGAAGCTTTCCTGCAGTTCAAGCTGCCGCGCCACCCCCTCTGGGACGAGGGGTTTCTCTCCATCGGCTGCTCACCGGAGGCATGCACCCGTCGCGTCGCTGTAGGCGAGAATACCCGCGCCGGCCGTTGGTCGGGCACCGAGAAAGTCGAATGCGGCATTCACCGCGACTACACGATTTGACCCGAGCCTGGTATCCGCTGACACAATAGACACTCTGGAGACACTCTGGTTGCCGCCCCTCGGCACAAGATCGCTCAAGGATATCTAGAAGTTCTGGCGTGCCTTGAGCGCCTGGATAAGCGTCCCGTCATCGAGATAGCCTAACTCGCCTCCCACTGGCAGCCCGTGTGCCAGCCTGGTCACCGTTACCTTTTTTTCCGCCAGACGGTCGGCCAAATAATGCGACGTCGTCTGCCCATCGAGGGTCGCACCCAGGGCGAGAATGACCTCGGCGATTCCGCCCCCCTCGATCCGGTCGAGCAGGGGCTGCACCCGGAGATCTTCCGGTCCGACCCCATCCAGCGCCGAGAGGAGCCCGCCCAGGACGTGATATCTGCCCCGGTAAGAAGCCGTGCGCTCGAGCGCCCAAAGGTCGGCGACATCCGCAATGACGCAGAGCTGGCTTGAGTCCCGGCGTGCATCGGCACAAAGGGTGCAAGGATCGGTCTGGTCGAAATTGCCGCAATGGGAACAGGTGCGAATCTGGCTGCGCAGGTCGGCGAGCGCCTCGATCAATGGATCGAGGTGGGAGGTGCGTTTCTTCAGCAGGTGCAGGACCGCGCGCTTGGCCGAGCGCGGGCCGAGGCCGGGCACGCGGCTGAGCAGATAGGTCACATGATCGACAATGTTTTCCGCCATATCGCCTTCTAGAAGGGCAATTTCATGCCGGGCGGAAGCGACAGGCCGCCAGTCAGCTTGGCCATTTCCTCCTGCATGGCGCGGTCGGCCTTGCCCTTGGCATCCTTGCAGGCGGCGGTGATCAGATCCTCGAGAATGCCCACCTCTTGAGGATCGAGCAGGGGCGGATCGATGCGGACGCGCCGCACTTCGCCCTTGCCGTTGACCGTAACCCGCACGGTACCGCCGCCGGCCTCGCCGGTGATCTCTCGCGCCTCGAGCATGGTTTGCATTTCGGCCATCTTGGCCTGCATCTCACCCATTTGGCGCAGCATGTTGCCGATATTTTTCATTCGCTTTCTTCCCTGGCCTGGTCATTGGAAAAGGGTACCATATCCTCGATCGTCTCGATCTCCGCCTCCGGCCATAGTTTGAGCGCCGCCTTGACCAGGGGCTGCTCGATCGCGCGGGCGCGCCGGGCTTGATCCTCCTCGCGCTTTTGCTCGCGCATGCTCGCCTGCCCAGTGGCGGAGGAAAGGGAGACGAACCACCCCCGCCCAGTCCATTCCTTGAGAAAGGCACTAAGCTTAGTGGCGAAATTCGCAGGCGTACGCTCGCTCGGCCGAAATTCGATTCTGCCCGGCTCGAAATGCACGAGGTGAATATCGGTGAGCTGCGCCCGCAGCATCGCTTCGCGCTTCTCCTCTACGAGCCGCACCAAGTCCGCAAAATTCTGGACTAGCGGCAAGGCCGCCTCCTCGGCCACGGCCAGCGACAGCGATGCCCGTCCCGCAGGCGTCGGGCGCGGCGGTGGTGCGGCGGCCTCCCGCGAGGGACGCGGCGCGGCTGTGGGCGGTGGCCCGCCCAGCTGGTCGAGCAGCTCGCCCGGCGGCGGGAGAGGAGAAAGATGCATGAGCCGGATCAACGCCATTTCCAGCGCCGCCTGGGCATCGGGCGCAGCCTCGGCTTCGGCGAGTCCCTTGAGGAGCGCCTGCCAGGCGCGCCCCAGCACGGGCAGGCTCAACCGCTGCGCCATGGCGCCGCCCTGCACCCGTTCGGCTTCGGATATCGCGGGGTCGGCGAGCAGATCCGGCGTCAAGGTAATGCGCGTCAACCAATGAATGAGATCGAGCAGATCCTGCAGCAGGACGATCGGATCGGCACCTGCTTCATGCAGCCGGTCGAGCAGTGCCAAGCAGGGCGAGACCTCGCCTGCGAATATGTGCTCGGCGAGCGTAAAAAGCTGCGTGCGATCGGCGAGACCCAGCATGTCGCGAACGAGGGCCGCGCCGATCTGCTTCTGCTCGGCCGAGGCAATCGCCTGGTCGAGCAGCGATAGGCCGTCGCGTACCGACCCGTCTGCGGCCCGCGCGATCAGGGCCGCCGCCTCCGCATCAATGATCGTTCCTTCCTCTGCAGCAATCTTGGTAAAATGCGCGGCGAGCTGAACTTGCTCGACCCGGCGCAAATCGAACCGCTGGCAGCGGGAGAGCACGGTCACCGGCACTTTGCGAATTTCGGTGGTGGCGAAAATAAACTTCACGTGCGGAGGTGGCTCTTCGAGGGTCTTCAGGAGCGCGTTGAAGGCATTGACGGACAGCATATGCACTTCATCTATGATATAGATCTTATAGCGCGCGGCGACCGGGCGATAGCGTACGCCTTCGATCAATTCGCGGATGTCATTGACCCCGGTGCGGCTGGCCGCATCCATTTCGATGACATCGACATCCGAATCCGCGCCTATGGCCCGGCAATGCAAGCATATGCCGCAGGGTGCCATGGTAGGGCCCTGCTCGCAATTCAGGGCGCGGGCGAGGATGCGCGCGGTGGTCGTCTTGCCGATCCCCCGGACACCTGTCAGCATATAGGCATGGGCGAGCCTGCCGGTGGCGAGCGCGTTGGTAAGAGTCCGCACCATCGCTTCCTGGCCGATCAGGGCCGAAAAATCGACGGGCCGGTATTTGCGAGCCAAGACCCGGTAGGGTCCATCCGGTGACATGGCGGGGAGATGTGTGTCGGTCACAACCTATGCCGTGAATGTTGTGGGATGGAAGACCGGCAGCGACCCGGTGCGGGCTTGATACGGTTGCTTCCTTCCGGACCTGGCCGGGTTGACAAGACGCATCGTCCACGCCGATCTTCCATGACTATAATGCCGGGGCGGAGCTCGGTTGGCAAGGTGATTGAAATCGCCCGTCAAGCTGGTATAAGCCCCCACGCTGAGAGGAACCCATGGATAAAGCACCTCACTTAAATGAATTGCTGGCCGAACGCAGGGCGATGTGGCACGGCGTGACCCGCCTGCTGCTCTGGGGCACCGTCGGCGCGGCGCTCCTTCTGATCGTCCTCGCGGTGTTTTGGGCCTAGCCTAGCCGACGATCTCGGTCTCGGCGAAGAAAAACGCTATTTCGCGGCGGGCGGTTTCAGGGGAATCCGAGCCGTGGACGGAATTGGCCTCGATCGATTCCGCGAAATCCTTGCGGATCGTCCCCGGCGCGGCATTGGCTGGATTGGTCGAACCCATGATGTCGCGGTTCTTGGCGATGGCATTCTCTCCTTCGAGAACCTGCACGACAACCGGCCCGCTGGTCATGAAACTGCACAGATCCTCATAGAAGGGCCGGCCCTTGTGCACATCGTAAAATCGTTCGGCCTGAGCGCGGGTGAGGGATAACCGCTTCTGCGCCACGACGCGCAGGCCGCCATCCTCGAGACGTGCGATCACTTTTCCGGTAAGGTTGCGACGCGTCGCATCCGGTTTGATGATCGACAAGGTACGCTCTAGAGCCATTTCTCCACCCCTTCTTGAAGTCGCCGCTTATAGTCATTTCCGTTGCCCCTGGCAATAGCGCCACGCTTGCTCTACAGGATTTGCTTTTTCCCGAATCGAGGGCATGCCCCAAAGAAAGAAAAACAAAATAAGGGAGAGTTGACAGTAGAGGGCATGGGAAAAGGGAATTACCGGAATACCGGACTTGTGCTGTCTCAGCCTGTGGAAGATTCTATCGAATACTGGTGCAATTCCAGGCAGATAGGATATCGCAACGATTTATCCCCAGCATAGGCGTTTTTCCAAAGATTCCATCCATGGCAGATAAAAAAACCCGAGCGATGGGGATGGATTCGGGATAGAATCCCCCACAGGTTTTCCCCAAACTCATACCGGGTTTTCCATGACTGATTCTCATTTGCATCTCGTCTCCGATGCGACCGGCGAAACCCTGAACGGCGTCGTGCGCGCTTGCCTGGCGCAATTTGTCGGCATTCAGCCTACTGAACATCATTGGTTCCTCATCCGCTCCGTCCACCAGATGGATAAGGTGCTTGAAGGTATCGAACGCCGTCCCGGCCTAGTCCTCTATACGATCGTGAACGAGGCGCTGCGCCAGCGGCTCATCGAAGGCTGTGCCCGTCTCGGCACCGGTCCGGTGGCCGTGCTCGATCCGGCGATGATGGCGCTTGGCGCCTATTTCGGTCAAAAGGCGCGGGGGCTGGCGGGGCGCCAGCACGAGCTGGACGCCGAATATTTCCACCGTATCGAAGCTATGAATTTTGCCCTCAGCCACGACGATGGGCAATCCAGCTGGAACTATGACAATGCCGATGTGATCCTGGTGGGGGTCTCACGCTCTTCCAAGACCCCGACATCGGTTTATCTCGCCAATCGCGGCATCAAGGCAGCCAACGTGCCCTTCGTGCCGAACTGTCCCTTGCCGCCGGAACTGTTCCAGGTAAAAAAACCACTGATCGTCGGCCTGACCAAGGATGCGAGCCAGCTCGTCCACATTCGCAAGAACCGCCTGGAGATGATCTCCCAGGATAGCGAGACCGACTACACAGATCCGGTGCGCGTGCGCGAGGAAGTCGCGCTGGCCCGCCGGTTGTTCAACGATCATCATTGGCCGATCATCGACGTAACGCGCCGGTCGATCGAAGAAACCGCCGCGACCATCATGCAGCTGCTTGAACGCCATCGCGGTGGCGGTGACGGCGTGACCCTGCGCCACGAACGCGGAGATTAACCTAGCTCCGCGGCTGTTTGCGGGTCGTGGGCTGGGCCGCGAGTGGGTCCTCCGGCCAGGTATGGCGAGGATAGCGGCCGCGCATATCGGCCCTGACCGCGCGGTAGCTGCCGCGCCAGAAGCCCGCCAGGTCCTGGGTGCGCTGGATTGGCCGATGCGCCGGAGAGAGAAGTTCGAGGACGAGCGGGATCGTCCCCTCACCGATGGCCGGCGTTTCCGCCAGCCCGAACATTTCCTGCAGACGCACGGCCAGGCGAGGCTCGTCCGCGTCGTAATCGATGGCGATCAGCGCACCCGAGGGCACGCGGATATGCGAAGGGGCAAGGCGGTCGAGCGCCTGACGCTGGTCCCAGGACAAGGGCGCAAGCAAGGTGGCGGAAAGGTCGAGCGCGGCGAGATCGGCCCGGCTCCGCATGCCGGAAAGAAAGGGCGCTAGCCATTCCTCGAGCCGGCCGAGGAGGCCGGCATCGCTCACGTCCGGCCAGCCCGGGAAACGCGCATGGAGGAATCCGAGCCGCGCGCGGAGCTGCGTACTTTTCTTGTCCCACGGCAGGACGTCGAACCCCATGCGCCGAATGCCTTCGAGCATCACCGGAATGGTTTGCTCGGGTGAAAGATTGTCGAGCCGCCGCTCGGCAAGAACGAGCGCGCCCAGCATGCGCCGCTCAAAGGCCTCGATGGCCTGCGCGCTCCGATTCCAGGCCAGGATACGCACGACCGTGATCGCGGCGGCGTATCCCGCCTCGATGTCGGCCCTTGCGAGCGGTGCCGCCGAAAAGATCCTTGTCCGCTCGCGTGCGCCGTCGAGTTCGCCTATCGCTAGGAATTCTCCCCGCCCGAGCGGATCGTCGGGTGCGAGCGTCGCGCGGCCGCCGTAGCGCATGCGGTAATCCTGCCCTGTGCGCTGGGCTATCCGTTCGGGATAAGCGAGGGCCAGCAGTGCGCCTGCCTGCTCGCGGTCATCGCGCGCGTTGACGTGGGAGGTCACGCCGAGCTGGCGGCGAAAGAGCGCCGCCGAACGGCCCAGCGGTGAACCCGGTTTTCCCCAGAGATAATCGAGCCGGTCGCGCAGATCGGCGTGGGGATGGCGCAGCGGATCGCGTTCGCCGAGCAGGGCCGCTATATCGCAGGCCAGTGCGCCGAGCCCGCGCTCCTTAGCGGTGATCATCATATGCGCGAGGCGTGGATGCGTGCCCAGCTCGGCCATTGCGCGGCCATGGGACGTGATGGCAGACGCCTCGTCGATGGCGGCAAGATCCGCTAGCAGCGTGCGGGCCGAAGCCAGGTGCGCGGGTGGTGGCGGCGTCAACAGGTCGGGCGTGCCGCCCCAGAGGGCGAGTTCGAGCGCAAGCGGGGCCAGATCAACCTGCGCTATTTCCGGCGGCGCGAAGCGCGCCATGCCCCGCTCTTCCGCCTCGCCCCACAGGCGATAGCAGAAACCCGGCGCCTGCCTGCCTGCCCGCCCGCGCCGCTGGTCGGCCTCGGCAAGGGCCACCCTGCGCGTGGCTAGCCGCGTCATGCCGCTGGACGGATCATAGAGCGGCGCACGCCGTTCGCCGCTATCGATAACGATGCGCACGCCATCGATGGTCAGCGATGTCTCGGCGATGGCGGTGGCGAGAATAATCTTGCGCCGGCCATTCGGGTCGCGCTGGATCGCCGCGCTTTGCTGGGCAAGCGGCATGTCTCCATGAAGCACATGCAGAGAAGCAGGCAGGTCGGAAAGCTCCTCCTGCGCACGGCGGATCTCCCGCGCGCCGGCAAGAAAAATCAGGATATCTCCCGAGGTTCCGGCGAAGGCATGGCGAGTCACGCGACCAAGGTTTTCCCGCCACGGACCAGGGAAATGTTCTGTACGGATGGGAAAGGCGCGCCCTTCGCTGCGGAGGGCACGCGAACCTGGGATCCGCTGCGCCAGCGCCGCGCCGTCGAAGGTCGCCGAGAGCAAGCCAATGCGCAGATCCGGCCGAAGCGTCTCGCGCGCCTCGCGAAGGAGGGCCAAGGCGAGGTCGCCCTCGAGCGTTCGCTCGTGGAATTCGTCAAACAGAACCATGCCGATGCCGGGCAGGTCCGGCTCGGCCTGGAGGCGGCGCAAAAAGAGACCGGTGGTGAGGATTTCGAGTTCGGTTTCGGCGCTTATTCTCCGCTCGAGCCGGACCTGGTAGCCGATCCGGCTGCCCACTTCGGTGCCGGATTCGCGGGAAAGCCGCTCAGCCGCGGCCCGCGCAGCTAAGCGGCGCGGTTCGAGCAGGAGGATCTTGTTCTGGCGCTCCGGCGCCTCAAGCAGCGCCAGCGGCAGGCGGGTGGTTTTGCCTGCGCCAGGCGGCGCCTCTATGACCAGGACGGGGATGTCGCGCCAGGCGGCGAGGATATCCGGCGTCAACGCATCGATGGGTAGTGGGCTTCGCTCGGTCATCGGCATGGCGCCGACCAGTGAAGGCTATCCTCGGCGCGAGGAAAAGGCAGCGAACAGGCCGGCGCCGACCAGGAGCGTGCCCCCGACGCGGTTGATAGCGCGCCCAGTGCGCGGACGGGCGATCCAGCCGCGCGCGGCCTGGGCGGCGAGCGCGTAGCCGAGCGCATTCAGCGAGCCGATGACCAAGAACGTAGCTTCGCACAGAATGAGCTGGGGCAAAAGCGGTCGCGCAGCGGAGATGAACTGCGGCACGAAGGCGATGAAGAAGATGATGGTCTTGGGATTGAGCGCGGTCACCGCGAAGGCGTGGGCCACCATCCGCGCCGGACTGGTCCCTGACGCGGCGCGGCCAGCGATTGCGGGGGCTCGCCATAATTTCACGCCGAGATAAAGGAGGTAGGCCGCACCCGCGATCTTGAGGATCGTGAAAAGCTGCGCGGATGCGAGCAGCACGGTCCCGAGCCCCGCCATCGAAGCGGTCATGGCGACAAAATCTCCGCAGAATACGCCGAGCACGGTGGCGAGCGCGGCGCGTCGTCCCTGGCCCAGGCCGTAGGACACGACCATGAGCACCGTCGGGCCGGGAATGAGGCAGAGAAGGATGGAAGCGAAAGCGAAGGCGAGCCACGTCTCGATGGTCATGTCTGCAGTATAGAAGGATCGCGGCACCTTTTCCACCAGTGGCATCCGAGAGGGACGCTGCCGGGCGCTTGCGCGAAAGCGCGAGAAAAGAGTAGCTTCGGGCCCAGGGCCATTCTCGCGGTCGCGATCACAGGTGGGGTATGCACAAAAACGAACAAAGCCTGCTGGCGGGCAAAAAGGGTTTGATCATGGGGGTGGCCAACGACCGTTCCCTCGCATGGGGGATCGCCCATCGCGCCGCAATGGCCGGCGCCCAGCTCGCCTTCACCTATCAGGGCGAGGCCTTGATGAAACGCGTCGAGCCGCTCGCCCATTCGGTCGGCGCGAGCCTGATCCTGCCCTGCGACGTGACGGAGGATGATTCGGTCGCGCAGAGCTTCGCGCGCCTGGCCGATGAATGGGGGAGCGTGGATTTTATCGTCCACGCGATCGCTTTTTCCGACAAGGAGGAACTGAAGGGAAAATATGTCGAGACCACGCGGGCGAATTTCCTACGCACCCTCGATATCTCCTGCTTTTCCTTCACCGCCATTGCAAACCGGGCGCAACACTTGATGCCGCACGGCGGCAGCCTGCTCACTTTGACCTATTTCGGGGCTGAGCGCGTCATGCCGCACTATAACGTCATGGGCGTCGCCAAGGCGGCCCTCGAATGCTCCGTCCGGTATCTCGCGGCGGATCTCGGCCCGAGCAATATCCGGGTCAACGCCATTTCCGCGGGACCGATCAAGACATTGGCCGCTTCCGGCATCGGCGATTTCCGTCATATCCTGCGCTGGAACGAACTCAACGCCCCGCTGGGACGAAATGTCACGATCGAGGATGTCGGCGGGGCCGGCCTTTATCTTCTGAGCGATCTCTCCACCGGCGTCACGGGCGAGGTTCACCATGTCGATTCCGGCTATAATATTGTCGGCATGATGCGCACCGACGCGGCGGGCGAGCTGGCCGATATGCTGCGAGCCTTCGACGAACGCCAGGGCAAATGAGCCTCAATTCTTTCGGGCGTCTGTTTCGGGTCACGACCTGGGGAGAATCGCATGGCGCGGCGCTCGGCTGTGTCATCGATGGATGTCCCGCTGGCGTCACGCTGTCGGAGCGCGATATCCAGCCTGCGCTGGACCGGCGCAGGCCCGGAACCTCGCGCTATGTCACCCAGCGCCAGGAGAGCGACACGGTACGGATATTGTCCGGTGTCTATGAGGGCGTGACGACGGGAACGCCGATCGCGCTCGAGATTCCGAACGAAGACCAGCGTTCCAAGGATTATGCGGAGATCGCGCGCAAGTTCCGCCCTAATCACGCCGACTTCACCTATTGGGTGAAATACGGCCACCGCGATCCGCGCGGCGGCGGCCGCTCCTCGGCGCGTGAAACCGCGGTGCGGGTCGCTGCCGGCGCCGTGGCGCGCACGATGCTCGGACACTTCCTTCCCCGCGCGCCGCTGGTGCGCGGCGCGCTCGTCCAGATCGGCGCGAAGATCATCGACCGACAGAGGTGGGACTGGGCGGAAACCGCGCGCAATCCCTTTTTCTGCCCCGACGCGCTGGCCGCCCAGCGCTGGGCCGGCTATCTCGAGCGGGTGCGCAAAGCGGGCGATTCAGTGGGCGCCATCGTCGAGATCCAGGCGAGCCGCGTCCCCGCGGGCTGGGGCGCGCCTATTTACGGCAAGCTCGATGCGGACCTTGCCGCGGCGATGATGGGGATCAATGCTGTTAAAGGCGTCGAGATCGGAGACGGCTTTGCCGCGGCGCGTGCGCAGGGCAGCCTGGCGGCCGACGAGATGCGGCCCGGCCCGCGCAAGGACGCACCGCGCTTTCTCGCCAACCATGCCGGCGGCATTCTAGGGGGAATCAGCAGCGGACAGGATATCGTCGTGCGCTTTGCGGTAAAACCGACGAGTTCCATCCCCCAGAACCTCCGCACGGTCGATCAGGATGGCAAGGCCGCCGCCATCCGCACCAAGGGCCGCCACGATCCTTGCGTCGGCATCCGCGCGGTGCCGGTGGGCGAGGCGATGATGCACCTGGTCCTCGCCGACCATTTTCTCTTGCATCGCGCGGCCCGACCAGTCGAACGGTAGCGCAAGGAGACGCTCTCGCCTATGCGGGATTATCAGCTCTAGAAGGTTATTCGGCGACTTCGCGCGAGCGACGGGGCCGGCCGCGCGGGCGGAAATGCGTTTTCTGTTCAGGAGCGGCAGGCGCCGCTTCGCTTTCGACGGGCTCGGCGGCTTCTTCGTCCTCGCCGTCGGCCATATCGTTTTCATCCTCGGCGCTGTTTTCGCCGGCATAGACGGCGGCAAGCCCCGGGCTGACATTCTGAACGGTGACATCGGCCACCGAGACATCGCGGCCATTGATGCGCGGCCGGTTGTTCATGCCGCTTTCGCTGATGACGCGATAATAATGCTCGGCATGCTGGAGATAATTCTCGGCGGCCACGCGGTCGCCCGCCGCCCCCGCATCGCGCGCCAATTGCAGATAACGCTCGAGCTGCTGATAGACGTTGCCGCGCACCCGCGGCTCGCCCCCGTCGAAACCTTTTCCGTTCAGGGGCTTGCGCATGCCGCGATTACGGCCACGGCGATTCTGTCTCATTCTGTCATCCCATTGATGCCTGTGGGTAAGGCGCGATGCGACGCTCGAAGCGGCAGTGTCACGCCAGCCGGTCCCTCCGGCTCATCCAACTACCCTACCTAATTCTCGCCGGCTTGCCAATGGTTTTTTAGATGGTCGTGCGCTCGGGCAGCAGCAGGCGCGTCACGATTTCGCCGCCGAGAAGGTGGCGAGAGACGATTTCCTCGGCATCCTCGCGCGAGCCGCAATGGTACCAGACTCCCTCGGGATAGACGACGATGACCGGACCGTGCTCACATCGGTCGAGGCAAAGCGAGCGGTTGATGCGCGTGTCCTCAAGACCGAGCTCCTTGGCGCGCGCTTTCATATAATCGCTCCAGGATTCCGATCCCTTGGCCTTGCAGCACCCGCGTGGGTGACCCTCGGGACGTTGATTGACGCAGCAAAAAACGTGCCGCTTGAAATAGGGAACCGTCATTGGCCGCTTTTCCCCATGCCCTGCCAGAAGAGCTTTTGCCATTGTTCCATATTGGCGAGGCCAGGCGAAACCCAGTATTTCATAAATTGGTCGGGATCCATCGTGCGCATCGCCTTTTCCATCTGCCCCTGCATTTCCCGGACGACCGTCGCGTGAAGCTCGGAAAAATCGGGCAAACCCATGAAGGAGCGTGCTTCTTCCGGGGTGCATTCGATATTGATGGTGACTTTCATGGTGGCGATATCCTATGCCTAACGAGTGACCGATCATAGACCAGCCGGCGGTGGAAATGCCAGGAACATCGCCCTGCTCATACTTCATCAAATCCTGCGTGGCCGCCGCCGCTTCGAGCAGTGCGCCCCCCGGCTGGTCGCGCCCTTGGCCGAGCGCGATCGTCAATTCGTCCGCCTGCTCGTCCTGACCACGCTGCGCCGGCTGGGCGAGATCGATCATATCGTCGGATCCTATCTGGAGCGGCCGCTCAAGGCGCCGGTCGCGCGCGACCTCCTGCGGCTGGGCGCAGCCCAGAGCCTCTATCTCCAGACGCCCGCCTATGCCGTCGTCGATACGATGGTCGGCCTGGCGGGCCGCATTCCCGAGGCGCGCCCCTACAAAAACCTCGTCAATGCCGTGCTGCGGCGGATTGCGACGGCCACACCCGAGGATATGCGCGCCCGCATCCCCAGCGGCGCGGTGGGCCTGCCCGACTGGATGTGGAAATCGTGGGTGGCCTCCTATGGGCTCGAGCGGGCGAGCCGCATTGCGCTCAGCCATCTTCAAGAGCCGCCGCTCGATATCACCGCGCGCGCGACCCCAGAAGTGTGGGCGCAGCGGCTCAATGCCCGGCTCATGCCGATGGGCAGTCTGCGGCGCATGCCGCATCAGGACCATATTTCCCGCATTGCGGATCTTCCCTATTTCCACGAAGGCAGCTGGTGGGTGCAGGACCTTGCCGCCAGCCTCCCGGTCAAGCTGATGGGCGGGCTGCAAGGTCAACGGGTGCTCGATCTGTGCGCCGCTCCGGGGGGCAAAACCCTCCAGCTTGCGAGCGGCGGCGCGCAGGTGACCGCGCTTGAGCGCAGCCGGCCTCGCCTTTCCCTGCTCGAGGAGAATCTTGCCCGGACCAGGCTTACCGCCCAGACCATTCTCGCCGATGCGGTGTTCTGGAAAGCAAGCCAGCCATTCGACGCCGTGCTGCTGGATGCGCCCTGTTCGGCGACCGGCACGCTGCGCCGTCACCCCGATGTGGCGTGGATCCGCCAAAAGGAGGAGCTGCCTGGCCTGACCGGCAGCCAGGACCAGCTCCTCGATGCGGCGGCGCGTCAGGTGCGGCCTGGCGGCATGCTGGTCTACTGCGTCTGTTCGCTGCAGCACCAAGAAGGCGAGGATCGCGTGGCGGCCTTCCTCGCCCGCACGCCCGGCTGGGCGCGCCGACCGGTCGCTCAGGCCGAACTGCCCGGCCTGGAAATGGCGGTGACGCCGGCCGGAGATGTGCGGACCCTGCCTTTTTATCTTTCCGAGCAGGGCGGGCTCGACGGGTTTTATATCGCCAGGCTTGGTTTGCATGCCTGAAACCCTGGCGCTCTACATCCATTGGCCGTTCTGCCTGGCGAAGTGCCCCTATTGCGATTTCAATTCGCATGTCCGGGAGACAGTGGATGTGCCCGCTTGGCAAGCGGCGCTGCGCGACGAGATGATCCATATGGCGAGCCTGACGCCGGGGCGGCGGCTCACCAGCCTGTTTTTCGGCGGCGGCACGCCCTCGCTCATGCCGGCATCCCTGGTGGGCGCGCTGATTGCCGAAGCCGACCGGCTGTGGGGAATTCCAGCCGACACGGAGATCACGCTCGAGGCCAATCCGAGCTCGGCGGAGCTCAGGAAATTCCAGGAATTTCGCGATGCGGGCGTCAATCGCCTCTCGCTCGGCGTGCAGAGTCTCCGCCCCGAGGCTCTGCGATTCCTGGGCCGCCAGCATGGGGTCGAGGAAGCCAGGCAGGCGATCGGCTGGGCCCAACGGATTTTTCCTCGCTTCACCTTCGATCTCATCTATGGCCGGCCAGGCCAGACCGAGGCCGAATGGCGGGTGGAATTCACCGAGGCGCTGGCCTTCGATCCCCGCCATCTCTCGCTTTATCAGCTCACGATTGAGCCGGGCACGCGCTTTTCCGCGCAGGTGGCGCGCGGCGATTTTGTCCCGCTCGACCCTGACCCCGCCGCGCACCTTTATGCCCGTACCCAGGAATGGATGGAGGCCGCGGGTCTGCCCGCCTACGAGACATCCAACCATGCCGCGCCTGGCCATGAATCCCGGCATAATCTCAGCTATTGGCGCTACGAGGATTATGCGGGCATCGGACCCGGCGCGCACGGCCGGCTCACGATCGGAGGCGTGCGCCACGCACTGCGCCAGCATCGGGCGCCCGACATCTGGCTGGCCCGCGTGCAAAAGAGCGGCCATGCCACGCAAGCCCAGGACAGGCTCGATCCCGCGACCGAGCGGGAGGAGCGGATCATGATGGGATTGCGCCTGCGCGAAGGCCTGCCGCTTGCGCCGCTCGGCCTGGCTGAGGATCGCCTCGCGCCGCTGCATCGGGATGGCCTCATCGCGCTCGAGCAAGACCGGCTCGTCGTGACGCCGCATGGCCGACCGCTGCTCGACGCTATTCTCGGCCACCTGCTTGCGTAGAATTCAGCACAATCCCTAGAAGAGGGGCCGATTGGGGCCTCCTTCATGGGTGCGGCGCGCGTGGTTGGCGGCAAGGTGGGCATACCGAACGGGCTCGGGGTGGCGATAGCCTTTGAGGCAACGTAATACCCAAGCGACTGCATCCTCGAGCGTGATGCGATGGCCGATCGAAATATACAGCGGATTGCAGCGCGCTTTAGTGCGCAGCACCATGCCGATGGTCCTGCCGCGCCAGACGAGCGGCGTGGAATCGCCGGGACGCGGCCCGAGCGTGCCGCGCGGCTCGCCCACCAAGATGGTCTTCGCCACACCGATGGTGGGCAGATCGAGCGCCACCCCAAGATGGCAGGCGATGCCGAGCCCGCGCGGATGCGCCCGGCCGTGGCCATCGACCAGCACCAGGTCGGGGGGATGGTGAAGCTTGCGGAACGGCGCCAGCAGGGCGGGCACTTCCCGGAAACCGAGAAAGCCAGGCACATAAGGGAATCGCGCCTGGCTCGCCCCTTCGGCGGTGCCGCGAAAAGAGAGGTCGTCGGGATCCAGCAGCGCCACCGCCGCATGGATCGGCTCGTCAGGCTTGCGAAAAGCATGGCTGATATCGACGCCACCCAGCAGGGAAACCGAGCGGAAAGTGGTTTCTTCGATCACGCGGGCAGCGAGATGACGCTGGATGTCGGCGGCCTGCTTGAGCGATGCGGGCTCGAGCCATTCCTTCGGGATAACCGGCTTCACGGATTCCTGCTAGGCGGCATCGTCCATCATCTTCCGCCGGAGCGCGCTCTGTTCGATAAGCGGGTATTCGCGCGGCTTGAAGAGCTGATAATGCCACCATTCGTTTTTATAAAAATCCCAGCCAGCTGCGCTCATGATGCCCAGAAGGAGAAAGCGGTTGCACTGGGCTGTGACAGCGATATCCGTCGCGGCATGGTGGGACCGTTCGGTAAAATCGTCGAAGGGGGTTCCCATGTCGAGGTCTCGCCCGGTTTCCGCCTCGATCAGGGTTAGATCGATCGCAACCCCGCGCGTATGATGCGAGCCCTTGCGGGGATCCATGACGAAATCGGGGTCGGGATTGTGGCGCCACAAAGCCCACTGGCCCTCGCTCGGCCGATAGGCGTCGAAGATCTTGAAACGCAGGCCGAGCGGGCGTGCAAGGGCTGCTGCGCGCATGAGGAGCCGCGCAGCATCCTTATGGAGATAGCAATCGGCATGGCGATAGATCGGCGTGCCCGTGACATTGTCGGAGGTGGCGTAGGCGAGCGCCAGCGTGACGTCGAATTCTTCGGGGGTAATTTCAATCAGCATTGATGCATCGCAGCAAGCCCGAGCCTTGCCCAAGCTCGCCAAAAATGCAAGGCTCGAAAAAAACGGGAGGATTATGGATATCGCCAAGCCGTCGATCACCGACGACGACGCCCTGCAATTTCATGCGGTAGGCCGGCCCGGCAAGATCGAGATCGTCGCCTCGAAGCCGCTCACGACCCAGCGGGACTTGTCGCTCGCTTATTCGCCGGGGGTGGCCGTTCCCTGCCTGAGAATCGCCGCCAATCCCGATACCGCCTACGATTTCACCGCCAAGGGCAATCTGGTCGCGGTCATTACCAATGGTACGGCGGTGCTCGGCCTGGGTGATCTTGGGGCGCTGGCCTCGAAGCCGGTGATGGAGGGGAAGTCCGTGCTCTTCAAGCGCTTCGCCGATATCGATTCCATCGATCTTGAAATCGACACCAAGGATGTCGACAAATTCATCGCGGCCGTGCGCTATCTCGGTCCCAGCTTCGGCGGGATCAACCTCGAGGATATCAAGGCGCCGGAATGTTTCATCATCGAGAGCCAGCTGCGCGAACTCATGAGCATTCCGGTCTTCCACGACGATCAGCATGGCACGGCGATTATCGCCGCGGCGGGCCTCTTGAACGCGCTCGATCTGACCGGCCGGCGGCTCGAGGATATCAAGCTGGTCGTCAATGGCGCGGGAGCCGCCTCGATTGCCTGCGTCGAACTGCTGAAGGCCATGGGTCTGCCGCCGGACCAGGCGGTGCTGTGCGACACCAAGGGCGTCATCTATAAGGGGCGCACCGAGGGCATGAACCAGTGGAAATCGGCCCACGCCGTCGAGACGCGCGACCGTACGCTGACCGAGGCGCTCGCGGGCGCGGACGCCTTCTTTGGCCTATCGGTGAAAGGCGCCGTCAGCCAGGAGATGGTGCGGGCGATGCAGGCGCGCCCCATCGTCTTCGCCATGGCGAACCCCGACCCCGAGATCAGCCCCGAGGAGGTGCGCGCGGTCCGCCCCGATGCGATCATCGCGACGGGCCGGTCGGATTATCCCAACCAGGTCAATAATGTGCTGGGCTTTCCCTATATCTTCCGCGGCGCCCTCGATGTACGGGCGCGCAC
This sequence comes from Dongiaceae bacterium, assembly GCA_036263455.1. Lineage (GTDB taxonomy): Bacteria > Pseudomonadota > Alphaproteobacteria > Dongiales > Dongiaceae > DATAGZ01. Next base: position 80,353 of record DATAGZ010000003.1, read on the forward strand.
CATCAACGATGCGATGAAAATCGCAGCGGTAAAGGCCATCGCGGCGCTGGCGCGCGAGGACGTTCCCGACGAGGTGGACGCGGCCTATGCAGGCAAGCGGCTGCGCTACGGTCCCGAATATATCATTCCGGTTCCCTTCGACCCGCGCCTGATTTCTTGGGTGCCTCCCGCGGTCGCCCGGGCGGCGATGGAGAGCGGCGTCGCGCGCCGCCCGATCGCCAGCATGGACGAATACCGCGCCGCCCTCTCGCGCAAGCTCGATCCTTCCGCGGCCTCGCTGCAATTGCTGTTCGAGCGCGTGCGTTCCCATCCGCGCCGTGTCGTCTTCGCCGAGGGCGAGGAAGAAAAGGTCATCCGCGCGGCGATCGCCTTTCGCGCCGCGGGGTATGGCACGCCCATCCTTCTCGGGCGCGCCGAGCGGATTCGGGAGGCGATCGAAAATGCGCGCCTCGGCGATGCCGACGGCCTCGAGATCGTCAATGCCGCCGTCTCGCCCCATACTCAGGATTACCGCGACCTGCTTTATCGCCGCTTGCAGCGCAAGGGCGCGCTGCCGCGCGACGCCATGCGCATGGTCAATCAGGATCGCAACGTCTTTGCCGCCTGCATGGTGGAAGGCGGCCACGCGGACGCGATGGTCACCGGCGTCACGCGCGGCTTCTATGTCTGCCTCGATGAAGTGCTGCGTGTGATCGATCCCCTGCCCAGCCAGACCCTCATGGGCGTCTCGCTGGTGATCGCCAAGGGGCACATGCTCATGCTCGCCGACACGGCGGTCCATGAATTGCCGCGCCCGGGCCAGCTCGCCGATTTCACGCAACAATGCGCTTCTTTCGCGCGCCAGCTCGGTAACGAACCCCGCGTGGCGCTGATCTCCTTCTCCAATTTCGGCAATCCTCAACGCGAAAAGGCCGAGCGGGTGCGCGAGGCGATCGCCGAGCTCGACCGCCGCCAGATCGATTTCGAATATGACGGCGAGATGCAGGCCAATGTCGCCCTCAATCATGCGCGCATGAAGGAGCTCTTCCCCTTCTGCCGGCTGAGCGGCGCGGCCAATATTCTTATCATGCCGGCGCTCCACACCGCCAATGCCTCGGCGGGCCTGATGCAGGAGCTGGGCAATACCGCCATCGGGCCGATTTTGGTCGGCCTACGCCGCTCGGTGCAGATTTGCCCGACAGGTGCGACGGTGAATGAAATTCTCACCGCGGCGGCCTTCGCCTCGCTCGCTACGCAGCACTTGCCAGCAGAATAGCGCCCAGCGACACCAGGCCGGCTCCGACGTAGCGGATGGGGCGCATCTGTTCCTTGAGCAGCGCCACGCCCAGAATAGTCCCGAAGAGCGCCGAGGTTTCGCGCAGCGCGGCGACATGGGCGAGCGCGCCCCGGGAAGCGGCATAGACGGCAATTGCGTAGGAGAGCGTGCTCATCACGGCTCCGCCCGTCATGCTGCGCCAGTTGGCTTTCGCGAAGGCGAAGATATCCAACCGTTTCAGGAACAGGCAGAGCAGGAGCAGGCTTGGCCCTTCAGGCAGGAACAGCCAGACGATATAGGAAAACCGGTTACCGGCCACGCGCACGCCGAGCCCGTCGATCAGCTGATAGGACATGATCGTGACCCCGAGCGCCAGGCCGATTAGCAGGCCGCGCGCATGCGCGGCATGACCGCGCTCGACGGCAAAACTGAGAATGCCGAGCGAGAGCACGACAATTCCTGCAAGCGCCAGTGGACTCTGCGCCTCTCCAGCGATCAGCCAGGCCGAGGCCGCAATCATGAGCGGCGCAGTGCCTCGCGACAGCGGATAGACCAGCGTCAAATCCGCCCAGCGATAGCCATAGCCGAGAAGCAGATTATAGATGGCATGGGTGACGACCGAACCGAGGAGATAGGGCCAGCTCGCCGGCGCGGGAAATGGAACGAAGAAGGCGGCAGGCAAGGCGATCAGGCTGGTCAGGCTGATGAGCAGCGTGACGCCCAGGAAAGGATCGCGTGCGCTCTTGGCGAGGATGTTCCACCCCGCATGCAGGAATGCCGCGACCAGGATCAAGGCGATGAGCGGGAGGGGCAAGGGCGGCATTACTTGTCTATTCCGGGAAAAAATTCCCGGCGCAAGTCTTTCCTAAGGAGACCTCCGGGCGCGCCGCCGGCATTTCCATGCAGGCCAGAGAGATTGGTGCTACGCGCGCTGCCGTGATAGGTAAAGCGGATGGAACCTGATCGTACCCAGCTGTTGGCCTGGCTCGCCGCGCATGTCGTTGCCGGCGCCGATGAAGCGCTCCTCGCGCAACCGATCAATTGCTTTGCATCCGTCACCCAGACGGAGAAGCAGCCGGCCGCCCCTCTTTTGCCCGAGCCGCCTCAAAGGTCCAAAGCGCCGCGCCGCGCCGCGCCGGTTCTTCCCCGCGCGGACCCGCCGGTGCTCGACGAGGGAGCCAACGCAGTGGCGAAAAGTGCGCCAGACCTGGCGGCCCTCGAACGTGCGCTAGAGGAATATGAAGGATGCAGCCTCAAGAAGACCGCCACCAACACCGTTTTCGGTGACGGCAATCCCCAGGCCGGGCTGATGGTGATCGGGGAAGCGCCCGGCGCCGAGGAAGATCGCCTTGGCCGCCCCTTTGTTGGCGCGGCGGGACAGCTGCTCGACCGCATGTTGGCGGCGATTGGATTTACCAACCGCGAGACCTATTACATCACCAATGTCTGCTACTGGCGTCCGCCGGGCAATCGCAAGCCAAGCGATGCCGAGCTCGCCGCCTGCCGGCCGTTCACGCTGCGCCAGATCGCGCTCATCCGGCCGCGTCTCATCCTGCTGCTCGGAGGCGTCTCAGCCCAGAATATGCTCGGGCGTACCGAAGGCATCACGCGCCTGCGCGGCAAGTGGGCGGAAATCGCGGTGGACGACATAGTGGTTCCTGCTCTCCCAAGCTTTCACCCCGCCTATCTGCTGCGCCAGCCGCTCGCCAAGCGCGAGGCCTGGCGCGACCTGCAGGCGCTTGCCGAAAAGTGGCGCGAGATCACGCCGGCGTGACGCTGGCCGCTTTTTCGTGCTCGGCGGCGAGCGTGGCATCCTCGGAATCGACTTTGGCGAAGGCTGGCCGCTGCGTCATGCGCGCGACATAGGAATCGATGGTCGGGTGCGGCTCGACGATTCCGAACATCCGTGTCCAGCGCAAAGCCATGCCCCACAGAATATCCGCGGCCGAGAATCGTGTGCCGAGCATGTAAGGACCGGCTTCGAGCTGGCGGATAATCGCACCGATCACGTCGCCGTAAGTGCCATAGGGCGAGGAGCGTGCATCGCCCGCGTCGCGCTTCATGAACTTGTCCGTGACCGCAGGCTCGAAGCAGGAGGCATAAAAAACCATCCAGCGCAGATAGGACCCACGCAGCGGATCCTTGAGGCCGGGCGCCAGTTCGCGCTCGGCGAAATAATCCGCGAGATAGATGAAGATCGCGACCTGTTCGGTGACCAGGGTCCCGCCATGCCGAATGGCTGGGACCTTGCCCATGGGATTGACCGCAAGAAAGGCGGGCTTGCGCTGTTCGCCGGCCTTCATATTGACGAGCTGCAGGTGAAAGGGCGCGCCCAGCTCCTCGAGCAGGATGCGCACGCCCGTCGAGCGGGTCTGCGGCGCGTGATAAAACGTGAGGGATGATTCGGCCATGATGTCTCCTTGGCGTTCGATGTTGTAAGGGTAAAGCGCGGGCGGCAGGAACGCCATTCTCTCTACCCGCTTTCGTGAAAATGCGCATAGATTTTCTGGGCGGTCGCCCGGTCGATCCCCGGCGTGCGGATCAGATCGTCGAGCCCAGCCTCGCCGACCGCCCGCATCGAACCGAAATGGAGCAGGAGTGCCTTCTTGCGCTTCGCACCGACGCCCGGGATCTCGTCGAGCCGCGAATGGAAGATGCGCTGGGAACGCTTGTCGCGGTGTGCGTTGATCGCGAAGCGGTGGGCCTCGTCGCGCAGCCTCTGCAGGAAAAAGAACAGCGGGTCCCTGGGATCGAGGGAGAACGGCTCGCGATCGGGCAGGAAAAAACGCTCCCGCCCGGCATTGCGGTCGGGCCCCTTGGCAATCGCCACGACGGAAATGTCATGGAGGCCGAGTTCGGTCATGACCTGGCGCGCCGCATTGAGCTGGCCCTGGCCACCATCGATCAGCACCAGATCGGGCCAGCCCGCCCCTCGCCGTTCGGGGTCCTCGCGCAGGCCGCGCCCGAAGCGGCGCTCGAGCACGTGGCGCATCATGCCGTAATCGTCGCCAGGCGTCAGCGTCGCGTCGCGCAGCGAGAATTTGCGGTACTGATTCTTGAGGAACCCCTCGGAGCCGGCCACGATCATGACGCCATAGGTATGCGTCCCGCCTATATGGCTGTTGTCATAAACCTCGATGCGCTGGGGGGTCGCCGCCATGCCGAAAAGATCGCCCAGTGCGGCGAGCAGCTTCTGCTGGCTGGCGCTTTCGGCCGACCGGCGCAGGAGTGCTTCTTTCGCGTTGCGCTCGGCCTGTTCCAGCGGTTTGCGCCGCTCGCCACGCAGTGGACGGGCGATCATGATACGCCGGCCGGCGCGCAGGCTCAGCGCTTCGGCGAGCAGCGCCCTGTCCTCGGGCTCGATATTTACCAGGACGTGCGGCGGGGGCGTGCGCTCCGCATAGAACTGCGCCAGGAAGGCGCCGAGAATCTCAGGCGCCTCGGTGTGCCGGTCGTGGCTCGGGAAATAGGCGCGGTTGCCGTAATTGCCATGGTTGCGAAAGAAGAAGACCTGGATGCAGCTCTGGCCGCCCTCCTGGTAGATGGCGAAGAGGTCGGCATCGACGATCGAGGAAACGTGAATGCTTTGCTGGTTCTGGATCAGCGACAGGGATTGAAGCCGGTCGCGCAGCTGCGCGGCCCGTTCGAACTGCTTCGCCTCGCTCGCTTCCATCATCGCCGCGGCGAGCTGCTTCTGGATGGTCGCGCTTTTGCCGCGCAGGAAATCGCGCGCCTGCTGGACCAGAGCGGCATAAGCATCCGGCGCGATCCGCCCGACGCAGGGCGCCGAGCAGCGCTTGATCTGATATTGCAGGCACGGGCGCGTCCGCCCCTCATAGACATGGTCGCTGCACGAGCGCAGCAGGAAGGCGCGCTCCAGCGCGACCAACGTACGGTTGACCGCGCCAGCCGAGGCGAAGGGGCCAAAATATTCCCCGGGCAGGCCGCGCGGCCCGCGATGCTTGCAGATCATCGGCGCTTCGGGGTGGGCGGTGAGCAGGATATAGGGAAAGCTCTTATCGTCGCGCAGAAGGACATTGAAATGCGGCTTGAACTTCTTGATGAGGTTGGCCTCGAGCAGCAGGGCCTCGGCCTCGGTGTCCGTCTGGATGAATTCCATCGACGCCGTTTCGGCGATCATGCGCTGCAGGCGGTGCGGCATGCGGTTCGGCTGGGTATAGGCCGCCACCCGCTTTCGGAGATCCCTGGCCTTGCCGACATAGAGGACGTCGCCGTGGCCGTTCATCATCCGGTAGCATCCGGGCGCGGTCGGCAGTATCCGGACCTGGCCGCGGATTACCTCTATTCCTTCTTCGATTCGGGACATGGTTGCAATTATATCTAAAGTAAAATGGTGCCGGGCAGCTTCAGCAAGTAGTCTATAAGTACTTTTTTTGCAAAATTCGCAAAAAAGCATTTGCGCCGACGCGGACGGCCTCTGTATAGTCACAGAACGAGCAGCTCTCCGAGTCGCTCATTGATTCTATTGGTTTTTTTGTTGGTGCTCGCGGCGGGATTTGAACCCGCAATCCGTGAGGGAGACGGTTTGAAAGACCGTTGCGTTTACCAGTTTCGCCACGCGAGCCCCAGCTAAGCCCCAGGAGCTACCACTCCTGGGGCTTTCTTTTTACCAATACCCCAATAGCTTGATCAGGAAAAAGATTCTAATTCAATAACTTATCTTGCTTGACTGCAAAACGAATATACGCTCCGCCCTTATCTTCTGCCTTTGTTCTGGCGGAAGGCTACCCTTCATCTGTGCATTTTTAAGTGTCGTATTAGTTGAGCAGCGGCAGTGAATCGCTTTTCCAAGTTGGCCCGCGAAGCACATATTGTGAAGATTGTAGTTCCAGCGAATCTGGCGTTGTTCTACCGTGGCAGGCCGTAGATTTCCTGTTTCTCGGGGATGCCGGCGAGCTCGTACGTGCCGAGCGGCACGAGCTTGAAGCCGCAGGGCGAGGCGAAGGCCTTGGAGGCAAGGAGATTCTCGCCCAAGGGCCGGCACATGCCCTCCAGCCGGCAGGCGAGATTTACCGCCGGGCCGATGACCGTGAAATCGAGCCGCGCCGAGGTGCCGATATTGCCGTAGGTGACGGTGCCGGCATGCAGGCCAATCCCCGCGCGCAGGCGCGCCTTGCCATTGCTCGCGCGCAGATCGTTGAGGTCGCGCAGGTTGGCGAGCCCCTCGAGCGCGGCTTCGAGCGCCGAGCGGCAGGCGCGGTCGCGGTCGAGATCGTCCTGCATGGGGAAGATCGCGAGCATGGCATCGCCGATGAATTTCAGGATCTCGCCTCCATGTTCCTCGACGGGGCGGCCCATCGCCTCGAAATAGTCGTTGAGGGCGGCGATCACCTCGTGGCGCGGCAAGAGGGTCGACATGGCCGAGAAGCCCCTGAGGTCGCAATACCAGATCGCCGCCGCGATGGTAATGCCCTCGCCCCGCTGGACATCCCCGCCCAGCACGCGACGGCCGGGATGCTTGCCGAGATAGGTCTCAAGCAGCGTGGTCGCAGTCCGCTGCACCTCGTGCGTTTCGGTAATGAGCGCGATGGTGGAGATCAGGCTGCGGATGCCTTCGACCTCGTCGTCATGGAAACCCTCCTTGCGATAGGTGGACAAGGACAGCGACGCCTTGGTTCCGCTGCTCTGGGGCAGGGCGAATACCATGTAATCCGTGCCGCCGATCTTGCGCAGATCGTCGAGAATCGGGAATTCCAATACGCTGTCGCGCTCGGCAGCACTCGGCGCCCCAAACGGCGCGAGCGCTGCCTCCACGCCGATGCGCCGACGGATGAAGGTCTCGCCTTTTTCATAGATGTTATAGAGGGGCGAATTGCGAAACGCCCCGGACTGCAGCACCGAATGGTCACGGGTGCCTTCGGTGATGTGCGGCTCGTCGCGGCTCCAGATATACGCAATCGCCGCAATCTGCGGGTGCACCGCCCGCACGCCCAGGAAGAAGCGGAGCAGTGGAACCCCCGCCGCCAGCAACTTTTCCACGAGTTGCTGCAAGGTTTCGCTGAAATCGGGGGTGAGCCGCCCCTCATCGATGAGCCAGTCTTTTATCTCGGCGAATCGCACCATTGCCCCCGGTCTATGCATATGTCCCTGTTGTGAACATGGTTGAATGCTGCTTCGTCCACGCCCAAATTAGTCTAAGGAGTCGAAACATGTTTATCCAGACGGAAGATACACCCAACCCCGCGACGCTCAAATTCATGCCGGGCCGGGCGATCATGGAACGCGGTACGGCGGATTTTCCGACCGTGCTGCAAGCTGGCACGTCGCCGCTTGCCCAGCGGCTCTTCGCCGTCGCCGGGGTGGAGCGCGTCTTCTTGGGCAGCGATTTTGTCACGGTGACAAAACGATCGGAGGCGGACTGGGCTGTGGTGAAACCTCTCATTCTCGCCGCGATCGCCGAACACCTCATGGCGGGCGCACCCGTAATCCTGGAGCATACTTCCGACGGCGCGGCCGAAGGCGAGAATTTCGAGGATGAGATCACCGCCCAGATCAAGGAATTGCTGGACACGCGCGTGCGGCCGGCGGTGGCGCAGGACGGCGGCGATATCGTTTTTCATTCCTACCAGGATGGCATCGTCTATCTGCATATGCAGGGTTCCTGCTCCGGGTGCCCCTCTTCAACTGCGACGTTGAAGATGGGTATCGAGAATATGCTGCGCCATTACGTGCCTGAAGTGATGGAAGTCCGTCCCGTTTAGAGGACGCGCCGGCACCGTTGCTTTCATGCAGAGTGACGGGTCATGAATTGTCAAGAAGAGCGGAATTGCGGGCGCCTGCCGGCGATGTTCGCTACGCTGGTCGAGCGCGGAATAATCTGAGCAGGAGGAGTAAGCCTCGATACCTCGGCGGCGCATGGATTCCTAGGTCATCGCCCGGAATGAATCATTGCGACGATTCGTATGTCTTCCTTCGCCGCGCTACTTCATAGAGCGCCACCGCAGCGGCATTCGAGACGTTGAGCTGGGAAAGCGCGGCTCCGGTGGGCAGGCGGGCGAGATGATCGGCCCGCTCGCGGGTCAGCCGCCTCAGCCCATTTTCTTCCGAGCCCAGCACCAGGGCGGTCTTGCCGCTCAGGTCGATCTCGTCCAGCGTACGCTCGGCCTCGCCGGCGAGCCCGGTGATCCAGAATCCCGCCTGCTTGATCTCGTCGATCGCCCGCGCGAGATTGACCGTGCGCGCCAGCGAAACGATCTCGAGACCGCCCGAGGCCGCCTTGGCGAGAACGCCGGATTGAGGCGCGGCGTTGCGTTCGGTGAGAATCACGGCCTCCGCGCCGAAGGCCGCGGCGGAACGGAGGATCGCCCCGACATTGTGCGGGTCGGTGACCTGGTCGAGCAGGACGAGCAGAGCCTCTTTCCGTCCTTCCAGGCGGGCACAGATCTCCGCGATATCCGGTTCGGCCAGGGGCCGGACCAAGGCGGCTAGTCCCTGATGGACGGAATCGCGCGGGAGCAGCGCGCCGATATTGTCATGATGTTCCCAATTGGGCGCGCCTTCCGGCCGGGGCAGCTCGCCCTTCTGTCCGCTTTCCACCAGGCGCAGAAAGGTCCGCGCCGGATTGGCGAGCGCGGCCGTGACCGCGTGGCGGCCATAAATCCAATAGGCGCCGGCCCCGCTCGCCGCCTCCCGTTCCTGGCGGGACGGGGGGTCTTCCGGCCGCGCTTTGGGATGCTGCCGCGCCGGGCGGTTACGCGCGGGTTCTTCCCGGTGAAAATGGGGCTTGCGCTTGTGCATGAAGCTGCCTATATTTCGCGAATTGCGACGTATCACCCCACTCGCGCGGGCCTGGCCTCCGTGAGCAGGGTGCTTTCGCTTGTGGCGTAGACATAGCGCACGCAAGCGGAGGGCGCAAAGGGAATTTGCCGCGATGCTGGAGGCGTAGGCCGGGGCAAGACGGAGGGGTGCCCGAGTGGCTAAAGGGGACAGGCTGTAAACCTGTTGGCTTCGGCCTACGTAGGTTCGAATCCTACCCCCTCCACCATTAGGGTGCGGGTGTAGCTCAATGGTAGAGCTCCAGCCTTCCAAGCTGGCTATGCGGGTTCGATTCCCGTCACCCGCTCCAGCGGCGGCAGAGACGACAGTACCGTCGGGGAAGCCGGCGGGTCCGGGTTGAAGGGCCTGCCGGCGAAGGCCCGGCGCAACAAAAAGGGAAAAGAATGTCTAAGGCGAAATTTGAGCGGACGAAGCCGCACTGCAATGTGGGGACGATTGGTCACGTTGACCATGGGAAGACGTCTTTGACGGCGGCGATCACGAAGGTTTTGGCGGAGACGGGTGGTGCGACGTTCACGGCCTAC
>DATAGZ010000004.1:0-77909 GCA_036263455.1 Dongiaceae bacterium
CGGACGATCTGCGACGATATCCTGATGGATTTCGATTCGCTCAAGGCGGTGCAGTCCGGCCTCGGAACGGCCGCGGTTATCGTCATGGACAAATCGACCGACATTATCGAGGCAATTGCCCGCCTGTCGCATTTCTACATGCATGAATCCTGCGGCCAATGCACGCCCTGCCGCGAGGGGACGGGGTGGATGTACCGCCTTATGCAACGTCTGGTGACGGGAGAGGCCGAGCCGTTGGAAATCGATATGCTCCAGGATGTGAGCAAGGAGATCGAGGGGCATACGATCTGTGCGCTGGGCGACGCGGCGGCCTGGCCGGTCCAGGGTCTCATCCGTCATTTCCGTCCCGAGATCGAGCGGCGCATCGCCCTTCGCCGGTTGGAAGCAACGCCAGCAGCAGCGGAATAATCATGCCCAAGATGAAGATCGACGATATCGAGATCGACGTGCCGGCCGGCATCACCGTGCTGCAGGCCTGCGAAATGGCGGGCAAGGAGATCCCGCGCTTTTGCTATCACGAGCGGCTCTCGATCGCCGGCAATTGCCGGATGTGCCTGGTCGAGCAGGAAAAGGCGCCCAAGCCGATTGCATCCTGCGCCATGCCGGTCGCCGAGGGCATGTCGATCCGTACGGATTCCCCTGTCGTGCGCAAGGCGCGCAAGGGGGTGATGGAATTCTTGCTCATCAATCATCCGCTCGATTGCCCGATCTGCGATCAGGGCGGCGAGTGCGATTTGCAGGACCAGGCGATGGCCTACGGCTTCGACCGGTCGCGCTATCGCGAAAACAAGCGCGCCGTTCCCGACAAGAATTTCGGTCCCATTGTCAAGACCGCCATGAATCGCTGCATCCATTGCACGCGCTGCATCCGCTTCTCCAGCGAGGTCGCGGGCGTCGAGCTCCTGGGCGCGGTTCATCGCGGCGAACATATGGAAGTCGTCACCTATCTCGAGGAGGCGATCAATAGCGAGCTCTCGGGAAACCTCATAGATCTCTGTCCGGTTGGCGCCTTGACCTCCAAACCCTATGCCTTCATCGCGCGGCCCTGGGAATTGGCTAAGACCGATTCCATCGATGTGATGGATGCGGTGGGATCGAATACGCGCATCGATGCGCGCGACCGGAGGGTCTTGCGGATCCTTCCGCGCATCCGTGAGGATATCAATGAGGAATGGCTGGCGGACAAGGCGCGCTATATCGTCGATGGCCTGCACCGGCAGCGGCTCGACCAACCCTATCTGCGTCGCCATGGCAAGCTTGAGCCGGCGAGCTGGGAGGAGGCCTTCGCGGCGATTGCCGGGCGTTTTAACCGCCTGGATGGCCATAAGATCGCTGCGATTGCCGGCGATCTGGTCGAGATGGAATCGGTCTTCGCGCTCAAACAGCTTATGGGCGCGCTGGGTTCGACCCAGCACGAATGCCGGCAGGATGGCGCGCAGATCGATCCGCGCGTCCCTGCCTCGCATCTGTTCAATACCACCATCGCCGGGATTGAGCAGGCCGATGCCTGCTTGATCGTCGGCAGCAATCCGCGCTGGGAAGCGCCGCTTGTCAATGCCCGCCTGCGCAAGCGCTATTTGCACGCCGACATGAAGGTCGGGCTCATCGGTGAGCGGGTCGATCTCACCTACCGCACCGATTATCTCGGCGCCGGGCCCGAGACGTTGCAGCAATTGGCCGAAGGCAAACATGGATTTCTCGACCTGCTGGCCGGCGCCAAGCATCCGATGATGATCGTGGGCTCGGGCGCGCTCGCCCGCCCCGATGGCGCCGCCATCCTCGCACTGGCCCGGCGGGTCGCCGAGAAGGCCAACCTGGTGCGAGAGGGATGGAACGGCTTCAATTATCTTGAGCGGGCCGCGGGCCGCCTGGGCGCGCTCGCCCAAGGTTTCTACCATGCAGGTGGGGTGGAAGACATTCTGGCCAAAGCGCAATCGGGCGATATCGAGGCCGTGTACCTGCTCGGCGCCGATGAGATCGACACGGCACGGCTCGGCTCGGCCTTCGTCATTTATCAGGGTCACCACGGCGACCGCGGCGCCCATCGCGCGGACGTCATCCTGCCAGGCTTCACCTTTGCCGAGAAAGACGGGCATTACATGAATATCGAAGGCCGGATTCAGCGCGCGCGCCGCGCCGTCTTCGGACCTGGCGATTCGCGCGAGGATTGGAAAATCCTGCGCGCCCTCTCGGACGCCCTGGGGCATGCCTTGCCGTTCGATAGCTACGCGGCGTTACTGGAACGGATGCACGCCGCATCCCCCCAGCTCGATTGGAGCGGCGTGCCCAGCCACGCGCCCTGGCAGCCATTCGGCCAGATAGGCGCGGCAAGCGCCCAGCCGTTCCGCAATCCGATCATCAACTACTACATGACCGATCCGATCAGCCGTGCGTCGGAGACCATGGCCTACTGCACCGAGGAATTCGTGAACGGCAAAACCAGGACCGGCACCCATGGATGAATTCGTGCACGCCTATGCGATCCCGGGCGGGATCATCATCGCCAAGATCGTCGCGATCATCATCCCGCTGCTTGCCGCGGTCGCGTATCTGACCTATGCCGAGCGCAAGGTGCTCGCGGCTATGCAATTGCGGCGCGGCCCCAATGTGGTCGGACCTTTTGGCCTGCTGCAGCCGATTGCCGACGGCGTCAAGCTGCTCTTCAAGGAGACGATCATTCCGATCGGCGCGAATCGCGCCGCCTTTATCGCCGCGCCGATGGCGACGTTCATCCTGAGCCTGATCGCCTGGGCGGTCATTCCCTTCGACAATGGCATCGTCCTCGCCAATATCAATGTCGGCGTTCTCTATCTCTTCGCCATTTCCTCGCTGGGTGTCTATGGCGTGGTCGTGGCCGGTTGGGCGAGCAATTCCAAATATCCTTTCCTGGGCGCGCTGCGTTCGGCTGCGCAGATGGTTTCCTACGAGGTTTCTATTGGCTTCGTGTTGGTCACGGTGCTCCTGTGCGTGGGTTCACTCAACCTCTCCGACGTCGTCCGGGCCCAGCAGCATGTCTGGTTCTGCATCCCGCTCCTGCCGATGTTCGTGATCTTCTTCATCTCGGCCCTGGCCGAGACCAACCGCCCGCCTTTCGATCTGCCGGAGGCGGAATCCGAACTGGTGGCAGGATATTTCTCCGAATATTCCTCGATGACCTTCGCGCTGTTTCAACTCGGCGAATATGCGAACATCTGGCTGATGAGCGCGCTGACGGCGATCCTCTTCCTGGGCGGCTGGCTGGCACCTTTCGGGTGGACCTTCCTGCCGGGTTTCGTCTGGTTTGCCCTCAAGGTGGCCCTAGTGGTGTTTTGTTTCCTGTGGGTGCGCGCGACATTTCCGCGCTACCGCTACGATCAGCTGATGCGTCTCGGCTGGAAAGTCTTTTTGCCCCTCTCGCTGCTGTTTGTGATCGCGACCGCCGGCGTGCTCATGGCAATGGGCTGGCTACCAGGGGCATGAGATGGCACAGATGAACCTCGCGAAGAACCTCCTGCTAAGCGAATTGCTGCGCGGTCTGGCGCTGACATTCTCTTATATTTTCCGGCCGCGCGTCACGATCAATTATCCTTATCAGCGTGGCCCGCTCAGCCCGCGATTCCGGGGCGAGCACGCCCTGCGGCGCTATCCCAATGGTGAAGAGCGCTGTATCGCCTGCAAGCTGTGCGAGGCCATCTGCCCTGCGCTTGCGATTACCATCGAGGCAGAACCGCGCGCCGATGATGGGTCGCGGCGCACAACACGGTACGACATCGACATGACAAAATGCATCTATTGCGGCTTCTGCCAGGAGGCCTGTCCGGTGGATGCCATCGTCGAGACGCCCAATTTGGAATTCTCCACCGAGACGCACGAGGAGTTGCTCTACGACAAGCAGCGTCTGCTCGCCAATGGCGACAGGTGGGAGGCGCAGATTGCCGCCAATATTGCCGCCGATGCGCCGTACAGGTAACCCATGCTGATCTCCGCCTTGACCTTCTATTTCTTTGCCGCGACCGCGATCTTCGCGGGCGCCATGGTGATCTTCGCTCGTAACCCGGTCCATTCGGTGCTCTTCCTTATTCTTGCATTCTTCAGCGGCGCCGGGTTGTTCCTGCTCGCGGGGGCCGAATTCCTGGCCATGATGCTGGTGGTCGTCTATGTGGGCGCGGTGGCGGTCCTGTTCCTCTTCGTGGTCATGATGCTCGACATCAATTTCGCCGAGCTCCGCCAGGGTTTCGTGCGGTACCTGCCGATCGGCGCCATGGTGGGCGTCCTGCTCATCACCGAGATCATCGTGGCACTCGCGAGCTGGCGCGGCGGAGATCTGGCCGCGCCGCAATCGCCGACGCCGCCGGTTGCGCAGGTCGGCAATACCCACGCGCTCGGCCAGATTCTCTATACAGACTATCTGTACCTGTTTCAGGGGGCCGGCGTGGTCCTGCTCGTCGCCATGATCGGCGCGATCGTGCTTACCCACCGCCAACGTTCCGATGTCCGGCGGCAGAAGATCGCCGCCCAGGTGGCGCGCCGCAAAGAAGAATCGGTCGCGATCGTCAAGGTCCAGAGCGGGAGCGGCATATGAACATTTCCCTCGTCCATTACCTGGTGGTGGCGGCCATCCTGTTCGCCTTGGGCGTTTTTGGGGTATTTCTTAACCGCAAGAACGTGATCGTTATCCTGATGGCGGTCGAGCTGATGCTGCTCGCGGTCAATCTCAACCTTGTCGCTTTTTCTTACTTTTTGCACGACCTAGCGGGCCAGGTGTTCGCGCTCATGGTGCTGACGGTGGCGGCGGCCGAGGCGGCGATTGGGCTTGCGATTCTGGTCGTCTATTTCCGCAACCGCGGCTCGATCGCGGTTGAAGATATCAATATGATGAAGGGGTAGGGGCGGTGGAAATTGCGGTCGTTTTTCTGCCTTTGCTGGGCGCGCTCGTGGCCGGCTTGGGCAATCGCCGGTTGGGGGATCGAGGCGCCCAGCTTGTCACCTGTGGCCTCATGCTGCTTTCGGCGGCCTTCGCCTGGATCTTGTTTTTTCAGGTGCTCGGCAACAATGAGCCGTACACTATTCCGCTCTTCGCCTGGTTTGCCTCGGGCGAGTTGACGGCGGATTGGGCGCTGCGCATCGATACGCTGTCGGCGGTGATGCTGATCGTGGTCACCTCGGTCTCGGCGATGGTGCACGTCTATTCCGTGGGCTATATGCATCACGACCATTCCGTGCCGCGTTTCATGGCCTATCTCAGCCTCTTCACCTTCTGCATGCTGATGCTCGTGACCGCGGCGAATTTCCTTCAGCTCTTCTTCGGCTGGGAAGGAGTCGGGCTGTGTTCCTATCTTTTGATCGGCTTCTGGTTCGACCGGCCGAGCGCGAACGCGGCCGCGATCAAGGCGTTCGTGGTCAATCGCATCGGCGATTTCGGTTTCGCGCTAGGCATCTTCGGCGTGTTCGCCGTTTTTGGCTCTGTCGATTTCACCCATGTATTCCAGGCCGCGCCTGCCATGGCGGGCCGCTCCTTTCATTTCCTCTGGTTCGAGGGCGATACGCTAACGATCCTCTGCCTGTTGCTCTTCGTGGGTGCCATGGGCAAGTCCGCCCAGATCGGCCTGCATACTTGGCTACCCGACGCGATGGAAGGCCCGACACCGGTTTCGGCCCTGATCCATGCCGCGACGATGGTGACGGCGGGGGTGTTCATGGTGTGCCGGCTCTCGCCCATGTTCGAGTATGCGCCCTTGGCCAAGCATGTGGTGACCGTGGTCGGCGCCTCTACCGCCTTCTTCGCGGCGACGGTGGGCCTGACCCAGACCGACATCAAGAGGGTGATCGCCTATTCGACCTGCTCGCAGCTCGGCTACATGTTTTTCGCGGCCGGCGTGGGTGCCTATAACGCTGCGATGTTTCACCTCTTCACCCACGCCTTTTTCAAGGCCCTGCTGTTCTTGGGCGCTGGATCGGTCATCCACGCCATGTCGGGCGAACAGGACATGCGCCGCATGGGCGGTCTGTGGCGGCTGGTGCCGTGGACCTACGGCTTCATGTGGGTAGGTTCGCTCGCGCTCGGCGGCATCTGGCCCTTTGCCGGTTTCTTTTCCAAGGACCGGATTCTCGAGGCGGCCTTCACCGCTCATAATCCAAGTGCGACCTACGCGTTCTGGCTCGGCCTGATCGGCGCGGCCATGACCGCCTTCTATTCCTGGCGCCTCCTGCTCATGACATTCCATGGCAAGAACCGTTCGCCGGAAGTGGTCTACGCCCATGTCCACGAATCGCCGCCCGTCATGCTGGTGCCGCTCGCCATCCTGGCTCTGGGCGCGCTCTGCACGGGCTTCCTATTCAACCATCTCTTCGTCGGCGCCGACCAGGCGAGCTTCTGGGGCAAGGCGCTGCTCGCGCGTGGCGGTGGCGAGGAAGAGACGCCGCTCTGGGTCGCGCTTATCCCGCTGGGCGCGGGACTTGGGGGCATTCTGTTTGCCTACGTGACCTATGTCTTCCGGCGTGGCCTGGCCGAACGTCTGGCGACGCGGTTCAAATATCTCTACGCGTTCTTTCTCAATAAATGGTATTTCGACGAACTCTATGCCGCTCTGTTCGTTCGTCCGTCGATGTTCCTCGGCTTCCAGCTCTGGAAGAAGGGCGATGAAGCCGTCATCGATCATTTCGGGCCGGACGGTATCGCGGTTACGGCGGTCGATCTCGCCCAGCGGGCGCGGCGCCTCCAATCGGGTTATGTGTATCATTACGCGTTCGCCATGCTGCTCGGCCTGGTCGCGCTGCTGACTTGGTATATGATACGGGTGCGGAGCGCGTCATGACCGATCTGCCGATCCTTTCCCTGCTGACTTTCCTGCCGCTCGTCGGGGCGGTGTTCATCGCGCTGGTCCAAGGGGAAGCCGAACTCGTTCGCCGCAATGCGCGCAACGTTGCGCTGATGACGACCACGCTCGTTTTCCTGCTCTCGCTGGTGCTGTGGTTTACTTTCGATCCGGCCAATCCCGGATTCCAGTTCAGCGAAAAACGCGAATGGTTGCCGGCCCTGGGCATGACCTATCATTTGGGGGTCGATGGCATCTCGCTGTTGTTCATTCTGCTCTCGACCTTTCTCATGCCGATTTGCATCCTGGCCTCATGGCGCGCGATCGAAAACCGCGTCAAGGAATACATGATCGCCTTCCTGGTGCTCGAGACGATGATGATCGGAACCTTCGCCGCGCTCGATATTCTCAATTTCTATATCTTCTTCGAAGGCGTGCTCATCCCGATGTTTATCATCATCGGCGTGTGGGGGGGAAAGCGTCGCGTCTATTCCGCTTTCAAGTTTTTCCTCTATACGCTGCTGGGATCGGTCCTGATGCTGCTCGCCTTGATCACCATGGTGCGGGTGGCGGGCACGACCGATATTCCCGCTTTGCTCGCCTTCCATTTCGACCCCGGCCTGCAGAAGTGGCTGTGGCTGGCCTTCTTCGCGAGCTTTGCCGTGAAGATGCCGATGTGGCCGGTTCATACCTGGCTGCCCGACGCCCATGTCGAGGCCCCCACTGCCGGCTCAGTGATCCTGGCCGGTGTGCTGCTCAAGATGGGCGGTTATGGGTTCCTGCGCTTTTCCGTGCCGATGTTCCCCGATGCCAGCCAGGCTTTTGCCGGTTTTGTCTTCGCCTTGTCGGCGGTTGCGGTCATCTATACCTCGCTTGTGGCACTGGCCCAGACGGATATGAAAAAGCTCATCGCCTATTCCTCGGTGGCCCACATGGGTTTCGTCACCGCTGGGATTTTCGCCCTGAATCGCCAAGCGATCGACGGGGCGATGTTCCAGATGTTGAGCCACGGCATTGTTTCTGCCGCCCTGTTTCTCTGCGTGGGCGTCGTCTATGACCGCCTGCACACGCGCGACATCGCCCGCTATGGCGGCCTGGCCCATAACATGCCGCGTTATGCCGCCGTGTTCATGGTGTTCACGATGGCCTCGGTAGGCCTTCCGGGGACGAGCGGGTTTATCGGCGAATTTCTGGTCATGCTCGGCACGTTCAAGGCAAACACCTGGGCGGCGAGCTTCATCACCACCGGTATTATTCTCGGCGCGGCCTATATGCTGTGGCTCTATCGGCGGGTAATTTTCGGAAGCCTCGAGAGGGAAGATCTCAAAGGCCTGCTCGACCTCAGCCCGCGGGAGGTTCTTTATTTCGTCCCGCTGATCCTGCTTGTGTTGTGGATGGGCATTTATCCTAAGAGCTTTACAAGTTTTTATGGCGCCAGCATCGACCGTCTGGTGGCCAGCGTCCAAGGCCATGCCTTGGCGCGGAATGGAAACTGATATGAATTACGGCATCGTACTTCCGGAGATCTGGATGGCGCTCGGCGGCATGGGCATGTTGCTGGCGGGAGTATTCGTGGGCGAACGGTCCTATCGCGTGGTCGCGCTCCTCGGCCTGGTGATCATGGCGGTAGCCATTCTGCTGGTCGTCGCCCCGGATGACGTCCGGGCGGCAGGATGGAATGGCCTGTTCGTGCGCGATGCCTTTTCTAGATTTGCAAAAGTGGTCTGCCTGGCGAGCGCCATGGCTGCGCTGATCATGACCACGCCCTTTGCCGAGCGCGAGGATATGAACCGGTTCGAACTGCCGGTCTTGATGGTATTTTCAGTGCTGGGCATGATGATGATGGTATCGGCCAATAACCTAATCGCTCTCTATCTGGGTCTCGAACTGCAGAGCCTGGCGCTGTATGTACTCGCCGCCTTCCGCCGCAACTCGCTGCGCGCCAGCGAGGCGGGGCTGAAATATTTCGTACTGGGGGCACTTTCCTCGGGCATGCTCCTTTATGGGGCATCGCTGATTTATGGGTTCACCGGCACGCTGCAATTCGACCGGCTCGCTACCTTCCTGCACGCCCATGGCGGGGTCGAAATCGGCCTGCTGATGGGCCTCATCTTCCTGCTGGTCGGGCTCGCCTTCAAGATCTCCGCCGTTCCGTTCCATATGTGGACCCCCGACGTCTATGAGGGCGCGCCCACGCCGATTACGGCCTTTTTCTCGATTAGCCCCAAGGTCGCCGCCTTCGCCTTGCTTGGCCGCGTGCTAATCGGGCCGTTCGGACCGCTCGCGGCGCAATGGGTGCAGATCGTGGTCTTTCTCTCGGTCGCCTCGATGCTGCTGGGCTCGATTGCTGCGATCGGCCAGACTAATATCAAGCGCCTCATGGGCTATAGCGCCATCGGCAATATCGGCTACGCGCTCATCGGCTTGGCGGCGGGGAGTCGCGCCGGGGTGGCTGGCGCACTGATCTATCTTGCG
The DNA here is from genome assembly GCA_036263455.1 of Dongiaceae bacterium. Taxonomy (GTDB): domain Bacteria; phylum Pseudomonadota; class Alphaproteobacteria; order Dongiales; family Dongiaceae; genus DATAGZ01. Next base: position 9,270 of record DATAGZ010000004.1, read on the forward strand.
ATCTATGTCGTCATGAATATCGGTGTCTTTGGAGTGATCCTCTCGATGCGGCGCAAGGACGAGATGGCCGAATCCCTCGATGACCTGGCGGGGCTCGCGCGCAGCCACCCCTGGATGGCCCACAGTATGCTCCTCTTCATGTTCTCGCTGGCCGGCATCCCGCCGCTCGCCGGTTTCTTCGGTAAGTATTTCGTGTTTCTGGCGGCGATCGATGCGCATCTTTATGGCTTGGCGATTTTGGGGGTGCTGAGTTCGGTCATTTCGGCTTTCTATTATCTGCGTATCGTCAAGATCATGTATTTTGACGAGCCCGTTTCCGGCTATGACCGGGCTGATCGCCCGGTGGCGGTTCTCACCTTGGCCTCGGCGGCGCTGCTGCTATTTTTCTGTCTGTTGCCTGCACCGCTCGTGGATAACGCCCGGGCGGCGGCGGCGGCGCTCTTCCCCGGATGAGCTTCTCCTTCACCCTGACCTCCTACGACCGGGTATCGAGCACGAATGACATCGCCAGGGAATGGGCGGAGGCGGGAGCAGCAGAAGGGTGTGCCGTTCTCGCGGGCGAGCAGAGTGCCGGACGCGGGCGCCGCGGGCGAAGCTGGCATTCCCCGCGGGGCAACCTCTACCTGTCCTGGATCGTGCGTCCCGGCACGCCGCCCGCACAGGCGGCGAGCCTCGGCTTTGTCGCGCAAATGGCGGCGGCGGCGGCCTTGTGGGCTGCGACACCGCAAATCGGAGAACGGCTGGCTTATAAATGGCCCAATGATCTCCTATGCGGTGGCCGCAAGATCTCGGGCCTCCTGCTCGAATCCGATGGCGGTGGCGATTGGGTCGTGATCGGGATCGGTATCAACCTTGTCGATCACCCGAGGGAGGCCCTCTATCCCACGACCGACCTCATGAGCGAAACCGGGCAGAAGGTGGCCCCGCATGCCTGCGCGGAGCGGCTTGGCGAAGCCTTCGCGCCGCTCTATGCCGAATGGCGTCACAACGGATTCTCGGGCTTGCGGCCGGCCTGGCGCGCGCGCGCGGCCGGGATCGGCGGGGCGATTACGGTATTGCGCGGCGAGGATACGCTGCGCGGTATTTTCGAGGATATCGACGAGGACGGGTTCCTGCTGGTGCGCACTATCGACGGCATCGTGCACCGCATCGGTGCGGGGGATGTCTTCCCAATGGAAAAAAGCGATGCTGCTCGCCATTAACGCCAATAATACCAACGTCAAATTCGGCCTTTATCACGGAGACCGGCTGCGCGGAGATTGGCGCATCCGTTCGGTTCCGGGCCGGACCGCCGATGAATACATCGTCTGGCTGTCGCACCTGCTCGCCATGCAGGAGATCGCCCCGGTGCAGATCACGGGTGCGATCATCGCTTCGGTCGTCCCCGAAGCGGTCTTCCACCTGGAGCGGCTGTGTCGACTTCATCTTTCCGTTGTACCCCTGATTGTCGGTAAGGCCGAGGCGGGGATCGAGATTCGCATCGACAAGCCTGCCGAGCTGGGAGCGGACCGTATCGCCAATGCCGTGGGCGGCTACCTGCTCTTTCGCCGCGCGCTGATCGTTGTGGATTTTGGAACGGCGACGACCTTCGACGTCATTGACGATCGCGGCAATTACATGGGTGGCGCGATTGCGCCCGGCATCAATCTCAGCCTGCGCGCGATGCACGAGGCAACCGCCAAACTGCCCCATATCGCGCCTGAACGCCCCGCCCGCGCCATCGGGACGGATACCCTGTCCGCGATGCAGTCAGGGATTTTCTGGGGCTATGTCGGCCTCATCGAAGGATTGGTCGAGCGGATCCGGAGCGAGTGGGGCTCGCGCATCATGACCGTCGCCACCGGCGGACTTGCGCCGCTTTTCTTTGGCCAGACCGAGGCGCTCGATCACCACGAGCCGGACATTACTATGATCGGCCTGCGCGAGATATTCCAGCGCAATCGAGGTTCGCATGAAACCCGCCTCTGACGCGCTCCTCTTCCTGCCGCTCGGCGGGGCAGGCGAGATCGGAATGAACCTCTCGCTCTACGGCCATGCCGGCAAGTGGCTGATGCTCGATCTGGGGGTGACCTTCGGCGACGACACGACGCCGGGTGTCGATCTGATCATGCCCGACATTTCCTTCATCCGCGAACGCGTCCAGGACCTGTGCGGTCTGGTTCTCACCCACGCGCATGAGGATCATATAGGGGCGGTGCCGTATCTCTGGCCCGAACTGCGCTGCCCCGTCTATGCCACACCCTTCACTGCGGCCATCCTGCGGCGCAAGCTGCGCGAGGTGGGCCTCGAGGCGGAGGTGCCTGTCCACCTTCTGCCCATGTCAGGCAAGGCCGAGATCGGACCCTTCGCGATCGAACTCATTACCCTTACCCATTCGATTCCCGAACCCAACGCGGTGGTGATTCGGACGAGCGCGGGCGCGGTCCTCCATACCGGCGATTGGAAACTCGATCCCGCCCCGATGATCGGCGAGCCCACCGACGTGGCGGCCTTGCGGCGCATCGGCGACGAGGGCATGTACGCCATGATCTGCGATTCGACCAACGTGCTGGTGAACGGCACGTCGGGCTCCGAGGGAGACGTCCGTGCCAACCTCAAGCCATTGATCGCTGCGGCGCCCGAGCGTGTCTTCGTCGGATGCTTCGCGAGTAATGTGGCCCGGCTGGAGAGCATCGCGCTCGCCGCGCGGGAAGCCGACCGCCAGGTGGCTCTGATCGGGCGTTCGCTCTGGCGCATGGTCAGCGCGGCGCGTGAAACGGGCTACCTCGTGGGTCTGCCGGAATTCGTGACCGAGGAGCAAGCAGGCTTTTTCCCTCGGGACAAGATCGTGCTGATCTGCACCGGCTCCCAGGGCGAGCCGCGCTCGGCCCTGGCGCGAATTGCCCGCCACGAACATCCCCATGTCGAAATAGCGGCGGGTGACCGAGTGATCTTCTCTTCCAGGGTCATTCCCGGCAATGAGAAATCCATCCTGCGTCTGCAGAATGACCTTGCTCGGCTCGGTGCCGAAATCATAACCGACCGGAATGAGAATATTCACGTATCCGGCCATCCTGCGCGGGATGAGCTGGTCGCCATGTATCAATGGGTGCGCCCCCAGATCGCAATTCCGGTCCATGGCGAGGCGCGCCATCTCGATGCCCATGCGGCACTCGCCAAGGAGTGCCAGGTTCCGCAGGTAGTTGTTCCCCATAACGGGTCATTAATCCAGCTCGCGCCCGGACCGGCAGAAATCATCGCCGATGTGCAATCGGGCTATCTCGCGCTCGATGGAAACCGACTTGTGCCTTTGGGCACGGTCAAGAGGCGTCAGCGCCTGTCCGCCAACGGCGTGGTCACGGTGGCGGCGGTTCTCGATCGGCAAGGGGTGCTGCGCGCGCCGGTGCAAATCGTGGCGCAGGGCTTGTTGGACGACGAGGCCGAAGACGCCGAGGTATGGCGCCAGCTCCGCGAGGAAGCGGAAGCGGCCCTTTTGCCCGCGCCCAACTCCGACCAGGATGCGGCGGAAAAAGTGCGCCTCGCAGTACGCCGCTGGTTTAACCGCACCTATCAAAAGAAACCGGTCACGACCGTCCTCGTCACTCGGATTTAAGCGACTCTCGAAGCTCTCGGGTCTGTGGTGCCTCGATCAGCTGCGCGGATCAAGCTCCGTCGCGGCCGAGGTGCCCGCACCCTGGGTGGTGACAACCGGCATGGCGACATAATTGCCTTGCTCGCGGGCGCTCTTGGCGCGCCGGCGCAAGATGCGATAGATCGCAAAGCAGGCGATGGCACAAAAGCCAATTGCCATGATGAGAAAAAGTTTCTCTCCGCCCCAGCGCCCCATGAAATAGCCCATCCCGCCCGGTCCTGCCGCCGCACCGAGGCCCCAGGCGAAGAGCAGACCACCCGATGCGGCGACGAAATCCTTCTTCTGGATATAATCATTGGCTTGGCTCACACCCAGGCCGTAGAGTGGACTCTCGACCATGTTTAAAAGCAGAAACAGGCCCAGCACCCAGCCGAAGCTGGCCTGGGGCAGGCTGTAGATCGCGAGAGCGATTGCCATCGAGACGAACATGGTAGCGATGATGACCGGCCGCCGCCCATAATGATCCGCGAGATAGCCAACCGGGAGCTGGCCGAGCAGCGCGCCCGCGGTGCTCATGGAAATCAGGACGGACAGCTCGCGCGGACCAAGGCCGCGCGCTGCGGTATAGACGGGCAGGAGCGCATAGAGGCCGCCGTTCAGGAAACCGGCCCCAAAGCAGCAGGCAACGCCCAGCGGCGAGATGCGCGAGAGCTGGATCAGACCGAAATGCCGGCGATGGGCGATCTCGGGATTGCCGACCCGGGTAAGACCCATCGAGACAAGGGACGTCGCCATGAAGATGGCGGCAATAACGAACAGAGTGGGGCCGCGTGCGTCCACGACATTGAAGAGGAGCGGGGACAGGCCTGAAACCGCCCAGGATGTGGCGGTGTAAACGGAAAAGAGCCGGCTCCGGCTTTCGGCCGATGCCTTATCATTCATCCAGGATTCGATGACGAGATAAGCGCCGGCCAGCGCATATCCCTGCACGATGCGCAACGCCAGCCAGACAAGCGGAGCATGGAACACCACATGGAGTGCAATGGCGTCGGCAGTCAGCGCAGCGAAGACACACAGTGCACGGATGTGCCCGACCCGATCGATGACGCGATGCGTGGTCAATGAGCCGAGGAGGAATCCTACGGAATAAGCGGAGGAGATTATGCCGATCAGCAGCGCATTCACGCCGCGAAGATTGAGCTGGATGCCAATGACGGGATTGAGGAGGCCAAGACCGGCCTCGATCAGTGCAATCGCAACCAGAACCGGGAGAGCAGGACGAATGGCATTCCACATAAACGCTAGGCTTACACGGACATGCTGCAAAGCACAATCGGCAGCGGCAAAGGCGCAGACGCAAGCCCGCGCCTCTCGCGCCTAGTGTCACCCGTTACGGGGTGACTGTGATGATCTGCCGCATACCTGCCATGAAATGCCCGGGCTGATTGCAAAGAACCAGGTAGCGCCCGGGTTTCAATGCAAGTGTCAACTTACCGCTCTTACCTGGGGCAAGGTCCTCATCAAGCTCATGCACCTGGCCAAGCTTTTTCTCGTCGAGCTTGGTGCCATCCTCTTCGGTCGCGAACTCGGCGGTGGTGAGCTGCTCCTGGGTGAGCCTGGTTGGCATAACGAGAAACTCATGAGTCTGCATGGTGGCCGAGGTGTTGGCGACGTCAAAAGTCACCTCGCCGGCCTTGAGCTCATTCGCGCTCAGAATCATGCCCATCGTTCCGTTGGACTTGTCCCATAGGGTCACGGTGACCGTCGTGTTCTTGGTGGCCGCCGCCGCCATACCTCCTATCGCCAGCGTGGCTCCTATTACCAGTGCAATATTGCGCGCGGCGTGTGAAATATATTTCATGGTTTCTCCTTGTCTTGATGGCGCGAATGCTCGCGGTTCGCATATCGCGAACGGCCAAGCTATATCAGTGCCGAGTTACGCCTAACTGACATGTCCGGCATCGAGGGAAGGTAAATCTAAAGCCGTCCTCTTGATGGGGGAGGTTTGGACGGGTGTTCTGCATTGCTCTTGCGCGTCATGCCCGGGCATTGTATTCGTCTGCGCGAGATCACCGGGTCCAAATCCGATGATGACCAAGGGACGAGCCCTCAGGGAGAGGGTAGATACGAAACTCAGTCACGTCTTAGCAGAAAAACCGATCTGCGGATTCAGTTTTCTCCCGTCAGGGATACGTGATTTGTTCGTTGGGTTTGCAGCTACGAACGGTAATCGGCGTTGATGTCGATATAGCGGTGGGTCAAGTCACAGGTCCAGATACGCGCCTGACCCTGGCCCACGCCGACATCGACCGCCATATGAATCTCGCGGCCGCGCATGTGACGCGTGACGGGTTCCTCGTCATAATCGGGGACTCGCATGCCCTGCGCGGCAACCGCCACACCGCCGATAGCAATTCTCAGTCGATCGCGGTCGGCAGCTTCCCCAGATTTGCCGACGGCCATGACGATTCGTCCCCAATTCGCGTCCTCGCCGGCGATCGCGGTCTTGACCAAAGGAGAATTGCCAATGGCGAGGCCAATCCTGCGTGCCGCCTGATCCGACTGGGCGCCGGTTACTTCGATCGTGATGAATTTGCTGGCGCCCTCACCGTCGCGCACCACTTGGCAGGCGAGGTCGATGAGCACGCGTTCCAGCGCTTCCGCAAAGGCCGCCAAGTCGCGCTCGTCGGGAGTGAGATTGCCGGCTCGTCCGCTCGCCAGAAGCAGCAATGTATCATTGGTCGAGGTATCGCCATCTACCGTGATGCAATTGAAGCTTGCCGCATTGGCCTTTTCGAGTGCCTGCTGGAGCATTGGCGCGGGAATGGCAGCATCAGTCGCTACGAAGCCCAGCATGGTTGCCATGTCCGGCGCGATCATGCCTGAGCCCTTGGCAATGCCGTTGATCGTGATCTTTCGGCCACCCATCATCGCGGTACAGGTTGCCTGTTTGGGAAAGGTGTCGGTGGTCATGATAGCGGCAGCGGCGGCGTGCCAGCCTTCATCGGTGAGTCCCGCGACCAGTTTAGGGATTACCGCGAGGATTTTTTTGTAATCGAGCGGCTCGCCAATGACGCCGGTGGAGGCGGGGAAAATCTTCTCGGGCGTGCACCCTAGCGCTTCCGCCAGCGCTGTCGCGCAGGCCCATGCCGCTTCGATGCCCGCCTGGCCGGTAAAGGCGTTGGCATTACCGGCATTGACCAAGATGGCGCGCGCTTCGCCAGCCGCGAGATGAGTCCGACAAAGCAGAACAGGTGCGGCCGCGGTGAGCGATCGAGTGAACACACCGGCCACGGTCGTGCCGGGCGCGCACTCGATCAAGAGGCAATCATCCCGGTTGCGGTAGCGCAGATTGCAGCACAGGCTGGCTAGGCGAAACCCCGCCAAGGCCGGCACCGCCGCAATCTCATTGGGGGCGAGTAGCGAGGCCAGCATGGCTTCTACTGCTTCTGGGTAGGCGCCTGGGCGCCGGGCTGCGTCTGAGGCGCTGGGGGAGAGACCGGCGTACCATCGAGATTAAAAATTTCGATTTTCGCGGTCTTCTTCAAATCCTCCACGAGATTTTCCGCCTCTTGTTCTTCGACCTTTTGGCGAAGCTGATTCTTCAGCTGCGCATAAGGCGGGACAGTGCGATCGCGCTTGTCTGTGACCTTGATAATATGCCAGCCAAACTGCGTCTTCACTGGCTTTGCGCTGATCTCCCCCACCTTGAGCGCGAAAGCCGCATCGGAAAATTCCTTTACCGTCGTGCTTTTGACGATATAGCCGAGATCGCCGCCGCGGCTCGCCGTTCCCTTATCGGTAGACTTGGCCTCGGCCATCTTCGCGAAATCGCCGCCTTTTTTTAACTGGGCGATTGCATCGCGGGCCGATTTCTCGTCAGCAAATAGGATATGAGACACACGGATCTCCGGCTCCGGAGGCGTGGATTTCACGAGATTGTCATAGGTCGTTTTGACCATTTCTTCGGTTACTTTAGCTGCGACATATCGGCGAAGAAACACCTCTCTCGCAATTTCCGCCTTAGACTGGGCAAGCCGCTTCTGGTATTCAGGATCGTCTTCCAGCTTCTCGCCTTTGATGCGATTATTGAGCAGCTTGAAATCCACTAGCCGGTTCACAATGGGAACGTAAAGGGCGCTGGCTTGCTGCTGATATTGCGGCGGAAGGGCGCGTACCTGGTCAACCACGTCCTGATAGGTGATCGCCTCGCCATTCACCCGCGCCACTACCGTCGTAGGGGCGGGAGCAGCGGCTTGCGGCGCCGCAGCCGGGGCAGGTGGCGGAGTGACCGCTGGCTGCTGTGCCCAGGCCGGCCCAAAGAAAGCAACCACGGTACCCACCAGGATGCCGGTTCGCCACAATGCACTTTTCATTTTTAAACCCTCGTCTTCTACGAAAATGGCCAGTTTTTTCGATCCATTTAACGGCGAAATATGCCTAAATGGATACCTTACCGCAAGCACAATCGAGGCGGGCCCGCGTTGACAGAGCGGCCGTTGCCCCCTATCTCTGATGGCAAAGAAAGGTCCCGCATGCTCGCCGCCCTTGCCAAGCGCTTTTTTGGCACAGCAAACGATCGTTTTATTCGCAGTCTCGATGGTCACGTTCGCGATATTAACGCGCGCGAAGCCGAGCTTGGGTCGCTGGACGACGCGAATTTGGCCAAGAAAACGTTGGAATTCCGGTCTCGACTGGAGGCGGAGGAAAGCCTCGACGGTATCATGGCCGAGGCCTTTGCCACCGTGCGCGAGGCAGCGCGGCGCGCTTTGGGCCAACGGCATTTCGACGTTCAGCTCATGGGCGGCATCGTTTTACATCAGGGGCGGATCGCCGAGATGCGTACGGGCGAGGGCAAAACCCTAGTAGCGACCCTGCCGGTTTATCTCAATGCCTTGTCCGGCAAGGGGGTCCATGTCGTGACGGTCAACGACTATCTCGCCAAACGCGACGCCGAGTGGATGGGACAAGTGTACCGTTTCCTCGGCTTAACAGTGGGCACCATCGTGGGCGGGATGAGTGATCCTGAGCGGCGCGCGGCCTACCGCGCCGACATCACCTACGGAACCAATAACGAATTCGGCTTCGATTATCTGCGCGACAATATGAAGTTTCGGCTAGAGGATCGCGTGCAGCGACCGTTCAATTACGCGATTGTCGATGAAGTCGATTCCATTCTGATCGATGAGGCGCGCACGCCGCTGATCATTTCCGGACCCACCGAAGACAATTCCGATCTTTATTACAAGATCGACAAGCTTATCCCGCTGCTCAACGATGCCGATTATGAAAAGGACGAAAAGTCTCGTCACGTCACCTTGACGGAAGAAGGCACCGAACACGTCGAGCAATTGATGCGCGGGGCCGGCCAGCTGCGCCAGGGTTCGCTTTATGACATGCAGAACATTTCGCTTGTCCATCACGTCAACCAGGCGCTCCGCGCGCACAAGCTCTTCACGCGCGATGTCGATTATATCGTCAAGGAGAACAAGGTCATCATCATCGACGAGTTCACCGGACGCATGATGGAAGGGCGGCGTTACTCGGAAGGCCTGCACCAGGCGCTTGAAGCCAAGGAACAGGTCGAGATTCAAAACGAGAACCAGACGCTGGCCTCGATCACCTATCAGAACTATTTCCGCCTCTATCCCAAGCTCGCCGGCATGACGGGGACCGCGATGACCGAGGCGCCGGAATTTTCCGATATCTATGGTCTTGATGTGATTGAAATTCCCACCAATGTCCCGGTCGCCCGCCGCGATGAGGATGACGAGATCTATCGTACCGCGCGGGAAAAATATCAATCCATCATCGCGCTGATCCAGGAGTGCCGCGCGCGCCATCAACCGGTCCTGGTCGGAACCGTCTCGATCGAAAAGTCCGAATTGCTCTCGAGCCTCCTCAAGCAGAAAAGCATCCCTCACCAGGTTCTCAACGCCCGCTACCACGAGCAGGAGGCTCATATCATCGCCGATGCGGGCGTGCCGGGGGCAGTGACGATTGCAACCAACATGGCCGGCCGGGGAACCGACATCCAGCTCGGCGGGAATCTGCGTATGCGGCTCGAGCGCGAATTGGGGGGCATTAATGATCCCGCCGTTATCGCTGCCCGCACCGCCGAGATCGAGGCGGATGTTGCCGCCAAAAAGAAGATTGCGCTCGAGGCGGGGGGATTGTTTGTGGTCGGAACGGAGCGGCACGAGAGCCGGCGTATCGACAATCAGCTGCGCGGCCGGTCTGGTCGCCAGGGCGATCCGGGCGCCTCGCGCTTCTTCCTTTCGCTCGAAGATGACCTTATGCGCATTTTCGGCGCCGAGCGCATGGATGCCATGCTGCAGCGGCTAGGGCTCAAGGAAGGCGAATCGATTGTTCATCCCTGGGTTAATAAAGCACTTGAGAAGGCGCAGAGTCGCGTCGAGGCGCGCAATTTCGAGGTTCGCAAGAACCTGCTGCGCTTCGACAATGTCATGAATGATCAACGCAAAGCTATTTACGAGCAGCGCGTGGAAATGATGGCCAGCCCCGATCTCAAGGATGAGATTGCCGCAATGCGCTTGCAGATCATCGACGATTTAATCGCCCGCTATATTCCAGAACGCGCTTTTGCCGAGCAATGGGATACCAAAGGACTACACGAAGAAGTGCGGCGCCTGTTCGGTTTAGACCTGCCTGTCGAACAATGGGCCAAGGAGGAGGGCATTGCTGACGATGAGGTGAAGGCACGCCTCAAGAGCGAGGTCGAACGCAGCATGGCGGCGCGCACGGCGAATGTCGGGATCGAAGTCATGCGCCAAGCCGAGAAGGCTCTGCTCTTGCAGCTTCTTGACCAGAATTGGAAAGAGCATCTGCTCGCCCTCGACCATCTTCGTCACGGTATCGGCTTGCGCGCCTATGGTCAGCGCGACCCGCTCAATGAATATAAGCGCGAAGCATTCGAGATGTTCGAGGCCATGCTGGAAAGACTGCGCGAGCAGGTCGTACAGCTTTTGTCGCATATAGAGATCCGGCCGGCGCAGCCTGCTCCGGCGGCCGACAATCGCGTCGACCTCAGCGATCCACGCACTTGGAAAGATCTTCCCCGCAACGCGGATTGTCCGTGCGGTTCCGGCAAGAAGCTGAAACATTGTCACGGTAAAATTCGCTATGCCGATTAGATGATCGGGATTATTACTGGCATGCGTGCCGAAGCGCGGCTGGTCGAAGGTCTAACTCCACTGATTGCAAGCACGGGCGGGCACCGCCATAGTACCGAACAGGCCGTCGCGGCGCTTGTGAAGCGTGGGGCCACTCGCCTGGTCAGTTTCGGTATCGCCGGCGGACTCGATCCCAGGCTCCGCACCGGCGATGTCGTGGTCTCCACCTTGGTCAGGACGGTGCTGGGCGCAGCACTTCGCTCTTCCGAAACCGCGCCGCCGCTTCCTTTAAACCCCCGCGTGCATATCACCGTGGGTCCCGTCTTGGGAGCGGACCGGCCGCTGCGAAGCCTGGCGGATAAACAGCACGCATTTAGAGATTCCGGCGCGTTGGCGGTCGATATGGAAAGCGACATCGTCGCGCGTTCGGGTCTGCCTTTCCTGGTCATTCGGGCGATCGCCGACGATGCGGGAATGGCGTTACCGTCTGCCGTCCTGGCTGGCCTGGATGAAACGGGCCGCGCACGCGCGTGGCCCGTTTTGGCGGCGCTCGCATGCCGGCCCTCGGAAAGTATGGCGGTCCTGCGCGCGGCGTTGGCCTCGCGCGCGGCGCTTATCAGCCTATTCCGCTGCCGCGCGCTGCTCGGCGCGGATCCGGTTTAGGTTCTCCTCGACATGGCGGGAGAAGACATATTCCGCCGGCCGCTGCTTGCTCAGATCGATATCGCTGGCCATTTTGCCCTCAACCTTGACACCGAACAGCGCCGTCATGGCCGCGCGCCATGGCCTGCGAATCGCATCCTTGACCGCGGTGGGTTCATAGCCGCAATGAGCCATGCAGTTGGCGCATTTTTCGTATTTTCCGGTGCCGTAGGAATCCCAATCCGTGGTCTCGAGCAGCTCCTTAAAACTCTTGGCATAACCTTCACCCAGCAGATAGCAGGGCTTCTGCCAGCCGAACACGGTGAAGGTGGGAATACCCCAGGGTGTGCATTCGTAATTCTCATTGCCCGCGAGGAAATTCAGGAACTGCGAGGATTGGCCGAAGCGCCATTGGCGCGCCCGGTTGCCGCGCCGGAAAATATCGCGGAAGAGCTGGCGGGTCTTCTGGCGGTTGAGGAAATGCTCTTGATCGGGTGCCCGCTCGTAGGCATAGCCTGGCGACATCATGATATTGTCCACGCCCATTTTCATGACGTCATCGAAAAAGGCCGCGGCGCGCGCGGGCTCGGTACCCTCGAAGAAGGTGCAATTAATATTGACCCGGAATCCCTTTGCCTTGGCGAGTTTGATCGCCTCGACCGCTTTTTCGTATACGCCCTGCTGGCATACCGACTTGTCGTGCTCTTCCTGCGAGCCATCGAGATGAACCGACCATGTGAAATACGGCGAAGGACGGAATTGATCGATCTTCTTCTCGAGCAGGAGCGCGTTGGTGCATAGATAGACGAACCGCTTCTGGGCAATCAGCCCTTCAACGATCTGCGGCATTTCCTTGTGAAGCAGCGGTTCACCGCCGGCGATCGAAACCACCGGCGCGCCGCATTCCTCGGCTGCCGTGAGCGCATCCTTGACCGAGACCCGCATGTTGAGGATCTCGTCCGGGTAATCGATCTTGCCACAGCCCGCGCAGGCAAGGTTGCATCGGAACAGCGGCTCCAGCATGAACACCAGCGGATAGCGTTTGCGGCCCTTGAGATGCTGCCTGACGACATAACTGCCTACGCGCAAGGCCTGATGAAGCGGTACGGACATGGTTTCTTTTCCTTATTCTTGCGCCATCTCGGCGTCGTCGTCGATCAGCTCGGCGGGCAGCCGGAAACGGACATTCTCCGCGACCCCCTCCATGACCGACAGATCAATATTCTTGATCTCCTTGAGCCGGGCGATGACGTCCTGCACCAAGACGTCGGGCGCCGAGGCGCCGGCGGTCACGCCCACGGACCGGACGCCTTCGAGCCATTCCGGCTTCAAGGCGGCGGCGTCCTCGATGAGATATGCATCGATGCCGAGCTCGACCGCGATCTCTCGCAATCGGTTGGAATTGGAAGAATTGGCCGCGCCGATCACCAGGATCGCATCCACCTGGCCGGCGAGGTCACGCACGGCGCGTTGGCGGTTCTGGGTGGCATAGCAGATGTCCTTGGTATCGGGACCGACGATCGAGGGAAAGCGTGCTTTCAAGGCTTCGATGACCTCGCGGGTATCATCGACGCTCAGTGTGGTCTGTGTCACATAGGACAATCTTTCCGGGTCCTTGACCTGGAGCGTCGCGACATCGGCCGCGGTCGAAATGAGATGAACGCCGCCCGGCACGCGCCCGACCGTGCCTTCGACCTCCGGATGACCGGCATGGCCGATGAGAATCACCTCGCGTCCCTGGCCGGCATAACGCTGGCCCTCGTTATGCACTTTCGAGACAAGCGGACAGGTCGCATCAATGACATGAAGTCCGCGCTGATTGGCGGCATCCTCGACCGAGCGCGACACGCCGTGCGCGCTGAAGATGGCGATTTTTCCCTCGGGAATCTCGTCCAGCTCCTCGACGAAGATCACGCCCTTGGCCCGCAGGCTCTCGACCACGTGGCGGTTGTGCACGATTTCGTGACGGACATATACGGGGGGGCCGAATTTCTCCAGCGCGCGCTCGACGATTTCGATGGCGCGTTCCACCCCGGCACAAAAACCGCGCGGCTGCGCGAGGACGACTCTCATGCGGCTCCTACAGACAAGCTACCCGAAGATTTTCGCCCTTGTACACAAAATGCCCGACCTTTGCCAGAATTTTATCTGTCGCCGGCTTGGCCTACCGGGATATCAGGAATAACTAGCCAACCGGACGCAAATTTCTTATAAGCGGGATTATCTCCTCGGGGTTTGTTAAGGTAAGAGAATGGGAACGAAAAGCATGACGCCGCTGCTTGACCGGTGTCCAACGCCAGCGCAACTACGCCAGCTCCCGCCGGCCGATCTTCGACGGCTTGCCGACGAGCTGCGTCAGGAGACTATCGATGCGGTTTCCGTGACGGGCGGTCACCTCGGCGCGGGGCTGGGAGTGGTCGAGCTCACCGTGGCGCTGCATTACGTCTTCGACACGCCATATGACAGGTTGATCTGGGACGTCGGACATCAAGCCTATCCCCACAAGATCTTGACCGGTCGGCGCGACCGTATCCGCACCCTTCGTCAGCCGAACGGGCTGAGCGGCTTCACCAAGCGCAGCGAATCGGAATACGACCCCTTTGGCGCCGCGCATTCCTCGACCTCGATCTCGGCGGGCCTAGGCATGGCCGTGGCCTCGGATATGCAGGGGCGGCGGCGCAATGTCATCGCCGTGATCGGCGACGGGGCGATGAGCGCGGGCATGGCCTACGAAGCCATGAACAATGCCGGCGCCATGGACGCCAAGCTCATCGTCATCCTCAATGACAATGACATGTCGATTGCCCCGCCGGTGGGCGCCTTGTCGGCCTATCTGTCGCGCTCGCTTTCCTCCACGTCATTTCGATCGCTGCGCCATCTTGCTAAGGATGTCGTGAGCGTGCTGCCTACGCCTCTGGCCGATCTTGCCAAGCGCGCCGAGGAATATGCGCGCGGCATCGTCTCGGGCGGGGGCACCCTTTTCGAAGAGCTCGGTTTTTATTATGTGGGTCCCATCGACGGTCATAATATCGATCACTTGCTGCCCGTCTTGCAGAATCTGCGCAATTCGCAGGAGAGGGGTCCAGTCCTGGTCCATGTCGTGACCCAGAAGGGCAAGGGCTACGCGCCCGCCGAAAAAGCCGCGGACAAATATCATGGCGTCGTCAAGTTCGATGTCGCCACCGGCACCCAGGTCAAGGCCGTTGCCAAGGCGCCGAGCTATACCGCGGTATTCGCCAAGGGACTGATCGCCGAGGCGCGCGCGGACGACAAGATCGTCGCCGTGACCGCGGCGATGCCCTCGGGCACTGGCCTCGATATGTTCGGCAAGGAATTCCCCAGCCGGTGCTTCGATGTCGGGATCGCCGAACAGCACGCCGTCACCTTTGCCGCCGGCATGGCGAGCGAGGGGATGAAGCCGTTCGTGGCCATTTATTCGACATTCCTGCAGCGCGGCTATGATCAAATCGTGCATGACGTCGCCATTCAGTCTCTGCCGGTGCGTTTCGCGATGGATCGCGCCGGGTTGGTTGGCGCCGACGGGCAGACCCACGCGGGATCTTTCGATATCGCGTATCTGGGCTGCCTGCCCAGCATGGTCCTGATGGCGCCCGCCGATGAGGCCGAGCTCATGCACATGATTGCAACCGCGGCGGTCATTGACGACCGGCCGAGCGCGCTGCGCTATCCGCGCGGCGAAGGAATGGGACTCGACCTTCCCGAGCGGGGACAGATCCTGCCGCTCGGCAAGGGGCGGATCCTGCGCGAGGGCACGAAGGTGGCGCTGGTTTCCTACGGGACGCGCCTGGGCGAATGCCTGAAAGCCGCCGAGGACCTCGCCGCGCGCGGACTGAGTGCCACGGTGGTCGACGCGCGTTTCTGCAAGCCGCTCGACGAGGATTTATTGCGGCGCCTGGCGCGCGCCCACGAAGTGCTCCTCACGGTGGAGGAGGGATCGGTGGGCGGCTTCGGTTCGCATGTCCTGCATTTCCTGGCCCAGGAAGGTTTGCTCGATCATGGCCTGAAGGTGCGCTCGCTGGTTCTTCCCGATATCTTCATCGAGCATGACACGCCCGCCCGGCAGTATGAAATCGCGGGCCTGAACGCCCCGCATATCGTTTCTCAGGTCATGCGATGCTTGGGTCTCGCCGAGAAGGCAGCGCGCGCATGAGCATGCTCGCGCGCAGGAAGGTTCTGGCCATGGCGGGCGGAGCGATTATGCTCGCGGCCCTCACGCGGCTCGGCCGGGCCGCTGCCGGCGATCCCAAGCAGGTGGTACAAAACTTTTACGACGCCCTGCTTGCGAGCATGAAGGCACCCGATTTCGCCGCGCGGTTTGCAATCCTGTCGCCGGTCATCCAAGCGAGCTTCGACATCACCGTCATGACCAAGATCACCATCGGTCCGGCCTGGACCGATTTGCCCGCCGATAAAAAGAACCGGGCGATCGCGACATTCGGCAAGTATATCATCACGTCCTATGCTTCGCGCTTTCGCGATTATTCGGGCCAGCAATTCATCATCGACCGCGAGACGGTCAATCCAGACCGCGCGCTGGTCTATAGCCGCATGACCCGGCCCAAGGAGGAGGACATCCAGTTCAACTATGTCCTGCACGCCAATTCCGAAGGCTGGCGGATCGTGGACATCTATCTGGGCGGCTCGATCTCGGAAATGGCGCGGCTGCGCTCGGAATTCAGCGACGTGCTCGCCCACCAAGGCATCGATGCGCTCGACGCGCAGATCGGAACCAAGACAGAAGAACTCATGAAGCCGGCGAAGTAGGATGTTTGAAGAACGCTCGGCTTTCTGGTGGCGTGGCCAGCCTTTTCAAAAATAGGAATTCTTCAATTACCGCTTGTTGGCGGTCCAGAGTTTCCGCCTGAGGCTGCAACCCCGGAACCGCCACGATCATTTGCAAGCCTATGAACACCCGCTGGTTGAGCCGCAGGTGTTGCACTTCATGCAGGTGCCGTTGCGCACCAGCGTGAAATTGCCGCATTCCCCGCACGCATCGCCCTCATAGCCGCGCAGGCGCGCTTCGCGCATCCGTTCGCGGCGTTCGTCTCCTGGCGCCGAGGCGGCGCCGCTCGCCGCCATGCCCGAGGTGCCGGTCGCCAACCCATAGGCGCTGACCTGGGCGACATCGGCAAGCTCGGCGCTCGCCGTCATCGATTGGGCAGCGTCCTGCTGTGCCTGGAGCTTGGCGTTCTTGAATACGATCAGGTTCGAGCGCACATAGCCCGTGGAAGTATAGCGGGCCACCGACTCCATCTCCTGGCGGCCGGGCAGATCGCCCTGGCCGTTGCCCTGGCCGAGCGAATCGGGGTGCAGGTCCGCCGGCGCGACATGGGCGAGGTCGTTCCGGCCGAGATAGGAAATGGCCAGTTCGCGGAATACGTAATCCAGCAGCGAGGTCGCCATCTTGATCGCGTCGTTTCCTTCGACCATGCCGGCGGGCTCGAAGCGCGTGAAGGTGTAAGCCTCGACATATTCCTCGAGCGGGACGCCATATTGCAGCCCGATGGAAATAGCGATGGCAAAATTATTCATGAGCGAGCGGAAGGCGGCACCCTCCTTATGCATGTCGATGAAAATCTCGCCCAGCGCCCCGTCCTCATACTCGCCGGTACGCAGATAGACCTTGTGGCCGCCGACGATGGCCTTCTGGGTATAGCCCTTGCGCCGTTCCGGCAGGCGCTTGCGGCCAGACGCCACGACCCTTTCCACGATTCGCTCGACAATCCGTTCGGCGATGATCGGCGCGCGGGCGGCGGGGTTCTGGTCGGAAAGCGTGTCGGCCTCTTCTTCGTCATCGAAGAGCATGGACATCAAGGGCTGCGAGAGTTTCGAGCCGTCGCGATAAAGCGCATTCGCCTTGAGGCCGAGCTGCCAGGAGAGCAGGTATGCGCTCTTGCAATCCTCGATACTGGCATGGTTGGGCATGTTGATGGTCTTGGAGATGGCTCCCGAGATAAACGGCTGAGCGGCCGCCATCATATAGATGTGCGATTCGACCGAGAGGTAGCGCTTGCCCTTCGGACCGCAGGGATTGGCGCAATCGAAGACCGGCAGATGCTCGGGTTTTAGATGAGGCGCGCCCTCGAGCGTCTGGGTGCCGCAGCAATAGAGGTTCGCGGCCTCGATTTGATCGGCGCTGAAGCCCAGCGCGGTCAGCACGTCGAAAGATGGATCGGCAAGCTGCTGGGGCGTGAAGCCCAACCCGGCGCAGACCTCGTCGCCGAGCGTATAGCGATTGAATGCAAAGCGAATGTGGAAGGCGCTGGCGAGCTGCTCCTCGATCCGGGCCAGCACAGCGGCGGGAATGCCGCGATCCCGCAAGGTCTGAGCATTGACGAACGGCGCCTTGGCCAGGCTTCCATATCCCACCGCATAGGCGGTGATCTCCGCGATGGCCGCAGGCTCATAGCCGAGGGTAGTCAGCGCCATCGGGACGATCCGATTGATGATCTTGAAGACGCCGCCGCCAGCGAGCTTCTTGTATTTGACCAGCGCGAAATCGGGTTCGATCCCCGTCGTGTCGCAATCCATGACCAGGCCGATCGTGCCGGTGGGAGCGATGACGGTAGTCTGGGCGTTGCGGTAGCCATGCGCCTCGCCGAGCGCGAGCGCATTTTCCCACGCACTTTGCGCAGCCAGCACCAGGGCTTCGTCGGGACAGTGGGCGGCATCGAGCGCCACCGGAGAGACCGAAAGCGCCTCGTAACCGGAAAGATCGCCCATGGCGGCGCGACGATGGTTACGCATGACCCGCAGCATGGCCGCGCTGTTGGCGGCATAGCCTGGGAAAGCACCTAGTTCGCCTGCCATCTCCGCCGAGGTGGCATAAGCGACGCCGGTCATATGGGCGGTGATCGCGCCGGTAAGGGCTCGTCCGGCAATGCTGTCGTAGCCGAGGCCCAGCGACATCAGCAGGCCGCCAAGATTGGCATAGCCTAAGCCCAGGGTACGAAATTCATAGGAGAGCTGCGCTATTTCCTTGGAGGGGAACTGCGCCATCAGTACGGAAATTTCGAGCGCCACCGTCCACAGCCGCACCGCATGGGCAAAACCCTCATGATCGAACGTGCCCTGTGCGGTGCGGAAGCCGAGCAGATTGAGCGAGGCGAGATTGCACGCCGTATCGTCGAGGAACATGTATTCGGAGCAGGGATTGGACGCATTGATGCGTCCGCTCGTGGGACAGGTATGCCATTCGTTGATCGTGGTGTCGAACTGCACGCCCGGATCCGCCGAGGCCCACGCCGCCGCGCCGATTTTATCGAACAATTCCCGCGCCTGGAGCGTCTTCATCGGCCGGCCGTCGATGCGGCTGCGCAAATGCCATTCGCCATCCTCCTCGACGGCGCGGATGAAATCGTTGCTGATGCGCACGGAATTGTTGGAATTCTGGCCCGAAACGGTGAGATAGGCCTCGGAATCCCAGTCGAGATCGTAGGTGCGGAAGTCGATACTGTCCTGTCCCTGGCGGACCAGATGCAGAACGCGCTGGACGTAATTTTCTGGAACGAAGGCGCGGCGCGCTTGGCGCAATGCATTCTTGAGCCCGGGATTCTTGGCCGGGTCGGTTTCGTTATCCTGTGCGCGTATCGCGGCCAAGATGGCATCGAGATGGGTTTTGCAGGCCTTGGATCCGGCAACCAGCGCCGCGACTTTCTGCTCCTCGACCACTTTCCAGTCGATATACTCCTCGATGTCCGGGTGATCGAGATCCACCGTCACCATTTTCGCCGCGCGCCGCGTCGTGCCGCCCGACTTGATCGCCCCGGCCGCGCGGTCGCCGATCTTCAGGAAGCTCATGAGGCCGGACGATTTTCCGCCACCCGACAATTTCTCGTTATTGCCGCGCAGGCGCGAAAAATTCGAGCCGGTGCCCGATCCGTATTTGAATAGGCGCGCCTCGCGCACCCACAGATCCATGATGCCGCCCTCATTGACCAGATCGTCCTCGACCGACTGGATAAAGCAAGCGTGGGGTTGAGGATGCTCGTAGGCGGATTCCGAGGCGACCAGCTTGCCCGAACGATAATCGACGTAATAATGTCCCTGGGCCGGTCCATCGATTCCATAGGCCCAATGCAGGCCAGTATTGAACCATTGCGGGGAATTGGGCGCGCCCATCTGCTGACAGATCATGAAGCGCATCTCATCGTAAAACGCCTCGGCATCTTCGGCGCTGTCGAAATAGCCGCCCTTCCAGCCCCAATAGGCCCAGGTGCCGGCCAGCCGGTCGAACACCTGGGTCGCCTGCCGTTCGCCGCCATATCGCTGGGCCGCGGGCAGGGCGATCAGCGCCTCGGGGTCGGCCTCCCTGCGCCATAGAAATTCTGGGATTTCCGGCTCCACCACGGCCCGCAGCGCCGCAGGCACCCCGGCCTTGCGGAAATATTTCTGGGCGAGAATATCCACCGCGACCTGGGACCAGCCCGCCGGCACGGCGATATCCTTCATCGAGAAGACCACGGACCCGTCCGCGTTGCGGATTTCGCTGTCTGCCTGCCGGAACGCAATGGCAGCGTAGGGCGACTGCCCCGACTGTGTGAAGCGGCGCGCGATCTTCATAAAATCCCCCTATATATAGATGTAATCGTCGTTAAGATATCTAGATATTGGGAAGGCAGGAGGCCTGTGTCAACAGAGTTTTTTCAATATCTAGCTAAAATCTCCCTTGACACCACAGCTAATTGTGCTCTCCATTGCAATTGGGCGGAAGAGCCGGAATCGACGCCGCGTGCGTGGGTCCGCCTCCTCGTCCCTGGCATTTGCTAGTTTGCCCGAGAAACGCGGAGGTCCCATGCAGCTTTCCCCGGTTGTGCAGCCTTCTCCGGTTGTCAGTTGCGCGTCCTATAAGAATGGACGCCGGATTGCCGAGCTCGACGTCGACAATCCGGAGGAAATGGAGTTGCAGCCGGGACTCGTCATTTGGGTTGGCCTGCGCGAGCCCGACGAGGCGATCTTGCGAAAGTTGCAGGGGTATTTCAATCTTCACGATCTGGCGATCGAGGATGCGTATCGCGCGCATCAGCGCACCAAGCTCGAGATTTACGATGGCGCCCTGTTTATCGTGATGAAGACCTGTACTTTTGTCGACGAGCGGGTCCAGTTCGGGGAAACCTCGATCTTCGCCGGCACCGGCTATGTAGTGACCTCGCGGCGCGGCGCGAGCCAGAGCTATGCGGCGGTGCGCAAGCGCTGCGAATCCCTGCCGAGCGAGCTGCGCCATGGCGAAGACTTCATCCTCTATGCCTTAATCGATTTCGTGGTCGATTCCTATTTTCCCGTCATCGAGCGGCTCGAAGACCAAGTCGAGGAGGTCGAAGAACATGTGTTTAGCGAGCAATCCGAGCAGCTCGTACTCGAGCGGGTCTATAACCTGCGTCACGATCTGCTCGAGCTTCGCCATGCGATTGCCCCGATCTTCGAAATCTGCGGCAGGCTCATGCGCTCCGACTTGCCTGTGATCAATCCCGATACCTACCATTATTATCGTGACATTCAGGACCATGCCGCCATTCTGCTCGAGCGGGTGGACTCCTTGCGCGAGCTACTCAAATCGGCGCTCGAATCCAAGATGTTGCTGGTATCGATGCGTCAGAACGATGCAATGCGCCGCATGACCGCCTGGGCGGCGATCCTGCTGGTCCCCACGATCATCAGCGGCATCTACGGCATGAACTTCCAGCATATGCCCGAGCTTTCCTGGCCGTATGGATATTATGGAGCGCTTGGGGCGATCGTGACGGCCTGCGGAGGACTCTATTGGCGGTTCAAGAAAATCGGCTGGCTGTGAGATGCCGGGCCGGGTCACGCGCGGGATAGCAATCTTTCGTCCCCACGTTTGTTGGCTTGAGATTGTCCGTCCTCGGGTATATTGTGCCCCCGGTTCGGATTCGTAGGAATGAATATGAAAAAGATCTTCTCCTGGCTTGCCATGGCCGGCGCGAGCCTTGCGGCCTTTCCCGCCTGGGCGGCTGATGGTCCTCAACCGTGGGAAATCGATTTGCAGCCCCCCGCGACATCGATAGCGCGCGAGCTCGTCCGCCTGAATAACGGCCTCAACTGGCTGATCTTTGCGGTGGCGATTTTGGTCGCCGTCCTGCTGGTTTTTATCATTTTCCGCTTCAATGAGCGGGTCAACAAGACTCCCTCGCAGCGCTCGCATAATACGGTTCTCGAAATCGTCTGGACGGCGATCCCCGCGCTTATTCTTCTCTTTGTCGCAATTCCATCCTTCCGGCTGCTCTATAACCAGCTCGACATTCCGGCGACCGAACTCACCGTCAAGGTCACCGGCCATCAATGGTACTGGTCGTACGAATTCCCCGATGCCAAGTTTGGCTTCGATTCCAATATCGTGCAGGACAAGGATTTGAAACCCGGGCAGCTCCGCCTGCTCGAAGTGGATAATCCGCTGGTCTTGCCTGTTGGAACCTCCATCAAGGTGCAGATCACCGCCGCAGACGTGATTCATTCCTGGTCGATGCCGGCCTTCGGCGTGAAGCATGACGCGGTACCGGGCAAGATCAACGTCTCTTGGTTTACCATCGATCACGAAGGCACGTTTTATGGCCAGTGCCAGCAGCTCTGCGGGACCGGGCACGCCTATATGCCGATCAAGATCGTGGCGGTCTCCAAGGAGAAGTTCCAGCAATGGCTGGGGGATGCGAAGAAGAAGTTTGCCGCGAATACCGTGCCAGGCGTGACGCGGCTCGCCAATGCCGGGCAGTAGGAGAATATAATGAATATGATGTCTGAGCCCCATGACCATGCGCACGCGCAGCCGCGCGGCCTGACGCGCTATCTGTTTTCGACCAACCACAAAGATATCGGCACCATGTATCTGATCTTTGCGGTTTGCGCCGGGCTGATCGGGCTTGCCTTTTCGATTGTCATTCGCCTGGAATTGCAGCAGCCGGGGATCCAGTATCTGCCGATCCTGGGCAACGGTCAGGCGGATGGCCAAGTCTGGAACGTCATCACGACCGCCCACGCCCTCGTCATGATCTTTTTTACCGTCATGCCCGCGCTGATCGGCGGGTTCGGCAACTGGTTTGTCCCGCTCATGATCGGCGCGCCCGACATGGCATTTCCGCGCATGAACAATATTAGCTTCTGGTTGCTGGTGCCGTCCTTCGCCCTGCTGCTTGGCTCGGCCTTCGTCGATCACGGGGCCGGGACAGGCTGGACGCTGTACCCACCTCTTTCGAGCGACGGCCAGCCGGGCAGGGCGGTCGACATGGCGATTTTCTCCATGCATCTCGCCGGCGCGTCTTCGATCCTGGGGGCGATCAATTTCATCACCACGATTTTCAATATGCGCGCGCCAGGCATGACCCTTCACAAGATGCCGCTCTTCGTCTGGTCGGTGCTGATTACGGCCTTCCTGCTGCTACTGTCTTTGCCGGTCTTCGGCGGGGCGATCACGATGCTCCTGACTGATCGCAATTTCGGAACGGCTTTTTTCAAGCCCGACCAAGGCGGTGACCCGCTGCTCTTCCAGCACCTGTTCTGGTTCTTTGGTCATCCCGAAGTCTATATTCTTATCCTGCCGGGCTTCGGGATCATCAGCCAGATCGTCTCGACCTTCTCGCGCAAGCCGATTTTCGGCTATCTCGGCATGGCCTATGCCATGGTCGCGATCGGCTTCATCGGTTTCGTCGTGTGGGGCCATCATATGTTTGTAGTGGGGCTGAATGCGAATACGCGCGCTTATTTCACCGCGGCGACAATGATCATCGCCGTACCCACCGGCATCAAAGTGTTCAGCTGGCTGGCGACGATGTGGGGCGGCTCTATCGCCTTCCGCACGCCGATGGTCTGGGCGATGGGCTTCATCGTCCTTTTCACGGTGGGCGGTGTGACCGGCGTAGTGCTGGCCAATGCCAGCGTTGATATCGCCATGCATGACACCTATTACGTGATCGCGCATTTCCATTATGTGCTGAGCATGGGCGCGATTTTCGCGATTTTCGCCGGTTATTATTATTGGATCGGGAAGATCTCGGGGCGCGCGCATCCGGAATGGGCCGGCAAGCTGCATTTTTGGACGACCTTCCTTGGCGTCAACCTGACCTTTTTCCCGATGCATTTCCTCGGTCTTGCCGGCATGCCTCGGCGCTATCCCGACTACCCCGATGCTTTTGCACCGTGGAACGAGATCGCGTCCTACGGCTCCTATATCACGGCGGCGAGCACGGTCTTTTTCGTGATCATGGCGCTCTATACGCTCTTTGCCGGCAAGCGGGTGGGCGCCAGCCCGTGGGGCGAGGGATCGACCACGCTCGAATGGAGCGTGGCCTCGCCACCGCCCTTCCACACATTCGAAGAACTGCCGGTGATGAAATAGTGTGATCTGGCGTGCGTGAAGCTTATTCCCCTATGATGGCAGCCGGGGAGGCGGCGGCCGGCGCGAGCGTCGGCGATTTCCTCGCGCTTCTGAAGCCGCGGGTCATGTCCCTGGTGGTCTTCACGGGTGCTGCCGGCCTGTACCTCGCTCCGTTTCACCCGCACCCACTCCTCTGTGCAGTAGCGATCCTCTGCATCGCGCTCGCGGCGGGAGCGGCAGGTGCCATCAACATGTGGTATGACAGAGACATCGATGCGGTGATGGCGCGCACCTGCGCCCGCCCCATTCCGCGGGGATCGGTGGCGCCGGAAACAGCGCTGACCTTTGGGCTGATCGTGGCGCTCTTCTCGGTGACGATCATGGGCCTGGCACTCAACGGGCTCGCGGCTTTCCTGCTCGGCTTCACGATTTTTTTCTACGCGGTGATCTATACGATGTGGCTCAAGCGCCGCACGCCGCAAAACATCGTAATCGGCGGATTGGCGGGCGCGTTGCCGCCGCTGATCGGCTGGGAAGCGGCGACCGGCGAGATAGCCCCCCTGCCGCTTCTCCTCACGCTCTTGATCTTTCTTTGGACGCCACCGCATTTCTGGGCGCTGGCGCTATGGCGGGCCCGGGATTACGCCGCGGCCGGGGTGCCGATGATGCCGCTTACTCACGGGGAGGCCTCCACCAAGAGGCAGATCCTGCTTTACACGATAGTTCTGGTGCCGGTGACAGTGGCGCCCGGCCTGCTGATCGGCGGATCGCTGCTGTATCTCATCCCGGCATTTACATTGGCGACAATCTTCGTGGCTTTCGCCGTGGCGGTGATCCGCGAGGACGGCTATCGCTGGGCCAAGAAGATGTTTGGCTATTCCATTCTGCATCTCTTCCTGCTCTTTCTGCTTCTCACCCTGGCCAAGGGCACCGGACTATGAACGAAAACGAGAAGGACAGGCGGCGGCGCCAGCGGAGCTGGGCGTTGTTTGCTGCGCTGATCGGATTCGTGCTGCTCATGTATGCGATCACCATCGTCCGGGTGAAGGGTGGCGGATGAACAATCGGCACAATCTCAAGACCGCGGCCGTACTGGCGGGCATCGTGGCATCCATGATTGGGCTCTCGCTCGCTTCAGTCCCACTCTATCGACTCTTCTGTCAGGTCACCGGCTATAACGGCACCACGCAGCGGGCGGTTGCGGTTGTGCCCGCGCATCCGGATGCACGGGTCGTCCGGGTCTTCTTCAGCGCGACGGTCGCCCGCGGCCTCCCCTGGAAATTCTATCCCGAATTGACCAGCGTGGCGGTCCGTGTCGGCGAGCAGAAGATGGTGTCCTTCATCGCCGAGAATGAGGGCGATGCTCCGGTCACCGGCCAGGCGAGCTATAACGTCTGGCCCGACATTTTCGGCGCTTATTTCACCAAGATCCAATGTTTCTGCTTCACGCAGCAGACGCTCCAGCCGCATGAAAAAGTGCGCATGCCGGTCGTGTTTTTCCTCGACCCCGCCCTGCTTTCGGATCCTCTCATGAAATCATTGAACGAAGTAACCTTAGCCTATACTTTCTTCGCCCAATCCTCCCCCGGGCAGAAACAGACCAATTAGGAGCATAAGATGGAACAGACCGCCCACAAGCCCAACCATCCCTATCATCTGGTCGATCCCAGCCCCTGGCCGCTCCTCGGCGCTTTCGCCGGCGGCTCGCTCGCCGTCGGGATGGTTTTTTTCATGCACGGGTCGTCTTTCGCCGTGGTCTTGCCGGGTATCGCCCTGGTTCTCGCCACGATGTTCTTCTGGTGGCGCGATGTGATTAAGGAGGCCATCCAGGGTCTTCATACCGGTATCGTCCAGATCGGGCTGCGCTACGGCATGGCGCTGTTCATCGCCTCGGAGGTGATGTTTTTCGCCGCTTTCTTCTGGGCCTATTTCGGGGCGGCGCTTTATCCCAACGCTGCCATTGGCAATGTCTGGCCGCCCAAGGGCGTCGTCACCTTCGATCCCTTGTCTTTTCCGCTCCTGAATACGCTGATTCTTCTGACTTCGGGCACCACCGTGACCTGGGCTCATCATGCGCTACGCGAAGGCGATCGCAAGGGCATGCTTCAGGGGTTGGCGCTGACCGTCCTGCTCGGCGTACTGTTCAGCTGCGTCCAGGCTTTCGAATATCACCATGCCGCTTTTGGCTTCAAGGACGGGATCTATCCGTCGGTCTTTTTCATGGCGACGGGCTTCCACGGCTTTCACGTGCTGGTCGGCACGACTTTCCTGATCGTGTGCCTGTATCGTGCCTGGAAGGGACAGTTCAAGCCGGACCATCATTTCGGCTTCGAAGCGGCGGCGTGGTACTGGCATTTCGTCGACGTCGTCTGGCTCTTCCTGTTCGTAGGTATCTATGTCTGGGGCGCGGGACCGGGGCCCTATGCAGGGCATTGACGGACAAGGCGGCGCTTCGAGCGCCGCTTTTTCTTTGGCGATCCGGGCGCGGTGCCCGCGCTGCGGGCGCGGGCGGCTCTATAGAGGGGTCCTGGCACTGCGCTCGCCCTGCGAGATCTGCGGGCTCGATCTAACATCGATCGATGCGGGCGACGGTGCCGCGGCCTTTGCGATTTTCGCGCTCGGCGCACTCCTCATGCCTCTTGTGCTCTGGCTCGAGCTCGCCTACGCACCGCCGCTCTGGGTCCATGCCGTGCTCTGGGTGCCCATAACGCTGCTAGCGGCCGTGGCGATCCTGCGACCGATCAAGGCCTTTCTCATGGTGCAGCACTATCGGCACGTGCGCGATGAATCGTGAACCCTATGCCTGCCGGCCGGCGGATAGCCGCGGCCGCTTCATTGGCGAGGAAGAGAGCCCGATGCGCTCGCCCTACCAGCGCGACCGCGACCGCGTCATTCATTCCACGGCTTTTCGCAGGCTCAAGCATAAGACGCAGGTCTTCGTCTATCATGAAGGAGACCATTACCGCACACGGCTCACTCATTCGCTGGAAGTCGCCCAGATTGCCCGCACCCTCGCACGCGCGCTGGGGCTGGATGAGGATCTCGCTGAGACCTGCGCGTTGGCGCACGATCTCGGCCATCCGCCGTTCGGACATGCTGGCGAGGAGGCGCTCGCCCTTTGCATGCGCGATGCCGGCGGCTTCGATCACAACGAGCAGACGTTCCGCGTCCTCACGCTGCTGGAGCGCCATTACGCCGATTTCGACGGTCTGAACCTGAGCTGGGAAAGTCTCGAAGGAATCGTCAAGCATAACGGACCGCTGCTCGGTCCCCGCGCCGGGGCGAAAGCCCTGGCTGCGGGCGTACCGGCGAGCGTCGCCGCTTTCGATGCGCGCTGGAATCTCGCGCTGGATACTTTCCCTAGTGCCGAGGCGCAGGCGGCGGCGATTGCCGACGATATCGCCTATAACAATCACGATCTCGACGATGGACTACGTGCCGGATTCTTTGCCTTGGAAGAGCTGGGCGAGCTACCGGTGCTCGGAGAGATCATCGCCGATTGCCGCAGGCATTGGCCGGGACTGGAAGAGACCCGGCTGATTCACGAGACCATCCGGCGGCTCATAGATCGGATGGTCCGCGATGTGGTAGAGGAATCGCGCCGCCATTTAGCGAGCCTCTCCTCGCCCGAAGCTGTCCGCAACGCGCCCGCGCTGGCCCTATGCTTCTCGCCCGAGATGCAGGAAGCGGATCGGGCGCTCAAGAAGTTCCTTTTTGCCCGGATGTACCGCCATTACCGAGTCAACCGCATGTCGCACCGGGCCCACCGCGTCATCGCCGATCTCTTCGATCTTCATATGAATTCCGCCGAATGCCTGCCGCCGGACTGGGCGGCCTATTATCGTAATTCCGATCATGCTCAGCGCGCGCGCGTCGTGTGCGATTATCTCGCCGGTATGACCGACAAGTACGCCCTCGACAGCTGGCAGGAATTGTTCTCCTGAGGAAAACCGCCGGATTTGCTTGACCCAATCCGAGTCGATTTGCTCCCATAGATCATGCCTAATGATCCGTCCCGTTCCGATAAAATCCAGGCAAGCGTGGCCGCTGCCCTGTCGCGCTTGCGCGGCGATCTGACGCAGAATGGCCGTGCGGGCCTCCCCGACGCCGGTTCGGGGGAACGGATCGAACCCCATCTGGGCGGCGCGGGGAATTATGCACCCCCTCAGCCAGTCGGTATGCCGCCGGCCTCGCCTCCGAATGTAGAAAGCGCCTACGATCATCTCCATACGCAGGACGTATCGGGGTTCGCCCAAGCCGAACCCGAATATGCTGAGCAGCAAGGCGAATATTTTCCTGCACCCCAGCAGCGGGTGCGTCAGGAGCATCCTGACTTTGCGGCCGCGCAGGCCGACCTTCTCCATGCCTATTCTCAAAATGCGATGGCCGACATGAATGCCGACCCCTTGACGCCCTTTAACCAGCCTCGCAAAGGCAAGCTGCGCTACGGCGTGATTATCGGCGCGGTAGCTACTGCGGTGCTTTTGGCATGGTGGCTCGGCCATCGCGGCAGCGGCGAGGTCCCGGTGATCACGGCCGATGCGGCGCCCGACAAGGTCAAGCCCGCGCCCGATCAGGCCAATCAGGTTCCCAATCAGAACGTTCAGATTTACGATGCCATTCACGGCCAGCAGGCTGCAGATGGTGGGACACCGCCAGCACCAGCCGGTACCAATCCTGTACCGATTCCTCCGCAAGCGTCACCTGCTCCGCCGAGCGAGGCAGGGCCTGGCGCCGCGCCTGCCCCTGTGCTGGCGCCCACGGCGGACCAGCCCGCGCCAGCGGCGGTCCCGGTTCCGGCCATTCAATCCGCTATTGACGTTCCCCCGCCTTCCGTGCTCGACGGACAGGCGAGCGCACCGCCGGAAACGCCCGCTCCAACGTTGCCCCCAGTAAAGGCGACTACCGCCCCGAGCAAGACGAAAACCGCTTCGGCTTCGGCTGCGCCCCAAAAGGCTACGACGGGGGCGGCCCGCATTCAGCTGGGTGCCGTGAAGAGCCCCGAGGCGGCCAAGGCCCTGTGGACCAAGCTTCAGCATTCGAATGCCACCACACTCGGCAAACTTAAATTTTCGACGGAGAAGGTCAGCAAGAACGGCCAGACCTTCTATCGCGTACAGGCAGGGCCCTTTGCGTCTCGCCAACTCGCCCTCAACGCCTGCCATGCGTTGAAAGCTAAGGGCGTCGATTGCATCGTCCATTAGGACGTTCCTAAGCGATGCGCCCGGTCATTTTCGGCCTCGCCGGCCCGGCATTGACCGACCGCGAGCGCGGCTTCCTCAAGGAGGTCGCGCCGCTCGGCGTCATTCTTTTTACCCGCAACATTATCGATCCGCCGCAAGTCCGCTCCTTGGTCGCGTCCGTGCAGGAATTACTTGGCGGCAAGGCGGCGATTCTGATCGATCAAGAGGGCGGGCGGGTCGCACGGCTGCGGCCGCCGTTCTGGCGCGAGGCGCCGCCTGCACGCCGTTTTGCATTGCTTTATGCCCGTGACGCGGAACGCGGGCTGCGCGCCTGCTATCTCAATCATCGCTTGATCGCCGATGAGCTTTCCGCGCTAGGGGTCACGGTCGATTGCGCCCCGGTGCTGGATATCTTTTTCCCCTTTGCGCATGACATTATCGGCGACCGCGCCTTCGGGTCGTCTCCGGTCGAAGCCAAGGCGCTTGGACAGGCCGCTCAGCGCGGCCTGAGCGATGGTGGCATCATCCCGGTTGCAAAGCATATTCCCGGCCATGGGCGCGCCCAGGTGGATTCACATCTGTCTCTCCCTGTCGTCGAGACGCCGCGCACGGTTTTGTCCGAAACCGATTTCGCTGCTTTTCAGGAATTGCTCCCCGGGGCCTGGGCGATGACTGCCCATATCGTCTATACGGATGTCGACTCTGCGGCACCGGCGACCTTTTCCGCTCGCGTCATTGCCGATGTCATTCGCGGGGAAATCGGCTTTTCGGGTATTCTGCTGAGCGACGATCTGGGAATGAAGGCGCTCTCGGGCAGTTTCGCCGCACGGGCGCGCCAATCCATAATGGCAGGGTGCGATATCGCCCTGCATTGCTCCGGTAATCTCTCGGAAATGGAGGAAATCGCCGGCGCGCTTTCCACTCTATCCGAGGAGGCGCTGGCCCGCTATAGTGGAGCGTGCGGGCAGATCACCGCCATTAAAGAGGACATGCGCCGCGAGGACATGCTTCTCGAACTCACGGATCTTTTGGAAAATTCATGAACGCCGACACGTTTTCCGCGACCCTCCATCAGCTCAGCACATGGGTGTTGCCCGTCCTCATCGGCATCACCTTGCACGAAGCTGCGCACGGGTACGTCGCCTGGCTACGTGGCGACGATACGGCCTATCGCCTCGGCCGGGTAAGCTTCAATCCGCTGGTCCATATCGATCCGATGGGTACCGTTCTGCTGCCCGCCTTGTTGTACATGGCTGGAGGATTCCTTTTCGGCTATGCCAAGCCGGTGCCGGTCGCGTTTCAGCGCCTGCGCAACCCGCGCTGGGACAGCGTGCTGGTGGCTGCGGCGGGTCCGGGAATCAATCTGGTCCTGGCTTTGGTCTCTGCGCTGCTTCTGCACGCCGTGACCTATATGCCGGATGTCGCAGCAGGATGGGCTGGCGCGACGCTGGTCAATTCGCTGGAATTGAATATCTGGCTTGCCGTTTTCAATCTGCTGCCGGTCCCCCCGCTGGATGGAGGACGTATCCTGGTCGGCATCGTGCCGCGCCCGATTGGCGCGCGCATCGCGGCGCTCGAACCGTATGGTATGTGGATCGTCCTGTTTCTTCTTTTTCTTCTCCCCGTGCTGCTTCACCGCAATATCATCGGTGGCATCCTGTTCCCGATCGTCGATTACATCCGTTCCGCCATCATCGTCCTCACGGGAGTGGGCTCATGAGCGACACCGAGGCGTTGGCGCAGGAACTGGTTCTCGACCTCGATGGATATGAGGGGCCTATCGATGTTCTCCTGACGCTTGCGCGCGATCAGAAGGTCGACCTCAAGAAAATCTCGATTCTTGAACTTGCCGATCAATATCTCGAATTCATTGCGCGGGCGCGCCGGCTGCGGCTTGAAATTGCCGCCGATTATCTGGTCATGGCGGCGTGGCTGGCTTATCTGAAGTCGCGCCTGCTTCTCCCCGAACCCCCTAGCGAGGGCGAGCCTACCGGGGCGGCGCTCGCCGAAGCGCTTGCCTTCCAGCTTCAGCGGCTCGCCGCGATGAAGAAGGCTGGCGAGGCGCTGATGGCGCTGCCCCAACTCGGCCGTGATGTGTTCGGGCGGGGCTGGCCAGAACCGGTCGAGATCGTCAACCGCACCCATTTCGCCGCGTCTCTTTACGATCTGTTGCGGGCATATGGATCCTACCCTAACCGGGCCCGCCAAGGCCTGCTCGAGATTGCGCCGCTGCGCCTGCTCTCGATGGACGATGCGCTCAAGCGGTTGAACGACATGATGGGCGTGGCGGTCGAATGGACAAGCCTGGCCGATTTCATGCCGGAGGATTACGCGCATCCGCTGCAAAAGCGGGCGGCGCTTGCTGCCACTTTCGCCGCCACGCTCGAGCTTGCGCGTGCCGGGCGCATCCAGCTACGCCAAGACGGTTCTTTTGGCCCCATTTATCTTCGCCGTAAGGAAGACCAGCATGAGTGACGAACGCTTTTTCCGGCTGCGCCTCGTCGAGGCCCTGCTCTTTGCCGCGAGCGGCCCGCTGAGCGAGAAAGACCTCGCGGTTTATCTTCCCGCCGAAGAGGATATCCCCGCACTTCTCGAGGAGTTGCGCGCTTTTTATGCCAATCGCGGCGTGCACCTCACTAAAATTGGCGAGGGTTGGGCTTTGCGCACCGCGCCCGATCTCGCCGAACATCTGCGCATCACGCGCCAGATTACCCGCAAATTGTCGCGCGCGGCGGTGGAAACCCTCGCGATCATTGCCTACCATCAACCCGTCACCCGCGCCGAAATCGAGGAAATCCGCGGGGTGGTTATTTCCAAGGGTACGCTCGATACGTTGCTTGAAGCTGGATGGATCGCGCCTAAGGGAAGGCGCCAGACGCCGGGCCGGCCGGTGACCTGGGTCACGAGCCCGGCTTTTCTCGATCATTTTGGCCTGGAGAGTCTCGAAGCCCTGCCCGGAATCGAGGAGCTGCGCGCCGCTGGCCTGCTGGATGCGCGCGCGGGCGTGGCCACGCTCGGCACGCAAGCCTTCACCGAACAAGGCGCGCTTTCGCTCGAGGAGCGCGCCGAAGCGGAAGAAGGCGACGAGGGTCCCCAGATTGGCGAGGAAGATGAAAAAGCCTGGGCCGACATGGCTGATATGGCCGAACGGGAAGAAGAGCGCGAACCCATCGAAGACGCCTAAAGAATTACCTATGTGGTCGGCAGCGCGTCGGGATGAAGTCGCGCCACCGGCCGGCCTTCGCGAGTCATGCCGGCGTGGACGGATTTGGCCATGAGCTGCGGCCAGGGCTGGGTGGAGTTGGCAATTTCATGTTCCGCCATCCATTGGTCGCGATACTCACTGCCAAGCGTTTCCTCGAAAATCGGCATGCCTTGGGTGAAATGGACGATCTTGGCATCGCTGCGGCGCGGGTCATAGCCGACCAGGTGATTCCACGCCGTGGGCAGCGCGCCGATTTCTTCCTCCGCCAACCAGTCGAGCGCGTGTGGGTTACGGCATTCGAGAGGATTCTCCACGAAGGCCGGGATCAGGCGCCGGTTGGAGGGATGGGCGCAGTTGAACAGGATGACGCTCGCCCATTCGAAACGCTGGCGATTCTTCACGACCATTGCTGCGCAGCGGGGATTCGCCTGTTCGAAAAGATCGGCGATGTCGCCCAGCACCAGCATGTCGATATCCAGGAACATCGCCCAACCCCGATATTCCTGTAGCCAGGGAACCAGAAAACGGCTGAAGGTGAAAGGAGTCAGGCCGCGGCGCGTCAGGGGTAACGATTCAAGCACGAGCGGATGAAGCGCGATAGGGCGGGATGACCGGCGCAGGATACTGAATTGCAGGACATTATAGGCAATCGCTTGCCGGGAATCGTAGCCGATATAGACGGGAAGAATATTCATTAGGCGTTCTCCGCGAGGGGTTAGAAGAGGGCATCATAGAGACCGCCGGTCAGCTTCTCGGTCGCCTGCTGGCCGAGCGGCGGAAGCTGCTGGATAAAATTCGCGGCCTGGGTGATTCCCTCGACGAGGTTGCTCGTGGCGGCGCTGATAGCTGAGACGCCATAGGGATCGCTGCCATTCTGATAGGCTTTCTCCACGGTGTCATAATCGCGGGAATATGAACCCTGATTTATCTGGATTGCGTAATTGAAGGTCTGACGCGCCGCCGGATCGACGCCATCCCTTCGGGTGATGCGCAGAAGGTAATCCCCTTTGGCGAGCGTGAGGCTTCCCTGCCGAAGCGCCGCATAATTATCGGAGGTATCCTCCTGGATCGCCTGGTTATCGGCGATGGTCTGCCTGCTGGCCTTGTCGATTATCTGGATGTGCAGTGTGTCTTCGACGGGGCCAAGATTACCCAATGCGCCGATCTGCGTCGCGGCAGAAGTCGCCACGTGAAAGGCGAAGTTGTCCACTCTGTCGCCTCGGCTGAGCGCCGAGACGATATTGAGCCGGGATCGATCGGTCTCGAGCGTTCCAATCGAGCGCGACGTGGCGCTGTTGTCGTAGACGACATCTGCGCTGTTGCGGCGGAAAGTCTGGACCTTCTGTGACTGTTGCTTGGTTTGCTGAACGATGCTCTTGAGCTGCTCGCTGATACGCCGCAAGAGCGAGGTGGGGTCGGGTGCCACGGACGCGGAGAAGATGGCCATGTCAGATCGACAAGTTGGCGCGCGCCGGCACCGGCCCGGCGATGGCCTGATGGTCGCGCAGACCCTCCGCGATGGCCCGGTTTATATCCAGGATCGGTTGAATTTTGCTGCCATCGAGATCCGCCAGGCGATGCAAGATCTGCTTATCCAGCACGACCGAGAGAGTCAGAACGTTCCTGCGTATCTCCTGGGGGATTTGACAGTCCTTCTCGCTGAGCGCCGATTGGAAAATCGACCAGAGGCGCTGGTTGAGCATCAGGGCATCGCGGAATTCCTCGGAAGTGCCGCGTGCCCCCAAAACCAGCCGCCGCGACGCCTCCGTCAGCGCCCAGGCCTCGACCAGGCGCGGCGGGTCCGCGACATTGGGACGACGATTATAGGAACTGGCTTGCTGCATGGGGCAAGCTTGCGCCATATTGGTTGCGATTGTGCTAAAGGACATTGTTATTCAAAATTTATGCGAAAAGTGACGACATACGCATTCCGGCCGCGTTTTTGGCCTACACTTATTTCTGTCCCGATGTTCTTGGTTTTGGTTGGACTGAGCGTATGGCAGGTTCAGCGGCTCCAATGGAAAGAGGCGCTGATCGCCGAACGGGTCAGCCGTACGCAGGCGTCGGCCGCGGATCTTCCTGCGCGCGCGGACGAGCAGAGCGAGTTCCGTCATGTCCGCGTCCAAGGCTCCTTTCTTCACGAGGGCGAGCTCTATCTCGCGGCGCGCGATATCGGCGAGGGGAATCCCGGCTATCATATTCTCACTCCGTTCCATCTTTCGGACGGACGGGGAGCGATCATCGTCGATAGGGGCTTCGTTCCGGTCGAGCGGAAGCTGCCATCCTCCCGGCCCAAAGGCCAAGTCACGGGGACGGTGACCGTGGATGGTTACGTTCGATTCCCCCAGCGCAGAGCATGGTTTCAGCCTGAAAACG
Source organism: Dongiaceae bacterium (assembly GCA_036263455.1). Classification (GTDB taxonomy): domain Bacteria; phylum Pseudomonadota; class Alphaproteobacteria; order Dongiales; family Dongiaceae; genus DATAGZ01. The sequence goes on from DATAGZ010000004.1 coordinate 43,726, forward strand.
AGCCCGGAAAGAATGTCTGGTTCACCGTCGATCTGGCTGCCATGGCGAACAAGCTCACCTTCGCGGATTTACGGCGCGACCTTTACGTGGAAGCGGGGCCGCAGCCCAATCCCGGTGGATGGCCGCGCGGCGGACAGACCCGCATCGAGCTTCCCAACGATCACCTGCAATATGCGCTGACCTGGGCCTTGCTGGCGCTCGCCCTCGCGGTAATCTATGTCGTCTATCACCTTCAACTCGAGGGAAAAAAACCATGACGGCCTACACCAAACTCGAAGGTAGGTTTCATCGTCTCCTGGCACTCCGCGAGGCAGCCGGTTTTCTCGAATGGGATCAGTCCACGATGATGCCCGAAGGCGGCCGTTCGGCCCGCGCCGAACATCTCTCAAGCCTGGCGGTGGTTTGCCATGAGCTGATCACGGACCGCAGCGTAGGCGAGCTTCTGGAAGAAGCGGCGGGCCTGCCACTCGATGACGAGCAACGGGCCAACCTGCGCGAAATGCAGCGCAGCCACATCCATGCGACCGCGCTGGATGGCGCCTTTGTCGAAGCCTTCACCAGGGCGCGCTCTCGCTGCGAAGCGATATGGCGCGAGGCGAGGCCGAAAAGCGATTTCGCCATGATCGAGCCTGCGCTGAGCGAAGTGATGGCGCTGACACGCGAGGCCGCACAACGCAAGGCGCCATTGCTCGGCTGCTCGCCGTATGAAGCCCTGATGGATGAATACGAAGCGGGGCTGAAAAGCGCGGAGATCGACGCTATTTTCGCCGATTACGCGGCGTTTCTTCCTGGATTCCTCGCCGAGGTCATGGAACGGCAGAAAAAGCTCCCCGTGCCGATCCCCCCCAAGGGTCCTTTCGATCCAGTCCGCCAGAGGGAGCTTGGGCTCATGGTCATGAAAGCCATGGGATTTGATTTCACCCATGGCAGGCTCGATGTTTCGCTGCATCCGTTCTGCGGCGGCGTTCCCGAGGATGTCCGCATCACCACCCGCTATTCCGAGGACCAGTTTGTTTTCGCGCTGATGGGAATCATTCACGAGACGGGCCATGCCCTTTACGAGCGCGGCTTGCCGCCGCGCTGGCGATGGCAGCCGGTCGGGCTCGCCCGCGGCATGGCCATGCATGAAAGCCAGTCCCTGCTCATGGAGATGCAGGCGGCGCGCGCCCAACCCTTTCTGCGCTACCTCTCGCCGCTGCTGGTTGCCGCTTTTCCTGGGAATGACCGCGCCTTCGCGCCCGAGAATCTCGCGCGCCTCTATACGCGGGTGGAACCTGGCTTCATCCGCGTCGACGCCGATGAAGTCACATATCCCGCCCACATCATTCTGCGGACCCGGCTCGAAGAAGCGATGATTGCCGGCGATCTCCGCGTATGTGATCTTCCTGGTGCCTGGAATGACGGCATGAAGGAGCTGCTCGGGCTGACGGTACCGAATGACCGGCTCGGAGTCCTGCAGGATATCCATTGGTATGACGGGTCTGTGGGCTATTTCCCATGCTATTCGCTAGGCGCGATGACCGCGGCGCAGCTCTTTGCCGCCGCTGTCAAGTCGGTGCCCACGCTCCTGGACGCGTTGGGGCAGGGCGATTTCTCGCCGTTACTGGGCTGGCTTGGTGAACATGTCCACCATCTTGCCTCGAGCCGCACCAGTCGGGAAATCCTGACATCCGCAACCGGGCGTCCTCTCGACCCCAAGCTTTTTCAGAACCATCTGCGCGCGCGGTATTGTCCGTGACCCTTCTTTACGAGAGTAGCCGGGGCAGGGCGCCGGTTGTCGCCTTTGAGGATTCGCTCCTTGCGGGCCTTGCCCAGGATGGCGGACTCTATGTGCCGTGCACCTGGCCTCTGCGTCCGGCTGCATCGTATCGCGGGCGCGCCTATGCTTCAGTGGCAGCCGACATCCTGGAGACTTTTTCAGGCAGAGACGACAGTATCGGCTTGGCAAAGCGTGCCTATCAAACCTTCCGTCATCAGGCGGTAGCCCCACTGCGCCAGATCGACGCGCAACTGTGGTTGATGGAGCTGTTCCACGGTCCGACCTTCGCCTTCAAGGATATCGCGCTTCAGCTGCTTGGCCAGCTCTACCAGGCCATCCTGGCCGAGCGCGGCGCGCGCGTGACCATTCTAGGTGCGACGTCGGGGGATACCGGGTCGGCTGCCATCGAGGCGTTTCGCGGCAAGCCAGGCATCACCGTCTTTATGCTGCATCCGCGGGGCCGGATTTCCGAAATACAGCGCCGGCAGATGACCCACGTCACCGCGGGAAACATCTTCAACATCGCCATCGAAGGCACGTTCGACGATTGCCAGAATCTGGTAAAAAAGCTCTTCGCCGACGCTGGCCTGCGCGAAGAGGTTGGTCTGACCGCCGTCAATTCAATCAACTGGGCGCGGATTGCCGCGCAGATCGTCTATTATTTCGCGGGATGTGCCGCGCTCGGCGAAGCGGCCTTCGCCGTGCCGAGCGGCAATTTCGGCAATGTCTATGCTGGCTATGCGGCGCATGAAATGGGCGCGCCGATTTTTCGCTTGATCGTTGGAACCAACCGTAACGATGCCCTGGCGACTTTTTTCAAAACCGGGCGTATTACGCGCGGACCGGTGCATGCGACCCTGAGTCCGTCGATGGATATCCAGATCCCTTCCAATCTCGAGCGCTTGCTGTTTGGCCTGTGTGGGCGGGACGGGGCAGGGCTGGCGGAGCGCCTCGCCGGGAACCCCGAGGATTATATCTGGGACAAGGGTGAGGTTACGAATTTGTTTGCCGCTCATGCGATCGATGATGAAACCACGCTCGATTCAATGCGGGCCATCTACCGCCATACCGGGGAGATTATCGATCCGCACACGGCGGTGGGAATCGCCGCGGCAAGACAGGCAGGCATTCCCGCCGAAATTCCGATCATCGCGCTCGCGACTGCGCACCCTGCCAAATTTTCCCAAGCGGTAAAGAAGGCCCTGGGCCGGGAACCGCCGATGCCCGAGGCGCTGGCTGCACTCACCGACCTGCCCGAACGGTATGTCACGCTTGCCAACGATTCGCGGAGCTTGACCGACTTTGTGCGCCATTACACGGAGAAATCATGAGCGTAACGATTACCGAACTGACCCAAGGCATGCGCTTTGCTTCCGATGCGATGGACCATGTAGAAAGTGTTTCGCTTGGCCTGTGGATCGGAGCCGGCACACGGCAAGAGCATCCGGAAAAGAATGGCGTCGCGCATTTGCTCGAACATATGACGTTCAAGGGGACGCCGTCGCGGAATGCCTTGGCGATTGCGTGCGCCATTGAAGATGTGGGCGGCTACATGAATGCCCATACGGGACGCGAACAAACCGCCTTTTATTTTAGGGTTCTGGCGAATCATTGGCCGTTGGCTATGGAAATGCTCGCCGACATCGTGCAGAATTCTCTCTTCGACGAAGAGGAGCTGGCGCGCGAACGGCATGTCATTATGCAGGAAATTGGCGAATCCGAAGACGACCCGGACGATGTGATTTTTGATCACTTGCAAGAAGTGGCCTTTCCCGACCAGGCGATGGGCCGGCCAGTCTTAGGGCGACAGGATATCGTACGGCAGATCGGCCGAGCCGACCTCATCCAGTATCGCCAGGTGAATTACCACTCCCAAAACATGGTAATTGTCACCAGCGGCAACCTGCGCCACGATGAAATGGCAAACAGAGCCGAGAGCCTGTTTTCACCCTTCGCGCCCAACGGAATAGGCGAAGAGCGCGCCCGCTATCGGGGCGGAGAATGGCGCGCCAACCGAAAGCTCGAGCAGATCCATATCGCATGCGCCTATGAAGGCGTGCCGTATCGCGATCCCGATTATTACGCGGCGGCAGTATTGGCTCAGATTCTGGGTGGCGGCATGTCCTCACGCCTCTTCCAGGAAATCCGGGAAAAGCGCGGCCTCGCTTATACGATCGGCGCATTTTCGTCGTCGTTCCTGGATACCGGGCTTTTTGGCGTCTATGCTGGAACAAGCACCGCGTCGGCCTCAGAGATGATGGCAGTGGTCGCGGGGGAAATTCACTCCCTGGACCGTACCCTGACCGAAGAAGAATTGCGGCGTGCCAAACAACAGCTCAAGGCGGCCATTCTCATTTCCCGCGAAAAGAGCAGCTCGCGGTGCGAGCAGCTCGCCAACCAGCTATTGGTTTTTGGATCTCCGATCCCAGCCACCGAAATCGCCGCCCGGATCGATTCGGTACAGAAAGCGGATATCCTCCGGGCAAGCCGGCGCATTTTCACCAGCGCCCCGAGCCTGGCCGTCCTCGGACCGGGGGCGGAAAAACTACGCATGGCCGGCATGACCTGAAAGGAGCTGAGGGTTCACGCCAATGCGGTGGAACGAACGCACCCATTTATCCTCGAGCTTGTCGTCGAAAAGCAAGTCGTCATCGGCCGGGACGGTCATCCATGCATTGTTCTGAATTTCGGCCTCGAGTTGTCCCGCGTCCCATCCAGCATAACCGAGTGCTAGCAGCCGATGGCGGGGCCCTTCGCCGTTGGCGATATATTTCAAGATATCGATCGTAGCCGTCAGGCCGATGTGATCGTCGATCCTCATGGTCCCGTCATCGATGTAATCGGTGCTGTGAATGACGAAGCCGCGACCAGTCTCGACCGGTCCGCCGTGCCGCACAAAAATTGGCGGCACGCTCGTCTTGGTGCGGATGCCGAGCTGTTCCAGCATATCCGGAAAGGTAAGCGAATCGACCAGCTTGTTGACCACGATCCCCATCGCCCCGTCAGGAGTATGGACGCAGACGTAAATCACCGAGCGGGAGAATCGATAATCGCCCAGCTGCGGCATGGCCACCAGAAGCTGGCCAGTCATGAAACCTTGGTGTAGCATCGGTTTTTCCATAGCTGCCTCGCAATGCAAAAACATCGCTTCTCTGGATCTGCCAGAGTATAGTCGCGCACAAGAATTGGTAAATAGTGAATAAGCTCTATATGCATTACCAACACCTGAGAAACGCATTTGTTCTTTGTGCCTTGCTCTTTTTCGCCGCGTTTGCCCATGCGGAACGGCTGACGAGCGATGCCGTGCATAGCGATCAGGCGGATATCCGCTTATTTTCGGTGCTCTCTGCGTCTGGCGATACCGGCCATCTCCCGCTCGGGCTTCATTTGCGCTTGCGTTCGGGCTGGAAGACATATTGGCGATCGCCGGGGGATGCCGGCTATCCCGTATCCCTGACCCTGGAATCGAGTTCCAATGTCAGCGGATTCCGCTTGCTCTGGCCAGTACCGCACCGCTTCACGCTCTTCGGCTTGGATACGTTTGGCTATGAGGACGAAGTAGTCTTTCCTGTCGATCTCGATCTCATCCGGCCCGGTGAAACGGCAGAGGTTCACTTCCTCGCGCGCTATTTGGTATGCGAAAAAATCTGCGTTCCAAACGAGGCCCGTCTCTCGCTGCGCATTCCTGAAGGACCCACGCAACTCACCGAGGACGCGCCGCTTCTGAATCTCTATCGTGCGCGTGTCCCCGGCACGACCGGTCCGATACGGATTGCGGACTTTGGCGCGCAAGGCTCGACACTCACGGTGGAGGCGGCGCGGGATGACGCGAATTTCATGGCGCCGGATTTATTCATCGAAGGCCCGGCCAATTCCAGCTTTTCGCGACCGACCGTTTCCTACCGCGATCCGCGCCACGTTACGCTCACGGTGGTTAGCAACCGGCCGGTGGCGCAGGTGCTGCCCCTACGCCTGACGCTCGCCGATGGAACGGTTGGGGTAGAGAAAAGCGTCACCGCAGTGACCGCCACGACCCGAACCCCGATATCGTGGCGCCTCCTCTTTATCGCTTTCCTGGGTGGCTTGATTTTGAATGCAATGCCCTGCGTCCTTCCGGTGCTCTTGCTCAAGCTCACGTCCGTTATCCAGGTCGTAGGACGCGAGAAGCGCATCATGCGCGAGGGATTTCTCGCAGTTTCGGCAGGCATTCTGTTCTCTTTTCTTCTTCTAGGCGGGGCGCTGATTGCCCTAAAGCTTGCTGGCCAGAGGGTCGGGTGGGGAATCCAATTTCAGCAACCCTGGTTCCTAGGGCTGCTTATCGCGGTTTGTCTGCTCTTTGCTTCCAATCTCCTCGGGTGGTTCACTGTGCCGCTCCCCGCTTTTGCCGCGTCGCTTCCTGAGGGCCGTGGACGTTTCATCGCGAACTTTTTCACGGGATGCTTTGCCACGCTTCTGGCGACACCTTGCTCGGCGCCTTTCGTGGGGACGGCCATCGCCTTCGCCTTGGCGGGTTCCACATTGGACATTCTGACTATTTTCTCGGCCATGGCCCTGGGGCTCGCGGCCCCCTACATGGTCGTGGCGGGCGCCCCGCGCCTGGTAGAATTCCTGCCCCGGCCCGGCCCATGGATGCGCTGGCTCAAGGGAGCGCTCGCCCTCTCGCTAGTGGGAACCGCCCTGTGGCTGGCCACGGTCGCATACCGTGAACTCGGCGGATCGTGGCCGATGGGGCAGAGCGCGCTTGCCTGGCTTCCCTATAGTGAAGAAGAGGTGGCGCGCCATGTCGGAAACGGCGAGACCGTGCTGCTTGACGTAACGGCGCAATGGTGCCTGACATGCGCCGCAAACGAGCGGCTGGTGTTTGGGCGCGGCGATGTGTCCCGGCGGCTCATGGGGATCACTCTCGTCCGCGCGGATTGGACCAGTCCAAGCCCGGCAATTTCCCGCCTGCTCGCTGCCCACGGTCGTTATGGCATTCCGCTCAATATCGTGTATGGGCCTAAGGCGCGAGAGGGCATCGTCCTGCCGGAAATCCTGACGCCCACGGCCGTCCTGGATGCCCTGGATCGCGTGCGCTAGCTCGTCCGCCACCGATGGTCTTGGAAGCGGAACCGAATATTTCTATAGTTGGTTTCACTAGCTAACGAGGAGATACCATGACGATTCAAGTAGGCGAACGACTGCCCAATGTGAAACTTCACTATATGAGCAAGGATGGTGTGCAAACGATCATGACCGACGATTTGACGCGCGGCAAAAAGGTCGTGATATTCGGTCTGCCCGGCGCCTATACGCCCACATGCTCGGCCAAGCATCTGCCGGGCTTCATCCAGAATGCCGAGGAACTCAAGAAAAAGGGCGTGGATACCATTGCTTGCCTGTCGGTCAACGACGCCTATGTCATGGATGCCTGGGGGAAAGACCAGGGCGTGGGAGACAAGGTCATGATGCTCGCCGACGGCAATGGCGACTTCTCCCGTGCGGTGGGGCTGGTCATGGATGGTAAAAATTACGGCATGGGCGAACGCGCCAGCCGGTATTCCATGGTGGTGGACAACGGCGTGGTAACCAAGCTGAATGTCGAAGCGCCTGGCGCCTTTGAAGTTTCCAGCGCCGAAGCCATGCTCAAAGGTCTTTAGGAGTCTTTGCGGCGAGCACAGCGTCGATCGCCTTGCGCGCGAGGCGGTCGGCGCGCTCGTTTTCGGCGTGGCCGGCATGACCGCGGACCCAATGCCAGTCGATAACATGCGCTTCGGCCGCTAACTTCAGCCTGCGCCATAAATCGACGTTCTTTACTTTCTTCCAGCCTCGTTTTTCCCAAAGCGGCAGCCATTCCGTGACGCCGCGCTGGACATATTGGGAATCAGTCGTCAGAGATACCCGGCTCGGCCGCTTAAGCGTTTCGAGCGCCCGGATGGCGGCCATCAGCTCCATGCGGTTATTGGTCGTGTCGGGTTCGGCGCCCATGATTTCACGCTCGACATCGCCATAGCGCAGCAAGGCGGCCCAGCCGCCCGGCCCGGGATTGCCGAGGCACGCGCCATCGGTGAATATCTCCACGATCTTTCCGGTCACGCGCGGCTCGAGGCGGTGACGGCCGGTTTTTCCCGAAACGCCACAAGCTTATGCATATATTCCATCGGGTTCTTGGGCTGGACCAAGGCGTCGCGCTGCGGGTTCAGCCAGTCATAGGCGCGGGTGAGGAGAAAGCGGAGCGCCGCGCCCCGAGCGAGGACCGGCAGCGCCGACCGTTCCTCCGGACGCAGCGGCCGCGCCGCGTGATACGCATCTACAAGCGCCGCGCCTCTTTCCGGGCAATAGATATCCCCGTTTTCAAAACACCAGGCATTCAGAGCGACGGCGAGGTCGTAGGCAAGAAAATCCGTACAGGCAAAATAAAAGTCGATGAAGCCCGAGAGACGCTCGCCGAGAAAGAATACATTATCTGGAAAAAGGTCGGCGTGAATCTGGCCAGTGGGCAGGTCACGCGGCCAAGCCTTATCGAGAAAGCCCAACTCGTCATCGAGCAGCGCGGGGAGATCGATATGAATTTCCTGGGCGCGTTCGCCGATCCGATCGCGCAGGTTCCGCCATCCCATTGGTCCGAGGGCGTTAATCCGGATCATGGTAAAATCGGCGGCGAGGCGGTGCATTTCGGCCATGCCTCGGCCGAGGGCGCGGCAATGGCCCATTCCCGGCGCGTTGAGCCAAATCCCATCGAGGAAGCGTACGATCGCGGCCGGACGACCGCTGCAGATGCTGACCATCTCTCCAGCGCGTGTCGCAATCGGCTCGGGACAGGTGAATCCTTTTCGGACGAGGTGGCGCATCAGACCGAGGAAGTAGGGCAGGTCTTCCGCCTGAACGCGCTTTTCGTAGAGAGTGAGGATGTATTGCCCCGCCTGTGTGCGTAGCAGATAGTTGCTATTTTCGACGCCTTCGGCGATTCCCTTGATGCTCAAGGGCGCGCCGATATCGTACTGTTCCATAAATCGGACCAGCTCGTTATCCGGAATATTGGTATAGACCGCCATGCGTTCAGAATCCGCTCGGGCCTATGCATGCCGGAAAGGTGAAACGCCGCCGAAAACGCGCACGCGAGTCGCTATCCATACTCCAGTATATCGCGTGAGGCTCGCGTGACATAGCGGGGCTTCTTGGCATATCCGAGATCTTCTCGGTAGTGATTCGTGGACGGCCTATTCCCCTTGGGTCATCTCGCACGCAGGCGTGTGGTGTTCTTGTATGGACGGGCGAGAAACGCTAGAGTGATTCCGCACGCCGCAGACACCAATCGACAGAGGAAGAATGAGAAGAATACGAATCGCGATGATGATGCTCGGCGTGCCGATGCTCGCGAGCTGCGCATCCAACAATAGCGCGCCTCCCCCCTGTCCCCAGGTGGCGAAGCTCACCGAGGCCTCCTATCTCACCCGCTTTGCCGGCCCCGGCAATGACCTGACCGATGCGGTCTATGAAGCGAAGGTCGACGGTTTCACCAGCCGCTGCTTCTATACGAACCAGGATGACAAGCAAGCGGTCAGAACTGAATTAAAAATACAGTTTAGCGCGTCGCGCGCGCCGAAATTCGTGGGGGAAAATCCGAAATTTCAGTATTTTGTCGCAATAACCGGGCCTAACCAGAAGCCTCTGGCGCGCGAAGTTTTTGACGTCGACGTCGACCTTTCCGGCGATAAGGTGCACAATATCTCGGTGGATGAGATCGAGCCCGTCGTTCCGCTCGGCGCCAATGAAAATGGGGACTTTTACCGGATCTATGTCGGCTTCATTCTCACCGAAAAGGAGCTTGCCTATAATCGTAAGCATCCTCAATAAATGGGGAAAGGGGCCGTGATATAGAAGAGTTTGCTGTAAAATCAGCTCTTAACGGTTCATTCTTAACAATATTCTCCTAGACGATTGGGCTCGATGCGTGAGGGGGAGAATGCTGGGAATGGAAGAGCGTCACGGTCGGAACGTCATCGCATCTTCCATCTCAAGGACGGCGTCGTGATCGTTGGCTGGGCGATGGTTCCCCAGGGATACGGTCTTTATGCTCAGGAATTCGGCGGAATCTAAGATGCCGGCGCCCCGCAGGTTTGCTGGATGGTTCGCCATTTTGCGCGCTGATCGATAGCGTTGCTTGGGCATGAGCGGCAACCATCATGTCGAGATTGCCTGGCCGATGGACAACGAACAGATCTGTAAGATTTTGGCTCATTAAAGGCCTTGACGCGCGGGGCTGCGTAAGCGCAAACATGGACAGTCGACTTCCCCCACGCGGGAGAGACCGCACGCGCAAGCGGGCGGCGCCGAAGGAGCAACCGCCCCGGAAACTCTCAGGCAGAAGGACCGCACGCGGGAGACGCTCTGGAAAGAGGATGGCTGGCCATCCCACCGACGGAGAAAGCGGTTCTTCCGCGAATCTCTCAGGTTCCAAGACAGAGGGGGCACGTCTTGGAGGATATTTTGTCGGCTGTCTTACGTACCCCTCTTTACGATCTTCATCGAGAACTCGGTGGAAAGATGGTGCCGTTCGCCGGCTATGAGATGCCGGTGCAATATGGCCCGGGCATTCTCGCCGAGCATCTTCATACCCGAGCCAAGGCAGGATTGTTCGACGTCTCGCACATGGGTCAGGCAATGCTCACTGCGAATGCCGCCGAACTCGAGCGCATCTTTCCCGCCGATATCGAGGCGATGAGACCCGGCGAGCAGAAATATTCCTTCCTGTTGACCAACGAAGGAGGGATCATCGACGATCTCATGCTGACTCGCGCCGAGGGTCACTTTTTCCTTGTCGTCAACGCTGCCAATAAACAAGCGGATTTCGCTTTGATCGCGGCACAGACCGCGCTTACCCCATTGGGCGAGCGTGCGCTGCTTGCGCTGCAGGGGCCGCGCGCCGCCGCCGTGCTCGCGACAATCAATCCCGATGTGCGCCGTCTGCGTTTCATGCAAGGGGGCAGCTTCATGCTCGGAAGTGCCGAGTGCTTCATTACCCGCTCCGGTTATACCGGGGAGGATGGTTTCGAAATTTCAGTGCCGGCCGAGAACGCTACGGATCTGGCGCGCGCATTGCTCGCGCACCCCGATGTACTTCCGATCGGTCTGGGTGCGCGTGATTCGCTGCGGCTCGAGGCGGGTCTCTGTCTCCATGGCAGCGATATCGATACGACAACGACCCCGGTCGAGGCGGGGCTGCTTTGGGCAATCGGGCGGCGGCGGCGCGAAGGGGGGCATTTTCCCGGCGCGGAAATCATTCGATCCCAGATTCGAAATGGCGCCGCCCGCAAGCGCGTCGGTATTTTACCCGAGGGGAAGGCGCCCGCTCGCGCGCACACGCCTATTCTGTCGGGCACAGGCGAGACGTTAGGCGAGATTACCTCGGGTGGCTTCGCCCCGAGCCTTGGCCGGCCTATCGCGATGGGCTATGTCGTACGTGAACGTGCCGGGATAGGCGAGAATATCCTTCTGGATGTCCGGGGGAAGAATTTGCCGGCGGTGGTCGTCGGCATGCCATTTGTGAAGCACAATTATTACCGCGGCGAGGAGGCATGATGCGGAAGTATACCAAAGACCATGAATGGGTAGCCCTCGATGGAGAGACCGCCACGGTCGGCATCTCGGACTATGCGCAGGAGCAGCTGGGCGACGTTGTATTTGTCGAACTCCCCGAGCCCGGCAAGGACATAAAGAAGGGCAAGGAGATGGCGGTGGTCGAATCGGTGAAGGCGGCCAGCGAAGTCTACGCCCCGATCTCCGGCAAGGTCGTAAGCGTCAACGAAGCGTTGAGCGCCGACACTTCCCTGGTCAATAAGGACCCTCTTGGTCAAGGCTGGTTCACCAAGATCAGCGTCGCCGATAAGGCCGAGCTGGCGGAACTCATGGATGAGTCCGCCTACAAGGCCTATTGCGAAGGATTGCATTGATGCGTTATCTGCCTCTGACCCCCGACGATCGCAAGGCGATGCTGGCCGCCATCGGCGTGCCTTCCATCGAAGCGCTTTATCGCGATGTTCCGGCGGATGTATTGCTCACCGCGCCGGTCGATTTACCCCTCCACCGCAGCGAGATGGAGGTCGAGGCCGAAATCACCGCGCTCGCCCGCAAGAATCTGGGTACGAGCCAGGCGCCGAGCTTTCTCGGGGCAGGGGCGTATCGCCACCATACTCCTGCCGCGGTGGATTATCTTATCCAACGCGGCGAATTCCTGACCTCTTATACACCCTACCAGCCGGAAGTGGCTCAAGGCACCTTGCAATATCTCTTCGAATTCCAAACTCAGGTCGCCTTGCTTACCGGGATGGAAATTGCCAATGCGTCGATGTATGACGGCGCGACCGCGACCGCGGAAGCGGCGATGATGGCCAATCGCGTGACCCGGCGCAGCAAGGTGATTATGTCGTCTCGTCTGCATCCTCACTATCGCGAGACGGTGGAAACCGCTGGCCGGCATACCGGTTTCGCGGCGACGGTGGCCCCGGGCGCGATCGCGGGGGATGAGGATCTCGCCGCGCTCCTCGATGAGCAGACATCCTGCGTGATCGTCCAATATCCCGATTTTTATGGAAACATCCAAAACTTCTCGGCCTTGGCCGATGCAGCCCACCGCAAAGGCGCGCTATTGATCGTGGCAGTCACCGAGATCGTGGCGCTGGGCGCGCTGATGGCACCTGGCGACATGGGCGCAGATATCGTTGCCGCCGAGGGTCAATCGCTTGGCAATAGCCTCGGTTTCGGCGGACCCTACGTTGGACTGTTCGCGGTGCGCGAGAAATACGTGCGGCAGATGCCGGGCCGGTTGGTCGGCGAGACGTTCGACGTGGACGGCCGGCGCGGCTATGTATTGACCCTGTCCACGCGCGAGCAGCATATCCGGCGTGAGAAAGCCACCAGCAACATTTGCACGAATTCCGGCCTGTGCGCCTTGGCCTTCGCGATTCATTTGACCTTGCTTGGCGAGACGGGCCTGCGCGCGCTAGCCGCCTTCAACCACGCGCGGGCCGTGGAGCTAGCCGCGCGGCTCGCCCGCGTTCCCGGAGCGACAATCCTCAACCGGACCTATTTCAATGAGTTTACCGTGCGTCTGGCGCGTCCCGCTCTGGATGTGGTGGAGAAGCTGGCCGCACGTGGCATTCTCGCCGGTGTGCCGGTCGCGCGCCTTCTGCCCCACGAGCCGGAGGCGCGGAATCTCCTGCTCGTTGCCGCGACGGAACTGACGACCGAAGCGGATATGGACGCGTTATGCGATGGATTACGGAGCGTATCATGAAAACCGTTACCGGAAACCGGGGCCTGCAAATCGAGGAGCCTCTGATTTTTGAAGTGGGCGAGGAGGGCCGCAGCGCGGTCGATTTACCGCCGCTCCCCGCGCATGAATCGCGGCTTGGTTCATGTGCCCGCAAGGGAAGCATCGGGCTGCCAGGGCTCGCCGAGCCCCAGGTGGTGCGCCACTATACGATTTTGTCCCAGAAGAATTATGCCATCGACATGGGGCCGTACCCGCTGGGGTCCTGCACGATGAAGCACAATCCCAGACTTAATGAGAAGATGGTGCGCCTGCCGGGTCTTGCCGATCTGCATCCGCTCCAGCCCATCTCCACGGTCCAGGGAGCGCTCGCGCTGATCGATACGCTGGCACACTGGCTCAAGGTCTTGACCAACATGCCCGCCGTTGCCATGCCGCCCGCCGCGGGCGCCCATGGCGAGCTGTGCGGCATCATGGCGATCCGCTCCGCGCTGCTCGCCAAGGGCGACGCACGCCGGCGTATCCTCGTGCCGGAATCGGCGCACGGCACCAATCCGGCGACGGCTGCGGCCTGCGGCTATGTTGTAGATCCCGTGCCCGCCGATGCGAGAGGTCGGGTGGATATCGACGCCTTTAAGGCCAAGCTCGGCCCCGATGTCGCGGCGACAATGATCACCAATCCGAACACGTGCGGCCTGTTCGAAAACGATATTGTCGCCCTCGCCGAGGCAATCCATGGTATCGGCGGCTATTTTTATTGCGACGGCGCGAACTTCAATGCAATCGTCGGCCGCGTGCGTCCGGGCGATCTCGGCGTGGATGCCATGCATATCAACCTGCATAAGACTTTTTCCACGCCTCATGGCGGGGGCGGCCCTGGCGCGGGTCCAGTCGTCCTCTCCGCCGCGCTCGCGCCCTATGCACCGGTTCCCTATGTCGTGCATGGCGAGCAGGGCTTTACCCTGGTCGAGCACGACGAATCCGGGCAGACGCTGGGCCGTATGAAGGCTTTCCATGGCCAGATGGGCATGTTCATTCGCGCCCTGTGCTTTATGATGAGCCACGGTGCCGACGGTCTGCGCCAGGCTTCAGGCGATGCCGTGCTCAATGCGAATTACCTGCTGGCGCGATTGAAGGAAGAGCTCTCGCCGGCCTTCCCAGGGACCAGCATGCATGAGGCGCTCTTCGATGATTCGTTCCTGGATGGAACGGGAGTCTCGACCCTGGACTTCGCCAAGGCCATGATCGACGAGGGCTATCATCCGATGACCATGTATTTCCCGTTGGTGGTCCGGGGCGCCCTGCTGATGGAACCCACCGAAAGCGAAAGCAAGGGCTCGCTCGACAGTTTCGCCGACACGATCATCGCCCTCGCGCGACGCGCCAAGGCAGGGGACAAGGATGCCTTCCTTGCGGCGCCACGGCTCACGCCTCGCCGCAGGTTGGATGAGACTGCCGCGGCGCGCAAGCCGGTATTGCGGTGGCGTCCACCGGTCGCCGCCGAGGCGGCCGAATAGCTCGGGCTGGTAATTTTGCGAAGTGTGTGGTTGTGTCGCGGAGATGGCCGCGACCGTTCCGCTCGTCAGTTTCGAATTTTTTCCGCCTAAGAATCCCGAGGCGGCCGAGCAATTGTGGGTAACGATCCGCGCGCTTGCGCCGCTTGCGCCTCGATTCGTCTCGGTTACCTACGGCGCGGGCGGCACGACCCGACAAGAGACCACGACTACTTTGACGGCGATCAAGGCGCAGACGCCACTCCTGCCTGCCGCGCATCTGACCTGTGTCAACCATACCCGCGCCGAGCTGGAACGGATCGCCCGATTCTATTGGGAAGCCGGAATTCGGCATATCGTCGCGCTCCGCGGAGATCTGCCGCCGGGTCAAGAACAGGTGGGCGGCGATTTTCCCTACGCCTCTGACCTCGTCGCCTTTCTGAAGTCGCTCGCGGATTTCGAAATCAGCGTCGCGGCCTATCCTGAGATACATCCTCAAGCGCTCTCGCCGGAGCAGGATCTCGATAATCTCAAGCGCAAGCTGGATGCGGGGGCTACCCGCGCCATCACCCAATACTTTTTCGAAACAGAAGATTACCTGCGGTTTCTCTCGCGCGCGCGCCAGTCCGGTATTTCGGCGCCGATCGTTCCAGGAATTTTGCCGGTCACCAATTTCGCCCAGGTGGAGAAATTCAGCAGGCTTTGCGGCGCGCGCCTGCCGGACTGGATGCGAGAGCTGTTTCAGAATCTCGATGCGGATCCAGATACACGGAAGCTCGTCGCGGCGATGGTCGCCACGGAACAATGCCGCTCATTGATGAGCGAAGGCGTCGAGGAGTTTCATTTCTATACACTCAATCGCGCGGACTTGACGCTGGGCATCTGCCGAAGGCTCGGCCTGCGCCCCCGTCTCGATCAGCAGGAGGGCGAAGGCATCGCCTATCAGACGCCCCCGCTTCCGGTCGATCCTGCTATGTGAACAGGGCCTGCGGGGAGGAGATGGCTGAGGGCGGCGAACTGTGCCGGGGTCAATTCCTCGGCACGCGCCGTAGGAACGGCGCCGACCTGTTCGAGCGCCTGGTTGAGCGCGCGTTCGTCGGGCCACACGCCACGCAGGGACTGACGGAGCATTTTGCGCCGCTTGCCGAAGGCGTGCGCGGTGAGACGCTGCAGCTTTTCCCAGTCTAGGGGTCCGCGCGGGATGGGCGCGAAAACCACGACACTCGAAGTCACCTTGGGTGGCGGCACGAAGGCGCGCGGATGAACATCGAAGGCGCGGTGTACCTTTGCCGCAAGCTGGGCGAGGACGCTGAGCCTGCCATAGTTTCCTTGGCGCGGCTTGGCGATAAGGCGGTCGGCCACTTCCTTTTGCACCATCGTGACGATCCGATCAAAAATCGCCGCGCCGGTCAGCCATCCGATGAGCAGCGGTGTCGCGATATTATAGGGAAGGTTCGCGATGAGCTGGCGCGGTGCTGTGCCCAGCGTCTCATACCGGCAGGATAAGGCATCACCGGTGACGATACGGAGCCGGTCGGGGTAGAAGCGGACGATTTCCTCCAGCGCGGCAAGACAGCGAGGATCTTTTTCTATGGCGATGACCTGGCGAGCGCCCTCGATCAACAGCGCCCGCGTCAGGCCTCCAGGGCCAGGGCCTACTTCGATGATCGTGCTTTCCGTCAGGGGTGCGCCGAGCCGGGCGATTTTGCGGGTGATGTTGAAATCGAAAAGGAAATTCTGCCCTAGGGCGCGCCGGGGCTGGAGATCATGGCGTGCAAGGACCTCCTGAAGGGGTGGCAAGCCATCGGGCGTTCTACTATTGCCGGATGTCAACATAGGCAGAGCGGCGCAAATCGCTCAGGTAGCCGCGTGCCAAGGTTTCTATGCGCTGCTGCTGCAGCCGGTCGGCGATATCGAGCCGAGACACTTGCCGCGCATCTCCGCCGCCACGGTCGCAGACGATATAGAGTCCCACGCCCTTGCTGGTGCGCACGGCATCGCTGGGCTGGTCGATCTGCAAGCTGAGGATCGCCTGCTGCACGGGTGGATCGAGATCGCTGATCTGGACATTGCCGAGATCGCGATAGACACCCGGCGCGGCCTTTTCGCCAGCCTTGGCAAAATCGTCGCAAGAATGGACGGCACCGGCCACGGTACGGGCCTGGCTGGTGGCGCGGTTGATCTCTTTCTCGGCGGCATTGCTTGCTAGTCCCCAGAATATTTGCCGTATCGCGGCGGTGCCGCCGGTCGTGGCGGAGAAGTCGACCATGCGCGTCTCCCTGACGCGGATAATGTAATAGCCGTTAGCGCCGCGCACCGGTCCGCCTATCTGTCCAACCGGTGTTTGCTGCACGACCTTCGCTTCCTCGGGATCGAGCTCATCGAGATGCACCCAGCCGAAATCGCCGCCTTTGAGCGCCCCCGCGTCTTGGGAGAACTGGCTGGCAAGCGAACTGAATTCCGCACCGGCCTGTAGCTGCTGGACGAGGCCACGCGCGGCTTGGGCGACATTTTGTTCGTCGCCGCTATTATCGATGGGTAGAAAAATTTGCGAGAGCCGGTACTGAACGTTTCCGCCGCTGGCTTGGATGCGGCTGATTTCGTTGGCGACGTCCTGGTCGCTAATCTGAACCTGATCGTGAAAGCGCCGCTGGATGACGCGTACCCAGGTCAACTCGGCCCGGATCTGCTGTTCGAGTGTCTCGATCGGAATGCCGGATTGTTCGAGAAATTGGGTAAACTGTTCGATGGTGCCGTTCGACTTCTGGGCAAGATAGAGGATGCGTTTCTTCACATCCTCGTCGCTGACCTTGATACGTTCGGCCTTGCCGGCTTGTAGCTTAAGCCTCTCGTCGATCAACGCGCGCAATATCTGGGGAGTGAGGTGCTTCTCGGTCTCTTCGCTCGGCTGAAGGTGGGCGCTGAGCAGCGCCAGCCGCACCCGGCTGACGAGGTCGAGATAGGAAATGACGTCGTCGTTGACGACCGCCACGATCTTCAGGTTGTCTTGCGCATGTGCCGCGCCGAAGCTCAGGATCCATGCCAGGACAATCGTATAGAAGAACCGTTGTTTCATTGCGCCGTTTCCATACTATAGCTGATTGCTAATGGTACCAATGTTCTTGAGATAGAGATAGAAGAGGAACGTCGTTCCGCCTTCATTATCGATCGTTTGCTGGACGCTGGAGTGGGAAAAGTCCAGGCCAAGGCCGAAACATTCGTCCTGATATCGCACACCTGCGCCATAGAGCAGAATACGGTCGTTGCGGATATCGTTCCAGATGTTGCCATGGATATTCCAGTTATCGGTAATCTGCGAGTTAACAAAAAGATTTACCTGCTCGACATTGGTCAGATTGCTGGAGCGCCGCCGTGAAATCTGGTCGGGCGAAGATTCCTCGTCACCCAGAAACAGATAGGTACCGCTCACGGAGAATTCCGGAATACCTACCGTCGCCGTGACATCTTGGCGAGCCAGGAAATCGTTGCGCGGGTCGACGCGGAAGCGGTAGGTGAGGTCGACATACTGGTCCCATCGATAATTGGCTTTGCCGACGATATCGGTCAGGGCCGCATCGATGCCGCTATTGGGACGCAGGCCCGGCGTGCGTTCGAACTGATAAGATTGTCCGGCAAACAGGCCGGCCTGGGACTTGCCCCAGCCATAGGCCGTCCAGTTCATGCCATAGGTCACGCGCGAACCCGAATCGGCGCGATCCAGTCCGGGAAAGCGATCCCGATCGAAGATACGCGTTTCATCGAGTTCGAAGGAACGGCTATCCTCGTTGGGGATGCGATTGGTATTGCAGCAGTTCCTGCTTCCCACCACCTGCACTTCCGGTTCGAGAATGTGTGTGACCGAGCCGAATTGCGTGGTCAGCGGCCAACGCCAATCGAACGACGCTTTTGGAAAAAGACGTCCGGTGAAGCCGTCGAACTCCTCGTCTCCGCGCAGAGGAATGGTAGAGTCGCGGACGCGGTCGACATTGCTGACCTTGTAACCAGTGGCTTCGGCGGAAAGAACCAACGTATAGATGTCGCCGATCGGGCCGGTATAAGGAAGGGTCCAGGTGGGAATGGCCGAGAAACGAAATGTCTGGCGTTCCGGCTGAGTGATCCGATTAACCAGATCCACATTGCGCCGCCGCCGGATGTTGAGCGTATCCAGGTTAAGGCCGAAATATGAACCGTTATCCAGCGGCTCGCCTACATAATTGTACCGCAGGGACGGGGCGACGATCGGCGCGTTATAGTCATTGAGGCTTTCCGCCGTGGTCTGGTAACCAAGTGCTTCCGCCGTCGCATAGGAACGCCCGAAAAAGCCCTCGGTGAAAAGACGGTCCTGCAGCCAGGTAGCCGGCTGAAAATGATAGCGCCGCAAATAGCGCTTATCGGTCGCATTCTTGAAATTGAAACCCCAACGCCAATCGTCGTTGATGTCGAATTGTCCGTCGCCCTCGACATGCCCGCGGAAGGTATCCTTGATGATTTTGTTGGAAAAAGTATCGCTGTAGCGGTCTTCAGATGTTCCCGACCCGGCGAGCCGGAATCTACCGCTGGTGACGCGCTGCCGATATTCGATCAAGCCAACCGCGCCTTCGTCATTGCCGGGCTCCCCCTCGATACGCAGGATAGGCGTGATGGTGAGATCGGCGCTATCGCCCAGTGTCAAAAAATAGGGTTCGCGCGCTTGGAAGCCCGAGGCCTTGGAATAACTGAAGCCTGGCAGGAGAAAACCGCTTTTGCGGCTAACCGTCGAATCTGGATGCTCGAAATAGGGGGTGTAAATAACCGGAACCCCAAACATCTCGATCCAAGCATTGCGATAGGTATAGACGTGATTAATCTTGTCCTGAACGACGTGGCGCGATTTGATCTGCCAAATTGGTGGGCGCTTGGGGTGGTCCTTGCAAGGTAAACAGGGCGTATAGGCTGTCTGGTCGAGCGTGTTGAGATCGCCATGCTTGTGCCGCTCCGCGTGGCTGGCAGCGATTCGCGACTGGTCCTTGAGCAGCGCCCGGAAATTTTCTATCTGGCCGTCATCCAGATTGTCGGTAACATTGGCATAGGTGCCGAAGATGGTGTCGCCGTTCGGCTCGAGGATTACGACATTTCCGGACGCGCTCACCGTCTTCGCCGCTTCGTTATAGGTAATCATGTCCGCTTTGACGATATTGCCGTTACTGATCAATTCAGCATGGCCACGCGCAATATAGAGATGCAGTTCGCTCTCATGGGTGAATTCGTCGGCATGAACCTCGATATTCGGCGACGATGCCGGCTGGCTCTGCGGGGATGTCGTCTGCTGGGCGATGGCGGCGCCGAGCAATCCCAGCCCCCACGCGCCAAGCGCTATTGTCCAGACCGAAGCTCGCAAGCGGTAACTCCCCTATGATCGAGCGGCAGACTAGCGATTTTCTGGCATTCGTCCAGCTTTTTGCTCCGCTTGCGATAATATGGTAAGCAGAAGAAAATATTGAACGGGGAAGCCATGAAAATCACCTTCGCAAAGCCCGAGCTTGTTGCCGATCAAGCCGTAGTTCTCTTCGTCGGGCTCAACAACAAGTTGGGGTCGTGGGCCGGCAAGGTGGATAAACTAACCAAGGGCCAAATCCAGCGTGCCTTGAAAACCAGTCGCTTTAAAGGGCGGCGCGATAACTTGATGACTATTCCTGCGCCGATCGGCGTGAAGGCATCGCGTCTGGTTATCATCGGTACCGGAGAGGGAAAGACGCTTACTGCGCCGGAGGCTCAGGAATGGGGCGGCCGGATCGCGGCCGCGATCGCCGCGACCGGAGAAACGCAGGCGACGCTTCTTGTCGAGCCCATCGCGGGGAGTCCACTCACCGAAACCGAGCTGGCGCTCGCGCTCGCGGAAGGGGCGTTGCTGCGCTCCTATCGGTTCGATAAATATAAGACCAAGGAAAAACCCGAGCAGAAACCAAGCCTGAAAAAGCTGAACATCGGCGTGGCTGATGTCACCGCGGCCCGGCGGCTTTTTCTGGACCGGGAAAAGGTGATCGAGAGCGTCAATTATACTCGCGATCTGGTCTCGGAACCAGCCAACGTTCTTTATCCGGAGAGTTTTGCCGCGCGCGTGGGGTCCCTTGAGGAAGTCGGGATCAGGGTAAAGGTCCTGAACGTTGCGGAAATGAAAAAACTCGGCATGAACGCCTTGCTCGGCGTTGGCCAAGGCTCGGTACGCGAATCCCGCCTTGTCGTGCTGGAATGGCGCGGCGCGCCTTCCAACAAGGAAGGGCCGCTTGCCTTCGTGGGCAAGGGGGTCTGTTTCGACACGGGAGGTATTTCCATCAAGCCGGCAGAATCCATGGAAGACATGAAATGGGACATGGCTGGGGCCGGCGTGGTTGCGGGGCTCATGCGAGCCTTGGCGCTTCGCAACGCTCCGGTGAATGCCGTGGGGATCTTGGGCTTGGTCGAGAACATGCCCTCGGGTTCGGCGCAGCGTCCGGGTGACATCGTCACGTCCATGTCGGGCCAAACCATCGAAGTTTTAAACACCGATGCCGAGGGTCGGCTGGTACTGGCGGACGCGCTTTGGTACGCACAGGAGAATTACCAGCCGCGCCTGATCGTGGATCTGGCGACGCTGACGGGGGCGATCATCGTGGCGCTGGGTTATGAGCACGCGGGCCTCTTTGCCAATGACGAGACACTTGCTGCGCAATTGAGCAGCGCTGGCCAAGCGACAGGGGAGAAATTGTGGCGCATGCCCATGGGGCCCGCCTATGACAAGCTGATCGATTCCCCGGCGGCAGACGTCAAGAATATCGGCGGTGGACGATGGGGTGGCGCCATCACCGCGGCGCAATTCCTCGCGCGCTTCGTTAAGAAAGGCGTGGCGTGGGCGCATCTCGATATTGCTGGGGTAACCTGGACCAAGCAGGATCGCCCGACCTCGACATTGGGCGCGACCGGCTTTGGCGTCCGGCTGCTCGACCGGTTCATTGCCGATAATTTTGAAGAAGCGTGAGCGAGGTTCGCTTCTATCATCTGCAGCGGGCGAGCTTGGAAGACGTGCTGCCGGTCATTCTCGAGCGGGCCCATCAGCGCGGCACGCGTACAGTGGTGCTGGTAGGTTCGCAGGAGCGCGCCCAAGCCCTCAATGCTTATCTCTGGACGTTCCGTCCGGATAGTTTCCTGCCGCATGCCACCGTCGACGAAGGTCGTGCCGAAACGCAGCCAATCGTGATCGCGACCGAAGGCAATCCCAATCGCGCGGAGCTCGCGATCCTTGCCGATGGCGCGGCCGCTTCCGACATGACGCCGTTCAAGACTATATGCGAAATATTCGATGGCAACGATCCCACGATTCTTGAAGAGAGCAGGCGGCGCTGGCGCGCTTACGGCCAGCAGGGCCACACGCTCATCTATTACCAGCAATCGCCAGAGGGAAAGTGGGTTGAACAGGCCCGGTCTGGCTCACAAGATGATAAAGAATAACTGTACGATACTACGGCACCTCCGGCTTCTCCCTACGTCATGCCCGGCCTTGAGCCGGGCATCTCTCCCAGAAGGATAAGATTGCCGGGGTCAGGTCCCATCAAGGCAGAGGGGAAATAATAAAGGGGCGATATTATTGGGCCGATTGAACCAGACGCTTGCCGATAACGCCCAGGGCGCGTTTGAGCTCGGGGAGCGTCATGCCGTTGCGAATCTCGGGCTGGTAGAGCGCGGCCAGCGAGACAAGCGCGCCACGCGCGAAGGCAAGGGCGCCGGTTTCGCCGGGCCGGAAGGAGGGATCACCACCGATATTCCCGTGCAGACCGAGGGCGCTGGCGATACCATTTCCGAGACAATGACGCTGCTGTTTCCAATCGGCCTCCAGATCGACGCCTAGCAAATACCGGATGTGCCCGCTGCCGTCCTTGCTCGGCAGGGCCGCGCAGCCCGCGCCAGCTCGCAGATAATTTGCTACCGCCTGGGCCGGCTCGGTCAAGGCCCGATTAACGAAGCCATGGGCTAATCTGCGATCCAGAAACACCACGATATCTGTATCCAGATTGTCGGTAAGGGTCTCGACTGGTATTCCGCTTGCGGCGGAAAACTGGGCCAAAAGCGGCTTCAGGATTTTGCGTTCCGCCCGGGCGGCCTGCATACTATTATCGCTTGCGATCGCCACCGTAATCGGCATTGGCCATTTATCGATCGTCAAGGGCGCGCGGGCGTCAATTGCCGCGTCACGCTGCTCCGGTATCAGCACATGGGTTGTAAAGATTGTATAGAGATCTTTTTTTTCCCGCAGTGTGAGGTGTAGCCGCTGGTCCGCCTGTGCGCTCAGCGACAAGAGGCAGAGCGCTATGCTCGCCCATGCTCTCACGGATGTTTGCCGACGCATTGCTCGATGATCAGGTCGCGCTTGACCGCCAAGGCCGAGGCGTAATCGCCGATGGGCAAGATATCGGCGCCGTCATAGGTGCCGCCCAGCAATTCCGTCGCTTTGGAGTCGGGGACGATGGTGGAATCACTCGTCGCTCGTCCATCGGCCAAGGCGAGGAGGGCTCGGTTACGGGCTTGTATGACCGTACTGAGATCGTCCAATGCGTATCGACAGCTCCGCTGGGCGGTGACGTCCCAGTGGGGACCCACGCAGGCGCTCAACGCCGCGAGAAGGGCAACCAAATATATCCTCATGGGATCCACCTCTTTCGATGACGCATCCTAACGAAAGCTATGTAAGAGGCAACTACGATCCCATAATGCCTAAATCAGTCCTTCTGGAAAAGATCGCGCCCCGTCGGGGTTAATTTGCAGACAAGCCAGTCAGGCTTGAGAGGGTTGGTGAACCAGGGCTCGGCCCAGCCTCGATCGATGCAGCTTCGAACCAGGGCCGGGCTCACCCGTTGCCCCCATTCGTCGAAGAGGGGCAATTTGCCGCCCGGCTGCGCCATGCCGCGCTTCAGCCATTTCCTTTGTTCCGTCGTCACCTGGGTGGAAGCGATGTGATGCGAAGCGGCTCGAGCCATGATTTCCCCTTTTTTCGAACCATAACAATTCCTTAGAATTCACACAAGATACTTCGTGTAATTCATTGATATTTAATAAATGATCAGCAGAAATATAAAATTCAAACAGGCACACGCCGGATGCCCAGCCGGGGAAATTCTATGGCAGGGCAGCGGTTCATCACGACCTTAAGGCCCGCCTGTTCGGCCTTCAAGGCGGCCTGAGAGTTGATGACGCCGAGCTGCATCCACACGTAGCGTGCGCCTATTTTGATCGCGCTCTCCGTGGGGGCGGCTGCATCGGCCGAATTGCGGAAAATATCGACCATATCGACGCGGCCGGTGAGGTCTTGCGGGATGTCTTCGAGGCGGGCATAGACCTGCTCGCCATTGATCTCCTCGCTGGCATGGCCAGGGTTGATCGGGATTACTCGATATCCTGCCTTCTGCAAGAAGCGCATGACGTCATTGCTGGGGCGTGCGGGGTTGGGACTGGCGCCGACCAGGGCGATGATTCGGGTGTTCTCGGCAATTTCGCGGATAAGCTCGTCGCTGCTCATCGATAAACTATACCTCAAATAGGGCGGAAATGAAACCGACGGCTATTCCACGACGATCGCCGGCGCCCCGACATGGCTGGTCTGCAACTGGTCCCATATCCGGGCCGCGATAGTGCGATAGGCGGTTGCATAGGCGGAGTCCGGCTGGCTCACGACGACGGGTGCGCCGCTATCCGATGTTTCTCGAATCTCCATGGCGAGCGGCACATCGCCGAGGAAGGGAACGCCGGCGCGCTCCGCCTCGGCTCGGGCGCCGCCGTGGGAAAAGATATCGCTGCGGTGGCCGCAGTGCGGGCAGAGGAAATAGCTCATATTCTCAATGATGCCGAGAATGGGCACATTAACCTTGCGAAACATGGCCAATCCTTTTTTTGCGTCGATCAGAGCGATATCCTGCGGCGTGGAGATGATGACCGCGCCCGACAGGGCGACCTGCTGGGCAAGTGTCAGCTGGGCATCGCCCGTGCCTGGCGGCAGATCGATCACCAACACGTCGAGCATCCCCCATTGCACATCGCGCAGCAATTGCTGAATAGCGCTCATCACCATCGGGCCCCGCCAGATCATCGGGGTATCTTCGGCGATCAAGAAACCCATCGACATAACCGAGAGACCGTATTTATGAAGCGGCAGGATGGTTTTGCCATCGAGCGATTCCGGCTTTCCAGAGAGTCCGAGGAGGCGGGGTTGCGACGGTCCATAAATATCTGCGTCCATTAACCCGACTTTGAGGCCGAGCGTCTGAAGCCCGAGCGCAAGGTTGACCGCGCTGGTTGACTTGCCGACGCCCCCTTTGCCGGATGCGACCGCAATCATGAAGGAGACTCCGGGCAGGGCAAGCGGCCGGCTGGCGCCCGCGGCCGCGCGATGGCTGGTCAAAATGACGGTTGCCGAGAGCACGCCTGGCACCGAGGCGATGGTTTTTTCGACCTGCTGGCGCAGGCCCTCCCCGGCGCGCGCCAAAGCCGGCGGCAGACTGAGCGCGCAGCTGACATGCCCGTCCTTGACGATTAATCCCTGAATGCGCCGATGGGAGACGACGCTGCCCGGCTGTTCCGGATCGGCGATACGATCCAACGCGGCCATGATCTGCGTCTCGGCCGCCTCGACGGAGCTTGACATTTCACCTGCCTCTTCCGATATCCCGCTAGTCCTTCTAGTATGGTCTTATAGCATTTAGGATAATCGATGGCATGGAATAATCAGGGCCCATGGGGAAGCGGAAGCGGGGACGGGCGGAAGTCACCCTGGGAGCGTTCGTCTCCCGAACAACGCCCCAGCCGTGGCAGCGGCCCGGAAAAGCTTCAGCAGTTTTTTTCAGGCGGAGAGGGAAGGCGCAAGGTGATCGTGGCGATTGTCGCCGCCCTTCTGTTGATCTGGCTGGGCAGCGGCTTCTATCGCGTTAACCCGGGCGAACAGGGCGTGGCGTTGGTTTTCGGCAAGATCCAACAACTCACCGGCCCTGGCCTGAATTGGAATTGGCCGGCTCCCATCGGCCGTGTAATGACCCCCGACATCGCCGCTCGCTACCGGGTCGAAGTCGGTTTTCGCTCGGCATCGGCCGGGGCGGCGGCCCATGACGAAACCGAGGAAAGCCTCATGCTGACGGGCGATGAAAACATCATCGACGTTCAGTTCGTCGTGCTTTGGAAGATCCGCGACGTGCGGGATTATCTCTTTGCGATCCGCGACCCCGAGAGCTCGGTGCGAAATGCCGTGGAGGCCGCCATGCGCGAGATCATCGGCCAGTCAACGTTCGAGTTAGCGCGCACGCAGGGCCGAGGCCAGATCGAAACCAACGCGCAGGAACTCGCGCAGAAAATTCTCGATTCCTACCACGCGGGGATCGCGATCGAACAGGTCAGCATGCAAAAGGTGGATCCGCCGCAGGAAGTCATCGAAGCTTTCCGAGACGTGCAGGCTGCCCGCGCCGACAAGGAGCGGATGGCCAACGAGGCGCAGGCATATTTCAACCAGATCACCCAGGGCGCCGAGGGTCAGGCAGCGCAACTTATCAAGCAGGCGGAGGCCTATAGGCAGGAGAAGCTCGCGGTCGCCCAAGGCGATACGCAGCGTTTCCTCGCGATCTATGCCCAATACCGGCAGCATCCCGATCTTACCAAGCGCCGGCTCTATCTCGAAACCATGGAGCAAGTCTATAAAGACACCAATAAGGTGATTGTCGATGGGCCGGGCGGGGCGCTGCCGCTTTTGCCGCTTGCCGATTTTTTCAAAAAAGCGGCTCCCGCCAGCCAGAATGAGCAGCAGCAATGAAAACGACGCACCTAATCACCGGCCTGGTCGCCGTGGCGGTTGTCTTTCTGCTGGCGCTTTCGACATTTTTCACGATCGAACCTTCGGATCAGGCGCTTGTCTTGCAATTCGGCGATCCGGTCCGCGTCGTGACCACGCCGGGCCTGCACGAAAAAATCCCCTTCGTGCAAAATGTCGTCCGGCTTGACCGGCGCGTATTGAATTTCGATGCTCCCGCCGTCGAACTGCCGACGCTTGATCAGAAGCAGGTGGTCATTTCCGCCTACGTTCAATATCGCATCACCGATCCGCTGACATTTTATCGCGTCGGCCAGAATGAAGCGAATGCGGAGAGTCAAATCCGCGGTGTGCTGGGGGCGAGTCTCAGAAGGGTGATCGGCAATGTGCAGATGGGCCAAATCCTGACGGCCGAGCGCGACAATTTGATGCGGGACATCACGGCTCAGCTCAAAGCATCGGTCGCGGCCCCGTATGGAATCGAGCTTCTCGATGTACGCCTTAAGCGCGTCGATCTTCCTACCACCAATTCCGAAGCGATCTTCTCCCGCATGAGCACTCAGCGCGGCCAAGAGGCAAAAAGATTCCGCGCGGAAGGCGAAGCCGAGGCCCGCACCCGCCGCGCCGAGGCCGACAAGCAGCGCGTCGTCATCTTGGCCGAAGCCCGCAAGCAGGCCGAAATTCTCCGTGGCGAGGGCGACGCGCTAGCCGCGCAGGTCTATAACGATGCCTACGGTCAGGATACCGATTTCTTTGATTTTTATCGTTCTTTGCAGGCCATGCGGGAAAGCCTGCCTGGTGACAAAACCATCATCGTCGGTCCCTCGTCCGGAGATTTCTTTCACTACTTCCGCTCCACCGACCGTCCCTAGTTGTTATTGCTCAGAATGGAGAAGGATATGCGTCTCGTTTCATGTGCCCTGGTGTTCCTGTTGGCGTCGGTATCCGCGATGGCGCGCCCCGCGCCAGAATCCTTTGCCGATCTTGCCGCTTCCGTTCTGCCAGTGGTGGTCAATGTCTCGACTACCCAGAAGGTCGAAAGCCCGCAGGCCGACAATCTCGAGCAGCTCTTCCGCGATTTCCTGGACCGCCAGCAAGGCCAGAACAACGACGAAGGCGAGGGTCCCGCGCCGCGAACCCGCAAGATGACTTCGCTCGGCTCGGGTTTCATCATCGATCCCGACGGCTATATCGTGACCAATGTGCACGTCATCGAGAATGCCGAGGAAATCACCGTCACGACCCATGATAACAAGGAGCTAAAAGCGCGGCTGGTCGGTAAGGACGAGAAGACCGACTTGGCGCTGCTCAAGGTCGATACGAAGGAAAAGCTGCCAGCGGCCAAGTGGGGCGATGCGGATCACCTGCGCGTCGGCGATTGGGTGCTGGCGATCGGCAACCCGTTCGGCTTGGGCGGCACGGTGACTGCCGGTATCGTCTCGGCGCGCTCGCGCGATATCCAGGTCGGCCAGTATGACGATTTCATCCAGACCGACGCATCGATCAACCGGGGCAATTCGGGCGGGCCGATGTTCAATACCGATGGTGAGGTGGTCGGGATCAATACCATCATCTTTTCACCTTCCGGAGGATCGATTGGCATCGGCTTTGCAATTTCTTCCACCCTCGCCCGGCCGGTGATCGAGCAGCTTAAAGAGCGCGGCAGCGTGCGGCGCGCCCTACTCGGCGTGGCGTTGCAGCAGGTAACGCCCGAACTGGCGGAAGGGATGCATCTTCCCAATGCTGAAGGTGCCTTGATCGCCAATGTAACCGAAGGTGGCCCAGCCGACCGCGCCGGCATCAAACAGGGCGACGTGATTCTGCAATTCAACGGCAAGCCGGTGCCTGAAATGCGAATTCTCCCCCGCCTCGTGGCGGAAGCACCCATTGGCGCGCGCGTGCCCGTCATGGTATTCCGCAAGGGCCAAACCAAGACGGTCGACGTGCAACTCGGCGAGTTGACGGAAACGGCCGAGAAAGCCACCCAGCCGGGCAATGGTAAGGTGGCTCCGGAAAAGAAAACGGGTAGCGTAACGCTGGGCAGCCTCGGCCTTAAAGTCGACCGCCTCACCGATGCCAAGAAACAGCAGTTGGGTCTGGCTAAGGATCTCGACGGTGTATTGGTCGTTGGGGTCGATGACAGCGGCCCCGCGGCCGAGAAAGGCCTCCAAAAGGATGACGTGATTGTCGAGGTCGATCAGCATCCCGTCGCGGCGCCCGCCGATATCGAGAAGCGGGTCCAGGAAGCCGACGATAACGGGTTCAGAGTAGTTACCTTACTGGTAAACCGCTCCGGCACGTTCAATTGGGTTGCGGTGAGAATCAAGAAACAGCAATAGGCGCCACTCCAGTTGCGCCACTGCACCAACCCCGCTAAGCTCGCCCGCGCGAGGAGGTCCCATGGAACGGGCAAGCGCCGCCACGAGCAAATATGACCTGCATGAGCAATACCTCAATCACCAAATGGTGCGGGTCTTGCGCACCATCGGATTCGACGTGGATTTCCAGCGCGGTTCGGGGCCGCACCTCTATGACGCCAAGGGCGATAAATATCTCGACTTGCTGAGCGGGTTCGGCGTCTTCGCGCTCGGCCGGAATCACCCCAAGATCATCGCCGCCCTTGCCGATGCGCTGCATAGCGAACTGCCGGGCCTGGTCCAGATGGATGTGTCGCACTCGGCCGGCCTGCTCGGACGCGAGCTCTTGCGCCGTATGCCCGCCATGGAAAAGATCTTTTTCTGCAATTCGGGGGCCGAAGCCGTCGAAAGCGCCATCAAATTTGCGCGCGCGGCGACCGGGAAACCGACGATCCTCCATTGGTCGCACGCCTTTCACGGTCTCACCTATGGCGCGCTCTCGCTCAATGGCGATGCGATTTTCCGCAAGGGCTTCGAGCCGCTGCTCCCCGCCACCAAGGAACTGCCGTTCAATGATCTGTTTGCGCTCGAAGCCGCTCTGCGCGAAGGTGACGTGGCGGCTTTCATATTCGAGCCGGTGCAGGGCAAAGGCGTCAACATCCCCTCGGCCGAGTTCGTGGCGGGTGCCGCCCAGCTTTGCAAGAAATACGGCGCGCTGCTGATCGCCGATGAGGTGCAAACCGGCCTCGGCCGTACCGGAAAATTCCTCGCCATAGAACATTGGGGCATCGAGCCGGACATGATCCTGCTTGCCAAATCGCTCTCCGGTGGCTTCGTGCCGGTGGGTGCGGTGGCCATGAAGAAATGGATCTTTGCCAAGACCTTCGATCGAATGGACAAGGCGATGGTCCACGGCTCGACCTTCGGGAAGAACGAGTTGGCGATGGCGGCCGGGCTCGCCACCCTGCGGGTGATGGATGAGGAAAATATCGTCTCCAAAACCGCCCAGGCGGGGGAACGGCTGCTGGCCGGCTTGCGTCAGGCCACCCAGGGAATGGAACTGGTCAAGGACGTGCGCGGGCTCGGCCTGATGATCGGGATCGAATTCGGCCGGCCCGAAAAATTCATGCTGCGGGCAGCATGGGATCTTCTCGAGAAAGCAGGACGAGGGCTGTTCTGCCAGCTCGTGATCGTTCCGCTTTTCAAGCATCACAAGATTCTCGTGCAGGTCGCGGGCAATGACAGTACGGTCATCAAGCTCTTGCCCAGCCTGGTCATCGACGAGACGGACGAGAAGTGGATTACCGATAGTTTCTCTGCGGCGATTGCGGACACGCATCGCGTCCCGGGCGCGGTCTGGGATTTTGGCAGACAGCTCGCCGCCAATATGGTCAAGACCCGAATGACGGCCTAGTCCCATCAGGCTGCGCCTGCATGAGTTCAGGCGATTTCCTTCGCGGGACGGCATTCGCCGTTCCGGCGGTGCTCAAGCTACTATGAAGAATGAAGGAGCTTTTGGTTGGGAATGTTCTCGGCCTTCGCCTGCACGAATTCGTCATGGCGGTAACCTTGATAATAAAGCAGCCCGGTAAGATCTGCATAATTGAGCTGGCACACGATGGCCTGCCGGACGAGTGGCTTGCCGCGATAGGCGCAGCCGAGCCCGGCGTGCAGCAGCAGGGGAATATCGTTGGATCCATCGCCGATAGCGGCGGCATCGTTTGGGGTGAGGCCATGTTCCGCGGCAATGCGCGCGAGGTGGAAAGCCTTGGCTGGGGCGTCTAGAATAGGCCCTGACAGGCTTCCCGCCGCCCTGCCGTCTATAACTGGCAGATCATTGGCCTGTACCTCGTCGAAGCCAAGCGCGCGCGCCACTTCTTGGGCAAAGTACGTGAATCCACCGCTGACAAGCGCCGTATATGCGCCATGGGCTCGCATAGTAGCCACGAGGGCTTTCGATCCGGGCGATAACGTGATTGCCGCGCGCACGCGGTTGAACACGGTCCCATCCATCCCTTCGAGGAGGCGGACACGCTGGCGCAAGCCCTCGGCAAAATCGATCTCCCCCTTCACCGATTGGTTGGTGATGGCATCGATCTCGGCTTGAAAGGGTGAGGCGCTGGCGAGATCGTCCATGGTCTCGCTGGTGATCATGGTGGAATCCATGTCGGCCACCAGGATTCGCTTGCGTCGATGGGCAGGGTATTGCGCATGGAAATCGATAGGCAACGTGCCGATGGCGGCACGAGTGAGTTGCTGCGCCTGGCTGGGCGCCATGCCCGTGAGAAGAATATCGGCGGCGTGCGCCGGCGCAAGCCAGACAAGCTCAGTCGCGCGCGCGCCTTCGTGCTTGAGTTTTGCGATGAGTTCGCCCAAGAACTCTTCCGAGAGCATATGGGCGATAACAGTAACCACGGAATCCATCGCGTGCATGATGGGTGAGCCTATCCGCAAAGGCAAGAAGCTCATCGTCGTGGCCGGTCCGACCGCGAGCGGCAAGTCCATTCTCGCCATGATGCTGGCCCGGCGATTCGGTGGCACGATCATCAATGCCGACGCCATGCAGATCTATTGCGAGCAGCCGATCCTCTCCGCCCAGCCCTCGCTTGCCGATCAGGCGGCCATCCCACATCGTCTCTACGGCCTTCGCGCCTTGAACGCGCCATGGTCGGGACCGCAATGGGCGGCCGAAGCCCAGTCTCATATCGCGTCCGCGAATCTGGCGATCGTCACTGGTGGCACCGGTTTTTATCTGCGCATTCTGCTCGAGGGTCTTTCGCTGGTGCCGGAAAGCGACCCTGCATATCTCGACGAGGCCAACCGAATCGCCCAAGAGCAAGGGCTCGAGGCCCTCTATGCCGATCTGAGAAAATGCGACCCTGAAAGTGCCAAGAAGATCGCCCCAGGTGACCGGCAGCGCATCATTCGCGCCTGGAGCGTTCATCGCGCCACGGGTCTACCAATGGGCTATTGGCATCGCCAGGTGCCCGAGGCACGACCGGCCTTTAATCCCTTGATCTTTGTCCTGTGGCCAGAACGGCCGTCACTCTACGCGGCTTGCGACCGACGGTTTATCGCCATGATGGAAAGCGGGGCGGTCGAGGAGGTCGACCGGATTGCCGCGCGCTACCCTGAAGAAGAGGATTGGACCAAGCCCGGCTTCAAGACGCTCGGGCTGCGCCAGCTGCGCGATTGGCGGCGCGGGCTCCTCAGTAGGGGAGCCGCTATTGCTGCGGCGCAACAACTGACCAGAAATTATGCGAAACGACAATGCACCTGGTTTCGGCACCAATTACCAAATTGTAATTTTATTCCAATAGATCCGCTCTATATGGATTTAATAGAAAAGTATTGGCCGGGTATCGAGCAAAAAACAAATAACTTCCTGGTTGACCGAGAATGAGAAGCCGATTAGTTTCTCGCTGCAATGCAGGATAAAGCGATGGACGGAGCAGGGCAAGATATCACAGGTGCGGAAATAATTCTTCGCGCTCTTCGTGACCAGAACGTGGATACGATCTTTGGCTATCCTGGCGGAGCCGTCTTGCCTCTCTACGATGCGCTTTTTAAGCAGAACCACATCCGTCACATCTTGGTCCGCCATGAGCAGGCGGCGGTGCATGCTGCGGAAGGCTACGCGCGTTCGACCGGCAAGGTCGGGGTGGTGCTCGTCACGTCGGGTCCCGGGGCCACTAATGCGGTAACTGGGCTCACCGATGCCTTGATGGATTCGATCCCGCTCGTCTGCTTGACCGGTCAGGTGCCAACCCATCTGATCGGTAATGACGCCTTCCAGGAGGCGGATACGACCGGCATCACGCGGCCCTGCACCAAGCACAATTACCTCGTGAAATCGATCGAGGAGCTGTCGCGCAAGGTCCACGAGGCCTTCCACGTCGCCAAGAGCGGCCGTCCCGGCCCGGTGGTGATCGACCTGCCGAAGGACGTGCAGCAGGCGAAGTACGAGTATGTGAATCACGCCGGCCAGAAGCACCGCAGCTACAACCCGCAGGTCCGCCCGGACCGCGCGCAAGTCGAGAAGGCGATCGAGGCAATGGCGCATGCCAAGCGCCCGTTGTTCTATATCGGCGGCGGCTGCGTCAATTCCGGTCCGCAAGCCTGCGCGCTGCTGACCGAGTTCATCCGCATGACCGGCTTCCCCTGCACGCAGACGCTGATGGGCCTCGGCGCCTTCCCGGGCTCCGATCCGCTGTCGCTTGGCATGGTGGGGATGCACGGCATGTACGAGAGCAATCTCGCCATGCATGACTGCGACGTCATGATCAACATCGGCGCGCGGTTCGACGACCGCGTGACCGGCAAGCTCACCGCCTTCTCGCCGGGCTCGAAGAAGATCCATGTCGATATCGATCCTTCCTCGATCAATAAGAACATCCGGGTCGATATCCCGGTGGTCGGCGATGTGGGTCACGTCGTCGAGGAGATGGTGCGGATCTGGAAAGCCCGGCAGATCAAGCCGGACGCCAAGGCGCTCGCCGCCTGGTGGGACCAGATCAACAAATGGCGCGCCCGCGATTGCCTGAAGTACCGGCCGTCCGATCAGGTGATCAAGCCGCAATACGCGCTGCAGCGCCTCTACGCCGCGATCAAGGACAAGGACTTCTATATCACGACCGAAGTCGGCCAGCATCAGATGTGGGCGGCCCAGTTCCTGAAGTTCGAGCAGCCGAACCGCTGGATGACCTCCGGCGGCCTCGGCACCATGGGCTACGGCCTGCCGGCCGCCTATGGCGTGCAGGTGGCGCATCCGGAATCGCTGGTGATCGACGTCGCCGGCGAGGCCTCGATCATGATGAACATCCAGGAGATGTCCACCGTCGTGCAGTACCGCCTGCCGGTGAAGATCTTCATCCTCAACAACAAGTGGATGGGCATGGTGCGACAGTGGCAGGAACTGCTGCATGGCGGCCGCTACTCCGAAAGCTACAGCGACGCACTGCCGGATTTCGTGAAGCTTGCCGATGCGTTCGGTGCCACCGGCCTGCGGGTCGAGAAGACCGGCGACCTCGACAACGCGATTGCCAAGATGCTGGCGACTCCGGGTCCGGTCATCGTCGACGTTGCGGTCGATGAGCGCGAGAACTGCTTCCCGATGATCCCGTCCGGCGCGGCGCACAACGAGATGCTGCTGGGGCCGGAAGATCAGACCGCGAAGCCGATCTCGGAAGAAGGCATGGTGCTGGTGTAGTCATGTCGGAACGCAGCAGCGCAAAAAGCGGGACGGAGTTTTCGACCGTGAGCAAGGACGACGGAACGGAACGCCACACGATATCGGTGCTGGTGGACAACGAGGCGGGTGTGCTCGCCCGGGTCATCGGCCTCTTTTCCGGCCGCGGCTACAACATCGAGAGCTTGACCGTCGCGGAGACCGACGCGTCGAAGCATCTGTCGCGGATCACCGTCGTCACTTCCGGCACGCCGATGATCATCGAGCAGATCAAGAACCAGCTCCGCCGCCTGGTGCCGATCCACAAGGTGACCGATCTGACCGTCGAAGGACCTTCGC
>DATAGZ010000005.1:0-34510 GCA_036263455.1 Dongiaceae bacterium
TCCTCACCCGTCCGCCACTCTCACCAGACCGAAGCCTGGATCCCGTTCGACTTGCATGTGTTAGGCATGCCGCCAGCGTTCGTTCTGAGCCAGGATCAAACTCTCAGGTTAACCGCGCCAAACCTTCCGGGAAAACCCAGACAGCCCAGCGCTAACCAGAGAAACTTCCACCAGGCCAAAGCCCAGCGAAAGGTCCTGCACAAACACGTAACACCCGCTCCTAAGAGCGGGCCCACCACGTCCAGTCAAAGGCCTCGCTCGCGCAAGACCCCATACCAAACATGGCAGTCAAGATACGCGTCAGCTTCCGCCACCCGCGTATCCCTTCCATCTTACCTACTTGTCAAACAGCAAAAAAGCCCCACTCCGGCGACCGGTGGTTGCCGGCGAAGCTTCAGTGGTTGGGGCTTATAGTGATTCGCCCAAGGCGTGTCAACACCAAAGTGGCGCCACCAACCTAGCAGCCTCTCCGGCCGCGATCGCCGACTTCTTTGTTAGCCGCCCGACGCCGCATTGCTTAACCTGCGCTTGCTGGTTGTCTTCGACGGAAATCTAGACGGAACAGGCATTACCGCGGCATGACGAGAGCGGCATCTCTTCAGGGATCTGCAGATGCGGATTCGCACCGCGAAGACAAATCATGATTCTAGAGAAGATTTCGGCGAATCATAGGCATGAGCACATGATACGTAGGGCGGAGATACCGCCGCCGGCATCAACATCGATCGTGCTCTCGCGGTGCGGTGCGCGAGACCGCGAGACTCGTAGCCGGCGCGTATCAATCGAAGCGCAGTACTCTATGTCGAGATACCCATCTAGCCTTTAGGGGACCCGAAAAGGTCAAGATGCGTCGCTCGTTGGGGATGCAACCTGGCGGTAATCTTTTGTTAAGAAGATAGCCCTTAAGGGGGAATGGCTTGACAGCGCGCGCGTCGCCATGCGAAAGCGGCACGGCGAGCTTGCGGGGGGAACCGCACAGTAAGGGGAAAGAGTGCATAAGAAAACAAAAGCAGGAAAAGCCCGCCTTGCGGCGTTTTGGGATTGTTTGTTTTTAGCCGGTCTCGGTTTTGCAGCCTTGGGCGGCATTGGAGCGCTGAATGCGCATCGGCCCGCTCTGACTCCTCACGCCAAAGCAGATGAGGCGCCGCGGCCCACCGCCTTTTTACCCGTAGCCCCCTCGTCCGCGGCGATGATATCCGACACGCTCAAGCTGAATCTGGCCGCCTGGCCGGCCTCGCCTGCAGCGTTCCACCCCCTGGCCCCGCGGACGCCGCAGAGGGACAATAACCAGACCGTCGCGGTTCGCTCAGGCGATACGCTGATGTCCCTGCTTCGCGATAGCGGTCTGACCCAGGACGAGGCTCAAAACGCCATCGGCGCCCTGAGCGATCTCTACAGTCCCAAGGCATTGAAGATTGGCCAGGAAATTACGGTGAAGCGGGACAAGCCCGGCGCCGCCGTCACCGCGCTCAAAATCAAATCTTCCGCGACCCAGGCCATTACCTTGACCCGGACCGGGACAGGGAGCTTCGTCGCCAGCAAAGTCGCGGTGCCCCTCACCTCGCGCCTGAGCCGCACCACCGGCACGATTAGGTCGAGCCTGTTCGGTGCGGCGCGTGAAGCGGGACTCCCCATGCCCGTCGCCAACGAACTGATCCGCACTTTTTCCTACGATGTCGATTTTCAACGAGAAGTCCAGCCGGGCGATTCTTTTGATGTGGTCTACGAACGGCTGGAAGACAAAGAGGGCCGCCTCGCCAAGACGGGACGCCTGCTCTATGCGGCGCTCAATCTCTCCGGCCGGGAAATCCCCCTCTATTTCTTCGACAAGACCGATTCCTATTATACACCCTCCGGCGAGAGCGTGAAAAAATCGCTGCTGCGCACACCGGTCGATGGCGCGCGCATCTCCTCGGGCTTTGGCATGCGTCTGCATCCGATCCTCGGCTATACCAAGCTCCACAAGGGAACCGATTTTGCCGCTCCAACCGGGACGCCGATTTATGCCGCGGGCGATGGCACCCTGGAATTCGTTGGCCAGCAGCGCGGCTTTGGCAATTTCATCCTGATCCGGCATACCGGGCAGTACGAAACCGCCTATGGCCATATCCAGCGTTTTGCCGCAGGCGTGAAAAGAGGCATGCGGGTCAAGCAGGGGCAAGTCATCGCCTATGTCGGCGCAACGGGCGAGGCCACCGGCCCTCATCTCCATTACGAGGTGCGCATTTCAGGAACCCAGGTTAACCCGCAGAGCATTAAGGTCGCGGCGGGTGACCGCCTGACCGGCAAGGAGCTGAAGGATTTTCAGCGCGAAACTGCGGCGCTCGACCGCCTCCGTACTACGCTTGCGCATCCCGGCCTGATCGCGGAGAACCCGCGCTAAGGACCCGAGCGGGACCGACTTCCAGTCCAGATTCAAGCGATTCTTAGCGGCACTTTAACAAAGACACGCCATGATGGCTCCCGTGACACGGAGCATGACAATGAGTGCGCAAAAGGCCAATCTGAACATCGGCGAGGTTCTGGAGGCGTTGACAGAAGGCGTGGCGGTTTTCGACAATGAGAAACAGCTTCTCGCCTCCAACACGCGCTATGATACCCTCGATCCCGAGCGTAATTCCGGTCGGCTTGTCCAGGTTCGCGAACACAAGACTCCCAATGGCAAGCTGATCAACCTACGCACTGACGTTACCGAAGTACGCCGGCGCGATCGCGCTTTTGCCGTGCTCTTGGAAAAAGGATCTATTAGCCCGCACTTTCTGGAAGCCGCCGTCGAGGCGCTGGCGACCGGACTGGGCTATAAATGGGCCGGCATCGGCCGCTTCACAAAGAACCATAAGGGCGTTCAACTCGAGGCCTATTGGAATATCGACCGCATCGACGAACCGTTCAGCTACATGCTGCATGGAACGCCTTGCGATCAGGTGCTCGAGCAAGTGGGGTTCTGTTTCTATCCTACCGATACCGACATGCTCTTTCCTGAAGACAAGATGTTCGTCGACATGAAAATCAAAGCCTATCAAGGAACGGTCGTCTTCGGCATCGATGGCACACCGCTCGGTCACATCTTTGCCTTTCACGATCAACCTGATGCCGCGCCCCAGGGCCATAGGGAATTCCTTCGCGTGATTGCCGATTGGGTCTCTCTCGAATTCCGGCGGCGCCACGCCGAGGAGCAAAAAGACGCCGCCGAGAAGGAATTGCGGCAGCATCAGAAATTGGAAGCGATAGGCCAGCTTGCAGGTGGCATCGCGCATGAGATCAATACGCCGATTCAATATATCGGCGATAATCTTCGCTTTCTCGATGAAGCCAACCATTCGCTGCGCCGGCTGATCGACGCTTACCGAAGCCTTGCCCAGGCTGCGGAAACCCAAGGTATTCTGCAAGAGGAGCAGCGTGAATT
Source organism: Dongiaceae bacterium (assembly GCA_036263455.1). Classification (GTDB taxonomy): domain Bacteria; phylum Pseudomonadota; class Alphaproteobacteria; order Dongiales; family Dongiaceae; genus DATAGZ01. The sequence goes on from DATAGZ010000005.1 coordinate 3,407, forward strand.
AGCCGGGGCGATAGCCGAGATCGATCTTGATTATTATCTCGAGGAGACCCCGCGCGCGACCAGCGAGTCGCTGGCCGGCATCGTGCAAGTCAGCTCGATCGTCTCCGCCATGAAAGAGTTTTCCCATCCATCCACGGTGATCAAGGGCCCGGTGGACATCAATCATATTCTCGAAAATTCCGTAACCGTCAGCCGCAGTGAGTGGCGTGAGGTTGCCGAGATCAAGTATGGGCTCGCCCCAGACCTGCCTCGCCCATTGGGCATGGCGGGTGAGCTCGGGCAGGTCTTTCTCAACGTTATTGTCAATGCTGCCCACGCGATCAAGCTGGCCCAGCGTGGACCCGGCACGATCACCATCAGGACGCATGCGAACCAGGATTCCGTCGAGATCGATATCGAAGATACCGGCACCGGCATTCCGGTGGAAATCCGCGAGCGGATTTTCGATCCATTTTTTACCACAAAGGATGTGGGCCAGGGCACCGGTCAAGGCCTGACGTTCTCCCATGATATCGTCACGCGCAAGCATGGCGGCAGTCTTACCTTTACAACCGAGACCGGCAAGGGAACCTGTTTCACGATTCGCCTGCCGATCGCTAAGAAGGCGTGATCATGTTGAACCGTATTCTCTTCGTTGACGATCAACCGCAGATTCTCGATGGAATCCGTCGGATGCTGCGGCCCAAGCGCGACCGTTGGGACATGCATTTCGCGGGGTCGGGCGCGGAAGCCCTCACCCTCATGGAGACCGCACCCTTCGACGTCGTGGTAACCGATATGCGCATGCCGCAGATGACGGGTGCCGAGCTGCTCTTTGAGGTCAAGCACCGCCATCCCGATACGATGCGCATCGTTCTTTCCGGATATTACGAGCAGGAGAATGTGTACCGTTGCGTGGGCGCGGCGCACCAATATCTAATGAAACCCTGCGACAGCGCCACCATCAGCGCCTCGATCGACCGCGCGCTGAAACTGCATGCCCTGATCACTGCACCCCCGTTGAGGAATTTGGTCGGAAAACTCAGCAATCCGCCGCGCCTCTCGGAAGCCTGCCAAGCCCTGCTCAAAGACATAGAAATTCCCGATGCCAGCATGGAAATCATTGCCGCGATCGTAGACCGCCACGCATCGGCAAGCTATCCTCGCGACGAATTGCCCACCGCGACACTAAACCGTCTCAAAGCCGACATGCTCGGCGCTTCTCTAACCAACCAATACGGCGCGAGCTTTAATCAAAGTGCCTCGGTGGCGATATGGAGCCGCCACGTCGCGGCAATGGCCGAGGCGCTTATGAAGCATGAAGGTGCCGATCCAATGACCATGGTCGATGCGTATTGCTCGGGCCTGCTCGCCTCCATCGGCGTCCTGGTATTGGCGGCGAACTATCCCGATCAATATGCCGACTTGACGAACAGCGCTTCCAGCTTGGAAGAGAAAGAGCGCGCGGTCTTCGGTGCGTCTCATGCGCAACTCGGCGCCTATCTTCTCCATTATTGGGGGTTCAATAACGCCAGCGTCATAGCGCTTGCTTATCATCACTGTCCCGAGGAAGCCGAGGGAGCCGCCATCGACCCGGTCACCGTGGTGCATGTGGCCGAAAGTATGCTAGGCGGCAGCCACGGCTGTTCCAATTCTTCCGCCACGCTCAACCAGGCCTATCTGGAAGCCATCGGACTCGGCGATCATCTTGGGGAATGGCGGCATCTGATCCCTGGTGGCGACATGAAGGCCCCGCTCGCAGCCGTCGGTTAAACCGGAGTAGGTAGACCCGGTATGCTAAAAAAGCATACCTAAGATATTATAAGCATGCTTATTATATGGCATGCCCAAAGACGGTGTTTTCAGACCAAGTACCCACGTCGAGGAAGTCTCCTTCGGCTTCCTGCTGCACGATACGGCGCGCCTGCTGCGCCGCGACTTCGAGCGGCGCGCCAAGGTGCTCGGGCTAACTCGCGCCCAATGGTCGGTGCTGTTTCATCTCTCCAAAGCGGAAGGCAGCAGCCAAGCCGAACTCGCCGATATATTGGAAGTCCAGCCGATCACCCTCGCGCGCCAGATCGACAAGCTCGAGCATGCTGGCTGGGTCGAACGGCGGAGCGATCCCACCGACCGGCGCTGCTATCGCCTCTATCTTCGCCCGGCATCTCACCCGATCCTCGCCAAGATGCGCGCTTTTGGACAGGACACGCGGGCAGTGGCACTCGCAGGCATTGATCTTGTTAAACGAGACGAACTCATGAAAATCCTCAAGAAGATCCGGGAAAACCTCACCGCGCTCGAACCTAAAGGACCGAAGAAAAATGGATGACCTGACGCGTCAGGAAAGCCTGGCCCTGCAGAGGCCCGCGACAAAGAAACGCCGGCTCCGTGTGATCCTGCTTGTAGCGGGGCCGCTCCTCGTGCTTGGGCTTGCGCTATACTACTACGCGACCGGCGGCCGCTATGCGGAAACCGACGACGCCTATGTCCACGCCTACCGCCTGTCGGTTAGCGCCGACATTTCGGCGCGGATCGTCGCGGTCCACATCAAGGAAAATCAACATGTTCGGGCGGGCGAATTGTTGCTGGAGCTCGATCCGCGCGATTATATGCTCGCCGTCAACCAAGCGCGCGCCGATCTCGAGGATACCCGCAATGCCATCGTTGCCCTCAAGGCCGGCTACCAGCAGCGCGAGGCAGATCTCCGGGGGGCCGAATCCACCGTAGGCATGATGCAGAATGAATATAACCGTCGCTCCAAGCTGGTAGCGAGCAAGATCATCGCCACCGAGGAGTACGAGCAAGCGCGCAATCAACTCGATGTCGCGCAAAGCCGAGCCTCGAGTATTCGCCAGGACATTTCCAAGACGCTCGCCGATCTGGGCGGCGACCCCAATGTTGCGCCGGAAGACCATGTCCGCTACCGCGCGGCGCGAGCGAAGCTCGATCAGGCCGAGCTCAACCTCGCCCGCACCAAGATCTACGCCCCGTTCGACGGAACGGTGAGCCAGACCGATCAGGTCCGCGTGGGAACCTATGTGACCCAGGGGCAGGCGCTGTTCGCCCTGGTGGATAGCGATCATCCGTGGATCGAGGCCAATCTCAAGGAAACCGATCTTACCGGCGTCCGGCCAGGGCAGCACGCGCGCGTGATCGTCGATACCTACGCCCATCAAACGCTCGACGCGACGGTCGCCAGCGTTGGAGCAGGGACCGGGGCTGAATTCGCCCTGTTGCCGCCGCAGAACGCCACCGGCAATTGGGTCAAGATCGTCCAGCGCGTACCGGTGCGCTTGACCGTTCTCAACCCGCCCGCCGATATCGCGCTGCGCGCCGGGCTGAGCACGAGCGTCTCCATCGATACCGGCCATGCACGCGGCCTGGGCGGAATATGGCGGGGCTTGCTCCGCCTCGTCGGTCTCGGCAATGGCTGACGCCTCCACCAGTCCGGCCCCCGCTCGGGAGTCCCACCCGCTCCTCATTTCCTTCTCGGTGATGCTCGCCACCATCATGCAGGCGCTCGACACCACCATTGCCAATGTCGCGCTGCCCCACATGCAGGGTTCGCTGGCCGCGACGCAAGACCAGATCACCTGGGTGCTGACTTCCTATATCGTCGCCGCCGCGATCGCGACGCCGCTCACCGGCTTCATCGCGGCCAAATACGGTCGCAAGAGGCTATTCCTCTACGCAATTGCCTTCTTCACCCTGGCCTCGATGTTGTGCGGTATCGCCACCAGCCTCGGGCAGATGGTGCTGTTCCGCCTGCTGCAGGGCATTTTCGGCGCAGCCCTCGTTCCCCTGTCGCAGGCGATCCTGCTCGACACCTACCCGCGCGAGAAGCATGGCACCGCGCTGGCGATGTGGGGCATCGGCGTCATGGTCGGACCGATTCTCGGTCCGACGCTGGGCGGGTATCTGACCGAAAATTTCAACTGGCGATGGGTTTTCTACATCAATCTGCCCTTCGGGGTATTGGCCTTCGCCGGCGTGCTCTTTTATGTCCATGAAACGCTTCGCAATCGCAAGCTCCGCTTCGATGTGTTCGGTTTTGCCATGCTCGGCTTGGCGATCGGCGGGCTGCAGATGATGCTTGACCGCGGCGAACAAAAAGATTGGTTCGGCTCGGCGGAGATTATCGTCGAGGCGATCATTGCCGGGCTCGGCTTCTATATGTTCCTCGTCCATATGTTGACTCACCCCAAGCCCTTTTTGACCCCCGCTCTGTTCCAGGATCGCAATTTCGTGGCCGGGTCGTCGGTGATGTTTGTGGTCGGCATCATCCTGCTTGCGACCGTGGCGCTCTTGCCGCCTTATCTGCAAGATTTGTTGTCCTATCCGGTAGTGACCACGGGTTTCCTGCTCGCGCCGCGCGGCATTGGCACCATGGCCGCTATGATTATCGTGGGGCGACTGGTCCAGCGTGTGGACGCCCGCTATCTGATGATGGCGGGTTTCGCCTTCATCGCCTTTTCACTCTATCAGATGTCGCGCTTTGGTCCCGACATTTCCAACACGAGCGTCGTCTCGACGGGCGTGGTCCAGGGCATTGGCCTGGGCTTCGTCTTCGTGCCGCTCGGCACCGTCGCCTTCGCGACGCTCGCGCCGGCGCTACGCACCGAGGCGGCAGCGCTTTTCTCGCTCCTGCGCAATATCGGCTCGTCGATTGGCATCTCAATCGTGACGGCGCTGCTCAGCCGCTATGCCCAGATCAATCATGCGAGCCTGGCGCAGCATGTCACGCAATACCGGCCGTGGGTCTGGCCGCACATTTGGATGCCTTCGACGCCCCACGGCGCGGCCGCGCTCAATGCCGAAGTGACGCGCCAAGCCTATTTCATCGCCTACAACAATGATTTTCTGCTGATGATGTGGGTGGCGCTTGCGGCGGCACCCCTCCTGCTCATCCTGCGCAAACCAAAGCCCGGCAGGACTGTCGCCGCTCCGCCCGTCCCGGCGGATTAGTCTCTACCACCTTTCCTTTTCACCGGATTGCTGTTACGGTTGTAAAAACTAGAGGGGGTAGAATATGCCGTATGTTTTTCGTGCCGTCGGTGATTTGCGGCATCGGCCGCTTCACGCGGCTTTATACCTATTTGTCTTCGTGGCGCTGCTGGCGGTTAACCAGCAGATGATCATACATTTTCCAGGCCAATGGGGCTTGTTGGCATCGGTTTACCTTATCGTCGCGCTGGTCACGGGCTATACCGGGGTCTGCTGGTTTATCGAGCGCCTCCATCCCGAAATGATATGGGGAGACGTGATGCGCCGAGCGCTGGTTACTCTGCCAAGATATATCGCCACCTGTTTTCTGGCATCGATTTTCCTTGGGCTTCCCGCTCTTATAGTTGTGGCCGGCGTAACTTACAGTGCTGCCTCTCACACCGAAGGTGGGCTGACGCTTGCTACGATTCGCGAGTGGCAATTTCCTTCGGCGGGCTTAATGACCATGCTCTTTCTCATCGCGGCGGTTCTGACCATATGTTTGCTAGGGAAGCTGATGCTCGGACCGATCTATTCCCTTCATCATTCGGTCGGGCAAAGCCTGGGGCGCGCATGGCAAGCGCCATGGTCATGGGGATGGCGCTACTTCGGCAATTGTATCATCTTGTGCGTTATTCTTATGGTCCCCGGATTTCTTCTGGGGTTTGTTCTTTTCAAGCAGCCCGTTCTGTTGGCGACCGTGATGCCGTGGATCTTCGCAGTTATCAATGGATTAGCTTTCGGCATCGTCCTCAATTTGGCGATTCTCTATTACCGGGAACTCGAACAAAAAGACACGAGCACAGCGGCCGCGACCTTCTCTGCCTAAGCATTTACCGGATAGTATTAAGCACGCCGGAGACGCCAAGCGGGATTCAAGCATTGGGCCAAGAAAAAACCCCGCGGGCGGACCCGCGGGGCAGTTAAAATAATCAAGTTATATAAAGCTGGGCTGGACTAGAAGTCCATGTCGCCCATGCCGCCACCCATGCCACCCATACCGCCGCCGGGAGCGCCCATCGGGGCCTTCTTCTCGGGACGTTCGGCGATCATGGCTTCGGTGGTGACCAGCAGGCCCGCGACCGAGGCCGCGTCCTGGATGGCGCACCGCACCACTTTGGTGGGATCGATGATGCCAGACTTGAACATATCGACATATTCGCCGACCTGGGCGTTGAAACCCAGGGTGGTGTTTTTGCCTTCGAGCAGCTTGCCTACGACGACCGAGCCGTCCACGCCGGCATTCTCGGCGATCTGGCGTACCGGCGACTGAAGCGCGCGGCGGACGATCTCGATGCCGGCCTTCTGGTCGGGATTGGCAGGCTCGAGCTTTTCGAGCGCCTTGGTGGCATAAAGAAGCGCCACGCCACCGCCCGCGACAATGCCTTCCTCGACCGCGGCACGAGTCGCATGCATCGCGTCATCGACGCGGTCCTTGCGCTCCTTCACCTCGACCTCGGTCGCTCCGCCCACGCGGATCACCGCCACGCCGCCTGCGAGCTTGGCGAGGCGCTCGGCGAGCTTCTCCTTGTCGTATTCGCTAGTGGTTTCCTCGATCTGCGCGCGGATCTGATTGCAGCGACCTTCGATTTCCTTCTTCTTGCCGCTGCCATCGATAATGGTGGTGTTCTCCTTCTCGATCACGACGCGCTTGGCGCGGCCGAGCATGTCCAGCGTGACACTCTCGAGCTTGATGCCCAGGTCTTCGGAAATGACCTGACCGCCGGTGAGGATCGCGATATCCTCGAGCATCGCCTTGCGACGATCGCCGAAACCGGGCGCCTTCACCGCGGCGACCTTGAGCCCGCCGCGCAGCTTGTTGACGACCAGCGTCGCCAGGGCTTCGCCTTCGACGTCTTCCGCGATGATAAGCAGCGGACGGCCCGACTGAACCACTGCTTCGAGCATCGGCAGCATTGCCTGCAGGCCCGAGAGCTTCTTCTCGTGAAGCAGGATGTAGGGATTATCGAGCTCGGTGATCATCTTCTCGGCATTGGTGATGAAATAGGGCGAGAGATAGCCGCGATCGAACTGCATGCCTTCGACCACTTCGAGCTCGGTCTCGAGGCCCTTGGCTTCCTCGACCGTAATCACGCCTTCATTGCCGACTTTCTGCATGGCCTGGGCGATCATGTCGCCGATTTCCTTTTCGCCGTTCGCCGAAATCGTGCCGACCTGGGCAATCTCGCCCGAGGCCGAGACCTTGCGCGAGGCCTTCTTCACGTTCTCGACCACCGCCTCGACGGCGAGATCGATTCCGCGCTTCAGGTCCATCGGATTCATGCCAGCGGCAACCGCCTTGACACCTTCCTTGACCAGCGCCTGGGCGAGAACCGTCGCGGTCGTCGTGCCGTCGCCAGCCAGATCGTTGGTCTTGGAGGCGACTTCGCGCAGCATCTGCGCGCCCATATTTTCGAACTTGTCGGCGAGTTCGACTTCCTTGGCCACCGTAACACCGTCCTTGGTGATGCGGGGGGCGCCGAAGCTCTTATCGATAACGACATTGCGGCCCTTGGGACCGAGCGTCACCTTGACCGCATTGGCGAGAATGTCCACGCCGCGGAGCATCCGCTCGCGTGCCTCTCCCGAAAAACGTACGTCTTTTGCTGCCATTTTCTTCTCCTAAGCGGCTTTCTTCTTGGACGCCACGCCCTCGATGATGCCGAGAACGTCCGATTCCTTCATGATGATGAGGTCTTCGCCGTCGATGCGCACCTCGGTGCCCGACCATTTGCCGAACAGGATCCGGTCGCCCGCCTTGACGTCGAGCGCCACGAACTTGCCGTGCTCATCGCGCGTGCCGGCGCCCACCGCCAGCACTTCGCCCTCCATCGGCTTTTCCTTGGCCGTGTCGGGGATGATGATGCCTCCGGCGGTCTTTTCCATGGATTCGACCCGGCGCACCAGCACCCGGTCATGTAGGGGACGGAATTTCATATACTCCTCCAAAAGGTTTCCGGGGCGTTGTTAGCACTCGCCCCTCATGAGTGCTAACCATATAGGAACCGTGTGCTTTTCTGTCAAGAGCGCAAAAAAAACGGAAAACACTAGCAGCACTCACCGGTGCTTGCTGATAAGTCATTGAAAAAAAAGAATTTAACACCCTGATAGCCGTTTCGTGTTAATCTATACACGAGGTACGACATGGCCAATTTAATTCAGCAATTGCGCAATTACCGTCTCACCACCGCTAATATCCTCTATCACATGCCGGACCATCCGCACCTGCTGCAAACCTATATTTGGCAGGAGTACGACTTGGCGCCCGACTTCCCCGAGCTGCACAGGTTCCTGGATTTTTGGGAACACCGCCTGGAGGGCAAGCTGCATTCGGTACGGGTGGCCTGCGCCGAATTTCTGACCGGACAGGATTGGCGCTACGCCGGATATTTCGAGCAGGTCCACTAGAAAGCGGGCATGGAAAGCCGTAGCGTTGCGTTAGCGCAAATCGCCTAGAACAGGCGGTGGAGCTGGCTCCCTTCCCGCTTCAGCCATGTATGGCCCTGGGCAAAATCCGCGCTGAGCTCGCGACACAGAGACCAAAAGGCTGCGCCATGGTTGCGGTGGCGCAGATGGGCCACCTCGTGCGCCACGACGTAATCGAGCGCGACGTGGGGGGCGAGGATCAGACGCCAGGAAAAATTCAGACACGACCCACATGAACCCCAGCGCGAAACCAATTCCTTGACCCGAACGGGCGGGCAAGCACAACCCACGTGCGCGGCCTTCTCTTGCGCGAGTTCGGTGAGGGCACGGCGCGCCTCCTCCCGCAGGAAACGGCGCACGCGCGCGCCTGCCATCGGACCACCCACGGTGAGAACATTATTCTCGAGACGGCTTGCGGTGCGAGGATCAGCCGAGACCGCGATGCGGATCTCATCGCCACGAAAGGGAATAATGCTGCCCTCGCCCAAGAGCGCAGGCGCGGGACCGAGGCGCGCAGCGAGCCACTCCCGCTTGTCTCGGGCGAACCTGAGCGCTTCACGCTCGGAATGACGGGGAGACAGGGTAAGAATCGCCTGACGGGCGTCCGCGCTAACTCGCAGGAGAATGCGGCGCGCGCGCCGGTTGCGGCGCACCAGCAGGGGAATTCCATCGAGATCAACGAGCTTTGACAGGTTTCCTCTCGGCATCCAACAATTGCGCCTTGCGCTCGAGCCCCCAGGCGTAGCCGCCCAGCGAGCCATCGGTGCGCACGACGCGGTGACAGGGAATGGCGATTGCCACGGGGTTGGCGCCGCAGGCATGACCCACCGCCCGGCTCGCACCGGGCGCGCCGACGCGCCGCGCGAGCTCGCGATAACTCACCGTCTCGCCACGCCGCAGCGCGAGCAGCTCGCTCCACACTTTTTGCTGGAAAGCCGTGGCGCGGATGTCGAGCGGAAGATCGCGATGCGGCAGCGCACCGCCGATGCGCGCCTGCAATTCCTCGACATAGGGCGCGAGCGCGCTGTCGTCGCGGCGGAGGCTCTCGGCACGGGGGAATTCCGTCTCCAGCGAGCGGGCAAGCGCCTCGCCATCCCCGCCGAGCTTTACCCGGCAGAGGCCGCGGGGGGTCGCCGCGATCAAGAGCATTCCCAGCGGGGAGTACGCGATCGTATAAGTGATGTGCTGACCCGTGCCCCCTTTGGCATAGTGCGCCGGCGTCATGCCCAACGCTGTTTTCTCATAGACGCGGCTGAGCGAACCGTACCCCGCATCGAAGATTGCCGCCGCCACATTATCCCCTGCCTGGAGGTGGGTCCGCAACTTCCCTTCGCGCAATGCATCGCCATATTGGCGCGGGCTGATCCCCAGATGTTTTTTGAACTGGCGCTGCAAATGCCAGGGCGAGAGACCGCAATGCGCGGCAAGGGCTTTGAGCGGGACGGGGCCCATCTCCTGATTGGCGATCCAGTCCTCGATATATTTCGCGGCCTTCTGGGTGGCTTCGAGCGCGTGATTCAGCATGTTCGACCTCATGCCCCTATACTATGCCCCTCCCGAGTCGGGCTCTATCCGCTTCTTGCGCGCCACGCTTAATTTCTGCGGCATTGCCATTTGCCAGCGGGTGCATATCCGATAAAAGCGCCTGGGCGGCGGCACCGTGACGTCGCGCTAGGTCGTCAAAGCCCTGCATTGCGGAGAGCGCGATACTCTCGCTTGCATAAAGCCCGCTTTTCACTCCTTCCCGCACGGCGAAGCCGATGGATTCAAGATGATGCACGACCTCCCGTGGGTGTGCCTGGAAATACGGGCGCCGCAATGTGGCCGCGACGAAATCCGCCCCGACCGCTCCGGCGGGTAAGCGACGCCAATCCTCCAGCATGGCGAGGTAAGCGGCATCGCCTATGCGGTTGGCCCAGATGGCGCCGTTCGCGGTCTCGATCGGAGTGATCGCGCGATGCTGATTTTCCATGGTGATGTCATGGAGGGCGCCCACCTTGGCAAGTACCTCTTCAGCACGACGGCGGTCGAGTTGGGCAACGATTTCTTGTCCCGCCGCGCTTGTCAGAACCGGGACCATGGTGCGATTGATGGTCGCGACGATATCGGGCGTGATAGCGGCAAGCACCTGTGGATCAGCCCAGCGCGCGGCATCGAGCGGATCGGTGGCGGCTGTGACAGCGCCATTTTCCTTACCGCGGGTCACGAGCATGCGCCACGCCGCAGCGGCGGCGGGAGAAAAGCTGATATCGTTCTGATAGCGCCCGATGGAGAGTCCGCTGCCTGGTCCCGCCCAGCCGATACCGCCCCGATCACCCTCATTGCGCACGACGGCGATGGTGCTCAACGCTCCTACCCATTCAGGAACAGAGTGCTTGAGAACGGCCCAGGGTCTGTTCAGGGGATTATGCACCGGCATTTCCCCACTCTACCGTAGCTAGAACAAAAAGGCAACTTTATTGCCAACCGAGGCGCGCCCTCGACGAGGTCAGCCCTCCAGACGAAGATACTGCTTGCCAGAGCGGAGCGAGCTCTGCGCGACCGTCTTGCGCCTGCTGGTATCGTTGACGCAGAAAATTCGCGCATAAGGGGTGCCGTCGATTCCTTCGAAAAGGTCGGCAACTTCCCAGACGAGAAGCGGCGATTCCGCGTGACGATAGCGGGCGCCGACATTCACCTGAGTTTGTTTGTGACGGGCGAACAAACGACCAAACATCCCTATCTCCGATTGCCGCGTTCCTATCACGGCATTTCATCCACAACAAGAAAATCCACCTTTCGTTTTGCAAAAGGTGGATTTTTAAGGAACATATTCGCCGGGATGGTTAGGGCGTGCTGCTCTGTATCGCCTGATAGGCGGCGACCCAATCCTTATAGGGCACGCACTGGCGTCCCGCGCCGCATTCGCGTGTGGGCGTACGCCAGAATTTGAGATCGGCGAAATGGTTGATCCCATTGGTCTCGCAGCCTGTATCGGTCAGGAGCGCATTGCCCTTGCATGCCGCAGGCACCACCGGGACCGAGCCGAACCAGGAAGCCACCGCCGCTTGGGTGTCCTTGGCCAGCGAATGTTCGATCCACATATAGGCGCAGTTCGGATGCGGCGCCTTGGCATGCATCATGGTCGTATCGGCCCAGCCGGTCGCACCTTCCTCGGGAATAACAGAACTCACCTTGACCTTGCCGGCCATCTGCAGCGTATTGACCTGGTAAGGCCAAGAGGTCGAGGCCACGACACCCTCGGTGGTGAAATCATCTACCTGGGCCGAGGCATCGCTCCAATATTTCTGCACGAGCTTGCGCTGCTCCTTGAGAAGATCGACCGCCGCATCGAATTGCTTCTGGTCGAGCGCATAGGGATCGGTGATTCCTAGCTCGGGGCGGTGCTTCATGAGATAGAGCGCGGCATCGGCAATATAGATCGCGCCAAAGTACGCTTGGATGCGGCCTTTGTTCGATTTGCCGTCCGGCAGGGTCTGCTCCTCGAACACCACTGACCAGGATTTGGGCGGATCCTTGAACACCGTCGCGTTATAAAGAAGAACGTTGGGACCCCATTGATAGGGGACGCCGTAATGCTTGCCATTGACCGTATGCCAAGGCGCTTTCTGCAGCCGCTCATCGATCGTGCCATAGCTAGGGATGAGGTCGGTGTTGATCTCCTGCACCGTATCGCCGGCCACAAGCCGCAGCGAAGCGTCGCCAGAGGCCGTGACCAGATCGAACCCTCCGCCATTCATGAGCGAAACCATCTCGTCCGACGTGGCCGCTGTCTTAACCTTCACTTTACAGCCGGTCTGCTTCTCGAAACCCGTGACCCAGTCGTAATTCTTGTCGGAATCGCCGCGCTCGACATAGCCGGCCCAGGCGATGATATCGACTTCACCCTCGCCTTGCCCCAGCTTTTTGATTGGATCGGCCAGCGCGGCACTCATCGCGAAACCCGCATAGGCCGCAAGCACGGCGGCCATGATCTTTGTTTGCATCTCTTCCTCCCCAGATGTCAGGCCTCGAAGCTACGCATCGGATGCGCAAAAGTAAATGTATTAGTGACGCACCGCGCCATGCACCCGGTTCCATGCTCCATGCACGCAGAAAAGCGCCGCGCCGAAAACCAGAAGCGCGTTCGCCTGATGCAAAACCGCCAGAGGTACCGGCACGATGAAGAGCAGCGTGGCGATCCCCAAGCCAATCTGGAGAACCGCAAGCGCGAGCAGCGTAGTAGTCCGCCGCCACAGCGACGTCCGCCGCGCCGCGCGGGCGAGAAAGAGCGTCATCAGAAGGATGAAAGCCGCCAAGAGACGGTGCAAGAACTGCGCACCGGCGGGATTATCGACGAGCGTCCATCCGCCTGCTTCAAGCTCCGCCGGCCACCAATGACCGCCCATGGTAGGGAAGGAATTATAGATCAGGCCGCCGTGCAGGCCGGCTACCAATGCTCCCATTCCCATCTCGACAAAGATCAGGATGAGCAATATGAGGAAACCGGCTCTCAGGTGCGGCGGAGAAACAAAAGCAGCTTCGGAGGCGGTCTGGTCGAAGCCCGTCCACAGAACCGCGCCATAGAGCAGCAGGGCGGCGAGAAGATGGGCGGCCAAGCGGTAATGCGAGACTTCGAGCCGATTCTCGAAACCGCTCGCGACCATGTACCAGCCCAGCGCGCCCTGCAAAGCGCCAAGCAGAAGAATGGCCAGGAGGCCGAGCGCGAGCCGGCCCCGGATCCTACCGGTGAAGAGAAAATACAGGAAGGGCACGGCAACGACCAGGCCGATCAAGCGACCAAGCAGGCGGTGCACATATTCCCACCAGAAGATGTCTTGAAAGCCGTCCAGAGTCATGGTGGGATTGAGCTGGTGAAATTGCGCCGTCTGTCGATAGAGCGCAAACAGGCGTATCCATTCCTCCTTGCTTAGCGGAGGCAACGTACCGCGCAGAGGCGCCCATTCCATGATCGACAGGCCCGACCCCGTCAACCGGGTAATACCGCCCACCACCACCATGGCGAAGATCAACCCGGCTATGGCAAATAGCCACCAGGCGAGGACTTTCCGGCCACGCATTATCGCCGGTACTTATAGGGGAGCAGATCGAGGGGACGTTCCGCGCTAAGCGTGCCGTCGCGCATGACCAGGACACGCGCCTGGGGCGCGAAATCGGTCAGCATTTCCCGGCAGATGCCGCAGGGGGAAACGACGCGTATCTCTTGGATATCCTCGCGGGGGCGAGGATGACGCACCGAAACGATCGTATCGATCTCCGCCTCTCCCGCGCTCAGCGCGGCACCCAGCGCGACCGCCTCCGCACAGACCGAAGCGCGGCCGACATAAGTATCGAGATGAACGCCCGTGTAGATCGCCCCGCTCCCGCCGCGCACGGCGGCGGCGATATGGTGGCGGTTTTCCTTATACCGTTCGCGGATCAACGCGCGCGCGGCCTCGACCAATTTTTCCCATTCATCCATGGGAGCCTCCATATCGGAAGACGAAAAAGGCGCCCAGCGCTATCAGGCCATAGCCGCAGGCCTGGCGCCAATTGAGGAGCTGTCCCAGATAAAGCCAGGAAAACAGGCCGAACACCAGCAAGGTGACGACCTCCTGGATTGTCTTGAGTTCGGCCGGGGAATAGACCGCCACGCCGAACCGGTTGGCGGGCACGGCCAGACAGTATTCCACAAGGGCAATTCCCCAGGAGATGGCGATGACCCCAGCCAGAGGGAGCTGCTTGAATTTGAGATGCCAGTACCAGGCGAACGTCATGAAGACGTTCGAGGCGCACAGCAGCAGGATGGGCGCAAGAAGACGGCTCATGCGCGCGCTCCGCCACAAACGTGAGCCGTCCGGCCGGCCTCGATTGCAACGGCGATGACCATCACGCCTTGGCACCGCTTTCGCCCGATGTGGCCAGCGTCAGCGCGGCCGGCGCTGCTTGCTCCGGCTCATCGGGCTTTGCGCCCATGACGTTGACGGTGGGATAGGCGAACTTGATCCCGCGCTGGGGAAAGATCTCCTGGATAAGCTTGTAGGCCTTGCGGCGGATGACGAATTGCTGGGTGGCGCGCGCCTTGAACTTGACCCGCACCTTGAGCGCGAAATCGCCGAGCTTGTTGATCCCTTGGGATTTAAGCGGCTCGATGATATGCGGTGCGATATCGGGGTCGGCCATCATCTGCCGGCCGATCTCCTTAATAGTCTTGCGGACAAGCTCGAGGTCGGTATCGTAGGTAAGCCCCAGTTCGAGCTTCTCGATCACCCAGTCGCGCGAATAATTGGTAATGGCCTTGACGTCGCCAAACGGCACCGTGTGCAACTGGCCGCGATGGTGGCGCAACCTAAGCGAGCGCAGGGTCGTGGCCTCGACCGTGCCGCGGATATTGCCAAACTCGATATATTCGCCGACCCGAAACGCATCATCGAGCAGGAAGAAAATGCCCGAGATGATGTCCTTCACCAGGTTCTGCGCGCCCAGGCCGATTCCGATGCCCAGCACGCCGGCGCCAGCCAGGATCGGGGCGATATTGACCCCAATCGCCGAGAGGCAGATGAGCAGCGTCGTAACGATCACCACCACCAGCAGGAAGAGCCTCAGGATCGGAAGCAAGGTCTGGAGTCGCGCCTCGCTGCGGCTCATATCCTGCGGTTCGTTGAAATCGCTAACACGTAAATGGCTATCGATGCCCGCCGCGATCGCATGCCAGACCAGATCGCCCAGCAGCAGCGTCACCACAATGTTGAACAGCGCCGCAGCGAAGGGCTGGTCCTTGGCGCCCTCGGTAATCATGCGCACGATGTCGAGACCCCATAGGCCCGCAACCCAGATCGCGATGAGCGCGATGATCACGGCTCGCACCGCCCGCTCGATGATCAAGGCCGCGGCCCCGACGGGGCGCTGGGCCTCGCGCGCATCCTGCTGCTGGAGGGCGGCCGGAACCGTCTCGCTATCGGGCCGCTCGGGCGGTGTCTTGACCGCTTTTTCGATGATGGCCTCGACGCTGCGCAGAATGATTGGAACCAGGGCTACGATGGTGAGGGTGGCGGAACGGGCGCCGAGTCCGCCTAGATAAAACATCCACGAGAGCCCATAGGTGACGACCAGAAGCACCGGCCACAGGTCGAGCATGCGTCCCTGGAGAAGAGGATTATGCGCGCGCAGGAGATCGCGGCCACGAATGGTGACGAACCCCGCCAGCATGACGATGACCAGCGATGTCGCCAGCGTAAACCAGGTCTGGGTCTCGCGCGAAAAACCGATATCCAGCAGCACCTCGCCGGTCGTCGCGAACAAAACGCCCAGTCCGATGACGATGCACATCCAGCGGCGAAAGAAGCGCGCCGAAACGTCATCGATCGGCAGCAACCGCAATTGCGGCGCCTTGGGGGAAAAGACGATCTTGGTGATGCGCACCGTAAGGCGGAGAAAAATGAACGTGGTGAGATAGATCACCACCACGATATGCGCGACATCCGGCCAGGGGATGAGATCGAAGATGCCGAGCGAGAAGAGCGCAAACACCCCCACGGACAGGAATGCATAGAGCAGCCGGAAGAGCAGCGCGCCCAGCCGTTCGACCGGGTGGGAACGCGGTACGTCGATGACGCGCCAATAAATAGGTTTGGTCAAACGCCACAGCGCTTCCTCGGCGAAAAGACCGAGGAAGAAAAAGAACGGAATGAAGGCAGCGCTCAGGACCAGCTGGAGCGTCGTCGAATCGGCGGCAAGCAAGGCCATGGCCCGATCGAACTCGCTGGGAATGTTGTCGAGAGCGGCGACCAAGCCCACGATCTTGGCGCGGGTGTCGCGTACGCTCTGCTGGATGAAGCCCGGCAAATCGAGATGCGGCGCCTGAACCGCCCCGGTCTCCTGCGCCTGTTGCTCGCGCGCCCATTTCTGAATGCCTTCGTCCAGAATCAAGGCTCGGAATAACTGCAGTTTATTCTGGAAGGATTGCTGGGTTTCCGCAGGCTGCTTTTGCTGAGCAAAAGACGGCGGGGAACCGAAGGCCGTCACCGCAAGAAAAAGGACAAGAAAAATATACCGCATGGTCGGGACCGGCAGGGTACTCGTTGGCCAGCGCACTGTCTACCGGCTTGGCGGACAGCGCCTCGGCCTACAAAGCCGATGAATCAAAGATGCTGGCCACCGGTAACGAACAGCTCGCTGCCCGTAACATAAGAGAAATCCTGACCGCACAGGTGATAGACGATAGCGGCCACCTCCTCGGGGCGTCCGAGGCGTCCCATCGGGATGGTTGGGATCAGCGCCTTATATTCGGGTCCGATCATCGCCGTCTCGATCTCGCCGGGGGCCACTGCATTCACCCTGACACCGTGCGGGGCGAATTCCACCGCAAGCTCGCGGGTGAGCGCCGACAGGGCAGCCTTGGATGTCGCATAGGCTGAGCCGGCGAAGGGATGGATCTCATGGCCGGCGATGGAGGTAATGTTGACGATAGCTCCCTTGGCTGCGATAAGCGCGCCCGCGAAGCCACGCGCCAGCTTGAGGGCGGCAAAGAAGTTCAGCTCGAAGACCTCTCGCCAGGCATCGACATCGCCATTGAGCACGCCGAGCCGTTCATGGTCGGGCGCCTTGGGGCTGGCGGCGGCGTTATTGACGAGCGCATGCAGGGGCGCGCCGGCCAGAATCTCGGCGGCTTCGGCGATGAAGCCCAGCGTTTCGGCGGCGCGAGAGAGATCGGCGACAATATGGTGCGTCCAGTTGGGGTCGCGCCGGCAATCCGCGGGCACGTCTTCGCGCGAACAGGTGATGATCCGCCAGCCGGCCTCGGAGAACCGCTTGACCGTCGCATGCCCGATTCCGCGGCTTGCGCCGGTGAGAATAAGCGTCCGCACGTCCTGCATGGCTCAAGGATAGGATCTTTAGCCTTCAGAGGCAATTGTGTCCGACAGCATATTGTCGGAGCGACGCTCACCACCTATACTGCGCCTTCTGGAGGGGACCATGACCATACGTAAGACACGCATTCTGTACGCGGCAATAATCAGTTTTGCCTTGCTGAGCGCGCCGGCTTTCGCACGCAAACCGCAGCTCGACGATATACGCAATATCGTCGTGATCTATCTAGAGAACCATTCCTTCGACAATCTCTTCGGCCTTTTCCCTGGTGCCAATGGTCTCGCGCCGGGCGGCGGGCTGCCGGAGGGAGCGGCGCCTCAGGTCGATCCCCTGGGCAAACCTTACGCGACGCTGCCCAACGTGACCTATAAGGAAAAGGACCAGGTCGTCACGGACAACCGCTTTCCCAATGGGACATTGCCCAACGCGCCCTTTCCCATTGATCGCTATGTGAAGCAATCCGACAAGATCCCCGATCTCGTCCATCGTTTCTATCCGAACCAGGAGCAGATCGACGGCGGCAAGAATGACCGTTTCGCAGAGGTTTCCGATGCGGGCGGGTTGGTGATGGGCTATTACGATCTCCGCAAATCGCGCATCTGGGCGCTCGCGCGCAATTATGTGCTCGCCGATAATTTCTTTCAGGCGGCGTTTGGCGGTTCGTTCCTCAACCATATCTGGCTGGCTTGCGCCTGCACTCCCCAAAACCCGGCCGCGCCCATGGAGCAGCGCAGCCTGACGATCGATAGCCAGGGCAAGCCCGATCCGTTGGGTCGGCTGCCGCGCGATTCCGCGACCGGCAAGCTCAAGGGTTTCGACGCGCCCTATAGCGCGGATGGCTATGCGATCAATACGATCATGCCCTTTTTCCCTCCCTATCCTGCCAATACGCCGGATGCCAAGCGGTTGCCGCCGCTCGACAATCCGACTATCGGTGACAGGCTGACCGCCAAAAACGTCGATTGGGCCTGGTATTCGGATGGCTATGCCGATGCGCTGGCAGGCCATCCTGATAAGCTTTTCCAGTTCCATCATCAGCCTTACGTATATTTCAAGGCCTATGGCGAAGGGACGGACAACAAGCGTTGGCATGTCAAGGACGGCAAGCAGCTGCGCCAGGATATCGCGGACGGTTTCCTCCCGCCGGTCGTATTCTATAAGCCGATCGGTGAAGAGAACCAGCATCCGGGCTATGCCAACCTCACCGCCGGAGACGCGGCCATCGGCGCGCTGGTCGAACGGCTGAAGAAAAGCAAGCAATGGAAGCACATGGCGATCGTTATCACCTATGACGAGTTCGGCGGCTTCTGGGACCATGTCGCCCCGCCCAAGGGCGACCGCTGGGGGCCGGGTACCCGGATTCCGGCGATCGTCATTTCACCCTATGCCAAGCGGCACTATATCGATCACACACCCTATGATACGACCTCGATACTTCGCCTCATCGAGAAGCGCTTCGCGCTCGATCCCCTAGGCCCGCGCGATGCCCAGGCAAACGATATGACGGCGGCGTTTGACTTTAGGTAGCGGCAACGGGCCGTAAGACCGCGGTTGGCCCGGGTGCAGATCCTAGGCGCGCCAGAAACCCGGGCTGAACAGGACGAGCACGGCCATGAGTTCGAGCCGCCCAAGCAGCATGGCGAGCGTCAGTAGCCATTTGGCACTTTCCGGGAGAAGGGAGAACATCCCGCGCGGTCCGACCAGCGGGCCCAGGCCATGCCCGACATTGGCCAGCGCCTGGGCAACGCCCGTGAAGGCGCTCAGCACATCGACGCCAGATGCGGCCACGCCCACCGACAGAAGCGCGAAGGCCAGCATATAGAACGCGATAAAAGAGATGACCGAGCGGACTACGCTATTGGCGACTTTCCGGCCGTTATACGTGGGCAGCAGAATGCGGTGCGGGTGAAGCAGCGAACGGATCTGCCATTTAGCGAAGGAGCCGAGAACGCAAAAGCGGAAGATCTTAATCCCACCCGCCGAGGAGCCCGTGCATCCGCCAACGAAGAGCAGGATCGTCATCAGGGCCGCCGGTAGCGGCCCCCAGCGGCCATAATCCTCGTTGACGAGCCCCGTGCTGCTGATCACGCCAATGGCGGCAAAGGCGCCGCTGCGTAGGGCGTGGAGCGCCGGCCGGCCAAGCGTCAAGATTTGCCAGGTGGCGAGCGCCCCCACCGCCGCCAGGACAATGATGCCGTACCAATGGATCTGGGTGTCGGCGAATAGGCGTCGGTCTCCCAAGAACAACAGGCGGGCCACCGGCGTGAAAGTCAGTCCGCCGAGAAGCATGAAGAAGATACATACCCACTCGATGGCGGGATTATGAAAGGCGGCAATGCCCGCGTCGCGAGTCGAAAATCCGCCGGTCGAGAGGATCGCCATCGCGTGGCAGACCGCATCGAACATCGGCATGCCGGCACCGCGCAAGGCCACCGCGCAAATCAGCGTGAGCAGAACGTAGAGCACCACCAGGCTGCCGGCGAGCTGCGTGAAGCGGGCGTGGGCTCCCTGGGGTTCACCGCCGCCCGTCAGGCTGAAGAATTGCATGCCGCCGATGCGCAGATACGGCAATAGTGTTACCGCCAAAACAATCACACCCACGCCGCCCAGCCATTGCAGCAGGGCCCGCCACAGCAGGACGCCAATATTCTGCTCCTCGAGGTGCGAGAGCGTGGTTGAGCCGGTCGTGGTCAGGCCCGACATCGCTTCGAAATACGCATCGGTGAAGGAGAGATGCGCCGCCATCAAGAAGGGAAGCGTCGCAAATCCGGCCAGGACAACCCACGTCAAAGCGGTGAGCAGGAACCCCTCGCGCACGCCGATTTGGGGACGATCCGCCGGACGAAAGGCGAGAAAGGCCGCGGTGCCGGCCGCGCCGGTTGCCAGGGAGGAGAGCAAGAATATGCGGGCCCCGAAATCTTCCGCCAGCAGATCCGCCACGGCAGGCACCAGCATAAGCACGCCCAAGCCCATGAGAAGAAA
The DNA here is from genome assembly GCA_036263455.1 of Dongiaceae bacterium. GTDB lineage: Bacteria > Pseudomonadota > Alphaproteobacteria > Dongiales > Dongiaceae > DATAGZ01. The sequence goes on from DATAGZ010000005.1 coordinate 23,627, forward strand.
GCCCAGAATGTACAGTACGGACCGGAAATGCAGCATCTTCCGCTCCCTTTCTTAATCCGGCTGGTGCAGCAGCGAGGAATAGCCAACCAGGGAGAGAAATTCCTTGCGGGTGGAATCTTGGTTGCGAAACGAACCAAGCATATGGCTGGTGATCATCGAGGTGCCTGGCTTGTGGACTCCTCGCGTCGTCATGCATTGATGGCTGGCATCGACGATCACTCCGACGCCTAGCGGCTGGAGGACGCGATCCAGCGTCGTCGCAATCTGCGCGGTCATTTTCTCCTGGATCTGCAGCCGCTTGGCGTAGACATCGAGGAGACGCGCCATCTTGGAAATACCAATGACGCGCTTATTGGGAATATAGGCGATATGCGCGCGCCCGATGATCGGGGCGATGTGATGCTCGCAATGGCTTTCGAAGCGCATGTCCTTGAGCAAGACCATCTCGTCATATCCGTTTGTCTCAAGGAAGAATTTCTGAAGAAGCTTCTCGGGATTGACTTGATAACCGCTGAAGAACTCGCGATAGCTGCGCACCACGCGCCGCGGCGTCTCCCGCAGGCCCTCTCGGTCGGGGTCGTCGCCCGCCCACAGGATGAGCGTGCGAACTGCGTCTTCCGCCTCTTTTTGACTGGGGCGGCCCTTTTTTTTCATTTTTGCCATGGATGGGTCAGTTTAGTTGAGTTGTACCGGCTGATAGGGGGAATCGAGCGAGAAGGCCGGGATGGCGATGTCGAACTGATCGCCTGCGGGGTTTGCCATTTGATAGGAGCCGACCATGATGCCAGACGGTGTCTTGAGGGGCGTGCCGCTCACATATTCGTAAGTTTCGCCGGGTTCAAGGATGGGTTGTTCGCCGACGACACCTGGGCCTCGGACTTCCCGCACCACGCCGTGGGAATCGGTAATGCGCCAATATCGGGACACGAGCTGGACCCGTTCACGTCCCCCATTCTCGATACGCACGCGGTATTTCCATAAATAGTGTGAATCCTCGGGCGCCGATTGCTCGTCCAGATAGGTCGGTTCGACGGTCACGGTGATGTCGCGCGTGGTGGTTTGATACATGGACGCATTGTAAACCCAGCCAGGCAAAATCCAATAAAAAACGGCGCCGGGATTAACCGGCGCCGTTCCTGCACATCCTTTGCCGCTACTGCAAGATGATTTCGTCGCGGCGATTACGCTGTTCCCGGTTCGGTGTGTTGACCACCGGCTGGGTCTTTCCGCGCCAGGCCGTGGTAATCACGTCAGCGGGGATTCCGGCCTTCACGAGATACGCGCGCGCCGCATCGGCACGGCGTTCGGACAGGCGGAGGTTGTATTCCTCGGTCCCAACCAGATCGGTATGACCGGTAATCGACACGCCGCGGCTACGGCCGGCCTTGAAATTCGCGACCACCTGGTCGAGGACTTGGGCGCCCGCGGGGGTAATCACCGACTTATCGAAGTCGAAGAGAACAATGTATTTGGCGGGCTCTTGCGCCGCGACCACTTCCTTTGCCTCCAACTCATTCAGGGCGGCGAGCAGTTCCTGCTTGCAGGCCGAAATATGATCGAGCTGCCAGCCTTCTTCTTCCTGCTCGATCCAGCAATCATAGCGAGCCTGAGCGCGCGCGGCGACCTCGGGCTTCCGATCGCGTCCCCCACTATTGAGATCACCCATCAGGCGCGCGTGAAGCTGTTGGGCTTCCTGGGTGGCGTCGCCTAGGTTGCGCTCGGAAGGATCTTGCGCCGGGAAGACCTCGCCGCTCGCGGCGCGCAGACTCCTGACAGCAATGTAGTCCGCATTGGGCCAGTCTTTCATTTCATCCGCCTCGAACAAGGCGAAATCTTTGTATTCCTTCGTCAAGGCCCGGGTAAACGGCGTTCCCGCTGTGGGCTGAACGTTGCGCGCCTCTTCGATATTGCTTGCGCATCCGGCTAAAAAAGCGACTGCGACCAGCGCTCCGAGAATTTTTATGTTGCTCATCTTTTCCTCTGTCTCGCTATTGTGCCCAGCGCTGTGACCATCAGATATCTGTCATTAGAAAGGTTATCTGACGAGAGCTCCGGCTAGAACCTAACACCTTACTTATGTCAGAGTTCCATGCCCGTTACCTATCGTAGAGGCATGATCTTGTCAAAGGGGAATCGGGCCGGCGCTGTAAGGGAAATTACCGGGCCTCCTGCGGCCTCGGCGTCCGAAGGGTCGTGGCTGACCTGGAGTATGGGTAAGCCTCGCTCTTGTCCAATCGCAAAGACCGCGGCCCGGAAACTTTGCCGCAAAGACTGATCGAGCTTGGAAAAGGGCTCATCCAGGATGAGGGCCTGCGGTTCAGCCAGCAGTACCCGCAGAAGTGCCGCCCGGGCACGCTGCCCCCCCGACAGCTGGTGCGGAAACCGTCCGCCCAGATCGCCCAGGCCGGCCTTATCAAGCGCATCGTCGATACGCAGCTGGCGCGCCCGTCCGCGATAGGTCCGCGGTAAGGCGAAACCCAGATTCTCCCGCACCGTCATATGAGGAAAAAGCAGATCGTCCTGGAAAAGGATCCCGACGCGGCGCTTTTCCGGCACCAACTCATCGATGCGCCGCCCATTGAGAAGAACCCGACCGGTGGTGCGGAATTCTGGCGGAAGGTGCCCACCGATCCAATTGATCAGGCTGGACTTGCCTACGCCCGAGGGACCGATCAACGTCGTGGGTTTGGGCGGCTCCACCCCGAAGGAGAGCGGTCCGAAGAGATCCCTGCCCCCCAGCGAGAGGGTCGCTTCTTCGACAACCAGGCTAGACATGACCCCCCGCGCGGTGCGCGAGCGAAAAGGCCAGCCAGATCACCGCGCATTGCGCCAGGGCATAGAGCGCGGTGACATGGCGATTACCCGCAGATGATAATTGAATGGCCGCGGTGGCCAGCGTTTCCAGCCGGCCGGCCGCGGCAAGAATGGTGGGAAGATAGAGCGACAGGGAAACGGCAAAACCGATCGCGAGCCCTTGGGCCAGCGGTCCGCGCAGTAAAGGCAAGGTGATTCGGAAAAGGACTCGCCAGCGTCCCGCGCCAAGGGACCTGGCGCTGCGACGATAGCGGGGATCGAGCGTCCGCCAGGAATCGGCCAGGGAAAGATAGAAATATGGAAAAACGAACAAAAGATGCGCCCAGAGGATGGCCGGCCACGATCCCTGGATGCCGAACAGGATCAGAAGAAAGGCAATGCCCAGCATGAAGACGATATCGGGAAAGACCAGCGGCACATAGAGGAGAGGGAGCGCGGCCCCTGCCCCCGCGGCAATTTCCAGCAATGCGATGGCGAGGGCGGCCGCGAGCACGCTCGCCGCCAGGGCGAGCAGAATTGCGGGCGCCGCGATCCGTAGGATCATGCCACTCTGATCCCGCCAATGGTCGAGGGACATGTCCATAGGCCACGGATCGGGAAAGGGCCACAGGCCGGCGAGCGACCAGAGGATCAACATGGCGAAGCTCGTCGCGGCCAGCAGGACGAGACTCATGCTCACGCCACCGAGTAGGACATTGGCCGACAAGCAGAGCCAGCGCGGGAAATCCCTGCTTCCATTGCTCAACCACGGGCGGAACGCCTGGCCCAGGAGTCGCAACAGCACGCCTCCTGCCAGGAGAAAACCACCGACCAGGACGAGATGCAGCACGGCCGCCGCCGCGGCCGTGAAACGCAGGGAAATATCGGGATCGTTCATCCATTGCAGAATCCGCAGCGGGAAAGTAGGGGGTGCGTTCGGTCCCACGATCTGGGCCATGTCGGTCACGGAAAAGGCATAAGCAATGACGGCCAAGAGCGGATAGCGCCATTGCCGGAAGAGCTGGGGGGCGACAATCTTCGCCCAGGCGATGGCTCGCGAATATCCCAGCGCCTGAGCCGCCTGCAGGTAATGCGGCGCGCCGAGACGTCCGAGCGCCGCATAGCCGGTCAGAATCAAAAACGGCGTTTCCTTGATGACGAGAACGAGCGCGAGCGCGAGCCCGTTCCGGTCTTGGATGATGGTCCAGTCCGGCGGAACGTCGAGTGGGCCGCAGCACCACGACCAAAGACGAAAGAGCCATCCCGAGGGCGCGAGGACGAAAGCGAGGCCGATCGCGAGCGCGGCGTGCGGCGTGGCGAGGATGGCGCCTGCGGCGCGCAGGATCGGAAGGCGACGGTATCCATCGGCGTGATAGACGCAAAAAAAAGCCAGCAGCAGCGAAAAGAAACTGGCGAGTAGCGCCGCAATCAGAGTGGTCATGAGCGACGTCGCGAGCCCGGGCGCGGCGAAAAGCGCCCGCCACGGCGCCAGAGAGAAACGGTCGCCGCCCAAGGCAGGGAAATAGCCAAAGGCGGGTAGAACTGCGATCACCGTGCCCACCGCCACAGGAATAACGATCGGCGCGACGAACAAGCCGCGTGACAAGCCCTTCCAGCGCTTCATTGCGGTCAGGCCAGGGCGAGCGACGCGGCGTCAGGCCGCATAGCGCTTGGCCCAGCCTTGCTGCAGCAGCATGACCCAGCTCGGATGCGGCTCCGCGAGCTTCGCGCCCAGCGCCTCGGCGCGTGGGGTAGCCGGGCCGAGCGGCAGGGCGGTGAACGCGTCGCGCTCGGCGGCGGGAAGTCTCGCCTCGTCGAGAATGGTGGGATCACCCCAGATGCGCGGATCCTGCTTGCGGCGTTGCGCTTCAGGCGACATGAGGAAGTCCACCGCGACCAGGGCGCCCTCCTTGGACGATGCATTGGCGGGGATGGCGAGGAAGTGCGCATTGGCGATGGTTCCACCCTGCAAGGTGAAAGGGACGATTGTCGGCGGCAGGAGCTTCTGCGCAATCGCCGAGGAGGCATCCGCCGGATTGAAGGCGAAATAAATGTCCGCCTCGCCGTCGGCGACCAGTTGGCGATGCTGAGCCGAATCCTTGGGGAAATTCTTTCCTTGGCGCCAGAGATGGGGATGGAGCGTGTCCAGATAATCCCACAGCTTCTGCGTGTGAGCTGGAAATTGCGCGGGATCGGCCGGGCGGCTGAACAGCGTCCGGTCCTCATAGCTGTCGAGCAGCACCTGCTTCAAAAAGGTCGTGCCGTGGAAATCCGGGGGCGCCGGATAAGTGAACCGGCCCGGATGGGCGGCCGCCCAGGCGGCGATCTTCGCGAGTGAATCGGGAGATTCGGGCACGCGCCGGCTCGCGCGGAAAAAGACCAGCTGCGCCAGACCCCAGGGCGCTTCATAGCCTTCGATGGGCACGGTGAAATCGGCCGTGAAGGTCGGATTGGCGGCATCGATATACCGCGCGCTCGGCACGCTTTCGAGAAACGGCCCGTAGAGCAGGTCGCGGCCCTTGAGCGCCGCGAAATTCTCGCCATTCAGCCAGAGCAGATCGACCGAGCCGCGCGCCTGGCCTACCGCCTTCTCGGCCAAAATGCGCGAAACCGCCTCGGCGGTCGCGCCGAGCTTGACGTGGTGCAGGCCGATGCCATGGCGCTTGCTCAATTCATCCGCCGCCCAGGCGATATAGGCGTTGATGCGCTCGTCCCCCGCCCAGGCATTGAAGAAGACCTCCTGGCCGCGCGCCTTCTTCAAGGTCGCCGCCCAGTCGAGACGCGTTTCGCCGTGAGCACGAAACATTCTGGCCGTGCCGCCCAAGGCCAATGTGCCGAGCAGAACGGTCCGCCGTGCAAATTTCATGTCACCCTCCCCATATCGACGCCAGGATCGACCGACGCCGCTTTGTTGAGATGGGCCAGCACGAGATCCGTCCCATCCGCCTTGAATCTTGTCGAACCTCCTCTATACTCCATCGCCGCGGGCGGGTGTAGCTCAATGGTAGAGCAGAAGCTTCCCAAGCTTACGACGAGGGTTCGATTCCCTTCACCCGCTCCAAGCTTTTCAAGGGCTTAAGAACAGCCCGCGATCTTCCTCGCATTGATATTAGGTGACTACTCGTCCACTTCTGTTGGTAGGGATGATTCACATCGAGACCAATGGTACAAAAACAAATTGATTCAAGCGTGGAACCAATATATAGAGCGGTATTAATCTGATGTTGCTAAATATGGTGCGTCTAAACGATGGAAATCGCATTTCAGACAAGGGTTCTTCGAACTATATGTCTGAGCGCGAGTAGAATGGATGAACGATACGGAGCCGAAGGTGGGGCATTGCTTAGAAGGTGGTTAGCAGATGCACGCGCCGCGGGGTGCTTAGGCGACATGCCATTATCGCCAGCTCCTAATGGCTCTGGCGAGAAAGCTGTGGTCGAGTTGGGCGCGGGGTTAAGGATTTTCGTAAAAGCGAATCATCGGAAACCACCTAAGCTGGTCGGCGGAAAAATAGATTGGAGCAGCGTTGCCCGGATTCTTATTCAGCGGATAGTAAAGGGCAATGACTAATATAGCTCAACTTCCAACATTCGATCCTGACTGGGTAGTGCCGCCAGGAGCTACTATCGCCGCTATTCTGGCTGATCGTGGAATCTCGCGTGGGAGCTTTGCTGAAACCCTTGGGGAAAGCATTGAAGCTATTCAACGATTGCTTCTCGGCCTTGAGGTTATAGATAAAAACCTAGCAGATCGGCTCTCCAAATGCCTGGGTTCACCCTCGGCATTCTGGATGGCTCGAGAAGCCCAATACCGAATTGACTCAAAAAAAATCCAGGACAGCGAGGCGAAAGCTGCTCGCGAAGCCTGGATTAAACAATTCCCCATTCACGAAATGGCAACTTATGGCTGGATTGCGAAATTCCAATCGCTGAATGAGGCTGCTACGAAATGTCTAAATTTTTTTGGCGTGCCAGATGTAGCGACTTGGCAAGCTCGGTATAGTAAAGCGGCCTCGACTGCCACTTTTCGCATATCAGCGTCTGCTAGGTTCAATCCTGGTTCTGTCACCGCTTGGCTACGCTGGGCAGAGCTTGTTGCCGGGCGGACTCCCTGTAATCATTGGGATTCGGGAAAGTTTCGAACATGTCTACAGGCTGCTAGGCGTATGACTTGGCAGAAAAATCCCGGCATCTTTTTGCCAAGATTGCGTCAACTTTGCGCTGAGGCTGGGGTGGCTGTAGTGGTCGCGCGCACACCGAGAGGGTGTCCCGCGAGCGGGGCAACATGTTTCTTGTCGCCCAACAAAGCGATGATGGTGTTAAGCTTCCGCTATAGATCAGATGATCAGTTTTGGTTCACGTTTTTCCATGAAGCGGCACATCTACTTCTGCATGGTCGTGACCTACTATTTTTAGAGGATGAAGGCGAAGTCACTTTAGATGAAGAGAAGGAAGCAAATGAATTTGCTGAGGAAATTTTAATACCGTCGCATCTTGCGAAGGAGTTCAACGCATTACAGCCAGACAAGGACTCAATTCTTTGCTTTGCAAGAAGCATCGGAATTGCGCCGGGGCTTATCGTAGGACAGCTCCAGTATGGAAAGCGCCTCGCTCATGACCGTCTGAATTGGCTAAAACGGCGCTATGACTGGGATCAAATCGAGGCGGACCGACTTATCCCCTAAATTGCATATAGGTATTTGGGGATTTCTGCCAGTTGCACAAGGCATCTTCAAGAACTTGGGCTCCTAGCTGAATTTCTTTTCCAAAGTCGATAAGCCTTCCTTCTAGCTCCCGCTCCGAAAGACGTGCATCGCAAGCCCCTCCAAACAGGAGACGAGCGCCCGCCAGGGGACCCGTTGCTCCCATTAGGAAAGTAGAGCCAGCATCAATAGGGGCGATGCCAAGCTTTCCAAGCATTGTTAAGAAATCGAATTTTCCCAGACGCCCAAATCGCTGAACTACAGCCATGGAGTTGTATAGGGCTTCGAACACGGCGTGAGGGTTTTGGCCTACGGCTTTATGTTGTTCACGAACCATATCATTATGTGTCCCTGCGGGAGCCACCCAAGCCACATAAGAATCTATGACGGCTGCAGTTCCTTTGTTAGATGACGCACTCAGGCTCTCGTATTTTCGGTGATTGCTGAAGCGCCGTAATATTCCATCGGCCCCTCTTAGGGTAGATTCATTGACCGCAAGCCAAGACCGGAACGCGGAAGGATCCCGTGAAGTAGTGGCCCAATTCCAGAGACCACCTTGTCCGAGTTTGCCATACACATCGCGGATGAGACGCCATCCATCCACAGCATGTTTTCCAAAATGGGTAGCTAAGAATACTAGCCACCAAGCTTCATCATACTCACCACGTCGATTATATAGAACCGCTGCCCGCAGCGGGTCAAATATACTAGATGTAGGATCCATGCGTGCTGGGTCATGAAGCGCATCGCGAATATGGTAGGCGAACTTAATACGACGTAAACTGTCAATAAGTTGAGCTACTAAGGTCTCGGAGCGTCCGGCCGCCGCTAGGCCAGGAAGCGAACTTACCTTGGTTTCGTAATGCATTACAGCTCGCATTAGCTGCTGGGCGCATACCCTGTCCTTGGGTCTCATACTATCCTCCCACCTGGCGAAGGGATAGGGCGCCAAGCAGGTCTGGTTGTATAGAATCTAATTGTGCAGATTCCAGACTATCCAGCAACATAACCTGGCGACCGCGGATGAAGGCATTATAGATAGGGCTCGCCATTTCATTCTTAATTCTAACCAGTTGACGGAGGCAATCCTTCTTGCCGTATAAAGCTTTGATTCGCAATAGTCTTGCCAAATCCAGCCAGTAAGAATTAATATTGTCTGGAACCGGCTCAGGAAAGCCGCCTCTTATCGCCTGTTCGCTGTCAAGCAACCATTTTACAGAATTCCAAGGGTCTTCCTTTGGCATAGATGGCATAACTATCGGTTCCTGAAAACCTTCGTTAAGATATTTACGAGCTTTCGCTATATCATCATTATAAAGATGGAGACTGCCGACAAAGTGGCTATAAATCCCAATTTCAAGACCAAGTGTTCTCGCTACCAACTCCTGTATGAATGTAAAGGCAAAGACATCGCCGGGGAGCCCCCGATAAATGTCATTTGATCGCATGGTGGTAGCTACGTGCAATTTTTTCCCGCGCGGCAGGAATTGAATTGTTGTAGTACAAGGAACATCGTTATTTCCTTCCCCTAGGTCGGATTTATCAAAAATCTGAGCAACTGCCTGCCGTGTATCTGAGCTACCCTGTTTTTGCTTGAGTGTCGCCAAAAGCTTCGCCATCTGACTTTCTTTACCACCAAACAGACGAGGTCCATAAGCTCCGGGTGCATATACCGCCTCGGGAGAAGCATTGATAAATTTACGGTAGGCCGGAATATAATATTCAATGTACTTTAGGCAATCTGAGCCCGAAAGGTACCAGAGCGTCTCTCCCAAAGAGCTAAGTAGGACTCCTCCCCGATCCTCCGTGCGACTGAGTCGAGATGTCGGATTAGATAGCTCTACGAGTACAGAGGTAAATTCGCGTGCTGGTCCTTTGCTTGATATGGTTTGTGCACCTTTTTTGATTAGACGGGGTATGAGTCCCCTGAGAACGTCATCGAGAGTATCAGCCTTGAAGTGCATATTGATCATCCGGTAGTTTCATTCTGCACAAGAACTTCCTGACACATTGTATAGCAGAGGGTTAAAAATAGAAACAATCTCGTCGGAAGTGTTTTTGCTAAATTTCAATGCTGGAGCGAAGAAAAGGTCGAGATCCGGCCCGGCAATGTGACCACATGCCCGCCAGATAAGAAGCACTGGCACGGCGCGACCGACAGGACTGCCATGGGCGTATATTGCGATTCAATAATCAAAGATGGGCGGAATGTCGAGTGGCTGGAAAAAGTCGCTGACGAACAATATTTTATAGGCGCAGCATCGCTGGAGAATGAGTAGGGGAGTCGCGCGTCTCCTCTCGCTTCGTCCCCTTTACCTCCGTCACGCCGCGCTGGCCCGGATTAGGCGAGGAAACGCTGATCTCCGCGGTCAGCACGTCATTGTCGCGATGCACCTGCGACACCGCCTCGACCCCCTTCGCATCGGCTTCGCCGTGGGTTAGGCCGTTTCGGCGACTTCGCCGATATGGGCCAGACGTTCCCAGTGTTTTCCACCCCAGGTTGGTTACAATCTTAAGTTGTGTAATGTTTATGATGATAATCTGACCATAACAGGAGGCGATTCATGACAAAGAAATCCTTTAACCTTACGGAAACTACGGCTTTTGTGCTCTTATCGCTGGCGGGAACGGCGGGTAATAACGTCCTGCAAGGCTCGGCCGGAAACGATCAAATCGAAGGCTATGACGGAAATGACCGGCTCTACGGCAATGGCGGTGACGACGTTCTTGTAGGTGGCATTGGCGATGATGCGCTTTTCGCCGGTCAAGGAAACGATCTGCTCGAGGGCGATTATGGTATAAACACGCTGGACGGCGGCGCGGGCAACGATGCGGTCGTGTATTGGAATTCCTCGACGGCGATCATCGCCGATCTCACCGCGGGCAAGATCACCGGAGGCTTCGGCGGGGCCACCGATTATCTGATTTCGATCGAAAATGTCGGGGGCTCGGCCTATGACGACATCCTGACCGGGAATGCCGGCGACAATTTTCTCACCGGTTATTTCGGCAACGACCGGATCTATGGTGGCGGTGGTAATGATGTGCTGATCGAAGGCGATGGCGGTCAGGATACGATCGATGGCGGTAATAGCGTCGATACCCTGACTTATTGGAATGCCACAGCGGGGGTCGTGGTCGATTTGACGCTCGGCTCGGCGACGGGCGCTGCGGGGAATGACATCCTGCGCAACATCGAAAGCGTCCAGGGGTCGGACTATGCCGACCGCATTACCGGTGACGCAGGCGTCAACGACCTCAGGGGAAGGGGTGGGGACGATACGCTCAGCGGCAATGATGGCGATGATTATCTGACCGGCGACGAGCTCGGCGGACTCTCGGGCAATGATATTCTGCTTGGAGGGAATGGCAACGACCTGCTCGAGGGC
>DATAGZ010000006.1:0-189878 GCA_036263455.1 Dongiaceae bacterium
GATGGCCTGGCTGGGCGTGGCGGTCAGATAGATATTGCCCCCAACCACGCGGGCCGGCACCACTAGGGTGCTAGTGCGGTTATCCGCCGGATCGTAGGCATAATTCAGTGCGTTGGCATTGCCATTTTCAGGCGGATAGGCTTGCTGGCCGACCCGGCCTAGACTATCGTAAGTATAGGTTGAAGTGTAACTCTGTGCTCGTGCCGCAATGTTGGTGAGCATGACGCCAACCAGGCTCATGATCAGCCAGAGAAAAATATTACCGTGTCTGGTCATTCTGCCGTCGCTTCCAGTTCTTTCATGTTTGGTTTAGCTCCTCGTTCCGCCGATAAGCGATGTGGAATGAGTTCACCCGACTTCTGCATGCCATTCGCATCAGGGTTCCAGGGTTTAAAAAGAAAAGGCCGGCATAAACGCCGGCCTTGAAATCGTGATATGCGCTACTTCGTCTCGGGAAGCGTTTTGCCTTCTCTTCCGCACGATGCGATATCAATCGCGCAGATAGGTCTCTAGCCCGTGACCGCCATCAAGACTCGGCCAATCCTATATCTTTGATTCAATGATCTGGTGCCGTGTGGCTAGCGCGTCCAAATCCACGAATGCCCCAAAGCAGGGACAGTCGCGGATTAAAACATTAGATAATAGGATTATGAGAGGTGGCGAGGCTGCCCTTTATGGACAGCTTATATTTTTATCTTAGCAATATATTCCTATATTGTCAAGTCCCCAGGCCGCCTTCAATCCCTTCCGCCAGACCGATAGCGCCGGACGAGCATAGATATAGCGTCTCCGATGTGACCTATCCTGGCGTTCGAGGCACCAGCCAAATCCCAGAAGCAGGCAGCATGAGCGAAACCTCATTTTCCTTCCTGACCGAACCGACGCCGAACAGCGAGCAATGCCGCGTCCCCGGCGTCGCGGCGCCTATCACCTAGCGCCAGCGTATCGAAGCCATGATGGCCGTACCGCTGACGCCGCGCCGCGCGCAGAAGCCTCTGAACATTGGGCTTTTCGATGAGGATGCGCGAAGGCAGATGGAGTGTTCTGAGCACACGTGATCGAGCGTGTCCTCCTCAAGCGCACCCGTCCGGATATTGACAGGATTATTAATGGAAACGCTGATACAAGACTAGCAATGCTTGCTTTTTTCCTAGACAGATTTAAGCTGCATAATTAACGTAATTTTCCATTGCTGCGAGAATTTGGGATGGGGAACGACAAGAGCATTGGTCAGGCACGGGAAAATCCAAAGACCTTGAAGCAAGGTGGACTTGATTGCCCTTTGTTTCCGATGTTCAATCAGCTTCATAGCGCTACTGCCGTGCACACACTCTTGCCGACTCTATGGGCTTGCCCATATGGCATTGACCATGGCTGACAGAAATACGTCGCCGTCGTTTATAGAGCTGGACAGCCAAACAGCTCAATCAAGAAAAATCGATTTTTTCCGTGAGATAAATCATCTGAAGCGAAAATGCAGCAGATCCGGTCCTCTATTTAAGTCCTTGCAGGCCAAAGCAGACTTTTATCGATATGTCGGATATGCCGCTGGCGGTATTTCAATTGTCTTCTTGTTGTTAGAAGTAACCGTTCATTTTCATCTGATCCCTGCCATTAATCTCGATATCATCGATAAAAAATATCCGGTGCAATTTCCTTTTTGGGCTTTAGGAGATTATACAAGTTGCCGAAATCCGATAGAGCATCTACGGACATTTGACTGGATATATAGGTCGGCGGCGATAATCTCGGTGACGATTTTTACAATCGTTACCGTGCATACAGTCTCTCTTATGCAGGCTAGTACATTAACGCGCAGTGATCTATGGAGCTTCCGGTATCGCCTTTGTTTAAGCAGGCTATACATAAAATCACTTTTATTATGGTGGTTTTTTCTTCCCGTTTTTTACAATCGGTCGCGCCGCGCGAAGAAGCGGGCTCTGCGCCATTACATTCCCGAATATGGCCCGATCCTTCTCTTCCTGCTCGATAGCATCCTGCTGAGCTTCAACCGGTTTCTCTATTGCGACTCGTCTATCTACGTGACGTTTCTTTATATTTTCGTCATGAGTTTTGTAGGAACGGGAGGAGGATTGATAGCGGGCATTTATTGTGCGGATCATTTTGAAAGACAGGTGACGGCGAGAGGGAGGTAATATGGGACTGAGGAATAATGACGGCTATGGCAGTCAGCCGGAGATCAAGGGGTTTCTGATGACTCTTTTGGGGGATCGGGGCCAGTCAGCGAACATAGAAATGCCAATCCCCATGAGTATAAAACTCCAGCCGTTGGCGGAAACGAGAGTGCCATCGCAGGGACGGCAGGATACCACTCGCGGTTAGCCGCCGAAGCCGCTGGCTTGAATAGAAAACAAGCGGATAAGGCTGACGAGCTAGCAAAGGGCGTTATTAGGGGAGATCCGGTTTCGGTTGATAAGGGTACTTTGGAAGCGGTTAAAACCGCGATAGAGGGATATTACTCTGGAGTATTCAATATCAGCGCTAAGGCTATGCCTGAAATAGCAGGAGCACTGGAGGCAGCGGATAAGGTCTTAGGAGTTGTCGGTGCGGCAATTAGTGGGGTCATCTCGACTCTTGAAGCGCATTATGGTCCTGATCGAAGAAGCTGGCCTGCTTCAATTACCATTGATGTTTTTAATGGCGTGGGAACTTTTGCGGGTGGAGCGGTGGGTGGTGTATTGGGAGGGGCAGCACTTATTGTTGGCGCTGCGATTCTGGGCGTTACTGTCGGCCCTGTACTTATAGGGATAGGCGTGTTCGTAGGGGCAGTTGGAGGTGCCCTCAAAGGATCTGAACTTGGCGATAGACTTGGTCATTGGACAGCGGATGAACTTGGGCTTCCCATTTTACTCGACCTTAACGATAAGGGAATCACAACCATCTCAAGAGATAATTCGAATGCCTTTATTGATATAAATGGCGACGGGAAGAAGGAGCGAGTGGGTTGGGACACGCAGAATAGTTTCTTGCTCTATGACGCGAATGGTGACGGTAAGTATGCGCCTCAAGACATGTTCCTAGATAAGCTGGCAAAGTTACCTGAAAATACGCCAGATGGTGTGACGGCCAAGATGAGCACGGCCATCGATAAGATCAAAACATTAGCGCGCCAATATCCCGGTCTGTTCGATGGATTGATCGCCGAACTTCAAACGGCGCGAGAGCAATACCGGCAGGCCTATTTCGCGGCGCATCCTTTAACCGACTATGACGGGCTGAAGACGCTGGACAGCAACAAGGACGGCAAGGTGGATGCCAAGGATGCGGCGTGGGGCAAGCTCGCGACCTGGCGCGACAAGGACGGCGATGGCAAGATCGACCTGGACGAACTCGTCCGGGTGAACGAGCCCGCCCTGCTGGGCGGGCTGCTGGCCATCAACCTCAATACCGACGGCAAGGGCTTCGACGATCACGGCAACCATATCAACGGGACCTTCACGGTGGAGACCGCCGACGGCAAGAGCCACAAGGGCTACGATGCCGGTCTCGCGGTGGTCCAGGGGGTGGAATATGTCGAGGGGACGCTGCATGTCGTGACGGGGACCGACCAGCCCGCCTCGCCGTGGCACGACCATGACGGCAAGGCGAGCGATCTGCATGTCGTTGCGGGAGATCCCATAGTCGGACAGACCGTCGATGGTGTGTTGACTCCTTCGAGCGGCGGTGTCTCCCCGCCATTGCATCGCATTCAAGGAGGTCTGCCCGGAGATCGGTCACTTCGGCCTGTTGTTTTTTTGATTCCATCGAGAAGCCAGCCCGCGAAGCCCGCGTGTTTTGGCGGCCAGAGCTTTTTTCTTCGGTGATTACAGCCTATCTGAGGCCGATGCGCATGCGCGCATCCGAGGCCAGCCTACGCCTTCCTCATGAGGGATGCGAGGCCACTATCCTCCGGCTCGGGCAAGACGAGCATCTGCTCCTGCGGCGCACCAGTCACTCCGTGCAACTTATTTGCAAGGGCGCCGCAGTTCAGGCAGGCAAAGAGTATCGAGTGTCCTACGACCTGCCGGGATTCGACGCCGCGTGCGATAGCAAGCTCAGATCTCTCAAATGCTTTGAGCAGCTCTATCGCTGTCCGCACCTATCGCGAACGCTCTTTTTCCCTACCTCGCGTAGCCGTCGTTTGCGCCTGATCCTGCAGGCGCTTGACGGACACTTGGCGGGAGCGTCCTATCGCGAAATCGCCATTACCCTGCTCGGCGAAAAAAGAGTGCAGGAAGACTGGCCGCCTGCGAACCGCTGCCTTTTCGACCAGACATATCGTCTCGTTCAACGCGGTCTCTACCTAAGGACGAATTGGAACGAGCGACACGTGACGGCGACGATGCGCATGCTGTGCATTTTCTGAAACGCTTTACGCTGTTCAATGTCGAGCAATGCGAGGGATTGCCGGTGCATCTAACCAGAAGCGCCGAGCCTTTACCCGAATGTCAGACCATCCCACGCGCGGAAACCTTAATCAAAGCGACTGGCGCAGAATTCCGCATCAGGGGCAATAGCGCCTACTACAATCCAACGCACGATTTCATCCAGGTGCCGCCGCAATCGGCCTTCTTCCAGCCGATCGATTATTACCGGACCTGCTTCCATGAACTCGGTCATTGGGCCGGCGGCAAATCCCGACTGGACCGCAATCTCTCTACTCGCTTCGATACGCACGCTTATGTCGCCGAGGAGCTTGTTGCCGAGATGGCCAGCGCCTTCATTTGTGCAAGCTTGAATATCCAGCCGACCGTGCGCCATGCCGATTAGATCGGTTTCTGGTTGGAAGTTTTGCATAACGATAATCGCGCCATCTTCACCGCTGCGAGCCTCGCCAGCAAGGCCGCCGATTACATCCTGGCGTTCGAGGCGCAGGGCAAAGCCCAGGAGCAAGCGGCGTGAGCGAAGCCTCGTTTTCCTTCCTGACCTGAACCGACGCCGGAGGGCGAGCAATGCCTCGTCCCCGGCGTTACGCCGATTACCCAACGCCAGCGCATCGAAGCCTTGATGGCCGCACCGCTCATGCCCCGTCGTGCGCAAAAACCCTTGAATATTGGCTTTTTGACGAGGATGGGCGACGGCAGATGGAGTTGTTCTGAGCTGCATGGCTGAGCCCGCTCAAAACGCTCATTTTATCAGAATTATTAACCGAAAGCCTCATAAGGTTAATTTTCCTCTAAAGCGCTTGCCTTTATTTCAGAGCGGCGCATACTTGTGCAAACACGTGTCGCTGACACAAAAAAAGGGGATGGCAGCTTGAGGTTCCCACATCGACGCTTTACGGGAAATACGCCAAGAGGCGGGATTGACGACTAGCGCCGCTCCTTTTTTCATACGGAGCGGCTATGCGGCCATCGGCCATATGGCGTGGCTGATTGTTCGGGTAAGTATCTGGGGAAGAAGATCCGAACAGCAGTCGGTGCGGGCACGAGGCTTCCTGCTAACCTTTATCTATTCCTTCGCAAAAATGGAAAAGCGACAGATCGGGAGATTTGTCGCTTGTCGTTTTCTATCCCACGCACGTGGTCTGCTGCTTTGCCTATGGGCGATCTGCGCTCTTCCGGGACACGGATATGCCGACGAGTTTCTCGAGTATCCAGGGAAGTGTCAGCCCCGGAATATCAGCAGCCCGATCCGTACATTCGTGCGGGTAGAAGATGTGGCGGCAATTAAAAATATCGATCCTTTTATTGGAAAGCTGAGGAAGGAACTGGAAAACATCCAGATCCAAATCCGTGGCCGTAGAAATAAGGTACCCTTGCAGATGCAAGGACCATACGGAGACGATCAGGCCGCACAGCTCCTAGAGCAGGGACCGGATACGAAGCTTCTAATCGATCTCACCGCCTTTCCTCTCAAGGTACCTCAGAAAGAAGCGCTTGCCGGGAGCAACTTGCCCCTGACCTTGAGTGAAGTGCAGCGCTCTTTTCATTATCTGGATGAGATCCGGTCAATCAACCGTGCGCCCTTCCTCGGCGGCCGTTATTTCAGTGCCGAAGCCAAGTTTCGCTGCGCCAATTTTTTCAACGGCGCAATCAAGGAAGAGTCGATCGAATGTGGCATGTCCACGTACAATCTTCAGGACGTGCAGGGCGTCGAAGAGACCAAACTCATCATTCTCCATATCGGCATTACCAAGATGGTAGATGAATTGCTTTTAGAAAATGAGATAGAGGCAATGCGTTTCATCGGCGATCCGCAACTGGTCGCCGAAAAAGCGGCCTGGTGCGTCACGGCCTGGTTGCCCAATTATCTCTGGAATATATCCGTATTGTACGAGCAGGGAGGATAGCCATGCCTTGGCTCTATTGCTGGATTAAGCGACTGGCTCGATTGGCTCTTGTTGTTTTACTGTCATTGCTTGCTTCGTCAGAAGGCCAATCCACGGAGCAGAAACAGTGTCCCCACGCCCACTGGTTAAAGACGCCGGATTTTTCTCTCGAGTTTCGAGGAAATGATGTCCCATTTTGGACTGAACCGCGATCAACATACACTCAATTTCTGACAGCGGTTGTTAATAAATTTCGCGAAGCTACCCCTGAAAAGATAGTCATCCCCTATTTTAAAGATTCTAAATTCAATCAAGGTCGCATAATAATCCATGTGGATTTTGCTCCCACTGATGCTTTTGAAACAACTTTAGATAGCCAAGAGGGGTCACAGGAATGGCCAAGATGGGTGTTTGAGGCGTTAGAGTATAGCAAGTCATCTTTCAGCTGTGACGCCGCTTTTATAGGTAATTATTATAGCCCAAATTTAATATTCTCTGCCCACACTAACATCATAGCCCTGAACTTGGATAAGAAAACCATCGTGCAGCATTTACGCTGTATCGCAAGCGCTTTCGGGGTTTGTCCAGAAACTGTCGCTATTGATGATAATCTCACAATTCCCGAGGCCATAGATAAATTCTATACAGCGGTCGAGAAAGTTAGCTGGGGTTTGAAGTAGGAGAAGAAGTATGGGATTAGGAAATAATGACGGATATGGAAGCCAACCTGGAGACCAGGATAGAGACTTAAGTTCTGTTGGCAATAACCATAGTCATACGCCTCCAGATCCAGAACATAGCTTTAATAAATATGGTGGACGTCCAGGATGGGAGATGCACGAAAAAGATCCCATAACTAATCAGGAGAGGGACGATTTAACTTACGGAGAGCAAATAGGTAAGGTTCCGCCAAACGTCGGTTTTGGCCGATGAGTCCTGATGAGCGTCGCTCTATTTCGGATGCAATAGCAACTGGCTGTCTGGCCCTGCACAAGAAAGAGGTAAGCCTGATGAACTGCCACGATATTTCCGGTGCGATGATTGAAGGATTAGCCCAGCAGGTCGATGAGCTGATTGCCTGTTCCCCTTCTGCCGGTTCGTGGAACTGGTATATATTACCTCGCTCCAGCTTGGCCAATGTACATTCATCACCGATAGTGGCAAGGCCTATCCATGAGGTGCTGCATTCTTAAACCTCTTCCTAAAAAGCCCGGGATGGGCCGCCTGATATCGTTCACCTTCGCCAACCAAAGAGGCCGGATGGGCGGATACGCGATCCTTGCCTCGCTTACATCCTTTTTCTTGCTGTGCTGCTCCTGCTCCTCCCAGGATAGATACTTCAGTCAGATCGAGCAGGATTTCTTCGCCCGCATGGTCGATATTCATGATCCGGAAAATCTGCAAGATTCCCATCCAGTGAAATTTAACGGCTGGTACCAACCCCTGCATATCCTGATCTCGTCGGAAGACGCCCTTACCGCCACGATGATAACGGAGAAGGTCCTGAAGCCGACCGGGATGGCCTTCCGCGCCATTACCGGCCAACCCTTCGATATCCAAGTCAGCGAGGATAAGGATGCAGCCAAAGCTAGTAACGCCAACGTGTTAATTATAGTCGGTCTAGATCGCTACGATGCCTTTACCGAGGGTAAGTATTTAATAAAAAAGATATTTTTTCAGGATAGCGAGGATTGGCATCCAGATTATACCACTCTTGTGAATGAGCTTCCTAGCAAAAAGAGTGATTGTTTATCCTATTATATATCGCAAGGCGAAACCGATAAGAATAAGCGCGGCCTCATTATCGTACCCTTTGTCGTGAAGTTACCAATCGATGATCCCCTCTATTGCGTTTCCCATCGACTAAAGGAGGTGTTGGGCATGAATCGTCCCAATGCTTCGCGAGTTCCTATTCAGCGGCGCTATACCTTCGATAAGGAAGACGAAAATTGGATGCGCCTATTCTATGCGCTTCCTCGCCAGGAGGGGATGACCGTCGGAGAAATCCACAGATATGTAACCGAACATGGGCAGTCCTTTAAATGAGACGAATCTCAATCGTGAAGGGTATGTAGCATGGGCAGCGAATAAGGTGGCGATGATTCAGGTAGCGATGCAGATCGCCGCATTTGCATTCCGAAAGACCCCCTACGGTGTCAATGATGGAAGGGAACCATCGCGACAGATAATGATCCTTGGGGGGTCAGTCGAAGGGAAAAAGCCATCCAGGGCATGCTTGCCGCCACCGAGGGCGGGCTTTATGCGCCAGCGATGAAAACAAGGCTTTTTGAGCTGGAGCAGGAGAAAGCCGAACTGACCGCGCGGCTCACGGAAGCGCCGATCGACATGCCGGACGCATCCAATGTCGCGAAACCTATCGCGCCAAGGTCATGGCGCTCACGGAAGCGCTGGAAGAGGCGACCACGCGCCCGGAGGCGGCCGATGCCATCCGCGCGCTCATCGGGCGTATCGTGCTGACGCCGGGCGAGGGCAGGGGCGAACTCAAACCCTCTCCACGGCGAGCTCCTCGCCATCCTCGACCTCGCGGCGGGCCGCTGACGGACCCGCGCCGTCCCGCCCCCAACCGACGAGGCCGCAAGTTCTCGTAACCACCATCGAAGCGCTGATTTCGTTACTGAATCAGCGATTTTCGTCGCCTGGACCCATACGCATAATCCCCCGTGGAAGCGTTGTAGAAGCAACCAGAATTTCCCTTGAGAATGTGACAATCTTCTCAGGTTCCGACCATGCAGTGAGCTCAAACTCAAAGCCATAGACCGTGGGTTTCACCGATATTCGCAGGTCTCTCAAAAATCCCATCTCTTATGCTGCTTAGCTCTCAGGGAAACGGTGCGTCATCCTAATACAATTAGCGTGATGGAATGACAGTTTTTTGTTTTTTACTGGCAAGCGTCATTGACAGGAGGTATACATACTTGTGATTCACACATTCATTTATGCTTGCCTGCGCATTTTTTCTGTGCAATGTTAAGCTCCATGAAACCATTTTACGACGGTATTGAGCTATTCAAGGATGAATTAAGGGTGCGGGGACGGGACCTGAGCGGCTTAGAACGAAACAATGGTTCGGTGAGCGCACTTTCCGATGCGCCAAGAATTCTCTCTCTTTCGCATCGAGCTGGGCATCGCCTTCACAAGATGACGGGCAATCTAGAGCGCGGCCAACTCAAGGCAACGCCAAAAAATTCTGCTGCAGCTTAACGGAAAATAGCTGCATGGCCAAGCGCGACCAAACAGTTCCGGATGTGATTCCTTTGCAACCGACTATCTTGCCCATAAGCTTGCCTTGTGAAAACCTGCTCGAATATGGCTTGCCGATTTACCGGGCGCTGCTAACGCGGTTTCCGGAAGAGCAGATAGTCCTCCTGGAATCGCTCGGCAGGCATTCTGTCGATGCGCGTTCCACCCTTATTGGTCTCAATCCGGTCCTTTCTCTGGAGGTGCGCGGGACAGAAGTGTGCATCCAGGGAGCTCCTTCTCTCTTGCCGCCGGTCGAGGCCGCATTGCGAGGCCATGACGGCGGGATGACCGCTATAGGCAGGCTCGAATATGTCCTGCCCGAGCGATCGGCCATTTGGGATTTTCTACGCCAGTTTGAGTCGGCCTTTGCTGTCCAGCAATCAGACGGCGCTGCCCCTTTGGCTCTGTTTGGATATCTGGGCTATGACACTATCCGCTACATCGAAACCGTGCAGCAGCATCATTTGCCACTGGACGATACGCCGGAAATGGCGCTGACCCTTTACAGCACTTTGATAACGCTGGATGATCTGACCGCCACTCTTACCCACTACCAGTTCCCGGGCGACGATGACATCGATCTGACCGAGATCGTCCGCCTTTGCGAGAGTGGGCCTGTCCTGCCCCCCGTCGAGGATCCAGGCATGCAGCCTTATGTTCTGGAGCGGGAGACGACATGCGATTCGTACCTCCAGAAATGTGAGCGAGCCCTAGAACACATCCGTATCGGGGACATCTACCAGATACAGGTTGGGCAGAAGTTACGCGTGCAATCTTCGCTCTCGCCACTCGCTCTTTATATACGGCTGCGTAAGCTCAACCCCTCTCCCTACATGTACCTCTTTTCCGCTGCGGGCAGAACTATTGTCGGCGCCAGTCCGGAACTCTTCATACGTACGGAGAGCGAGAGAGTCGTAATGCGGCCGATTGCCGGTACGGTAGGTAAGGCGGGCGGCCGGACTCTAGAGGAAGCTAAAGCTGCTCTCCGCGATTCGGAGAAGGAAGTCGCGGAACATCTCATGCTTGTCGATCTCTGCCGCAACGATATCTGCCGGATCTGCAGTCCGGAATCCCTCGCTGTCGAAAATCTGATGGATATCGAAGAATATTCCCACGTCTTTCATATGGTGTCGAGCGTTTCAGGGTGGTTGCGGCGAGATTACGATAAGTACGATGCCATCCGGGCCAGCTTTCCCGCTGGGACGATGACGGGCACGCCGAAGATCCGTGCCATCGAGCTGATCGAAGAAATCGAGGACAGTGCGCGTGGTCTTTATGCCGGCATCATCGGCCTGATCGGGATCGGACGCAACTATATCAACACCGCGCTCTGCATTCGCAGCGCCGTGTTCGAACAAGGCGGTTATACATTACGCGCGTCGGCGGGGATCGTTGCGGACTCGCATCCGGCCAGTGAATATCGGGAAACTCTGCAGAAACTCGGCGGCATGTTCCAAGCGATCACGGGGGAGGAGCTGACGTGACCTGTCGAGTAACCATCGTCGATGCTTATGATAGCTTCGTGCATATCCTGGTCGCCTATGTGCGCCGTCTCGGTTGCGAGGTGCAGGTCCTCAGAAAAGACCATCCCGACCTCGTCAACCGCATCCGGCCATCGGTGTGTGACGTGCTGTTGCTAGGCCCTGGTCCTGGCCATCCACTCGATTCCGGATACCTGCGCCTGCTGGACCATAATAACGGGAGCGTTCCAGTATTTGGGGTCTGCCTTGGGCACCAAGCAATCGCACTCTATTATGGGGCCCAGCTGCGCTACGCCGAACGATTGATGCACGGCAAGACCAGCCGCATCAGCCATGATGGCAAAGGATGCTTTGTCGGCTTGCCGCAAGGGTTCTCGGCTATGCGGTATCACTCAATTATTGCTGATGCCGCTACGCTGGGTTCTGAGCTTGTCGTTACCGCCACCTCGGATACCGACGGGTACGTTATGGGATTGCGGCATGCGCGCTTGGCGCTCGAAGGCGTGCAGTTTCATCCCGAGAGCATCGGTACCGAACAGGGTTTAAAAATCATCAGCAATTTTATTGCCTGCTATACAGGGGAGAAAAAAGCCTATGCCATCGCGTGAAAATCTGGAAGCATTCCAGGCACAGTATAACGAAATCGACGAGGCTTATCGAGCCGGGATGCTGACCCGCAAGGCGCTAGAGGAATGGCGTAACCGGCAATTGAAAAAGGTTCTGGCCCATGTGAAGGCGCGCTCGCCATTTTATGCGCAGAAGCTGGCCAACATCGACGTCAGCGGATTCCGTGTCGAGGATATCGGGCGCTTACCTTACACCACGAAGGCCGATCTACGCGAGCAAATGCACCGGATCATGTCCGGAACCATCAACGAGGCCGCTTTCTTTTACGAGACGACCGGGACGACGGGTGCTGCTACTCCCTGTCCCCGCGACAAGAAAGAGAGCTACGCCAGCAATCTGCAATTACGGCACGCCTATCAAGACGTGATCGAGCATAATTTCCCAAAGGGACACCGGCCGGTATTCGCGGTGCTGGGGCCTACCGAGGCGCATTCCTTTACCGACACCCTGGGCGCGGTTGGCTACGAGCTTGATCTGTGCGTTGCCAAAATATGGCCGGGTTCACCGATCATCGGCTTTGATAAATGTCTAAAGCTTCTGCGCGATCTCGACGTGGAAGTAATCGCGACCGCACCAGGACAGGTCATGACCCTGGCGAAGGAAGCGCGTCGACGTGGCTTGGATCCAAAGCGCGATTTCAAGGTCAAAGTGTTCATGCTCAGCGGTGAGATCTGCACGCCTGAACTGGCAGCCAACCTGGAAAGCCTGTGGGGAGCACGCGCGTATAACAGCCTTTACGGCTCTCAAGAGGCCTTCGTTATCGCCTCGGCTACACCTGCGGGCAAACTGCGTCCGCATCTGCCCAATTACGTATTCGAAATCGTCGACCCCGCTACTGGCCAGTCGCTCGGTTCGACCGGACAGGGTGAGCTGGTGGTGACGTGCCTGGTCGATGGCGTCAAACCGCTGGTGCGTTACCAGACCGGTGATATCGTCAACCTGCGCGATAACGGCAGCAGCAATCTGTTCGATGCCTTCGATATCGAAGTGGTCGGCCGGGTGAGAGACTCCGTGGAGCTGAATGGCCGGTTCTTCACCGCCGCCCAGGTCGAGGCCGCTTTGATGCGCGAAGTACGCGGCTGCATCGGCTATCAGATCGTGATTACCCGCAGCGGCAACACTGACACCATCTTGGCCAAGCTCGAATTGCTGGAAAGTGAAGCGGCCGAGAGAAAAGCCGTAGTGCAAAGAGTCCGCAATAGCGTCATGGACGCCCTCGGCTGCGAGTGCACCATCATGGTGGTCGATGATCTCTCGGAGCACGTCAACATGGGTGGGTGGATCAAATGGAAATCCGCCCGCCTGGTCGATAGCCGCGAGAGTCTGTCGCTGGACAGCCGCGAGGCCGAGACGAAGACCGAGACACTGCTGGCGCAACTAGGTAACCGCTGAATGCTAGCGATCCGAATGCTGAGCACCAGTTCAGAAGACTTCGCTCGGATTCGGCAGTGGCGCCAATCTTATATCGGTGTCAATCCGGCGCACGAGTTCGACTTTGAATGGCTGGAGGTCATACGGGACGATGCTTCGTATCATTTCGGATTCTATCAGGATCAGGTGCTGGCTGGCGGTGTCCGCTTTACCCCTGTGGGGCATGGCCTAACGCTCAGCGAGCGATTAGTGAATATCCCTGAGCTGTTCAATCAGCACTGCAGCCTGCTGGACGTCAACCGCCTGCTTGTTCACGAAGATCTGCGCGGCAGCATGGTCGCGATCAACGCCTTGAAGTACTGCAGGCAGTGGATGCATGACCACACAATTCACGAGGGTTTTATTGCCCTGTGCGTGCCCCGTTTCGTCAATCTCTATAAACGAGTTGGCGCCAGACTGGTCGCTGAAGATATCTCAGTCACCAATCTGCCTTCAAAACGGTATTCCCTAATGAGTTTTATGTACAAGGAGTGATTATGACTACTGAATTCATCCAACGCCTAGAATCGACCGTGGTTAGGGAGTGGGAACACATTCGTCGCGGTAGATTTTGGCGGCGCATCATGAGCGAGAAAGTGACCCCTGAACTCTACAGGGTTCTGATGGAACAGATCTACCATTACACCCGACATAACTCTATCAACCAAGCCGCTGCTGCTTATAGCACAAACCCGCAAAGCAGGAAGCTCTTGCGCTTTGTCTATCGGCATGCGCTGGAAGAACTCGGGCATGAAAATATGGTCATTCACGATCTGACGGCAAAGAACCTTTACAACCCTAAGCTTCTCGAGCAGCGCCCGCTGCCCCCGACCCAGGCGTTGATCTCCTATCTCTATCAAGTGGCTATTGAGCGGGGCGCTATCGCGCGCCTCGGCTACAGCTATTGGGCCGAGAGCGCCTACAGCCATATCGATGAGCTGCTTAAAAAGGTAGGAAAAGACCTTGATCTTTCACCAGACCAGATGAGTTTTTTCGTCTCGCATTCTACCATCGATGCCAAGCATTCGCTGGAGGTGATCGAAGCAATCAATGAAAACGTGATAACGGCCGAGCAGCAGGAAGACGTACTCGATGTCGCCAGGACCACGCTCTATCTGACCGGGCAGATCCTCGAACAGGTCGAGCGTGAGTATGCCTTCTCCTATGAGCGCCACGTCCAGCAGGTAGCCTGATAGTGCACTTCGACCGCAATCGGCCAGCGAAACGGCAAAATGCCAAATAATGGACTCATGAACTTTTGTGTTGTGGTGGGGTCCAGCCGCGAGCATGGCCGAAGCGGGGAGGTATGCGAACTGATCCGGAAGTATCTCAAGAACAGCGCTGTTTGCGACTTCGTGTACTTGCGTACGCATCGGATCAATTTGTGCGACGCCGATAATCGCTGCATGCATTCACCGTGCGAGATCAAGGACGATGTACGGGCAATCATGCAGCGTATGCTGGCGGCAGATTCCATCATCTACATGCCGGTTATTCATGCCTATGGGACCAATAGCCGTTTCCAGGCCTTTCTCGAACGGGTCGGCTACGGCTTCCTGAGACCCCTCGGCCGGCCACTGAAGGACAAGCTCGCCGGAATCGTCGTGGTCGGACGACGTTATGCCCATACCACGGTCTATTCGCAGGTCGTTCTCAACATTCTCTTAAACAAAATGATCCTTGTGGGTGCTGGCTTTCCCGCCACCTTTTTCGGAACCGAGGATGGACGCCCTGACAGCGAAGCCGTGGAGGCCCTCTACGAGATGCTGGATCGAATCATCGAGATTGGAGGGCGTCTGTCGACTGCCGCCGAAGTCAAGGAGATCGAAGAATGGCGCCGGATATCTTGAGCACTGTCAAAAAGACGGGCGGGAAGACTGCTACCCCTAATTTCGATATCGTGGGCAGCCTGCTGCAGCGCGCGCGCGAAACTCCGGATAAGCCCTGGCTGTTCCAGCCGATAGATGGCACGCTGCATAGGTTCACCTGGGGAGAGGCCGCCCGTCAGGTCCGGTGTATGGCTTCGGCCTTGCGCAGTCTCGGCTTTCCTGCGGGGTCACGGATCTGCATCAGTGGGAGAAATACGGCGCACTGGGTGATGGCCGATCTCGCCATCCTGCTGGCTGGTTATGTTCCGGTTGGCTTGTTTCCGCGGCAGCCGGTCGAGAACATTCGCCACATAATGGAGCATGCGCAAGCCGCTGCCATCTTTTTGGGGCCAGGCCCCGATGCCGAGATTACGGTCTCGGCCGTGCCGGCCGGCGTGGTGATGATCGGTCTGCCGTACCCTGGCGGTCCCGAAGGAGCGCTGAGCTGGGACACGCTGGTTTCCATCCATCCGCCGCTCGCTAGCGAGGCTTACACGCCGCCGTTGGATTCGGCTCTGGTCATGCTACTCTATACCTCCGGCACCAGTGGTCGGCCCAAAGGTGTGATGCTCACCCAGGGGAACATCTCATTTATCGCGCAACATGCGTTGGAGCATGTGTTCAAGCCACGGGGACCACAGCGTCTGCTGTCCTATCTGCCCCTTGCCCACGCGCAGGAGCGTTTGACCTGCGAGGGCCTCAGCCTGCTAATGGGCGCGGAAGTTTATTTCCTTGAGACGATCGAAGCCTTTGGTCCTACCCTAGCCCGCGTGGCGCCGACTTTCTTCACCGGCGCGCCGATCGTTTATGAACGCCTGCGCGCGGCGATCTTGGCCAAGATCCCGCAGCAGCAGCTGAATCGCCTGCTTAAACTGCCCTTGATCGGTGCCGGCTTACGCGCGCTGCTGCGCCGAAAGCTCGGACTCCACCGGGCGACCCTTTGTGTTGTGGGCGGTTCGAAGGTTCCGGACGAGCTCGTGGCCTGGTTTGCCAAGCTGGGTATTATAATACAGCAGAGCTATGGCTTAACCGAGAACTGCGGCTACCTCGCCTGCAATTTGCCTGGTGCTCAACAAATCGGATCGGTTGGACGTATCTTGCCCGGTGCCGAGGTTCGTTTTGGGTCGGACGGCGAAATCCAGTGCCGCCATCCCGGTACTATGGTCGGCTACTTCCATGAGCCGGAGCTGACTCGGCAGGTCATGACAGAAGACGGCTATTTCCGTACCGGCGATGCTGGCTGGATGGACGAGAAGGGCTTCCTTTATGTGCAAGGCCGGCTGAGCGATATGCTGTCCATCTCAGGCGGCCGACGTATCGCTCCGGCTACGGTCGAAAATGCGATCGTCAGCCCCTTGATTGACCATATGTGCCTACTGGGCTCCGCTGCGCTGAAACTGGTGCTTTTAATTAGTTTGAATACACAAGCCCGTAAACGGGCGCGGCCAGAAATTGAGGCGGGCCTAGAAGCAGCGCTTCATGCGGCTAATGCCATGCTCGCGCCGCATGAACGAGTTGAATGTATCGTGGTGGTGAAGGACGCTTGGCTTCCCACCAATGGTTATCTTACCGCCACAATGAAAGTTCGACGAGCAGAGATTGGGCGGGCCTATCACGCCTTGGTCGAACAGGTTAGCCGCATTCCGGCCGGGATTTTCTGGGAAGAGGATTTGTCTCAGATGGCAAAAGCCGAAGCACTGGTATCTTGACTAGAAAACAGGCTTCCCCCCGACCCCGAAGGGTCATTGATACATCGGCAAACACCTCCGATTGCCGCTCGATGTCGCTCTCCACGCGTTAACCCCTTATAAGGATCACTCCCATGACCAGTAGTAAAGCCGCTGAGATTAGTACGCTCACGCAACGGCCGATGTGGAGAACTCTTTTAGTCTTCTTTCCGCCTGTGCTGATCGGGATGCTGCTGCAGTCGCTGAACGGATCGGTGAGCGCTCTCTGGATAGGGCGAGGCTTGGGCACGGCAGCGCTGGCTGGAATGCTGAGCGCCAGCAGCATGTTGTTCCTGCTGGCGGCGGTCGTGTCAGGGATTGGTGTCGCTGCGAGTATTCTGGTCGGTCGCAGCCTCGGTGCCGGCGACAGCGAAAGAGCCCGTCGTATCATCGTCACAGGCATGGGCTTTCTGCTTTTCCTTTCGCTGCCAGTGGCAGCAAGCGGCGCTTTGGCAACCACGATAGCAGGCTGGCTGCAGGTTCCCGAAGAGTCACGACCGTTCGCGGTTGCATACCTTCAATTGATGTTTCTTGGTACTCCCTTCGTTTATCTGCTGACCTTCATAGTGACCGTTTTGCGCGGCACGGGTGATGCGCGCACGCCGTTCCTCTTCGTGGCGCTGTGTGTGGTCCTGGATATTGCCCTCAATCCTTTGCTTATCTTCGGTTGGGGACCGGTTCCCCGTCTTGGCATTGCCGGTTCGGCGCTGGCGACTATCCTTGCCCAAGCTACCAGCTTGGTGCTGTTGGCCTTTTATCTGCATCGGCGCAGACCGGCACTGTGGCGCTTATCGGGCGCAACAGCGCTGGCGATTGACCGCGAGCTGATGGCCGCTCTGGTCTCCAAAGGTCTGCCGATGGGCCTGCAGCAAATCGTCGTATCAAGCAGCATGGTGGCGATGGTCGCCATAGTGAACCGCTTCGGCGTGGCTCCTGCTGCCGCTTTCGGCGCTTGTGTGCAGTTGTGGATTTACCTCCAGATGCCCGGCATGGCGCTAGGCATTGCCGCCTCGACCATCGCAGCCCACAATGTCGGCGCCGGACGGTGGGATCGCGTAAGGGAACTGGCAGTCACCGGCGTCCTTTTCAATCTCGGGGTTACGGGCGGCTTGGTCCTGCTGGCCTATCTGGGCGCCCATGAAGTGCTCGGCCTCTTTTTACCTACCGGGGAAACGCTCAGCATGGCCCTGCACATCAATGCGATTGTAGCTTGGTCTTTCATCGGTTTTGGGATCACATTTATTTTGGTTGGCATTGTGCGCTCTACCGGTGCAGTCCTTGTCCCCCTGATCATAATCTTTATCGCGCTCTGGGGTGTACGGGTACCGTTTGCCTATGGCTTCGGCTTGATTAACGAACGAGAGACGATAGAGGCGGTCTGGTGGAGCTTTCCCCTCGGGCTGATCACCTCGGTTTTACTGGTCCTGGCCTATTACCGTTCGGGACGCTGGCGCAGCGAAAGAGAGCAAAAGGCCGTGCCGGCCGTAGCGGCTGTTCGCTGAGAAGACATTACAAGCTTCCTTGGACGAGAGGATTGCATCGTGCAGGTCTCGAGAGATTACGGTCTGCACGATCTCGCACAAGCGCCGGAATAATACCGATCGCGAGCACAGGATAATGTGCTGGCCGCGCTGAGCTTCCAAGAGACACCTTGCCTTTGCAGCCACGTTCTTTCACAATGACGGCGAGGATAAAATGGTGCAGGTGAGCGCAATCGCCCAGCAGATCTGGGACATGAAATACCGTTTCAAGGAGATGAGCGGCGAACCCATCGACAAGAGCATCGACGAGAGCTGGCGGCGGGTCGCCGCAGCCCTGGCCGAGGCCGAGAAACCAGACCAGCGGGCGCGGTGGGCGGAGGAATTCTATCAGGCTCTCGAAGGCTATAAATTTCTCCCCGCCGGGCGGATCCTGGCTGGGGCGGGGACCAGGCGCAACGTCACTCTTTTCAATTGTTTCGTCATGGGGACGGTTCCCGACGATATGGGCGGCATTTTCATGCATTTGCGCGAGGCGGCCCTGACCATGCAGCAGGGCGGGGGAATCGGCTACGATTTCTCGACCTTGCGTCCACGCGGCGCGCCCGTCCATGGCGTGGGCGCGGATGCCTCGGGCCCGCTCTCCTTCATGGATGTGTGGGATGCAATGTGCCGCACTATCATGTCGGCGGGCTCGCGCCGCGGCGCCATGATGGCGACCATGCGGTGCGACCATCCTGACATCGAAGCCTTCATCGAGGCCAAGCGCGAGCCGGGCCGGTTGCGCATGTTCAATCTCTCCGTGCTGGTTACCGACGCCTTCATGCAGGCGGTCAAGGAGAATGCCGCCTGGCCGCTCACCTTCGCCGGCACGACCCGTAAGGTCGTGGAGGCGCGCGCGCTGTGGGACAAGATCATGCAGGCGACCTACGCCTATGCTGAGCCTGGCGTGATCTTCATCGATCGGATCAACCGGCGCAACAACCTCGCTTATTGCGAGACGATCAGTGCCACCAACCCGTGTGGTGAACAACCGTTGCCGCCTTATGGCGCGTGCCTGCTAGGGTCGGTCAATCTCGCCGTGCTTATCCGCGATCCGTTCACGCCTGACGCAAGGCTCGATCTCGATGCGCTCGCCAGGCTGGTGCCAACCGCCGTGCGCATGATGGATAACGTCGTCGACATTTCGAATTTCCCGCTCGAGGCGCAACGCCACGAGGCCAAGGCCAAGCGGCGCATCGGATTGGGCGTCACCGGGCTTGCCGATGCGCTCATCCTCTGTGGCGCGCGCTATGGAAGCCGGCGCGCCATCGAATTGACCGAACAATGGATGGACGCGCTCCGCCGTGCCGCTTACGGGGCATCGATCGAGCTCGCCCAGGAAAAGGGCGCATTTCCGCTTTTCGACCGCGATCGCTACCTGGAGGGCGAGACTATCCGCGAACTCGATCCCGAGCTGCGCGCGGGGATCGCCGCTCATGGCATTCGCAATGCGCTTTTGACTTCGATTGCGCCTACCGGCACGATTTCCCTGTTCGCCGATAACGTTTCCTCGGGACTCGAACCCGTTTTCAGCTTTTCTTATACCCGCAACGTCCTCATGCCCGACGGTTCACGCCGCGCGGAGGAGGTCAGCGATTATGCCTACCGTCTGTACCGGCGCATGAAAGGCGAGGACGCGCCACTCACCGAAGCTTTCGTCGATGCCCAAACCTTGCAGCCGATGGACCACGTCGCCATGCAGGCGGCGGTGCAGAAATATATCGATTCCTCGATTTCAAAAACCATCAATTGCCCGACAGATCTCGATTTCGGGCTATTCAAGGATGTCTACCTCCAGGCCTATGAATCGGGCTGCAAAGGATGCACGACCTATCGGCCTAACGAGATCACCGGCGCGGTACTCGAAGCGCCCAAGAAGGAAAAAGCCGGCAAGAGCGCCGAACCGGAATTGCCGCTCCAGGCCGCTCCGCGCGCGCACGACCATTACGAGGCGGGAGGCGTCGTCTATATGACCCAGCCGCTCGACCGGCCCGAGGTCTTGCCCGGCCAGACTTACAAGATCCGCTGGCCCGAGAGCGATCATGCGATCTACATCACCGTCAATGATGTCGTGCGCGATGGCCGCCGCAGGCCCTTTGAAATTTTTATCAATTCCAAGAACATGGAGCATTTCGCTTGGACGGTGGGACTTACCCGCATGATCAGCGCGGTTTTCCGGCGCGGCGGCGATGTCTCCTTCGTTGTCGAGGAATTGAAGGCGGTGTTCGATCCGCGCGGCGGATCCTGGATGGAAGGCCGATATGTCCCATCGCTGCTCGCCGCTATCGGCAATGTGATCGAAACCCACCTCAAGGAAATTGGCTTCCTGCCCAGTGGAGACCAGCAGGAACTGCGTCTCGCCGTCAATGACGAGGCGCCGCAATCCGCCAAGATGGCTTACTGCCCCAAATGCAGCCAGCCCGCCCTGATTCGCCAGGAAGGCTGCGATCTCTGCACCGCCTGCGGCTACAGCAAGTGCGGGTGAGGGCTCTCTGCCTGAAGATAGGATAAAATCCACCTAGGCAAATCGCGCCCGCTGGTCTAAGTTAAACCTTATCCGCATGTAGGGAAGCCGGTGCGCCTCGGGCAAATCCGGCGCTGCCCCCGCAACTGTAGGATCCGAGAACCGCCATGGCCACTGGGCAACCGGGAAGGCCGGCGGACGATTGCCGGTTCTGTTGGCGCCAGTGCAATCTGGGATCGAGCCAGGAAACCTTGGCGGATGCAAACCAACCCACGGGTGGCGGGCGATGGCAGGATATTCTTCACGCGGGCTTTCGGCCTGCACTCTTATTCTCGGCGCCGCCCGCTCGGGCAAGAGCAGGTTCGCCGAGACGCTCGTTCTCGAAAGCGGACTCGTGCCTTTTTACCTGGCAACTGGGGAGGCGGGCGACGAGGAAATGACGGCGCGTATCGCGGCTCACCGGGTGCGGCGAGGATCGGCCTGGCAAACCTTGGAAGAATCGAACCGGATAGAGGATGCGCTCGCAACCCATGCGGCGCCGGGCCGCGCCATCCTGGTCGATTGCCTGACATTGTGGCTCAGCACGCTCCTGCTGCGGGGCGAGAATATTCACGACCGCGTCCGTGCGCTCGCGGCCATGCTGCCCCGCCTGCCAGGATCGGTCGTGCTGGTTTCCAATGAAGTCGGCTGGGGAATAGTACCGGATAATGCACTGGCGCGGCGGTTTCGCGACGAGGCGGGCCGCCTTCATCAAGAGATCGCGGCGATTGCCCAGCGCGTCTATCTGGTCGTAGCAGGACTCGACATGCTCATCAAGGGGGATATCCATGAAAATACCGGCGACAATCGTGACCGGTTTTCTCGGCGCGGGAAAGACGACCCTGCTCATGCACATGCTGAGCGAGGCGCAAAAGAGCGGCCGTCGGCTCGCCTTCCTGATCAATGAGTTCGGCGACCTCGGCATCGATGGCGATATCGTCAAGGGCTGCGGCATCACCGGCTGCGAGGATGTGATCGAGCTCGCCAATGGCTGCATTTGCTGCACCGTCGCCGATGATTTCCTTCCCGCCATGGAAAGCGTGCTCGACCGTCCCAATCCCCCCGATCATATCGTGATCGAAACATCCGGCCTGGCCTTGCCCAAACCGCTGCTCAAGGCATTTTCCTGGCCGGGCATAGCCACGCGGGCCACCATCGATGGCGTCATCGCCGTGGTCGATGGTCCTGCCGCGGCGGAGGGCCGTTTCAAAGACGAGGTAGAACCGCACGGCACTATCATGCCAGGGATCGAACACGACAATCCGATCGCCGAGCTTTTCACCGATCAGGTGAATTGCGCCGACCTTATCCTTCTCAATAAGGATGATCGGATGAATGAAGAGGCGCGAGGGAGGGCACGGCAGGCGGTGGCCGAAGTCGCGGCGCGGCCGGTCCAGGTGCTCCCTGCCAGTTTCGGCCAGCTCGACATTCGCGTCCTTCTCGGTATGGAAGCCGCAGCCGAGAACGACATGGCGGTCCGCCCCTCGCTGCACGAGCTCGACGGCGACCACGATCACGACGATTTTCTCTCCTTCGCGGCGCCGGTGCCGGCGCTCGCCGACCCCGCCGTGGCGGTTGACAGACTGCGCGACATCGCCGCCCAGTTCGGCATTTTGCGGCTCAAGGGGTTCCTTGCAGTTTCCGGCAAGGATATGCGCCTGCTCGTCCAGGGCGTGGGAACCCGGCTGGCCTCGCATTACGACCGGCCCTGGCAGCAGGGGGAGGAGCGCACGGGCCGGCTGGTGGTCATCGGTGAGAAGATGCTCGACCGCGCGGGCATCCTCGCCGCGCTGGCCCAGCTCTACTAGATGCATCTGCTTGCCACTCAGCCGGGGCGGATAGATAACCAGGCGGCGGTCGACCTCGATCAGTCGCCGGCGGATATCGTCATCCTGAGCGCAGCCGATACCGAGCTGGCCTGTCTCGCTTATGCCTACCGCGCATGGCGGGGCGATAAACCCAGCCTGCGGCTCGCCAATTTGACCAGGCTCGGCCATCCCTTTTCCGTGGACCTTTATGCTGAGAAGACTCTTGCCCGAGCGAAGATCATTGTGGTGCGTCTGCTCGGTGGGCGGGCTTACTGGCCCTATGGAATCGAGGAAATCGCGAAACTCGCTGGTCCAGCGAAGATTTTTTTGCTGCCCGGCGATGATAAGCCGGATTTCGACCTGCGCCGTCTTTCTCGCTGCGACGATGCAGACTACGCGTTAGTCGGCCGCTACTTCCAGGAGGGCGGCATGGAGAACGCGCAAAGCATGTTGGCCATGCTCAGTGCGATGGTGGGCTTCTCTGCTGCCCCGTCGCCGCCGCTGGTCCTGCCGCGTCATGGACATTACCGGCTTTCCCGCCTGGATGACCGGCCCCGCGTCTTGATTCTATTCTATCGCGCCCTTTATCAGGCCGGCTCGACCCAGGCGATTGACGCGTTGATCGACGCCCTTTCGGCGCGCGGTCTCGCCGCATGTCCCCTCTATGTGCATAGCCTGAAGGATGACGCGGCGATGCACTTCGTCGCTGCGGAATCGCAACGCGCGCGTCCTGACCTTATCCTCAACCTTCTCTCCTTCGCCCAGGGCTGGGACGAGGCGATGTACCGCACCCTGTTTGGCGACGCGCCCTGTCTCCAGGTCCTGCTCAGCGGCGAGAGCGAGCAGGCCTGGCAGGCGGATCATCGTGGCTTGGTGCCGCGCGATCTCGCCATGCAGGTGGTATTGCCTGAAATTGACGGCAAGGTCACGACGCGGGCGATTGCCTTCAAATCCGAAGAGACCGTCGACGATGCCGTCCAATGTCCCATCGTCACGCCGCGTGTGCTGCCGGAGCGCGTCGATTATGTCTGCGACCTCGCGCGCGCCTGGATCGATCTGCGCCGCATGCCTGCATCTGGCAAACGCATCGGCATCATATTGGCCAATTATCCGAACCGCGATGGAAGGATCGGTAATGGAGTGGGGCTCGACGTGCCGCGATCGCTGCTGGTCCTCTTGGATGCGCTTGCGAGAGACGGTTACGATGTCGCTGCTCCGGCCGATGTTCCCGCCCTGATGGCGATGCTGCTCTCGGGACCGACCAATGCGGATCCAGAGCGGGCGAGTACCGTTCGCCTTCCTCTTGAGGATTATCGCACTTTTTTTGAGACGTTTCCGCCCGAACGCCGCGAGGAAATCCTGGCGCGTTGGGGCGCACCAGACAGCGACCCCTTCGTTCGGGACGGGGCCTTTAACCTCGCCGTTCACGCGCTCGACCAGGTGTTGGTTGGCGTGCAGCCCGCGCGCGGCTATCAGATCGATCCGGTCGCCACCTATCATGATGCAACACTTCCGCCGCCGCATTATTATCTGGCCTTCTATTGCTACCTCAGAGAGAAATGCGCCGCACTGATTCATCTCGGCAAGCACGGGACGGCGGAATGGCTACCGGGAAAGGCGCTCGCCTTGAGCCGCACCTGCTGGCCGGAGATCGTGCTGGGACCGACGCCGCACTTCTATCCTTTCATCGTCAACGATCCGGGCGAGGGTACCCAGGCCAAGCGCCGCACGGCGGCGGTGATTCTCGACCATCTTACGCCTCCTCTGACCAGGGCTGGGCTGCATGGCGATCTCCTGTCGCTTGCCCATCTGATCGAGGAATATTACCAGGCGAGCCAACTCGATCCGCGCCGCCTCAAGGAGCTGCGCGTCCGTATCCTCGCCGAGATTCGCCGCCAGGGGCTAGACAAGGATTGCGGCCTGAGGCCAGGCGACGATGGCGAGGCCGCTCTGGCGAAGATCGATGCGCATCTCTGTGCCCTCAAGGAGTTACAGATCCGCGATGGGCTGCATGTCTTTGGCGAGAGGCCGGGTGGAACGCAGCGCATCGATTTGCTTTATGCCTTGCTGCATCTGCCGCGCGGCAAGGGCGAGGGCAAGGATCAATCCCTGCTGCGCGCCTTGGCCTTGGACAAGAAGGTCGGCTTTGATCCGCTGGAATGCGATCTCGATCATCGCACCGGCCCGATCGTCGAGGAACTGCGCGAGCTCGCCTGCGATCTCCTCGCAGGAAAGACGCGTCCCGATTCCACCTGGACGCACATCCTTCCCGTGCTCGACCAAGCGGAAGAGGTCGGGGCGCTGCTCGATCGCTCCGCCCGTCTCGAGATCGATCATATGCTCGCCGGCCTGCGGGGCGAATATGTTCCGCCCGGCCCGTCGGGCGCGCCGAGCCGGGGACGACTGGACGTCCTGCCCACGGGGCGCAATTTCTATTCCGTCGATACCCGCGCTATCCCCACGATGACGGCCTGGGCGCTAGGCTGGAAATCGGCGAGCCTGCTGCTGGAACGTCATCGCCAGGATCATGGGGAGTGGCCGCGCAGTATCATGCTTTCGGCCTGGGGTACGGCCAACATGCGCACCGGAGGCGACGATATCGCCCAGGCCATGGCACTGATTGGGGCCCGCCCGAGCTGGGACGAGACCGGCCGGGTCAGCGGCTTCGAGATCTTGCCGATTGGCATTCTCGGCCGTCCGCGCGTCGATGTCACGCTGCGTATCTCCGGATTCTTTCGGGATGCATTTCCCACGCAGATCGAACTCTTCGACAGCGCTGTCCGCGCGATTGCAGCCCTTGCGGAAGAAGGAACCGACAACGCGCTGGCTCATCATATGGCGGAGGAGCGCACCCGCCTCCTCGAAGCCGGCGTGCCCGCGCATCTCGCCGAACTTCGCGCCGGCCACCGGGTCTTCGGCGCCAAGCCGGGCGCGTACGGAACCGGGCTGCAGACGCTTATAGACGAAGGGATCTGGGCCGACGTGCACGATCTGGGTGCGCTTTTCATCGAATGGGGAAGCCACGCCTATGGCACGCAGGCGCAAGGCGATTATGTGCCGGAACAGTTCCGCGAGCGCCTGTCACGGGCCGAGGCGGTTGTTCACAACCAGGACAACCGCGAGCATGACATTCTGGATAGCGACGATTACTACCAGTTCGAGGGCGGCCTCACCGCGGCGATCCGCCACGTCACCGGAGCGACGCCGCCCGTGTGGCATAATGATCATTCCAATCCCAACCGCCCGAAGATTGCACCGCTGCAGGAAGAGCTGGGGCGGATCGTGCGCGGCCGCGCCGCCAATCCGAAATGGATCGCGGGCGCGATGCGCCACGGCTATAAAGGCGCCCTCGAAATGGCGGCAAGTGTCGATTATCTCTTTGCCTTCGCCGCCACGACGGGGCTCGTCCAGGATCATCACTTTCAAGCATTGTACGACGCCTATATCGGCAACGAGAAAGTCAGGGAATTTCTCGATGACCATAATCCCGCGGCGCTCAGGGAAATGACCGCGCGTTTCGCGGAAGCACTAAGGCGCGGCCTCTGGAAGAGCCGATCGAACTCACTTGCAATCGAACTCGCCACGGAAGGAATAGGGCATGGCTGAAGATTATGATCGTGCCAACGA
Organism: Dongiaceae bacterium; assembly: GCA_036263455.1. Taxonomy (GTDB): domain Bacteria; phylum Pseudomonadota; class Alphaproteobacteria; order Dongiales; family Dongiaceae; genus DATAGZ01. Next base: position 26,104 of record DATAGZ010000006.1, read on the forward strand.
AAAATCTCGCAAACGCAAAGAAGCGCGAATCAAGATGATGGCGGAGAAGACCATCGAGAAGGGCTTGATTATCGTCCATACCGGCCCGGGAAAAGGCAAATCCACCGCCGCTTTCGGCATGGCGCTCCGGGCCTTGACCCATGGCATGAAAATAGGTGTGGTCCAGTTCATCAAGGGGAAGTGGGAGAGTGGTGAACGCGCTCTCTTCGAACGCTTTCCCGAGCAGGTCACGATCAAGGCGATGGGCGAGGGCTTCACCTGGGACACGCAGGACCGCGCGCGCGATATCGCGATGGCCGAACGCGCCTGGGCCGAGGCGCGCGGGATGATCCTCGATCCCAGCTATCACTTCGTTCTGCTCGATGAGATCAATATCGCACTGCGCTATGAATATCTGCCAATTGGGGAGGTGGTGGAGACGCTCGCGCGCAAACCGGCCATGACTCATGTCGTGCTGACGGGACGCAATGCCCGGGAGGAACTTATCGCGGTGGCGGACCTGGTGACCGAGATGACGATGGTCAAACATCCGTTCCGCGCCGGCGTCAAGGCACAGAGAGGGATCGAGTTTTGAGTGCTGCGCTGATGATCCAAGGCACCGGGTCCGATGCGGGGAAAAGCCTGATCGTCGCCGGACTGGCGCGGGCGTTCACCCAGCGGGGGCTGCGTGTGCGCCCCTTCAAGCCGCAGAATATGTCCAACAATGCGGCGGTCGCCGCGGATGGCGGCGAGATCGGTCGGGCGCAGGCGTTGCAGGCGCGCGCCTGCGGCGTCTCGCCGAGCCATCACATGAATCCGATCCTCCTGAAACCCGAGGGCGAGCAGCGTGCGCAGATCGTGGTTCAAGGGAACCGCTGGCGCAGCATGAGCGCGCGCGACTATCACGGCGTCAAGCCGCAATTGCTTGCCCCGTGCCTGGAGAGCTACCAGGCGCTCTCCGCGCAGGCCGACCTTGTCCTTGTCGAAGGGGCAGGGAGCTGCGCCGAGATCAATCTGCGCGAGGGCGATATCGCCAACATGGGTTTTGCCGAGGCGGCGGACATTCCGGTGCTGCTGGCGGGCGACATCGATCGCGGCGGCGTCATCGCCCAGCTCGTGGGCACGCTGGATCTGCTCTGCGAGGATGAGCGCCGGCGGGTGAAGGGCCTGCTCATCAATAAATTTCGTGGAGACCCGGCCCTGTTTCAATCCGGTATCGCAGCGGTGGAGGCGCGCACCCGCAAAGTCGTGCTCGGCCTCATCCCCTGGTTTAACACGTTAAGCCAATTACCGGCGGAGGATGCTTTGGGCATTGCCTCCTCGAGCGCGAAACCGGGTGCGATCACGGTGGCGGTTCCCTTGCTGCCGCGCATCGCCAATTTTGACGATCTCGATCCGCTGCGCCTCGAACCGGATGTCGAAGTGCGCATGGTACGGCGGGGCGAGGCACTTCCGGTAGTCGATCTGGTCATTCTTCCCGGCTCGAAGGCGACCATCGCTGATCTGGCCGCCTTCAGGGAAGCGGGCTGGGACATCGATCTCGCCGCGCATGCGCGCCGCGGCGGCTGGATACTCGGCATCTGCGGAGGTTATCAGATGCTCGGCCGGACCATTGCCGATCCCCAGGGTATCGAGGGGATAACCGAGACGACGGAGGCCCTCGGTCTCTTGACGATCGAGACTGTCCTCGGCCCGCAAAAGCACCTGGGGCTGGTACAAGGGACCGCTTGCGGTGCGCAATTTTCCGGCTATGAGATTCACGCAGGCGAGAGCCGTGGAGAGGATGCACCCTTCGCGCATCTCGCGGATGGCAGGCCGGATGGCGGGCGGCGCGGCAGAATCATCGGGACCTATGTCCATGGCTTGTTCACCGATGATCTTTTCCGCCATGCCTTTCTGAATGAAATGCGCGCGCGCACGCCATCCACGCTTTTTTATGAAGAAAGAATCGAGGAGGTGCTTGACGGATGGGCCGCGCATCTCGCTTCGGTACTCGACCTCGACCGCGTCTGGGAGATCGCTAATGGACGATAGCGAAGAGCAGCACCAGGCCACCGCTCATCATCCAGGTAGTACGGTAGAGGGCCAGCGCCGCCTCGATATCCGCGGCATCCGCCTCGGTACGGCCGTGAGGATTGATCCACTCATGGGCGCTCACTTCTCCGTCGTAGGTTCGCGGCCCGCCCAATGCCAGGCCGAGGCCGAGCGCCATTGCGGCTTCCGGCCAGCCGGCATTAGGGGAATCATGCCGGGTAGCATTCTGGGGCGTTCCGCGCCAGATCGCGCTCAGGGAGCCGCCATGCAGCGCTGCAGCCACGGCGAGCAGCAGGGCGGCGAGCCGCGCCGCAGGCCAGTTGACAAGGTCATCCAGCCGCGCCGCGCCGAAGCCGAATTCCCCGTGCCGCTCGTCCCGGTGGCCTATCATCGAATCGGCCGTGTTGATCAGCTTGTAGGTGGCGATGCCGGGCAGGCCGAGGATGAGAGCCCAGAACAAGGGCGCGATGAAGCCATCCGAAAAATTCTCGGCAAGGCTTTCGATCGTCGCGCGGGACAGAGCGGGTTCATCGAGATTGGCCACGTCCCGCCCGCACATTTTCGCAACCGCGCCGCGCGCGCCGGCCAAATCCCCTGCCTGCAGCGCCTCCCGCACCGCAGCGCCATGGTCATAGAGCGAACGGCCGGCGAGCAGCCAGCCGATCAGGAGACCGATCCACAGATTGTGGAATGGCAAATGGCACAGCAGATCTTCGACGAGGTGCCATGCAAACAGGTTCACGAGACAAAGAAGCGCTATGGCAAAAATGCCTTTGAGGCGGCGCGCCTCGCCACGGTTCAGTCGTTGTTCGATCCAGGCGATGGCCTGACCCATCAAAATAACGGGGTGAAACCGGATAAATGGCTCGCCCACGATCACATCCGCGACGATACCGATGAAGGCCTGCCACAATATCATCGCGCGAAGCTAGCATGAGAGGACACAATGAGTAAGACGGGAATCATGGTCTGCGGACATGGCAGCCGAGACAGGGAAGCCATAGCGGAGTTCGAGAAGCTGAGCCGCGCGCTGGCCGGGCGGCTTTCCGGCCTGCCGGTTGAATTCGGCTTCCTGGAATTCGCTCGCCCGATCATCCGCGATGGGCTGGATAAGTTGCGCGAAGCAGGCGTTACCGACATCCTGGCGCTGCCGGCGCTTCTGTTTGCCGCGGGTCACGCCAAGGACGATATGCCGGCGGTCCTCAATACCTATCAGCAGCAGCACTCGGGGATAAGGATCCAGTACGGCCGCGATCTTGGGATCGATGCGCGCCTGCTGGCGGCCGCGCGCGCGCGTATTGAGGAGGCGGAAATCCTGGCGGACAAGAAGATCAAGCGGAGCGACACGCTGCTCCTGGTCATCGGGCGCGGCACATCCGACCCCGACGCCAACTCTAATATCGCCAAGGTCGCCCGCATGCTGGGCGAAGGGATGGGATTTGGCTGGACGGAGGTTGGATATAGCGGCGTGACGTTTCCGCTGGTCGGACCGGCGCTCGAACACGCCGCCAAGCTAGGTTATCCGCGGATCATCGTCTTCCCCTATTTCCTTTTCACCGGAATCTTGGTGAAGCGCATCTATGGCGTGACCGATGAGATGGCCCGCCTGCGGCCTGACATTGAATTCGTGAAGGCCCCGTATCTCAATGATCATCCGGGCGTGATCGCCTGTGCGCTCGACCGCATCGCCGAGATCACGTCTGGCGCGAACGTCATGAATTGCCAGCTATGCAAATATCGCGAGCAGATCATCGGGTTCGAGAGCGAGCGAGGCCAGCCGCAATTCAGCCATCACCATCATGTCGAGGGGATCGTTCAGGACCATCACGACCATGGGCATGCGCACCCGCACGATCACCACCATGACCACGATCACCATCACCACCACCCTGGTTCGCACCCACACGGCCATACGCACCGTCCCTATCCGATGGCAGACCATCCTCTGGGACCTAAGCACCGCGACCCGCAGAAAGTGCGCTGATGGGATATTCCTATCTTCGCGATCCCGCGCAGATCTATGCGCGCTCGTTTGCGGATATCGATGCCTTGCCGCATGCCGATATTCCTCCAGCGCTTTGGCCCGTGGTGCGGCGCGTCGTTCATGCCTGTGCCATGCCGGAAATCATAGCCGAGCTTCGCTGGGAGGGAGATATCGCGGGCGCACTTGCGTCCGCCGTTAAGGCGGGTCGGCCTATTCTCGTCGATGCGCGGATGGTCAAAGCGGGGTTACATTCCGAGCGGGCTAGTCAATCACCTGTCTCCTGCATTCTCGAGGTTCCAGAAATTGCGGAATTGGCGCGGCGCGAGGGCACGACGCGGACGGCGGCGGGAATGGGTTGGTGGCGCGACCGGTGGGAAGGTGCAATAATTGCCATCGGCAATGCGCCTACCGCATTGTTTCGTTTGTTGGAAGAATTGGAAGCGGGTGCGCCGCGGCCTGCGGGGATCATCGCTTTCCCCATAGGCTTCGTCGGCGCCGCGGAATCGAAGGCGGCATTGATGGACGCAGGGCTCGACGTACCTTATCTCACCTTGCCTGGCAGATTCGGGGGTTCGGCGCTTGCCGCCGCGGCTCTTAACGCTCTGAGGGAGATGTGAGTCGCTGGCTGCATATCATCGGATTGGGCGAAAAGGGCTGGGCGGATCTGCCCGCCCGCCTTCAAGATGCTATTTCTCACGCCGAATTGATCGTCGGTGGGAGGAGGCATCTCGATCTTATAGGCAAGCGCGCCGCGCCCGAGCATGAATGGCGCACGCCGCTTTCGCATTCCATTGCGGAGATCGTGCGCTGGCGCGGCCGGCGTGTCGTGGTTCTGGCGAGCGGCGATCCCATGCATTTCGGTATCGGTGCAACGCTCGCCCGGCACATCTCGCCCGCGGAGATGGAAGTCGACCCCGCCCCGTCAAGTTTCAGCCTCGCCGCGGCCCGTCTGGGGTGGGCCTTGCAGGACGTGGCGTGCCTGTCGATTCATAATCGGCCATTGGCCGCCCTGGGGCGAGAACTTTGCCCCGGCCGCCGGCTGCTTGTGCTGACCGATAGCGGAAGCAGCCCGGCGCAATGCGCGGAATGGCTCACTGAACGCGGGTATGGCGCGAGCCTCATGACAATTTTTGAGCATTTGGGTGGACCCCGCGAGCATTTCATCGAGGCGCCGGCGCGCGACTGGAAGAGCGAATGGCGGGTAGCCGATCTCAATCTGCTCGCCATCGAGTGTCGCCTAGGCGGGGATGGTCAACCTCTTTCCCTTGCGCCAGGCCTTCCCGACGATTGCTATCTCCACGATGGCAAGATCACCAAGGCGGAAGTGCGCTCGGCGACGCTTGCCGCGCTGCGCCCCATGGTGGGGGACATGCTGTGGGATGTGGGGGCAGGATGCGGCTCGGTCGGGATCGAATGGATGCGCCAGCACCGCGCTATGCGCGCCGCCGCCATCGAGCATGATGAGGCGAGGCTGCATATGATCGCCACCAATGCCCGGCAATTGTGCGTGGCCGACCTACAGATCGTCGCAGGTTCCGCGCCCGAGGCGCTCGCCGACTTGCCATCTCCGCACGCGATTTTCATCGGCGGTGGCATCGCCCAGCACGGTGTCGTCGAGCGGTGCTGGGACGCGCTTCTGCCCGAGGGGAGATTGGTGGCCAATGTCGTGACCGCGGAAGGCGAACAGGCGGTCTTCCGTGCGCGCGAGAAGTTCGGTGGGGACATGGTGCGCTTCAATGTTCAACGGCTGGATTCGGTGGGAAGTTATCAGGGGTGGAAACCGCTCATGCCGATTACCCAATGGCGCGCGGAAAAGAAATGACCGGCAGCATCGCGGGGGTCGGCGTGGGGCCGGGCGATCCGGAGCTGATGACGGTCAAGGGCGCCCGGCTGATCGGAGAAGCCGAGTTCATCGCCTATCCCGCGCCCGAAACCGGACCTTCTTTCGCCGCCGATATCGCGCGGTCCTATTTTCCCGCCGGCGTTGAGGAACTGGCGATCCGTATGAATATCGGCGATGGCTCCTACCCGAAGGGTGACATCTACGACCAGGCGGCCGCCACACTGCTGGATCGCGCCCGGAGCGGCACACGCTGCGTCATTTTATGCGAGGGTGATCCGTTCTTCTATGGCTCTTTTGCGTATCTGGCCGAGCGCCTCGCTCCGCATTTCCCGCTGACGATCGTTCCTGGCATTTCCTCGATCCATGCCGGAGCGGCTTGCGCGGGAACGGCCCTGGTTCATGGCACGGAAACGCTGACAATCGTTCCCGGCACCATGCCGGCGGCCGATATGTCGCAACGGCTGAAAGGCGTAGAGAGCGCGGTAATCATGAAAGCGGGCCGGCACATCCGCACCATCAAGAAGGTGCTGCTCGAATGCGATTTGCTGTCCCGTGCGCTTTATCTCGAGCGGATCAGCCTGCCCGAGCAGCGCATCATGCCCCTCGTCGATTACGAGGGAGAGCACGCCCCTTACTTTTCGCTCATTCTCATCCGCACGCCATGATCGCCTTGATCATCCTGCGCGAGCGCGACCATGCCTTGGCCGAACGATGCGCGTCGGTGTTGGAAGACGCGGAGATTCACGCCCTCGGTACAGCATCCACGAAAGGCGACGTCTTCTTCGAGAACACCCGCGCGCATATCGCCACCTTGTTTCAGGAAGGCACGACCGTGATTGGTATCTGCGCGAGTGGAATCCTCCTGCGCGCGGTGGGTCCTTATCTCCGTGACAAGCATCGCGAGCCGCCTGTGCTTGCTCTCGCCCCCGACGGATCTGCAATCGTTCCCCTGCTGGGCGCTCATCGCGGTGGCAATAAGATTGCCCGCCTGCTGGCGGGCGCCCTCGATGCCTTCGCGGTAATCACCAACCCGAGCGACAGCGAGCTAAAGCTGGCGCTCGATGAACCGCCCGAGGGGTACAATCTTGCCCCTGGTACGGAGATCACGAAAATAGCTGCCCATCTCCTCGCAGGCGGCACGGCGAGGGTAGTGACCGAATATGGAGATGCACCCTGGCTCGATCCGATACGGGGAGAAGAGGGGCCGACGATTCTCGTGACCCCGCACGCCAAGCGTAGTGCCGATCTCATCTATCATCCAAAAATTCTGGTGGCTGGGGTCGGATGCGAGCGCAACTGCCCGCCCACTGAACTGATCGAATTGATTAGCACCTCGCTCGCCGAGGCGGGATGCACGGCCAACTCGCTGGCCGCTATCGCCAGCCTGGACATCAAGGAGGACGAGCCTGCCATCCACGAAGCTGCGCGGGATTTCGGAGTTCCGGCCCGATTCTATTCGCGCGAGGATTTGCTCGCTCATCAGAATGCGCTGCCGACACCCTCGGCGGAGGTTCACGCAGAAATCGGGCTTTTCGGCGTGGCGGAAGCCGCCGCGTTGGCTGGGACGGGTACGCTGCTCCTGCCCAAGAGAAAATCGCAACGGGCGACATGCGCGATTGGGATCGCGTCGGCCCTTATCGATCCGAAGGAGGTGGGGCGAAAACGCGGGAAGGTTTCGGTCGTCGGCATTGGGCCGGGACAGGATGACTGGCGTGTGCCAGCCGCGACGCGAGCGCTGCGCGAGGCAGAAGAGTGGGTGGGATATGGGCTCTATCTCGATCTGCTTCCCGATATGGGCAAGCCGCGCCACGATTTTGCCCTAGGCGAGGAGGAAAAACGCGTCCGCCACGCGCTAGCGACCGCCGCGCAGAGACGTCATGTCGCCTTGGTCTCCTCCGGCGATGCCGGCATTTACGCCATGGCGAGCCTGGTTTTCGAACTGCTCGGCACGCGTCCCGAATGGCAGCGCCTGGATATCGCGCTCGTGCCGGGAATCTCCGCCATGCAGGCCGCGGCGGCTCGGCTCGGCGCACCTCTCGGTCATGATTTTTGCACGATTTCCCTCTCCGATCTTCTCACGCCCTGGACGGTGATCGAGCGGCGCATTGCGGCTGCCGCCCAGGGCGATTTCGTGGTGGCGTTCTATAACCCGGTGTCCCGGCGGCGTCGCTGGCAATTGCCGCGCGCACTGAATATCCTGCGCGCCGCCCGCCCGCCTCAGACGCCGATCGCGCTCGCCCGCAATCTCGGCCGGGCAGGGGAGACGCTCGCTGTCAGTCCCTTGGCCGACTTCAATCCGGATTCCGTCGATATGCTGTCGCTTGTCATGGTAGGCAATTCGCAAAGCCGCCTGCTGCAGGTCCCCGATGGACGGACGTATTTCTGGACGCCGCGCGGCTATGCGGCCAAGATGGACCAAGCTTTATGATAATGGTTCACTTTATCGGGGCAGGACCTGGCGATCCCGATCTCATCACCGTTAAAGGACGCGATTTGATCGCCACCTGCCCGGTTGTGCTCTATGCGGGGTCTTTGGTTCCTGAAGGGGTCTTGCGCTGGGCGCGCCCAGACGCAAAACTCATCGATAGTGCACCGCTTCATCTCGACCAGATCATCGCCGTGATGGAAGCGGCAGTGGCGCGCGGCGAGCATGTCGCTCGGGTCCATTCCGGCGATCCCTCTCTTTATGGCGCAATTGCCGAACAAATGCGGCGTCTGGATGGCCTCGGCATAGATTATGACGTCACGCCGGGTGTTCCGGCATTTGCCGCCGCCGCCGCCGCGCTCAAGACCGAGCTTACCTTGCCGGGCATAAGCCAGAGCGTCATTCTGACCCGGACGCAGGGTTCGGCTTCTCCGATGCCGCCGCGCGAGAATCTTGCTCAATGGGGCGAGAGCGGCGCCACGCTGGTCCTGCACCTCTCGATCCGGAACCTGCGCACGGTCATTCGCGAACTTGTACCCTTTTACGGAGAGGATTGTCCGGTCATGGTCGCTTATCGCGTCGGCTGGCCAGACCAAGCGATCCTCAGGGGAACGCTCGCGACGATCAAGGACAAGGTGAAAGCCGCCAAGCTCACCCGCACGGCGCTGATCCTGATTGGCAGGGTTTTCGCGGCCGATTTCGCCGATAGCAAGCTCTACGACAAGACCCACCATCATATCTTGCGCAACCGGTCGAGCACCTCCTCGATCGAGGACACCGACGGCCCGGCATAAGCGGGGCGCTCCAGCATATAGACGTACAGGCCAGCCTGCCGCGCGGCTTCGATCTTGGCATAACTCGCCTGGCCGCCGCTGTTGCGACACAGCAGCGCCGTGGCCCGCGTAATGGAAAGGGTCTCCCTTTCGCGTGCATAGGGGAAGGGCCCGCGATCCTGTATCCAGGCGATGCCGCGAGGCAAGGTCTCGAGCGGCGGCTCGCTTGAGCGGATGAAGCACAGGGCGCGCCACTCCTGCTGAAGAAAGACCTGCGCGCCTTGTGCGCCGATGGCGGCGAACAGCCGCTCGCCTCTTCCGGACGCTTGGCAAGCCAGGGAGGCAATATCGGCAGCACAGTGCCAGTGGTCGCCGGATCGTGCCTGCCAGGCGGGCCGGAGGAGGCGGAAAAGCGGGACGCCGACATCGCTGCAAGCCGCCAGCGCATGCGCGCTCATGCGCGCGGCGAAAGGATGCGTGGCATTGATGACCGTCTTGATGGCTTGCTCGCGAAGATAGCGTGTCAGGCCATCGATGCCGCCGAAGCCCCCGATCCGTATTTCGGTATTGGGGAGAAAAGGGCGTTCCGTCCGTCCCGCCAGCGAATAATGGATGCGTTGGCCGTCCAGGCGATTAGCGAGCTTTCGCGCTTCTTCCGTTCCGCCGAGAATGAGGATCGGGCCGGTGTCAGACGCGGCCATGCTTGCCCACCAGATGCCCTTGCCGGTCGAAGAGAAGGATATCGACAGACGTCTGCGGCCCCGCGAGGTCCTGGGCGAAGGTAGCGGCATGTCGCGCCACAACATTGCCGAGCGGAATGCCGCCGGCGCGTTCGAGCGCTTCCAGGGCGGTATGCGCGTGGGCGATGGCCGCCACTGTTTCGTCTGCCGCGCCCGCTTCGCGCGCCCAGCGCGAGAGTTGGTCGAAATCCACTTGCGACCGCGCCGAATGGAGATCGGGCGCGCCGCAGGCGAGCTTGCTGCCCTTGCCGAACCCGAGCGCGATCGAGACACGCGGCAGGGGATGGGCGCGCAGATACTTCAGCATTCCCCCCGCGAAGTCGCCCATGTCGATCATGTGCTCTTCGTCCAAGCCGGTTAGAGTACGCAGGGCCGCCTCGCTGGTCGATCCGGTGGCCGCGCCCGCCCATGTCGTTCCGGCAGCGCGCAGCACATCGATGCCACGATGGATCGAAGCGATCCAGGCGGAACAGGAATAGGGATAGACGATGCCGGTCGTGCCGAGAATGGAGAGGCCGCCGGCGATACCCAGGCGCGGATTCCAGGTCTTGCGGGCAATATCCTCCCCACCAGGAATGGAAAAAGTCATTTCCACGTCCGGATAGGTATCATGCGCCGCAGCGAGTTCCCCGAGCATCGTGGTGATCATCGCGCGGGGCGCGGGATTGATCGCCGGCTCGCCGGGGCGAAGCGGCAGGCCCGGCTTGGTAATCGTGCCCACCCCCGCGCCGGCGCGAAAGCGGATTCCAGTTCCCTCGGTGCGCCGCCGCATGCGGACGATAACGGTGCAGCCATGGGTCACGTCGGGATCGTCGCCCGCATCCTTGACGATGCCCGCCTCCGCATATTCACCGTCTTGGCGGGGCGACACGAGGGGGAAAGACGGTTCCTCGCCGCGTGGCAGGCGAATGGAAACCGGGTCGGGGAACCGGCCGGTCAGAAGCGCAGTAAAACAGGCCCTGGCTGCGGCCAGCGCGCACGCCCCGGTCGTCCACCCCCTGCGCAAGGCGCGCGCGTCTTCGTGGCGCTTTTCGGTCATCGCCGCTATGATAGAGCATGCAGGAGATTCTGAAACAACTGCCCGCGATGCTGCCCGGCCACGTCTGGCTGGTGGGGGCGGGGCCGGGTGAGCCTGGGCTTTTGAGCCTGCTCGCTTATAAGGCCCTCTCCGAGGCGGATATCATTGTCTATGACGCCCTGGTCGGCAAGGAAATCCTCCAGGCGAGACGGCCAGAGGCGCAGTTGCATTTCGCGGGCAAGCGTGGCGGCAAGCCATCGGCGCGACAGCCAGACATTTCCCAGGCGATCATCGATTATGCCCGCCGGGGGCTGCGGGTGCTGCGCCTCAAGGGTGGCGATCCCTTCGTCTTCGGGCGCGGCGGGGAAGAGGCGCTCGCTCTGGCTGCGGCGCATATCCCCTTTCGTGTGGTGCCGGGGATCAGTGCGGGGATCGGCGGCCTGGCCTATGCCGGCATTCCGGTCACGCACCGCGAATGCAATTCCGTGGTCGCCTTCGTGACCGGCCACGATGCCAGCGGTGATGTCCCGAGCCTCGTCGATTGGCAGGCGCTAGCGCGCGCCGCCCCGGTGATCGTGCTTTACATGGCGCTCAAGCATCTCGCCGAGATCCGCGCGCACCTGCTCGAGGCCGGCCGCGATGGCGGCGAGGCGCTTGCCATCATCAGCAACGCCACCACGCCCCAGCAGCGCGTGCTGGTCACCGATTTGGAGCGCTGCGTTTCAGATGTGGAGCGCCACGGTATCGAACCGCCCGCGGTGATCGTGCTCGGGGAAGTGGTCGCGCTGCGCCCCATGCTGGATTGGATGGCCGAGAACGCCGCGCAGCATGCCGGTTAAGGGTATCGTCCTGGCCGCGCCACGTTCCGGCAGCGGCAAGACGGTGGTGACGCTCGGGCTCCTCCGCCTGTTGCGCCGCATGGGCATGCGCGTGGCCGGCGCCAAGATCGGGCCCGATTATATCGACCCTACCTATATCGAGGCGGCAAGCGGCCGCCCGGCCATGACTATCGATCCCTGGGCGATGCGCCCGCCCACCATTGCGGGGGTGCTGGAATCTTTCGGCGATGCCGATCTGCTCCTGATCGAAGGTGTCATGGGTCTCTTCGACGGAGGGGAAGCTTCGACCGCGACCGCGGCGAAGATGCTGGGCGCGCCGGTCATGATGGTAATGGATGTCAAGGGGCAGGGGGAGACGGCGCGAGCGGTCCGCAACGGCCTTTCTGCCTATGATCCCGCGATTTCCCTCGTCGCCACAATCTATAATCGCGTGGGATCGGATCGGCACCGCACCATGCTCGGGGCGGAAGGTCCGTCCTTCTTTTTGCCTGAGAGCGTGGCGCTCGCCTTTCCGGCCCGGCATTTGGGGCTCGTTCCCATTCGCGAGCAGGCGGCATTCGACCACGCCATCGATGAAGCGGCCGATGCTCTGGCCTCGCACATCGATATCGAAGCGCTGGTGTCGCTGGCGCAGCCTTTGAACCTGCCGCAAAGCGCTGCCTCCCAAATCCATACGCTGTTTGACCAGGCGGCGCATATCGCCGTGGCCGAGGACGATGCTTTCCGCTTCTGCTATGCCCATCTGCGTGCGCAATGGAAGAGCGCAAGCAAGAAAATCTCGGTATTCTCGCCGCTGGCCGACCAGCCCCCGCCGGATTCCGCCGATGCGATCTTCCTGCCAGGCGGCTATCCCGAGCTCCATGGTGCCCGCCTGGCTGGTGCGGCGAGTTTTCGTGCCGGCATGGCGGCGGCGGCGCGGCGTTCCGTTCCGATATATGGCGAGTGCGGCGGCTATATGGTGCTGGGCCGGACGCTGATCGATGGCGCGGGCGCGAATCATTCCATGCTCGGCTTGCTTCCCCTTGTCAGCGACTTCTCCCGAACGCGGCTGCATCTCGGCTATCGCGACGCCACGCTTATCGAGACGGGCCCGCTCGGTCAGGCGGGCAGCCGATTACGTGGCCATGAATTTCATTATGCGACGGTGATCGAAGAAGGCCCTGGGGCACCGCTGCTCGATTGCGGCGACCGTTCCGGCGAGAAGCTGGGACCTATCGGCCGGCGCTGCGGGACCGTTATGGGATCGTTTTTCCATTATATCGATGCGGCCCCATAGCAATCTTGCCCCGGCCGGCCATTTCGGGCATTGTTTTTGAATCGGAGGGGATATGGCACAGATATTTGTACAGAAAATCCAAATTACCCGTGCGCGCACCAATGCGCGGCTTGCGGTTTTTTGTCTGATGTTTTTTGGCCTGACGCTGGTCTATGGCGTCGGTTTTGCGCATTCGCATCTTCTGCACAACGCCGCGCACGATGTGCGGCATAGCAGTGGCTTCCCCTGTCACTGAATGGAGTCCTTTCGCCGCTATTTCCTCGCCGCTCTGTTTTCGGGCTTGATTGCCGGAGCGATTCTCGCGGCTTTCCATATTACCGCTACCACCCCGCTCATCCTGCAGGCGGAGCGCTTTGAGCAGGCCGAGCAGGTTGCCGAATGGCAACCCCAGGACGGGTTCGAGCGGGGATTCTATACCGCCGCCGCCGACCTCTTGCTCGGCGTGGGGTACGGCGCGGTGCTCATCGGGTTCTTCGTCATGCTCGACTGGCCGCTGCGCCTGCGCCATGGGCTGCTATGGGGGGTGACGTTCTTTGCCGCGCTCTCGGCAGCGCCGTCGCTCGGCCTGCCACCGGAACTGCCGGGCAGCGAGGCGGCGCCCCTTCTCGTGCGCCAGGGTTGGTGGATCGCGACCGCCATCCTCACTTTTGCCGGGCTGGCGAGCTGGATCCTGATGCGCCATTGGCGCAAATATCCGATCGGCCTGCTTCTGCTGGCTGCGCCCCATATTATCGGCGCTCCGCAAGCACCTGAGACGCTGGCCCGCGTTCCTCTTGCGCTTCGCCAGCATTTCGCCCTGTTGTCCGTTGGAGGAAATCTCCTGTTCTGGATCGTTCTGGGCCTGGCTGGAACGTTTATTTTCAATGTGTTGAAGGAAAAAACTGATGCGTCTTCTCGTTTTATCGGCTCTGCTGCTTAGCCTGGTCGAACCGGCTTTGGCTCATCCAGGCCATAATGCGGCCCTGGGCTTCTCGGCGGGCCTGCTGCATCCTTTCAGTGGGTGGGATCATCTGCTGGCGATGAGCGCACTGGGCTACTGGGCGGCGAGGCGGAGCCAGTTTCTTATCCTGGCGGGTGGCAACCTCCTCGCGATGGTGGGCGGCGTCATGGCCGCCCAGTTCGTTCCTGTTTTTCCGGGCAGCGAATTCCTGGTCGCTTTTTCCGCCGCTCTGGTATTCCTCTGCGCTCTTCGCCCGTCCTGGCTCGGTCTCGGCGGGGCGCTCGGAATCGGGCTGTTCAACGGATCCATGCATGGGTTGGTCCACGGCTTCGAGATTCCCGCCGCGTCGAGCGGTCTCGCCTATGGCACAGGCTTTCTTATCGCAAGCGCGGCGCTCCATGGAATCGGCTGGACGCTAACCCGAGGCGGCCTGGCTTACAGGAAGCGATCCTCGAATCCATACCAGCTGTAGAGCATTCCCTGATAGAGGCGCCTGAGCGCGGGTAGGGGGAAAGCCGGCAGAGGTTCCGCCAGCAGAGGGCTGGGGGATATCGTCCGGTCGTGGGCGACTTTGGCGGCGAGCAGCTTGCCGCAGTATGTAGCCAGCGCGACTCCAGTCCCAATATAGCCCAGGGCATAGTGGACAGTGCCGCCATCGAGACTGGCGGCATGGGGATTGCGGTCGCGTGTGACGCAGACCCAGCCATTCCAGAAATACTCGCTGCCGATGCCGGCAAGAGCAGGAAACATCTGGCCCAGCCGTTTTTCCAGCCAGGTCCGCCGCATCGCCCGGCTGGATGCCGTATCGAAGATACCCCCTCGGGCGCCGAACAATATCCGCTGGTCGGGAAGCAGGCGGTAATAAAAAAGCAGCCGCCGGCTATCCCATATCTTGAGATGCGTTTTCCAGCCGACTTGTGCGCGTTCTTGCGCGGAAACAGGACGGGTGACGATGATATTGGACAGAACCGGAAGGAGCCGCCCCGCCAGCATCGGGTGCAGCCGGTCATCCGTATAGCCGTTCGTGGCGATGACTACGTGACGGGCGCGCACCGATCCGTTGGGGGTGCGGAGAACATGGCGGCCTTTCTCGCGCCGCCAGGATATGACGGGGGAAAAAGGATGTAGGACTGCGCCGCGACTGCATGCAGCGTTGGCCAGGCCGCGCACATAGCGCAGGGCATGAAGGGCGAAGCCTTCGTGATACAGCAGTGCCCCGTGGCATTCCCGGCTATCCATATAATCGCCGACGACATCCCGCCGGCCGAGCAGGGTCGTGTCGACCCCGAACGCGTCCTTGAGCAATCGGCCGGCTTCGCGCAGTTCATCGAGCCGGTTCGGCTTGTGGGCGATTTCCAAACCGCCTTCCTCGGTCGCCTCGGCCACAATCTTCTCCTCCTGGAGGAGGCGGCGTACCAGCCGCACAGCATCGCGCCCTTGATCCATGGTGAGACGCGCCTGCGCAAGACCGTAGCGTTTGATCCAGCCCGCTATGTCTGACTTGCCGATCGTGATCGAGACGAAACCGCCATTGCGCCCCGAACAGCCATGTGCAATCTCTTCGGCTTCCAAGACATGCGCGGCGATTCCATAATTCTTGGCGAGGTGGTAGGCCGTGGACAGTCCGGTATAACCGCCGCCGATGATCGCGACATCGGTATCGATCTCCGCTTCGAGCGGCGTGGCGGAGATTGCGGGGCCGCCGGTTTCAACCCAGTAATTCTCGCCCGCTTGGTGCATCCGAACCCTAGGCCCTCGCCCGCATTATGGCTAAGCTGTTAATTTCGATGGTGGGTGCGACAGGGATTGAACCTGTGACCCCTGCCGTGTGAAGGCAGTGCTCTCCCGCTGAGCTACGCACCCGATTGCGTTTCTCTAGCCAATCCCGTGGGAAAAAGCAATCGCATCGCCTTGTCTTCGCCGCAATCGCGGCTTAAGTAAACCCATGCGATTCATTTTACTTTTTCTGTTCTGTCTCGGCGCCGCTTTGCCTGCCCAGTCGGAACCTGCAAAATTCCATTATGTGGGCCGTCTGCAAAACGTTCCGGTTCTGGATATCTGGCTCGACACGGCGTTGCCTGTAGGAGGAAACGGTCCCTATCGGTTGCATGCGCTCATCGCGACCGGCGGAACGCTCGACAGTCTCTATCCCTATCGCGCCGATGTCTCGGCCTGGGGAGCGATGCGCAAGGGGCAACTGCGCCCCGCATCCTTCTCCGTAAGGGCGCGGCTCGGCCAGAATCCCTGGCAGCAGGCCCGCTATGATCTCAATGGCCGCTTTGATCCGCTTTCTGCCCTTTTCGCGATGAGCACCGCCCAGAACCGCGCCTGCCAGGGAGAAATACCGGTCTTCGATGGGCAGAGCACCTATAGCCTGGCCTTGTCAGGCGCGCTGCAGCACGTCGCCTTCATTATGCCCAATCATATCGGGCCCTTTATCGTCGGCAGCTACGATGTATGTGAGGCAGGTATCACGCATCTCGAGAATCCCGATCCGCGGCTCGCCGCTCTCGGTCTCCTGCCAGTTCAAATCACGGTGTCGCACAACCAAGCGACCAGGCCGAGCCACCTGCCATTGATCGTGAGTATTCCGACCGCGCTCGGCAATCTCGATGTGCGGATCGAGGAACAATAGGCAATCTTGTCTTTGGCGCGTTTCGCAGATAGGGTCCGGCCCATAGGGAGCGGAGGTGCCGGGTGAAGACCCTCATGGCCATAATTCTCGCCGCGGGGCGCGGCGAACGCATGCTTTCTCCGCTGCCCAAGGTCGCCCACGAGATCGGTGGTCGAAGCCTCCTCGATCATGTCCTCTCCGCGGTCGCCCCGCTCGCGCCTGCGAAGACCGTGCCGGTACTGGCGCCGGGCATGAGCGATCTGGCCGCTACTTTGCAGGATTTTCCCGTCGCTATCCAGGAACGGCCGCTAGGTACCGGCGATGCCGTGAGGGCAGGGCTGGGCCATAGCGGCGCGGAGGAAGATGTCCTGATCCTTTATGGCGATACGCCCTTCGTTCAGACCGAGACGCTCCACGCCTTGGTAGCGCGTCGCGCGGAAAAGGATAATCCTGCGCTGGTCCTGCTTGCGATGCGGCCGCGCATTTCACGAGGCTATGGGCGGATGGTCACGGATGACGGCGGAAACCTGCTGCGCATCGTCGAAGAAAAAGATACGAGCGCGGCGGAACGTGCCATTCCGCTGTGCAACGGCGGCGTCATGGTTGCGGAGGGCGCTTTTCTTCGCCAAGCCATACCGGAACTGGTGCCCGCCAACGCCAAGGGTGAATATTATTTGACGGATCTCGTCGCGCTCGCCGTCAAGAAGGGTCGCCAGCTCGCTTATATCGAAACCAGCGAGGAGGAAGTCCTGGGGATAAATACCCAGGCGGAACTCGCGGGCGCGGAACATCTCTTCCAGGAGCGCAAGCGGCTCGAGGCATTGGAGCGTGGCGTGACATTGCGCGACCCCGGGAGCGTTTACTTTTCTTGGGATACGATGATCGGCCGGGGGTGCGTCATCGAGCCGCACGTCGTGTTTGGCCGCGGCGTCACCATCGAGAAGGAGGCGCTTATCCGGAGCTTTTCCTATATCGAGGGCGCACGAATCGGCACCGGCGCCATCGTAGGCCCCTTCGCGCGCATTCGCCCGACAAGTGAAATTGCATCCGCCGCTCACATCGGGAATTTCGTCGAAATCAAGAATGCGCGCATAGGGTCGCGCGCCAAGGCCAATCATCTGAGCTATATCGGTGACGCGGAGGTTGGTGAAGCCGCCAATATCGGCGCCGGCACCATAACGTGCAATTACGATGGTGTCGCCAAGCACCGTACGAAAATCGGCGACAGCGCCTTTATCGGTTCCAATACCGCTCTGGTCGCGCCGGTGGAGATCGGAGCGGGCGCCATGGTGGGCGCGGGCAGCGTGATCACCCGGCGGGTGGCCGAGGATGCTCTGGCGCTCAGCCGCGCGCCGCAAATTGAACGCAGGGGCTGGGCGAGCCTGTTCCGCGCAAAGCGGAGGAAAGGCTGATGTGTGGTATCGTGGGAATTGTCGCCGGCCGGGACGTCGCGCCGCTTTTGCTTGAGAGCCTCAAACGGCTTGAATATCGCGGCTATGATTCCGCCGGCATGGCGGTGCTACGCAACGGCGCGATCGAACGGGTTCGCGCGGAAGGCAAGATCGTTCGCCTGGAGGAGCGCCTCGCGCAGACGCAGCTTCCCGGTCACACGGGAATTGCCCATACCCGTTGGGCGACGCACGGCCGGCCCAGCGAGCGCAATGCCCATCCTATCATGACCAGCAGGGTTGCCCTGGTTCACAATGGCATTATCGAAAATTTCGCCGAGTTGCAGGCCGAGCAGGGCTCGGTCGCTTACGAGAGCGACACCGATACCGAAAGCGTCGCGCAGCTCCTGACCCAGTATCTGGAGCAGGGCAAAAGTATCGAGGAGGCAATGCCGCTGGTCATGGATAGGATTCGCGGCGCTTTCGCTCTTGCCATTCTGATCGCCGGCCGGCCCGATATTCTTGTTGCCGCTCGGCGCGGCTCGCCACTCGCGATCGGCTATGGCGAAGGGGAGATGTATGTCGGATCGGACGCCTTGGCGCTCGTCCCCTTTACCAACCGGCTCTGCTATCTTGAGGAAGACGATTGGGTAATCCTGCATAGGGATCGAGCGGAGATTTATAATCAGGGACGGCTTGTCAACCGGGAGATTGTCTACAGCATGCTCTCTGGCGCGATTACCGGCAAGGATGGATATCGCCACTTCATGATGAAGGAAATTGCCGAGCAATCCGTCGTGCTGGGCGACGCGCTCGCGTCCGCCATCGATCCCGCGTCACGACAGGTCGCGCTGCCCGGCCTCGACATCGATTGGAAAAATATCCCCCGCATTAGCATGATCGGATGCGGCACGGCCTATCTTGCCGGCGCCGTAGCGAAATACTGGTTCGAACGGCTGGCCAGTCTTCCGGTCGATACCGAGATTGCTTCGGAATATCGGTACCGGCAGGGACCCGTCGATCCCCAGGCGCTCGCCATCGTCATTTCGCAATCGGGGGAAACTATCGATTCGCTTGCTGCTCTTCGCTATGCACGCGGCAAAGGGCAGCGGATCGTCGGGCTGCTTAACAATCCGGAGAGCACCATCGCCCGGGAATCCGACGCGGTGCTGCCGGTCCATGCCGGGCCGGAAATCGGCGTCGCTTCGACCAAGGCCTTTACCGCCCAGCTTCTGGCGCTGCTCATCCTGGCTATTCAAGCGGGTCGGGCGAGGGGAACAATCAATGCCGCAACGGAGACCGCGCTGGTATCCGCTCTCATCGAGGTTCCCGCGCAGATCGCTGCCTTGGTGCAGCGCCGGGAAGAATTTGCCACTCTGGCGCACGCGCTCCGCGATAGCCAGCATGCCCTCTATCTGGGACGCGGACTTTCCTATCCCCTGGCATTGGAAGGAGCGTTGAAGCTCAAGGAGCTTTCCTACATTCACGCCGAGGGCTATCCGGCGGGCGAGATGAAGCATGGACCGATCGCCCTCATCGACGAGACCATGCCTGTGATCGTGCTCGCTCCCGAAGACGAATGGCTCGAAAAGACTCTCGCCAATATCCAAGAAGTACGGGCACGCAACGGCCGGGCGATATGTTTCACGTCCGCACAAGGGGCGCGCCGCCTCGGCGATGGCGTCGAGCATATCGTCATGCCGGACGTTCACCCCTGGGTTTCGCCGCTTCTCTATGCCGTTCCCATCCAGCTCGTGGCCTATGAGGCGGCCGTGGCGCGGGGGACCGATGTCGACCAGCCGCGCAACCTGGCCAAGAGCGTGACCGTCGAATGAAGCTGTCCATGGCATCAAACGGGAGTATATAAGCCGGATGCAGGAAACCTTTCTCGACCGCTTGCTGGCCCAGCCCGCGATCTATGGCCTCGGCGTTTCCCCGAATGGCCGCATGCTTTCCTTCCTGATGCGCAGCCAGGCGGATGCGAACAATCGGCTCTACCTCTCGCCCACCGATGGATCGGCGGCTCCCCGGCGATTGCTGGCCGACCGACCGGGCTGGGATATCTCGGAATACTACTGGTCCTTCGATTCCTCGACTCTCATCATCGGGCAAAGCCGCGACGGTAAGGAGCGGATCAGACTGCTGCGCCTCGATCTTGCCACCAACGCGGTTCAGCCGCTCAGCGAAGACGACCCGCCTTACTATATCCATGGCGGATCGTTGCATCCCGATAACCGCTCGCTGGTTTTCAGCGCCAATTGCGATCCGACCACGGAGCAGCCGGCGGAAAATACTTTCATCTACCGGCAAGACATTCAGAGCGGGCAGCGGCAGATGCTCGCCCGGCTCAAGACGGCCTATTACGGTGCCCCGCGCTTTTCCAGAGATGGGGAATATATCCTCTATCATCGCGCCGACCGCCACCCGGCCGGCCGGCAGCCCTGGCTGATGAAAGCCGACGGTTCCGACGATATGGAGATCTACACCGCCGGCGATACCGCCAAGGTTTATGCCGGCTGGGCGCATACCGATGCGGGAGATATCGTTCTGCTTCTCGCGGAGATCGAGGGCCACCGCAGGCTGGGCCTTTATTTTCCCATGGAAAGACGGTTGCAATGGGTACTGGATGACCCCGCGCGCAATATCGAATCCTTTTCCTGGCCCTTGACGATGCGTTTGCCCTTGATCAGCGAATATCGCCAGGCCCGCCTCCATGAATTTCTTTTCGACCCCAGCACGGGCAAGGAGCGGCGTGTGCAAGCGCCCGGTATGCCCGGGCAGGTGAGTCTAATCGGCAATACGCCCGAGCAAGACTGGCTGGCCTTGCATTATGGTGCGCAATACCCGCTGCGATGCCTGAGGTGCACGGGTGCTCCGGATGATCTGCGGCCTGTCGCGGCCCCGCTCACGGATATTGAGCCGGGGATGGCGATCCCTGCCGAGGAGCTTCGGCCAGCCGAGGATTTTCACTATCGCTCGGGAGACGGCACGCCGATCCAGGGATGGCTGACCAGGGCCAATGGAACGGCGCGCGGCACGATTCTTTATATCCATGGCGGCCCGACCGCACACGACGAGGATGAGTTCTCCGCGCAGGCTCAATATCTGGCGCGGTGCGGCTTTCATATATTCCAACCGAACTATCGTGGTTCGACCGGCTTCAGCCTTCCCTTTCAGGAAAGCATCAAGAAGCAGGGATGGGGCGGCGCCGAACAAGAAGATATAAAAGCAGGGATCGAGGCATTGATTGCTGCCGGCGTCGCCGAACCCGGCAAGATCGGCATCACGGGGGTCTCCTATGGCGGCTATTCTTCCTGGTGGGCGATTACCCATTTCCCGACCCACTTGATCGCGGCTGCTGCGCCTATCTGCGGCATGACCGATCTCGCGGTGGATTATGAGACGACCCGCCCCGATCTGCGCCCCTATTCGGAGGAAATGATGGGTGGCACGCCCACGCAGGTCCCCGAGCGCTATCGCGAGCGTTCACCGATCAATTATGTCGAAAACATTCGCGGGAAGCTGCTAATCGTTCAGGGTCTTAATGATCCCAACGTCACGCCCCGCAATGTCACCGAGGTGCGCGCGCGGCTCGATGCGGCAGGCATTCCTTATGAAACCTTGGTTTTTGCCGATGAAGGGCATGGAATAGCCAAGCCCGCCAACCGGCGCACGCTATATCTGCGCTTGGCGGCTTTTTTCAGCGCCGCGTTCCAGGCGCAGGCCGCATGAAGAAGGCAATGCAGCGGCGCGCTGTTCTTCGGGCGGTTCCGGCGCTAGTCGCCTCGGCGATGGCCATGCCGTTGCTGTCGTGCAAAAAAAGGGAGGCAGGGACTATTCGTGTCCTCAACTGGCAGCATTACGGCACGGATGAGCCGTGGGCGCTCCAGGCCTTTTACGAGAAAACCGGGATTACCGTTTTGCACGAATATTTCATGTCGGAGGACGACATGATCCAGAAGCTGCGTGCCAATCCCGGCCGATACGACGTTGTACGCGTCGGCTGCGCGCGCAATCGTCCCCTCTATGACGCGCATCTTCTCCAGCCGATCGATATGGACAAGATCAGCAATGCCGATGACCTCATTCCGGCTTTCCGCAATTCCGACCGGTTGATCCATGATGGCCAAGTCTACGGCCTGGCCTGGGTGTGGGGCTTTACCGGCCTTGCCTATAACAATGCTCAGATCACTTCGGCGGTGGATAGTCTCGTCGCCTTGTGGGATCCTGCCCATCACGGCATGGTTGCTTTTCGCGACGATGCCACGGAGGCAATTGGCATAGCTGCGTTATTGCTGAACCAGGACGTCAATCATCCCGCCGATCTCAATGCCGTCAAGGATAAGCTTTTGGCGCTCAAGGGGCAGATCGCGCTGCTGTTCACCGCTGAAGACCGCTGGGATCAGCAATTCGCCACCGGCCGCTTTGCCATATCACCTTATTGGAGCGGCGCGGCCGCTTACGCGCGGACCAAGCTGCACCTCCCGTTGGGCTTCACCGTGCCGAAGGAGGGCGGGATCGGCTGGTTCGACGGCCTCTCGATCCCGGTGCATGCACCTAATCCCGCCGGAGCGCATCGCTTTATCGACTACATGATCGATCCCGATTTTTATATTCCTTGGGCACAGAAAATCGGCGCGCCGGCATCAGTCAATGCGCGCGCTAACGAGAAGCTACCCGATGGCGACGTCACGCGCGAATTCCACAGCAATCTCGACTGGATTTCGCGGCTTCAGTTTCAGGCAGCGCTCAGCGATGACGAACGGAAGAAATATGACGATCTCTGGAGCGACGTCCGCCGCCAGATCGTCGGCTAGAGCAAGGGGGAAGCATGATTCTGGTATTCGGGTCACTAAACGTGGACATCACCGTTCCGGTGGAGAACCTTCCCCAGGTCGGCGAGACCGTGCTAGGGCAAACCTATGCCATGGCGCCGGGCGGAAAGGGCGCGAACCAGGCCTTGGCCGCCCGTCGCGCCGGCGCGGAGGTCGTCTTTACCGGCTGCACGGGTAAGGATGGATTCGCGGACCAGGCCCAGGCGTTGCTGCGGGAAGCTGGTGTCACAGTGACCTGCCGCCAGAGCAACGAGCGGCCCACGGCATGCGCCTTGATCATCATCGACAAGAATGGCCGCAATCAGATCGCCGTTGCTTCGGGCGCGAACATGGCGGCGAAGAGCAGCGACGTTCCGGATACCCTTCTGGCGAGCGGCACTATAATCGTTCTGCAAATGGAGGTCGATGCCAGCGAAAACTGGGCGCTGGTGGCGCGGGCGAAACAGCGCGGATGCCGCATCTTGCTGAACGTGGCTCCCGCGGGGGCCGTGCCTTCCGCTATCCTGCCGCAGGTCGATTGGCTGGTGGTCAACGAAGGAGAAGCCGTCGCGGTCGCGCAGCATCTGGAATATAAAGGCGAGGACCCTTCGGCGGCTGGCGCGTATATCTTTTCGAAGACCGGCGTCACCGTCATCGTGACGCTGGGTGCAGCGGGGGCTCTCGCCTTCGGAACCGGCCCTACGCTGTGCGTTAATGCCCTGGACATCACACCAGTGGATACGACCTCGGCGGGCGACAGTTTCGTCGGCGCCTTTGCCGCCGCGCTGGACCAGGGCTACGATTTGGCCGAAGCGATGCGCTGGGGCGCCGCCGCCGGTTCGCTAGCCTGCCTCGAAATCGGCGCGCAGACATCGGTGCCCGAGCGAAGCCAGATCACCGCGCGGTTGAATGATGTTCGGGTGAGTCAGCGGGCGCCAGCGTGAGGCTTGAGAGAATCTCCGCGCCACGCGCCGCCATGAAATAGAGTCCCATATGGTGGGAAGAGAATTGGGGATGACCGGGCGCGTCATATGTCGCGCATCCGGGCTCGTAGACCATGATGCGCTCCAGCCCGCCCGCAAGGCCATGATTACGGGCCGACAGCAAGGTCAGCACGCAATCCATGACGCATATATCGGTGCAGATACCGACGAAGACGAGTTCACCGAGATTTTCTCTGTTAATCCACTCCAGGAAGAGATTACGCCCGTCCGGAGCGATGGCACCGACAAAGCCGTTGATGCAGTCCTTTTTCTGCTGGGTCACGCCGGGCATTTCGGCAAGCCACGACAATTCCGGAACCCATTCATCCTCGCCCGAGCCGCTCTGGCAATGGAGCGGATAGGGCATCTCAAGCTTGCCAGGGACATGGCTGTCCATGAAAGCAAAAATCGGCCAGCGGCGCTCAAGAAACGCTCGGGCGAGGCGATCGGTCTCCTCGACCATGCGGGTCACCTGCGCGTTCGGCTCGGCGGGCGCGAGCGGTCCACCCCCGACCTGAGCAAAGCCAACGATTTCATCGACGATCACGAGCCCGCACCGCCGCGCAAGCACGACCTCTTTCATGCTGATGGGATGCTGCTCATGCATGTTCATGCAGCTATGTTGCCGTCTTTTTATCTCAAGGGATAGTCTCTTCTTCTTCAAGGTCGAGAATGGTTTCAAGCGTCGCTATCGAGCGCCTGAGATGCTTGCGCCGCGTTAATTTGTCGACGGCGTCCTGTGGAAGATCGGTTAAAGCGAAGACGTTTTTTTCGAGAAGAATATCGATTAAATCCTCAACGACCCGGATAAGATCGAGATCCGATTGCTCCAGGGAGGCTTTGCCGCGCATGGTTCCTGCCAAGGTCGAGGTTGCCTTACCAGGGTAACTTGGAGCATCTTACAAAACATTAACGGCATGCCGGAAGTGGGGATTATGAAGCAGCAGCATTGGAATAAGGGATACATCACGGATATTCCCTATATCGAGGCTTTTTTCTCTTACATGTCGCCGACCATTCTCAATTTTGCGGCGGCGTGCATGGGGGGGGTGGGTCGCGACCTTAGCGGAGATTTTACCTATCTGGAGCTCGGCTGCGGCTTTGGCCTGAGCACGACCACTTATGCCGGATGTTTCCCCAAAGGCCAGTTTTATGCCGTCGATTTCAATCCTGCTCATATCGACCATGCGGTGCGGCAAGCGTCCCGCCTGGGCATAGATAATGTTCACTTCCTCGAGCGCAGCTTTGAGCAGGTTCTGGATGAGCCGTTGCCTGACTTCGATTATATCGTCCTGCATGGCATCTGGAGTTGGGTCAATGCCGACATGCGCAACGCCATTTGCCGGATCATCGAAAAGAAACTCAAGCCCGGCGGCCTGGTCTATATCAGCTACAATTGTCTGCCTGGTTGGGCACCCGAAGCGCCGCTGCGCAAATGGCTCTATGAATTCGGCACGGCGCTGGGCAGCGATTCCCTGAGTGGAATCAAGGAGGGTCTTAGGACATTGCAGCAGGCAAAAACGGTCAAGGACGGTTATTTTCGCAATAATCTGGACCCGGTGCTTGCCAGTTTCGAGAAAAAAGAGCCCCGCTATCTCGCGGGAGAATATATGAACGAGGAATGGCACCTCGATTATAGCGTGGATGTCGCCGACGCCATGGCCAGCGCGAAGCTGTCTTTCGTCGGCTCCGCAACGCTCGCGGAGAATTTTCAGGAACTCATCCTCTCGAAAGAAGGAATGGATTTCGTTAGGGATTTAAACAATACCCGCCTGCGGCAACTGGCCGAGGACTTTCTTGCCATGCGGCGATTCCGTCGAGATGTTTTTGTTCGGGGCAATCTCCCGCAGCGGCACCGCTCGCTGATCCGAAACATACGCGATCTTCCGGTGGGGTCCTTCATCCTCGCCAAGAATTTACCTGACAGCGTGCAGATGCCGCGAGGCACGGTCAAGCTCGAAGGGCCGGGGCTGGATATCATCCGTGATGCCCTGAAGGATGGACCGCGCCCTATCGGGGACATTCTCGACTTCGCTCCGCAGGAGGCAAAAGCCCCCGACCTTTTGCGCATGCTCATTATTCTGCTCTCGGGCGGGAAGCTTCTGCCTTTCGCATCGTCCTATCGATCCCCGCCGATACCGGCGGAGATCCGCAAAGCTTCATGGCCTTCGCCGATAAATCGAGCAATCGCCCAATCGGTGTTGGCAGACAACAGGAGAGGCGCCTTGGTCAGTCCGGTCATCGGAAATGGATATGAAATCGATCCATCCCTAGCCGCACTGGTGGGGGTCCTCGACGGGTCGGAAAATGGCGAAGGCAATCTAGCGGCGAGGGTAAAGAAGTCTTTAGATTCCCATGGCATAATCATGAAAACTCAGGGAGCGGAGCAGGAAGGAATGGCTCAAGTGGTAGAGCAGCACCGTACGCAAACGCTCCCTTCCCTGGCACAGCTCGGCCTTCTCCATGTCGAATAATCTGTTGCGGCGCAGCATTGAAGCTAAGGACAAGTTGTGCTATGCTCGCCGCCGTATTGAACCTGTCTAGCGAGCAGCGATGGAAAATATCATAAAGGCAGTGTCGGCGACTCCTGACCCAGAACCAGAGAATATATCTGCCGAGATTGCCTTGGATGCGCCGGGCTCGGAAACGACCAAGAGCAATGTGACTAAACTGCCTACGCCCATGGACTATGCCGGGCCAGTCATGCGCATGGATCCGCTGGTCGAATGCCTGGTCATTGTGACGCGACTGCACGGAAACCCGCGCTCGCAGGCGTCGGTCATCGCGGGTTTGCCGATCGGCAAAGACGGCATGACCGCGGACCTTTTCGTTCGCGCGTGCGAAAGGATCGGGTTCTCCACGAGCAAGCGCAAGCGGGCTATCGCCGATATCGACGCTCTTTCGATTCCAGCCGTCCTTCTCCTGAACGACAAACAGGCTTGCGTGCTTCTTGCTCCGCCCAAGGATGGCCGCGCCAACGTCGTAAGTCCCGATAATATCGACGGTCAGCAAACGATAGATATCGCCGAACTCGAGGCACGATACAGCGGCACGGTGATCGTAGTCCGCCCGAAGATCCGTCTGGACGCCCGTACTGCCGAGATTTCGGATTCCGGCTCCCGCAACTGGTTCTTGCACGAGGTTATGCGCCAGATGCCGGTCTATACCGAGGTTGTCCTCGCCGCGGCTCTGATCAATATTCTGGCAATTGCGACATCGCTATTTTCCATGCAGGTTTACGACCGCGTCATTCCGAACAAGGCGTCCGAAACCCTGTGGGTGTTGGCAATTGGCGCAATCGTGGCGTATGGCTTTGATTTCATCCTTCGAAATTTGCGTGGCTATTTCCTGGATCGCGCCGGAAAGTCGCTGGACCGAAAGGTCTCCTCCGCATTATTCGAGCGGATCCTGCATATCCGCATGGCGGCGCGCCCTCAATCGGCGGGATCCTTCGCCAACAACATGACCCAATATGAAAGCCTGAGGGATTTCTTCACGTCGGCCACGATGTCGACGATCGTCGATCTTCCATTCCTGCTGGTTTTCGTCTTGCTGATTTACACCATCGCCGGCAACGTCGTGTACGTACTTCTCGCCCTCATTCCCATGGTCCTCGCGGTCAGCGCCTTCGTGCAACTGCCGATGCGCCGCGCGGTCGAGCGTCACTATCGCGAGGCGGCACAGAAGCATGCCGTACTCATCGAGGCGTTGAACGGGCTGGATACGATCCGTGCCGCGACCGCCGAGGGGCAATTGCAGCGCGATTGGGATGGCTACGTGGCCGCCTCGGCGCAATCCTCATTGACCTCGCGGCTGTGGTCGACCATCGGTACCAATTTCGTGCAATTTGCCTCCAACCTATCTTCGGTGCTGGTTTTGATCGTCGGCGCCTACGAGACGTTCGAGGGCCATATGACGAGTGGCGCGATGGTTGCCGCATCGATCCTTTCCGGCCGCGCCATGGCGCCGCTGAGCCAGATATCCGGCCTGATCATCCGCTTTCATCAGAGCTGGTCGGCGCTCAAAGGCCTCAACCGCCTGATGAAGACGCCGGTAGAGCGGCCGGCGGGAAAAGTGTTTCTGCGCCGGCCTTTTATCGCGGGGGAGATCGAGTTTCGCAATGTCTCCTTCAAATATCCCCATGCGCGCACGCCGGCACTGCAAAACGTCTCGTTCAAGATCAAGCCGGGCGAGCGCATTGGGATCATCGGACGGATCGGATCTGGCAAAACCACCATCGAGCGGATGGTGCTGGGCTTCTTCGAACCCAATGAGGGAGCAGTGCTGCTCGACGGCACGGATATTCGCCAGCTCGATCCCGCCGATCTACGCAAAAGCATCGGCTGTGTCCTGCAGGATACCCATCTCTTCTACGGCTCGGTGAAGGACAATATCATCCTGGGCGCGCCCTATGTCGATGAGCAATCCGTCCACCGCGCGGCCGCGCTGTCGGGCGTGGATCTCTTCGTTCGCCAACATCCTTCGGGATATGACATGCAAGTGGGCGAGGGCGGGCGTCATCTGTCGGGCGGGCAACGCCAATCGATCGCTTTGGCTCGCGCGCTGCTGCTGGATCCGACCATTCTCCTGCTCGACGAGCCGACCTCAGCCATGGATAATTTCTCCGAGAACATGCTCAAGCAGCGCTTGGCCGAGAATTGCGGCGGCAAAACGCTTCTATTGGTGACCCACCGCTCCTCGATGCTGTCTATCGTCGACCGGCTGATCGTCATGGATCACGGCAAGATTGTTGCCGATGGACCCAAGGCCACCGTTCTCGACGCGCTGATGAAGGGGCGCGTCAAGGCCAACGCTTCAGGATAGCATGTCTCTTACTAATCAGGACATCTGGGTCGACCCCTCCGAAACAGAGGAGGAGAAACTAAAATTCTCTTCCCATCTGCTGATTGGCGCGCTCTGCGCTATCCTGATCGGCTTCCTGGTATGGGCGAATTTCGCGCCGCTCGATCAATATACGCGCGGCGAGGGGCGGGTCATTCCCTCGAGTTCGACGCAAATCATTCAGAGCCTTGATGGCGGTATCCTCTCCGAATTGCGCGTACGCGAAGGCGAGATCGTCGAAAAGGGACAAAGCCTTGCCTTGATCGAGAACACCGCTGCGAAATCCAGCCTGGCCGAGCAGCAGGCGCGGCTGTGGGCAGCCGAAGCGGCCAGCGCGCGCCTCCAGGCCGAAATCGACGGCACGAACGATGCCAGCGCCATTATCTTTCCTGCCGATGTGATCGCGGCCGCGCCCGAAGTGGTGGAGGCGGAAAAGGCGCTTTTCACGGTGCGCAAGGCACAACTTGAATCGCAGCGTCTCTCGCTTCTGCAGGATATTGCCCAGCGCGAAAACGAAGTCATCGAAATCCACACCAAGATCGAGGCGGTCGGCAAGCAGCTTGCGCTGGCGCAATCAGAGCATGACATCATGGCGCCCCTGGTGAAATCGGGGGCGACCTCGAAGATGGATATGCTCAAGGGCGAGAGGGAGATGGCCCAATACCAGGCGGACATCTCGACCGCGAAGGCGTCTCTACCTCGGGCCGAGGCTGCCTTGGCAGAATCCAAGAATAAGGTGATCGAGGCGGTAGCCTCCTTCAAGGCTACGGCGGCGCAGGAATTAGCCAAGCAGCGGCTTGAACTGGCAACGGTTCGCGAAACACTCAACGATGCCGGGGCCAAGGTTCGCCGAACCGAACTGCGCTCACCGGTGCGCGGAACGGTCAAGGATATCAAGATCAAGACCGTGGGGGGCGTTATTCAGGTCGGCGCGCCGATCATGGAAATCGTACCGATCGAGGATACGTTGCTTATCGAGGCGCAGGTCCGGCCGGCGGATCGCGGATTCATAGCCCCCGGACAAGATGCGACGGTGAAAATCTCCGCTTATGACTATTCGATCTATGGCGGGCTGGAGGCGAAGGTCGAGGATATCAGTGCCGACACGCTGGAGAACGAGAAAAAAGAGACTTTTTTCCGGGTCCGGGTCCGTACTAACAAGAACTCGCTTCTCGATAAGAAGACCGGCGGGCAGCTGCAAATCATCCCCGGGATGACGGGTACGGTCGATATTCTGACTGGCAAGAAGACCGTTATGCAATATCTGCTGAAACCGCTCTTGAAAGCGAAATCGGACGCTCTGACCGAGAGGTAGCCCGCGGCGGTCCTGCTGCCATAATGCCTGGGCTTTCCCTATGATCGCGACGAGGCGGCGACACGCTTCACCGAAGAATTTCTTGCGGCTGGGCCGGTACGGCTTAACCATCTCAAGTGGGAATAAATATGGCGGGGGTGCTTGACGATGTGACGGTCAGCGGCGCGTCCCTCGCGGATTCGTTGCTCCGTGCGCAATTGGCGCGACCCTATGACAGGCGCCACCGCCAAGGATGGTGCGGTGCGGGCGAGTGGGTTGCGATTGATGGGAGCGGGGCGTTGTGCAATCCTGGCGCCCATGATTCTGCATATACGCTGGCAAGAACCGTGAAGCGACGTCGGCACCGCCGTCGCGGCTTGCTGCGCATTCTTGGCCTGCTTCCGTTGCTGTGGCTCGCGGGCTTCCTGCTGTTCCTCACCTATATCCGTACCCAGGGCGACTTCACCATGCCTGCCGATGCGATCGTGGTCTTGACCGGCGGAGGCGAACGTCTGCGCGAAGGGATCGTTCTCCTCATGCAGCATCGCGCGGAACGCCTGTTCATCACCGGGGTTCAGCCGGGCCTGGGAATCGGGCAGATCATGGCGACCTTACCGCCGGAGGCCAGACCGTCTCCGGAGAGAGCAATGTGCTGTATCGAATTGGGTTATGAAGCGGACAGCACAGTTGGCAATGCAGATGAAACCGCCTTGTGGATCGCCGAAAAGGGATATCGCAGTTTGATCCTGGTCACCGCCTTCTATCATATGCCACGCAGCCTGATTGAATTTCGCCGCTTTCTGCCTTGGGTTGACATCTATCCTCACCCTGTCGTCACCCAGGACATGCGCATGAGCCATTGGTATACGCGCCCGCACATCTTGGCGATTCTGGCGACGGAATATAATAAGTTCCTCGCCGCCTTCGTCCGTAACCGCATGCTCGCTATTCTCTCCTAATGCGCGCGCTGCTGTTCAATGCCGCGTTCTACAGTTGGTCGTTCCTCTGCTTTGTGGTGTGCCTGCCGCTCCTTGTCGCGCCACGCGGATGGGTACGCGCGGCCAATCGGGTATGGATCGGAGGAATTCTGCTGCTGTTGCGGTGGATCGTGGGATTGTCGCACCGGGTCTTGGGGGCCGAGCATATCGCTACTCTTCCGGTCATTTACGCGATCAAGCATCAGTCGGCGTGGGAGACGCTGGCGCTCTCGGTGCTGGTGCCGCGGGGGGTTTTCATTTTGAAGCAGGAGCTGCTTAAGATTCCCCTTTTCGGCTGGTATCTCAGGAAGACCGGTCAGATCGCCATCGACCGCGCGGCAGGCGCGAATGCGCTTCGCACCATGCTTGCCAAGGCATCCCACGCCCGGGACGACGGTCATTCATTGCTGATCTTCCCCGAAGGGACCAGGGTACCGCCTGGCGAGCATCTTCCTTATCAGCCGGGCATCGCGGCGCTTTATCATAAGCTCGGCGTGCCGGTCGTGCCGGTTGCCCTCAATTCCGGGCTGTTCTGGGCGCGCCGGATGCTCTGCAAGCGGCCGGGCCGCATTACCATCCAGTTCCTCCCGCCCATCCCACCGGGGCTGGACCGGCGCGACTTCCTGCGACGCCTGGAAAGGACCATCGAAGAAGCGAGCCAAGCGCTCGCCTCAACCAGTCGATTTTAGACGCGCTGCTTCTTGGGCTTGGGATTCCACGATGAAATCCTCGGCAAGCTTGCTCAATTCCTTAAGGTGATCGGTGAAAAAATGCGACGCTTTGGGAAGGGTTTTGTGGGCGATCTTGACGCCGCGCTGATTGTTTAGCCGCTGGACGAGCTTTTGGACCGATTCTGGCGTCACCACTTGGTCGGCTTCGCCTTGAATGACCAAACCGGGAGCGGGGCAGGGTGCAAGAAAGGTAAAGTCGTAGACATTGGCCGGCGGCGACACCGCTATGAAGGAGGCGATTTCCGGCCGTCGCATGAGCAGTTGCATGGCAATCCACGCTCCAAAGGAAAAACCAGCGATCCAACAGGTGCTGGCATTGGGGTGCTGGGCTTGCAGCCAGTCGAGCGCGGCTGCGGCATCCGCGAGCTCACCTTCTCCCCGGTCGAATCGGCCGACCGACCGGCCAACCCCTCGGAAATTGAAGCGCAGCACCGAAAAACCCTGCTTTTGAAAGACCTGATACAAGGTATAGACAACCTTGTTGTTCATCGTCCCTCCATGTTGGGGGTGGGGGTGCAAGATAAGGGCAATCGGTGCTGTAGGGGACTCGGCCGCTTGATGGCGACCTTCGAGGCGGCCTTCGGGGCCGGACATGATAATTTCAGGCATACAATCTCTCTCTGACGATCACTGACAAGAATGATCGCGTGATCCCTTTACCTAGAGGAAGTAAAAGGAAATTTCCAGGGGTTATTGTTGACTATCGTGCTCGGGTATAGTATTCCTACTAAGGAACTTGGTTATATAGGCAAAAGAGCATGCGTTACGACTGGTATGAGGAAATCGACTCGATTCGGGCCCGCGATCCTGCTGCGCGGTCGCGCTTGGAGGTGGTGCTTACCTATCCCTCCTTTCACGCCGTGCTTTTTTACCGCCTGGCCCATCGGCTGTGGCGAATCGAATGGCGGTTGCTGGCGCGGTTCATATCCCAGCTCGCCCGCTTTTTGACGGGGATCGAAATCCACCCCGGTGCCACGATCGGCCGACGTCTTTTTATCGATCACGGTGCTGGCGTGGTCATTGGGGAAACCGCGGTGATCGGCGACGATGTGACGCTTTATCAGACCGTCTCGCTGGGCGGTGTGCTGCCATCGGTGGATTCGGCAGCGCAGAAGGGACGCAAGCGCCACCCCACGCTTGGAAACGATGTCATCGTCGGGGCGGGTGCTCAGGTATTGGGAGATATCACTGTCCATGACGGCGCGCGGGTGGGTGCCAACGCGGTGGTTTTAAGCGATGTAGCGCCCGGCGTGGTTGTGGTGGGCATTCCGGCCAAGGTTGTTGCCCCCAAGAATAGTTGCACCGCCTTCACCCCTTATGGGATTCCCGCCCAGGGTGTTACCGATCCATTGGTCCGGGTGATCGATACGCTTGCCGCCGAAGTAGTCTCGCTCCAGGCCAGGCTCGGCCGGTTGGAGAAGGAACTCCAGGAGCGGCATCCCATTATGAATGGAAGAGGTGGCGACGAGGAAGGATCCCGCCGCCACGCGGGAGAAACCAATGCGTCTTAGCACGAAAGGCCGTTATGCGGTCATGGCGCTCGTCGATTTGGCGACGCACATGAAAGGCTCGCCGGTTGCCCTTGCCGATATTTCGGCGCGGCAGGAAATCTCCTTATCTTACCTGGAGCAGCTCTTCGCCAAGCTGCGGCGCGCGGAACTCGTGCAGAGCGTGCGCGGGCCGGGCGGCGGATACATGCTGACCCATGGCGCCGACGAAACCTGGATTTCTGATATCATCCGCGCGGTCGATGAACCTATCCGGGCGACGCGCTGCTCGATTGCCGAAGAGGGGACCGGATGCCAGAGCGACAAGAGTCGCTGTCTCACCCACGATCTTTGGGAAGAATTGACCAAGCAGATCCATTATTTCCTTCGCTCCGTAAGTCTGGCCGATGTCGTGGATAAAAAGGTGGTCGGCAAGGCCTTGCGGGCTAGGATGGAGAGCGAGCCCTTTTCTCTTGAGGCGGCGGAATGACGGAACGGATCTATTTCGATTGGAATGGACACGCGCCGCTCGTTGCGGCGGCGAAGGCGGCCATGTGCGAAATGCTCGCGCTGGGAAATGCCTCGGCCGTTCATGCCGATGGGCGGGAAGCGCGCAGGCATATCGAGACAGCGCGCCGCGTGCTTGCCGATTCACTCGGTGCGGATTCAGCCAACATCATCTTCACCGCGAGCGGGACGGAAGCCAACAATCTCGCCCTTCATAACGCCCGGGGCCGGCCTGTGCTTCTCGCCGCCAGTGAGCATGAATCGGTGCTGCGTCCAGCGCTCGAGCAGCAGGCTATCCTTTTCCCACTCGATTCTCATGGCCTACCCGATTTGCTGGGGCTCGAGGAAGCGCTCACCCGCCATCCGCGCGCGTTTGTCGCGGCGATGCTTGCCAATAATGAGACAGGCGTACTCTGGCCCATAGCCGAGATCGCCGCGCTTGTGCACCGCCATGGCGGTCTCCTGCATTGCGACGCCAGCCAGGCTTTCGGCCGTATGCCCGTGGATATCGACGCGCTGGGGGCGGATTTCCTGACCGTGTCGGCGCATAAGATGGGTGGACCGCTCGGTGCGGCGGCCCTGGTGCTGGCGCGCGATCAG
Source organism: Dongiaceae bacterium (assembly GCA_036263455.1). Taxonomy (GTDB): domain Bacteria; phylum Pseudomonadota; class Alphaproteobacteria; order Dongiales; family Dongiaceae; genus DATAGZ01. The sequence continues at coordinate 60,192 of DATAGZ010000006.1, forward strand.
GCCATCGTTCCGCTTCTCCAAGGCGGAGGCCAGGAGAGAGGTCGGCGCGCGGGGACTGAGAATGGGCCCGCTTTGGTGGGTTTTGCCGCGGCGATCCTGGACGGCTATCGCGATTGGCAGAAAACGCGGCGCTTGCGCGACCACTTGGAAGACATTGTGCGCGAGGTGGATCCTCGGGCGCGGATTTTCGGTGAGGATCGGGCGCGGCTCGACAATACGACCTGCTTTGCCTTGAGCGCGGGAAGCGGCCATTCGCTGGTCATTGCCTGCGATCTCGCCGGTATCGGGATCAGCGCGGGTGCGGCCTGCTCGTCAGGAACGGTAAAGCCGTCGCGGGTTTTGCAGGCCATGGGCGTGGACGAGGCGACGGCGCGGCGCGCGCTGCGGATTTCCCTCGGCCCCACCAATACCGAGGATGAGGTGAGTCGCTTCCGGCAGGTCGTGCGGGAACGCTGCGGCATGCTGGAATCGGCGGCATAGGAGTAATGAAATGAGAGGAAGTCATACCCAAGTGAGGACCAACCACCCGCAACTGCCCATCTACATGGACTACCAATCCACCACGCCCTGCGATCCGCGCGTGGTCACGGCGATGCTGCCTTATTTCACTCAGCATTTTGGTAATCCCCATTCGCGCTCGCACACCTATGGGTGGGAAGCGGAGAAAGCCGTCGATCAGGCGCGAGCCGAGGTGGCTGCCATCATCGGCGCCGACGAGAAGGAAATCGTTTTTACCTCGGGTGCGACCGAATCTAACAATCTGGCCATCAAAGGGGTGGTGAACTTCCAAAGAGACCGGAAGCGGCATGTCATCACGACAGTGACCGAACATAAGTGCGTGCTCGACGCCTGCCGGCATCTCGAGCTTGAGGGCTCCAAGGTCACGTATCTGCCGGTCAAGAAGAATGGCCTGGTCGATCTCGACGAATTGGAGCGTGCGATCACGCCGGAAACGGTCCTGGTCTCGATAATGGCTGCCAACAACGAAATTGGGGTTATCCAGCCGCTTGCCGAGATCGGGCGGATCTGCCGAGCCCACAAGGTCTATTTCCACACGGATGCGGCCCAGGCGGTCGGCAAGATCCCTCTTGACGTTAACGCCATGAATATCGACCTCTTGAGCGTTTCTGGCCACAAGCTCTACGGGCCCAAGGGGATAGGTGCGCTCTATGTGCGGCGCAAGCCCCGCGTGCGGCTCGAGGCGTTGATCCATGGTGGCGGCCAGGAGCGCGGCATGCGCTCGGGAACCTTGCCCACGCCGCTCTGCGTGGGGCTGGGTGAGGCATGCCGGATCGCGCGCGCGGAGATGGCCAGCGAGGCGGAGCGTCTGCGCCAGTTGCGTGACCGCCTGCTCAGCGGTATCCAGGCGCGTCTTCCCGACGTCTATGTGAATGGCGATCTCGAACAACGTTTGCCAGGCAATCTCAATATTTCCTTCGCCTATGTCGAAGGCGAGGGCCTGATGATGGGGATCAAGAATCTCGCGGTGTCGTCAGGGTCCGCCTGTACATCGGCGTCGCTCGAACCTTCCTATGTCTTGCGCGCCCTGGGCGTGGAGGAGGAAATGGCCCATACCTCGATCCGTTTCGGCCTGGGGCGCTTCACGACCGAGCAGGATGTGGATTACGCCATCGAGCATGTGGTGGAGGCGGTGGAGCGGTTGCGGCAAATGAGTCCCCTATGGGAGATGGCGCAGCAGGGGATCGATATCAAATCGATACAATGGGCAGAACATTGAGAGTGGAGAAGAAAAATGTCTTATAGCGAAAAATTACTCGATCATTATGAAAACCCCCGCAATGTCGGGACCTTGGACAAGGACGACGGCGATGTCGGGACGGGTCTGGTGGGCGCGCCCGCCTGCGGTGACGTGATGAAGCTGCAAATCCGGGTCGGCAAGGACGGGCGGATTGCGGATGCGAAGTTCAAGACCTTCGGTTGCGGTTCGGCGATTGCCTCTTCCTCGCTCGCGACCGAATGGGTCAAGGGCAGGACGCTCGCCGAAGCGGAAACGATCAAGAACACCGATATCGCGCAGCATTTGGCCCTGCCGCCGGTCAAGATCCATTGTTCGGTTCTGGCCGAGGACGCCATCAAGGCGGCGATCAAGGACTATCGCGCCAAGCATGGCGATGCCGAGAGGGAAGCGGCCGAATGAGCGAGCCTGCTGTTGCCGCGCGGCCTGCACGTAAGCCGCGTCCGGCGGCGGTCGCCTTGAGTTCGGCGGCCGTTGCGCGCGTGCGCGACCTTCTCGAGAGTCGCGGCAAGCCTTCGGCGGGTATTCGCGTGGGGGTGCGCAGCCGCGGATGCTCCGGTCTCTCTTATACGCTTGAATATGCCGATGCGCCCCAATCTGGTGACGAAGCCGTCGAGCAGGATGGTGTCACGATCTTCATCGAACCCAAGGCGATGATGTTTCTGCTCGGCACGGAAATGGATTATGTGGAGGAAAAGATGCAGTCCGGCTTCGTCTTCCGTAATCCTAACGAGAAGGGCCGGTGCGGATGCGGCGAATCCTTTCACGTCTGATCGCCAATGCACGCCACGCTTCAAGCCTGTTGGTCCTGCCGCGGACCGGTTGAAAATGTGGCCCTGTTTTGCCACACCTGCGGTGCCATCCAGCCGCCAGCCGCCGTGGATCATTTCGCGCGGTTCGGTTTGCCGGTCCGCTTTGATATCGATGGGGATGAGCTCGAGCGGCGCTATCTTGGTTTGCAGCAGCGGGTGCATCCCGACCGGTTTGCCGCAAAATCAGCGCGGGAGCGCTTGATTGCCGAGCAGCAGGCGGTCACGCTCAATCAAGCCTATCAGACGCTCGAGGATCCGCTTGGTCGGGCCGCTTATCTCCTAACGCTCAAAGGACACGGCGCGACCCTAGCCGGGGAGCAAACCGTCAAGGACCCGGCCCTGCTTGCCGAGATGCTTGCCGCGCGTGAGGCGCTTGCCGAATGCGCGAATGAGCCGGCGGTGGAGCAGCTTGCGGCGCGCGAAGGCGCGCGCGCGGTGGTGCTAGTCGCCCAGCTGACCGACGCATTCGCCGCCGAAGATTACAAGCGGGCGGAGACACTTGCCGTCCAGCTGAAATATGTCAGAAAATTTCTAGAGGAGGCGCGTGTGCGTCTCGCCGGATTCCATTACGCATGACCAATTTATTGCAAATCCACGAGCCGGGCCAGACGCCCGCTCCTCACGCAGAGGTCGAGGGCCTGGCGGTTGGGATCGACCTCGGTACCACCAATTCCCTGGTCGCGGTGGTGGGCAATGCCGGCACGCCCGAGATCTTGCGCGACGAGAATGGCGAGGCGCTGATGCCCTCAGTCGTTGCCTATCTCGATGACGAAGTCATCGTCGGGTCTTTTGCCGTGGATATCGCGCGCAGTCAGCCGCGCCAGGTTATTTCCTCCATCAAGCGTCTGATGGGCCGCGGACTCGCGGAATCTCAGGAAACTCCACAGGGTAAACGGCATGTCTTGAGCGCCAGTTCGGGTGGGATGGTGCGCGTGCATGTCAATGATCGCGTACTTTCTCCTATAGAAATCTCCGCCGATATTTTACGCGCCCTGCGCCATCGTGCGGAACAAGCATTGAGCCGGAGCGTCGACAAGGCGGTCATAACCGTCCCGGCCTATTTCGACGACGGCGCACGCGCGGCCACTAAGGAAGCCGCCCGCCTGGCCGGCCTGCAGGTCCTGCGGTTGGTGAACGAGCCGACCGCGGCCGCCTTGCGCTATGGACTGGAAAAAGGGGCGGAGGGTCTCTATGCAATCTTCGATCTCGGCGGCGGAACCTTCGATATTTCGGTGCTGCAACTCGAAAAAGGCGTTTTTCGGGTCCGCCTGACGGCGGGCGATACCGCGTTGGGCGGTGACGATATCGATCAGGCAATTCTCGAATGGGCGCAGCGCAGGGCCGCTCTTCCCCTGCCGGGAAACGAGCAGGAAATAGCCCTACGCGAGGCGCGCCGCGCCAAGGAAGCTTTAAGTACGCTCGAAGAAACCGACCTCATCGTTCCCCGCTTGGGCCCACTGAAGCTCAGCCGGACACAACTCGAAGAGCTGGCGAAGCCGTTTCTCGATCGGGCGATCACGCTGTGCGCTCGGCTTCTTCTCGAGGGGGACATCCCTGCCGAAGTGGTCAAGGGCGTCGTCTTGGTAGGCGGGTCCACGCGCATGCCTTATGTCCGGCGGCGGGTCGAGGATTTCTTCAAAAAGGCGCCCCTGACGGATATCGATCCCGATCTTGTGGTCGCGGAAGGTGCAGCCCTGCAGGCCCATGCCTTGACGCGGGGGAGCGATACGCTGCTCCTGGATGTCATTCCGCTGTCGTTAGGTATTGAAACGATGGGCGGCATCGTCGAGAAGATCATCGATCGCAATACCCCGATCCCCGTTGCCAAGGCGCAGGACTTTACGACCTACCAGGATGGCCAAACCCGGCTCATGCTGCATGTGGTGCAGGGAGAACGCGAGACAGTTGCACACACCCGCTCGCTGGCGCGGTTCGAGCTCGGCAACATACCTCCCATGGTGGCGGGCGCTGCCCGGATTCGGGTGACTTTTGCGGTCGATGCGGATGGGCTCCTCACGGTGAGCGCCGAGGAAAAGACAACCGGTGCGTCTACCTCCATCGAAGTCCAGCCCAGCCACGGCCTAACCGAGGAAGAAACCATCGCGATGCTGCGCGATTCGCTCGACCACGCCGAAGAGGATATGCGCAGTCGGCTTCTGGCCGAGGCGAAGGTGGAGGCCGAGCGGATCCTGCTTGCCTTCGCAAGCGCGCGCCGCCAGGACGATGTCCTCCTCAAGGACGAGGAGCGAGGCAAGATCGCCGCGGCGGAAGAGGAAGTGCGGCGCAGGCTTGCGGGCGATGACCGCGATGCGCTGCTGCTCGCGACGACGGCATTCGAGAAAGCCACGCACGATTTCGCCCAGCGGCGCATGGACCGCGCCATTGCCGAGGCCTTGCAGGGCCAAAGACTTGACGATATCGAGGCGGATATGGCAACGGCTAGGCCGAGCGGAGAAAAGAATGCCTAAGATGACTTTTATCAAAGCGGATGGCGACCGGGTGACCGTCGAGGCCCCGATCGGCCTGTCTGTGCTAGAAATCGCCCACCGCAATGGGATTGATCTCGAGGGGGCGTGCGAGGGTTCGCTTGCCTGTTCCACCTGCCACGTCATCGTCGAGCAGGAATGGTATGACGTGCTGGCCGAGGCGACCGAGGACGAAGAGGACATGCTGGACCTGGCCTTCGGCCTTACCCGCACCTCCCGCCTGGGTTGTCAGATCAAGATGACCGAGGAGCTGGACGGGCTGACGGTGCGTTTGCCGATGGCGACGCGCAACATGATGGTCAAGTCGTGAAGCCCTTGCGATGGACCGATACGATCGAAATCGCCATCGCGCTCGATGAGGTCCATCCCGAGGCGGACGTTGTCAATCTGCGCTTTACCGATCTGTGGAAGTGGGTGCAGGCCCTGCCGGAATTCAGCGACGATCCGCAGCGGTCCAACGAAAAAATCCTCGAAGCCATTCAGGCAGCATGGCTCGAGGAGCGGGGGTGATCGATCCCGCGCTGCGGTTATGGTTTTTCTCCCAGCGCTGGATCGACCGCTGGTGCCTGTTCCTGCTTGCTCGCGTCTTCATGGGTGGACGGGCCTGGGCCGCCGCGATCGCCGCCAAGGGTAACCCCGACGATTTTTCGAAATGGCTGGGTCTGACACGCCAAGAGGGAGGGCTAGGTAACTATCATTACCTGCTCAGGCAGACCTGGGATAAACATCAGGCGGCATGCATAGCGCAGCAAGATTGGGCGCAGACGGTCTTCGGGGGAACGGGCGATGTCGCGCATGCCGAGCGCAATCGTCGCCAGAGCGCCCATGCCGATTGGATGCAGCGCTTTTCCTTTGTCAACTTGGCGCGTTGGAATGGCGTGCAGCCGGTAACACGGCGCCAAGCGGTGCCTTCAGAGGCGGTTTTCGCGCGCTGGATGGGTAATCCTTTTCGCGAATCGAAGCCGCTTCTCGATATTGCAGTCAGCCGCGCCTGGGAGAAGGACAGCATCCGCGAATATTGGTTGCGCTATGGCGAAAACGGCTATGCCCGCGTGCTCGAACCGTTCGCGCTCAGGTCAGATACGCCGACGTTTGTCTATGCGCATGGCTTGGCCATGGAAACGGAGATGTTGTCTCTGCCCTTCGACCCGTATGCAGCATGGGCGCGCGCCGGCATGAGGGTTATCCTTCCCGACGGGCCAGGACATAACCGGCGCGTGGCCGATGGGTTCTATGGAGGGGAGAATTTCCTCATGGCTCCGCCGCTCTCGGCCGTGGAATATTTTCTTACTTTCACGCATGAGCTCGCGAGCCTGATCGCGTGGGCGCGCGGTCGGGGGCCGGTCGCTCTGGGCGGTATCAGCCTGGGCGCACTCAGCAGCCAGCTCCTCGCCCAATATTGCGATGCTTGGCCGAACCTGGCGCGTCCCGACGCGCTTTTATTGGTCACGACGACCGCTTTTATCAGCCGGCTGCATAAGGAATCGGCGATTGCAAAGGTCACCGGCCTCGATAACGTCATGGCGCCGTGGAGGCCGGAAGAGCTCGCGCGGCTTGGCGAATGGACGGATGCGCTGACACCGCCCGCGATGGATCCCGGGCGGGTGCATGTTCTGCTGGGGAAATACGATAAAGTAACACCCTATGCGGGCGGGAAGGCGTTGCTGGAAAATTGGCGGCTCCCGCGACGCAATGTTACGCTGCGCCGGCAAGGACATTTTTCCGCCGCTTTTGGCTTCCAAAGAAATTGGAATCCACTGAGGAAAATGTTTCGAGACCTTGGAAGTATGATAGAGTGATTGCATGCATTCTCGTCAAAGCGCCAAGCTGCCTTCGGGCGGGCGAATCGTCGTTGCCATGTCGGGGGGCGTCGATTCTTCGGTGACTGCGGCGTTAATGGTCGAAGCCGGCTACGACGTTATCGGCATGACCCTGCAGCTCTACGATCATGGGACCAGCATTGGACGCAAAGGCGCCTGCTGTGCCGGCCAGGACATTTATGACGCGAGCCAAGTAGCGCAGAGGTTGGGTATCCCTCATTACGTACTGGATTACGAGAGCGTCTTCTCGCAGGCGGTCATGGAAGAGTTCGCCGATAGCTATGTCGCCGGAGAAACGCCGGTCCCCTGCATTCGCTGTAACCAGCGCGTGAAGTTTCGCGATCTTCTCGGAGAAGCGCGTACGCTGGGCGCAGAGGCGCTGGCGACCGGTCACTATGTGCGGCGCGTCAGTGGACCGGGCGGTGGCGTCGAGCTGCACCGCGGCAGCGACCATCGGCGGGATCAGAGCTATTTCCTTTTTACGACAACCGCAGACCAGCTCGACTTCCTCCGTTTTCCATTGGGCGAGCTCGACAAGGATCAAACCAGGGCGATAGCGGTACGCCACGGCCTGTCCGTGGCCGATAAGCCCGACAGCCAGGACATCTGCTTTGTTCCGGATGGCGATTACACGGCCGTGGTTCGCCGGATGCGCCCCGATTCCGCCCAACCTGGCGAGATCCGCCACCTTGACGGCCGGCTCCTGGGTCATCATCGCGGTATTCTTCACTATACGGTAGGGCAGCGGCGGGGTCTTGGCGTTTACGAAACCGGGAGCGGTAATGAACCGCTATATGTGGTGCGGATCGATGCCACCCGCCACCGGGTTATCGTCGGACCGCGGCGCGCGCTCGCCGTCTCCTCGGTTCACTTGAATGAAGTGAATTGGCTGGGCGATGCTATGCGGCAGGAACAGACCGTCGCGGTTAAGATCCGCTCGATGGGCGCGCCCCTTGGCGCTCGCTTGCATCATGGCTCCGATGGAAGGGCGCGTGTGGATTTCGATGAACCGCAACTTGGCGTCGCCCCTGGCCAGGCCTGCGTCTTTTATGACGGGACACGCCTCTTGGGCGGCGGATGGATCGAGAAGAGAGATCATGCGTTCAGCGCATAAGGTTATCCTGGCCGGCGTACTGATGAGCATGCTGGCAGGTGCTGGTTGGTACAGCGTGAACCGTCAGAACGATCCTGCTTCATCGTCGGCCCGCCATCCTCCGACGGCTTCGCGTGGGGAACCGGTGAAGGTGGCCATTGCCTCTTTGTCGACGGTGCCAGTGCAGATTACCTCCGTTGGGCACGCCCAGGCGGTGGCATTCGTGAATGTTCATCCCCAGATCGATGGAATCATCAGCCGTGTCATGGTGCAGGACGGGCAAGAGGTGAAGGCAGGCGATATACTGGTTGAGCTCGACAGCCGTGAACAGCAGGCGCAGCTTGCCATGGCGCAGGCCAATCTGCGCAAGGACCAGGCGCAGCTCACTAACGCCTCCCGCGAAGTCACCCGCACTCAGCCGTTACTGCAGAGGAAATTCGCCACGGCCGAGCAGATGGACCTGCTGCACGCCAACCGTGCCGCCTTGGAGGCGAGTGTGGCCGCGGATCAGGCGGCCATCGATCAGGCGGCCCTGCAGGTCTCCTACGCCACCGTGCGGGCGCCGATCGATGGCCGTGTTGGCACCATCAATGTGAAAATGGGCAACCTCGTTCATCCCAACGACCAGGCGGCGATCATGGTCATTAATCAAATACGCCCGATCTATGTCGCCTTTCCCGTCACCCAGTCGGATTTCGATGCATTGCAGCGGAGCATGTTCAAGGGCAAGGTTGCGGTACAAGTGACCATTCCGGGCTCGAGCATGCCACCGGAAGAGGGCGAGATTGCCTATACCGAAAACGCCGTCGACGCAGCGACAAATACTTTGCCGGTGCGGGCTGTTTTTCCGAACATGCAGGAGCATCTCTGGCCGGGGCAATTCCTCAACGTCACCGTTTTATTGGATCGCCAGGAGAATGTCGTGACCGTGCCCGATACCGCCGTGCAGACGGGGCAGCAGGGAATGTATGTCTGGATCGTGAAGGCGGATTCCACGGTCGATCTTCGTCCCATCCAGACCGGCCTTTCCCATGACGGGCGAACCGTCATCCTCAAGGGGCTTGCCCAGGGAGAGCAGGTGGTGACCGAAGGCCAGTTCCGCCTCGATATCGGCACCAAGGTGGAGGTCATGGATAAGGTCGGCGCGGCGCTATGACGCTGCCAGAACTCTGTATTCGTCGGCCGGTCATGACCACCTTGCTGATGATCGCCATCGTCATGCTTGGTTTATTTGGATATCGATTGCTGCCTGTGGCGGCTTTGCCGCAAGTGGACCTTCCCACGATTCAGGTCTCGGCGGTGCTTCCCGGGGCCAGCCCGGAGACCATGGCCACGTCGGTGGCGACACCGCTTGAGCAGCAATTTTCGACCATCGCCGGCATCGATACCATGACGTCGAGCAGCGGACTCGGCCAGACCCAGATCACGCTGCAATTTTCCTTGGACAGAGATATCGACGGGGCGGCGCTCGATGTCCAGTCGGCCATCTCGGCGGCGCAGCGGCGCCTGCCCAATGAAATGCCGAACCCGCCCTCCTATCGCAAAGTCAATCCCGCGGACCAGCCCGTGATATTGCTAAGCATGTCCTCAGCGACGCTGCCGCTCGCCCAGATCGACGATTATGCCGAACTCCTGCTTGCCCAGAATCTTTCGACGATAGCGGGCGTGGCCCAGGTGCAGGTTTTTGGCGCGCAGAAATTCGCGGTGCGAGTGCGCACAGATCCCAATGCACTCGCCGCCATGGGGCTCGGTATCCAGGATATCAGCAATGCCGTCGCGGCGGCCAATTCGAATCGCCCGCTCGGCGTCGTGAGCGGTGCCAATCGGAGCGCCACCATCGAATCCAATTCCCAGGACCTTCACGCCGCCCAATATCGTTCGTTGATCGTCACCTACCGCAACGGCAATCCTGTCCGGCTCGGCGATGTCGCGACCGTCATCGATAGCGTGGAAAACGACAAGGTTGCGGGGTGGCTGGGGAAGGATCGCGCCATCGTCCTCGCGGTCCAGCGTCAGCCCGATGCCAATACGGTGGATGTCGTCGATCAGGTGCGCGGCACTTTGGACAAACTGCGGACGCAGCTACCGGCTTCGGTCCACCTCGACGTGGCGTTCGACCGGTCGATTTCGATCCGCAATTCGGTGCGCGATGTCCAGATCACGCTGGGTATTACCATCGTGCTGGTGGTGTTGGTGATTTTCCTTTTCCTGCGCAATGGTCTTGCGACGCTCGTGCCGATGCTCGCCTTGCCAGTCTCTCTGATCGGCACCTTCGGCGGGATGTATCTGCTGGGCTATTCAATCGACAATCTGTCCTTGCTGGCGCTGACGCTCTCGGTGGGGTTCGTGGTGGATGATGCTATCGTCATGCTGGAGAACATCGTCCGCCATGTCGAGGCGGGAGAGACGCCGATGCAAGCCGCGCTCAAGGGCGCGCGCGAGATCTCCTTCACAATCGTCTCGATCACCTTATCTCTCGTCGCGGTCTTTATCCCGATTCTATTCATGGGGGGCATCCTGGGGCGCTTCTTCCATGAATTCGGCGTGACCATCAGCATGACGATCCTCTTCTCCGGGCTCGTATCGCTCACCTTAACGCCAATGATGTGCGCGCGCCTCATGAAGCCCGAACGCACCGCGCAGCATGCTCGTGGCTTCTACCACGTCCTGGAAAGCGGTTTCGAACGCATGCTGGGGATCTATCGGGTGACCCTCGCGCAGGTTTTTCGGTATCGCTTCTTCGTCCTGCTCTTTACCATCGGCACCATCATTGTCTCGGGTTATCTTTTCTGGATCATCCCCAAGGGGCTTTTTCCTCTCGAAGATACCGGCTTGATTTTCGCCCAGACCGAGGGACCGCAATATATCTCGTTTGCAGCCATGTCCGAGGCGCAGCAGGCGGCGGCGGCCCTGGTGAAGACCGACCCCGACGTCCAGTTGGTCAGTTCCAGCGTGGGCGGCGGTGGCGGAACCGAGAATACCGGCCGGATGTTTATCGGCCTCAAGGAGGGACCCCGAGCTCCCATATCGACCGTGATGCGGCGTCTGCAGCGCAAGCTCGCGCAATTGCCCAATATCAATGTCTTCATGCAGCCGATCCAGAACATTCAAGTCGGCGGGCGGCTTTCCAAGGGTCTCTACCAATATACGTTGAGCGGGCCAAATCTAGGTGTGCTCGAAAAAATCGCGCCGCAGGTGCAGCAGAAAATGCAGGCACTCAAGCAGATTCAGGGCGTCACCACCGATCTGCAGATTCAAAGCCCGCAAATCATGGTGGATATCGATCGCGATCGCGCCGCCGCCATGCAGGTCACGCCCGACATGATTCGCCAGAGCCTCTATGGCGCCTACGGGTCGCAACAGGCAGCCTCGATCTATACGCCGAGCAATGAGTACGAAGTCATCGTCGAGGCGCAGCAGGGCAAGGAGGCGCAGAACGACCTTTCCAAGATCTATGTCCACTCCAACGCCAATACGATGGTTCCCCTCAGTGCCGTGGCCTCGATCTCGCACCAGGTCGGGCCGGTCAGCGTCAACCATCAGGGTCAACTGCCCGCGGTGACGCTCTCCTTCAACCTGGCGCCGGGCGTAGCGCTGAGCGCCGCCACCCAGGCGATCGAAAACGGCGTCCGCGGCGTGCTGCCCAATGGCGTGACCGGCATCTTCCAGGGCACAGCCCAGGTGTTCGTTCAATCGATTAAAACCTTACCGTTACTCGTCTTTGCCGCGATTTTCGTAATGTATACGATCCTGGGCGTTCTTTATGAAAGCTTTGCTCATCCGATCACCATTCTCTCCGGCCTGCCGGCGGCCGGTATCGGTGCGCTGATCACCATCATGTTGTTTGGTGTGGATCTGGGACCAATCACCATTATCGGCATCATCCTGCTTATCGGCATCGTGAAGAAGAATGCGATCATGATGGTCGATGTCGCGCTCGACAAGCAGCGCAATCAGGGCATGTCGCCCGAGCAGGCGATCCACGAGGCCTGCCTGATCCGCTTCCGTCCGATCATGATGACCAGCATGGCGGCGATCATGGGCTCGCTGCCTATCGCTTTCGGCTGGGGGGCGGGCGCGGAACTGCGTCGCCCTCTTGGTCTGGCCGTGGTAGGCGGGCTCCTGCTGTCGCAATTGCTGACGCTTTACATCACGCCGGTGATCTATCTCTATATCGAGAAATTGCGGCCGCGCCGGGCGCACGCAATTCAGCCCGCGGTTTCTTGACAGGATAAACACTCCGGCTTATAGCTCTCTCGTTCCGGCGGCAGCGTAGCTCAGTGGTAGAGCAGGGGAATCATAATCCCTTGGTCGGGGGTTCAAATCCCTCCGCTGCTACCATCTCCTCGGCATGCCATCGCCGCGCTTTTTGCCTTGTGGCGCGTACCGCGAATCTGCTAGAAATTCCTTGACGAAACACGGCGGGATGGCCGTGTTTAATCTATTGAATCTAAAGGACAATTTGTGACAGAGGCCAAGGCGCCCGGCGCTTCAGACATTGCCCCCGTGACCATCGAAGAGGAGATGCGACGCTCCTACCTCGATTACGCGATGAGCGTGATCGTTTCGCGTGCGCTTCCCGATGTGCGCGACGGGCTGAAGCCGGTGCACCGGCGCATCCTGTATGCCATGCGCGAAGGCGGCTACGAGTCCGCCAAGCCCCACCGCAAGTCGGCGCGCATCGTGGGCGATGTCATCGGTAAGTATCACCCCCACGGCGACCAGTCGGTTTATGATGCGATCGTACGCATGGCGCAGGATTTCTCGATGCGTCTGGTGCTGGTTGACGGGCAGGGCAATTTCGGCTCGATGGATGACGATCCGGCCGCTGCCATGCGGTATACCGAAGTGCGCCTGACGAAGGCGGCTGAGACGCTGCTCGAAGACCTGGACAGCGAGACCGTCGATTTTCAAGCGAATTACGATGAATCGCTTGAGGAGCCCACCGTCCTGCCGGCGCGGTTTCCCAATCTGCTGGTCAACGGGGCGGGTGGAATTGCCGTGGGCATGGCGACGAATATCCCGACGCACAACCTGACCGAAGTACTGAATGCCTGCATCGCCACCATCGACAATCCGGAGATCACGGCCGAAGCCTTGCTGCAGATTCTTCCCGGTCCGGACTTTCCGACCGGCGGAATTATCCTGGGGACGGGCGGGATACGTTCTGCTTACGCCACCGGCCGGGGGTCGATCACGGTGCGCGCCCGCACGAGCATCGAGGAAATCCGCAAGGATCGCGAAGCGATCATCGTCACCGAGATTCCCTATCAGGTCAACAAAAAGACCCTTATCGAACGCATTGCCGAACTGGTGCGCGAGAAGCAGATCGAGGGGATCAGTGATCTTCGGGATGAATCCGATCGCGAAGGCGTGCGCATCGTTATCGAACTCAAGCGCGAGGCGATGGCCGAGATCGTGCTCAACCAATTGTACCGCTTTACCGCGATGCAGACCAATTTCGGCGTCAACATGCTCGCGCTCAATGGTGGACGGCCGGAGCTGCTCAATCTCAAGCAGATACTGAATGCCTTTATCGAATTCCGCGAGCAGGTCATTACACGCCGGACGATGTATGAGCTCGGGCGAACGCGCGACCGCGCCCACGTACTCGTCGGGCTCGCCATCGCGGTCGTGAATATCGACGAGGTCATTGCCCTTATCCGTGCCGCGCCCGATGGCAATATCGCCAAGGAAGGTTTGATGGCGCGCTCCTGGTCGGCCGAGATGGTGGCGCCGCTCATCGAACTCATCGACGATCCCAGCCATCGCGTCGCCTCCGACAATACCTATCGCCTCTCAGAAACCCAGGCCAAGGCGATCCTCGATCTGCGCCTGCAGCGTTTGACCGGCCTGGAGCGGGAGAAAATCGCCGACGAGCTCGAGGAATTGTCCAAGGTCATCGCCGATTGCCTGGACATCCTGGAAAGCCGCGCGCGCCGCATCGAGATTATGAAGCGCGAATGGACCGCGATTCGCGACGCGCATGGCGGCGCTCGGCGCACGGCCATCGAAGAGACCGAGTTCGCCCACGACATCGAGGATCTGATCCAGCGCGAGGATATGGTGATCACCGTGACCCATGGCGGGTACATCAAGCGCGTGCCGCTTTCTACCTACCGCGCGCAGAAGCGCGGCGGTAAGGGCCGCGCCGGCATGACCACCAAGGACGAGGACTTCGTGAACCAGGTGTTCATCGCCGATACGCTGACGCCCGTCTTGTTCTTTTCCTCGCGCGGCATGGTGTATAAAAGCAAAGTCTACAAGCTGCCGCTCGGCAATCCGCAGGCGCGCGGCAAGGCGCTGGTGAATCTCCTGCCGCTCGCGCCGGGTGAGACGATTTCGACGATCATGCCCCTGCGCGGCGAGGAAACCGAATGGTCCAAGCAGCATGTGGTCTTCGCGACCTCGGTCGGCGATGTGCGGCGCAATGAGCTGTCCGATTTTATCGACGTGCGCACGAACGGCAAGATAGCGATGAAGCTTGGCGAGGGCGAGAGCCTGGTGGGCGTGGCGATATGCTCCGAGGCGCAGGACATCCTGCTCGCCGCTCATAGCGGCAAGGCGATCCGTTTTCCCGTATCCGACATTCGGGTATTTGCCGGACGCAATTCGACCGGGGTGCGTGGCATACGGCTCGCGCCGGGCGACCGGGTCGTGTCGCTCTCCGTGCTGCATCATATCGAAGCCAGTCCCGAGGAGCGGACAGCCTATCTCCGCTACGCGGCCAACAAGCGGCGGATGAGCGACGGCGAGGCTCTCGCGCCCGAATCCACCGAGGATGGACCGCTCATCGATCTGCCTCAGGAACGCATCATTGCCATGGAAGCTGCCGAGGAATTCATCCTGACCGTCACGGAAAACGGGTACGGCAAGCGCAGCTCGGCCTATGAATACCGGATTACCAGGCGAGGCGGGCAGGGCATCGAGAATATCCTGACGAACGAGCGCAACGGAATGGTTGTGGCGTCGTTTCCGATCGCCGCCGACGACCAGGTGATGATGGTTACCGACGGCGGCCAGTTGATTCGGTTCCCCGTCGATGATATCCGCATTGCCGGACGCCGTACGCAGGGGGTGACCTTGTTCAAGGTCGAGGAAGAAGAACGCGTCGTGGCGGTCGCTCATGTCAACGAACTGGGGGAGGACAATGGCGAAGAGGGATCTGTCGAGGAGGAAGACGGCACAAGCGAGCCGGACGGGGAAGCCGGGCTCTAGGATCGCACTCTATCCAGGCACGTTCGATCCTATCACCTTCGGCCACGTCGATATCATCCACCGCGCCGCGGCTCTGGTCGATCATTTGATCATTGCGGTCTCGGAAAATGCTGGCAAGGAACCGCTTTTCTCGCTCTCGGATCGAGTCGCCCTGGTCCGGCAGGCGGTAAATGGGACGCGCAACATCGAGGTGGTGGGTTTCGACACGCTGCTCATGCATTTTGCCGCTGAACGCGGCGCCCACCTCATCGTGCGCGGGCTTCGGGCCGTCTCGGACTTCGAATATGAATTCCAGATGGCGGGGATGAACCACCGGCTCGATTCTTCGGTGGAAACGGTCTTCCTCATGGCCTCGGAGAAGCACCATTTCATCTCTTCCCGTTTCGTCAAGGAGATCGCCCGTCTCGATGGCGATATTACCAGTTTCGTCCCGCCATTCGTCGTCGAAGCGCTTGGCCGAGCCCTGGGCGGCAATTGACTTTCCGTGGCGGAATCGCTAGCACGTAACGCCAGGAGCCCGTAGCTCAGCCGGTAGAGCACTTGACTTTTAATCAAGGGGTCGCGGGTTCGAATCCCGCCGGGCTCACCAGTTCTTGGCAACAGCTGAACAGGGTTCTCCATGAATAGACAAGCTGCGCTTGGTAGTTTTGCCAGATATTTAATTATTATGGCGAGCTTGGCATTTTTGGCGCCCATGAGCGTTGCGCGTGCGGATGATGATTTGCCGCCCGAAATGCAAAAACGCGTCGATGCGGCGGGCGCGGCGTTGGGTTTCATCCAGTTCTGCGAAGGCGAACAGGCCTGGCAACAGTCATATGAGCAATTCATGCGCGCTGAGCGCAGGCGCGGTGCCAGAGGGATACAAACCACCCTCATAGGGGTCATGGTCGGAGCTACCCAAGAGACAACCGCTCGTAGTTTGCATAAGGAAAACTGCACGGGCCAAGCCATTGACGAAGCGCACCACAAGCTGGAAGAATTGCTGCGGTAGAGGCTCTACAGGGGCTATCCGCAGGCCGCCACCGCTTGCGCGGCGAGATGCCAATTCTCGCGTGGAACATCGCTTACATACCCGCTTTGCCAGACGCGAGGGCAGCGCGAGATTCCCGTCCCAGTAGCGGATCAGGGAATGATTATCCTCGCGGGTGACGCTGACAAAGCCCAATAAATTGCCGCGCGGCAAATGGAGGGCGATGGTTCGCTCGTCCTCATAGATGCGATAATCTGAGAGGGGGTCGCCGAAACTCCTGCCCAGGGCCTGGGCGAGACAAGGCGAGAGAAAAAGCGGAGGGTTGCTCGCGCGAAGAACCAGTCCGGCTCGGCCACGCGCGACTGTGGCGCGCAGCCCAGGACGGCGAGGAACAGAACGAGCAATGCCCTATTTTTCATCAAAATATCAGATCACAAGAAGTTTTCCGCGCGATTAAGGACCCATCGAAATGGGCGCCCGTCGATGACGGCAAGGCCCAGGAAAATGCCGAGCATTCCCCATACCTCGCTGAGATGGATGGGCTCGGCGAGGAGGAGGTTGCTGGCGATCAGGGCGAAGACCGGCACCAGAAAAACCACCAGCGTGGCATTCGTGGCGCCCGCGCGCCGGATGAGCGTAAAGTAGAGGATATAGGCAAGTGCGGTGCAGAACAGGCCTAAAGCCAGCAGAATTGCTATGATCGGCCACGGCGGAAGCGAGACATGCTGCCAGGGGCGTTCCAGCGCGAGCCATACCGGCAGAAGGATAATGCTGGCACTGATGACCTGGCCTACGGTGGACAGAAGCGGGGGCAAGGCGCGAAAGCGCCGAGCGTACTGCGCCGCGCAGGCATAGGAAAAAGCCGCGCCCAGGATCATCAGGTCGGAGAGCAGGGACAGGCCTCCCGAGAAGGCGGCAGGCCCGATCAGGACGACCACTCCGGCGATCCCGATCAGGACGCCGGCCAGGCGCCGCAGGGTGAGCCGTTCGGTGTGGGTCAGGAAATGCCCGAGCAGGGCGGAGAAAAACGGGACGGTGGCGTTCAGGACCGAAGCGAGACCGGACCCGATATGTTTCTGGGCGGAAAAAATCAGGCAGAAAGGCACGGCATTATTGAACAGGCCGAGCAGCAAGAGTTCGCCTGCGAGACGAGGCGTTATCAGCGCGAAAATACCGCGATAAAGGCCAAAAACGGTGAGGACCAACGCCGCGCTCGCGACGCGGGCGAGCGCGATGCCATAAGAAGATACCTCGCCGACGGCGATCTTCCCCAGCAGGAAGGAGGCGCCCCACAGAAAGGCAAGGATCCCAAGCAACAGCCAGTCCAATAAACGGAGATTCTGCTGCGCACGGGATACCGGGTCTCGAGTCATGCATTAAACTATGCATGCGTTTCGCCCAATTCCATCCGAATATTGCGACGGTGCTTGTATCGGGGTGCGAAAACAATTAAGAGGAACCATGGCTGTCTCTCGCCCCTGGCGCGTTCTGGTCTTGTTTTTTGCACTGCTGGTATTTGCAGCCACGCCGGTCTGGGCGGCCGACCATACATCATGCCCTTCTTGCGAACGTTGCACGGCAAAGGATGCCCAGGGCAAATGCGCCATGGACAAGATGCAATGCCGGGGTATGCATTGCGCGGGTGGTATATTGCTTCTTCAGATGCGGGAAGTCGCGCCTGCGGCAGTCGCATCCACCCCTGACGTCTTTTTTCACAAAGAGGTGTCTTTCCGCACTGCGAATCCCCATCCGTTATTGCTTCCGCCTATCTCTGCTTGATCCGCGACCCGAAAGGGTGATCTGAAGCAAAAGGGGAAGCCATGATTTTTCGCATGCAAAAAAAATCGCCAGTTAGAGAACGGGCTCGGTATCGGCCAAGGAATACCGCGCTCGTCCTTGCGGGAGTTTTCTCTTGCGCGAGTGTCCTCCTGGCGGAACCATGTCGCGCCGACGAGGATTTTCAATGGAAACGAGACGCCTTTACTGCGACGCTCGAAGGTTGGCTCAATGCGACGGGTGCCGCGGTGACCAAGCCCGGCAGGGGCGACAACCCGCGTGGCTTCCTCGACGGTGGGTTGCGCGCAATCGCGACCTATAAAACCGCGGCAGGCCCGACTATCGGCGCCCGGGTGGTGGGGATCGGCGATACCAATACCTTGCCGACCTGGGGCGACCGCTCGATCTTTATCCAGGACATCAATCATTGGGGGCGTATCGAAGGGGGATGGCGTTCGGGCTTACCCGACGCGCTCTATGGTTACACGCCCAACTCATACACCTTCGTCTCGGCCGATTATGGCCCGGATTCCGGATATGCCCTTGATCCCAACGGCCAATTACCGACCCGCTTCCTCAATCGGCGCACGCGACGCGAGATCGACGCCATTTCCTATCTTGGTCTCGGCGCGGCCCTCTCGACCGATGAATCGCCCAAGATCACCTATACATCGCCGCGCTTTCACGGTCTGCAGTTCGGCGCTTCAATCGCGCCCGATGCCGACGATACCCGCCGCTTTCATTTTGGCCCTTCGGGGCAAATGGGCGTGGTGTATGAATATTATTATGGCAACAATAACGAGATCCGCCTGGGCGCCTCCGGCTCGGTCACGGACGGTACCCGCGGCACAGATGACATTTATTCGGGCAATATTGGCGCGACATTCATCTGGAACAACCTTTACTATCTCGGGCTTTCGGCGACGGCGGGCGATGGATCGGGCGGCAGGACTCCCGTGCCCTTTGCCGAGCGCGCGCGCGGTGGCGTCGTGAGTTTCAATTACGAGCCCGGACGCTGGGCGTTCGGCGGCTATTTTCAATATGCCTCGACCGAGGATGAGCGCGACCCACGCCAGTCTCGCGATCTCGCCATTGCCCAGATCGGCGCATCATGGCGCTATGTCGAGCAGTGGCGCATTTTCGGAGCGGTCTATTACTACGATCTCGACCGCGCCCGTAATCGTCTCGATCAGGATGATGGTGCCGTGTTCCTGATCGGGACGCGTTTGATCTTATAGCGGCCCATGAAGGAGCGAACATGACCAAATCTGAAATAGCCATCACCGCCTGCGGCGCCCTGGCGCTTGCATGGCTCGTATCGCCGGCACGCGCGCAGGAGCAGGTGCAGAAGCCGACTTATGAATCGGAAAAATGCTATGGTGTCTCAGCGGCGGGGCAAAACGATTGCTTCACCGCCAGCGGATCCTGCGGCAAGACCCAGGAAAAAGATCGCGATGGCGCATACTGGGTCTATGTCCCGCAAGGCACCTGCGCGAAGCTCGCCGGCGGCACGCTTCAACCGAAATGATCCAATGGGAGCGCGGCCTATCCCCGCGTTCCCATTCTTTACGTTCGACTGCCCAGGAGTTTGCCACGCCACCCGACGGAAGGGCTTCCCTCCGGCGATGAAATATTCTAAGGGGAGCCGATGAACGATATTCTCTATCGCGTCGCCAATGGCACCGGCTATGTTCACCTGAATCGCCCGGCGGCTCTGAACGCCCTGTCCCTGGACATGATCGATTCCCTGCACCGGCAGCTCACCGAATGGCGAAGCGATGGTGCCGTGGAACGGGTCTGGATGACCGGAGAGGGGCGGGCCTTTTGCGCCGGTGGAGACGTCAAGGCGGTCTATCATGCCGCATGCGGCGGCGATGACAGCCTCATCTCGGATTTCTATTTTCGCGAATATCAGCTCAACCATCATATTGCCACTTATCCCAAGCCGATCATGGCTCTGATGCATGGCACGGTGATGGGTGGCGGTGCCGGGCTGGCGGTCAATGCCCAGATCCGGATCGCCACCGACGAGACGATCTTCGCAATGCCCGAATGCGCCATCGGTTTTTTTCCCGATGTTGGGGCGAGTCATTTCTTGAATAGCTGTCCCGGCGCCATCGGAATGTTTCTTGGTCTGACCGGCGTGCGGCTGCGCGCGGCGGGGATGCTTTATTGTGGATTGGCAACGCATTACGTGCCGAGCCATCGGGTCCCTTTTCTCAATCCGGATAATCTGGATACGCTAGCGATCGTCTCCGAAGCCAGTCCATTGGAGGGGATGCAGGACAATATCGACCGGTGCTTCGGTTTGGATTCGGTGCAGGAAATCAACGCGATCCTAAATGTACGCAGCGACCTGTGGGCGGCGGAAACGTTGGGCATGATGGCGACGAATTCTCCGTTCAGCCTCGCCGTGACCCACGAGCTTCTTATCCGCAATAAAGGTCTGGGAATCGACCGGTGCCTTGCCCAGGAATATACGCTCAGCCAGCATATGGCGCGGCGCGGCGATTTTCGCGAGGGGGTCCGCGCGAAGCTCATCGATCGGGACGGATTGCCCCGCTGGCAACCCGAGCGGCTGGAAGAAGTCGTCGCGGCGGCGCTTGACGAGGCCTTTACGCCGCGCCCCGCGTTTAGAGCTTGGAAAGTCGCTCTTTAAGCATTATTCATACGCCCCATATAGAGTAGGTGGATGCTTATCGATACCCGCGTCAATCAAATGGAAACTGTCGCGCTGCTCGAGCGCCTGCACCGCGCTTGGCTGGAAATCGTCAAGCGTCATCTCGATCGTAATAATCTTCGCGACTTAAATAATGTTCAGGCCATGATCATTCATAGCATTGGCGATGAGGAATTGACCGTGGGTGAATTGACTCACCGCGGCTACTATCTGGGCTCCAACGTCTCCTATAACGTGAAAAAGTTGACCACAAACGGCTATCTGGAGCAGCGTCCTGGCTTGCATGACAAGCGCTCGGTTCAGGTGAAATTGACACCCAAGGCAATCGCGGTCCGTCAGTTGATCGAAAAACTCTCCGACCAGTATGCGCAGCGGGTGGGCGAACCGCTTGCCAAGGAACTCAGCGACGCCAACCGGGCGTTGCGTCAGCTCGAACGCATTTGGACGCGGGACTGATCAACCACCAATGAAGGCGTATTTGGCGGTGAAGGCGACGGCGAGCCCGGCCACGATCGGGTCGATTTCCCGCCATCGGCCGGTCAGCACTTTTATCGCTGCATAGGCGATCATGCCCAGTGCAATGCCGTTGGCGATGGAAAAGGTCAGCGGCATGACGAGTGTCGCGACCAACGCGGGCGCCGACTCGGTGATATCATCCCAGGCGATCTGGGCCAGCGATCGCGTCATCAGCAGTGCGACATAGACCAAGGCAGGCGCGGTCGCGTAATCGGGTATCGACCGGGCGAGCGGCGCGAGGACCAGCGCCAGCAGGAACAGGATCGCGACGACCACGGCGCTCAAGCCGGTCCTTCCTCCCGCGCGCACGCCCGCGGCACTTTCGATGAAGGAGGTCGTTGTCGATGTGCCCAGCAGCGCGCCCACCAAGGCGGCGGAGGAATCGCAGATAAGGGCACGGCCGATGCGGGGCAGGCGCCCATCACGGGAAACGAGACCGGCTTGATCGGCCACGGCGATCAGCGTCCCGGTATTGTCGAAAAGATCGACGAACAGGAAAGCGAACACGATGGTCGCCAAGCCAAGATTGAGGGCGCCAGGGATGTCGAGCTTCAGGAAGGTCGGCGACAGCGCGGGTGGGACGGAAAAAACTCCCTCGAAATGATTGAAACCCAGAAGAGTCCCAAACAGGGTAATGACCAGAATACCGATGATGACATGGCCGCGGACACGCAGGCCGTCGAGCGCAACGATCAGAAAAAAACCAAGGATGGCGAGCAACGCCTGAGGCTGGCGCAAATCACCCAAGGTCACGAATGTTTCCGGCTGGGCTATGACGATACCGGCCTGTTTGAAACCGATGAATGCCAGAAATAAGCCGATACCCGCTGGAATGGCGAGTTTCAAGCTGCGCGGAATGGCATTGACGATATGTTCTCGCACCGGCAGGACCGAGAGGATCAGGAAGAGAACCGCGGAGAGAAAAACGGCGCCGAGTGCGACCTGCCACGAATAATGCATGCCCAGCACGACCGAATACGTAAAATAGGCGTTCAGTCCCATGCCGGGGGCGAGTGCTATAGGATAGTTGGCATAAAGGCCCATCATCGCGGACCCGAAAGCTGCGGCAAGGCAGGTGGCTACGAAGATGGCGCCTGCATCCATGCCCGTATGGGACAAAATCGCGGGGTTGACGAATATGATATAGGCCATCGTCAGGAAGGTCGTGATACCCGCGAGGATCTCCGTCCGGATATCCGTGCCGTGTTCCCGCAAATTGAAATAGCGCTCGATCATCGATCCCTCCCCGAGGACCGCACTCTAATCATCCTCCCGAGTCTCTCAAATCGCGAACTTCAGAACAATTTTCCCGAAATGCTTCCCTTCTTCCAGATAATCCTGTGCCGAGCGCAGTTCCTCGAAGCGGAAAAGCCGGTCGACGACCGGTCGAATCGCTCCTTTCTCCAGGAGGGGCCAGAATCTCTGCCGCAAGCCTGACGCGATCGCGCTTTTTTCCGCCACCGTACGAGGCCGCAGGGTGGAGCCTGTGATCCATTGGCGCTTTACCATCACATGGGCAAGATCCAGCTTCGCGATCGAACCGTTTTGGAAGGCAATCTGGACCAGCCTGCCGTCCCGGGCGAGGCAGCGCAGATTGCGGGCGATATACTCGCCCCCGACCATATCCAGGATGACATTGGCTCCGGCGCCTTTCGTCTCTTCCATGACTCGGGCAACGAAATCTTCTTGGCGATAATTTATCGCAAGATTAGCGCCTAATTGTTTACATTTATTGCATTTATTGTCACTGCCTGCCGTAACGATCACGTGGGCGCCGCCATGATGGCCGAGCTGAATCGCCGCCGTCCCGATGCCGCTCGCCCCGCCATGGACCAGCAGCGTCTCGCCGGGCCGGAGACCGCCGCGGTCGAACACGTTGGCCCAGACCGTGAAAAAGGTTTCGGGAAACGCACCGCCAGCGATAAAGTCCCAGCCCGACGGCAGAGGCAGGCACTGCCCCTGTGGGGCCACGGCATAATCGGCATAGCCACCGCCGGCCAGCAATGCCATGACCGCCTGGCCTTTGTGGAATTCTGCCACGGCGGAACCCGCGGCAACGATCTCACCCGCAACCTCGAGCCCCGGGATATCGGTCACGCCGGGGGACGGCAGGTAGGTTCCCGCGCGCTGCAGAAGGTCGGGGCGATTAAGTCCCGCCGCGTGGACGCGGATCAGCACCTCGTCCGGTCCAGGGGCCGGGATGGGCCGTTCTACGAAAGCGATCTGCTCGCCGCCGCCCGGGCCGCGATAGATCGCCGCTCGCATGATATCAGTCACAGACGTCATATATCGTAACAAGAAGGTGCTTGGAAAGGCGGCCGCGTTATCCTAGAGTGCCGGCCATGGACGAAGAAGAAGGGTTTCGCTCGCCGTCCGGGCCTAAATCTCTGGCGCCGCTCTCGGTTGAGGAGCTGGAGGCTTATATCGAGAAGCTCAAAGCGGAAATAGAACGCGTCAAGGGGGAGCTGGAGCGCAAGCGCGCGCACCTTCAAAGCGCCGCATCCATATTCACGAGAAGGAACGAAGAATGAGTCTCAAGGGAAAAACAGCCATCGTCACCGGTTCGACCAGCGGCATCGGCCTGGGGATCGCCGAGGAGCTGGCCCGCGCCGGCGCGCAAGTAATGCTCAATGGATTCGGCGATGCGCAGGAGATCGAAAAAACGCGGCATGGCCTATCGTCCAAGTATGGGGTGAAGCTCGGCTATCATGGCGCGGATATGTCCAAGCCCGAGCAGGTGCGCGACATGGTAAAGAAGACGCAGAGCGAATTGGGAAGTGTCGACATCCTGGTCAATAACGCCGGTATTCAATATGTCGCCAACGTCGATGAATTCCCCGACGACAAATGGGACGCGATCATCGCGATCAATCTCTCCTCGGCGTTTCACGCCAGCAAGGCGGCGCTACCCATCATGAAGTCGCGCAAATGGGGCCGGATCTTCAACGTCGCTTCGGCCCATGGCCTGGTCGGGTCTGCCGGCAAGGCAGCCTACGTGGCCGCCAAGCACGGTATCGTCGGGCTCACCAAGGTAACGGCGCTCGAGACGGCCGGGCAGGGGATCACCGCGGTCGCGGTCTGCCCCGGCTGGGTCCTGACCCCGCTGGTCCAAAAGCAGATAGAGGACCGCGCGGCGAAAGAAGGGATCGCCGTCAAACAGGCAACCGACGAGCTGCTGGGAGAAAAGCAGCCTTCCAAGCAATTCGCCACGCCCGAACAATTCGGCCAGTTGATTGTCTTTCTATCCTCGCCGGCAGGCGACCAGATCACCGGCACGACCATCTCTGTCGATGGTGGTTGGACGGCGCAGTAACTCTCACGAATCCTCCACTCTACCTTGTCTCCGTTCGGTACCGGCAGGTGCCGCGCCGGAGAAATTGCCAGGGCAACGCAGGTTAGTGGTAGGCGGATCCGGCAGCAAGCGTAGCCGAAGGGCAGGCCGTCATTCAGCCGCGCTGGCGATGGCCTCCTCGAGTGGATGAGCGAGGCGGTTGACCATTTCACGCGGTACGATCTGCCAGAAGCGGCCGCGGCTCTCCGTCCAGTTTTCCAGGAGAGTCGCGCCATGGACCGACTGGGTCTCGCCGACATGCTCTTTTAGCAGCGCGCGGAGTTGCTCCTCCCAATGCGAAGAGGCGAGGCGCCGATGCAAAACCGTCTCGCCATTGATATGGATGGGCAGCAGGTCGTCGGGATCATAGACGAAGGCCATGCCTCCGGTCATGCCCGCGGCGAAATTGTCGCCGACCGTGCCGAGGATGGCCACCATGCCTCCGGTCATATATTCGCAGCCATTAGCCCCGCATCCCTCGATGACCGCGCGCGCGCCGGAATTGCGCACGGCAAAGCGTTCCCCCGCCTGGCCGGCTGCGTATAAAGAACCGGACGTCGCGCCATAGAGCACCGTATTGCCGATAATGGTATTCTCTTCAGAGACAAGCCGGCTCGCAGGCGTGGGACGGACCACGATAACGCCACCTGAGAGGCCCTTGCCGACGTAATCGTTTGCCTCGCCCCACACTTCAAGCTTGAGACCCTGCACGGCAAACGCGCCTAGCGATTGTCCGGCAGAGCCATGCAGGCGCACGGTGACATGGCCGGGTTTCAGCCCGCGCATGCCGAAGACGCGCACCAGATGCGAGGAAAAGCGCGTACCGACCGCGCGGTGAGTATTGCGTACGCTGTAAGCGAGCTGCATCTTCTCGCCGCGGGTGAAGACCGGCTGGGCGTCGGCGATAATCTGGGTATCGAGCGTCTCGGGCACTTCGTTGCGGCCCTTTCGCGTGCAGACGCGGCCATGCTCGCCAGCTTCGGCCTGAACTAGCAGCGGATTCAGGTCAAGATCGTCGAGATGGGGCGCACCGCGTGATACCTGGATCAGAAGATCGGTCCGGCCGACTGCCTCGTTGAGCGAACGAAGGCCAAGTTCCGCCAGAATTTCACGGACCTCCTCGGCGAGAAAGGAAAAAAGATTGATCACCTTCTCGGGCGTGCCGGAAAATTTACGGCGCAGATCCTCGCTCTGCGTGCAGATGCCAACCGGGCAGGTATTGGAATGACACTGCCGAACCATAAGGCAGCCCATTGCGATCAGGGAGGCGGTGCCGATTCCAAATTCCTCCGCGCCCATCATTGCAGCCATCACGATATCGCGTCCCGTCTTCAGGCCACCATCCGCGCGAAGCCGTATCCGATGGCGGAGCTTGTTGAGGGTCAATACCTGATTAACCTCGCTCAAGCCCATTTCCCAGGGCACGCCGGCATGCTTGATCGAACTCAACGGGCTCGCCCCCGTTCCCCCGACATTGCCGGAGACCAGGATCGTATCGGCCTTGGCCTTGGCGACGCCCGCGGCGATCGTGCCGATACCGCTTTCGGCAACGAGCTTCACGCAGACCTCCGCCTCGGGATTGATCTGTTTCAAATCGTAGATGAGCTGCGCAAGATCCTCGATCGAATAGATATCGTGGTGGGGCGGTGGAGAAATAAGCGTGACGCCCGGGGTCGCATGGCGCAGCCTTCCGATCATGTCGGTGACCTTGAATCCGGGAAGCTGGCCGCCCTCGCCGGGCTTGGCGCCCTGGGCAATCTTGATCTCGATTTCGCGGCAATTGTTGAGATATTCGGCCGTTACGCCGAAGCGCGCCGAGGCGATCTGCTTGATCGCGGAATTAGCGTTGTCGCCGTTCGGTCGTGGCGTGAAGTTCTCCGGCGCCTCGCCGCCTTCCCCAGAATCTGACTTTGCGCCGATGCGGTTCATGGCAATGGTCAGGGTCTCATGCGCCTCCGGCCCCAGCGCGCCCAGCGACATGCCGGGCGTGACGAACCGCTTGCGGATCTCGGTGATGCTCTCGACCTCTTCAAGCGGAATAGGCGCCATTGATTTGCGAAAATCGAGCAGGTCGCGCAACGCGACTGGTGGCAGCTGCCGTGCCAACTGGGAGAATCTCTTATAAGCACGATAGGAGCCGCTGGCAGTTGCTTCCTGCAGCAAATGGATGAGCGGGCCGGTCAAGGCATGCGGTTCGCCCTGGGTCCGGTAGCGGTAAAGGCCGCCCACGGCGAGCGGCGCGATATTGGTTGCAAATGCGCGGGCATGGCGGTCAAGCACATTCTCCTGGATACCGGTTCGGCCTATGCCGGAAATACGCGAGAGCATGCCCGGAAAGAGATCGGTTACGAGCGCGCGCGACAGACCGACCGCCTCGAAATTATACCCACCGCGATAGGAGGAGATCACCGAGATACCCATCTTGGAAATAACCTTGAGCAGTCCGTTATCCACCGCCTCCTTGTAGCGCGCCACGCATTGCGCGAGGCTTAGCGTATCGAAAAAGCCGCGGCGGTGGCGCTCGGCCAGCGAATCCTGGGCAAGATACGCATTGATAGTGGTGGCGCCTACGCCGATCAGCACCGCGAAATGATGGACATCGAGGCATTCCGCCGAGCGGACATTGAGCGAGACGAAGGTCCTCAGGCCTTTTTCCACGAGGTGCGAGTGCACGGCGCCAACGCTCAGGATCATTGGGATCTGCGCCCGTTTCTCGCCGATATGCTCATCAGTCAGGATAAGATGAGAAGCGCCATTCCGCACCGCTTGCTCCGCATCTTCGCGGATGCGGGCAATCGCACGGCGCAATGAGTCGGAACCATCACAGGAAGGGAAGGTGCAGTCGATCTCGCGCGCCGTTTCACCCATGCGCGCACGCAGCAGGGCGAAAGCGCCATTGGTGAGGACGGGGCTTTCCAAGAGAATAATGCGCGTCTGGCTGGCATCCTGGTCGAGGACATTGCCGAGATTGCCGAGCCGGGTCTTGAGGCTCATCACTCGCCGCTCGCGCAGGGAATCGATGGGCGGATTGGTGACCTGGCTGAATTGCTGGCGAAAGAAATGATGGAGGCTGCGGAAGTTGGGCGAAACCACTGCGAGCGGCGTATCGTCGCCCATACTGCCCACCGCCTCCTTGCCCTCCTCGGCCATCGGTTGGAGGAGCAGCTCCATGTCTTCCTGGCTGAGCCCTGCGGCGATTTGGCGGCGGCGCAGCTCGTCTGCTTGATAGCAGAAAGGCTCTTCATGACCGGCGACGATGTCGTCGAAGGCTGTGATGCCCTTGATCCATTCCTGATAAGGATGTTCGGCCGCGAGCCGGTCCTTGATCTGCCTATCGCCGAAGAAGCGGCCCTTCTTGAGATCGACCCCGATCATCTGTCCCGGCCCAACCCGTCCCTTATGGACGATACGCTCCTCCGCGACCGGAACCATGCCCGCTTCCGATCCGACGAGCAGCAATTGATCGTCCGTCAACGCATAGCGCAGCGGTCTTAAGCCGTTGCGATCGAGCCCGGCTACGGCCCACCGTCCATCGGTCATAGCGAGCGCCGCCGGGCCGTCCCACGGCTCCATCACCGAATTGCAATAGGCATAGAGGGCGCGGTGGCTCTCGGGCATGGTTTTCTTATTTGACCAAGCCTCGGGGATTAGCAGCGATTTCACCATCGGCGCGTCACGGCCGGCGCGCACCAGGACCTCGAATACCGCATCGAGCGCCGCCGAATCGGAGGAGCCGGACTGGACGATCGGCTTGATATGGTCGCTCTCCGTACCAAAGGCTTCCGAGGCCATTTTTATTTCATGGCTGCGCATCCAATTGACGTTGCCGCGCAACGTATTGATCTCGCCATTATGGGCAAGCATGCGGAAAGGCTGGGCCATCCGCCAAGTGGGGAATGTGTTAGTGGAGTAACGCTGGTGATAGATCGCGTAGTTGGAAACGAAGCGACGATCGGTGAGGTCGGGATAAAAGGCCGACAATTGTTCGGCCAGAAACATCCCTTTATAGATGACCGAGCGGCAGGAGAGGGAGCAGAAGTAGAAATCCGAGATATGCGCGGCGAGCACGCGTTTCTCGATGCGCCGGCGAATAATGAACAATTCTCTCTCGAACGCGGTATCGTCGAGTCCCTTTTTATTGGCGATCAGTACCTGCTCGATCTCGGGGCGGGTGGCATTGGCCTTGTCCCCGATCACGGCGACATTGACCGGCACCTGCCGCCAGCTGCAAATGGCGTGGCCGAAATTGACGATCTCGCTTTCGACGATGCCGCGGCAGGTCTCCTGGGCGGCAAGGTCGGTTTTGGGCAGGAAAACCTGACCAAGGCCCAATTTTCCCGCGCCGGGCTCGAAACCGATCTGGCGGATGTGATCCTTGAAAAATTCCTGAGGAATCTGGACGTGGATACCCGCACCATCACCGGTCTTGCCGTCGGCATCGACCGCGCCGCGGTGCCAGACCGCCTTAAGCGCGGCAATCGCGAGTTCGACTACCTCGCGGCGCGGCGCGCCATCGATGGCGGCAATTAGACCTACGCCGCAGGCATCATGCTCGGCGGTCGGATCATAGGCGTGATTATCCTGAAGATACCGCGCCGTCCTTCGAAAGGAAGCGATGAATTCCTCGCCGCGATTCGTCCGCTCGGTCACTCCGCAGCCTCTCGTAAGGCCGCGCCCGCTTGGATATGCTCATGGATGGCCTGCGCGGCATCACGGCCATCCCGGATGGCCCAGACGACCAGGCTCGCGCCGCGCACGATATCTCCCGCGGCGAAGATTCCGGGCAGGCTGGTCATTAGGTCGGGCGTCGTGGCAAGCGTGCCCGCTTGCGTAATGGCCAGCGCCGGCTCGTTGAACATTACGGGCAGATCCTCGGCCTCGAAGCCGAGCGCCATGATGACAAGATCGGCCTCCACCGCGAAGTCCGCGCCAGGAATTTCCTCTGGCTGGGCACGGCCAGCGACATCCTGTCCTTTGAGGCGCATGCGGGAGGCCACCACCTTGGTCACTCGTTCCGGCCCTAGGATGGCGCGGGGCGCGGCCAGCCATTCGAAGCGCACGCCTTCTTCCTCGGCGTGGCGCACCTCGCGCGCGGAGCCCGGCATATTGGCGCGGTCGCGGCGATAAAGACAAGTAACGTGAGTGGCGCCTTGGCGAATGGCGGTGCGGACACAATCCATCGCCGTATCGCCGCCGCCGATCACGACGACTTTTTTACTCCGCGCGTCCATTCGATTGTCATGGGGTAACGCATCGCCGAGATCGCGCCGGTTTGCTCGGGTCAGATAATCAAGCGCCGGGACGACCTCGGGTAGAGAAAACCCCGGCAGATCGGCCGTGCGGGCACGGTAGACTCCGGTTGCGATCAGCACGGCATGGTGGCGCTCGCGAAGGGTGGCAAGCGATTCGTCACGCCCGATCGCACAATCGAGGCGAAATTGGATTCCGGCCTCCGCGAACTGCGCCATGCGCCGCGTGATGATGAATTTATCCAGCTTGAAATTGGGAATGCCGTAGATGAGCAATCCGCCAGCGCGATCGTGGCGGTCATAGATCGTCACGCCATATCCCAAGCGCCGCAGCCGTTCGGCAGCGGCGAGCCCGGCCGGTCCGGCGCCGATGATGCCGATGCTTTCCTGTCGCGCGTATTCGGGAAAAGGCGGCTTGACCCATCCCTGACTCCAGGCATGTTCGGTGAGGTATTTTTCGACCGCCCCGATGGTGACCGCGCCAAAATCCTTTTCGATCACGCAATGGCCTTCGCACAGGCGGTCTTGCGGACAGATGCGGCCGCAAATTTCTGGGAAGGTATTGGTCGCCTGGGAGGTGAGATAGGCTTCTTCCAAACGTCCTTCGGCGGTATATCTAAGCCAGTCGGGGATGTTATTTCCGAGAGGGCAATGCACCTGGCAGAAGGGCACGCCGCATTGTGAGCAGCGCGCGGCCTGCTCGGCGGCTTTTGCCGCGGCGAATTCGCGATAAATTTCCAGGAAATCGGCGCGCCGCTCCGCGGCCAAGCGTTTCTCCGGCATGGCCTGGTCCAAGGAGACGAATTTCAGCATGCGCTCAGCCATGCTCCTTCTTTCCGACAGATTATGTCCCGTTTCCGTCCGGGCTCTTCCATCTCTACGGATTTTAGCGGGTCACGCAAGCAGAAATGATGGAGGCACCGGCCAAGATGCGCCCTAGGCAAGTGCCCGGCCTTGAGTTCTTTCCTCTTTCGTTATGCCCGACCTTAAACCGGCCATCGTTATCTGCTTACACGAGATCATCGGGTCAAGCCCGGTGATGATGTATTGTTAGATCGTCATACCGGGGGCGACGCCTGCACTTCGCGCGTGTTACTTCCCGAACTTGCCGATTGCCACGGCGCTGTCGCACATGCGGTTGGAGAAGCCCCATTCGTTATCGTACCAGGAGAGCACCCGTACGAAACGATCCTCGAGCACTTGCGTCTGGAGCAGATCGAAGGTCGAACTCGCGGGATTGTGGTTGAAATCGCTCGAAACCAATGGCTTGTCGTTGGTGGCGAGGATGCCTTTGAGCGGGGCCTTGCGCGCAGCCTCGCTGATCGCCTGGTTGACCTGTTCCTTGGTTACCGACTTCTTAGGCACGAATTTGAAATCGACGAGCGAGACGTTGGGGGTAGGGACGCGGATCGCGGTCCCGTCGAGCTTGCCTTTGAGGGCGGGCAGGACCAGCCCCACCGCCTTGGCGGCACCGGTGGTGGTGGGGATCATCGACAAGGCGGCGGCGCGCGCCCGATAGAGGTCGCGGTGGAGCGTGTCGAGCACTGGCTGGTCGCCAGTATAGGAATGGATCGTCGTCATGTAGCCGCGTTCTATGCCGAACGCCTCGTGCAGGACGAAGGCCACCGGCGCCAGGCAGTTGGTGGTGCAGGAGGCGTTGGAAAGGACGCGATGTTCCTTGCGGAGTTTATGGTGGTTAACGCCGTAGACGATGGTGAGATCGGCATCGGTGGCCGGTGCGGATATGAGAACCCGCCGCGCGCCCGCTGTAATGTGCTTGCCTGCGGTTTCTTTGTTCGTGAACAGGCCGGTACATTCCAGCGCTACGTCGACGCCCAGCTCCTTCCAGGGGAGCTGCGCGGGATCGCGCTGGGCGGTCACCTTGATCCAGCCTGTGCCGACATCCATGCCGCCGGCCTTGGTCTTCACCTTGCCGGGAAAGGGGCCGTGGACGGTATCGTGCTGAAACAAATGGGCATTGGTCTCGACCGGCCCCAGGTCGTTGATAGCGACGACTTCGATATCGCGCCGGCCGCTCTCCGCGATGGCGCGAAGCACCAGGCGCCCGATCCTGCCGAAACCGTTGATTGCTACCCGTACTGCCATATCATTCTCTCCTCGAACGTGATGAGCTGGTTATCTGCTCATAGCATATTTTTTGCCGCGCCGAGAATGGCCTCGGCGGTGATCCCAAAATGACGATAAAGCTCCTCCGCGGGCGCCGAGGCGCCGAAGCCGCGCATGCCGATGAAGCGGTCGCCGGGCCGCATATAACGCTCCCAGCCAAACTTCACACCGGCCTCCACGATCAGGCGCGGAGCAGTACCCAGGACGCGGTCGCGATAGCTCGGCTCCTGTTCTTCGAAAATTTCCCAGGAGGGAAGCGAGACGAGGCTGGCGCCGATGCCTGCCTCCGCCAATCGGTGCTGGGCGTCGGCGGCAATCGATACTTCGGAGCCGGTAGCGATCAGCGTGAGCTTACGCTCGTCGGCGCTGGGACGTAATTCATATCCGCCGCGGGCGCATCTGTTCTCCGGCGCGTCCTCATCGCGCAGGCTGGGGAGAGCCTGCCTGCTCAGGACCAGAATGCTCGGCCGGTTTTTTTGCGCGAGCGCCAAGGTCCAGCATTCCAAAGTCTCCATCGTATCGGCCGGCCGGAGCACGAGCAAGTTAGGGATAGAGCGCAAGGCGGCAAGATGCTCGACGGGCTGATGCGTGGGACCATCCTCGCCGAGACCAATCGAATCATGGGTCATGACGAAGATGACGCGCTGTTCCATCAATGCGGCGAGCCGGATCGCCGGCCGGCAATAATCGGTGAAGGCCAGGAAGGTGCCGCCGAAGGGGATGATCCCGCCATGCAGCGCGAGGCCGTTCATCGCGGCGGCCATGCCGTGTTCGCGCACGCCATAATAGATGTAATTGCCGCGATAAGTTGGAGGCGTCACCGCTTCGGCATTCTTGGCCTTGGTATTATTCGAACCGGTCAGATCCGCCGAGCCGCCCACCAGTTCTGGGAGGACAGGGACAAGGTGGTCGATAACGAGCTGCGAGCTCTGTCGCGTCGCGATTTTCGGCCGCTCGGTGCACAATTTTTGCCGAAGTGTGGCGACCCTCTGCGCAAGTTCGGCCGGGAGCTCGCCCGACATGACGCGGTCGAACTCTTCGCGCTCGGCATGTCGCTCGTGGCGCGCCGTCCAGTCGGCGCGGCTCTGTCGCGCCCTCTCGCCTGCCTGTCGCCACAATATGCGAATGTCCTCGGGGATATCGAAGGGCGCATGCGGCCAGCCCAGCGACTGGCGCAGCCCGGCGATTTCCTCGCTGCCGAGAGGCGACCCGTGGGAGGCGGCGCTGCCGGCTTTCTTGGGCGCACCCTTGCCGATGATGGTCTTGCACGCGATCAGGCTCGGCATGGTCGCGGTCCGTGCTTCGTTTATCGCCGCTTCTATGGCTTCGGGATCGTGGCCGTCGACCCGGTTGACATTCCAGCGGTAGGCGCGAAAGCGCATGAGCGTGTCGTCCGAAAATGCCAGCGAGGTCGGCCCGTCGATACTGATGCCGTTATCGTCATAAAGGACGATCAGTTTGTTCAATGCCAGGTGTCCGGCGAGAGAGGCGGCCTCATGGCTGATCCCCTCCATGAGACAGCCATCCCCGGCGATGACATAGGTGCGATGGTCAACAAGCTCGGCCCCGAACCGGCTGGCGAGCATGCGTTCGGCAAGCGCCATGCCAACCGCATTTGCCAATCCCTGACCCAAGGGGCCGGTGGTAGTCTCGATTCCGCTCGCGTGGCCGCGTTCGGGATGTCCGGCGCTGCGGCTTCCCAACTGGCGAAAATTCCGAATTTCCTCGAGCGTCATGTCGGCATAGCCGGTCAAATGGAGCAGGCCGTAGAGAAGCATCGAGCCGTGGCCGGCCGAGAGAATGAATCGGTCCCGGTCGGGCCAGTCGGGGCAGGCGGGGTCGTAGGCGAGGAAGCGGCGGAAAAGAACGGTAGCCACATCGGCCATGCCGAGCGGCATGCCGGGATGGCCGGATTTGGCTTTCTCGACGGCATCGACAGCGAGGATGCGCAACGCGCTCGCCATTGCCGTATGGTCACGATGTATCATGAGGCTCCCGATGAACGACGGAGGCACCATGCCGCTCCCGCGGTATCCGGTCAAGCGTCCGGCGAAGATCATTGACGCGGAGCAGGGAGCCCGCTTAAATCCGCCCGTGCCGGAGTCGATGAGCAGCAGCATAGAAGAAGCCTTGGCGCGGTTGGAATCCGCGATGGATCGGCTCGATCGCGCGAGTGCGGCCTATAGCGAGCGGACGCGTTCGCATCAGGCGGAAGTCTCGGGCGAGCTTGCCGTCCTTCGCCAGACCTATGACGTGCTTCGCCACGAAGCCAGCCAGGTGCAGAACCGCCTCGATCACGTCATCGCGCGATTACGCAGCGCGACGGTAGGCGTCTAGCCATGCCAACGGTGAGCCTTTCGCTCAACGGCCGCAATTTCGACGTGGCCTGTGGACCGGGCGAGGAAGAACGCCTCCAGCAGCTCGCCGACCAGCTGCGGCGTAAACTCGACCAGGTCGGGCGAGATCTGGGATCGGTCGGCGAATCGCTGCTTTTTGCCGTCACGGCCTTGCTGCTTGTCGAGGAACTCGACCATATGCAACGGGACATGCAGGAGTTGCGCCGCGCCCGTGACGAGGAGCAACAGCAGCGCGACAGCATGCTGGCCAGTTCCATTCAAGATTTGGCCATCCGCATCGAGGCTATTGCAGCCAAACTAGAACAAGCATAAGCTGAAATTGGACGGTCGCTGCGGGGCACGACAGGTCATTTTATCCCCGGGGCCAATATTTACCTCTTGGGAGCTGTCCCTACCGACGCCGTGGTGTCGGCATATGGCGCCCACCTGCTGATGCAGGCCGCGGAGGATTCTGTACCACCGGCCCATGCGGCGCCGTCCGTTCGTGCGAGGCATTATTACCATTCTGGACGATATTCCTACTCTAAAGGCCGAGTTGCGCCGCCACGTGTCCCTCATGCGCGACAGAATCGAGAATGGTTCGGCCAAAGCAGAGCAGGCCTGCAGGCATGCTGCTGCGATTTCCCTTCCACAAGGTGCAATCGTCTCCGCTTATTGGCCGATGCGCTCCGAACTGGATTGCCGCCCGCTCATGATGGCCTTGCATGACCGGGGCCATCCCATTGCTCTGCCCAGCGTGAGGGAGCGCGGCGGGATCTTGACGTTTTATGCCTGGCGGCCCGGCGATGCGTTGATTGCCGATTCCTTTGGCACGCAACGCCCGCGCGATGGGGCGATAATCGTGCCTCGGATCTTGTTTGTTCCGTTACTCGCCTTCGATCGCCGGCTTTTCCGTCTCGGCTATGGAGGCGGGTATTATGACCGCACGCTCAGAGGGTTGCGTGCTGAAAAACCGATCAAGGCTTATGGCATTGCCTTCGCCGCACAGGAAATACAAGAAGTGCCTCACCATTCCGGCGATGAACCATTGGATGGAGTCATTACTGAACAAACGGTTATCGGCCCGACCTGATGCGCGTGCTTTTTTGCGGCGATATCGTGGGCAGATCGGGCAGGGACGTGTTGGCCCAGGAATTGCCGCGCCTGCGGCAGGAGCATGGCGTGGATTTCGTCATTGCCAATGGCGAAAATGCCGCGCATGGGTTCGGCATCACGGGAAAACTCGCAGGCGAACTCTTCGCGCTGGGGATCGATTGCCTGACCGGGGGCAACCATAGCTGGGATCAGAGAGACGTGCAGGGCTTCATCGAGAGCGAATCGCGCCTGCTGCGCCCCGCCAACTTTCCCGAAGGCACGCCCGGCAGGGGACATCATGTCTACGCGCTCCCTGACGGGAGAAAAATCCTGGTGGTCAATCTGATGGGACGGCTATTCATGGATCCGCTCGACGATCCGTTCGCGGTTATTCGCCGTGTGCTCGCGCCTTATCGTCTGGCGGGAAACGTCCATGCGATTGTCGTCGACTTCCATGCCGAGGCGACGAGTGAAAAAATGGCGCTGGCCCATTTCCTGGACGGGTCCGTCTCGCTGGTGGTGGGTACACATACCCACGTTCCCACCGCCGATGACCAGATTTTACCGCGAGGCACCGCTTATCAGAGCGATGCCGGCATGTGTGGAGATTACGATTCGGTGATCGGCATGGAAAAAACCATTCCAATTCAACGCTTCCTCCGCAAGCTCCCGACCGAGAAATTGCAGGTGGCGACCGGACCGGCCACCCTCTGCGGCGTCATCGTCGATATCGATGCAGCCAGTGGGCTGGCCCATCGCATTGCGCCGGTGCGCCGGGGCGGCCGATTACGGCCCTCAGCGCCGATATAAAGCAATCCTAAGCAGTTTGTGAGCCATGCTGTGGCCGACCATGCCACATGCCCAGCACCTTCTTGCTCTTGCGTATGATCGCAGTGTCCGGGGCCGCAGCGAGTTGGTGCGCACTGTTGCCGACCTTTCGGAAAATAGCGGCGTCTCGGAGCGCGAAAGGGATCTGATCGGCGATATCCTGCTCCGACTCATCAAGGACGTGGAAAAGCCCATTCGCAATGCGCTCGCGCAAATCCTTGCCGAATCGCGCAATATTCCAGCGGAGGTCGTCTATGCGCTCGCCAATGACGAGATCGAAATCGCCGGCCCCATTCTTATGCGGAGCCCTCTTCTCGACGACGAGCGGCTGATAAGCATCATCCGGCAGCAGACGGAGCGTTACCATCTTGCCATCGCCATGCGCCGTACCATTAGCGAGGACGTCAGCCAGGCGTTGGTGGAAACCGGCTCGGTTGCTGTCATGCACACCCTGCTGGGAAATGAAGGTGCGTCTATTTCTTCTCAGACGGCTTCCACCCTCGTGGAGCATTCGCGCTCCATGCCCAGTCTCCAGGAACCGCTGGTCAGAAGACGGGAACTGACGCCTGACCTTGCCGCCCGCATGTATATCTGGGTAACCAAGGCGCTCCGCGACTATATTCTCGACCGGTGCGCGGTGCAGTCGGATGTGATCGAGCCCATCCTCGCGCAGGCTACGACCGGCGAGATGGCCACGCTGCCCTCTACGCCGGAGCAAACCACGGCAATGCGCGCAGCTCGCCTGCTCGCCTCGAAGGGCGCCATCAACGGCACGGTTCTGCTCGAAAGCTTGAAGCAGGCAGACATCGATCTTTTCGAAGCGCTTTTCGCGGAAATGGCGCAATTGCCGCTCGAAACGGTGCGCTTCCTCCTTTATGAGGATAATGGGCAGGGCTTGACCATCGCCGCGGCGGCGAGCAACCTGGACCGCATCGATTTTATCGCGCTGTTTCTCGCCTTGGAGCGCGCGCGGAACCGGGCGGCGGGTCACAAGCCATTATCCTATTGGCTCAGGATGTTTAATCGCCTTAGCGATCCCGCTTTGGCGCAGCGGGTGCTGGAACGCTGGCGCGAGCGGCACTTTCCCGCCTAGCACCGAGGCGGTCCAACGCGCACGCCGCCTGCGCCATGACGGGGTGCCACGCGCCTGCCTCGGTCTGACGGAGCAAGCGCACGCTCGGATAGAATGGCGAGGAATCCTCGGTAGCGGTCCAGCGGACATCCGCGTGGAAGGAGAGCAGGGCCATGGTGGGAATGCCGAGCGCTCCCGCCATGTGGACGGTGGTATTGTCGATGGAGACGACCATATCCATGGCGGCGACCTGAGCGGCAAACGCATCCATATCCAGGAGCGGGTCTATGCTTATATCGCGATAAATCGGATATCCCGATGCTTCTTCCTGGTCGCCATATTGGAGGGAGACGAAGAAGCAATTCCTGACGAAGATGGGGTGCCAAAGAGAGAGGGGCGCCGAACGCCTGCCGCCGCTCTGTCGATTGCCACTGCGCCAGGATACACCCACGATCGGCCTTCCATCCGCAAGGAGGCGGTAGCGGTCGCGCAATATGCGTACGTGGATAGAATCCACCGAAAGATACTTATCCCGCTTGGTAAAATGCGCGAGAGTTGGGCGAAAATATCGTCCAAGATCCCCGAAGGCGGCCTCGTAATCGAAATCGGTTTCGTGGCTACGGTCGAGCGCGATACCTTGGCTGTCCTGCGGATGCGGTCGGACGACGGCCTGGGGAAACGAACGTCGAAAGAGGGGAACGAGGCGGTCCTGGCATTCCAGAATAAGGTGCCCGGCCGACAGATCGGGAATGAAACCCGCAAACATCAGCTCGTCCCCGATTCCTTGCTCGCCCCAGAGAAGAATGGTTTTGTCGCGGAGATCTTCTCCTTGCCAGCGCGGGCGGCTGAAGGCGGCGCGGGGCCGCTCACCGGTCTTCATCCAGCGATACTCGAACTCCTCCCAGGCATTGCGCCAATCCCCCAGGAGGAAATAT
This sequence comes from Dongiaceae bacterium, assembly GCA_036263455.1. Taxonomy (GTDB): domain Bacteria; phylum Pseudomonadota; class Alphaproteobacteria; order Dongiales; family Dongiaceae; genus DATAGZ01. Next base: position 98,292 of record DATAGZ010000006.1, read on the forward strand.
GTGCCGCAGAGATAGAAGTGTGGTGCCGGGTCTTCGGGTGCCACGGCAATCGCGGCCATGAGATGCTTCTTCACCGATTCCCAGTCGCGCTGGCGGCGGAGCAGTATAGCGGCATTGACGAGCGCGCCCGCATTGGAAGGATCTTCCGCGAGCACGCTTTCCGCAATTTCCATCGCTTCTTGGCTTCGGTCATTTTCGTCCAATGCCGCGGCGAGATTGTTGCGGATGGCATGGTGCTCTGGCGCGAGTTCGTATGCATGCTCGGCGGCGACCAAGGCCGCGCGCGGCTCGCCGAGCAGCAGCAGTATGGCCGAGAGCGAGGCGTGGGCGTTAGCGGCACCAGGATCGAGCCTTACGGCTTTTTCCATCAAGGTGCGAGCCTCGGTCAGCTTACCCAGATGATAGCAGGCGAGACCATGATTATAGGCAATGCCGAAATGCGCAGGCGCATCCGCGCCGGCCAGCAAGTCCTCGGCTTCTCCATATCGGCGTAGCGTGCACAGCAATCCGCCCAGATTGCCGACCAGCATCGGCTCTCCGGGGAAACGCGCGAGCGCGCCACGGTAGACCCCCTCGGCGATCTCCGGTGCGTTCAGGTTCTGCTGACAGAAGGCAAGGTTGATCCAGCTGTCCAGGTCATCATCATTCTCGGCCAGAAGCTCATGAAAGAGCGAAGCAGCCTCGCCAAGCGCCCCCAATTGCTTCAGCGCAGTGGCCAGATTGAATCGAGCCTCACGATAAAGCGGCTCCAGCGCAAGCGCGCGTTTGGCGCTCGCTACGGCCTTTCCGGCTTCTCCTGCTTGGCTTTGCGCGGCTGCGAGGTTGTTCCAATAAAGCGCCCTGTCGGGCGCCTGTCGTACCGCGCGGCCGAGTTCGCTGAGGGCAGTAGGCCAGTCTCCCGATTGTGCCGCTTTGAGCCCCGCGCGATGTGCGGCCTCGCCACGGCGGGTCGGGGCAATCTCGGCTCTCCTTTGCGCGCGATTCATGGCCATGCGATTGCCTCAGCGGGATTGGTACATAGGGTGACGCGTGCATACCAGGGTACCTGTGCCTTGCCATAAGGCCAGCGCCAATCCGGCATCGTGCCCGCGAAAAGCTTGACCTCCTGCCCGAGCGCACCGGCGAGGTGCACCAAGGCGTGATCCGCCGAAACGATGCGGTCCATCGCCATGATATGTACCGCAAGGGTTTCGATATCGTTGCGGCAATCGAAACCGGGATCGTCGAGAAAGCGGGGGAGGATATCGCCGAGCGCGGCCCGTTCCTCTCGCGTCGCGTCATATTGCAAGGACACGAAGGTGCAGGTGGTATCGGAAAAATTGGCCCAGAATTTCGGTGTCAATGTCCTCGTCGGCGCGGCCTGGAGGTTTCCGCTCTTCCATCCGATCCCCACGATTTTTCGGCCGGGGAAAAGCGCGCGATAACGTCGGCGCCATAGGCGCACCAGGTCGGTTCTGCCGATGAGATACGGACGGGGCGGTATCGCGAGGTCGGGGTCGAGCACGGACGGCAGATCTCCGATGGCGATTTCATGTGTCCCAAGGATTGGCGGCTGCGCATTTCTGGCAAAAAGAATCACGCTTGGAAATGAACGCCTGTAGAGGGAATGGAGGCGCTCGTCCACCTCCAGGGCAATTTGCCCGCATCGGTCGGTCAAGGGAAGCAAAAATCGGGCGAACATGATCTCATCGCCGAGACCTTGCTCCGCCGCGATAACGAGCGCCGGAACCTGCTCGCCGCGCCACTCCGGCAACCCGAAGCTCCGCCGCTGTACCGGCCGCATTTTTCTGGCAAAGCGCGCTTTATAGAGCGGCCAGGCAGTGCGGTAATTCCCCGCGCGCAGCTCATTCATGGCGTGGACAAACCGAAGATCGGGATCGTCGGTTAATGGTCCCAGAAGAGTGCGCGCCTCGGCGAAGCGGCCCTTGACGGAGAGCGCGCTCGCAATGGGGAGGATTTCCTCGAGCGAGGGCGAAGAATCCTTGGAGAAAGAGAGAAGCGTTTCGATTTTACCCAGGGCGAGAAGAGCCGCGGCGTAATTCCGGCGCGCGGTGGAATGGCGCGGCGAGAGGACGAGCGCCTGGCGCGCCAATCGTTCGGCCTGTTCGGGCGCATCACGGAGGAAGGCCAGCGCGGCCAGATCGGCCATCGTGTCATAATCCTTCGGATAAGATCGCAGCGCTTCCTCAAGCAGTCGTTCGGCCCGGGCGAAATTGCCTTCCCGCCGTGCGATATGTGCTTCCTTCTTGAGATCATCGGCGGCCACGGCGACGGCTCCGTCCCGTACCAGGGTAAGATTCGGATACCAGGATGATGAATTCGTGTCCGTTCCCCATCGCCAATCGGCGGCGCTGCGCAGAAAGACCGTTCCGTTCTTGCCGAGCGCGCCTGCCATGTGCGCCGTGCTGTTATCGATCGTGACGATTTCGTCCATGGCATCGATCTGAGCCATCCAACTTTCGAGGTCGCCGAGGGGATCGACGGTGTCATCCACAAAAATGCCGGGGGGATGGGTTTCCGCACCGTATTGAAGGGAGACGAAAAAACCGTCCCGCCCGGCTTGGATTTGGTTGATCTCCCGGGAGCGGAGTCCTCTCTCGGGATGAGACGGACTCGTCCAGGAAAAACCAATCACCGGCCTTCCGTTGGCCAGGTCGACATAACGCTGCCTGAACTTTTCCCGGAGCGATGGATTGCTCCGCAGCCACGGCGCGGACGAGACGTCACCGCTTGACCAGAAAAATGCCGCGAAGTCTCCGAAGGGTGCGCTCCATAGATCGGGGCGATTGACGGCTTCTCCTCTGCCGACGATCCGCAGATTAGGGAAAGACCGCGCCAGGATCGGTTTCAGCCGGGGATCGCAGAGAATAACCAGGTCGCGCTGGCGTTCCAGGACTTGCGGGATGAGGCGAGCGAAGAAAATTTCTTCACCGATACCCTGCTCGCCCCAGATCAGAAGAGACCGCGACCAATCGCCATCCCATTCCGGCCACGGCCCCCTGAGCCGTGGCGTGGTGGGATCCGCTGCGAAACGCCAGCCATATCCTTTCCATCCTTGACGGTAATTTCCCTCCGCGAGGCACGCCAGGCCATGCAAAAAATTTTCGGGCGCGCCGGGGATCACGGTGGGAAGCATTTTTTCCACCGTCGCGATGACCGGGCGCCAGTCTCCGGCTTTCTCCTGCCGGACGATGGTCAGGCTTGGGTACCAGGGGGAATCACGACGATGGATGTGCCAGCGCCAGTCGCACGCCTTGGGCAACAGCAGCAGCGTCGGAATGCCGAGCGCACCGGCAAGATGCGCGATATTATTATCAATGGTAATCACGAGGTCGAGCGCTTGGATTTGAGCGGAAAGCCCATCGAGATCGTGCCAAGGATCGATACAATCGTCCCGAAATACGGCTTCCTGCTTCTCGTATTGAAGCGAGATGAAGGCGAGGCCGGGCCGTTCGAGCAGCGGGGCGAAGTTCGCAAAGGGGATGGAGCGCGCCGCACCGCTTTCGGGGCTTTTGCTGAACCAGCTCAGACCGATGAGGGACTTGCCCGGGAAGCGCGCACGATATTTTTGCCGCAAGGCAGCGGCGCGTTCGGCATCGGCGATAAGATAAGGGCCGCTCCCGGAAAAAGACGCCCAAGACGGACGGAAGAGTCCGCCGAGGTCTCCGATGGACGCCCAACCATCGTGAGCGGGCAGGGGATCTCCCTTCGCGAAGAAGCGAACCGTCGGAAAGGATCGGCGAAACAGTGAGAGAAGCCGTGGGTCGCATTCGACGCTCAGGTTATCCGTGCGTGCCCGTGCATGGAGGAGCAGCGCGGCAAACATGATTTCGTCGCCGATACCCTGTTCGGCGGTGAGCACCAGACGGGCGAGGGTCTCACCCTGCCAGCGCTCCGCCGGAGACCGTGGCGTGGCGAGAATGTCACGTGCCCCGAAACATCGCCACCCTTCCCGCCATTGCCCTGTCTGGAGGAGGATCAAGCCTTTAAGGAGCTGGGCGCCTGGATGGAGTGGGGCAAGGGCCAAAGTCTGCATGATGCTATCTAGGGCACGACCCATCTCCTGAAAATGACGGTAATATTGCGCCCGGGCGATCTGTGTCGGGACATGGTGCGGCGCGAGCGCCAATGCCCGGCAGATAGCACGCCGCGCCTTGCGGTAGGCGCCGCTTGAAAGGAAAAGGAATGCCTGGTTGGCATAGGATTCTGCTTCGTCGGGGGCAAGGGACGCAACATGGCGAAAGATCTTCTCTGCGCGGCGGAGGTCGCCGCTCAGGCGGCTGATCTCGCCAGAAACCGTGAGATAAAAGGGATTGTCGGGTTCCGCCGCGACGCAGGCCGCGATAGATTGACGCGCGGCGGCAAGTTGCCCCTGTTTCATCTGCGCCCAGGCCAGTTTGCCACGCGCTCCGACATGGGCGGGATCGTGTTTCAGAATGCGCGCGCAGATCTCCGCGACGAGCGCTACGTTTTCCTGCTGAAGGTAGATGACGGCGAGATTGTTCAAAAGATCCAGGTCATGAGGTTCGTAGGCCAGCACGCGACGGAAGAAGGCGATGGCTTCGGCATGGCGATGGTCGAGGCGCGCGCACTCCCCCAGCATGCGCCATTGGGTCAATGCAGCACGATGGTGCGCGGCGCGGTTCATGCCTCGACTATAGAGAGGGAGGTTTAAGGGAGATTTAAGCTTGTCGCGGCATTCTTTTCCGGGAGCGGCGGAAAAAATTGCCGCACCGCGTGAGGCGAAGAGGAAGCGAAGCGCCGGATATCCAGGGAATACACTTTCGCTGTTCTGGCATCGAAGTTGCATGAGGGAGATCGAGCTCCGCCAATGCAGGGCTTCCGACGATCAAAGATCGCTCGGTTCATTCTCCAAAGGAGTAGTTCATGGCTGACCATATTCAACTCAGCGCAGGGATACGTAGCAATCTTCTGCTGCTGCAACAGACTTCCGGCCAATTATCCCGAACCCAGCTACGCCTGGCGACAGGTAACAAGGTCAACAGTGCCCTTGACGGGCCGACGCAATTTTTCGCCGCGCAATCCCTGAACCAACGGGCGGACGATTTGTCGAGCCTCAAAGACAATATCGGACAGGCGATCAGCACGATCAAGGCGGCCAATACCGGCATCTCCTCGATTTCCACTTTGCTGCAGCAAGCCCAAGGCATTACCACCCAGGCATTGGGTAATCTCGGCAACGACATTAATGCGGTCAAGCTGCGCGCCTCGCTCGCCCAGCAATATAACGATCTGTTGCACCAGATCGATAAGATCGCCCAGGATTCAGGATACCAGGGGCGCAATCTGCTTATTGGTTCTGGTTTACGCCTTGACGCAACCGATGCATCGCGGAACGCCGTCGATGGTATCACGGGTCTTTCCTCGGCAACGGTTACCAATGCCACGTCCGTAGATGATTACAACGTGGCGGTCACGGGTGACGGTGCTATTTCCGGTAACGTTTCAGACATTGCTTCGGCCGAGCGAGACCGCGGCGTGAGCAATCTCTCCATCTCGGGATTCGCAAGCCGTACAAATGCCAGCCTTGCCAATATTGGCATCACTTTGCAGGGTGGTGTCGGACGAGACAAGACCTTCACCCTCACCGAAGGTGGAGAATCCTACACGATCACTCTCACTCAGGCCCAGTCCAAAGCCGCGAAGTCGGCGGGGCAGGATCTGGTCGTGGAGCATAAATTCTCGACAGGAACTAATGTCAGCTTCAACGTCAATTTCGACGACATCGAGAGCGTGCCCGATACCGCCGGAGTAGGCCAATCGACCATTCAGAAATCGGTCAATCTTCAATTATCGGCGACGAGTGCTGGCGGCTCAGGCGTCTCAGTATCTCGCGATGCGCAAAACGCCCTCGGTGCTGGCCGTTTGTCCGATGGACAAAATGCCTTCGCGTTCGAGACCGGCACGGTACGATTGAATGTCGATCAAAAGACATTGCTGCAGAGTTCTAAATTCGCGAGCGCCATCAGCAACGTCTATGGCACCAATTCCGGAGCCGTGACATCAGTCACCTTCGCCAATCCCCTGACAACGGCAATCACTCAGGATGGGACCTTCGGTGTTTCGGCCAAGGCACTCGCGGCGGATTACGATTTTTCGACCAACACGTTCACCACCTCGAGCGTTATCCTCGCCGGCCCCTCCGCCACCGTCACGGCGACCGACGTTTCGGCGAGCAATGCATCCTCCGTGGCGTTTACCGCGGTGGCCGACGACGGATCGGACATCACCTTAGGCCTCGATCTCAGTAACCTGCGAGGAGTTACGGTGGCGGCAGCCTCCACCGCGGCCGATGCCAATACGACGGAACAGGTCTCGGGAAATGCGGTCGTGGCGGCCTCCGTCGCGGTGAGTACCGTAAGCGGATTTGCGAACAATACCGCGTCCAAGATCACCATCGCTGTAAAAGCGGACGCCAGCAATGTCACCTTCACTTTGACCGATTCTTTTGGCGGAACCGCCACCCTTACAAAGAGCGCGGCCACGACGCTGACTTCGCTCGATTTTACGATTGCGGGCGGGGCGAATGATGGGGCAGCATTCAACTTGACGTTGGCGAGTGCTGCAATCGCGGCAAATACCACCGGCACGTTGAGCTATGGCGTTATAGGTGCCTTCACGGGCGACCGTACCGCCAAGTTCGATGAGCGGCTTGGCAACGCCGGCAAGTCGGCGACGCTGAGCACCGCTCAAGTATCCGATGCCTCGGACGCCAACAATCTGAGCGTGCAGCTCAACGAGACCAATACGTCTCAGGTGACGGTGGTGAGCCAGAACGTCCAGACCGACGGGCAGGGACTGCAACTCGACCTCGCGCAGAATAATTTTAGCGACCGTTCGGATATTCAGAACGCCATCGATCAGCTGAATACCGCGATCTCCGGCTTGAGAGGGGCGTCGTCGGGTCTCAGTACCAATCTGAACATCATCCAGACCAGGCAGGATTACACTAACTCCTTCACCAATGTCTTGACCGAAGGAGCGAACAGCCTGATCCAGGCCGATCAGAACGAAGAAGGCGCAAATATCCTCACGTTGCAGACGCGCCAGCAATTGGGAACCATCTCCTTGTCGCTGGCTAATCAAGCGCAGCAGGCGATCCTGCGTCTCTTCTAGTCATTGCAGCCGGGCGGTCTTCGGGCCGCCCGGCTTTTATCTAAGGAGCAGGGATGCCACTCGCCATCGCGTTAAGACCGGGAGAAAAGGTCATTATCAATGGCGCCGTCATCAGTCTCGACGATCGCAAGGGCTTGTTTCTCTACAATCACGCCCACGTTCTGCGGGAGCGGGAAATTCTGCGCGACGATCAGGCGGTGACCTTGCCGGAGCGGCTTTACCTCAGCATCCAGCTTCTCTATCTCTTTCCCGCCGACGAGCAGGATCTGCTCGTCAAATTCCGCCTCTGTCACAGCGAAGTCTCGGTCAATTTTCCCGCCTGGAGCGCCGCCCTGGCGGAGATCAACCGATTGATTCTTGTCCACGACTATTACCGCGCCCTTAAAATCGCAGCGAAATTGCGGGAAGAGGATTTGCCCTTGGAATACGCCGAGGCGTTACGGCCAGGTTGATTTTCGGCAAAATTGTTTTATAATAACGCCGAGGCATCATGGAACGTGCAATCGCCATAACGCCCAACGCGGCGAAGCGGATCGCCTATCTCCGTACGCAGGAGGGCGATCAAGAACTCATGTTGCGCCTGGCGGTGTCCGGAGGCGGATGCTCAGGATTTCAATACGGCTTTTCCTTCGACAAGCATAGCAATGGCGACGATCACATTTTCGAGCGTGACGGTGTTCGCATCGTGGTGGACGACACGTCTCTGGATTTGCTGAACGGTGCGGAAATCGATTTCGTGGAAGATCTGATTGGCGCGTCTTTCCAGGTTCGTAATCCCAACGCCACTTCTTCTTGCGGCTGCGGCAATTCTTTCGCCGTCGGCTGAGCGCCGATGCCGGTCATTGCCAGTTTTAACGTCAACTCGCTGCGCGCGCGCCTCATTCACGTATTGGATTGGCTGAAGACCGCCAAGCCCGATGTCGCCCTTCTGCAGGAGATCAAGTGCCAGGATCACGATATGCCGATCATGGAGATCGAGGAGCTTGGCTACAATACCGCCGTATGCGGCCAGAAGAGCTATAACGGCGTTGCGATTTTGTCGCGCTCGCCGCTGCATATCGAGCGGCGCGGCCTGCCGAATAATGGCGACGATGACCAGGCGCGCTATATCGAGGCGGTCATCGATAACCCGGAAGGGAAGCGTCACAAAGCATTCCGCGTCGCCAGCATCTATGTTCCGAATGGGAATCCGGTCGGCACGGAAAAATATCCTTATAAATTGCGTTTCATGGAACGGCTCGCCGGGCACGCCCGTCAACTTCTCGCACTGGAAGAGCCCGTCGTGCTGGGAGGCGATTATAACGTGGCGCCCGCCGATATCGACGTCTACGACCCGGTTGCCTGGCGCGACGACGCCTTGTGTCTTCCCGAAACCCGCGCCAAGTTCCGCACGCTTTTGCATGCAGGGTATGTCGATGCTTTGCGCGCCATGGATCCGGCGAGTGTACGCTACACTTTCTGGGACTACCAGCAGGGCCGCTGGCAGCATGATCAAGGTCTGCGCATCGATCATCTGCTTCTTTCGCCCCAAGCGGCGGATCGGCTGAGCGAATGTGCCGTAGACCGAGCGCCGCGCGCGGGGATCAAGCCCAGCGATCATACGCCGATCTGGTGCCGGCTCGACCTCTAAATCCTGCTCATCTGGATGAAGCGCGGGAGATCCTTCGCGAGAGCGCGGGTCCGCTGACCCTGCTCGGTCCCGCCCGCGCGTTGGGCATATATGGCATCCCCTGGTTCATGGCGCTCGATAAGATGCTGCGAAAAGAATTTCCGCATTATGACGGCATGGTACTCGATGCCGCCGAGCGCGCCGATCATGCCCATGAGGCGCTCAGCGGCGGTCTCGGCCCGGTACTGTTCTCCGGCAATCGCCGCGCTGGCGAATCCCTGCGCGAGATAGCCTCGAAAATGGGGACGGTGCTCATCCTCTTGGCGTGAAGGACGGGATTTTGTATGGTGCCGCGGAGGGAGACACCCATGAGCCGTGCGGTTCGCGACATATTGGATAAGTACGAAAGCGACAATCCGGGAACGCGGGCCAACCTCGCCCGTATCCTGATGCAGGGCCGGCTGGCCGGGACCGGTAAGCTGGTCATCCTGCCGGTGGACCAGGGGTTCGAACATGGTCCGGCCCGCAGCTTCGCCCCCAATCCGGAAGCCTACGATCCGCACTACCATTTCAGCCTGGCGATCGAGGCCGGCCTGTCGGCCTATGCGGCGCCGCTAGGTGCGCTGGAGGCGGGTGCGGCGACCTTCGCCGGGCAGATTCCGCTCATTCTCAAAGTGAATTCCTCCAACTCCCTGGCCATGCTCAAGGACCAGGCGGTCACGGGGTCGGTGCGCGATGCGCTACGCCTCGGTTGCTCGGCCATCGGCTTCACCATTTATCCAGGCAGCCAGCACGCCTTCGCCATGATGGAAGAAATCCGGGCGATGGCGGAGGAGGCGAAGGCCGTCGGCCTCGCCGTCGTCATCTGGTCCTATCCCCGCGGAGACAGTCTCAGTAAGGACGGAGAGACCGCGCTCGATATCTGCGCCTATGCGGCCCACATGGCAGCGCTGTTAGGCGCCCATATCATCAAGGTCAAACCGCCTACGGCACATATCGAGCAGCCGGAGGCACAGAAGATCTATACGGCACATGGCATTGCAACTGCGACCATGGCGGAGCGTATCGCCCACGTTCGCCGCGCCTGCTTCGACGGAAGGCGCCTGGTGGTCTTCTCGGGTGGTGCCGCCAAGGGCGAAGAGGGGCTTTATGAGGAGGTGCGGGCGATCCGCGATGGGGGTGGCAGCGGCTCGATCATCGGACGCAACTCCTTCCAGCGTCCGCGCGCCCAGGCTCTGGCTCTGCTTGACCGAATCATCCGGATTTATCGGGGTCAGGAATAATAAACCGGCGGACCCCCTTACCCATACCTAAAAATGCATGCCGAGCCACGGGTCGCAATCTGATACAATAACCCCTCTCGATGAGAAAGGTTGGTGGGAGGTGATAGAGGATAGACATCAGAGGACAGGTGTCACTCTTCGCCGCGCCGCTCTAAAGCCGCGACCCTCTCCCGATGTGAGCGGTTAGTGCCTTAAATGATGGGGTAGATCGGCGATGGCGCGGTCGACGAGCCCGCCTGCCTTGGCCTCGGTCAGGGCGCCTTTGATCAAACCATGAGCCTCGGCGACGGCGCGGCGGACCGTTTCGGCGCGGATCTCGGCCACTGCCTGGGCTTCGGCCTGCCCGATCTTCTCCATGGCGCCGCGCATGCGACGATTGAGCGATTCCTCGAGCGCAGTCTTTGCCTGTCTAGCCTGTTCGGCAGCAAGGTGCTCCGCCTGTTCCAGGATTTCGCGAGACTCGCCAGCGGCGGCACGGCGTTTGCGCTGGTACTCCTCGAGCAGGGCTTGCGCCTCGTCGCGCAGCTTCTGTGCTTCCTCGATTTGGCCGCGTATCTGGGCGGCGCGCTTGTCCAGGGCCGAGGTGGCTGCCGTCCATGCCTTTTTTCCTGTCAGAGCCAGGAAGATCAGCAGGGCGATGGCGGTCCAGAAATGCGGATCTTGAATATCCATGATTACCCCAGCAGCTTCTCGACCATCCGCTCGGCCAGCGGATGGGTCACGGTCTCCATCTCCTTGAGCGCTTGCACCTTCGCCGAGGAGATCCGCTTTTCGGCGGATTGGGTTTCTTCCTTGATGCGGTGAGCGAAGGCTTGCTCGCGGCCCTGCGTTTCGGCGGCGATTTCCGCAGCCGCGCGACGCAGCGTTTCTTGTGCCTGTGCCCGCGCGCTGGCGAGTTCGGCCTCATAGGCCTTCAAGGCGGCTTGTGCCTCCTCCTTGAGCCGCTCGGCGCGCTCGATATTGCCCTCGATCCGATCGTTACGCTCCCCCAGCACCTTGGCCACGCGCGGCAGGGCGATGTAGCTCATGAGCAGGTAAAGCGCCAGGAAAGTAATGGCGAGCCATACCAGCTGGGGCAGGAAAACGGCGGGATCGAGTTGCGGCATCGTGGAACGAACTAGAACACGAATAGGATGAGCATCGCGATGACGAAGGCGAACAGGCCGGTCGCTTCGACGAGCGCGAAGGTCAGCATGACGCGGCCGAACAGCCGGTCCGCGGCCGCGGGATTGCGCAGCGCGCCCGACATGTAATTGCCGAACAGCAGGCCCAGGCCGATACCGGCACCGCCGAGGGCAAGGGCGGCAATACCCGCGCCAATCATTTTTGCAGCTTGAAGGTCCATTTTTTTCTCCTTGATTAATGGCTCAGGTTGATCGAATCGTTGAGGTAGATGCAGGTCAGGATTGCAAACACATAGGCCTGCAAGCAGGCGATCAGGAATTCGAGGCCTGTCATCGCCGTGATAAAGGCCAGCGGCAGCCAGCCCATCCAGATGCCTATTGCATAGACGAACGCTCCCACCACGACCAGCATGACGTGGCCTGCCACCATATTGGCGAATAGTCGGATGGACAGCGAAAGGGGGCGAATGCAGTAGGAAATGATCTCGATGGGGATCATGAGGGGCAGCAGCCAGAGCGGAGCGCCCTTGGGAACGAAATATCCGAAGAAATGCGTCCCATGCCGGACAAAGCCGATAATCGTCGCGATGATGAAGACCATGATCGCCAGCGCGAAGGTCACCACGATATGCGAGGTTACGGTGAAGGCGCCGGGAACGAGGCCGATCAGATTAGCGAAGAGCACAAACATGAACAGGCTGAAAACGAATGGGAAATATTTGCGGCCTTCGGAACCGACATTCTCCTTGAGCATGTTGGCGATAAAGTCATAGAGCAATTCAACTGCGCTCTGCAGCCGCCCGGGTACGATCGAGGCCCGGCTCATCCCCAGCAGGATTACCAGCGTGATGGCGATGACGATGATGGCCATCCACAGGGACGAGTTGGTGAAGCTCGCATCGAACGCGCCGATATGAATCGGCACGATCGGCTCGATCGTGAACTGCTCCAAAGGATTGAGACGAACACCCGCCACTATTCCCCCATGCGCCCTAGGGCGCGGCTACTTACTCATCTTTACGCAACCGACGCTCAATATCCTTGCTCAAACGCACGATATTGAGAATACCGGCAGCCAGTCCCAAGATCATCAATGTGATCAGGAACAGCGGCTTGGTGCCCAGCCATCGGTCGAGATAATATCCCGCACCGAGGCCAACCAGCAGGCCAACCACGAGCTCGATCGAAATCCGCGAAACCAGCCCCGCGACACCGGCCTCGCGATTGGTTTCGCGCGAAGGCTGTGCAGTGTGCTCGGTGCGGTTTTTCAGTTCTTCGAGCTCCCTGTCCAAGCGACGGAACTTATCGGAATCCTTGGGATCCATTGCACCTTTCCACCGCCGGTCAAGCGGGCGGCACCATAGAATTCACCTTAGTCCCTGTCAAGCCGATTCGCGGAAATTTGTTCCTTATGCAACACGGGCATGCCGGATTTCCTCGGCCTGCTGAAGGTCGACGGAGACGAGCTGGGAAATGCCACGCTCCGCCATGGTAACGCCGAAGAGCCGATCCATGCGCGCCATGGTCAGCCGATGATGGGTAATGATCAGAAAACGCGTCGTCCCCTTTTGCGCCAATTGTTCAACTAGATTGCAGAAACGTTCAACATTCGCATCGTCGAGCGGCGCATCGACCTCGTCGAGAACGCAGATCGGCGCGGGGTTGACCAGGAAAACCGCAAAGAGGAGCGCAAGCGCGGTCAGGGCCTGTTCGCCGCCCGAGAGGAGCGAGAGCACCTGCAGCCGCTTTCCGGGCGGGCTCGCGAAGATCTCCAGCCCAGCATCCAGGGGGTCCTCTGCCTCGGTCAGCTGCAGATGGGCCTTGCCGCCACCGAATAGCGAGACGAACAGCGACTGGAAATGGCCGTTCACCAGCTCGAAGGCGGCGAGAAGCCGTTCCCGGCCTTCCCGGTTCAAGCTGGAAATGCCCTGGCGCAGCCGGGCGATGGCATTGACGAGATCGGAGCGTTCCGACTGCATTCCGCTCAACTGTGTCTCAAGCTCGCCGGCCTCGGCTTCCGCCCGAAGGTTGACCGGGCCCATATTATCCCGCTCGCGCAACAGACGCTCGACCTGCTCCTCGATCGTCTTGCGCGCGGGGCGGTCCTGCTCGGGATCGACCGCTGCGATATGGACGCATTCCTCGGGAGAGCAATCGAGTCTTTCGCGAATGCGCTCGGTCAAGGTCTGGGCGGCTTCCTGGGCTTGGGCGATTGCTGCCTCGGCGCGGATGCGATTTTCGCGCGCCTGTGCCAGACGTGCTTCATGGTCCTTGAGCGTGACATCGGCCTCGCGCAATTCGCTTTCGGCTTGGGCGAGAGCGTCCGCCGCGTCGCGGCGGGCGAGGGTGGCTTCTTCAATCAGCGCCAAAGCCTGAAGGCGCCGTTCCTTGAGTGCGGCGGGCGCGGCTTCGAGCCGGCTCAGCTCCTCGGCGAGCACCAGCTGCCGCTGGTCGAGCTTTTCCGCATGCTCGCGCGCGCGGCCCGCCCGTTCCTGCCAGGACGCATCCTCGCTCTCGATATCGCGCAGGCGATTGTTGCGGTCGTTGCGCGCGCGCCGCAGAATCTCGATGGTGCTGCGGAATTCGACGAGAGCAGAGCGTCGCTCCGCTAAGGATGTCTGCGACGATCCCAGGGCTTCGCGCAATTGGTCGAGCGGAGGCAACGTTTTTTCTGCATCCTGGACTTCCGCAAGCGAAGCATTTGTTTCGGCAAGCGAATGCTCGATTTCGGCGATGGCGCTCTCGACGACCGCCATGTCCTGATTGCGTGCGGCCGCCCGCTTTTCCGCCTCGGCGCTTTTGGCGCGCGCTTCGCGCAGTGCGGCCTCGCATATCTGCCACCCCTCACGGCTATCCTGTTCGCGGGTAACGGCTTCCTGGCGGGCGGTACGAAGCGCGGTGAACCGGTCGAGCATGTGGTGGGTTTTATCGTCCTGCTCGATGCGCTGACGCTCGATTTCCTGCAGGCGATTGCGGCGCTCCAGCCGTAGCTGGGATGCCTTGGGCGCAGTGGCGCTCACAGTAAAACCGTCCCAGCGATAGAGCGCGCCGGCCCGCGTGACCAGCCTCTGCCCTTGCACGAGGCGCGGGAGGAGGGCGCGGCAGGCCTCGTCATCCACGCACAGGCCGATCTGCGTCAATCGCGCTGAAAGAACCGGACTGCCCGTCACGTAACGGGCAAGCGGCTCGGCGCCTTCAGGCAGGTCGGCATGCGCGGCGATACCCTGGCCACTCCAATAAGAAGGGGCGAGGGCGTCGAGCGCGGCGTGAAGATCGTCGCCCAGCGCGGCCGCGAGAGCGGCTTCGTACCCCGGGGTCACGGCGAGGCTGTCTATGACGGGGGGGAAGTTTTCATCAAAATCGCTCGCGAGGAGGCCGCGCAGGGCCTCTTCTTCGGCGCGCAGGCGATTGGCCTGGTTTTCCTGCTCCTGCCAGTTTTGCCGCGCGCTGAACTCCTGCTCTTCCGCGGCGCGGCGGGCCTGCTCGGCGGCACGCACGGCTTCCTCGCCGGCGCGTGCGCGTTGTTCCCGCGCTTCCACTTCCGCCATCCAGTGCTGCGCATCCCGGTCCGCCGCCAGTTCGGCTGCGAGCTTGCTTTGTCTCTCCTTGAGGGAGGCCAGCCGCTCGCCCATCCGGCCGATCCGGGTCTGCAATTCGTCGCGGCGCTGCGCCTGCTGGCGGTGCAGGCTTTCCGCCTCGGCCATGGCGCGGGTCATCGCCGCATGTTTTTCATCGGCTTCCTCGAGCGCCGCCTGGGCGCTGTCGAGCGCGGCCTGCGCTTCCTCGGCCTCCCGGACGGCCTGTTCCTCCGCCGCCTGCAAGACCGTGCGTTCCCCGCGCAGTTTCTCGATGGCCTGCGCGGCATCGGCGAGGACGTTGCGCTGGGCATCCTGGTCGGCAGCAATATCCGTGCGCTGGCGCTCGGCTTCCTGGATTTTTTCGCGCAGAAGCTCTTCCTCGCGTTCAATCTGAGCGCGCTCGAGCGTGAAGCGCTGCAGCTCCGCGGCTTTTTCTGCTTCGCGCTCGCGCAGTGGCGCCAGGGTCGCCGCCGCTTCGCTTTGTCGGGTCGAAGCAATGGCGACTGAGGAAACGAGCGAGACCACGTGCCCATCCGCCTCGGTGAGATGAGTCGCCACCTGATCGAGACGCGCGCGCGCCTCGTCCCACAGAAGATGAAACAGCAGTGCCTCGGTCTGGCGGATCCGATCGTTGATCGTGCGGTAGCGCGACGCCTGGCGTGACTGCTTTTTCAATTGATTGAGCTGGCTTTCGAGGGTCACGATCACGTCATCGAGGCGGGCGAGATTGGCCTCGGCCGCTTTGAGGCGCAGCTC
This sequence comes from Dongiaceae bacterium, assembly GCA_036263455.1. Taxonomy (GTDB): domain Bacteria; phylum Pseudomonadota; class Alphaproteobacteria; order Dongiales; family Dongiaceae; genus DATAGZ01. The sequence goes on from DATAGZ010000006.1 coordinate 113,779, forward strand.
GGCCTCGTGACGGCGCGAATGGAGGCCGGTAATTCCTGCGGCTTCCTCCAGCAGCGTCCGCCGGTCCAGCGGCTTGGCGTTAACGATCGTGCCGATCCGCCCCTGGCTCACCAGACCAGTCGAATGGGCGCCGGTTGCTGCATCCGCAAATAACAGCTGGACATCGCGCGCGCGCGCGCCCTTGCCGTTGACATTGTACGTCGAGCCTTCGCCCCGGTCGATACGCCGGGTGACCTCGATCTCGTCATCGTCATTGAACTGGGCAGGAACGGCCCGCATGCTGTTATCGAGGACGAGGCTGACCTCGGCGCGGTTGCGCGAAGGGCGGGTGGCCGAGCCCGCGAAGATCACGTCGTCCATTTCCCCGCCGCGCATGCGCTTGGCGGAGGTTTCTCCCATGACCCAGCGCAATGCCTCGACGAGATTCGATTTGCCGCAGCCATTCGGCCCGACGATGCCGGTCATGCCTGCCTGGATATCGAGTTCGGTGGGGTCGACGAATGACTTGAAGCCCGCCAGGCGGAGCTTGGTGAAACTAACCATTTATTTCTGTTTCAGTTGATTCTCGATCACGGTTCTGAAGGTGTCGAATCCTTCCGCACCGGCAATCTTCACCTTACCTATGAAAAACGTGGGGGTGGCATCGACGCCATATTTATTGGCAGCATCGGTGCGCGAAGCGACGATCTTCTGGCGCAGAGCCTGGTCATTGAGGCATTGCTGAATTCCGGCATCGTCCATGCCGGCGCCCTTGGCCAGCTGGGTCAGAACCGGCTCGTATTGCTCGATCAGCCATTGATCCTGGTTGGAAAAAAAGAAATCGAGCGTCGCCGCGTACCGCAAGGCGGGCTGGCAATGGGCGAGCTGCTCCGCGGCCAATGCCGGCTTATTGAGGGGAAAGTCGCGGAAGATCCAGCGTACCTTGCCCGTATCGATATAGGTGCTCTTGATCTGCGGAAAAATGTCCTTGGCGAAATGGGCGCAATGCGGACAAGAGAGCGAGAAATATTCGATGATTGTCACAGGCGCGTTAGGTTCGCCCATGGAAAGATCATCCGCGGCCGGAGACGGCGCGTTATCCACGACGGTACCTGCCGTGGTCGGCGTACCGGTCGTTGACTGGCCCTGCTGGTCCTGTGGCGCGGGAGAGATCGTGCTCAAGGACGATCCGTTATTGTGGAGAAAAAGAAAAACGCCCGCGATCGCCACCAGGACAATGACCGCGAGAACCACCAGCCTCTGTGCAGATTTAGTCATGACCAGTGCTTGTTGCAGGATTCCCCCGGAGGTGCAAGAGGCGCGGCTCACGAGATAAAAAATCCGCAAAATCAATGGCTAGCGTCGGGTTTTTTCGCGTTGAGCCCGCGCGAGGGCGAATCGCTTTAGAGATTCCACGAGAGAGTTGGGCGAAAGACCGTCGAACCCGGCGAGTGCCGTTCGTTCCTCGGCCGGGGTTAGCGGGCTCAGGCGCAAGGGGCGGCGAGAGGAGACCCGTCCATGTTCGATCCTGAGCCGCGTGACGGCACGATAGCCGAAATAACCATTCACCCGTTCGATCAGCTGACCCGTACGATGCTGGAGTTCGACGGCCAGAGCGCTGGTGCAGCGTACGCTCAGCGTCCCGTCGGCCTGCTTTCCCGTGGGAAAGCGTAGGGATAGCGGCATGATCTGCCCGGCATCTTCTGGCCCGACGATATCCTTCCAATGCGCCAGGAGACCGGCGAGCGCGAAGGAGCGTTCGCCCGTGGCCGCCACGACGATTTTGTCCACTTGGGCGCGCAGCGCCGCTGGCCCCTTGCCGCGATCCCGAAAAGGCGCTTTAGACATGCGTCATGATAGAAAACGCAACGCCACAAGACAAGATCGTCCGCGCATTGCTCCGCTGGTACGACCGGCACAAGCGTGTGCTGCCCTGGCGTTCCCCGCGCGGGCAAAAGCCCGATCCCTACAGAGTCTGGCTCAGCGAGATCATGCTCCAACAGACGAATGTCGCCAAGGTGCGGCCCTATTTCGAGCATTTCCTCTCGCGGTGGCCGAATGTCGCTTCGCTCGCTCGCGCCGATCTGGAGGAAGTTCTCCATGCCTGGCAGGGATTGGGCTATTATGCACGGGCGCGTCATCTGCTTGCCTGTGCTCAGGCTGTCTGCGCACATCATGGCGGCGTCTTTCCGGAGCGATACGAGGAACTGCGCTCGCTCCCGGGAATCGGCTCCTATACGGCGGGGGCGATCTGCGCGATCGCCTATGGCCAGTCCCGTGTCGCCATAGACGCGAATGTCGAGCGCGTTCTCGCCCGTCTCTTTCGCTGCGAGAGCCGGGCGGGCATCGAAGCGTGGGCCGACCGTGTGATGGATACGAAGCGCCCCGGCGATTTGCTTCAGGCGATGATGGATTTAGGCGCGAGCCTGTGCCAGGCGCGAACGACGGATTGCGATGATTGCCCGCTCCAGAAACATTGCATGGCATATGCCGAGGGAGAGGTGCGCGCTTATCCCCGCAAAAAGCCTCGACAGCCTCGGCCAGAACGACACGGGATTGCCTTTTGGATGCAGGATCCCCACGGGCGGGTCGCGCTCCGCCGGCGTCCGCCTAAGGGATTGCTGGGCGGTCTCATGGAAGTGCCGGGCACGCCGTGGCGCGCGCATGCCTATACGGAGGAGGAGATGGCGGCGCAGGCTCCGCTTCAGGCGTCCTGGTCGAGGATTGAAGGTCGTGCCACGCATGTTTTTACCCATTTCGCCCTGCACACCACCATTTATGCCTGCCGGGTGCCGCGTGTTCTGCCAGGCTATGAATGGGTCTCCATGGATGAACTGTCGGCGCATGCTTTATCGAGCCTGACCAAGAAAATCATCGCCAGGGTCCGCGCGGCCTTTCCCTGAGGGCGGCGGTTCGGTCTCTAGGGTTATTGCGCGATTTCAGCGCGCAGCTGCTGGCGCAGATAATCGATCGGCACAAGGCTACCCTCCCGCTCGAAGCACCAGAATTGCCAGCCGTTGCAGCTTGGCGCTCCCTGCACGAGGGCGCCGACCTGGTGAATGGAGCCCCGATACTCGGCGGAGATAAGCGTGCCGTCCGCCCGTACCTTCGCGCGCCAGCGCTTGTTGGGACTTTGGAGGACCGTGCCGGCTTCGAGCAGGCCGCGCTCGACCAGCCAGCCGAAAGGAATGCGCGGTTCCTCCCGCTTGGCGGGCGGCAGGGCCGCGTCGCTCTCCGCTAGGGGGCGAACAGCGGCGATGCGCTTCTCGGCGGCGGCGATATAGGCCGCTTCTCGTTCAATGCCGATGAAATGCCTGCGCAGACGTTTGGCGACAGCCCCGGTGGTCCCGGTGCCGAAGAAGGGGTCGAGTACGATATCTCCCGGCTGGGTCGCGGCCATCAGACAGCGGGCAAGCAGCGCCTCTGGCTTCTGGGTGGGGTGAACCTTCTTACCATCCCTGCTCTTGAGCCGTTCGCTGCCGGTGCAAATCGGAATAAGCCAGTCCGAGCGCATCTGCACCTCGTCATTGAGGTTTTTGAGGGTCTCGTAATTGAATCGGTAGCCGGCATCCTTGCTCTTGGCGCACCAGATCAAGGTTTCATGCGCGTTGGTGAAGCGCGTGCCCCGGAAGTTGGGCATGGGATTGTGCTTGCGCCAGATGATATCGTTCAGGATCCAGAAGCCCATATCCTGGAGCTGGGTCCCCAGCCGAAAAATGTTGTGGTAGGAGCCGATCACCCACAGAGTGGCTTCGTCTTTCATGACGCGCCGGCATTCCGAGAGCCAGGCGCGGGAAAATTCGTCATAGGTCCGGTAGTCGGCGAACTTGTCCCATTCCTCGTCGACGGAATGGACGGGGGAGGCGTCGGGACGGGTCAGGGCCTGGTTTTGAAGCTGGAGGTTATAGGGGGGATCGGCGAATACCATGTCCACGCTGGTGTCGGGGAGGGTGCGGAGCTCGGCGATCACATCTCCGGCAAGGATAGTGTCGAGGCATTTCGGGGAAGCTTTCATGGAGCCATCCTGCCTTGGCCGGTGAATCTCGTCAAGGATTTCTGATAAAAATAATCAATAGAATCAGATAAATGGGAGATTTAATTGAGAAATTGGATGAAAAGAAGTTCGATGATGGATCGTTGGTCCGAGGCGGCTCAGCGCCTCAAGATGAGCGGGAGTGGCGTAGCCGACATTAGTTTCCCATTCATAGCCAGGATGGTCGTGGGCGAGTAGCCGCATCAATCGGTCCCGGTGCACCTTGGCGAGGATGGAGGCGGCGGCGATCGAAAGGCTGCGATCGTCTCCCGCGACGATCGTCCGGATTTCAATCCCCGGCAGCTCAGGTGCCCGATTTCCATCCACCAGGGCAATCTCAGGCGTTTGCTCGAGATCATCGAGCGCCCGGCGCATCGCAAGGAAGCTCGCCTGCAGAATATTGATACGGTCTATCTCGGTAACGCTCGCAGCGCCGATAGCGAAAGGAATGCGCGCCCGTAATTCCTGCGCGATCTCCTCGCGGGCGGGTGGCGCTAGCTTTTTTGAATCCTGGATGCGCCGGCGTAACCAAGGCGGGCAATTCTGGTAGGTGACGATGGCGGCGGCGGCTACGACCGGTCCGGCGAGCGGCCCGCGTCCAACTTCGTCCATCCCGCAAATGACCCGCCCAAGGCGGAGCCCCGCCTGAATCTCATGACGGAAGTCCGGCATGCCGGCACTCTGCGGCGAACCCAGGGCTCCGTCAAGCCTTAACCAAATCTTCTAGAAAAGCACATAAGGTGGTCTTGCGGCTTGTGCTGCCGCCTGGATCCTCGTGGTCCAGTAGCCTCCCTGTTAAAAACTTGCCGCCGGGCCTGGCCCGGCGGCATTTGTTTTAGGCCGCGTGATCGATGGTTTGCTGCGGTTGGCTTGCGCCAGCGACTTTGATCTGACGCGGCTTCATCGCCTCGGGGATTTCCCGCACGAGATCGATGTGCAGCAAGCCGTTCTCCAACCGGGCGCCTTCGACCTTGATATGGTCAGCCAGCTGGAAGCGCCGCTCAAAGGCGCGTCCCGCAATGCCTCGGTAGAGATATTCGCGCTTATCATCACCATTTTTCACCTTGCCGGTGACCAGGAGCAAATTTTCCTGGGCAGTAATGGCGATGTCATCCTCGCCGAAGCCGGCCACCGCCATGGTCAGCCGGTATTTGTCATCGGCAAGCCGCTCTATGTTGTAAGGCGGGTATGCCGGCTGGTCGTTCTGCAGCGTGGCATCGAACATGTCACGCAACCGGTCAAAACCGATAGTGGACCTAAATAACGGCGTAAAATCAAACTGTTGCATAAAAACCTCCATATCCTTGTGAAGCAACATGGTCTCCCAGTCCTTTCAGGCACCGGGTAAAAAAGAGATAGGAAGCGTCTCACCGTTTTCAAGGTTGCCAATTATCCTCAGGCGCGGCACAAGGTAATAAATGGTTGTCGAATTCTTCGATCCGCTTATGGATCAAACCATCGCCATGCTGGAAGAAGCGCGCGCGTATGTCGCGGAGGAGGGGCCTCGCGAGCGAATGGATCTCTCCGTGGAGGTGGGGCTCAGCGCCAGCGTGGAATCGATGCGCGTGGTATCTCGGCTCACCCAGGTCATGGCATGGATCCTTACCCAGCGTGCCGTTCTTCATGGAGAAATGACGGCCGATGAGGCCAAGGAACCTCAGCAGCGCCTGGGCGGGCTGGAATTATGCATGAACAATGGTGCGGCGGCAGATCGGCGCCTTCCGGCCAAGCTGCGGTCCCTCCTGACCCGTTCTTACGAGCTTTATTGCAGGGTCGAGCGACTGGACCGGACACATAACGATCGGCAGCCTGCGCCGTTCACGCGCGAACAATGACGTCAGGGCGAGACTGACTTGGCCTCAGCTGTCCGTGTGCTCAGCGGGCCTTCGCGAGCATCCATTCGTGCGCGGGGTCGTTCTTGAAGATCCAGCGCCGCTCCGGCCCGGCCATGACATTGAGATAATAGAGGTTGTAGCCATGCGCTGCGCCTACGGGATGATACCCGCGCGGCACCAGCACGACATCGCCGTCCTCGACCGCCATAGTCTCGTCGATATCGCGGCTATCGGTATAGACCCGCTGGAAGGCAAAACCCTGAGGCGGGTCGATGCGGTGATAATAGGTTTCCTCGAGCTGCGTTTCATGAGGCGGCGCGGCGCGGTCATGCTTGTGCGGCGGATAGGAGGACCAGTGTCCCGCCGGCGTATAGACCTCGACCACGAGCAGCCGCCCGGCTGGGACATTGTCGGGCAGGATATTATGCACGACCCGGGTATTGGTGCCGCTCCCGCGGGTTTCCACACCGACGTCGGAAGGGTGGATCAAGCGCAGAGCGGGGGACTGTTCCGCGCGGGGAGCCGCGCATAATGCGATCTCTGCCGGTCCTTCCGCATGGATCGAAAAAGACTCGCCTGGCGGGACATAGAGAGCATAGGGGCGGCGACCATCGAACAGGTGCTCGCGCTCGCCGATGATCCCAAAATCTTCTTTGCCCGCACGCAGGTGGATCTTGCCCGTCAAGAGAACCAGGCACCGTTCCTTATCCGCCTCGGCGGCAAACGCGAGCGTCTGCCTCGCTATTAGCTGAAATACTTCGAAGCCGACATATTTCCATCCCGCGCTCTCGGGCGTGATTAGCAGGACCCGGCCGCTCTGCTCGGGCGCATGCGTTTTAACCAGCAGTTTCGCCATGGCTTATTCTAACATGCCCACCGCTTCCGCCAAGCGCCGCAGATTGGCGTATCCCAATGCGGCATAGCGGGCCGGATTGGCCTTGAGCGGGTCTTGCTCCGCCTCGACCACCAGCCAGCCTTCATAGCGGTGTGGTTTCATCGCGGCAAAGACCTCGGCAAAGGGCACGTCGCCGTCGCCAGGCACGGTGAACACGCCGGCGACTACCGCTTCCATGAAGCTCCACTCCTGCCGGCGTACCTCGTCGCATACCGCTAGCCTGACATCCTTACAATGGATGTGTGCGATACGGTCGCGGTAGTCGCGGGCGATCTTTACAGGGTCCGCACCCGCGAAGGTCGCGTGGCCGGTATCGAGCAGAAGAGAAAGATGGGGGCCAGCATTCCCCATGAGCAAGCGAATATCTTCTTCGCTTTGGATCACCGTCCCCATGTGATGGTGGTAAGCAAGCTGCATACCAAAGCCGCTTACATACGCACCCACCTCGTTAAGCTTGCGGGCCAGTCCGCGAATCTGCTCCGGCGTGAGTCGCGGTCTTGCGGCTAGCGGAGCGGATCGGTCGCCATGGATGGCGCCGGTCGTCTCGGCGATGATCAGAACCGTGCAGCCCATATCAGCGAGAAGCCGGCGGTGCGCTTCTATTGCGGCAATTTCTTCGGTCACGCTGCGGGTAAGAAGCTGGCTGGAGTACCATCCCGACACCAGGGCGAGCCCGTGGTGCGCCAGCAAAGGACGCAATGTTTCGGCTTCACGCGGGAACTTGCTTCCGAGCTCGATCCCCTCAAAGCCAGCCTGACGTGCCTCGGTGAGGCACGTCTCGAGGCTGGTTTTCCCGCCGAGTTCGGGAAAATCGTCGCTGGACCAGGCGATGGGGTTGGTGCCGAAACGGATCATATCTTCCTCTTCGCTTGGTAAAGATGGCTTGCCTCGACGACGCTGGGCGACGGCGAAACCTCTGGCACTGCGACATCCCACCAGGCTCCTCCGGCTTGCGTCGAGAGCGTCGGATCGGTGTCGATCACGATGACACTTGTCTTTGGGGCGGCTTTGGCACGTTCCAGCGCTGCCGATAATCCGTCGAGCGTGCGCACGTATACAGAGTCAGCGCCGAGCGCTTTGGCGTGCGCCGCGAAGTCGAGGGCAGGAAGGGTCTCATGACTTGTATCGGCGAGCAGATTATTGAAGGACTCGCTCCCGGTCGACCGTTGCAGCCTGTCGATGCAGCCATAGCCGCGATTGTCGAGCAGAACGATAATCAATTTCCGGTCCAGCATCACCGAGGTTGCGATTTCGGAATTCATCATGAGATACGATCCGTCGCCGAGCATGACCACGATTGTGCGCTCTGGGTGCGCCATCTTGACGCCCAGCCCGCCAGCGATTTCATATCCCATGCAGGAATAGCCATATTCCAGGTGATAAGACCCTGGGACACCGACATTCCATAATTTATGCAACTCACCTGGCAGGCCACCCGCCGCACAGACGATCGTGGCATCGGGCAGCGCCGCATTGACCGCGCCCAGCACTTCCGCATCGCTCGGCAGGGAACGGTTGCGGGGAGCCACGGCGTGGCGGACGGCGTCGTGCCATTCCTCTCGCCGCCGTCCGCTGACCTCCTGCCAGACCTCCGGCGCGCGATAGCCGGCGAGCATGTCCTCCAGCGCCATCAACCCCTCCAATGCATCGGCCATAAGCGGGACCGCGTCATGCTTGGCCGTATCGAAGCGGGCGACATTGAGTTGGATCAGGCGCGCCCTTGGAAATAGCGTGCGCGAGGCAGTCGTGAAATCCTGGAGCCGCGTTCCCACCGCCAGGATGACGTCCGCTTCTTCAGCGCAGCGATTAGCGGCAGAACTGCCCGTCACGCCAATGGCGCCGAGGAGGTGGGGGTGGGTACCCGCCAGCGCTCCTTTGCCCGCCTGGGTCTCGGCCACAGGAATGGCGTGATCCGCCGCGAAGCGCGCCAGCTTTTCAGTGGCGCCACTGTAATGAATGCCGCCGCCCGCGATAATAAGCGGTCGGCGGGCGCCGGAAAGCAGGCGGACGGCCTCGGCCAGTTCGTCTCGGTCCGGCCGGAGGCGCCGCTGCTGCCAGAGGCGTGGTTCGAAGAAAGCGGCTGGATAATCGTAAGCTTCCGCTTGTACGTCCTGGCAGAGTCCCAGAGTGACCGGTCCGCAATCGGCGGGATCGGTCAGGATCGACATCGCCTGCGGCATGGCAGTTAGAAGCTGCTCGGGGCGAGTGATGCGGTCCCAGTACCGGGATACCGGACGAAAGCAATCGTTGGCGCTCAATGTGCCATCCGAGAAAGATTCGATCTGCTGCAGGACCGGATCGGGACGACGATTGGCAAAGATATCGCCGGGCAGGAGCAGTACCGGAAGCCGATTCACATGTGCCAGCGCGGCCGCGGTGACCATATTGGTGGCGCCGGGTCCGATTGAGGTCGTGCAGGCCATCATGCGCCGCCGCTGGCATGCTTTGGAATAGGCGATCGCGGCATGCGCCATCGCCTGTTCATTATGGGCGCGATAGGTGGGCAGGGTTTCTCGGACCTGAAATAGCGCCTCGCCCATGCCGGCAACGTTGCCGTGGCCGAATATCGCCCACATGCCCGCGAACAGCGGCATGGTCTTTTCTTCGTGCACCGTCTGCTGCGCGCACAGATAGCGGACGAGCGCCTGGGCCATGGTGAGCCGGACCGTTTTCATATTTCCTCCCATGCTTTGACGAGCCGCCCGAACCGGCGCGCCATATCATCGATTGCCGCCTCTTCGTTGCTCTCGCCCCTGAGATAACGCTCGGCGGCTTGGGCGAAAATGGTACGGCCTACCGCGAATCCCTTGACTGGGGCGTTCTTCTTGGCGACGGCGAAAGACGCGGCCAACGCCTCTTCCGGCGCTTCGAGCCCCAGGATCACGATGCCACGGCAGAGCGGGTCATGGGTTGCGATGATCCGGGCAATCGCCTGCCAATCCGCAGGATCATCGTGGGGCTCGAGTTTCCACCAATCGGGCTTGAGGCCGATCTTATACAGGCGCTCGAGACTCTCGGCGGTAATGGAAGGGTAGAGAGAACCATGTTTGCTCGCGATGATCTCGATCAGCAATTCGTGGCCGGTCGCCCTGGTGGCTTCCTGGAGCGTCAGCAGCGTCTCCTCCTGCTTCTCGCGCAGCTCGCGAGGATCGTCGGGACGATAGAAGACCAGGCACTTCACGACGTGATGCCGCGGCCAATCGAGCAGGGTGGCGGCGATATCGCGGCCATTCTCGAATTCCAGCGGTCGCGAGCCGGGTCTTTCGACGGGGCGGGCGAGCCATAGATCGCCCTCGCTCGCCGCGAAGAGCGCTTCCCGCCCGTACGTGTCGTCAAGAAGCATGCCAAAACCAGGCCGTCCAGCGGCTACGCGTCGGGCCGCCTGCACCGCGCAGGATTTGAAACGCGCGATCTTCTCCGCTGGCGCGCCCAGGCTATGGGCCATATCGGCGAATTGGGCGCGGTGGTCGATGGCGAGCGCAAACACATGCGGCAGCGCTTTTGGTCGATTGGCCGCCCAATGATAATGATTGAGCGTCTCATCCTCGCGCAGCCGATATCGGTTCGATCCGTTGGCCAGGTAATAATCCAGCTCGGCCTTGTCCGGCATGGCAGGGGCGCAGCCATGGCGCGAAACGACCAGCGCCCCGCAAGCATTGGCGAAGCGGCCGGCTTGCTCCCAGGAATGACCACTGAGGTGGCCATAGAGAAGTCCGCTCATGAAGGCGTCGCCAGCGCCCAGCACATTGAAAACATCGACCCGATTGCCGCCGACCTCTATCGCGTCCTCGATCGCGCCGGGATAGATCGTGCAGCCCAGTGGTCCGCGCTTGCAAACCAGCACTGCCTCGGTCAGCGAGCGCGCCACACGCAGGGCCTTATCGGTATCGCTCGTTCCCGCCGCGATATGAAACTCCTCCTCGGTGCCAACGACGATGTCGCAGTCGGGCAGGATACTCTGCAGATGCTGCGTGACATTTTTATCCGCCACGAAACGTTCCTCGCCCAGGCCGTGCCCGGTCAGTCCCCAAAGAACGGGGCGGTAGTCGATATCGAGAATGACCGTCCGGCCGGCCTGCCGCGCAAGAGAAATGGCACGGCGCGAGGCACGGTCAATGCCCGGCGTAGAGAAATGCGTGCCCGTCACCAGCACCGCTCGCGCCGAAGAGATAAAGTCGGCATCGACGTCGCTTTCATCGATCGCCAGGTCTGCGCAATTCTCCCGGTAAAAAATCAACGGAAAGCGATGCTGGTCGCGAATACCGAGAATGACCAAGGCGGTCAATCGGTGGGGATCGGTGCGCAGATGGGAGATGTCCACGCCTTCGGCCGCCATGGTCTCTTGGATGAAGCGACCCATATGCTCGTCGCCGACCCGGCTCAGGAAGGCGGAGGACAGACCCAGCCGCGCGGTGCCGATGGCGATATTCGCCGGACAGCCGCCCACATATTTCGCGAAGCTTGCCATGTCTTCGAGCCTTCCGCCTATCTGCTGGCCATAAAGGTCGACCGAGCAGCGTCCGATAGTGATGAGATCCAGCGCCATGTCTGTAACGGATAACCAAGCCGGCAGAAAGTCAAGCCTCGGTGCGAAAGATTTGACAGGGCAGGTGTCATCCGCTAGATGGTCGCCCGTACGCGGGCGTAGCTCAGTTGGTTAGAGCGCCGGCCTGTCACGCCGGAGGCCGCGGGTTCAAGTCCCGTCGCTCGCGCCATTTCTTCGAGTGGATATGGCGCGCATCGCTATCGGAGGGTTTCAACACGAAACCAATTCCTTTGCCCCCCTCAAAGCGACCTATCGCGACTTTGAAATAGCGGATGCGTGGCCGGGGCTGACGCGCAGTCAAGATATTATCGATCAGTTCCGTGGAATGAACCTGCCGATTTCCGGCTTCATCGAAAGCGCCGGTCGCCATGATCTGGCGCCGCTCCTTTGGTGTTCGGCCTCGCCCTCCGCCGATGTTATCCGCGATGCATATGAAAGGATCACGGCCGAGCTGCTCGAGCGTCTCAAGACAGCCGGCCCAGTCGACGCGCTTTATCTTGATCTTCATGGCGCGATGATCGCCGAACATTACGAGGATGGAGAGGGCGAGCTTCTTACTCGCATCCGAGCACAGCTCGGAGATCGCGTCCCGATCGTCATCAGTCTCGACCTTCACGCCAATGTCACGGCGCGCATGGTGGCGCTGAGCGATGCCATCGTGGTATGCCGCACCTATCCGCATGTCGATCTTGCTGAGACCGGCGCGCGCGCTTTTCTGTTGATTGAGCGGTTGCTCGGCGGAGAACGCTTCGTGAAGGCGTGGCACAAGCTGGATTTTCTGGTGCCGCTTACCTGGCAGTGCACCCTGATCGAACCAGCCAAGTCGCTTTATACGCAATGTGCCACGCTCGAACGCGATACGGTGGTTTCCACCTCGATTGCCTTTGGCTTCCCTCCCGCCGACATCCGGGAGTGCGGTCCGGCGGTGCTGGCCTATGGCCTCGATCAGAAGGTTGACCGGGCTGCCGCGCAGCTTCGCGAAGATTTTCTGGCCGCGGAGGCCGATTTCGCCGGCAAGGTCTGGTCGCCCGACGAAGCGGTGATCCACGCCATGAGCCAACGCGGACCGATCATCCTCGCCGACAGCCAGGACAATCCCGGGGCAGGCGGCAGTTCGGATACGGTAGGCCTGCTCGAGGCATTGCTGCGCAACCATGCACAGAAGGCCGTTTTCGCCAATCTGTGCGATCCGCGTAATGCGGAGCTTGCCCACCGCGCCGGGGTAGGTGCCGAGATCACCATCGAGCTCGGCGCCTGGTCGGGCATGCCCGGCCACCGGCCGTTTTCGGGTACTTTCAGGGTAGCGGCGCTCGGCGATGGCGATTTCATGGCGACGGGGCCGTTTTACCGCGGCAATCGCATGCGGCTCGGTCCGATGGCGCGACTCGATATCGGAGGGGTCGCTATCGTATTGACAAGCCACAAGCAGCAGGCGGCCGATCAAGCGATGCTGCGCCATGTGGGAATCCAACCCCAAGAGATGCATATCCTGGCGCTGAAATCCTCGGTCCATTTCCGTGCCGATTTCCAGGAACTGGCCCGCGAGATCCTCATCGTGGCCGCTCCGGGCGCCAATCCTCTAGATAACAACGATTTACCGTATAAGCGACTTCGGCCGGAATTGCGGCTTATGCCGCGTCTTTAGATTGCCCCTGACGTTATCGAAGGCCAGGGACCAGTACACCACCCTTACAGCTAGACCGGGGCAGCGCAGGACAAGCCTGCGCATGAAAGTCACGATCAAAGCAAATACGCATCTCCTTGAAGACAGCCATACCGGAAGAGAGCCCGCAAATCGGCACGAAGGCTGCGGGTGGCAGCGCGGGATTGGCACGGGTAAAGGTTGCCGCGAGGCCAGCCGCCGCGATACGTCGATCAGAATTTTCAGAAAACTCCTTAGGGATATGGATAATATCCCTGAGTTGCTGGAGCTTCTGCAAATATTCTTCGGCGGACAAGCCGGAGCAGGAGCCGTGCTTGCGCCACTCGCATTGCAGCAGCCGCGGGCTCGGCACCGTACAGAGCAGGGAAGCCGTTTGGGCGGCCAGCAGTGGCGCGCCATCGCCGCAATATTGCGGCCAGGGGCCTTTGCTGCGCTCCGGCCAAAGCCCATGCACGACGAAACCGAAGCGGTTGTCGCGGCATTCGAAGCGTGTCGCATTTCCCGCCGGATGGTCGCGGCAAAAGCTCGGCGCCCAGGAAAGAACAAAGGTGTAATAATCGAACACCCCCGCAACGCCGCGACGGGCTTCCACGCTATGGCATGCTTCGCCCATGGCGAGAGTAGGGGCTGGAATCGTACAATCCGCTCTGCTCGGTTGTCCATAAAACAAAGCCCAGGCCAGGCTTGCAATCACCGCTAATTGGCGCAACAGTGCCCAGAGCCGATTCCGTAGCTCAACCGGATAGAGCACGAGCCTTCTAAGCTCGGGGTTGCAGGTTCGAGTCCTGCCGGAATCGCCATGGTTTTCTAGGAATATCGGTGCATGAACCATGGCTGCGGCTATTCCTCGTCTTGTGCCGCGCGCTCCAAAAGGCCGATCGCGTAAGCGTGGGAGCGCCGTTCCGTTTCTTGGATAGCGGCAAGGCCGAGAACTTCATTCAATGCATTCAGCGGAAGCATCTCTCCACCAAAGATCGAACTGTCACCGCTTTTGACGATGCCGGCATAAAAGCGTGTCCATATCTGGGCTGCTAAAAAGGTCGCGGCGGTCGGAAAGGCCACCGCCGCATAGCCGATTTCTTCCAGGACATAGGCGGGGAGGGCGGGGCTGCGGCCACCCTCGGTCACGCTCGCGAGGCAGGGTCCGGGTATTTCCGCGCAGATATAGCTCATCTCTTCCGCATTCAGCGGCGCCTCCACTATCAGCATGTCGGCGCCTGCGGCGCGGTAGAGTTGGGCGCGTTCCGTGGCAGCTTCCAGCCCTTCTATTTCGCGCGCCCCGGTGCGGGCGACAATCATCATATTTTCCTGCCGCGCATCCAGCGCTGCCTTAAGCCGGGCGAGCATTTCCACCACCGGGATGAGCTTTTTTCCGCCCGCCAAGCCGCTTCTTCGCGGGGCTAGCTGGTCCTCTAGGACGAGGCCGGCTATGCCAGCCTGTTCCATGAGCCGGACCGCTCGGCCGATTTGGGTAGTATCGGCGGGACTCGGACCCGCCTCGGCGAGCACTGGCAGAGACGTGCGCGCGCAGATCCGCCGGTAATGCTCGGTCAATTCCGCCAGCCCGAGCTGCCCGAAATCCGGCTCGCCAAGCAAGCCGGCATGAAGGGCGTAGCAGCCGGCATAGAGCGCCTTAGCCCCAGCCAATTGGGCGAGTCGCGCCGAGAGCGCGTCCTGGATCCCCGGCAGAATAACTATCTCTTCGGCCGCCACGGCCCCGGCGAATGCGCGGCGGGCGTCCTGGCTAGTAGACATGGAACCGATTCCCGACAGTGGTGTTACAGAATCACATAAAGCTTGCCTATACTGGGCAATCTGGAGAAACTATAGCGCCCATTTTTGTTGGAAAGGAAAATAATTATGACAAAGAAAATGGCTTTCGCTCTTTCCTGTGCGGCATGTCTAGTGGGGGCGAAAGTCTCCTTAGCAACACCCGCGGATTTCGGTCGCTACCATGAGGCGATTCGAGTAGCCGAGTTGTGCAGCTCCTCCACAATCAATGATGAAACGCGCATGGGATCGATGGGCAGCTGGTATAAGATGTCGGATTATATCGCCCGTAAGGCTGGTGATAATCTTACCGTAGGCACCAAGCTCAGCCTCATCCAGCAGGCCAAAATGGACGCCTGGGACCTGGTTGAAAAATACGGCTGTGGTAGTCCCGAAGCGCAGCCTTATCTCGCCCTCTACAACACAGAACTATCCCGCCTGTAAGACGGCTGTTCCCCGCACCGCCCTATTTGGGCGGTGCGGCGTTGGGGGCGTTCGACGGGACGGGCTTCTTGCTCTGGGGATCGAAATGCCGACAGTCCGTATCCTGCCCCAAT
This sequence comes from Dongiaceae bacterium, assembly GCA_036263455.1. Classification (GTDB taxonomy): domain Bacteria; phylum Pseudomonadota; class Alphaproteobacteria; order Dongiales; family Dongiaceae; genus DATAGZ01. Next base: position 129,057 of record DATAGZ010000006.1, read on the forward strand.
CCTAAATCCACAAACGGAATGACAGCAAGAATCGGATTGACGATTGCACCCAGGACTTTTTCAATGCCACTTTTATTGGCGGTGTAGGTCGGGTCCACTGCAATCGTCACCCCGGTGAATGAGCCAGTCACCGCGACCGGCGCGTTGGCTGATAGCAGACTCACGTCCTTCGGGTCGGAATTCAAATGGATATCGATCTTCTCCTGCCCCAGATCGATGGCGCCTGTGGCCCAGATATTGGAATCAGTGGTATCGATCACCAGCCCCTCGATTTTGGCCACGCCTTTGTTCAAGCTGAAATCCCCCAGCATGCAGCGAATGGTATAGGGTTTGGTGGGGGTAACGGCGACGAGCAAGGCCTGGCCAATATCCAATCCCATCAATTCGACGATCAGGGGATCGAGCGTTCCTCCAACCATGGCGAGCGTCAAACGTCCATTGGCATCACCGGCAACGTCCGCAAGCGTACGCCCATTACCGGCAATCGCGATCTTGCCCCCGAAATGGCCCGCCGTGACATCGGCCATTTTCGTAGCGGTCTTTTGGAAAAAAGGCTTCAGGGCAATATTGCTCAAGGTCAGATTTGTTTCGATGCGCGGAATGTCTTTGCGTCCATCCAGGACGAGCGCGCCGCTCACTTTACCTTGCGCCACGCCCATTGCGATAGGATCGAGTCGCAGAAGCCCACGGTCGAGCGAGATGGATGCCGTAATGTTCTCGAGCGGCAGTTTGGGGGCCAGAATCTCCTGCCCGCGAAAGCTCACCCGCATGTCCATGGCGCGCAGCCGCTCGAGATCGATCGGCTGGTTAGGAATGATCTTATTGCCTGCTTTCGTGGGATAGGGCCGGTCGCGAGGCGCGCCGATGAAGCTCGTCATATCCTTGGCATCGAGGCGGTGCGATGTAATCGCGGCCTTGAGAAGAGGCCGTTCGCCTCCGAAATCCACACTTGCGTTGCCCGCGATGTCGCTGCCACCCAGCCGGCCCTCGAGGTGATCCACCTCCCAGTGGTCGTGGTTCCGTTTGAGATCGCCCGACAGGGCATAAGGCGGCGACGGCGGAAGGGGGATATGCGTGAAGAGATAGATATCTGCGAGATTATTACCCGAGGCGGCGAATTTGGCCTGCATGATTTCGGGATTGACGGGATCGTTCAGGACGCCATCCACCTTGACGTGGATGTCGCCCAGTTTCGCATCGAGAAAAATGGGGTAGGGGCGGGTGCTGGTGCGTAGCTCGGCAAGCGAGGCCCCCTTCATGGTGAAATCGAGCTTCTTGCCCTGCAGCGTGCCTGTTCCCTGGAGCTGGATCTGTGTGCTTCCCGTTCCCATGACATCCCGGGTCTTGGCATCGATGTCTATTTGACGGCCAGGGTCGCGATAGATGATTTCACCATTGGTAAGGGAGAGCATATTTACATAAGGGACCGTGCTCCGTTCGGTCGGCACCGTCGCCTTCACCGCGGCACCGGCCACGCTTGGCCCAAGCTTCCAGTTCGGCTCGCCCTGGGCATTCTTTTCGAGCACCATCTTTGCATCATCGATAGCAAGGTCGGGGAGCACGATGCGCCCCTTGAGCAATTCGCCAAGGTCGATATGAAAGCGCAGATGACCCACGCGCAGCATATCCGGGTCCTTCGACCAGGGCGCATTGGCTATTTTTATATCTCGAAGCTCGATTTGCGGAACCCAGGCCCACTGTCCTTGGATATCGCCGAGCTCGATCTTGCGGCCCGTGGCTGCGCTCAGCCGTTCGATGGCGGGGCCTTTGAGCCAGTTCCAATTGAAAAAAAGCAGAAGGCTGCCCACGGCAAGGATAATGACGATCGTCAGGCCGCCAATAATCCAGGCGCACCAGGCGAGCACGCGGCGGAGCGACACAGGCATAAATTACAAACGGTTCGACCTACAGGATGTTCCGCGGAATGGCTGCCAGGCTTCCTGCCGTCATGCCCGACCTGTTCGTCATGCTCGGCTTTACGACATCTCCTTCAGAAAGGATAGAGATCGCCGGCCCGCGCTTGGCGCACTTTTCTCATGAGGGTCCCGCTGCTTAGCGCCCCTCGCGCCACCATGCCATTAGCGCCGAGCCTATGATGAGCAAGAGGGCCAGCCATCCTGGAAGCAATGGCTCCTGACGGTAACCCGTAACGACATAGCTGCCATTCCGCATGAGCCCGGCCCAGTTCGACCCGCTCTGAACCGCATTCTTCTCCGTGCGACGAAATTCCGGAAGGGCGCCGTCATCCCAGGAAAAAAGGCGCCCGCCGCTGGTTTCCACCGGAATCTTTAGGACCTGCTCCGTGGCGCGAGGATCTTCCAGTTCCTTGATGGCGAGACTGCCCTTGGCGGCAAAGGCGATATGCTTACCATCCGAGACCTTATAAAGACCCTCTTCACCGACGCTGTCCTGGCCGTGCATTACACCGGGGCGGGATGGTGCAAGCGCGATGTTTCGGGCCTGGCCATCGGGCTCGGTTACGGTGACGTTCGTGGCGGAATCGCCGATGGATTGTCTCTCGATAACGAGGCGTTCCCCCGCAATGCTGGCCCGAAGATTTTCCTCCTCGAGGTCTGGCTCCTTCATGAGCCAATGCATCGTGCGCCGAATCAGCTCGGCATAAGGTCCGCCGCCATCGAAACCGCGCTGCCATAACCATAGGTGGTCCGAAAAAAGCTGCGCCGTACGGCCGTTGTCTATGCGGTTGAGAACCAGCAGCGGCGCGCCGCCTATGCCGCTCATGAGAGTCTGCCCACCGCCCGCATCGGCCATGATCTCGCGCACCCATCGGCCCCAGCGCGCGGTATCATGATCGAGCGGCGCCGTGACCGGATGCTTTAGGCCGAGCGGCGTAATGTCGGGGCGATAATATTCATTACGTACGTCGCCGGTCGGGTGGGCGGTCAAGATCTCACCGAGCTGGGTGCGCGCGAGCCCGTTTGGTCCGGCCGAGCTCGGTCCGGAAATTTCAAAAACCGCCCCGCCTTTACGCACATAATCGATAATCCCCTCGAAATATTCATCGGGGAGCAGGCCGAGATGCTGGAAACGGTCGAAAATGACCAGATCGAAATCCTTGAGTTTCTCGACGAACAGTTCGTCGACGGGAAAGGCGATCAACGCCAGTTCCGAAATGGGTGTCGCATCTTGTTTGTTGGCGGGGCGCAGGATGGTGAAATGGATCAGATCGACCGCGGGATCCGACTTAAGCAGATTACGCCACATCCGTTCGCCCGGATAAGGCTCGCCTGAGACGAGCAGCACTTTGAGGTGGTCGCGCACGCCCTGGATGGTGGCAACGGCCCGGTTGTTTATTGTCGTGATCTCGCGGGGACCGGCAGGAAGACTGAGTTCGACGATATTGGTGCCCGGCTGGGTAATGGTGAGCGGGATGGCGATATCGTTGCCGAGGGTGATCCGCTGCGGGGGTAGTTCCTTGCCGTTGATTGAGATATGCAGGTCCGCCTGTCCACCCCCAACCGAGCCGAGGTCTTCGGCGCGCGCCTTGAGCGTGATCTCCTTGCCCAGCAGGCCAAAGCCAGGCGCGCTGAGAAGTTTGATATGGCGGTCCACGCCCATGGTCGTATCGGTAAGGAGCAGGTGAGCCGGGGCTCGCTGTGGCGGGGCGGAGATCGTCTCGGCGATCTGGCCATCGGAAAGGATGATCGTCCCGGCAAGATGGTTAGGTTTTATATCGGCCAAAGCCTGGCGCCAGCTCTCGAAGAGACGCGTGCCGTTCTCGCGGGTATCCGGCTCTCCGCCGAAGATACGCTCGCGCACATCCAGATCGGGAAACGCGGATAGTTTCTTGCGCAGTTCGGCCAGCATGTGCGTGGTATGCTCCCGCCGGCCATTTATGTTATTGCTGGGGCTCTGATCGACCAGGACCAAGGCAATATCCTTTTCCCCGCGCCGCTCCTCCTCGATGAGGGCGGGCTGCAGCAGGGCCACCAGAAGCAGCAGACCCGCGCAGGCGCGCCACGCGCCGCCCATCCCGCGCCGCCACAGGACGAGGATAACCAGTGACAACAGCGTGACAGCCAGAATAACAGCGAGCCATTCCGGCAGAGGCGAGTCGAAGCTGAGCTGATAGGAGCCCAAACGCATCATTGGCCGAGACGCTGCAGGATGGCCGGGACATGAACCTGGTCGGTCTTATAATTGCCGGTCAAGACATACATGACGAGATTGACGCCGAAGCGGTAGGCGTATTCTCGCTGGGTCTCGCCGCCCGGCGTCACGGGAAAAAGGGGGCGGCCGAATTCGTCGATCGCCCAGGCCGATGCATAATCATTGCTGCCGATCAACACCGAACTCACCCCATCGTTGAGCCGACCATTATTATGTGGCTCGACCCATAGGCTGCCACCCGCCCACCGGCCTGGGAAATCCCGTAAAAGATAAAAGCTCCTGCCCAGAACGTGATCGGCGGGGATGGGTACCAGTGGTGGAATGTCCAAGCCACGCACCATTTCCTGGAGCCGAGCCATGCCCGGCCCGCCCTCGCCTGGCGCCAGATTCGAGAGGGGACGGTCGGCCGTGTCAAAGAAAATCAACCCTCCCGATGCGAGATAGGCATTGAGCCGTGCGATGGCCTGCGGGCTCAACGTCCGCTGCGCACCGCTCACCGGCCAATAGAGCAGGGGGTAAAAGCTCAGATCGTCGGTATCTGGATCGATGGCCACCGGATCGCCGATGTCGACGGATGTGCGTTGCACGAGGACGCCGGTCAACCCGGTCAGGCCTGCGCGCGATATCTGATCCACCTCCGTGGCGCCGGTGCGCACATAGGCGAGATGCATGACCTGTGCCATAGCGGTGGGGTCGAGAAGTTGCGCCGAGGCTATCGGCGCCATGAATAGGCCGGTGAATAGGATGGTCCCCAATGCTCCCGCTTGGAGCAACCCCCTGAGGCCAATCGACAGGGCAAGGTCGAACAGGAAAAGAGCAAACGCGGCGAGCAGCAGCCACGGCTTGAGATCGATGCTTGCTTGGCGCGTAATCGTCTGCAGGCCAGAAAGCGCAAGCGCCTTGGGCGGTTCGCGCATTCCGGTGCTGGCATTCAGCGCCGCAAGGCGGCCGGGTTCGCCATAGAGGCCGGGCTGGGCCTCGGGTCCCGGGGGGCCAGAGGTGAGAAGGGCTGGGGTCACGGGTGGCACCGTTTCTCCTGCGGGATTAAGGGTTCCATACCCGTCTAATATACTCACGGCATTAACGAGCCTGGGCGCATTCGTCACCTGCGTCTCGATGCCCGCGGCGGATTGCACCAGGCGCTCGAGCATCTGAACAAAAGCGCCGGAAAGAACCAGATCGGACCATTGCGCGGTCGCATTGGTGTGGAACAGAATGAGCTGACCCTTGCCTTGTTTAGCCGCGGTGACGAGGGGTGTCCCATCATTCAACGTTACCCAGCTTTTTGCCCCCAAATCCGCCTCGGGCTCCGCGACGATCTGGCGTTTAATGTGAACATCCTCGGGCACGGCCAGGCCGGCGAAGGGCGAACCTTCCCTAAAGGCGGCGATGGCCAGGTTTTTAGTCCAGGAGAGATCTCCGCCTGTTTCCCTGACACCCGGGCGGATGGGGACGGGCAGCAGGTCATCGCTCTGCTCGGCAAGATGTTCGCCCGCAAAGCGCACCAAGGTTCCGCCTTTTTCAACCCAGGCACGTAGGGATGACCGATCCCCCTCGGTCAGGGTTGCACTGTCGGGCAGAAAGATGAGTGAGAGGGGTTGGCTCAGCAGCGTATCGACGGGTCCGGCGTGAATCTCTCCTCTGCCTTCTAAGGCGCGGTCGAGAAAATACAGTGGGCCTAAAAAGGGCTGGCGATCCGCCTCGGGATTGACGCTCAGGAATCCCAGGGCGCGCTCCCCGCCATGTTCGCCTGCCAAGAATATGGCGCCCGCATGATGCTCCCCTTCGATAACCAGATGGTGCAAGCGAGTGCTCAATTCGAAGGGAATGTCCAAAGTCTTGCTTTGCCTGCTTGCACCTGTGGCAAACGCGATGTCGGCGGCCATTATTGGGTGGCCGGATGCATCATAGCCCACAAGATGAACGGTTTGGGCAAAGGTGGCGTTGCTGCGCCCTATCGTGACTGTGCGGCTATCGGAATTATTGGCGAGGATCATCGCAGACTCCCCGCCTGGTGCATCGCGATAAAGCGAGAGTCCGCCCAGGCCTTTCAATGCATCCTGCAGCTTCCGGTCCACTTCGCCCTGGGCGAGACCGTTGGTGAGCCAGGTGGTATGCAGCGAAGCGGGGAACTTCGACATGCGGAGGCGATCGATGAAATTACCGCGATTGGAAAGCCAAGGCTGGGGCTGGATCTGGCCAAGCGCCACGAGCGCCGCCCGCGCCGGACCGAAGGTGATCGCAGGTGCGTTCCGCGATCCGCTCTCCGCCAGCGGCACCAGGGCGACGGGACGCCCCGTACGGTCGGCGGCCTCGATGACTTCCCGAGCCAAGGCCACATGCGCATTCCATTGACGCGCCGCCGCCCAGTCGTTTTCCACCAAGATCAATTCACTTCCACGGCTCAGCTCGGCAATCCGCGCCTGCCAGACCGGATGCGCGAAGGCGGCAATCACCAGTGCGGCGAGGAAAAGACGGAGCAGGAGCAGCCACCAAGGCGAACGGAAGGCGCTCTCCTCCTTGGGCTTGAGACCCAACAGCAGGGAAATAGCGGGAAACGGTACCTTCCGCGGCGCAGGCGGCATGATGCGCAGCAGCCACCATAACACCGGCAAGATGAGGAGGAGGCCAAACAGCCAAGGTTCGAGAAAAAGAAGGTTGGCGAGCATCACGTCTTGCCCCGGATCATGCCTCGCCGGTCATAAGCATCGGCGAGGGAGGCATGCATCTCAAGCAATGCCTCGAGCGCGGGCCGGTCGGTGCGGTGGACGGACATCCCCCAGCCCGCATTCCGGGCAATCTGGCGCAGCCCTTCCCGGTGGGCGCGAAGCTTGGCGAGATACTCGTCCTTGAGATTCTCGCTTTTTCCGAAAAGCTGGCTTTTTTCACCTTCGAAGCCGAGAAAGCGGATGCGACCCGCGAAAGGGAAAGTGTCCTCGCCGGGATCGCTGATAGCAACCATATGGCCACGGACATCGCGATCGGCGAGCGCATGGACCAACTGGGCCAGTTCACCGAGCGGGACCAAAAAATCGCTGAGCATGACCACGTGCGCATGCGCTGGGACTCGGCCGGGATCGGGGAGTTCCTTCGCGGTTCTGGCGGCGGCGATCTCGGCCGTCAACCGTTCGATCGCGCCTGAGCCCGATGCGGGAGGATTGTCGCCGTCCCACCAGGCGATCCGTTCTCCTGCGCGAATGAGCAGGTGGCCGAGCCCCAAGCAGAGCAATAGCGCGCGGTCGCGCTTCTCCGGCCAGCGGCGTTCGCTTGCATAACGCATGGAGGGTGAGAGGTCGCACCAGAGATAGGCCGATTGTGCCGCATCCCATTCGGTTTGCCGCAGGAAAAGCCGATCCGACTTGGCCGATTGCCGCCAATCCACGCGCCGGATATCGTCGCCGGAATAGTAAGGCCGGAATTGCCAGAAAGAATCGCCGCGACCGGTGCGCCTGCGCCCGTGCACGCCCTGTTCGATGGTTGCGGCGATATGGACCGCTTGCAGCATCAGCGGAGGGAGGACCGCCGCTACTGCCGTGGCGTCGTTACTGGCCTTGTGGAAATCCATCAGCCAAGCCGGGCGACCAGCCGGTCGATGAGTGACGCCAGCGTCACGCCCTCGGCGCGGGCGGCATAGGTCGGCGCGATGCGGTGGCGCAGCACCGAAGGAGCGAGTGCCGCGACGTCATCCAGCGACGGAGAGAGCCGGCCCTGCAGCAGCGCGCGCGCGCGCGCGGCCAGCATGAGGGCCTGCCCCGCCCTGGGGCCTGGTCCCCACGCGAGGTGGCGTTTGATTTCGGCGATATCGGTCTCTTCCGGCCGCCCGGCGCGAACCATGTCCAGGATCGCCTCGACGATTTTTTCGCCCACCGGCAGGCGCCGCACCAGGCGCTGGGCGTATTCGAGATCCGTGGATTGGACCATGGCATGAATCGGAAATTCGGCGCTGCCGGTCGTCACGATCAACATATGCCGTTCCGCGGCGAGCGAGGGATAGGGTACGTCGATCTGGAGGAGAAACCGGTCGAGTTGCGCCTCGGGAAGAGGATAGGTGCCTTCCTGTTCCAGGGGATTCTGCGTCGCCATGACATGAAATGGCCTGGGCAAGTTATAAGTCTGCCCCGCGACCGAGACTTTATGTTCCTGCATCGCCTGGAGCAGAGCGGATTGCGTGCGCGGACTGGCGCGGTTGATCTCGTCTGCCATCAGAAGCTGGCTGAACACTGGCCCAGGGATAAAACGGAAATGCCGCTTGCCGTGATCGAGTTCCTCCAGAACCTCCGCGCCGATGATATCGGCAGGCATGAGATCGGGTGTACATTGGATACGCTTACTGTCCAGCGAGAGCACGGCGGCCAAGGATTCGACCAGGCGCGTCTTGGCGAGACCCGGCACACCGACCAGGAGTGCATGCCCGCCCGACAGCATGGTCACAAGGCTCTGCTCGATTACCTGGTCCTGCCCGAAAATAACCTGCCCTAGAGCGTGGCGGACTCGCTCCCATTGCTCGGTGACTCGGGTCAAGTCGTTTTCAGAAATATCCACTTTTTGCGCGTCCATGATGCTCCTCGATTTGTCAGCCTAACACTCGTTTTTCCATGCTCCAAGGACATTCCAATGCCATGATGTTTTTGTTATCGTGTGGCATGAGTGCAAGCGGTTATGCCACCCCGGAGCGGAAAGCGTCCTGGTCCAATCTCGAAACCATTCCGATCTGCGGGAACCGTGACATGCGGATCGCCGCCGACGGTGCGTGGTACTATCGCGGTTCGCTGATTGCGCGCCCCGCGCTGGTCAAGCTGTTTTCCACTATTCTTTCCCGAGACCGCGGGGGGAGGTATTGGCTGGCCACGCCGGTCGAACGGGTGGAAGTCGAGGTCGAGGACGCGCCTTTTCTCGCGGTCGAGCTTGCAGTGGAAGACGAAGGCACTACTGCGCAACAAATTCACTTTCGCACCAATGTTGATGAATGGGTAGCGGTTGGAGAAGATCATCCGCTCGTCTTCCGGCGCGGCATTCCTTATCTGCGCCTCTCCCGGGATTTGGAAGCGAAGGTCAATCGCCCGGTCTATTATGAACTCATGGCGCTCGCCCTGCGCCATGAGGGCATGCTCTGGAGCAAGGGCGTTGGCTATTCCGTTGGCAGCGACCGTGAGACGCCCTGATATCGAAAAGCTTCTCGCCAAGAGAAACGTATCGCGCCTGCGCGGTGACCATGATCTCAATCCCGGATGGCGCCACGCCGAAGGAAAGAGTTTCACCGAAGCGGCGGTTCTAGTTCCACTTCTCGACCATTCGGAGGGGGTGCGGGTTTTGCTTACGCGGCGCACGGATAACCTTAGTGATCATCCGGGGCAAATTTCCTTTCCTGGCGGGCGGCGCGATTCAGGCGATGTGGATGCGGCCGGCACTGCTCTGCGGGAGGCTCAGGAGGAAATTGGTCTCGATCCGCGGCACGTGGAGATCATCGCCGAACTCGATCCTTATCGGACGCGCACCGGCTTCCTCGTTTATCCCATTGTCGGTTTCGTCAATCCCCTCGCGGCCTTATATCCCAATCCGCTCGAGGTCGCGGAGATTTTCGACGTGCCGCTCGCCCATATTCTCGACCCCAATGCGCGGGTGGAAGATTCACATCTCTTTGAAGGACAGCTCCGCTATTACTACGCGTATCTTTGGCAGACCTATTACATTTGGGGAGCCACGGCGGGCATGCTCGCCAATCTCGCTGAGTTTCTGAGGACGTGACGCCCGCGCTCGCGACACTTCTCGCTTCGCCCACCCTGGCAAAGCTGCTGGACGTCCTGCCCAATGCGCGCCTGGTTGGTGGATGCGTGCGGGACGCGCTTCTTGGCCGTCCGGTGAAAGATATCGATCTCGCGGTTCCCTATCCGCCCGAGCAGACCATGCGGCTCCTCCGCGAGGCCGCCATCGAGGCGCGGCCTACGGGTCTCGACCATGGCACCGTAACGGCAATTGTCGATGGCCAGTCCTTTGAAGTGACGAGTCTGCGGCGCGATACCGCTCAGGATGGCCGCCATGCCGTTGTCATCTACACGGAGGATTGGCGCGAAGACGCGGCGCGGCGCGATCTGACGATAAACGCGCTCTCTGTCGACCGCCATGGCGAACTTCATGATTATGTGGGCGGCTTCGATGACCTGCGCAACCGCCGGGTGCGTTTTGTGGGCGAGCCCGAAATGCGCATGCGCGAGGATTATCTGCGCATCCTGCGATTCTTCCGATTTCATGCTTTTTATGGAGAAGGGCCGCCGGATCCGGACGCGAGTGCGGCGGCCGAACGGCTTGCCGGAAATCTCGTCTTGCTTTCGGCCGAACGGGTGACCGCGGAGATTCTGCGTCTGCTGGAAGCGCCGCGGGTTGTGTCGACTTGGCAGGTGATGGTCGAGCGCGGCATTATCGCGCATGTCCTTCCTGGCGCGGTTCGAATCGATCGCTTGGCACGGCTGGTAGCGGCGGAAGAGCGGCTCGGCTTTTCACCCAGTCCGATCCGGAGGCTGTGCGCGGTGATCGCGCCTATAGATAGGCCGAAGGCCCTCGCCATTCTCCGCCTGTCGGGCGCCCAGCAGAAAGCCATAGCGATGACCGAGGCCGTCTCCGATCTCTCAACCGATGCGGCGCTGCGCGCGGCGATGTATTGGTTAGGCGCTGCGCCGGTCATTGACCATCTGCTGATTGATCAACCCGAAGGCTGGGAAAATCATCTCGCATGGGCGCGGGGCTGGGCGATGCCGTCCTTTCCGCTCACCGGGAAGCATTTGATCGATCTTGGTGTCGCGCCGGGTCCGCAGATGGGCGCTTTGCTTGCCCGGGTGGAGCGCTGGTGGATCGGAGAGGATTTTCGACCGGGCAGGGCGGAATGCCTCGCTTATTTGCGTACCCTTATCGGATCAAAAGCAATGTGATTCCGAAACCGCCGAGAAGCAATCCGCAGCTGCGGTCGATGCCTTTCTTGATGCGGAGATAAAAATCACAAATGGAGCGATGCGAGAAACCGACCGCGAGGAGGCCGTACCAGAGCAGCGAGCTAACGGAGAGCAGCGCGAGGACAAAAGCCGCGGAGCCCAGCGACGATCGATGCGGGAGGAACGAGGGCAGGATGGCCGCGAAATACACCGCGGATTTAGGGTTGATCAACGTCGTTCCCAATCCCTGGGCATAGCAACGCGGATAGGAAAAAGCATTTTCCAACTTCATGGGAACCAATGTTTGCGCGGCGTTCCAAAACAAGCGCGCGCCGAGATAACAGAGGTACCGGCCACCCATGATCCGCAGGCCCCACTGCATCCAGGGAAAAGAAGCGAATAACACGGCAAGCCCGGTGAGCGTTGCCAGGCACCATAGGAAAGCGCCGCTCGCAATTCCCGCGCCAGCGGCCAGCGCATGGAAACGCGAACGCGAGACGGCCGTCTGGGTGACCAGCAAAACATTAGGCCCTGGCGAGATCATCGCCGTCCAGTGAACCAGCAGCAATGGCAAGAGCGCCTGGAATGACATTACGGCCAGGCCACCTCCGGAGGGAGTGACATGAGGATCGCCTCGACATTACCAGCCGTCTTGAGGCCGAAGAGCGTGCCACGGTCGTAGAGCAGGTTGAATTCGACGTAGCGGCCGCGCTTGACGAGCTGGGCCTGGCGCTGCTCCTCGCTCCAAGGCTTGCGGTAGTGGCGGCGCACCAGCATCGGATAGAGGTCGAGAAAGGTCTCGCCCACTGTCTTGGTGAAGCCGAAATCTTTGTGCCAATCTCCCGTATAGAGATCATCATAGAAAATGCCTCCAATGCCGCGTGGTTCCTTGCGGTGGGGAAGATAGAAATAACGGTCGCACCAGTCCTTGAAGCGCGGGTAATAGGCGGGATCGAACTCATCGCAGGCCCGCTTGAGCGCGGCGTGAAAGTCTGTGCTGTCCTGCGCGTCGGGAAAAACTGGAGTCAAGTCGATGCCACCGCCGAACCAATATTTCTGGGTGGCCAGGTGGCGGGTATTCATGTGAATGGCCGGGACCAATGGCGAGCGGGGATGAATGACTAGCGACAGTCCGGATGCCCAGAATCGCCCGTCGCTTGTCGCGCCCGGAATCTGCGCGCGGAATTCCTCGCTGAATTCCCCGTGAACGGTCGAGACATTGACGCCCGCTTTCTCGAAGACGCGTCCGCCGCGCATGAGTGCCATGGTTCCGCCGCCGCCGCCGGGGCGATTCCAGTCCCGCCGTTCGAACATTGCCTGGGACTGGCCTTGGGGAGTGACTTCGCACTCGCATTCCTCCAGCGCCGCGCAGATCCGGTCGCGCAGATCGGCAAACCATTGTGCCGCGATGTCGCGATGATTGATGGGATAGGGGTGATTGTCGGTCATGACCGATTATAGTGCAGTTGCCGCCGCGCCTCCGCAAGGACGATAGAAACGGCCATGGCAAGGTTGAGCGACCGCGCGCCGGCGGCCATCGGAATGACCAGCCTGTCGTCGGCAGCTTCATGGAGAAAGGGTGGCAGCCCGGCTGATTCGCTTCCAAAGAGCAGCTCGTCCGATTCTTCGAACGGGAAATCGAAATAAGCCCGCGATGCCTTGGTGGTGAAGGCGAGGAGGCGGCCACGCCGAAGGGTATCGGCAAAACTTTCCCAGCTCGGGTGGAATCTCCAGGACAGCAACTGGACATAATCCATGCCCGCCCGGGCAAGGCGCCGGTCATCGAGCGTATAGCCCAGGGGTCCGATGATCGCTACCTCAGCGCCCAGACAGGCGGCGAGTCGTAAAATGGCCCCAGTATTCTGCGGAATATCCGGCTGGTGGAGAATGATGCGCATGGGTTTTCTTACCATGGCGCGAGCCTTTGCAAATCGCGTAAATTCCGTTATATGAAGCCGCGGCGCGGCCCGAATGCGCGTGCGCGCGGGCGGGTTGACATTCCGCCGTCGGTGTAGAAAGAGGATGGGATGGATCATACGCATAAACAAACCCGCCGAGATTTCCTATATCTCGCGACGAGCGCCGTAACCGTCGCGGGCGCCGCGGCGACCGCTTGGCCGCTGATCAATTCCATGCGTCCCTCGGCGGATGTATTGGCCCTTTCCTCCATCGAGGTTGACCTTTCCCGTGTCGAGCTCGGCCAAAGCCTGACCGTAAAATGGCGCGGCAAGCCGGTCTTCATCCGTCACCGCACGCCCGAGGAGATCAAGGCCGCCGAGGAAGTGCCGCTCAGTGACCTGCGCGACCCTCAGAAGGACCAGGATCGGGTAAAGAAGCCCGAATGGCTGGTGGTGGTGGGTGTCTGCACCCATCTGGGCTGCGTGCCGCTTGGTCAGAAGGTGGGTGAGCCTCGCGGCCCCTACAATGGCTGGTTCTGTCCCTGCCATGGGTCGATCTATGATGCGTCGGGGCGCATCCGCCAGGGTCCGGCGCCCGCTAATCTGGAAGTCCCAGATTATAGTTTCGAAAACGATCACGTGGTTCGCATCGGCTAGGAAATTCCATGTCTGCTCAGTTCAAGAATCCCATCGTCCGCTGGATCGACCATCGGCTCCCGATCTTCTCCTATCTCCACCATGAGGCCTATGAGTACATGGCCCCGCGCAACCTGAATTATTGGTGGAATTTCGGATCGCTCGCGCTTTTCATGCTGGCGGCGATGATTTTCACCGGCGTCGGCCTCGCGATGCAATACACGCCCAATTCGGACCTGGCCTTCAACTCGGTCGAGCGCATCATGCGCGACGTCAATAACGGGTGGCTGCTGCGCTATGTCCACATGAACGGCGCCTCGATGTTCTTCATCGTTGTCTATGTTCATATGTTCCGTGGATTATATTACGGGTCCTATAAACCCCCGCGTGAGTTTCTTTGGCAACTCGGCGTGGTGATCCTGCTCCTGATGATGGCGACCGCCTTCATGGGGTACGTGCTTCCCTGGGGACAGATGAGCTTTTGGGGCGCCACCGTGATCACCAACCTGTTTTCTGCCTTTCCCTGGATCGGTCCAAAGATCGTTACCATGCTGTGGGGCGGGTTCGCCGTCGATAATCCGACCCTCAACCGGTTTTATGCCCTGCATTATCTTCTGCCCTTCGCCATCGTGGGGGTCGTGGCGCTGCATTATTTGGCGCTGCACCGGTTCGGTTCCAATAATCCGATCGGCATCGATATGAAGGGGCCACAGGATTGGATTCCCTTCCACCCCTATTATACGTCGAAAGACCTGTTCGGCCTGGGCGTGTTCCTGATCTTCTATTCGGTGTGGCTGTTCTGGGCGCCCGTGGCGCTAGGTGATCCGGACAATTTCATCCCGGCCAACCCGCTCTCCACGCCCCAGCATATCGTGCCGGAATGGTATTTTCTGCCTTATTACGCAATCCTTCGCTCGATCCCCAACAAGCTGATGGGGGTGATCGCCATGTTCGGTTCGGTTTTGGTGCTTATTATCCTACCCTGGCTCGACCGTTCTCCGGTGCGTTCGGCGCGGTTCCGCCCGGCATTCCGGCGCTTCTTCTGGCTGTTTGTGTGCGATTGCGTCGTGCTGCTGTTGGTCGGCAAATACCCCCCCGATGCGTCCTGGGCGCCATTCTCGCTGCAGATCCTGAGCGCGGGTGAGGCGGAGCATGCATCCGGTCTCATCCTCCCGCTGGTCACTATCGGGCGGATTGCGACCTTCTGGTATTTCGCGCATTTCTTTATCATCCTGCCGCTTTTGTCGGTATTCGAGCGCACCGAGCCCTTGCCGCTGTCGATCGGCAAGCCCGTGCTTGATCACGAGCGAAAAGCGCTGGCGGAGGCAAAATGATGAGCAAGGGTACCATCTTTCTGACGGCGCTGGCCGCCCTGGTCGGCATCGGAACCGTGCTGTTCGTCCTTGCCGATCCGGAGGAGACGCACGAAGTGCCGCGCCAGCAATGGTCCTTCCAGGGTGTCTTCGGCCAGTACGACCGGCCGGCCTTGCAGCGTGGCTTTACGGTCTATCGTCAGGTCTGTTCCGGCTGCCATTCCATGAGCCTGCTATCCTACCGCCAGCTCGCGGGTATCGGGTTCGACGAGAACAAGATCAAGCAGATCGCCGCCGAGGTGCAGGTGCCCGACGGGCCGAACGACCAGGGCGAGATGTTCGAGCGTCCCGGCAAGCCCTTCGACCGCTTCAAGGCGCCTTTTGCCAATGAGCAGGCCGCACGTGCCGCCAATAACGGGGCCTTGCCGCCCGATTTGTCGCTGATCGCCAAATCGCGCGCGGGAAAGGGTTTTGTCGGGCATGAAGGCGCCGACTATATCTACGCGCTGCTTACCGGCTATACCAATCCGCCCCCCGGGGTGACGGTTGCGGAAAACATGCATTACAACCGGGCCTTCACCAGGGGCGCGCATCAAATCGCCATGCCGCCGCCGCTGCAGGACAATAGCGTGACCTATGAAGACGGCACGCCCGCCACGCTGGACCAGCAAGCCCGCGACGTCGCGCAATTCCTGAGCTGGGCCTCAGAACCTCACCTCGAAGAGCGTCACAGATACGGCATCCGCGCGGTGCTCTTCCTGCTGATCGCCACCGGCCTGGCCTACGCCGCCAAGCGCAAGGTGTGGAGCGCGGTGCATTGAGCTAGCGCCGCCCTCCTGCAGGACATAAGACTTGCTTAAAAGAGTCCCCTCGGACAGCCGAAGGGGCTCTTTTTTTTCGATTGTGTTGAGGGCGAAAGCCGCGGCCGTTCCTCTCTCCCTTGATGGGAGGAGGTCCCTAATGCAGCGAGCGGGTGAGGGTAAAACACAACCCTAAAAATACCACCTCAGTCCGAGGGTTGCCTCGTGGAACCGGGTGTCCTCGATGTGGCGGGTGCCGTCATCGATCCATTGGAAGCGGTAGGCCGGGACTAGGCTCAGCCGTTCGGCGACCTTGACCTCGACGCCCACTTCGCCGAAAGCGGTGAAGCTCGTGTCGCTGGTCTTCTTGAGATCGGGCGTACCGTAGAAATCGCTATGCACGCCGCCGATACCCGCGCCCAGGTAGGGGATGAACATGCTGCCGGTATTGAAATCATAGAAGAGCCCCTCGGTGCCGTTGAATGTCTCGAAGCGGTTGCGGCCCAGCTCGGCCCTGCCGCGGACGGATGCCTCGCCGAAGAGGTTGCGTACATGCACGCGGCCCCGGACATCGTCGAAGCGGGTGCGGCCATAGAAGAATTCCGATTGCAGGCGCAGGCCGTTGGCGAAGCGATAGCCCCCCTCGATGCCCACGCCCCAGCCAGTATCGTAATCCGCAGTCACCTGGCCGGTCAGCCCATCGAAACGCGAGAAGGCCCGCAAATCCTCGGGAAAGATCGCCAGGCCGGTCAACTGCACATAGAAGCCGGTATTGAAAACGTATCTGTCCTGGGCCCGCGCCGTCGTGGCGAGCAGCAGGCAGAACAGGAAAAAGCCGAGGCCCTTGGCGATCCGCACGATACACCTCTTTCCAGATCGCTCCGTGAACCGCTGGCCCAGGCAGACGTGTCCGTAACCGCGGCGTTTTTTAGCCGGACCGGGGCGGAAGGGGCGGCATAAGGCGCTGGCGTCTGCCCACATGCTTGGCTATGATTCCGCCCGGACCGGGCGATGGGAGAAACGATGGCGGCGATTCAGGCATCAAAACAGGACAAGCCGACCTTGACGGTGGTGCCGGCCGACAAGGATGCGCGCAATCCAATCCGGCCGTTCGATCCCGATCTGGTCGATCTCTGCCGCGCCAATCTGAGCGCGATTGAGCGGCGCGCGGCAAGCCTGCCGAAACGCCGCACCGTGAAGAAAGACTGGCAGGCGGCGTGGCTCCTGAAAGCGATTGCCTGCACGGATCTGACCACCCTCTCGGGCGATGATACGCCCGGCCGGGTAGCCCGCTTGTGCGCCAAGGCTCGCCACCCGCTGCGCGAGGATCTCGTCCACGCGCTCGGGATCGAGGCGCTCGCGCTCCGCGTAGGCGCGGTCTGCGTCTATCCCACCATGGTGGGCGCGGCGGTGCGCGCGCTGGAAGGGTCGGGCATCCCGGTGGCCTCGGTGGCGACGGCCTTTCCGGCAGGCCTATCGACGATGGCGACGCGACTTGCCGATATCAAGGCTGCGGTGGAGGCGGGAGCGCAGGAAATCGATATCGTGGTCACCCGCGCCCACGTCCTGACCGGAAATTGGCGGGCGCTCTACGAAGAAGTTGCCCAGTGCCGCGAGGCGTGCGGTGCGGCCCATATGAAAACCATCCTCGCCACAGGCGAGCTCGGCACGCTGCGCAATGTCGCGCGCGCCAGCATGGTGGCAATGATGGCCGGCTCGGATTTCATTAAGACCTCGACCGGCAAAGAAGACGTGAATGCCATCCTGCCGGTCGGTCTGGTCATGACCCGCGCAATCCGGCAGTACAAGGAGCTGACCGGCCATGATGTCGGCTTCAAGCCGGCGGGGGGGATCCGCTCGGCCAAGCAGGCCCTCGATTGGCTGATCCTGATGCGGGAAGAATTAGGCCGGGCCTGGCAGGAGCCCACGCTTTTCCGGCTCGGCGCTTCGACCCTGCTCTCGGATATCGAGCGCCAGCTCGATCATTATGCCACCGGCCGCTACGCCGCCTACAATCACCAGCCGCTCGTTTAGCTCAGGAGAATCCATGGCAACCAATCTCGCCGCGCTCTTTCACTCCCTGGATTACGGGCCGGCCCCCGAGGCGAGCGCCGAGGCCCAGGCCTGGCTCGACCGCCACGGGCGCAAGTTCGGCCATTTCGTCAACGGCGCGTGGCGGCCGGGGCGCAAATATTTCGACAGCGTCAACCCTGCCACCAAGAAGAAGCTTGCCGATGTGGCGCTCGGCTCCAAGGAGGACGTGGATGCCGCGGTGAAGGCCGCCCGCAAGGCGCAGCCCGGCTGGGCCGCCTTGGGTGGGTTTGGCCGCGCCAAGTATCTTTATGCGCTGGCACGCCATATCCAGAAACATACGAGGCTCCTCGCGGTGCTCGAAACGCTCGACAATGGCAAGACGATCCGCGAGACGCGCGACATCGATATTCCCTTGGTCGCGCGGCACTTTCTCTACCATGCCGGCTGGGCGCAGCTTCTCGAGAGCGAGCTCAAGGACATGGAGCCGGTCGGCGTCTGCGGCCAGATCATTCCATGGAATTTCCCCTTGCTCATGCTCGCCTGGAAAATCGCGCCAGCGCTGGCGGCGGGTAATACGGTGATTCTGAAGCCCGCTGAATTTACTTCGCTGACCGCTTTGGCCTTCGCCGAGATCTGTCAGGCGGCGGAATTGCCCAAGGGCGTCGTCAACATTGTCACGGGCGAGGGCGAGACGGGTGCGGCCATTGTCGATCACCCCGGCATCGACAAGATCGCCTTCACCGGTTCCACCGAGGTTGGCCGGCTGATCCGCCGCGCCACTGCTGGAACGGGTAAGAAGCTCTCGCTCGAGTTGGGCGGCAAATCGCCTTTCATCGTTTTCGACGATGCCGATATCGATAGCGCGGTGGAGGGCGTAGTGGACGCCATCTGGTTCAACCAGGGCCAGGTCTGTTGCGCCGGATCGCGCCTGCTTCTGCAAGAAGGCATCGCCGAGCGCATGATCGCCAAGCTTCGCGCGCGGATGGAAACGCTGCGCATCGGCAATCCGCTCGACAAGGCCGTGGATATCGGCGCAATCGTCGCGGCGGTGCAGTGGCAGCGCATCGACGCGCTGGTTAAGCAGGGCGTGAGTGAAGGCGCCGCCATCTGGCAGCCGAGCTGGTCCTGTCCGACCGAAGGTTGGTTTTATCCGCCGACTCTCTTGACCGACGTCCAGCCAGCCTCGACGGTGATGCAAGTCGAAATCTTTGGCCCTGTGCTCGCCGCGATGACTTTCCGCACGCCTGCGGAAGCAGTAGAGATCGCGAATAACACGCCCTATGGGCTTGCCGCTTCGCTCTGGACCGAGAACATCAATCTTGCGCTTGACATGGCGCCCAAGATCAAGGCCGGCGTCGTATGGGTAAATTGCACGAACCAGTTCGATGCCTCGGTGGGGTTCGGCGGCTACCGTGAAAGCGGTTTCGGCCGCGAGGGCGGCATAGAGGGCATGTGGGAATATCTCAAGCCCAACTGGGAAAAGACTCAGGCCGCGCTTCCGGCAAAAAAACGGAAAAAGCCCCTGATTGGACCAGGCGGGGCAGGCGACGGAGCGGAAATTGTCTCGATCGATCGGACATCCAAGCTTTTCATCGGTGGTCGCCAGGTCCGGCCCGACGGCGGGTACAGCCGCACGATTCTTGACCCGCAGGGGAAACGGATGGGCGAGGCGGGCGAAGGTAACCGCAAGGATATCCGCGACGCGGTCGAGGCGGCGCTGGCCCAGCGCGGCTGGGCGAGCCTGTCCGGCCATGGACGGGCGCAGATCCTCTATTATCTCGGGGAAAATCTTGCCGAGCGGCGCGATGAGTTCGCGGCGCTGCTGGCGCGGATGGGTGGCGCTCCGGCCAGGCAAGCGAAAAGCGAGGTCGAAAAATCATTGGAACGCTGCTTCGCCTACGCGGCCTGGGCCGATAAGTATGATGGGCTGGTGCACAATCCCCCGCTGCGCGGCGTGGCGCTCGCCATGAACGAACCGATGGGGATCGTGGGTATTGCTTGCCCAGACGAGGCGCCGTTGCTCGGCTTTATGTCGCTGGCCCTGCCTGCCATCGCGATGGGCAATCGCGTGGTGGCGGTTCCATCGCCGCTGGCGCCGCTCGCGGCGACCGCCCTTTACCAGGTCATCGAAACCTCGGACGTACCGGCGGGGGTCATCAATATCGTGACCGGCGACCGTGAAGAACTCGCTTGCGTCCTTGCCGATCATCAGGCGGTGGACGCGCTGTGGTACTTCGGTTCGCGCGATGGTGGGGCCGACATCGAACGCCGCGCCGCTGAGAACCTCAAGCGTACCTTCACCAATCGGGGACGCGCCTTCGACTGGCACGACAACCGCCAGTCTGAAGGACGCCATTTCCTGCGTCAGGCCACACAGGTGAAGAATATCTGGATCCCTTACGGGGAATAGACTGCCGCTCGGATCTTTCCTGCCCTGGACGGATCGGCTGGGGCATTTATCCTGGCTGCGGCTTGTCGGATTTGCGGGCACGATCGCCCCGGCCTGTTTTCTCGCCTGGCTCTGGATGAGCGGCGGATTGGGCCTGCGCCCCGCCAATGAATTGATCGCGCAAAGCGGCGATTGGGCGCTGCGTGCGCTGCTCATTTCCCTGGCGATCACGCCGCTGCGCCAGCTCCTGCGCTGGCCCGCTTTGATTGGCCTGCGCCGCATGGTGGGCGTCGCGGCCTGTCTTTATGGACTGCTTCACCTTTCCGCCTTCGCCTGGGACAATGGCTTTCGCTGGACCTATGTCCTGACCGAGACGATCCTGCGCTTTTATCTTACCATCGGCGCCGTCGCGCTCATCGGTCTCGTGGCGCTCGCCGTGACCTCGACGGACGAAGCCGCGCGGCACCTGGGCGGCAAGAGGTGGCAGAAGTTGCATAATTCCGTCTATGCCGTGGCCGCCCTGTCCCTGCTGCATTTTTTCCTCCAGACCGGGCTGAACCTTTATCAACCCGTTCTCCTGGCCGGATTCTTCGCCTGGCTCATGGCGTACCGCCTGTTGGGCTCGCACGCACGGAGCACGCTATGCCTGCTTCTCCTTACGGCCGGCTGCGGCCTGGCGACGAGCCTTTCCGAGGCCGGCTATTACGCCGTTTTCTCCAGGCTACCGGCCGGGCGTATCTTGCTGGCCAATCTCCATTTCACCCATGGCCTAAGACCGGGCGTCTGGGTGCTGCTGGCTGGGTTGTTGCTCCTGGGCGTGGCGATGGCGCGAAACCGGACGGTCCCGACCCGGCCCACAAATTCTAAACGGTCGGCGGGCAAAGGATGGCGAGTCTTTTAAGCAGCATTGCTTCCTCCTCCGCGAAGGGGGGAAGAGCGGAGGGCGAACTCTTTCCGAGCTCGCCCGCATAGCCGGCATCGATCAGATCGTCGGTCAGCCAATCCATGCGCCGCCTACTGGTGAGAACGCCCTCCCGGCCCAGAAAATAAATGAACTCGTCGAGGGCGTCGGGCATCCGCCCGAGCTTTGCGCGGTGGCGTGCCCTATCCCACAGGCCATCGACGGAGGTGATCGCGCTCCGGCGATTGGTTGGCCGCTGAAGATAGAGGGGCTTGCCCTGACGCAACACATCCGCCATCAGCGAGGCCGAATCCCCATTGCAGAGGACGTCGTCGGCGAGGGCGAGCAAATCGCGGTAGGGGTTGTCTCCGCTCGGTTGCCATTGCCATACGCGGCTGTCTTTCCCTGCCTGTTCGAGGGCGGCGCTCAACGATCCCGGCGTACGAGGTGACGTGACGATTAGCAGCGATCCACCACGTTCCTTTCGATGCGTCTCCGCGGCCGCCAGGAGCCGGTCGAGTACAGGGCGGTCGTAAACCACCGTTTTCGATGGTCCCCCGATAATGAGCAAATGATAAGGGGAAGACAGACCAGCCACCAGCGACGGATCCCGTACCGTCCCGACACGCTGGGCGAGCGGGACCGTGAGCGTCAAAAGATGCGGCGCGGGCGGCAGGCCGTATTGGTTGGTGGTAACGATCAGGTCGAAAGCGCGATAGGCATGACGGGGCCGCCCGAGACGAATTGCACGGGTGCGGTTCGCGGCGGCTTTCTTGATTTCGAGCGCAGTCTTGACGGTGCGGTATCCGACACCGGCAATGGCATCCGGCCAAGGCGGCGCCGGGACAGTTTCGGAGAAAAGGGGCACCGTCTTCCAGGCGAGGCGCTCGCGCACCAAAGCTCCCAGCGCATCGAGTTGCGCATTATCGCCCCGATGGCGGCCATATTGCAGCCAGAGGGTCGCGGTCATCGTCCCGCCAACTCATGGATGCGGCGTGCTACCGCCGCGATCTCTGGTACCCAGGGTTTTGCGGGTGCCCTGCCGGGATCGGGATAGATCGTGGCAAGAGAAGCCGCGACAAGCGCTTCCGTGAAGGCGTCCGGTTCGCGGCGTGGGCGAACGATCGCACGAAAAATCAGCCATTCCACCAACCGGTCTCCTATATCGGGCGACAGTTGGGCTTTCCGTCGCCGCCGATAGCGCCGTGTCATAGCGCGCAGGGGCCGGACATACTGATATGCGCGGCCGAGGCACCCCTCTGCACGGGGACGAAGGGGGAAAATCGAGAGCCTTTTTCCGAGCAGGACCGCGTCGGCAGGCATGGAGGCGCTATCATTGGTGGCAATGACTTCATCGGCAAGCGCCAACAGCCGGGGATAAGGGTTGGTGCCATCGGGACTATAGGGGATGAACCGTATTTCCGGACGGGCGCGCGCGATGTAGGAAGCAATCTCCTGGGAAAGCGCCGGTGGCGTGCGCGGGGAAGTGAGGCAAATGATCTGTCCCGCCCCGGGCTGGACGCGGCGCGTGGTCACCTCATCCAGGAGGCGGCGCATCTGCGGCATATCGAGCGCAAGGTTTCGCACCCCCCCACCGATCAGGATCAGGCATGCGATCTTTTCCGGCAAGGGCTGACCGGAAGTCTCCGCCGGAGCCGGCGCGCCGCCGCCCAAAGGCAGCAGGACCGGCAGGACATTGGAAAAAGAAGGAAGAGCGAAATGCGGCGGGGCGATGATCAGATCGAACCAATGGAAGGCATTCCTTGGGCGTCCGATATGCACCAGCCTGAGTTGAGGGTCACGCCTTTTCAGAGCGATGGCCGTTCTGGCGGCGCGATGATCTGCCGTCACCAGCAGCCGCGCGGTTTCGCCCGCCGCGAGCCCGCTGCCAGTCCACTGCCATGTAGCGACGCTCAAGCCTAGTGCCGTGAGCTCCTTGCCGAGCGCGACAAGCTGCGCGTTGTCACCCGCGCGGTCGGCGAGGATCACGGCCACGTCGGCCACTAAACGGGGCATTTTTTGTGTTCGGCACCTATGAGCGATTGCGGCATGGAATCGGGAACCTGCTCGATCACGAAACGATCGGGGGCGGTGCGGCGGTAGACATAGGTCTGTACCGTCCCGTCCGGCCTTTTGGTCTTGACGGTCACTTTATCGCCATCCATGGCGTAGATGGCCTTTTCCTGGATGGCAATCCGTCCATCCAGGAACGTGTCGGCCTCATCCGGCCGGAACTCCAGGCCGCCATTGGGTGGGCAGCCAAGAGAGGGGCCCTCCCATTGGCCGAGGATCCAATTATCTCCCGGCGGAGATGCCAGCGCGGAAGAAGGAGCTAGTACAGGGGGTTGTCCGAGGCTCGCCTGCTGCTGCGGCGGCGCGGCAAGCGTATCGGAATCCTTTTTATCGCCGGCGATTTCCAGAGAAGAGACGCTTTGCGGAGAATCGGCGGGGGTGGTGGATAGCGCAGGCGGGGCGACGAGGGTCGCCTCATTGACCTTGGGGACTGGCGCGGCCTTGATAGCGGGACCGCTCGGCTTGCCCGGACTCTGGACCTGAAACGGAATCTCGGCCGGCGATGCCGCACCAGATGCCGAACTCGCGGATAGAGGCGATGCCGGCGAGGTGTCGGAGGTAGGAGCACGCACCGTGACCGGTAAAGGTACTGGCGTCGGTGTGGCCGGTGCGGGTGCCTCGTTTGAAGCCAGGCCAAAGGGGCGGGGCGCCACGTAGGGCCGGGGGCCTTTGACCGGAATGACCGGTCCCTGGATCGCCAGCGGTAAGGCGGCCGGCGCCGCGCTGTCCGCCGATTGCTGACTGAGATGGTCGAGCAAGGCGAGCTTTTGCGAAGCGACCGCATCGCCAAGGCCTGCCGCCTTTCCATACCAGGATTTCGCCTGCGCGATATCGTAGGGTACGCCATGACCCATGGCATAGAGATTGGCGAGATTGCGCATTGCGACCGCATGCCCGGCGGCGGCGGCCTGGCTGTACCATTTGAAGGCTTCTCCGTGGTCGATTTTAACGCCGAGTCCCCGATCATAGAGAGCCCCGATGGCATTGGCGGCATCGGCATTGCCCTGTTCTGCCTCGGCCTGCCATTCGCGCAAGGCACTGGCGAAATCACCCTTCTTGAAGGCGGCTACGCCCGCGTCGAAATCGGCGCGGGCCGCGCCGCTCATCGCGAAAGCTGCGAAAACAAATAAAATCAGGTATATACGCCGCATGTCCCAGCCTCGTTCGTCCGGCCTCTTTTTAAAGGGATCGCCGCGGATTTTCCATAGTCCCTTCTTTTCTACACGGTCCTGGCTGGTTTTTCTTGCCGCCGCTTTTTTTCTGGCCTTGAGTCAGAAAACTTTTGCGCGGGTTGAGCCTGCGGACATTCTGATCGATGCGGGAAGCGGGCGCATCGTGGCTGCGCACCGCGCCAATGCGCAGTGGCGGCCGGCCTCCTTGACCAAGGTCATGACTTTATACGTTATTTTCGGTGATTTGCGCGCGGGAAGGCTTTCTCTCACCGATCGGGTCATCTTGTCGGCGCGGGCGGTGGGCCAATCGACCAACAGCACAGGCCTGCCGGTATGCGCACGCCTGTCCATCGAAGAAGCGATCGCCGCGACGATTCTCATCTCGGCCAATGATGCGGCAAGCGCGCTCGCCGAGCTGGCAGGCGGCAGCGAAGAACGCTTTGCGGAACGCATGAACGAGGCGGCCGCGAGAATTGGCATGAACCGGTCCCATTTTGCCAACGCTACCGGCCTGCCCAATCAAGGCCAAATCAGCACGGCTCATGATTTGGCCTTGCTCGCTTATCGCCTGCGGACCGATTTCCCCGATTATTATATGTATTTCGCCCGGCGGGAGGCCCGGTTGGGCCGCCAGGTGATCCGTACCATCAATCCGATGCTGGCCAACTATCCCGGCGCCGAGGGCATGAAAACGGGTTTTACCTGCGCATCCGGTTACAATCTCATCGGCAGCGCCCATCGCGGCGAGCGGCGGCTGATAGGCGTGGTGCTGGGCGGCACCGACCCGACTGAACGGCTCGGCCGGATGCGCCAGCTCCTCAATAAAGGATTTACCGAAACGGGAGGCGAGGCCCATCCGAACATCGCGGATCCCATCACCACGGCTTCGGATGAGCAGGATTCGCCTCCAGATATTCTTGGGCATGCCGGCTGCGCGGAAGGGGCGGGCGGTACGATACGCGGGACGTCTTCCTGGGCTGCCATCTTGGGATCTTTTCCCACAGGTGGGCTTGCGCAAAAATTCCTGAGCGATCTCAAGAGCCGGGCGGGGCATGCGCTGGCGCGTGAACCACGGATCGTCAGACGGGCATTCGAAGGAGAGACTCGCCATGACTTGGTCGTGTCCGGCCTTTCCCAGACCGATGCCGGCAACTTCTGCAAGACTCTCTGGGCGCGGAATATTTATTGCTTGGCGCTGGCGCCGGCGGTCGTGAACAATCCGAAGGCGGACTGGCGCTAGGCCCTTAAGCGCCCAGGCATTGCTTGTTATCGGAGATCGGCAGATGCTCGCTATTGCCCTGCGCGAGCTTTGTGCTGGACGACGCCAGTTGCGTGCCTTTGCCGACGCCAACCGCGAACATGATACCGTTCTTTGAACGATACATCAGGAAGCAGTTAGGCCGCCCGTCATTATAATCGCGATAGGAATAGCAGACCTGGCCGGTATCCTCGATCCACCATTTCCCCGGATGGGTGCAGCCTTTTTCCCAATAAGCGGTGCGCCCGTCAGGCAGGTGGTACTCGATCCAATCCTCCCCGCTGACATAACGTCCATAGATGGTGAGGTTGTCGAGCACCGCATGGATCTCCGCCGGCGTATCGACGAGCGCGCCCCCGCCGGGAGCTTCCGATTGCGCGTACGCGAAGGAGAGGCCAAGAAAAAAAACACTCAAGGCAAACAGAATCCGCATGGATTCATGCTATCTTTTCTTTGGACTCGCCGCAACGTATAAGCGCAGGGACCAGGGGCATGGGGGAGACGTGGCGGCCTTTATTCTTACCAATCTGTGGTTGGTTATCAAAGGAATAGGCATCGGCTTCGTCGTCGCGGCGCCGGTCGGACCTATTGGGGTCCTGTGCATTCGGCTGACGCTCGAGCGCGGCCGCGTGGCGGGATTCTGTGCAGGTTTAGGTGCTGCGTGCGCCGACACAGTTTTCGCGGCGGTCGGCGCCTTTTCCCTGAGCGTCATCCATGAGTTTCTCACCAACCATCGCCATTCCATAGAAACCGGCGGGGCCGTGGTCGTGGCGATTTTGGGGATCATTCTCGTCCTGCGTCCCGCCAAGATCCGAACCTATGAAAAGCCGACGCCGGAAGGCTTGATTGCCGATTTCCTCACCACTTTCATCCTGACCCTGGCCAATCCGATTACCATATTCACCTTCATCGCAATTTTCGCGGGCTTTGCTGGATTGAAGCAGATCCGCTTTTCAGCCTTGCCGGTTCTTCTCGGCGCGATCTTCATCGGCTCTTCGACATGGTGGCTGATGCTGAGCGAGGGTGTAGGCATGATCCGCCATCGGATTTCGCCCGAAGGACTGGCCTTCATGAATCGCCTGGCCGGCGCCCTCATGGTGGGTTTCGGTGTGCTGGCCCTTTCGCGCTTGTTGCGCTAGGCACGTTTTTGCTAGGTTCTTTCCCGAGGTACCCATGATCGATGAAAAAACGGTGGCGAAGGTTGCCCGCCTGGCGCGGCTCGCGCTCGCGCCCGAGGAGAGGGCTGCGATGGCACAGGAATTGAATGGCATCCTGACCTGGGTCGAGCAGCTCAATGAGGTCGATACCTCGTCCGTGCGCCCCTTTTTCGAGGATGAAGGCGGCGTCTATCACAGCCGTCCCGATGAGATCACCGACGGCAATTGCCAAGCGGACATTCTTGCCAACGCTCCGCAGGCGACCCATGGCTTCTTCACCGTGCCTAAGGTGGTGGAATGAGCGCGCTCACGAAACTGACGATCGCCGCCGCGGAGAAGGGGCTGCGGAGGAAGGACTTCACCGCCCGCGCCCTGGCAGAAGCGCATCTGGCTGCGATGAAGGAATGCCGCCACCTCAATGCTTTTATCACCGAGACGGAAAGCCGCGCCCTGGAAATGGCCGAGGAATCCGACCGGCGGCTTGTTTCGGGCGAGCCGCGCGGAATCCTCGAAGGTATCCCACTGGGGATAAAGGATCTGTTCTGTACCAAGGGCGTGATGACCACCGCCGGATCGCATATCCTGGAGGGGTTTCATCCTCCCTATGAATCGACGGTGACGGCGAAGCTATGGGCGCAGGGCGCCGTCATGCTGGGCAAGACCAACATGGACGAGTTCGCGATGGGATCGTCGAATGCCACGTCTTATTTCGGTCCGGTCATCAATCCGCATCGTCGCCGGTCGAATGGCAATATCCAACTCGTCCCGGGCGGGTCCTCGGGCGGGTCGGCCGCGGCGGTGGCGAGCCACATCGCCATGGCGGCTA
This sequence comes from Dongiaceae bacterium, assembly GCA_036263455.1. Classification (GTDB taxonomy): domain Bacteria; phylum Pseudomonadota; class Alphaproteobacteria; order Dongiales; family Dongiaceae; genus DATAGZ01. The sequence goes on from DATAGZ010000006.1 coordinate 156,568, forward strand.
CCGCAACCGATACTGGCGGATCGATCCGCCAGCCCGCGTCGCTGACCGGAACGGTCGGTATCAAGCCCACCTATGGCCGATGCTCCCGCTGGGGAATCGTCGCTTTCGCGTCCTCGCTTGACCAGGCGGGCCCGATTACAAAGACGGTCGAGGATGCCGCGATTATGCTCGAGGCCATCTCCGGCTACGATGAAAAGGATTCCACCTCGGCCGAGCGCCCGGTTCCGCCTTTTCGCGCCGCGATCGGACAGAGCGTGAAGGGAATGCGAATCGGTATTCCGAAGGAATATACGATCCCCGGCATGCCCCGCGAGATCGAGGCCCTGTGGGAACAGGGGCGAAGGTGGCTCGTCGAAGCAGGGGCGGTCGTTCGCGAGGTAAGCTTGCCGCATACCAAGTATGCGTTACCGACCTATTACATCATCGCGCCGGCCGAAGCCTCCGCGAACCTGGCGCGTTACGATGGCGTGCGCTTCGGTATGCGGGTCGATAAGCCGTCGCTCGACGATATGTACGAAGCCACACGCGCCGAAGGTTTCGGCAAGGAGGTGCGCCGACGCATCCTGATCGGCACCTATGTGCTGTCGGCCGGCTATTACGACGCCTATTACCTCAAGGCGCAAAGATTGCGGCGCCTGATCGCCGATGATTTCACCCGCGCCTTCGAGGACGTGGATGCAATACTCACGCCCTCGGCGCCGTCCTCGGCCTTCGCGCTCGGTGAAAAAGAGAACGATCCCATTGCCATGTACCTGAATGACGTTTTTACCGTGACCGTCAATCTCGCCGGATTGCCAGGTATTTCCGTACCGTGCGGAAGGGACGGCGAGGATCTGCCGCTCGGTCTGCAGGTGATTGGCCGCGCCTTCGATGAGGAGACCTTGTTTCGTGTCGGCGCCGTGCTGGAAAAATCCTCCGGCTTCCTGGGGGGTGCGGCATGAGCCTGATCGAGGGGACGACCGGCCCGTGGGAGACGGTGCTCGGTCTCGAAGTCCATGCCCAGGTGACATCCAAGGCCAAGTTGTTTTCCGGCGCCGCCACTGCCTTCGGCGCGGAGCCCAACACCCAGGTCAGCCCGGTGGATGCGGCGTTTCCGGGCATGCTGCCGGTCATAAACGCGCTCTGCATCGAGCAGGCGGTCAAGACCGGGCTGGGGCTCAATGCCGAGATCAATTTGGTTTCGGTGTTCGACCGCAAGAATTACTTTTATGCCGACCTGCCGGCCGGCTATCAGATCTCGCAATTCACGCGGCCGATCGTCGGCAAGGGAACCATCATCCTCGATCTGCCCGACGGAAAGAAGCGGCAGGTCGGCATCACGCGCCTCCATCTCGAGCAGGATGCCGGCAAGTCGCTGCACGACCAACACCCGACCAAGACCTACGTGGATCTGAACCGCGCCGGCGTCGCCTTGATGGAAATCGTCTCGGAACCCGATTTGCGCTCGGCCGAGGAAGCCGCGGCCTACCTCAAAAAGCTCCGGGCAATCCTACGCTACCTGGGGACGTGCGACGGCAACATGGAGGAGGGGTCCATGCGCTGCGACGTCAACGTATCGGTACGCCGGCCGGGCGCCGATCTTGGGACACGCTGCGAGATCAAGAACGTCAATTCGATCCGGTATGTCGGGCAGGCCATCGAATATGAGGCGCGCCGCCAGATCGCCATCCTGGAAGAGGGCGGCTCTATCGCGCAGGAAACTCGCCTCTACGATCCCAATCGCGGCGAGACGCGCAGCATGCGTAGCAAGGAAGACGCGCACGATTACCGGTATTTTCCCGATCCGGATCTCAAGCCGATCGTTTTAAGTTCGGCCTATGTCGAGCAGATCCGGCAAGGGTTGCCGGAGCTTCCAGATACTAAGCGGTCGCGCTTCGTCGCGGATTTCGATCTTTCCGATTATGATGCGGGCGTGCTGGTGAGCGAGCGCGAAATCGCCGACTATTATGAGGAGGCCGCGCGCGGCCGTGATGCCAAGATTGCCGCCAACTGGGTGATCAGCGAACTCTTTGCCGTTCTCAATCGCGAGGGGAAGAGCATTGTCGAGAGCCCGGTCTCCGCCGCGCGGCTGGGCGGCCTCATCGACCTTATCGGCGATAATACGATCTCGGGCCGCATTGCCAAGGACGTCTTTGCCGCCATGATCGAAACCGGTAAGTCTGCGCCTGAGATCGTTGAGGAACGCGGCCTCAGGCAGGTGACCGACAGCGGGCCAATCGACGCCGCTATCGATGCGATCATGGCCGCCAATGGCGACAAGGTCGCGGAATATCGCGCGGGCAAGGATAAGCTGTTCGGCTTCTTCGTAGGTCAGGTCATGAAGAGCATGGGCGGCAAGGCCAATCCCGCGATGCTCAACCAGCGGCTCAAGGAAAAACTAGCAGGCTGAGACCCGCTTCGCATTCGATGTCGGCCGCATGTACCTAGGCCGTAACTACGACGGAGCTATCCCGCTATTTCTGCGTGCGAAAGTAATCCCGGCGACCGGCTTGTTTCCGCTGGCCCTCCGGGACTTCACCAAATTTTCACGCCAGGTATTTTTTCAGGGGTTCCCAATACATCTTATGCCAACCCGGTTCGAGATGCTGATGCTGATCTTCGGGGTAGCCGGTATGGTCGAAAACGAGGCGGGTTCCTTTGCCTTGCGGCCTGAGTTCGAAGCGGACGAGGGAATAGTGGCCGTCCGCCCAGTCCTTGGCGCGCCACGCCTGGACGAGGCGCTTACCCGGCATGGTTTCCACATTGCGGCCGGTGATATGGCCTCCGAACATGGTGATGGCGCCACCGGGCTTGGCTTCGATGTCGGCAGGCGCGCCTCCGGTGAATTCGCTGAATTGCTTGGACGTGACCAGGGCGTCATAGACCCGCTCGGGTGTCGCGGCGATATCGATTTCCTGATGAATTGTCATGTGATTCTCCTTTGCTACTTGAATATGAAACCTTTTGGTTTCATATTACGAATAATTGTCGAAACGTGAAAGCGATGTCAAGGCTATTGAAAGAACGTAACGAAGAAACCAGACTGGATTTGATTTTCCATGCCCTGGCAGATGGCACGCGCCGTCGCCTGCTCGCTCGATTGACCGAGGGTCCGGCGATGATTGGAGAACTTGCCGCGCCCTTCGCGATGTCGCGTCCCGCGATATCCAAGCATCTTCGTGTCTTGGAAGCTGCCCGACTGGTATCCCGTGTGAAGGAGGGGCGGATACAGATATGTGCGTTCGAACCGGCATCGCTCCGTTCCGTCGAGGCGTGGCTGAACCGTTACCGGATCTTCTGGGATGAATCCCTTGAGCGTTTATCGAAATATATGGAGAAAGGCGATGACTGATACAAAGCTTATTGTTCGGCGTTTTTTTGAGGCGAGTGCGGAAAGGTTATTCCGCGCCTGGACCGATCCTGAACGTATTGTTACCTGGTTCGGGCCGAAGGGCATGACCTGCCTCGCCGCAGAGATCGACCTGCGGGTCGGCGGGCACTACCACTTATCCAACCGTCTCCCTAACGGTGCGCCCCTGGAGATTTTTGGCGAGTATGTACATATCGATCCGTGCCGCGAGCTAATTTTTAGCTGGAGAACCGGTCCCTCGAATGGACCTGAGCGCGTGACGGTGCGTTTCCTCCCCGCCGGGGAAGGGACCGAGGTTGAGATTATCCACGAGCATATTCCCGACCGCGCCACTCGTGATCAACATGAAAGCGGATGGAATGGAAGCCTCGATCGGCTCAATGAATTCGTCGCCATTGTATCGCCCCGCGCAGGGTAATCGCTCGGTCGAGACTTGACCATGCGCATTGCCCTCTGCCAGTGTAACGGCAATGGCATCCTGGTATCTCCGCATGTGGCTAAAGCCGGCGCCCAGTTTTCGCTGGTCGATCCGGCGGGGTGAGCCCGACGATGCACACCAGCGTTTCCATTACTGGGCGGCGCAATATTCATGGAGACGCGCCGACAAGCCCCTCCGGGCCGTCTATGCACTCAAGATATTGGCCCGCCCGGTCACGGCGTCCTGCGCCCTGATTTTGGCCTGGCTCCGGCATGGCGGTACCGTGGCGCGCCAGGAAGGCGTTGCACGCTGGCGTCAGGCAATTGGTTTGGCGCTCGCTTTTCTCGGCCACTCCATCTGGCCGCGTTATTACTACCTCTTCGACCTTGCCCGTGACGACCAATGGCGGCGGATCGGCGCCTTCGTCTCTCGCACCGAGTCCAAATACAGCATGTTCCTCGCCCTTATTCCGCCAGGACTGCCCCACGCCCGCGTGCATATCTTTTCCCGCAAGGCGGCGTTCGCACGCGCCTGCCATGAACGCGGCGTGCACACCGTTCAACCCTTGCTTCATCTTCGCGCGGGTGCGCCTCAGCCGCCCTGGGATATTCGGGAACTGCCACCCCGATCACTCTTCGTGAAGCCGGAGGATAGCAATGGCGGCCGGGGTGCGGCGGTGTGGCGCTTCCGCGACGGCCTTTATCACGGCCGGGGCCAATCGCCCCTGACGGCCGCGCAGCTTTGGCATGCGCTGGCTCAAGAATCGTGGCGCACGCCGCTCCTCGTCCAGCCGCTTCTCGTCAACCATCCTGCACTTTCGGATCTTGCGCTCAATGCCCTTTCCACCTTGCGCGTCATGACCTGCGTAAACGAGGAGGGTCGCGCCGAAGTGACCCATGCGATTTTGCGCTTTCCAGGCGGGCGGGGGAGTATCGTCGATAACTTCCATGCCGGCGGCCTGGGTGCGCCGGTCGATATCGTGACCGGAGAGGTAGGCGCGGCGATCTACATGACACCCCGGGGGCAGCATGCCCGCTTTGCAAGCCATCCTTTCACAGGCGCAAAGGTGAAAGGCCGCATCCTCCCGCGATGGGGGGAAGTCCTTGAATTGGCGGAGCGCGCCCAGGACCGGTTTCCCGAGCGACTGATCGTTGGATGGGATATCGCTATTCTGGAAGACGGCCCGATTATCGTCGAAGGCAATTCGGGCGCCGACATGGATATCGTGCAACGCGCCTATCAGGAACCGCTGCTCGAAACGCGGCTCGGTAAGGTGTTGTGCCATCATATGGAAAGGACAACGCGTCCATGGATCGAATCGAAAACCGCACTTTCGACGAGTTGAAAATCGGCGACAGCGCAAGTCTGCGGCGAACATTGACCCAGAACGATATTGCCCTCTTCGCGGTCATGTCTGGCGATGTCAATCCTGCTCATGTCGATCCGGAATTCGCAGCCAGCGACATATTCCACGGCATCGTCGCCCACGGCATGTGGGGTGGAGCGCTCATCTCCACCGTGCTCGGTACGCAGCTGCCTGGCCCCGGCACGATCTATCTCGATCAGAGCCTGCATTTCCATAAGCCGGTGTTGGTGGGCGACAGGATTACAGTCACCGTTACCGTACAGGCCAAGAATGAAGAAAAGGGCCATGTCGTTTTAGATTGCCTGGTCACCAATCAGCGCGGCGAGACGGTCATATCGGGTACGGCGAAGGTGCTTGCGCCGCAAGAAAAGGTATCGCGCCCGCGCGCGGTTCTGCCCGAAATCCGGCTCGTGGACCGGAAGGCCAAGCCAGTTGTTGATGAGGCATGAAAATCTTCCTCTTCTTTTCGTTTCTCCTGCTCGCGCCGCCCACGCGTGCTGAAGAGCTCCACCATATCACCCCGGCCGACATCGACCGACAACAAGGCCAATATCAAACCGAGGACGCCTCCCACACCGCCGATATCGTTCCGCGACCGTCGGCCTTGCTGCCGACCGCACCGGCGGGATTCACGGTAACGCTGATTGCAAGCGGTCTCGATGAGCCGCGAGCATTACGAAGCGCGCCGAATGGAGACATTTTCCTCGCCGAAAGCGGGGCGGGGGCAATCCGTGTCCTGAGACTCGATAGCGAGGGGAAGGCGCAGATCACCAAATTCGCGACAAGGCTCGATCGCCCATTCGGCATGGCCTTCTACCCCGTCCGCAATCCCCACTATCTGTATGTCGCCGAGGAAGGCCGCATCCTGCGCTATCCTTACGAAGAAGGCGACATTGTCGCACGCGGCGCGCCGGAAACCATTATAGACAACCTGCCGACTGGAGGGCACTGGACCCGCGATCTCGCCATTGCGCCCGATGAGACGCATCTCGTCTATTCCATTGGATCCGAATCTAATATCGCCACAGAGATGCCGATCAAGAGCCAGGCTGAGATTGCCCAGTATCAACAGCAGCATGGGTTGGGCGCTTCCTGGGCAAGCGAGGCGGGACGCGCTCAAGTCGTGATCTTCGATCCCGACGGCAAGAACGCGCGTCCCTTTGCCACCGGTCTGCGGAATTGCGCAGGTCTTGCGCGTCAGCCCAGCGCCAATGCGCTATGGTGCGTGGTGAATGAGCGGGATGGCCTGGGCGCCGATCTTCCACCAGACTATGCCACTCATCTCGTCCAGAATGCTTTCTATGGTTGGCCCTGGTTTTATATCGGCAATCATCGCGATGCCCGCATCAAGGGTGCACCCGATATCGGCAAACATGTCACCGTGCCGGATGTCTTGCTCGAGGCTCACGGTGCACCGCTTGGTATCGCTTTTGCGGAGGGGGAGCAATTTCCGGAACCGTATCGCGGTGACGCATTTGTGGCGTTGCATGGGTCGTGGAACCGCGGTGCCTTGTCCGGATATAAAATCGTGCGCCTGAGGATGGATCAAGGTCGACCGACCGGAGAATATATGGATTTCCTGACCGGGTTCATCCTCGACAACAACCACGTCTGGGGCCGGCCGGTGGGAGTGACCGTTGCGAGAGATGGCGCGCTGATCGTCAGCGAGGACGGTAACGGCACGGTCTGGCGCATCAGCCGTTCCTGACATTTTCAGATAATGTCGATTGTCCAGCTTCCTTGACGGCGTTCGCCAAAGCTGGGTAATCGGATAGGCGGAGGCCATGATGGATGCGCTGAATATCAGTTTGTTTCTCGCTCTCAATGCGCCCGCGGAGCCTTCCGGTTTTATGCTGGCGATGGCCCTGTTCGGGGCGCGGTGGCTGGTTTACGTTGCCGCCCTCGCGATGGTCGCCATGATCTTAGTTGGTCCGCGCAGCGCACGCGGCGGCTTCATCGCCACCTGTGTCGGCGCAATTGCCGGGCTCACAGTCAATTTCATAATCCGCCATCTCTGGTATCATCCCAGACCATTCGCCCTGGGCCTTGGTCATCAATTTCTTTTTCATGCGCCCAACGCGTCCTTTCCCAGCGATCACGCCACCTTCATGTGGGCACTTGCCTGTGGATTGCTGGTCAGCGGCGCATCGCGCGTGATCGGCTTCCTGTTTTTCCTGTTCGGTCTTTGGGTTGCTTGGGCGCGCATCTATGTGGGGATTCATTTCCCTCTGGATATGGTGGGGGCGCTACTGGTCGCGATCGCGGCGGGGTTTTTCGCGGCTTCCATCCGGTCCGCGGCCGATTCATGGGTGACTTATGCGCTCAAATTCCGCCGCCGATAAGGATAGGGTGGCGATCAGCCTCGCCCATGCCAGCAAGGTCTATCGCGTCGCCCTGAAACGACCCGGCCTCACAGGCGCCATCCGCGGTCTATTCCGGCGCAGCTATCGCGACGTGCAGGCGGTGAAGGATATCAGCTTCTCGATCGAGGCAGGCGAAATCGTGGGTTTCCTTGGCCCCAACGGGGCGGGAAAGACGACCACCTTGAAGATGCTCTCCGGCCTCCTTTATCCAAGTGGCGGTGAACTTTGCGTGCTCGGCCATGTGCCGCACCGCCGTGAGCGGGAGTTCCTGACCCAGGTCACGTTGGTCATGGGCCAGAAGCAGCAGCTTTCATGGGACCTCGCCCCCATGGATTCCTTCCTGGTCAACAAGGCCATTTACGATATTCCGGAGCACGTCTTTTCCAAGCGCCTGGACCGTCTGGTGGACATGCTGGCCCTCACACCGGTTCTCGACAAGCCGGTACGGCAACTATCCCTCGGCGAACGCATGAAGTGCGAGCTCACCCTGGCCCTTCTGCACGAGCCCCGCGTCCTATTCCTCGACGAGCCGACCATTGGACTGGACCTCAACGCCCAACTCGCCGTGCGCGGCTTTATCGCCGATTACAACCGTCTCACGGGTGCTACAATCATCCTCACCTCCCACTACATGGCCGATGTCGAGGCGCTGGCCCGGCGGGTGATCGTCATCGATCACGGACAGCTCCGCTTCGACGGTTCGCTCGCTGTTCTGGTCGAAAAGCATGGTCCGCAGAAAAAACTGCGCATCGTCCTCGGCGAGGAGGTACCCACCTGGGTCGCACAGCTGGCTGAATATGTGGGCCAGGACGGGCGCGAGGTCACGTTTGCGGCCGAGCGTCAGCGTATTACCGCGCTCGCGGCGCGGCTGCTCGCGGAACTACCCGTCATCGATATTTCCATCGACGATCCGCCGATGGAGGAAGTCATGGGCAAGCTGTTCGCCGGTGCATCATGATCGGCCGCCGCTTTCTTCGCGCGCTTCGCGCGCTTTATACGGTGAAATTTGCGGAATCCTCCGCCTATCGGGCGCAATCGGCCCTGTGGATGCTCGGGGGGCTGTTTCCCCTCATCATGTGGGCGATCTGGCGAGGCATCGGCACCGATCCTTCCTATAGCCAGCGAGACTTCGCCCTTTATTACCTGTTTATCTTCGTCGCACGACAATTCACGCCCTGCTGGGCGATCTTCGTCATGGACCGGGAGGTCCGCAAAGGGGAGCTATCGGCGCGCCTGATGCGTCCACTCGATCCCCTGTGGAATCTCGCGGCGGAACATTGGGGCGAAATGAGCGTGCGCATCCCGCCAGTGGTGCTGCTCTTCGTCCTGTTCCTGTTCATTTCCGGTTACGGCGCCGACGTGCCGCTGCGCCAGATGCCGCTTTTCCTGCTTGGGCTCGCGGTGGGGTGGTGGCTCAATTTTTCCCTCCATTACTGCATGGCCATGCTGGTCTTCTGGACCCAAAGCGTGACGCATTTCGATTCACTCATGTATCGCCTGTTCGGCATTCTCGGCGGCATCTTCACCCCGCTGGAGTTTTTTCCGCCAGCCCTAGCGGTGGTGCTGCATTATCTGCCTTTTCCCTATGTGATGTATTTCCCGGCGCAATTGGCGCTCGGACGTTTGGGTCCGGCCGCCACGCTCGAAGGTTTCGCCATCGCCCTTGGCTGGATAGCAATCTTCACCATGCTCCACCGTATCTTATGGCGGTTGGGGCTCAGGAAGTTCGCGGCGGTGGGCGCATGAGGATCGCACACCTCTGGCGCAGCGCTGCAGCCCAGCTCAAGGCCGAGCTTGCGGCGCAGATGCAATATAGAGCGGATATGGTGGCGGGGTTTGTCGCCTCGGCATTGGGTCTCGCGACATCCATCCTGGGTTATTATGTCATTCTTCATCGCGGTGGAGGGACAATTGGCGGATGGACTTTTCCGGAAATCGTCGCTCTGGCGGGCGTCGTCCAGATGACCTCCGCACTCATGGATTTCTGGCTCGCACCCAATCTTTCGGCGGTAAGTCAATATGTCCAGCGTGGGGAGTTCGACCTGATTCTCATCCGCCCGATTGACGCGCTCTTCGCCGTGACCTTCCGTAAGGTCGGCGCGATTGCCGACATGCTCGGCTTTTTTCTGGGCCTCGCCTTGGTTGCCGTCGCGATGGGTATCGACCGTCATGCCGCGCCTGGCAATATCCTCCTTTTCCTGGCGATGTATGGCGCGGGAGTGATCATCATCTACGCTCTGTGGGCGAGCCTGGTTACCTTGGCCTTTTACTTCACCAAGATCGAGGAGTTCGCGGGGATTTTTTACCTTCTCTTGTCCGCGGGGCAGTTTCCGGTCGGCGCCTTGCCGGGCCGTTTCCTGCAATTCCTCTTTACCTTCCTCCTTCCGGTGGCTTTCGTGACCAATGTTCCGGCCGAGGCGGCGATGGGCCGGGTGAGCGGTGCCATGGTGGCGGCTGCCTTGACCATGGCCGCCTTGCTTCTGCTCGTTTGCCGGCTCGCCTGGCGCCTGGCGTTGCGGCGTTATGCCAGCGCCAGTTCCTAACGATTTCCTGCCGGGACCGGCATGCTTCCTGCATGACTAAAGTATGCCGAGAATGGACATCGCTCCCGCTGGAATAGCGCCTCCGTTGATCAATAGCGTCGCCACGGCGGCGCGCAGCACCAAGGTGGATTTCGCCTTTCTCATGGCGCAGGCGGCTCAGGAGAGCAATTTTGATCCCAATGCGAAGGCGGCGGGGTCGAGCGCGCGCGGCCTCTATCAATTCATTAACCAAACCTGGCTGGGCGTTTTCCGGCAGCACGGCGCGGAAGTAGGGCAGGGCGCGCTTGCCGCGCAGATCATGGTCGATGCCAGAGGCCAGTATCACGTCGCCGATGCCGTGACCCGCGCCCAAATTTTGGGGCTGCGAAACGATCCGAAAATTTCAGCTTACTTCGCCGCCGCCCATGCCGCCGATAATCGGGAAGCGCTCGCGCAGAACCTCGAGCGCGAGGTGCGCCCGGCAGATCTCTATATCGCTCATCTGCTGGGAATAGGCGGTGCGCAGAAATTTCTTGCGGCACTACGCACCGACGGCGGTCAGGCCGCCGCCCGGCTCTTTCCCCGGGCAGCGGAAAGTAATGCCGGTATCTTCTATGCGTCGGATGGAAAAGAGAAATCACTCGCCCAGGTCTATGCCGCCCTGAGCGTCCATCTCGATCAGGACATGGTGCGCTACGCGGCCCTAGATCCGCAGAAGGCACAGCCCGCCACCGCGCCAGATTTCCGAATCGCCCAGGCCAGAACTCCTGCGCCAACACCCGGGCTGACGGGCCGCCAACTCATGATGCTCCATGGCAAAACCAGCGTAACCTTGCCGCTTTCGATCGCCCTCGCACCTTATCGGGTGATCTAGCCTTCCTTCGCAGATCGAGCCGCCCGGCTCAGCTGGCGGGCCGGTCAAGCGCTGCGGACGGGTCGCTGGCCAACGCCATCACGTCGATCATGCGTATCAGGACATGATCATCCTGCGCACCCGCAAGCGCGAATCGGCCACCAAAGATATAATGAGGGACACCACGAATCGCCGCCCGCAAAGCGAGATCCCGGCGAAGCGATGCGCCATACCGATATGCCGAGGCGATATCGGCGTCGCTCAGCCCGACGGAATGGGCTAGCCCATGAAGAACCGCTTCATTGGTAAGGTCCTGGCCTTCTTCGAAAAAAGCCCGAAACAAGGCGTCCAGAAGCGCGCTCTGCAAGCCACGTTCGCCTGCCGCCTTGATCAGGAGGTGGCCCGCTTCGGTGTTCGGCTGGCGCTTGATCAGATCGAATCGAAAAGCGATGCCCTCGGCAAGGCCGAGTCCGGTCAGGGCTGCATGCATGCGGCCTGCGCGCTCCGCGGTACCGAACTTCGCGGCAATATATTCGTCCCTGCCGATCCCTCCGGCAGGTAGATCAGGCGCCAATTCAAAGGCACGCCATTCAGTGGAGATGGCAAGCTCCGCACGCTGCGCGAGTGCGCGCTCGAGACGTTTCTTGCCCAGATAGCACCACGGACAGACGATATCGAAATACACTTCGATGGTGAGGGCAGTCATATTTCCGTTCCTCCATCCGGAACCGCAACCATTTCCAGCATGGTTGTGGCGGATGGGGTGGGATTCGAACCCACGGTGAGCGTGAACCCACGCCGGTTTTCAAGACCGGTGCCTTAAACCGCTCGGCCACCCATCCTCAAGGGTAATAACGCCCAGGAAGAAAGCGTTGTCAATTGCAGCCCTTGCTGGCGCGCGATTCGTACTGCTACGGTTTTGTCATGAAATCGGGGACGCTGCGGCAATGGCGGATAGCGGGAGGAGTAGTCACGGCACTTCTTCTTTTGACGGGCTGCGCGGAAACCCAGCTGGTCGTTAACAGCAGTAAGTATGCGACCCACGACCAAGGCAACAAGGTCTATCCCTATAAAGTGGGCAAACCCTATCAGGTGGCCGGCGCATGGTATTACCCCAAGATCGATTACGGATATGATGAAACCGGCATCGCCTCATGGTATGGTCCGGGCTTTCATGGTGGCCCGACGGCAAGCGGCGAATCCTATGACGAGAACGCGCTGACCGCCGCCCACAAGACATTGCCCTTGCCCTCGCTCGTGCGGGTCACCAACCTCCAAAACGGGCGATCGATCGAAGTGCGGATCAACGATCGCGGTCCCTTCGTCAATAATCGCATCATCGATCTCTCCCGTCGCGCCGCGCAATTGCTGGCAATCGATGGACCTGGAACGGCGCCGGTGCGCGTCCAGATCCTGGCCGATGAAAGCCGCGCGCTGGCCGCCGCCGCCTCGGGCGGTAACACGAAAGTGGCCCAGACCAAGCCCACGCCTGCCCGCCAACCCGCGCCGCCGCCTGCTGCACAACCGCCGGCTATTACGGACGGAGCAGGTATATATTCTGGGTCCGATGACGGAACGATCCAGCAAGCCGCCCTGGATCCGATCATCACGACGCAACCTGTTCCCCAGCCGAGCGGGCACGTTTCCGTTCAACCCGTCCACCCTACCAATCTCTATATTCAGGCCGGTGCTTTCACCCAGATCGGCAATGCGCAGAACCTTACCAGCAAGCTGAGCCGCTGGGGAAAGGCGTCGATCAAAGAGGCCTGGGTCGGCCAGCAGCACTTCTATCGTGTACGGGTGGGGCCGCTGCCCTCGGTCGATGATGCCGACCGGCTTCTTCAAGATATTATCGATAGCGGTAGCCGGGACGCCCGCATCGTTGTTGATTGAACGAAAAACGGGTAAAAGACCAGGATGATCAAAGCAAAAATCTGGGCCGCGATACTACTTGCGGCAGGGGTCGGGGCTGCGCCGGCATGGGCACAAAATGCGCCAGGGAGTGCTTCTCAGCATATCTATATTCTCGACTACCAGACAGGCGCGGTGATTTACGACAAGAATGGCGAGGAGCGTATTCCGCCGGCTTCGATGAGCAAGCTGATGACGATTTATATGCTCTTCAGTGCGCTCAAGCACGGCGACGTCAAACTCACCGACACGATGCATGTAAGCAAGAAGGCCTGGGCGACGCAGGGCTCCAAGATGTTCGTCGAGATCAACAGCGATATAAAAATCGAAGACCTTCTGCGCGGGATCGTCATCCAGTCCGGCAACGATGCCTGCGTTGTCGTCGCCGAAGCGTTGGCGGGAAGCGAAGAGACTTTTGCAGATCGGATGAATCAGAAAGCGCGCGAGATCGGCCTGGCGGACAGCCATTTCACAAATGCAACCGGCCTACCCGATCCGAATCATTATATGACGGCACGGGATTTGGCGATCCTGGCCAACCGGCTCATCCAGGAATTTCCAGAATACTACCATTATTTCTCCGAGAAGGAATTTACCTGGCACCGTATCAAGCAGGGCAATCGTAATCCGCTGCTCTATCGCAACGACGGCACGGATGGGCTGAAGACTGGCCATACCGAAGAGGCGGGCTTCGGCCTGACCGCCTCTGCCCTTCGCGACGGGCGACGAATCATCATGGTCATTCACGGATTAGGCAACATGCAGGCGCGGGCCGACGAGGCCGGCACCGTGTTGGACTGGGCATTCCGGGAGAGCCAAAATGTCAAGCTTGTGAAGGCCGGCGCGCCGCTGGCGTCCGTGCCTGTGTGGCTTGGAGCGCAGGCTGAGGTGCCTGTCGCGGCGACCCAGGACATGGTGGTGACGCTTCTTAAGAATGCACCTCATGGCGCGAACGCCACGATCGTCATGGACAGGCCCGTCACGGCACCGGTTGCGAAGGGAACTGTAGTCGGCCAGTTAATGATCATGCTTCCCAATACGCCCCCGCGCAGCGTTCCGGTCATGGCCGCGCAAGATGTAAGCGAGGTGGGTGTGCTGGGCCATATCCGCACCAATTTTCACCATTACATATTGGGCGAACAGTGAGCCTATTCGTGACCTTCGAGGGAGGCGAGGGGGCAGGAAAGTCCACCCAGATCGCGTTGCTTGCCTCGGCTCTGCGGGAACGAGGCGTCCCTTTCATCGAGACGCGGGAGCCGGGCGGGACCCCCGCGGGCGAGGCGATTCGCGCCCTGATCATGGGGGAAGCCGCGCCAGACCTTTCGCCGCTGGCTCAAGCGCTGCTTCATTCGGCGGCGCGCGTCCAGCATGTCGAAAATCGCATCGATCCGGCTCTGCGCGAAGGGAAAGCCGTGCTGTGCGACCGCTTTGCAGATTCCACACTCGCCTATCAGGGGTATGGGATGGGCCTCGACCAGACGGAACTCATGGCGCTGATCCGAATCGGCACGCGCAATCGGGACCCCGACATGACCTTCATTCTCGATCTTCCCGTGGAGCTGGGATTGAGCCGCGCGCGCTCCCAGCAATATTATGAAAAGCTCGCAACCGATTTTCACGAACGGGTGCGCGAAGGCTTTCTCGAGATTGCCCGCCATGAACCCGACCGGTGCGTTGTCATTGACGCCACCCAGACCACCGCCGAGGTGCATCGCCAAATCCGCCAAAGCGTGTTCGACCGGCTGGACCTGCCGTAACCCCATGGCCGAGCAGAGCCCAGAAAGGCCGCTGGGCCATGATGCGGCTATAGCCGGGTTTGAGACTGCCTTGCAAAGCGGACGCATGCCGCATGCGTGGTTGCTTACGGGCAAGGAAGGAATAGGCAAGGCGATGCTGGCGCGCTATCTGGCCCAGCAGTTACTTGCGGGACCGGAGGGGATGAGACCTGCACCGCCGCTCGCCAGCCATCCTGACGTCCGCATGGTCGAGCGCCGGATCAATGAAAAGACAGGCAAGCGCCAGGCCGAAATAAACGTCGAGGAAATTCGCGCCTTGAATGCGTTCCTACGGCTGACCCCGTCGCTGTCTCCGTGGCGGGTGGCGATCATCGATGCGGTAGACGATCTCAACCGCAATGCCGCCAACGCCCTTCTGAAGTCGTTGGAAGAGCCAGGCGGGCGGACGGTCATCTTTCTGGTGAACCATGCCCGGGGCCGGCTTTTGCCCACTATCCGCTCCCGGTGCCGGCGTCTCGCGCTCGCGCCGCTCGATGACGAGACCATCGACCGCGCCCTCGCCGCGGACGAGAAGGTCACGGAAGCGGATCGTCATCTGATTATCGATCTGGTACAGGGCTCGCTGGGCCGCGCTTTGTCGTTGACGGGAAGCGGTGCGATGGAAACCCTGCGGATGGCCTGGGATGTTCTGCGCCAGTGGCCCGACTATGACGTCGAACGGTTGCATGGCGTGGGTGAAAGCGTCGCGGCGCGCGGCCAAGAGGAACGCTTTGCCCAGCTCCCGCTGTTTCTCGCCTGGTGGTGGCGGCGCTATTTCCGGAGGGCGAGTGGGATCGACATGCCTCCGCTTCTCGAAGGAGAAGAAGAGCTTGCGCGAAAATGGGCGGCTTGCAGCCTTGATCATTGGGCCGGGAAGTGGGAAAAGATTTCAGAACTGTTCGCCCGCGTGGAGAGCGCCAATGCCGATCGTAAAACGGTGTGGCTGACCGCGCTTTTGTCTCTTGTCCCGTGAGGATCCATGGAACGGCCTTTTTACATCACCACGCCGATTTATTATGTGAACGACGCCCCGCATATCGGCCACGCTTATACCACGCTCGCCTGCGATGTACTGGCGCGTTTTCATAGGCTCGACGGCCGCCGGGTGCATTTCCTGACCGGCACCGATGAGCACGGGCAGAAGATAGAGAAGGCGGCTGAGGCGGCGGGGATCGCACCGCAGCTTTTCACGGACCGCGTTTCGCAGAATTTTCGCGATATGACGGAATGGCTGAACATCTCCAACGACGATTTTATCCGCACGACCGAGCGCCGGCATATCGATGCCTGCCAAGCCCTGTGGCGGGCCCTGGAGGAACGCGGCGAGACCTATCTCGGCAGCTATAGCGGCTGGTACGCGGTGCGCGACGAGGCCTATTATGGCGAGGAAGAACTGGTCACGGGACCCGACGGCAAGAAGCGAGCTCCGAGTGGCGCCGAGGCGGAATGGGTCGAGGAACCCTCTTATTTCTTCAGATTGTCCGCCTGGCAGGACCGGCTGTTAAAATTCTATGGCGACAATCCCGATTTCATCGCACCCGAGAATCGGCGGAACGAGGTCATATCCTTCGTGAAAAGCGGGCTCAAGGATCTCTCCATTTCCCGCACATCCTTCACCTGGGGCGTTCCCGTTCCGGGCAACGATAAACATATCATGTATGTGTGGCTCGATGCCCTGACCAATTATTTGACTGCCATCGGCTACCCAGACCGCGCCGCCGAACCGTTTCGTCTTTTTTGGCCAGCTGACCTGCACATGGTCGGTAAGGATATCCTACGCTTTCATGCCGTCTATTGGCCGGCTTTCCTGATGGCCGCTGATATCCCCCCGCCGCGCCGCGTCTTCGCCCATGGCTGGTGGACCAATGAGGGTCAGAAGATTTCCAAGTCCTTGGGCAACGTGATCGAACCGCGCGCGCTCGCTGCCGAATACGGGCTCGACCAGGTGCGCTATTTCCTGATGCGGGAGATCCCCTTCGGCAATGATGGCGATTTTTCCCGCCGCGCCATGATCGGCCGGATCAATAGCGATCTTGCCAATGATCTGGGTAATCTCGCGCAACGCGTGCTTTCGCAAGTTGGCCGCAATTGCGCCGCGAAAATTCCCGAGCCCGCGGCGTTTTCCGCGGCCGATCGTGCCCTGCTCGATGACGCGGCAGGGCTTCTGTCCGCGGTAAAGCCTTTGATGGAAGGGCAACTTTTCTCTCGCGCGCTTGAGACTATCTGGCAACGGATCGGGCAGGGCAATCGCTATATCGACGAGCAGGCACCCTGGACGCTCAAGAAGACCGATCCCGAACGGATGCGTACCGTCCTCTATGCACTGATCGAGCTTCTGCGCCATGTCGGCTTGGCAACAACGGCTTTCATGCCCGGCGCGTCCGAGCGACTGCTCGATCAGCTCGGCGTCCCCAAGGGGGAACGCAGCTTCGCTTACTGGAACAAGGCTTCGGTACCGGGGAGGGACCTGCCGCCGCCGATGGGATTATTCCCGCGCTATGTCGAGATGGAACATGCTGGTTGACTCGCATTGCCACCTCGACTTCCCCGATTTCTCCGAGGATTTCCCGGCGATGCTGGCCCGCGCGCGCCAGGCGGGCGTCTCGCACTGCCTGACCATTTCGACCAAGCTGCGGACCTTCCCCGCGGTCAGGAAAATCGCCGAGGAGCACGCCACGATCTTCTGCACGGTTGGCATTCATCCCCATGAAGCGGACCAGGAAGGGGTGGGCGGAATGGAAATGCTTCTCGAGAACGCCACGCATCCCAAGGTGGTCGGGCTCGGCGAAACCGGCCTCGATTATTATTACGATCATTCCGATCGCGCCCGGCAGAGGGAAAGCTTCCGCGCCCATATCCTGGCCGCACAAGAAAGCGGCTTGCCGCTGGTCATCCACTGCCGCGATGCTGAAGATGATGTCATGTCCATGCTGGAGGAGGCGCGCGGACCACGCCTTTCCGGGGTCATCCACTGCTTCACCGGCACCCGGAAATTTGCGGATTTCGCCTTGGATCTTGGCTTTTATATCTCGCTTTCTGGAATCGTGACCTTCAAGAATGCCCAGGCCCTGCAGGAGATCGCGCGCCACGTCCCGGCGGAGCGGTTGCTCATCGAGACCGATGCGCCGTACCTCGCGCCCGTGCCTATGCGGGGACGGCGCAACGAGCCAGCCTTCGTGCGGCATACGCTGGGCTTCCTTGCGGGATTGCGCGGCGAGAGCGAGGAAAGCCTCGCCGCCGCCACGAGCGCCAACTTCTTCGCGCTTTTTTCCAAGGCCACCGCGTGAAGGTTCGGATATTGGGGTGCGGCGGCTCGGGAGGCGTGCCGCTCCTAGGTCCGAACTGGGGGGCATGCGACCCCGCCAATCCAAAAAACCGCCGCCGCCGAGTGTCGATTTTGGTCGAGAGCGGCGGCACCCGTCTCCTGATCGATACCGCCCCCGATATGCGTGAGCAGCTTCTCGATGCGCAGGTGAACCGGCTCGATGCCATCCTCTATACCCATGATCATGCCGATCATACCCAGGGAATCGACGACGTGCGTTTCCTGCGCGAGGATATCTTCCGGGGGCCGCCCTTGCCTGTCTACGGCACGCGCAAGACCCTGTCCGTCCTCACCCGCCGCTTCGATTATATCTTTGCGCAGGCGGAAGGAGGGTCGAGCCGGCTCTATAAGCCCTTTCTCATTGCTCGGGAAATCGAGGATGCCGCCGTATTCACCGTCAAGGATGTGCAGATTTCCGCCTTCAAACAGGCCCATGGCATGGGGACAGTCTCGACCGGCTATCGCATCGGCGATATGGCCTATTGCACCGATGTCATGGACTTTCCTCTGGAATCGAAAGCCCAGCTCGGCGGCCTCCGTTTGTGGATCGTCGATTGCCTGCGCTTCGCGCCGCATCTCACTCATGCCTATTTCGATCGGGTCCTGGATTGGGTGGAGGAGTTCCGTCCAATGCGAACCGTGCTGACGCATCTTAATGAAAGCATGGATTACGAGGCGGTGCGCCGGCGGTGCCCGCCAGGCGTCGAGCCCGCCTATGACGGATTATGCATTACAATATGAGCGCAGATAGCCTTCGGATGGGCTGGGACGGAACGAGGCGCAGCTTTGCATGAATTTCCCCTGATCGCCACCCTTGCCGCAGCGCTCGGTTTCGCGCTCTTACTGGGCTTTATCGCCGTGCGCCTCAAGATCCCCGCGCTGGTCGGATATCTGATAGCCGGCATTCTTCTCGGCCCCTTCACGCCGGGTTTCGTGGCCGATACGGGACTGGCTGCCCAGCTCGCCGATATCGGCGTGATGCTGCTGATGTTCGGCGTAGGCCTGCACTTCTCCCTGAAGGATTTACTGGACGTTCGCAAGGTGGCTCTTCCCGGAGCCATTCTGCAGATGCTCGTTGCCACCGCATTGGGAGCCGGCCTGGCCTTTTACTGGGACTGGAAGCCGGGGGCGGCGCTGGTATTCGGCCTTGCCCTCTCGGTCGCGAGTACCGTCGTGCTGCTCAGGGCGCTGGAGTCGGGCGGGGCGCTGAAATCAGTCGATGGGCGGATCGCCGTCGGATGGCTTGTTATCGAGGATCTTGCCATGGTGATGCTGCTCGTCCTGCTTCCGCCGCTCGCCCGGGTAATGGGCGGCGGTTTGCCCAATGCGGGGAATCCACCCCTGTGGGAAACGCTTGCCATAACGATGGCCAAGGCGGGGACTTTCATCGCCCTCATGCTTTTGGTCGGGCGCCGGATATTTCCGCCGATTCTCTGGCTGGTTGCCCGCACCGGCTCGCGCGAATTATTCACCCTGTGTATTGTGGCCGCGGCCGTCGGCATTGCCTATGGTGCGACCGTCCTGTTTGGTGTGTCTTTCGCGCTGGGGGCGTTTTTTGCCGGAATGGTGATGCGAGAATCCCAATTCAGTCATAAGGCGGCTACGGAATCGCTGCCCTTGCGGGAAGCCTTCGCGGTGCTGTTTTTCGTTTCCGTGGGGATGCTGTTCAACCCGGCAGTGTTGATTCTTCAGCCATGGCGGGTCCTGGCGGTGGTCGGCACGATCATCATCGGCAAATCGGTGGCTGCGACCGCCCTGGTGCTCGCTTTCCGCTATCCGTTGAGTACCGCGCTCACCATATCGGCGGGCCTGAGCCAAATCGGAGAATTCTCCTTTGTGCTCGCCCAGCTCGCCACGGATCTCAAGCTTTTGCCGGCGGAAGGCCGGGATCTAATCCTCGCGGGCGCGATCATTTCTATCGCCCTCAATCCCTTGCTGTTTGCGGGGATACGGCCTCTCCAGGCTTGGATCGGCGCGCAGCCACGCCTTGCCCGCATGCTGAAGCGCACCGCCGACCCCCTGGCGGAGCTTCCTTTTTCCACCGATGCCCGATATCTGTCCGGGCAAACCATCATCGTAGGATATGGCCGCGTCGGGCGGCGTATCAGCGAGATGATCGCCCAGCATGGCATCCCGTACGTGGTCATCGAACAAAATCGGGAAATCGTGGAACGGCTCCGGGCAGCGAAAATTGCAGCTGTCTCGGGTAATGGCGCCGATCCGGCGACTCTGATTCAAGCCCATATCGCGCGGGCGAGCATGCTCGTCGTTGCCACGCCCGATACCTTCGATATCCGGCAGATGATCGCCGCTGCCCGGACCGTCAATCCTGGCATCGAAACCGTCATTCGTACCCATGATGAGGAAGAAGCGGATCTCCTCATGGAAGAGGCGAGAATCGGCCAAATATTTCTTGGTGAAGGCGAGCTTGCCAAAGGAATGGCCCGGCACGTGCTGGCGCGCTATGGTGCAGTTCAGGATAGCTGAGAATGCACGATTTTCACAAAGATTGAGAATTATATACTGATATATAAAGATAATCTATATTTTCCATAATATATATTATGCGAATAACCCAGACAATAAAGCCAGGACAAATATGAATGACAAGATCACCCGTTATGAAAAAGCCGGTGCGGCACTAGAGGAACTGCTGGGGATCATGGCCCGGCTGCGCGACCCGCGCTCCGGCTGCCCCTGGGATCTCGAACAGGATTTTGCGAGCATCGCCCCGCATACGCTCGAGGAGGCCTATGAGGTCGCGGACGCCATCGCCCGCAATGACCGGGAGGGCTTGAAAGAAGAGCTGGGCGACCTTCTCTTTCAAATCGTATTTTACGCACAAATGGCCCACGAAGTGGACCAGTTTGACTTTGCCGACATCGTCCAGGCCATTTCAGCAAAGATGATCGCGCGGCATCCGCACGTTTTCGGTACGGCCGAGATCCGCAGCGCCGAGGAACAGACCCGAGCGTGGGAGGAAGACAAGGCCCGCAAGCGTCAAGCAGGCGGCGCGGTCAGCGCGCTGGATGGCGTGACCCTCGGCCTCCCCGCCCTGCTGCGCGCCGAAAAATTGCAGAAGCGAGCGGCGAGAATCGGCTTCGATTGGCCTGAAATTGCGCCGGTCTTTGCAAAAGTCACCGAGGAGCTTAGCGAGGTCAAGGAAGCAGCAACTCCTGAAACCCGGGCGGAGGAAATTGGCGACCTGCTATTTGCATGCGTCAATCTCGCCCGTCATTTTTCAGTGGATGCCGAAGCCGCGCTGCGGACAGCAAACGCGAAGTTTGAGCGGCGCTTTCGTCGCATGGAACAGCAGGTGCGCCAGAATGGGCTGGAGCCCGGGACGGCCGGGCTGGCGACACTGGATGCGGTGTGGAACCAGGTCAAGCAGGAGGAAACCGAATCCTCTCGATGAAGCAGCCTAAACCCATCGGTTTTTGGAGCCTTAAGTACAATTAAAGGCTTCCGGGCGGCTAAATAAGGCATGATCCTACGGATATGGAGCGCAGCCTATGCCAAAGCTTATCAGGACGAGCTCCGCGCCTTCGTGAGGCAGACCTCCTTCCCTATTCTGCGACGACAATCGGGCTGTCTCGGGGCTGCTTGCGGCTGGACCGATACTGAATGGATCGTCCTATCCATGTGGTCCAATCGCGAATATATGATCGCCATGGAACAGTCACAAATCTATCAAGAGGTGACCACCATGCAGCTCGCCAAAATGCCCTGGCTGCTTGGCCCCGCCGGAGTTCAATGTTTCGAAGTCTCCGAAGCGTGGTCGCAATTACCACCGGGGAAAGCCTTCCCCTTTTCCGGTCAGGCGTCCGATTTTACGAAGTCAAAATAGCCGCGATGAAGGACTAGCTTTCTCCGTTCCGTCATTCTTGCCATGCTTCCGGCCCATATCGCGCCGCTCCCTCTCTAGCGGTGCGCCGGGATACCATTGGCAATCCGGCTCAAGACCCTTAAAATGGCCAGGGACAAGTCCAAGCCGAAAATAGCTAAGATATTTCACGATGCACCTCCCGGTGGGGGTAAGGAAACGAAACGCTCATCGGCCGGCACGGCGAGGTCCACGGGGCAACGCGGCATTTCGCATTTCTCCTCGTTGCAGAGGCGGCAAATCCGGCAGGCGGCGTAGGCATCCGTGGTCATATTGTGCAGCAGTACATGCAATGCCGCCTGAAGCTGGATTTTGTGGTGCCGCGGGAGCTGCTCTATGAGGCTCTCCAGATAATCTTGGCGCAAGGCAAGAATTTTGCGGCGCTGCTCCTTGCCGCTCTCGCTGAGATAGAGGGCGACCGATCGCTTGTCGCGCCCCCTACCCCGGTCGACCCATCCCTCCTGGACGAGCCTGTCCACCAGCCGGACCGTACCCGGCTGCGACAATGCCAATACCTTGCTCAACCAGTCCACACTATGGCCGGGCTCGGCGCCAATGGTCACCAACGCGGCCGCCGTTTCGCCGCTATAGCCCAGCGATGTTTCGGCCATCGTCGCGATCCGGTCGCTGAGAATCAGGGCAAACGCCCCGGTGATATTAGCGAGGTGCGCCAGATCGTCGCCCGCGGATCCGCCTTCCTTCTTTTTTCTACCGGGGGAGGGGTTTGCTTTCATATGTCAATTATATGCATGCCGCATATATTGTAAAGAGGTTTCTTCGGTAGGCACTTTAGGATAGCATGGCCTGGTGACCTACGATCTGGCGATAATGGGCGGGCATGTGGTGACGCCGGAAGCGACATTTGCCGCGGATATCGGGGTCCGGGACGGTAAAATCG
Organism: Dongiaceae bacterium; assembly: GCA_036263455.1. GTDB lineage: Bacteria > Pseudomonadota > Alphaproteobacteria > Dongiales > Dongiaceae > DATAGZ01. The sequence goes on from DATAGZ010000006.1 coordinate 179,231, forward strand.
CCGCGATTGGCACCCTTCCCCGCGAGAGCGCGGGTCAAGTTATGGACGCGACCGGCCTTCACGTGCTGCCCGGGGTCATCGACAGCCAGGTCCACTTTCGGGAACCTGGCGCGACGTACAAGGAGGATCTGGCGAGCGGGAGCGCCGCCGCCATCCTGGGCGGCGTGACCTCGTTCTTCGAAATGCCCAATACGATGCCGCCGACCGTTTCGGCCGGTGCGCTCGAGGAAAAGCTTTCGCTGGCCGCCGGCCGATGCCATGCGGATTACGCCTTTTACGTCGGCGCGACGGCCGAGAACGCGGAAGATCTAGGCGCGCTCGAATCGCTGCCAGGATGCGCGGGCGTAAAATTGTTCATGGGCTCCTCAACCGGAACCTTGTTGGTCGACGATGAGGTCAGCCTGCACCGCATTTTTGCAAGCGGCCGCCGGCGCATTGCCATCCATGCCGAGGATGAGCATCGCCTGCGCGAACGCAAGCCCTTGGCACTGGCGGAAAAAGTCGAGACTCATCCCGAATGGCGCGATGAGGAGACCGCCATCCGGGCCACGCGTCGCGCGCTGCGTCTCGCGACCGAGCACGGGCGGCCCGTGCACATTCTCCACGTGACCACCGGTCAGGAAATGGCCCTGCTCGCCAGCCATAATAGGGATATCGCCAGCGTCGAGGTGACGCCTCAGCACCTCACTTTGGCGGCGCCGGAATGCTATCGGCGGCTCGGCACGCTCGCCCAAATGAATCCACCGCTGCGGGATCTTTCCCACCAGGTGGCGTTCTGGCAGGCGGTTCGGGATGGCATCGTCGATGTCATCGGTTCCGATCACGCCCCCCATACGATCGAGGAAAAGTCCCGCCCCTACCCCGCCAGTCCCTCGGGAATGCCGGGGGTGCAGACGCTCCTCCCTCTCTTGCTGACCCATTACGCCGCGGGTCGCCTGTCCCTGTCGCGCGTGGTGACCTTGACCGCCAGCCGGCCCGCGCACCTGTTTGGATTACGCGGCAAGGGCGAGATTGCGGTAGGATACGATGCCGATCTCGTCCTGGTGGATCTGGACCGGGCTTGGACCATCGAGAAAGATTGGCTTCGGTCGAAATGCGGCTGGTCGCCCTTCGAAGGGTGGGAAGCCATCGGCAAGCCCATCGCCACGCTGCTGCGCGGGCGGGTCGTTGCGCGGGATGGCGAGCTCGTCGGTTTAGCCGAAGGAAAGATGCTGGAGTTTATCGTACCATGAGCACAACCTGTATTATCGGCTGGGGACACACGCCCTTCGGTAAGCATGCCGAGACGGATGTCGAAGGGTTGATCGTCGCCGCAGGCCGCGAGGCGCTCGACCATGCCGGCCTCGCGGCCGATGCCATCGATATGGTGATCGTGGGTCACTTCAATGGGGGCTTCTCCCCGCAGTCCTTCCCCTCTTCCCTTGCACTTGGTATCGACCCCGCCTTGCGCTTCAAGCCGGCGCTGCGCGTCGAGAATGCCTGTGCGACCGGCAGCGCGGCGGTTGAAACCGGCATGATTGCAATTGAATCCAAGCGCGCCCGCTACACGCTTGTGATTGGGGTCGAGCAAATGAGCAAGACCCCACCTGCCGAGGTCGGGCGCAACCTTCTCAAGGCGTCCTATGTCAAGGATGAGGGTAGTACCCCTGGTGGGTTCGCGGGCCTGTTCGGTCGCATCGCCGATGCTTATTTTCAGCGGTATGGAGACCAGTCCGACGCGCTCGCAAGGATTGCCTCTAAAAACCACCGGAACGGCTGCGCCAATCCCTACGCACAGATGCGCAAGGATCTCGGCTACGAATTCTGCCGAACGGAATCGGAAAAGAATCCCCTCGTCGCCGGCCCTCTCAAGCGTACTGATTGTTCCCTGGTTTCGGATGGGGCCGCGGCGCTCGTGCTGGCTGGCCTCGATGAAGCCCTTGCCGCTCGTCGCGCGGTGGCGATCCGGGGCTTCGCGCATGTCAACGATACCCTGCCGCTCGCCGGCCGCGACATCGTCGCTTTCGAAGGCTGCCGCCGCGCATGGCAGCACGCGTTAGGCCAGACACGCCTGACGCTCGAGGATCTGTCTTTCGTGGAAACGCATGATTGTTTCACCATCGCGGAGCTGATTGAATATGAGGCGATGGGTTTGGCCGCCCCCGGGCAGGCCGCACGCCTTCTCGAGGAGGGTGTCACCGAAATGACGGGCCGCCTCCCCGTCAATCCGTCGGGCGGGTTGAAGGCGAAGGGGCACCCGGTCGGCGCCACTGGCGTTTCCATGCATGTGCTGGGCGCCATGCAACTCACCGGCGCGGCCGGCGAAATGCAGATCGAGAACGCACGGCTTGCGGGTATTTTCAATATGGGCGGTGCGGCTGTCGCAAATTACGTCTCGCTGCTCGAGCGTATCCGCTAATCCTTCCTCACAGGTGCTGTCAGTCCCGGGCGGTTGGGCCCACCGGCAGGATTGTTGCATGGGACGGAGCGAACGCGACCATGGCCCGGCTGCCGCTTTCGAGAGAAAAGCCGTGACCGTCGGGCGTGGTGTGGACGACGATGGGGCGCTCCTCGCCATTGCGAAGGAAAATATTGCAGAAACTTCCTTCGAAATCGATGTGCGACAGATGCGCATCCAGCGCATTTTCGGCCGGCTGAGCACCGGCAACGATGGCCATGCGCTCGGGCCGGACAAAGAGCAGTGCTTCACTGCCCAGCCTCAATCCCTGGGGGTTCAAGCCCACCAACCGGCCTGAAGGTGTATCTATTGCGGCCTGCCCGCCCTGCATGGCGACGATCTTGCCGCGAAACATATTCGTCTCTCCGACGAAGGTCGCTACGAAAGCCGTCGCCGGCCGATTGTATATTTCCAGGGAATCGGCGACCTGCTGGACGATGCCCTGCGACATGACCGCGATGCGGTCGGACATGGTCAGTGCCTCGCCCTGGTCGTGGGTTACATAGATCGTGGTGATCCCCAACTTCTTCTGCAGGGAGCGAATTTCCTCGCGGAGGGAAATACGGATCTTGGCGTCCAAGGCCGAGAGCGGCTCGTCCAGCAGGAGAACTTGCGGTTTGACTGCCAGCGCGCGGGCGAGCGCCACACGTTGTTGCTGGCCGCCCGACAATTGATAGGGATACCGCTCGCCGAGCTCGGGAAGCTTGATGAGCTTGAGCATCTCCTCGACCCGAGGTCCAATTTCCGCCTTGGGCCATTTCGCGATTTTCAAGCCGAAGGCGACGTTGTCGGCGACGCTCATGTTCGGGAACAGCGCATAAGATTGGAAGACCATGCCGACATTGCGTTGGTTGGGGCGCAGAGACGTCACGTCGCGACCATCGATCCGGATAACGCCGGCGCTGGGCCGCTCGAAGCCCGCGATCATGCGCAGCGTGGTCGTCTTGCCGCATCCCGAAGGACCCAGGAAGGACACGAATTCCCCTTTTTCGACATTCAGGTCAAATTGCTGCACGACGGTCAGCGGGCCGATCCGTTTTTGAATATTGTCGATTTCGAGCAATGCCATGTTCGGTCCTGTCAGGCTGCGTGTTTAAGGGGCCTACCGCGGCCGACGATATTGATCAAGCCCATGCAAATCCAGGTCACCGTGAAGGCTATCACCGCCAGGGCGGAAGGTTCGTAGGCGCGGTTTGCGCCGATCAGCTGCAGGTATGGGCCGAAAGCCGGACGATTGAGCAGGCTCGCCATGGTGAATTCACCGATGACCACCGCGAAGGTCAAGAAGGCCCCGCTGAGAATGGCGGAGCGAATATTGGGCAGGATCACGCGGAAGAGGATAGTCGGAATTCCCGCACCGAGGATTTCCGCCGCCTCGGTCAGGGTGCGCACATCGATCGCGCGCAGACCGGTATCGACAGCCCGGTACATATAAGGAAGCGACAAGGTGACGTAGCTGAAGGCCAACAACACATCGGTCGTCCGGTCGTTCGCGGTCATCGGCAGTATCGAAGAGCTGTTATAGAGGCGCAAATAGCCAAACACGATGACGATGGCCGGTATGACCAGCGGCAGCAAGGTGATGAATTCGACGACCGGCCTGAGATAGCGCAGGCGCAGTTGTATCCAATAGGCGGTCGGCACGACAATGAGAATGCCGAGAACGATCGTTGCCAAGGCCAGTGCCGTCGAATACGCGAAGGTCGCTCGGAAATTAGGGTCGCCGAATACCACGCGATAGGCATCCAGGCTGTAGGTGCCGCGACGCATCTTGAGGGAAAATTCGAAAGTGGCGATCAGCGGAACGATGAAATAGAGCGTCCCCAGGGCGACCGCCAACCACGCGCCGAGGCGGGTCTGTTTCATCGCAACCACCGTTCGCCGCGCTGGCGCAACCAGATATAAGTGCCGTTGGAAAGCCCGGTGATGAGAATCATTCCTACCGCCAGCGCATAGCCAAGATTTTGGTCGTGCAGCACATCGCCGCGGATCTGCGCATAGAGAAGGATAGTGACGATGTTCAAGGAACTGCCAGTCAAGGCATAAGCCGTGGCGATGGCCCCAAAGGCATTGGCAAACAGCAGCAATGTCGCGCCCAGTATGCTCGGCCATAGCACCGGCAGAGCCACCCGCAACCAATATTGGCGTGTATTTGCACCCAGGATCTCGGCCGCTTCGCGCCATTCGCGCTTAAGCCCATCCAAAGCCGGAGTCACGATCAGCACCATGAGGGGAATCTGGAAATATAGATAGGTCAGCACCAGCCCCCAAAAGCTCAACAGATTGAAGCCGGTTGAGTAAAGATTGAAATTCAAGGCATTGAGAAGAAATCCTGTTACCAGACCGGTGCGGCCCAATGTGGCAAGAAAGGCAAAGGCCAAAGGAACGCCCGCGAAATTGGAGGCTACACCAGAGAAGGTCATAAGAGCGGGCCGCAACCAAGACGGCAGCCGGCCCATCACTACGGCATGGGCGAGGAAAAAGCCGACCAATGCGCCACCGCACGCCGTGGCCGCACTGACTTTGATGCTGATCCAATATGCACCCAGAATCGATGGTGTAAAGAGACTCGCGATATTGCGGAGCGTGAAATGGCCTGCGGCATCCTGGAAGCCGCCCACCACCAGAAACAGCGTGGGCAGGACGAGAAAGAGCAAGGCAAAAAGGAAGAACGGCGAAATACCAATCCACGCCCAGGCATTCGGCCCGATCCGCACGGGGCGGACAAGTTTTGGGGAAGCCATGGTCTGAAGGGAATGTGTCATGCCGCCAATGCGTCGACCGAAGCCGGAAAAAGAGGGACGTAGCGTCGCTGCTACGTCCCTTTTGAGTTACTTCACCTGTGCACCAACAACGGAATCCCATTGCTTGGTGATGGTTTCCTTTGCCGACTTCTGATCGTCCAGGCTGGGGAACACCGCCGCCTTATAGGCGTCCGCGGGAGGAAGCTTATCCAGCAGCTCTTGCGGAACCTTGCCGCTTTGCGAGAGATCCGCAAATCGGATCGGATGGCAATATCCCTTGAGCCAAGCCAACTGACCTTCGTCGGAATAGAGGTATTCCATCCAGAGCTTTGCGGCATTGGGATGCGGCGCGAAGGCACTGATCGCCTGGACATATACACCGGCGACCACACCGCTCTTCGGCACGATCACATCTACCTTCGGATTGCCTTTCAGCGTGTCCCGGTCGGTGAGTGCGTTATAATCCCAACGAACGATGATCGGGGTCGAGCCCTGCGCCAGCGATGCCGCCTTGCCAATTACGGGCACGAAATTGCCCTTCTTGTTCAGATCGGCGAAGAATTTCAGGCCGGCATCGGCCGCCGAAGCGGCATCGGTGCCACCCGAGGCGAGACCTGCCGCATAGACGCCCTGGATCGCCTGGTTGGCTGAGCGAGGATCGCCCGCCAGTGCAACGGCGTTTTTATAATCATCCGCTTGCAGATCGGCCCAATCTTGGGGTGCTTTCTTGACGATGTCCGAATTCACCTCGAAGGCGAGCACGCCATAATAATCGCCATACCAATACCCATCGGCATCCTTGGCTCCCTCTGGGATCGAATCCCAAGTCGATACCTTATATGGCTGGATGAGGCCGTCGGCCTTGGCCGACGGGCCAAAAGAGAGACCCACGTCGACGACATCGGGCGCCTGGGCGCCGGTATTGCCTTTATTCGCTTTGATGGCTTCGATCTCGTCGCCCGAACCCGCGTCAGGATTGAGTTCATTGATGGTCAGGCCGTACTTCGCCTTGAACCCGTCAATGACCGCGCCATAGCCGCACCAATCATGTGGGAGAGCGATGACCGTGAGCTGTCCTTCTTGCTTGGCGGCGGCGGCCAACTGGTCGATAGAAGCCGCCGAAGCTGTCTGATTCGGCTGTTGATCGCCTGAAGCGGGCGCTTGCGCCGGCTGTTCACCCTGAGCCGGTGCGGCCTGGTCGCCACCCTGGGCTGGCAGTGTCTGCGCCTGTTGATCGGCGGGTGCCGTTTCCGCTGGGCTTGTGTTCTGGGCCTCGGGCGCTGGCACCTCATCCTTGTGGCGATAATACCAATACACCACGCCTACCACGATGATTGCGATGATCGCGAGAATGACCCGCGTTTGATTTCTCATTCATTCCTCCTGTCGGGCCGGCGCGCGGCCGGACGATTTCAACCTGGAGCACGAATAGGTCATGGAAGATCTTTCCCCGCCCTATCAGCCATTGGCTGCCCCATTTCGATCACATAGTCGTTCTGCGACTCTGTCAATCGCCCAGCATAGTAGCCATCTCCGCCATGCAAAAGAAGTGAAATTTTGCATTACCTCCAGATATACTGCGCCGTGAACGAATGGCTTGCCACCCTGACAATAAGGCGACACAATCGACGCATGGACATTTCGGATATTTTCTGCGTACCGTTCCAGGATCAGCGGCCCGGTACATCCGGCTTGCGAAAAAAAACCGATCATTTCTTCCAGCCGCACTATCTCGAGACTTTCCTCCAGGCGATCTTCAACGTACTTGCCCGTTCGGCGATCGATTTACGGCCGTTAATCATCGGTGGTGATGGACGGTTCGGAAACATCCAGGCGATCCAGACGGCTTTGCGCATTGCGCAGGCCAATGGCGTTCGCCACGCCATGGTTGGGTGCAACGGCATACTCTCCACGCCGGCCGCAAGCCACGCAATCCGCATGCATAAGGCGTTCGGCGGATTGATCTTCTCGGCGAGTCACAATCCAGGCGGTCCCGACGGGGATTTTGGCGTAAAGTTCAATGCGGAAAACGGCGGACCGGCGCCGGAATCCTTGACCGAGGAAATTTTTAAGGAAAGCCAGAGGCTCGATCGCTACCGTATCGCCTCCGACCAATCCTTTCCGATCGATACCCCGGGCGATTACGAACGGGGGAGCATGCGCGTCACCGCCTTCGATCCAGTGGAGGATTATGTCCGGCTCATGCAGTCGCTTTTCGATTTCGATTTGATCCGGAGCCGCCTGAAGACTGGGTTGCGCTTCGTCTATGACGGCATGGCGGCCGTGACCGGTCCTTATGCACGCGCGATCTTCGGTGCGGCGCTTGGCCTTCCGCCGTCTGCCCTCCTGAATTGCACCCCCCTGCCCGATTTCGGTGGCCACCATCCCGATCCCAACCCCGCGCATGCGCGGGATCTGATGGCAATTATGATGGGGGAAAAGGCACCCGATCTCGGCGCCGCGTCGGATGGAGACGGCGATCGCAATATGATCGTCGGGCCGCGCCTACCGCTCAGTCCGAGCGATTCCCTAGCCGTGCTGGCCGCCAACGCCCACCTAGCCCCCGGCTATCGGCATGGTCTACGGGGGGTCGCGCGTTCGATGCCGACCAGCCGCGCGGTGGATATGGTAGCGCAAAAACTGGGTATTCCCTGTTACGAGACACCCACCGGCTGGAAATTCTTCGGTACGCTCCTGGATGCGGAAAAGATCACATTGTGCGGAGAAGAATCCTACGGCACAAGCTCCAATCACGTGCGGGAAAAGGATGGAATCTGGGCCATATTATTCTGGCTGAACATCCTCGCCGCGCGCGACCTTTCCGTGCGGGATATCCTGCGCGACCATTGGCAGACCTATGGCCGGCACTATTATAGCCGCCACGATTATGAGAATTTACCGGCTGAAATCGGAGCGGCCGTGATGGAACAAGCCCGACGCGCCCTTGCAGACCTCCAGCATAAAGAAGCGGACCTGACGCTTGCCGATGATTTTTCCTACCACGATCCGGTCGATGGCAGTGAAACGTCACGACAGGGAATCCGCCTCATATATGAGAACGGTGACCGCGTCATTTTGCGGATTTCGGGAACGGGCACGAGCGGCGCCACGCTTCGCCTTTATCTCGAGCGCTTCTCTCACGATCACCAAGCGCCAGCGGAAGAGGTCTTATCACCGCTGGCCCGGCGCGCCGAGGCGATCTTCGGCATCCAGCGTCTTTCCGGCCGCGCGGCGCCGGATGTGGTCACATGATCGATCCTATCCGTCTGCCATCGTGGCAAAAACTCATTGCGCATCAGGACGAATTGCGCAGAACAAGCCTGGCTGAGCTGTTCGCGCAAGATCCGGCCCGCGCCGAACATCTGTCGCTCGAGTGGGACGGTCTCTATCTCGATTATTCCAAGAATTTAATCACCGCGCAGACGATCGCGCTGCTTACGGCCTTGGCCGAGGAAGCAGCACTGCCCGCCGCGCGCGCGGCCATGGCCGACGGTCAGCCCATCAACAGCACCGAGAACCGCCCGGTGCTGCACATGGCGCTTCGCGCGCCTGAAACCGCGCCTTTCGCGGTCGCGGGACGCGGCATCATGCAGGAAGTGCATCGCGAGCTGGCACATATGGCCGATTTCGCCCACGCGATCCGTTCCGGCCAGCGGCAGGGGGTGAGCGGAAAGAACCTGCGCCATATCGTCAATATCGGTATTGGCGGCTCCGACCTCGGCCCTGCCATGGCCGCGCAAGCATTGCGTCCTTATATCCAGCACGGCCTCAGCCTGCATTATGTCTCCAATGTCGATGGCGCTCATCTCGATGCGGTGCTTGCGACGCTCGATGCCGAGGAGACGCTTTTCCTCGTCGCCTCCAAGACCTTCACGACGCAGGAGACGATGGCCAATGCGGCAAGCGCCCGTCAATGGATGATGGCGCAGCTCGCCGGCCACGATCCCGCCGTCATCGCCCGCGTCCATTTCGCAGCGATTTCCACCAACCAAGCGGCAGTGCACGATTTTGGCATCGATCCTGCCAATATGTTCGTCTTCTGGGATTGGGTGGGTGGGCGGTATTCTCTCTGGTCGGCCATCGGCCTCTCGCTCATGATCGGCATCGGCCCGGACAATTTCAGTGATATGCTCGCCGGGGCGCATTCGATGGATAGGCACTTCCTGCACGCGCCGCTCGATCGCAACATGCCGGTGCTGCTCGCTTTAATCGGCCTGTGGTATATCGATTTCTGGGGAGCGCCTTCCTATGCGGTGCTGCCTTATGCGCAAGACCTCGCCCTCCTCCCCGCTTATCTCCAGCAGCTCGATATGGAAAGTAACGGCAAATCAGTGCGCAAGGACGGCAGTGCCGTCACCACGGCCACCGGACCCATCGTGTGGGGACAGGCCGGGACTAACGGCCAGCACGCCTTTTATCAGCTCCTCCATCAGGGAACGCACCTCATTCCGTGCGATTTCATCCTCGCCGCCCAAGATCACTCGCGGTTTCCACACCAGCACAAAATGCTCGCCGCCAATTTCCTCGCCCAAATGCAGGCGCTGATGCTAGGCCAGCGGAACGAGGCCGAGCGTCATCGGGATTTTCCCGGCAACCGGCCCGCCAACGCGCTGCTTTTGCAGAAGCTCGATCCTTATCGACTCGGCATGCTGCTTGCCCTTTATGAACATAAGGTCTTCGTGCAAGGCACGATCTGGGGCATAAATTCCTTCGATCAATGGGGCGTCGAGCTTGGCAAGAAGCTCGCGCAAGACATCCTGTCGGGCGACGGCGCCTTGCGCGATTCCTCGACGGCACGGCTCAAGAAGCAGATCGCGGCCTGGTCGAAACACTGACCGCGCGGGCATGCGCGGCAAACCCCTCATATTCGGCCAGGAGCTGGGCGTGCGGCGCCGCGTCCGCGAAGCCGCGCCGGCTCGCATAGCCCAGCCCGATGCGCTTCATAAAATCATAGACGGAAAGAGCCGAAGACAGCCGCGCACCCCCAGCCGTGGGAAGAATCGCGTTGGGGCCTAGCACGAAATTGGCCAGCGTATTGGGCGTGTGCGGGCCGAGCAGGATCTCGCCAGCATGGCGGATGTGCGGCACGTAGGAATGGGAATCCGCGCTATGGATAAGCACATGCTCGGCGGCATACCGATTGACGATGGCGAGAACACTTTCGCGATCCGGCGCCAAGATGATGCCACCTTGCGTCCCTGACAACACTGCCGCCGTATAATCGGCCCGTGGCGCGGGGAGCTCTGCGATCCGCTCGGGAAGAAGCGCATGGACCGCGTAGGCCAGACGCGCGGAATCGGTAACCAGAAAGCAGGAGGAATCGGGGCCGTGCTCGGCCTCGATCAACAGGTCGACGGCAACCAGCGCGGCATCGGCGGTCTCATCGGCCACCACCAACGCTTCGGTCGGCCCAGCCGGAATACCGGGATCTATGCGGTCGGCGAGCAGCTTCTTGGCCGCCATGAAA
>DATAGZ010000007.1:0-130833 GCA_036263455.1 Dongiaceae bacterium
CATGTAGAAATGCGACAGGCGGGCAATTGCCTCGATAATGTCGGTCGATTTGTCCATGACGATAACCGCGGCCGTTCCGAGGCCGGACTGCACCGCCTTGAGCGAATCGAAATCCATCAGGATATCGTCGCAGATCGTCCGGGGCAGGCACGGCACCGAGGAGCCGCCCGGGATGACCGCAAGCAGGTTATCCCAGCCGCCGCGCACGCCGCCGCCATGTTCCTCGATCAGTTGGCGGAGCGGGATGCCCATTTCTTCCTCGACCGTGCAGGGCGTATTCACGTGGCCGGAAATGCAGAACAGCTTGGTCCCGGTATTTTTAGGCCGGCCAAGACCAGCGAACCAGGACGCGCCACGACGCAAGATTGTAGGCGCGACCGCAATCGTCTCGACATTATTGACCGTGGTCGGCCGGCCGTAGAGCCCGACCGCCGCCGGAAAAGGCGGCTTCAGCCGCGGCATGCCCTTCTTGCCTTCGAGGCTTTCGAGCATCGCCGATTCCTCGCCGCAGATATAGGCGCCGGCGCCGCGATGCAGATAGACGTCATAATTGAAGCCCGAGCCGCAGGCATTCTTGCCCAGGAGTCCGGCGGCATAGGCTTCTTCCAAGGCCTGCTGCACGTGGCTGGCCTCGTTATAGAATTCGCCGCGTATATAGATATAACAGGCAGTCGTCCCCATCGCGAACCCCGCCACCAGGCACCCTTCGAGCAACAGATGCGGGTCCCAGCGCAGAATATCGCGGTCCTTGCACGTCCCCGGCTCAGATTCATCGGCATTTACAACGAGGTAGCTTGGCTTGTCATCCGATTGCTTCGGCATGAAAGACCATTTGAGGCCAGTACCGAACCCCGCCCCGCCCCGCCCGCGCAGGTCCGATTTCTTGATCTCGTCAATGATCGTATCCCGCCCGAGCGCGAGCAGCGCCTTGGTATTGTTCCAGATACCGCGTGCCTGCGCGCCCTTGAGCCGCCAATCCTGCTGGCCATAGAGGTTGAGGAAGATCCGATCCTGGTCTTTAAGCTTGGGCATGGGTCAGGCCTTCACCGGTTCGGATCCCTTGCGCCCGATTTGGGAGCCGGGTCGGGGCTGTCGGCCGTGGGCGCATTCGTCCAGAATAGCATCGAGCTTTTCAACGGAAAGATCCTCGTAGAAATCGTCGTTAATCTGGACGACCGGCGCGTTGACACAAGCGCCGAGACATTCGACCTCCATCCAGCTGAACTGACCGTCGGCGGTCACTTCCTTCGCCTCGGTACCGAAACGCTGGCGGCAATGGCGGGTCAATTGATCCGACCCCCGCAGCCAGCAGGGCGTCGTCCGGCAAATCTGTACGAGGTGACGGCCAACCGGCTTGAGGTTGAACATGCTGTAGAAGCTGGCGACTTCATAGACGCGCATCGGCGCCATGGCCAGAACCTCCGCCACGTGTTCGATGGCCGCCCGCGGCAGCCAACCCCCGGCCTGGCGCTGAGCCAGATCGAGCAGCGGAATGACCGCGCTCGCCTGCCGGCCCTCCGGATAGCGGGCGATGATTTGATCCACGCGCTGCCGGCTTTCCGGGGTGAAGCTGAAAGTGTTGCTCATCGATCGATCTCACCGAAGACAATATCCATGGATCCGAGTATGGCAACCGAATCGGCGAGCAGATAGCCCTTGCTCGCAAAATCCATCGCCTGAAGGTGGGCAAATCCCGGGGCGCGGATCTTGCAGCGATAGGGCCGGTTCGACCCATCGGCGACGAGATAGACACCGAACTCGCCCTTGGGCGCCTCGATCGCGGTATAGGTTTCCCCGGCGGGGACGTGAAACCCTTCGGTATAAAGCTTGAAATGATGGATGAGCGCCTCCATCGAGTGTTTCATATCGCCGCGCGCGGGCGGAACCACCTTGCGATCATCCGAGATGCACGGACCGCCCGGCATGTTCTCGATGCACTGCAGGATGATCTTCAGCGATTGCCGCATCTCTTCGACCCGCACCAGATAGCGGTCATAACAATCGCCGTTCTTGCCGACCGGGATATCGAAATCCATCTGGTCATAGACCAGATAAGGCTGCGCCTTGCGCAAGTCCCACGGTACGCCCGAGGCACGCAGCATTGGCCCGGTGAAGCCCCAATCGATGGCATCCGCCGCGCTGATGACGCCGATATTGACCAGGCGCTGCTTGAAGATCCGGTTGTCGGTAAGCAGGCCTTCGAGATCGTCGATGATCCGCGGAAATTGCTCGCACCATTCGCCAATATCCTCGAGGAGGCCGGCGGGCAGATCCTGGTGCACGCCGCCCGGCCGGTAATAGGCGGCGTGGAGCCGGGCGCCCGAGACGCGCTCATAGAATTCCATCAGCAGTTCGCGCTGCTCGAACGCCCACAGGAAGGGCGTCACCGCACCCACATCCATGGCATAGGCGGGAATATTGAGCAAATGGTTGAGGATCCGCGTGATCTCGTCGAACATCACCCTTATATAAGCACCGCGCGGCGGGACCTTGAGCCCGAGCAGCTTCTCGACCGCCAGGACATAGGCATGCTCCATGCACATGGGCGAGACATAATCCAGCCGGTCGAAATAGGGCAGCGCTTGGAGATAGGTCTTGTATTCGATGAGCTTCTCGGTGCCGCGATGCAGGAGGCCAATATGGGGATCGATGCGGCGCACGACTTCCCCATCCATCTCCATCACCATGCGCAGGACACCGTGGGCCGCCGGATGCTGTGGGCCGAAATTCATGGTGAGCGGCTTGATTTCCGTTTCAGCCATTATTTGCTCGCCTTCTCGTCGCCCGGCAGGCGCGCGGCATCGACCATGCCCTCCCACGGGCTCTCGAAATCGAAGCGTCGGAAATCCTGGTCGAGCTTGACCCTCTCGTAGACCACGCGCTTCTCATTCTCGTCATAGCGGACTTCGACATAGCCGGTCAGCGGGAAATCCTTGCGGAACGGATGGCCCTCGAAGCCATAATCCGTGAGGATGCGGCGCAAATCGGGGTGGCCCGTGAAAAGGATGCCATAGAGGTCATAGGCTTCGCGCTCGAACCAATTGGCGGCGGAGAACAGGCCGCTGATCGAGGGAAGGGTCTCATCTTCGCCCACCGCCACCTTGAGGCGGATGCGGTAATTCTGCTTCAGGCTGAGCAGGTGATAGACCACATCGAAACGCTGCCGCCTCTCGGGATAGTCCACGCCGCAGATATCGACGAGCATCTGAAATTGGCAGTTGGTGTCGTCGCGCAGAAACTTCACCACCTCGACCAGAGCGGTGGATGGGACATGCAGCGTCAGCTCGCCCAGCGCGACGATGGGATGCTGTACTCTTTCGCCCAGGCTAGCGCTGAGATAATCGGCAAGTTCGCTGATCGGTTCGGCCATGTTATCGCGCTATGCTGGTGGTGCGCCGGATTTTCTTCTGCAGTTGCAGGATACCGTAAACCAGAGCCTCGGCCGTGGGCGGGCAGCCAGGGACATAAATATCCACCGGCACGATGCGGTCGCAGCCGCGCACGACCGCATAGGAATAATGGTAATAGCCTCCGCCATTGGCGCAGGACCCCATCGAAATGACCCAGCGCGGCTCGGCCATCTGGTCGTAGACCTTGCGCAGGGCCGGCGCCATCTTATTGGTAAGGGTGCCGGCGACGATCATCACGTCTGACTGGCGCGGCGAGCCGCGCGGGACGACCCCGAAACGGTCGAGATCGTAGCGTGCCATATAGGCATGCATCATTTCGACCGCGCAGCAAGCGAGCCCGAAGGTCATTGGCCACAGCGAACCAGTACGTGCCCAATTGACGAGCTTGTCCATCTGGGCAACCACAAAACCCTTATCCTGCAATTCCTGGGTGGCCGCCTTGAGGATCGCATCCTGGTCAGGGCCGGGCGGCAGAGCGCGGTCCATCACTCCCATTCCAGCGCTCCCTTTTTCCATTCATAGATGAAGCCCACCGTCAGCACGCCGAGAAAACAGACCATCGACCAGAAGCCGAGCTGGCCAATCCGGCCGAGCGACACCGCCCAGGGAAACAGGAAAGCGACCTCGAGATCAAAAATGATGAACAGAATCGCCACCAGATAAAAGCGGACATCGAATTGACGGCGCGCATTGTCGAAGGCGTCGAATCCGCATTCATAGGGCGACAGCTTTTCCGTGTCGGGCTTCTGTCGCGCCATAAAAAGCGACAGGCCCACCGCAGCCGCGGCCACCACGATCGCAACCCCGAGGAACAGCAAAATCGGCAAATATTCTTTCAGTAGATCTTCCATGACGATTCCGGACAGCGGCGTACTATAGAGACGCCTCGCCGCTTCGCAAAGGGTATTTTTGTCTCGCCGCGCTTGCAGCGCGCATCATCCAAGAAACAGTCGAGAAGGTTCGCGAAGAAAGGCTTAAGCGTTGGTGCCGCGAAGCGCGTCCGCGAGGCTGAGCAGGCTGGCATTGCCGCCGGCTGCGGTCGTATCGATGCTGACGGTGCGTTCGGTAGCGAAACGGTGGAGGTAATAGGGTCCCCCCGCCTTGGGACCGGTGCCGGAAAGCCCCATTCCGCCGAAAGGCTGCACGCCGACCACCGCGCCGATCATATTGCGGTTGACATAAGCGTTGCCGACCGGGACGGCCGCCAGGACCTCCTCGACCGTGCTTTCGATCCGGCTATGGATGCCCAACGTTAGGCCGTAGCCAGTTGCGCGAATCTGAGCCAGCACGGCGTCGAGGCGCTGGCCGGAATAGCGGATCACATGCAGGATCGGACCGAATATTTCCTGAGGCAGACGCGCAAGATTATCGATATCGACAGCAAGTGGGCCAAAAAATGTGCCGTGGGCGCAGTCGGGGCCGGGCTGTCTTTCGCAGAGAATCGTGCCTTCACGTCGCATGCGCTCCGCATGGCGGAGCAGCATATCATGAGCGTCGCTATCGATGACGGGGCCGACATCCGTGGAAAGCCGGAAAGGGTCACCGATCACGAGCTCCTCCATGGCGCCGGTCAGCATGCCGAGCAATTTCGGCGCGATATCCTCCTGCACGAACAGAACGCGCAACGCCGAACAACGCTGCCCCGCGCTCTGGAAGGACGAGCTCAGCACATCACGCACGACCTGTTCGGGCAGGGCCGACGAATCGACGATCATCGCGTTCTGTCCTCCCGTCTCGGCGATCAGGGGGACGATGGGGCCATCCTTGGCGGCCAGTGCCCGATGGATGAGGCGCGCAGTCTCGGTCGAGCCGGTAAATGCAACCCCAGCCAGCAGCGGATGGGCGATCAGCCGGGCACCGATCTTCGCACCGTCGCCGGGCAGGAGGTGCAGCACGTTCTTTGGAATGCCCGCTTCATGGAGCAGTCGAACGGCCAGGGTCGCGATGAGCGGCGTCTGCTCGGCCGGCTTGGCGATAACGCAGTTGCCCGCCGCCAGCGCGGCGCTGACCTGGCCCAGGAAAATCGCCAGGGGAAAGTTCCAGGGAGAAATGCAGGCGAACACGCCGCGTCCCATCAAAGCAAGTTCGTTGCGCTCGCCGGTCGGGCCGGGCATGGCGCGCGGCGCGGCAAAGTCGTTTCGCGCCTGCTGGGCATAATACCGGCAAAAATCGACGGCCTCGCGCAACTCGGCCACGGCGTCGGGCAAGGTCTTGCCCGCTTCCGCCATACATAATGCCATCAGGCGGTCGCGATTTTGCTCGAGAAGATCGGCGGCCCGTTCTAGCAAGGCAGGGCGTTCCGCGCTGCGGGTCCATTCGGGCCAGGCGCGTTGAGCCTGTTCCATCGCCTGGTCGACCTGGGCACCGTCCGCCTCGCGGACTTCGCCGATGATCTTGCGGCGATCCGCCGGGTTGGCGAGCGTACGCGCTTCGCCGGGCTGGGCGATGCCGCCAATCACGGGCGCGGCCTCGGCGCCCTGCGCCATGGATTTTTCCAGCGCGGGAAGAAGACCCACAAGGGTCAGCGGATCGTTGAGGTCCGTTCCCCGCGAATTGCGGCGCGCGGAACCGTAAAGATCGGCGGGCAGCGGGATGGCAGGGTGGCGCTTGGGCATCGCAGCCGCCCAGGCGGAAACCGGATCGGCGACGATATCATCGAGCGGTGCCTGCTCGTCCTGGATGCGATTGACGAAAGAGGTATTGGCGCCGTTTTCGAGCAGCCGGCGCACCAGATAGGCGAGCAAATCCTCATGGCTGCCGACTGGGGCATAGATCCGGCACGGTATTCCTGCCCTTTCGGCGGGCACGATCTGTTCGTACAGAGCCTTGCCCATGCCATGCAGGCGCTGGAACTCCAACCGCTCGGCGGCGCGGCGTTCCCCACCAGCCAATTCGATCACGGCCGCGAGCGTATGGGCGTTATGGGTCGCAAACATCGGATAGAGATGATCTCCGGCCGCGAGCAGCTTGCGCGCACAGGCGAGGTAGGAGACATCGGTTCCCACTTTGCGGGTGAAAACCGGATAATCGGCAAGCCCGCGCTCCTGCGTCCATTTGATCTCGCTGTCCCAATAGGCGCCCTTGACCAGGCGGATCATCAGCCTTCGTTTATAATGCCGCGCCGCTTCGGCAAGCCAGTCGATCAGCGGCAAGCAGCGCTTTTGATAGGATTGGATCGCCAGACCGAAACCCTCCCACGCGCCAAGCGACGGATCAGCGAGCACGGCTTCGATAATATCGAGCGAGAGGTCGAGCCGGTCGGCTTCCTCGGCATCCACCGTTAAGGCAATACCGACTCTCTTGGCATCTTGGGCGAGCGCGACGAGCTTCGGGGCGAGCTCGCCCATAACCCGCTCGGCCTGAGCCATCTCATAGCGAGGGTGCAGCGCCGACAGCTTGATCGAGATACCCGGCCTCTCCCGCGGGCCTTCCCCCGTCCCCGCCGCACCTATCGCAGCAATCGCATCAGCATAGGCCGCGAAATAACGTTCGGCATCGGCGCCTGTACGCGCACCCTCCCCCAGCATGTCATAGGAATAGCGATAGCCGCGCGCCTCCTGGGTACGGGCGCGCTCCATCGCCTCGGCGATCGTACGGCCCATGACGAACTGGCGCCCCAGAATTTTCATGGCCTGCGTGACCGCTTGCCGAATAAAGGGTTCGCCGGAACGTGAGATCAGTCGCTTGAGCGTGCCGCCAAGATCGCCTGCCTCCCGATCCATTTTCAGGAAGCGGCCGGTCAGCATCAAGGCCCAGGTCGACGCATTGACGAACAGGGAATCGGAGGCTCCGACATGCGCGGCGAAATTGGCATCGCGCAGCTTGTCCTTGATGAGCCGGTTTGCGGTTTCGGCATCGGGAATGCGAAGCAGCGCCTCGGCCAGGCACATCAGGACAACGCCCTCCTTCGAGGACAGTTCGTAGGTACCTAGAAAAGCGTCGATCCCGCTCTGTTGGTCGCTCGCTTCGCGCACGGCCTGCACCATTGCGCGGGCACGCGCGTCTATACGTTCCCGTACCTCCGGAGAAAAGCGCGCCGCCTCGATCAACGTGTCGGCCAATTTATTTTCGTCGGGCCGCAGCGCTTCTCGCACGCGGCGGCGCAACAGGTCGAGCCTCATACTCCTAACCGATCAGCGAGCGGATCGCCCGGTTAGCAACCGCCAGCATGGCCAGCTCCAGTTTCGCCGCTTGCTTGAGCTCGGCGAAAAGCTGCTCGACGCGATTGATCGCCGCCATGCGCTGCCCGCGCAATTCATCCAGCGCCGCCTGACCGGTTAGGCCTCGATCGTTGCGTAGCGCAGCGGAGGTCAAGGCATATTGCTGGCTCACCATATCCTCGATGATGGCAAACACCGCCATGCGCTGCCAGTGCGAATCGCCGATCAGGGTCCGTGCGCCCTTGCGCAGCCAGTCCAGCTGAAACTGATCGCCCACCAGGAAATAGGTCCGCGCGGTATCGATCACCCCATGCTTGCTTTCCTGGGCCAGCCGCGCAATATCGAGGCCGTTCACCAGAAAGGAAAGCGCCGCAACCCGGCCAGCCAAGGATTCAGGTACGCCCTGGCCACCCAGCTCGGTGGCCCGCTCGGCAAGACGGTCGCGATCGGTGGTACTCAGCACGTGCGGCAGCGCCTCTTCCAGCTCGGCAATGCCACTCTCATATCGCGCGATATTCGCGGCGACATCCAGCGGATGAGTTCCATTGCGGAGATGCCAGATCGTGGCTTGATCCAAAAGGTACTGGATATCGAGAAGCATTTGCGTCTGCGCGTCTGCCGAAACCTTGGCATCCAACGCCTCGATTCCGCTCCACAGGTCCCGCAAGCGGAAAGTCATGCGCGCAATCACGTAGGCCCGGGCAATCGCCGAAGCGTCAAGGCTGGTCTTCTCCTTGGCGACATGGGCGAAGGTAGGACCGGCGCGGTTCACCAGCGAATTGGTGGCCACCGTCGCGATGATTTCGCGGCGGAGGCGATGCCGTTCGACCTTGTCGCGATGGATCTCGCGCAGAGGCGCAGGAAAATAAGTAATCAGGTCTTCGACCATCTGCGGATCATCCGGAAAGTCTCCCGCCAGCAATTCCTCGTAAAGCGCCATCTTCGCATAAGCAAGAAGCACCGCATTTTCCGGCCGAGTCAGGCCGATACGTTGCGCGAGTCGCTGACGCATGGTTTCGTCATCCGGCAGGAATTCGATCGTGCGATCCAGTTTGCCGGTTCGCTCCAAACTGTGCATGAAACGGCGCTGCTGATCGATCAGGGTATAGGATTGGGCCTCGGCCATGCTGATAGCCTGGCTCTGCAGATAATTATCGCGCAGCACCAAGGCGCCGACCTCGTCGGTCATCGCAGCCAGCAGTTGGTCGCGCTGCGCGATGGTGAGCGCGCCGGATGCGACGATGTCATTGAGCAGGATCTTGATGTTGACTTCATGGTCCGAGCAATCGACGCCTGCGGAATTGTCCACGGCATCGGTATTGAGCTTCTTACCTGACAGCGCCGCCTCAATCCGCCCCCGCTGGGTCGCGCCGAGATTGGCGCCCTCGCCGATGACCTTACACCGGAGGTCGCCTCCGTTGATGCGCACCGCATCGTTGGCGCGATCGCCGACATCCGCATGGCTTTCGCCCATTGCCTTGACATAGGTGCCGATGCCGCCAAACCACAGCAGATCGCATTCGGCCTTGAGCATCGCGCGGATGAGCTCGTTGGGCGTCACTTGAGCCTTTTCCAAGCCAAACCGGACCCTGATCTCTTCGGAAAGGGCCAGCGATTTCGTCTTGCGCTCGAAAATGGCGCCCCCGGGCGACAAGGCGGCCGGATCGTAATCGGCCCAGCTCGAGCGCGGCAGCGCAAAGAGCCGTTTACGCTCGGCAAACCCAATGCGCGGATCCGGATTGGGGTCGACAAAGATATGCTGGTGGTTGAACGCCCCGATCAGGCGGATGTGCGGACTTTGCAGCATGCCATTGCCGAAGACATCGCCCGACATATCGCCCACGCCCACCACGGTGAAGTCGCGGGCCTGGATATCCACGCCCAGTTCCCGGAAATGGCGCTTGACGCATTCCCATGCCCCGCGCGCGGTGATGCCCATTTTCTTGTGGTCATACCCCGCCGAGCCGCCCGAGGCGAAAGCGTCGCCTAGCCAGAACTGGTGCTCCTGCGAAACGCCGTTGGCGATATCGGAGAATGTCGCTGTTCCCTTGTCGGCGGCAACGACCAGGTAGGGATCGTCCCCGTCGCGGCGCACCACGGCGGCGGGCGTCACGACCTGCCCGGCGACCAGATTATCCGTAATATCGAGCAGCCCATGCATCAAGATCTTGTAGCAATGGACGACTTCGGCCATGACTTGGTCGCGCTCACCCGTCACTGGCCGCTTGACGACGAAGCCGCCTTTGGAACCGACCGGCACGATGACCGAATTCTTCACCATCTGTGCCTTCATCAGGCCAAGAATCTCGGTACGAAAATCCTCCCGGCGGTCCGACCAGCGAATGCCCCCGCGCGCCACCTTTCCGCCGCGCAGATGGATGGCCTCGACGCGCGGCGAATAGACCCAGACCTCGACCATCGGTCGCGGCAATGGAAGCTCCTCGAGCATATGGGAATCGAGCTTGAAGGAAATGTATTCCTTGTAATTGCCGGCATCGTCGCGCTGGAAGTAATTGGTTCGCAAGGTGGCCTGCACTGCATTGAGAAAGCGGCGCAGGATGCGGTCTTCGTCGAGATTGCTGACCTTGTCCAGGGCCTTGAGGCAGGATTTCCCGATTTCCTGCGCCCGAACGTCGCGCGCTCCGGCCCAGTCCGGATCGAACATGACATTAAAGAGGTTGACCAGCGAAAGCGTAATGGCGCCATAGGCATTGAGGGTCGCCTCCATATATTGCTGGCTGAAGGCAATACCCGCCTGGCGCAGATATTTGCAGTATGCGCGCAATAGCGTGACGTCGCGATGACCCAGACCAGCAGTGAAAAGCAACCGGTTGAATCCGTCATCTTCTATCCGCCCATGCCACACGCCGTCGAAGGCCTCGCGGAACTTGGCGCGGACATCATCCAGCACGATCTCGCTGCCATCGGCGCTCGCCATGGTGAAATCGTGGAGCCACACGACATTATCCTGCCCGGCAGGATGGACAGCGTAAGAATTTTCGCTGATTACATTGAGCCCGAAATTCTCAAGTGCGGGCAGGACGTTGGTAAGGGCGATCTTGGCGCCGCGCTGGTAGAGCTTGAGGAAGACTTCGTGGGGCTGCGCCTCGGGGAGCTTATAAAGATTTATCTCAAGCGTCCCGGTCGCCAGCGCTTTCAGGATATGATCGATGTCATAGACCGCGATCGCGCTGTTGAAATCCTCCTCATAGCCGAGCGGGAACGCATCGGAAAATTGCTTGAAAAGCGCCTCGGCATGGCTCTCGCCCTTGGCCACCCGCAGCGCATCTAGCAGCCGATCGTTCCAAGACCGGCTCGCTTCGGCGATCGCCGCTTCGAGCGCGACAGGATCGTAGACAGGGATTTCACCCTGTGCCGTGACGATGAAATGCAGCCTGACCAGCAGGCTTTCGGTGAAGTGTGGCGTGAAAACCGAAATGCGACCGTTGAAGGCCGTCTCCAGGATCTGGCCGATGCGCTTGTTCAGGGCGGCGTTGACCCGGTCGCGCGGAACATAGACCAGGCAAGAGAGGAATCGGTCGAAAGGATCGCGCCTGACGAATAAGGCGACACGCTGGCTTTCCTGAAGGTGCAGGATGCCCATCGCCGCCTGCAGGAGTTCCGAATCGTCGCTCTGAAAGAGCTCGTCGCGTGGGTAAGTCTCAAGAATATGCACTAGCGCTTTGGCATTGTGGCTCGACGGCGCAAAGCCAGCCTGGCGCACTACGTTTTCGACCCGCCGGCGCAAGAGCGGAATATCCCAGGGCGAGCGGTTATAGGCGACCGAGGTAAACAGGCCAGCAAACAGCCGCTCGCCGATGACGCGGCCTTCGGCGTCAAACACCTTGGTTCCAAACGTATCCAGATACGCATTGCGGTGCACCTTGGAACGCAAATTGGCCTTGGCCACCATGAGCAGGCTCGGCTGGGTCAGAAATGCCAGCACATGCGGAGGGATCTTATCGACGTGCAGCCCATCGAAGACATGAAGATTGGGATCGCGCAGCACGCCCAGGCCGCGATCCTCTGCAATCGTGTAACGCATCTGATCGCCGCTACCGCTAAAGCGGTATTCGCGATAGCCGAGATAGGTAAAGTGGTCGTCATCGATCCAACGCAAAAAATCGACCGCCTCGGCGATTTCATCGGCCACGAAGGGCGAGGGCTGGGCCGCGATCTGCTGCACGGTCTCGCGCAGCCGCTCGCGCATTTTTTTCCAATCCTCCACGGCGACCCTGACATCGAAGAGGACCTTCTCGATATCCTGACCCAGCGCCGCCCGGCGCGCGGCATCTACAATAGGGGAGATGCGCCATTGCATGACCGATTCGGACTTGCCCTGCGCACCGCCGAGCGCGACCAGGGTCCCGCCCGCATCCCTCTCGACGGTCATGATTGGATGCAGGATGAGTTGAACCGATAATTCCTGGCGGTTTATTTCGCCGGTGATGGAATCGACGAGGAACGGCATGTCGTCATTGACGATCTCGATTACCGTTGAATTACTGCGCCAGCCATCGTCCACATCGACGGGATTATAGACTCTGATCTTGGGCTGGCCATTGGGCCGCTTCTGAATAAAATTCCATAGCGCCTGCGCCGCACCGAGCAGATTGTCGGGCCGCTCATGCTCGAGCACGTCGCGCGGCAATCCGCCGTAAAGATGGGCGAGCAACGGCTCCATCTGGGCCGCGCGGTCCTGACCCAGTTTTTCCTTCGCGAGTTCCTTAAGCTGCGCGATGATGAAATGGTGTGATTCTTTATTCATTCGCTCTCCCCTCGCGGAAACTAGCAGATGGCACAGCGGATTTCACGTGCTCTGACGGATTTGTGCCACTTTATTCCGGTATTCCCTAAGGTTGGCTTGCTGGTTCTCGCCAAGCTCGCGCAGATAGGCCCATGAATAGATCCCGCTGTCGTGGCCGTCATCGAATATCAAGCGGATGGCGTAGTGGCCGATCCGCTCGATATCGCGGATCGCGACGTTTTCCTTGCCGAGAACCAGCACCTTTTGCGCCGCCCCATGGCCTTGCACTTCCGCCGAAGGCGAGAAAACCCGCAAATATTCGGCGGGAAGGCGAAACGCCACATCCTCCGCAAAAGTGACCTGGAGGACCCGCTCGGCGCGGATCAGACGGACTTCACGGGGAGGTGGGGTGATCATCGTCGAGGGGTCGCGCTTCCTCGATGAGCATGATCGGAACGCCGTCGCGAATAGGATAGGCCAGTTTTGCGGCACGACTGATCAGTTCTTGCCGGGCGGCGTCATAGATCAATCTGGTTCGCGTCAGAGGGCAAACCAGGATTTCCAGCAAAGCGGGATCGATCCGACCGGTTTCCATCAGTTCATCCTCACGTCGCCTTTATCCTTCTGCACGCCCAACTCAAAGAGGGCAATCATCATGTCGAAAAGGTCGCGCTTGGTTTCGCATTCCAGCAAGCCCTGTTTTTCCAGCGCGGAAAATGGCAGGGTCTGCGCGGTGGAGAGCAGCAGGACTTCATCGGGAATTTTATCGACATTTTCCCAATCGGTTTGGAGACCTTTCACCTTGAGATAGAGACGCAGCTTATCGACAAAACCCCGCCGATCCGGCAGGGAGAATTGCAGCGAAGCCATATCCTTTTCAAAAAATTCATTATAGGCAAGCTGGCCCAACCGGAAGCCACCGTCGCCGAAGCGTTCCTGGACGACACGGAAACGGACGAGACCGCGCAGGTCGATACGCACCCGCCCGTCGGGAAGCTCCTCGAAGGCGACAATGCGCCCAAGACAACCGATGCGATGGATGCGCGGGATATTGATGGGCGCCAGATCCTTTTCCGCATCCGCCACGACCGGACGGGTCATGCCAATCAGCCGCGATCCCGCCAAAGCGGCCGCGAGCATGCGCAGATAGCGCTCCTCGAAAATGACCAGAGGCAGCCGGCTGCCCGGCAAAAGCAGTGCATCGCTCAGCGGAAAGCATGGGACCCATTCGGGAAGATCGCTGCTCTTCTTCGGATCGCCGACCCAGTTTTCCATGATCGTCACGAAAAAAGCAGCGATGATAATTTGCGCCGCCCTGCCAGCGTCAAGGGATCGGTCGGACCGAGCACTTCGAAAAATGTCACGAGCTGGCGCCGCGCCGCCTCGTCGTTCCATTGCCGGTTGCGCCGGACCAGTTCGAGCAGGTGGTCGAGCGCCTGCTCCCGCGCTCCGTTAGCAAAGAGCAGCTCGGCAAGCGCGAAGCGCGCCTCATGATCGCCGGCATCTGCGGCCAGGCGTGCTTCCAACCCCGGGATGGCACCGCGCTGCGCCCGGCCTTTCTCGGCGAGGTCGAGTTCAGTCAACGCCGCGGCAATCTTGGCATCCTTGCGGGTTTCAGCGTCCATCTGCGCGGCGAAGCTTTTCGCCTGCGCGAAGTCTTGCGCCGCAATAAAGCAGCGCAACAGGCCCGCCGATGCTGCGCGCAACGACGGATCATGGGCGATCAGCTCGCGGTATATCGCGGCCGCCTGGGCGCTATCCCCCTGGCGCAGCAATTCATCGGCATGGGCAAGCGCTTCGTCGAGCATGGCCTGGGCACCCCCATCGCCACTCATTTTGGCGAGCCGCTGCACGAAGGCCTTGACCTGGCTTTCCGGCTGCGCGCCCATGAAGCCATCGACGGGCCGGCCCTGCGCGAAGGCGTAGACCGCCGGAATGGACTGGACACGAAACTGCGCCGCAAGCTGCTGATTCTCATCGACATTGATCTTGACCAGGCGCACCGCGCCCTTGGCGGCATTGACCTGCTGTTCGAGCAAGGGCCCAAGCTGTTTGCAGGGACCGCACCAGGGCGCCCAGAAATCGACGATGACGGGCTGTTGCATCGAGGCGTCCAGGACGTCGGTTGCGAACCGCGCCGTATCGCTGTCCTTGACATAAGAGCCCGCAGGCTTCTGCGTTTGACCGATCAGTTGTTCCATAGCTGCATTATAGATGGCGCGTCCGTTCAGGACAATCAAGCCCGTTCAGACGGTAAGAAAGCGTAGCTCGCGGCCGAGCGAGCCCAGGAATACCGCCATATCGGCCATAGAGAGGCGGACGGTCTGTGTATTGACCAGCGGATGGCAATGGATCCATTGCTCCCGCTGCAGCTCCTCATCGAAGACCAGCGTGACCTCCCGCTCGGGATCGTTGATCACGGCGAGCGGCGTCACCGAACCGGGCGCCACGCCGAGATGGGCCGCAAGCCGGTCGGAAGAACCGAAAGACAGTCGGCCGCCGAGCCGTCCGCCCAATGCTTTGAGATCGACACGCTTGGTTTCCGGCACCACTACCAGCCACATCTGCTCCTTGCGGTCGCGGAGAAACAAATTCTTCACATGCGCGCCGGAGGCCAGCCCGTCGCGGTGGCGCATGGCCTCTTCTACGGTGAAAACGGCTGGATGCTGAACAAGATCATAGGAAATTCCCAGCGCCGCCAAAGTATCGAGGAGCGTGCCGGGGGAAGAGACCGGTACGGCAGTATCCATGCTCACCCCCGTTCTTCGCGCGGCAGGAGCATGCGTCCGAGCGGCTCTCCGCCGACCAGATGCACGTGGAAATGCGGCACTTCCTGATGAGAGTCGGGCCCCGCGTTACTGATGAGACGGTAGCCGCTCTCTTGGATGCCCAACTGGCGCGCGACCGCGCCCACCGCGCGGATAAAGGCGGTGATTTCCCGGTCGCCTGCCCGATCCGAGAAATCGGCGAACGAGACATAGGCGCCTTTGGGAATAAGCAGGACGTGGTGGCGAGCCTGTGCTTTTATGTCCCGAAAGGCGAGCACGAATTCGTCTTCGTAGACTTTGTCCGCGGGGATTTCGCCCCTCAGGATCTTCGCGAAAATATTAGCGGGATCATAGCTCATTTCCTCTCCCCTCGCCGCCGCGCCAGTTCTGCCCAGACCGCTTCGGGCGCGACGTCATTGGCCACCCAGAGCAATGTCAGAAAATAGAGCAGATCGGCCGACTCGCTGACCAAATGATCTCGGTCGCCCTTCACTCCCTCGATCACCGTCTCGACCGCTTCCTCGCCGAGTTTCTTGGCGATGCGGGCCTTGCCCTTGCGGAGGATCTTGGTTGTATAGGAGAATTCGCTTGGATTGCTTTTGCGTTCGACCAGTATGGCGTGCAGCCGGTCGAGAATATGTCCATCGGTTTCGTTCATATCTTCATTCATGCATGTGTCCTGGGGCGATGCGGCGATAGGTTAGGGCTTCGGCGAGGTGGAGTCGGTGGACCCGCTCGCTGCCTTCTAGGTCGGCAAGCGTGCGCGCCACGCGCAGCACACGGTGGTATCCCCGCGCCGAAAGCTTGAATTTATCGATGGCCTGAATGAGCAAGGATTTACCCTCCTGGTCGAGCGCCACGTGGCGGTCCAGCAATTCCCCGTCCGCCTCCGCGTTGGTGCGGATGCCGGCGTCCTTATACCGTTCGCGCTGGCGTGCCCGGGCCACCGTGACGCGCTGGCGAACGTCGCTCGACCCTTCCGCCGGTGGCGGCAAAGAGAGGTCGCTGGCACTGACCGCCGGGACGTCGACATGCAGATCGATGCGATCGAAGAGCGGCCCGGAAATGCGCGCCTGATAATCGGCGGCACAGCGTGGCGCCTTGGAGCAGGCGCGCCCCGGCTCGTCGAGATAGCCGCACCGGCAGGGATTCATCGCCGCGACCAGTTGAACCCGGGCCGGATAGGCGACGTGAGCATTGGCGCGCGCGATTGAGACCCGCCCGGTCTCGAGCGGCTGGCGCAGGGCTTCGAGCGTCGGACGCTGAAACTCGGGTAATTCGTCGAGAAACAGCACGCCCAGGTGGGCGAGCGAAACTTCACCCGGCCGCGCCCGCAATCCGCCGCCCACCAAAGACGGTAAGGAGGCAGAATGGTGGGGATCGCGAAACGGGCGGGCGCGCATGAGCTGGCCCTCCGGCAGGGAGCCCGCCAGGGAATGGATCATCGAGACTTCGAGGGCCTCGCTCGGCTCGAGATCCGGAAGCAGGCTGGGAAGACGCTGGGCGAGCATGCTCTTGCCGGAGCCCGGCGGGCCGATCATCAGGAGGTTATGCCCACCCGCCGCGCAGACCTCCAGCGCGCGCTTGGCTGATTCCTGGCCCTTGATGTCACGCAGGTCGAGCCGGATGTCCGCGCCGCTTGCGATGCGTGGCGTGGGTGAACCCAGGACTTGCGTACCCTTGAAATGATTGATCAGCGCGAGCAGGGAATCGGGCGCGAGCACGTCGGCCTCGCCCGCCCACGCCGCTTCGCCGCCCTGCCGGCTCGGACAGAGCAGCTTGAGATCGTGATTGACGGCATGCAGGGCGGCGGGCAGGACGCCTACCACCGGCGCAAGCGACCCGTCGAGGCCGAGTTCGCCCAGCGCGACATATTCGGCGAGATCCTCGGCGGCCAGGATGTTCTGGGCCACCAGCAGGGCCAATGCAATCGGAAGGTCGAAATGCGACCCTTCCTTCATGAGGTCGGCCGGCGCGAGATTGACAATGATTTTCTTGGCGGGCAGCGACAGGCCATTCGAAGCCAGCGCGGCGCGGACCCGTTCGCGCGATTCGGCAACCGCCTTGTCGGGGAGCCCCACGATCGAAAAAGCCGGCAGTCCGCCCGAGAGCTGGACCTGGACTTCGACGGGAAGAACTTCCACGCCCTGAAAAGCGACGGTATTGATGCGTGCGACCATGGCGCGCATCATGGCAAGACACGCACGGACGCGCAATCCTTGCCGCAAAAGCCGCGCGATGACGCCAGTCACACGCACGGCCGCGGCGATTGACGGTCTATCGGCCCCATCCGATAATGGCGAGTCCCTTTACAGGAGAAAGTAGAGACAATGAAAAATATTTCCAATACGTGGCGCACGCTCGCCCTCGCCGGTATCGTGAGCCTCGGCTTCGGCGTTTCGGCGGCGCTTGCCGGCGAATGCCCCGCCGACCAGGTGAAGACCGACGCCACCAAGCCCGGCGCCACCGCCAACAAGGACGCGACCGATACGGTCCTGGCGATGATCGACCTATCCAAGGAGCCGGCCAATATCGACCGTCAGTTCCGCATCCGCCGTCTGGTGGTGCAGCCCGGCGGCGAGATCGCTTGGCACAGCCACGGCGACCGCCCCGCTCTGATCTATATCGTCAGCGGCCGGATGACCGAATATGCTAGCAATTGCGCGGTCCCGATCGTGCACAAGGCCGGCGACGTCGCGCGCGAGACGCATGAGACCTCGCATTGGTGGAAGAATACCGGCAAGCGCAAGGCTGTCCTGCTTTCGACCGATCTGCTACACGACCAGGCCGATCATAACATGTAACGTCATCGCGGGATTATCACCGCGACGTATCGGAAAGGGGTGCCCGGCACCCCTTTTCCTTCTTTAGGAAAACAAGGCGATGACCGCATCCGTCCAGGCCAACACGCCCAAGCCCATGGCACCCCGGAGCAAGCGGGGCGCCGCAATGCTCCGCGCGATGGTGATCGGGCTGACTGCGTTTCTGACGGTTGTCGATCTGTTTGCTACCCAGGCCATCCTCCCCACCCTGGTCAAGACCTACCATGTCAGCCCCGCGACGATGGGCCTGGCCGTCAATTCCTCGACCGTCGGCATGGCGATAGCCGGTCTCGTCGTCGCCCTGTTCAGCCGGCGGATCAATCGCCGCACCGGCATCCTCGTAAGCCTCGCTCTGCTCGCCGTGCCGACCTTCCTCTTGGCCTGGGCCCCTGACCTTGCGAGCTTCACGATCCTGCGGATCATCCAGGGCGTGCTGATGTCGACCGCCTTCACCCTCACCCTCGCCTATCTCGCCGAACATTGTAGTGCCGCGGATACCGCGAGCGCCTTTGCCGCCTATATCACCGGCAACGTGGCGAGCAACCTCTTCGGCCGTCTTATGGCGGCGGGGCTGGTCGATCATTTCGGCGTCCAGACCAATTTCTATGTCTTCGCCTTGCTCAATTTCCTGGGCGCCGTCCTGGTCTATTTCACCGTGGCGCGAACGCCGCCGATGGTATTCATGGCGGAAAAGCCGCTCTCCCCGCTCGCCGTGTGGCGCGGGCATCTGCGCAACCGGTCCCTGCGCGCGAGTTTTGCCATCGGGTTCCTGATCCTGTTCGCCTTCATCGGGACCTTCACCTATGTAAATTTCGTCCTGGTGCGCGACCCCTTCGCCATCGGGCAGATGCGCCTGGGCTTCGTCTATTTCGTTTTCCTGCCTTCGATCGTCACCACGCCGCTGGCCGGCTTGATCGTGGCGCGCTACGGCGCACGCTCGACCTTCTGGAGCGCGATTGCCGTGGCCGGCGCGGGACTGCCGCTGCTCCTGCTGCCCAATTTTCCCGCCGTGCTCCTGGGCCTGGTTCTGGTGGCGATCGGAACGTTCTTTGCGCAGGCCACCGCCACCGGCTTCGTCGGTCGCGCCGCCACGAGCGACCGCGCGGCGGCGAGCGGCATCTACCTCGCCTGCTATTTCCTGGGTGGACTGATCGGCAGCGCCATCCTCGGCCAGGTCTTCGACCGCTATGGATGGCCGAGCTGCGTCGCCGGCATCGGCGTCGCGCTGGTCCTCGCGGCCCTGCTCGCGCGGCGCATGAAAATCGCCGCCCCATAGAAGCGGCCGCGCCGGCGCGCACGAGCGCCGCGTCACAGTCCTGCCGCGCCACGCCGATCGAGCCGCGAGAGGAAATCTTTGCGCTTGCAAATCAAAAGCCGGACGGTAATATGCCGGCGTCACGCCCGATGGGCGGAGCGGGCGGGCGTAGCTCAGGGGTAGAGCACAACCTTGCCAAGGTTGGGGTCGAGGGTTCGAATCCCTTCGCCCGCTCCAAAATTTCCTAGAAAAATCAAGCGTTTACGAAGAAGCCGCGAGGCCTTTTTTGCTCATCAGGGCTGTTGAAGGAAATCGGTGGAAATTGAGCGTGGGGAGAAGGCCGGGGACACCTGATCATTCCGAGCAATCATTTGGAAAGGGCACGGGCCTATGAACAACGCCAGGCGCAATTGCAGCCCGCGTGATTGAGTTGCTGTCCAGCACCAAGGTGAACCAACAGGTGAGTGCCGAGGCCGCAACCTGGCTGGATAAGAAACTAGCGGCGGGGCAATCAACCGCGCTGCGTGACAGCGTTTCGGCAAGGAGGCATGAACGCGCTTGCCAGTGTCGGCAATGGCTCCTTAATCAAGGGTTGAGCACGGAAGCCAGCTGAGTATTGATTAAGTTAGGTACCTAGCCTACAGCTGTAGGGTGAAATTTTCATAATTGAGGGGGCCTTATGACAGATTATTTGCAATATGGTAAAACTTACCATCTGGCTTTTGGCTATGGCTCGCCACAAACCTTCATGGATTATTACGAAGGCTATGGTGCGCTCTCTGAAGCAGGACGCTCTATATGGCTCAGTCCCGTCGATGGTTCGTCGTCAGGAAATGTCATCTGTGGGTCGAATATCTATATCGGTACGCTCGGCACATTGGGTGTCCATTGGTACATGGGTTACGTTCAGGAAGATGATTACTTGCCCTTTGTGAAATGGAGCAATTACGACCCGAATCAATATTGGAGTGTTTGGTCGACCGGCATCGCGCAAGGTGATCCAATCCCGATAGAGGTGCCCATCTACTTTGACGTACGGCAACCTCAGGGGAAATATGTAGTGGCGATGGTGCCTGCGGGGGAACAACCCTATCTGACCATATTGACCCGTACAAACGGCCCCGGCGCCGCTTTTACAGCGTGCAATGTGGCTCCGGAAGATGGAAAATTAATTGTAGTGGATCGTCCGTTACCTACGGCCGACCAGTCGTGACGTTCGTTGAGAGGTCCCGCGAATTCACGGTCATGCCTTGTAGACCGTTCTATAACGCAATCTCGGCACGGTAGTTGGCGGCCTGGCGCGGCGACGATACTTCCTAAATCATTGGGCGGCAGAGAGGACGGAGGCTTTAGTCGCTACCGCTCATAGAAGCTTTCCAATTGGGATCCCAGTCGCGCTTGGGATCAGCCTGGTTTGTCGCGCTCGGCTGGCTGATCTATTACCGCTGCCTTTGGTCACGTCTCCATGTCCTTTGCCAATTCAGCCGGGCCTCTCCCGATCCCTCGCGCGATGCAAATGCTCCACAATAAAATTGTTAGACAATAGGTACTCGCTCCTATTCCATGACCTCATGAATAGACCGCTGCATTTGCTCCCCGGTATCGGCCCAAAGACTGCCCAATGGCTCAAGGAAGTCGGCATCGAGACCGAAACCGAGCTGCGTGCCATCGGTGCCGTGGACGCCTACTGCCGCCTGAAACATCGGAATCCCCGCCTGGTCAGCCGGAACGCGCTATGGGGTCTGCACGCGGCCCTGATCGGCATTTCCTGGAAGGACATCGACGCATCCACCAAGGCTCACCTCTTGGCGCAGGTCGAAAAGCGGGACCTTTCCTGATCGCACGGACATCGCCTTTGAAATCTCTTCGCCAGCCTCCGCGCTTCTAGCCAAACGCAGGGCAGCGAGTATGAAGCGCAATGGCGGCTCTGCTTTAAATCCACGACATAAACCGTGCACGTGAAACGCGGTCATGCATCCGCGCGCTATGCCTCGGCACTTTCCACTCGCTCATACACCCGTGCCACGCCCGTGATATTGTCGCCGCCGTGGCCCTTCGCGCGCGCTTGGCGATAGAGTTCCTGCGCGGCCGTGGTCATCGGCACGGAGAGGTGGTTTCGTCCCGCCTGACAGAGCGCGTAATTGAGGTCCTTCACGACCAGGTCGATCGGAAACAGCGGGGCGAAGTTGCGCGCGGCGATGAGAGCTGCCGCACCCTTGGCCGCGGGGCTGGTCACCGGCAGGTTGCCCAACAGGCCCGCCACCATCTCGGCCTTGAGGCCGGCGCGTTCCAACAGCGCCATGATCTCCGCCACCGAAGCGACCTGAATAGCAAACAGCGCATTGACCGCGAGCTTCATGAGCGCGCCGGTGCCGACCGGCCCCACATGGTAGAGCGCGCCGCCCACCGCCGAGAGCGCGCCGCGCACCCTCTCTACGGTTTCCTTTTCCCCACCCACCAGGTGGATCAATTGTCCGGCCTCTGCCTGCGGGCGCGATCCGATCACCGGCGCATCCAGAAACTGCGCCCCGCGCGCGACGATGCGTGTATCGAGTTCCCTGACCCATTCGGGCGTCAGGGTGCTGGATTCGATAGCGATGGCGCCCGCTTCCATGCCGAGAAGCGCGCCCTGCTCCGGGTCCAGCCACAGTTCGCGCGAGGCCGCGTCGTCGGTGACCATGGCGATGACAAGGTCCGCGCTCTCCACCGCTTCCCGCGCCGTCCTGGCGACCCGGGCAATCGCCATGAAACCTTCGCCCCTAGAGGCGGAGCGGCTATAGACCGTCACATCGTGGCCGGCCTCGATCAACCGGCGCGCCACGCGCGATCCCATCGCGCCCAGTCCGAGCACTGCGATTTTCATCTCTTTCTCCTCTTTCGCGCGAAGCCGTTCGGCGCGTCCCCATAAGGATACTCTGGGTGGTCACGCTTTAATAGTTTTCGAGGACCATATAATCATGCATAATTTGCATTAATGGATACGGACACGCTTGGCATCTTCATCGACGTCATGCGCTGGGGCAGCTTCGCCGCGGTCGCGCGGAGACGCAATATCGACCCGTCATACGTTTCGCGCGCCATCGCTGGCCTGGAAACGGAGCTGGGCACTCGGCTCTTTCAACGCTCGACCCGGCGTAACCAGCCGACCGAGGCGGGAGCGCTTTATTACGAAAAGATCGAGCCAATATTGGAAGAATTGGTGCACGCCAGCGCGGCAGCGGCGGAAAAGACTGTTGCGCCGCGCGGCCATTTGCGCGTGACGGCTTCCATCGCCTTCGGACAGGTCTGCTTGATTCCTTATCTATTGGAGTTCCGGCTTCTCCATCCGGAAATCGCCATCGACCTTATCACCTCCGATGCCAATCTCGACCTGATTGCCGAGCGCATCGATGTAGCGATCCGGCTGGGCGCGCGGCTCGATGTCGGTTATGTCGGCGCCAGGCTACGCCCTACCCGCTATCGAGTCTGCGCCAGCCCCGCTTATCTCGCGCGCGAAGGCCGGGTGCGCGCGCCGCGGGATTTGGCGGGACGCTCCTGCCTGTTGCTCGATCTGCCACGGTATCGCGAACGCTGGCGCTTCAAAGGCAAGACCGGCGCCATCACAGAGATTCCGGTTCAGGGCGATCTGGTGCTGTCCAATGTCACAGCCCTCCATGCATGTGCGCTCAACGGCATGGGCCCGGCCTTGCTGGCCGATTGGCTGGTCAATGAAGATATCGCGCAAGGGAAGCTTGTGGATCTTTTTCCCACGCTGCAAGCCACCGCGACGGATTTTGAAACCGCCGCATGGATTCTCTATCCCAGCCGATCTTATTTGCCCGCCAAGGTTCGCGCCTTCGTCGATTTCACGAGGCAAAAACTCGGCAAGGCTTAAAGTCGGGTCCTGGCGATATTTGCGAGGGGATCAGGCATATCTTCTTCGGACAGTTCGAACTGGCGCGTCTGCCCTTCATGTTCGATCGCGACATGATAACAAAACCGATCCGCGCCGGCAGGTTTCCTCTTTTCTTGGGGAGGCGAGACAAGCAGACTCTCGAGCGCGTGTCGCTCTTCCGCACTGAGCTCGTGGTCTGCCCGCTCGCCCTCGGCGGGAAGGCCGGCAAATCCTCCTCGCCGCTGGATGCGCACCCGCATTCAGGCGACCAATTGCGGTACGCTGACCTTGACGGTTGCCCACGCTTCCTGAACCGCGGCGAGAAGATTCTCTCGGTTCGATCCTTTCCATCGACCGGCCGCCGCGATGGTCTGATGCGCAAAATCGGCGAAGGTCGCCGTCGGCGAAAGCCTGCCGCCAGTCGCGGCGCCATACCAGATCTTCAGAGGCGCCTCCCAGGCATTTCCGCCCACTGCGCGAGCGAAGACGGCGAAGGCCCGGTTGGGAATGCCGCTGTTATGATGCACATCGGCCCGGGGATCGAAATGGTCGTATGAATCGGGCTGCGGACTAAGGCAGTGTGTGGCAGACGGATCGATCATATCGCGCAGGCAGATATATCCCTTGGCGCGTGCATCCGGTCCCATGATGCCGGGCCCGATCAGCCAGCCCGCGGCATCACCGGACGACAGACCCTTCAGCCATTGCGCGAAGACCGCACCGAAACAATCGCTCAGGCTTTCATTGAGTCAATTCATGGCCGATGACATCCGGCGAGCGCCAGAAGTCGAGAAAGACATGCTGGTCGCCATTGCCATACACCATTTGTTGGCCATTCCAGAATGCGTTCTGATAATCCTTGCCGTAATTGACGCTCGAGACGAGATCCAAGCCCGAATTGTCGATGGAATTACAGCCTGTCCGTGGTCTGGTACACGGTCGCGAACGGATCCTGCCGATGATCCGAAACTTCCTCCCCCGGCAAGGAGCGGCGGTGGTGGCAATCATAGAGATGCTGCTTTGGCTCACGGGCGGTTGTCGCGCGCTGGATATTTCGGACGCTGGCCATCTCGATCCGACATGTTTCTCGGACAATTCTGAGACGCCGCGTCTCGAGCAAGCTTTCGCGGAAAACATCCTTCTCGCCCGTCTCGATGATGTCGCCCCGACCGAGCGCCTCCAGGATAGCGGGTGGAATAATGAAGCATCTTGACTCTGCCGCCCGACACTTTCTCTTCATGCACCTCCCCTTATTGGCAACAGGTAACGTTACCGTATCTCACCGATTGTTGAAAGTTTGTTGAGATAGCCCACGGAAACGGACGCGCTTTATCCTGCCGATACTTGACCTTGTATTCCGCTTTCGAGCGCGCCTTTCTCTTTTATGAAAACGACGCCTTCGCGCTTCGGCTCGCAAATGAAATCAACACCCGCTTTTTCAAAAGCCAAGCGCAAAGCCGCCAGGGTGACACGGCGAGGGTCGGTATGCTCGGTCTCAAATACACGAATAGCAGTAACGCTCACCTCGGAATTAGCGGCCAGCCTTTGCTGGCTCCAGTGCAGCAACGCCCGAGCAGCACGACATTGGGCGGGGGTAATCGACATGGCACGCACAATGCCACGAATCGACCGTCGCTGTAAAATATTGGTTGTATTACAATGGGGTATCATGGGTTTGACATGAATAAAAAATCCTGTAATTTATTAATAATACACACAAGCTAAGGTAGAAATTATGGAAACGGAACGGCAGTCCCCACTCCCCGCCTTATCGCTTGAGGCTGAGACAGACTTGCTCGTTTCCGACTCCCTTTTTCCTTTATGCCACAAATGGAAAGATTCGTTCTCGTTGGCTGCCAAATGGACTGGACAGAATATCCATATTAGGACTCTGGAAGATCGTATCGAAGCGGCCGCCTGGGAGGCGGACATTTTACTCGACAATATTTGCGCGACGAATGCTACCGACGTAGCGGGGATCATCGCCAAACTCTCCGTGGCAATCGAATGTAACCGCTTGTCCCCCGACAACGAGGATCAGCCCTGGCGTTGCGTTGTCTCGGCCCTTCGGGATCTGCGCCGGATCAGCGCGGACGATACTGACTATCTCAGCGGAAAGCGCGCGGCCTAAACGCCGTGCATCGCACCAGCCTGACTATTGCGCGAGAGCGGAAGTCCACTCGCGAACGTCCACGAAATGACCCGCGATGGCCGCCGCCGCCGCCATGGCGGGGCTAACCAAATGGGTGCGGCCGCCCCGACCCTGGCGCCCCTCGAAATTACGGTTTGAGGTTGAGGCGCAGCGTTCGCCCGGCGCGAGACGGTCGGGGTTCATCGCCAGGCACATCGAGCAACCGGGCTCGCGCCACTCGAAACCGGCCTCGGTGAAAATCTTATCCAACCCTTCTTGCTCGGCCTGCTCCTTAACGAGACCGGAACCGGGTACCACCATCGCGGCCACATGGACAGCGACGCGTCGGCCACGCGCAATCGCGGCCGCTTCGCGCAGATCCTCGATGCGGCTGTTGGTGCAGGATCCAATGAAAACCCGGTCGAGCACGATATCGGTCATCGGCGTGCCGGGCTTGAGATCCATGTAGGCGAGCGACCGCATCATCGCCTTTCGTTTATCCTCGTTCG
The DNA here is from genome assembly GCA_036263455.1 of Dongiaceae bacterium. Taxonomy (GTDB): domain Bacteria; phylum Pseudomonadota; class Alphaproteobacteria; order Dongiales; family Dongiaceae; genus DATAGZ01. The sequence goes on from DATAGZ010000007.1 coordinate 25,677, forward strand.
CCACCTCTTCCGGCTGGGGAACGGCCCCCGTCACCGCAACGACATCCTCGGGGCTGGTCCCCCAGGTAATCTGGGGAGCGAGTGTCGCCGCATCGAGCGTTACTTCCAGATCGTAGCGCGCCTCAGGATCGCTCGGCAGCTTGCGCCAGGTCGCAAGCGCGGCCTCCCACTGTTCCCCTTGTGGGGCCATGGGGCGGCCCTTGAGATAGGCAAAGGTCGTCTCATCAGGGGCAATGAGGCCCGCACGGGCGCCCGCCTCGATCGACATGTTGCAGATGGTCATGCGCGCTTCCATGGACAAGGCGCGAATGGCGGGGCCAGCATATTCGATGACATGGCCGGTGCCGCCGGCCGTGCCGATCCGACCGATGACGGCCAGGACGATATCCTTGGCGGTCACGCCGCGCGGCAGCGAGCCCGTCACCGTGACCCGCATGTTCTTTGCAGGCCGCTGGATCAGGGTTTGGGTCGCCAGCACATGTTCGACTTCCGACGTGCCGATCCCGAAGGCGAGCGCACCAAAGGCGCCATGGGTCGATGTATGGGAATCGCCGCAGACGATGATCTGTCCCGGCAGGGTGAAGCCCTGTTCGGGACCGATGACATGGACGATGCCCTGACGCTTATCGTCGAGGGCGAAGTAAGGGACGGCAAAATCGCGGCAATTCTTCTCCAGGGTTTCCACCTGGATCCGCGACTCCCGTTCCTGAATACCCCGGGCACGGTCCTTGGTCGGCACATTGTGATCGGCGACCGCCAAAGTCAGGCGCGGCTGCCGCACATTGCGCCGCGCCTCGCGCAATCCCTCGAAAGCCTGCGGCGAGGTTACTTCATGCACCAGGTGACGATCGATATAGAGCAGGCACGTGCCATCCTCCGCCCGATCGACGAGATGGGAATCCCAAATCTTGTCGAAGAGGGTGCGCGCCACGCCTGGCCCTATTCGCTGGTCGTTTGGGGCGTGTCCATCTTCTCGACGATGCGCGCCGCCTTGCCGCGCAAGCCGCGCAGGTAATACAGCTTGGCGCGCCGCACCGCACCGCGGCGAACCAACTCGACCGAGCTCAAGCGCGGCGAATAGAGCGGGAAGACGCGTTCGACGCCCTCGCCATAGGAAATCTTGCGCACGGTGAAGGACGAATTGATGCCGGCATTCTTGCGCGCAATCACCACGCCCTCGAAAGCCTGAATGCGCTCGCGCTCTCCCTCGATGACCTTCACGTTGACCTTGACCGTGTCGCCGGGCGCGAACTCAGCAAGCTTGGCCCCGCGACCCATCTGGCTCTGCTCGATTTTTTCAATAATGACGTTTTTCATCCTACACCTCTTGGTTATCTATACAGAATGTTGGCGTGCTTGATAAGCCGCCCATAAATCGGGGCGGCGCGCACGCGTAATCTCTTCCCGCCGCTGGTGGCGCCACAATCGGACATTTTCATGATGACCCGATAGCAAAACTTCCGGCACGGCCCGGCCCTTCCAAAGCGAAGGGCGGGTATAATGCGGATATTCCAGCAATCCGCCCTCGAAGCTTTCTTCGAGAAGCCCCCGCTCGTCGCCGATGACACCAGGCAAAAGCCGCACGATCGCATCCACGATCGCCATGGCCGCCAGTTCGCCGCCCGACAGTATGAAGTCGCCGAGGCTGACCTCGAGCGGCGCGTGCGCCTCGAGCACGCGTTCATCCACACCCTCGTAACGGCCGCAGAGCAGCACCAGGCCCGTACCCATTGACCATTCCCGCACCAGGGACTGGGTCAAGGGCCGGCCGCGTGGCGTCACATAGACAACCGGCGCCGCGAAATCCTCGCACGCCCAGGTCAAGGCTTCATCCAAAACGTCGGGCCGCATGACCATGCCCGGTCCGCCGCCGAACGGCACGTCGTCGACCGAGCGATGGCGATCATGGGCAAAACCCCGGATGTCGCGCGCCTCCAGGCTCCAAATCCCCCGTGCGAGCGCCTTGCCCGCGAGCGACGCCCCGAGTGGACCCGGAAACATCTCGGGAAACAAGGTGAGCAGGCGGACATGAAAGCCCTCAGCCATGATCTGCCTCGATTTCCGTAGGCAGGCGCACGGTCACATAGCCAGCGCGGCAATCTACCTCGGGAAAGAACGCCTTGGCGAACGGCAGATCGATGACGCGCTCGCCGATGGCGAGGATCAGCACATCCCCTGCGCCGTAATCGGCGACATCCCGGACCGTGCCGAGCGGCGCACCTGTTTCATCCCGCACGGCAAGCCCAATAAGATCGCAAGCATAAAATTCTTCCGCTGCGGTGGTCGGCAAGGAATTGCGCTCGATGAACAGCTCCGTTCCCTTTAGGGCTTCCGCAGCCTCGCGGCTCGCGATCCCCGCGATACGAAGATTGAGCATTGCGCCCTTGGGCACGCCGACCGGAGCCATGGCGAGCGGGTGGCCGCGCGCGTCGCTCACCTCGCCATAGGCAAGCAGATCGCTGGGATTCGCGGTCAGGCTTTTCACCCGCACCACGCCCTTGACCCCTTGCGCACCGGTAATCACGCCCACCCTCACCCGCATCGCGCCTTATTCGCCTGCCGGCGCGGCCGCGGCCTTGGCGGCGGCTTCAGCTTCCGCCTTGGCGCGTTCCTGCGCCTTGGCCTTGGGCAGATGCTGCTTGGTCTGGTCGCGGCGCTTCGGCATCTCCGCCAAACCCACCCGGGCCAGGAACGTCTGCACCCGTTCGGACGGCAGTGCGCCCACCTTCAGCCAGTGCGCGGCGCGATCCTTGTCGAGCACCACGCGCTCGGCGTGGTCCTTGGGCAGCATCGGATTATAGGAACCGATGCGTTCAATAAATTTCCCGTCGCGCGAAAAGCGCGATTCGGCCACCACGATGCGGTAGAAGGGACGCTTCTTGGCGCCGCCGCGGGCGAGTCTGATTTTTACTGACATGCTTTCTCCTTATAGATGCACATATTATTTTATTCGGGATGATGGCAGCAGGCCTCGACCTTGTTTCCATCGAGGTCGAAGATAAACGCGCCATAATAATCAGGATGGTAGTGCGGCCTGAGACCGGGCGCGCCATTGTCGGTTCCGCCGCTCTTGAGTGCCGCTTCGTGAAAAGCCGCCACCGCCTTGCGCGAGGCCGCGCGGAACGCTACATGCGTACCGCCCGAACGGTTGCCCGCCGGATCACACCCTTCCGATGATCCGATCCAGAAGGGCAGCGCACCGCCCGTTTCGTCGGACGCGCCATAGCCGTGCGCGACGATTCCTTGTCCGGGAATTTCCACAGTATGGACACACCGATAGCCCAGCGGCGCGAGCACGGCATCATAGAACCGCTTGGCCGTGACGAGATCACGGGTTCCCAAGGACACATGATCGATCACCGGAAGCCTCCCTGGTTCTTGAGGAGCGCGCCCAGGCCGTGACGCGCCAGGCCTTTCTGGCCGAGCTTGTTGACCTGCTTTACCATGCGCGCCATTTCCATATGCTGCTTGAGCAGTTTATTGACCATGGGCAGATCCACTCCCGCGCCGCGCGCGATGCGCTGCTTGCGAGACGCCTTGATGATATCTGGCCGGCGCCGTTCGTCATGCGTCATGGACGAGATGATCGCAAGCTGCCGCTTGATCAGGGAATCGTCGATCTTTCCCTCGATCTGTTTTTGCATCTTGTTGAGACCCGGCAGAAAACCCATCAGGCCCGAGAGGCCGCCCATCTTCTGCAACTGGCGGAGCTGGCTCGCCATATCCTCGAGATTAAACTGGCCGCGCTGGATTTTCTGCGCGAGTTCCTGCGCCTCCTGCTCGGCGACATTCTCCATGGCGCGCTCGACCAAGCCGACGATGTCCCCCTGCCCGAGGATGCGCCCGGCAATCCGGTCGGCGTGGAATTCCTCGAGCTGGTCGAGCTTCTCGCCCACACCCATGAATTTAATCGGGACCTGCGCCACCGCGCGCATCGACAGAGCTGCCCCGCCGCGCGCATCGCCATCCAGCCGAGTAAGCACGATACCCGTCAGTTGAACGCGCGCCCGGAACGCGGTCGCGGTCTGCACTGCATCTTGGCCGGTCAAGGCATCGACCACCAGAAGCGTCTCGCGCGGGTTCACCGCCTGAGCGATGGCGGCAGCTTCCTCCATCATCTCCTCATCGATCGAGAGGCGGCCAGCGCTGTCCAACAGCACCACGTCGAAACCTTCCAGGCGACCCATTTGCATCGCGCGCTTGGCAATGGAAACGGGCGGTTCTCCCGGGACGATCGGCAGGACGCGCACGCCTATCTGTTCCCCGAGCACCGCCAGCTGCTGCTGGGCGGCTGGGCGGCGCGTATCGAGCGAGGCCATCATGATTTTCTTATTGCTGCGGTCGTGGAGGCGCTTGGCGAGCTTCGCCGTGGTAGTGGTCTTGCCCGACCCTTGCAGACCGACCAGGAGCAAGGGGACCGGGGGCTGGGCATTGAAGTTGAGATCGGCCTGCTGGCCTTCCGCGGGCGAAAGCAGCCGCACCAGCTCGTCATGGACAATCTTGATGACCAACTGGCCCGGCGTAATGCTACGCAGTACCTTTTCGCCCACCGCTTCGGCCTGAATACGCTCGAGCAGATCCTTGACGACGGGCAAGGCCACGTCCGCCTCGAGCAGGGAAATCCGAACTTCGCGCAGCGCTTCCTCGATATGGGCAGCCGTCAGCACACCCCGTCCGGTGAGCTTGCGCAGCGTCTCGCCTAATCTCTCGCTCAGTTTCTCAAACATTCATCGACCCAAGTTCCACGAAGACAAGCCCAAAACACTTCACGCCCGCGGACGATACTCGTCGGCGGGCGTGGCTCCTCGGAGCCGGGGCTTGTCCAAGCGTGGAAAGCAAGGCCATTAACGCTATCGAGGCCCGAATGTCAAATAAAAAGACGCCTGTGTCCCGCCCGTGCGCCGTGATACGTATAGTCAGGCTGGCGCAATGACATCATCCCGCAAAGACCGACGGATCCTGATCTATAGCCACGACAGTTTTGGCCTCGGCCATCTCCGCCGTTGTCGTACCATCGCCCATGCCTTGGTCGAACGTGACAAGCATCTTTCGGTGTTGATCGTGACCGGTTCCCCGATCATCGGGTCCTTCACCTTCAAGGCGCGGGTGGATTTCGTGCGGGTGCCGGGCGTGATCAAGCTCCGCGATGGTTCTTATGTCTCCTTGAGCCTGCTCACGGATATTAAGGAAACCTTGGCGATCCGTGAATCGATCATCCGGCATACCGCCCAAATCTTTTCGCCCGACCTCTTCATTGTGGATAAAGAACCGCTGGGATTGCGCGGGGAAGTTCGTGCGACACTCGAACTTCTCAAGGAAAAGGGAACGCGGCTGGTGCTGGGTTTGCGCGATGTCATGGACGACCCGGTGCACCTCGCGCCCGAATGGCAGCGCAAGAAAGCCATGCCGGCCCTGCGCGATCTGTATGATGAAATATGGGTTTATGGTTTGCAGCAAATCGCCGACCCCCTCGATGGCCTGGCAGTGCCGGCATCGGTACGCCAGAAGATGATTTACACGGGTTACCTGCCTCGCATGCTCCCGCCGCGCACGGGAAATTCTTCCCGTACGCTTCAAAAAATCAGCGCGCCGTATATTCTGGTGACGGCTGGCGGCGGCGGGGACGGGGACGCGATCATCGATTGGGTGCTCAAGGCTTACGAGCAGGACCGCACATTGCCTTATCCCGCTCTTCTTGTCCTCGGGCCCTTTATGAAATCCGAGCATCAGGCAGCCTATCTCGCGCGTGCCGCCCGGCTTCCCAATGTCGAAGCGTTGACTTTTGACGCCCAGCTGGAGCAACTGATGGCCGACGCGATCGGAATCGTGGCCATGGGCGGATACAATACTTTTTGCGAGATCCTCTCATTCGATAAGCGGGCCTTGATCGTCCCGCGCACGCGGCCGCGCCTGGAGCAGCTGATCCGCGCCAAGCGGGCCGCCGAACTGGGCCTAGTCACCATGCTGCGCGAAAATGGGCGGCGGCCGGCATCGATTATGGCCGAAGCCTTGCATCGCCTTCCCGCGCAAAACGTGCCAAGCGCCGTCGTCATCCCAGGCATTCTGAATGGCCTTGCGACGATCCATAAACGAGCCATCCACAGCCCCGCCCTCGCAAAAATCAAGAAAACCAGCCGTTCTCCTCGCCTGTCTTACGAAGAGTAGCCGGTCTACATCACCGCAATTCTTTTCTTATACGCTCGAACGGAACCGGCACAGCGAACCCCCGAACAGCCATCGCACCACGACCGCCAATCGCCATTGTCCGCGCTTCGAGGGAAGCGTGCCGTCTAGGTGATGATCTGGTGATTGGCCTCGAGCGTCGCCAAGCTCACGGTCAAGTTCTGGAAGATGGCGACATCTTGCCATCCTGCCGACAGGCCGAGGGGAGCGGCATGGACGGCGTCGATATTGAGCTGCAAGGTCTCGTTATTATTGACGAACGCTATGCGAGCATACAGGGAGAGGCTATCGCCGGCATGATAGGTCGTATCGCTGACCAGCAGATCGTGAATGTTCAGCACATCGCCTGTCGTACCTACCTGGAAATCGGTGATGGTGTTGTTGTAGCCGAACTGACTCGGCGCCAGGCTCTCGAATCTAAACGTATCCGATCCGGCGCCCCCGGTAAGGGTATTGACGCCCTGTCCCACCTGGAAGATATTGGCGCCCGCATTGCCAATGAGCGTGAAAGAGCCATCACCCACCGTGATGTTTTCGAATCCGCTGTGGCTGCCGGAATTGGCCGCCACCTGGCCATCGCCATAGACGTAGAAGCCTGAATATGCCCCCTGGGCGAGATCGATCGTACCGAACAAAAATGTATTGTTCGCAAAACCAATCGTATCTGCATTGCCCACGCCCCCCGCGAAGCGGGTAACCTGGGCAATGGAATCGGTCTCGGCAATCCCGCCGCGCGTCACGTTCGCATGGGCCAGGTCATTGAAGCCGTCCAACGTTAGAGTGACCTTGTCGGTGGCACCGATATCGCGGCTATAGTCCACGAGATCATTGCTCCCAGACTGTCCTTGCAGATAATCGTTGCCGCCGCCGCCGATCAGCAAATCGTTGCCCGTGCCAAAGACCCGGTCGTCACCCAAGCTGCCGTTTAAAACATTGGCATTGGCATCGCCAGTGAGCGTGTCGTTGAAAGACGAGCCGATCAGATTGATGATACCCGCATAGATATCGCCTTCGGCATCCCCGCCATGGATCGATGCGGTCGCGAGATTGATGAGTACCGCGGCGGCAGACCCGGCATAACTTGCCGTATCATTACCGCCACCGCCGATGAGAGAATCCACGCCGGCGCCGCCCACGAGAATGTCGTCGCCCGCACCGCCATTGAGAATGTTGCTGCCCGCGGTGCCGGTCAGGGTATCGTTGAAGGTACTTCCGACGAGATTGCTAATGCCGGTCAAGAAATCGCTTTGTGCATCGCCTCCCGAATTAACATTGGTGACCAAATTGACGGTCACGGCCGCGCCCGAGGCCGCATAGCTCACCGTGTCGTTCCCGCCGCCGCCTGTCAGGGCGTCGCCGCCAACCCCGCCTGCCAGCACGTCATCGCCCGCGCCGCCGAGCAAGATATCATTGCCCGTACCGCCGATGATCGTGTCGCTGCCGATGCCGCCATACACTACGATGCGGGCGCCATTGCTGTTGTCGATATAGTCGCCGCCCGATCCAGCGTGCACCTCCTCGATGCGCGCATTGGTCAGCGTGTAACGGCCGCCCTTATTGTCATCGATGTAGATCGAATCGTAACCCTTGCCGCCATCGATCGCAGTATCCGAGGAATCGACATGAAGAATGTCGTTGCCGTCTCCGCCATAAAGCTTGTCGGCGCCGGTCCCGGCAAAAACCGTATCGTTGCCCGCACCGCCATAGAGCGTGTCGTTGCCGGTGCCGCCATCGAGATAGGAATAGGTCTGCGAAGCCCAGACGATATCATCGCCCGCGCCTCCGGTAATGCGGACATAGAACGAAACGTTTCGTCCATCGAGTATATCATTGCCGCCATTGCCGTTGGCCTCGGTGATCGCCGCCGCCGCAAGGTCCAGCGAGACACCGCGACCGTCGGCGACGTTGGCGGTATTGTAGCCGGTTCCGCCATTGATGAGCGTATCGTCGACGTCAAAGGAGATGATATCATCGCCTGTACCGCCATAAAGCTTGTCGGCACCGGTCCCACCGATCAAAATATCGTTACCTAGACCGCCATAAAGAATATTCGTTGCGCTATTACCGGCGAGATAATCGTTGTTCGCGCTGCCTACGAGGTTGGCAATCCCGATTAGCGTATCGCCCTGAGCGTCGCCGCCTAGATTGGCAACCTTGCCGCTTAAATCCACCTGGGTGCCAGCCGAGGAAGCGGAATAATCGGCCGTATCGATGCCACCGCCCCCGACCAGCGTATCGGCGCCCGCGCCACCCGCCAGGACATCGTCGCCCGCACCGCCATCGAGCGTATTGGTGCCGCCATCGCCGGCCAGCGTGTCATTGAATACCGATCCAGTGATCGCGGCTATGCCGGTGAGTGCATCGCCTTCCGCATCGCCGCCATGGTTGACGTTCGTCGCCAAATTGACCGAGACCGCCGCGGCAGATCCGGCATAGCTCGTCGTGTCGGTACCACCGCCCCCCACCAGAATATCCGCACCGCCCCCACCCTGGAGAATGTCATCGCCAGTGCCGCCGTTCAGGAGATTGGCGTTGTCATTACCCGTCAGCCCATCATTGAAGGCAGATCCATTGAGATTGGTGATGCCGCTGAGCGTATCGCCCTCCGCATCTCCGCCCTGAGCGAGCTTTTGCGAAAGATTAACCGTGACCGCGGCGGCCGAGCCAGCGTAGCTGGCCGTGTCGCTGCCTCCGCCGCCTTCCAGAGCGTCGGCCCCCGCGCCGCCTTCCAGCACGTCGTCGCCCGCGCCGCCATAAAGCGAATTGGCCGCGCCATCGCCAGTCAGCGTGTCATTATAAAGCGAACCTTCGAGATTGGTGACCGAAATCAGGAAATCCCCGTCGGCATCGCCGCCCGCGTTCTGCGAATTATCGCCGAGATTGACCGTCACGGCCGCACCGGATGTCGCATAGCTGGCCGTATCGCCGCCGCCGCCGCCGATTATCGTATCGGCGCCCTGGCCACCGATGAAGATGTTATTGTTTCCTCCGCCCAGAAGGAAATCATCGCCGTCTCCGCCATCGAAGCTGACGATCGTTGTATTACCAGTGAGTTGATCGCGAAAGGAAGAGCCGATGACATGAGTGGTTCCGGAAAAGGCTGATTCCTGCGCACCACCGCCCCGAGCGATATGTAAGACAAGATCGACCAAAACGGCCTCCGTCGAGGTGGAAAAATCGACGGTATCGTTCACGATGCTCTGGACGGTGGCCGTGGTGGTGGGAATGATATCGCCCGCATCGCCGACGATTGGGGCGCTCGCTTCCTCGGCAGAAAGCTCCTCGAGGGTCTCAGCGACCGAAGCAACGCCATCTGCATCGGCGGCAGGAGCCGCGTCGGGCGCAGCGCTGAGCGGTGCATCACCGTTTCCGCCCGTAGCTTCGCTTTCGACAGGCGTCACGCCATCGGCGGCACCGGCGGAAGCCGTATCCGAGAGCGGATCGGCCTGCGGCGAGGGCTCGGCGGGGACCGGTACATCCGTATGGGTTTGAGCGGGGGCACTGCTGTAGCTCGCTGGCAAGGCTTGAGGGGCGCCGAGAACATAGTCCTTTATCGGCAAAATGGACCCTTCCGGTAGCACCGTACCCGAGGCGGTCAGGCCACCTGCCGAGTCAACGGAAATGTATAAGGGGCCGTCGGTCGGGTTGGTAGCGTCTGGACCAGAGGCAGCTTCCAGAGCGAGATCGGCCTGGACCGGGGGCTCGGCAACCGGCACATCCGTGTACGTTGGAGTTGGAGCGTCACCACTTACCGTCGGCAAGGCTTGGCCAGCTGAGGAGTATGAGCGATCAGTCTCGCTGGCGGCTTCTGAAACAGTCGTCGCGATTGAGAAGAGTGGATCGGAATATGTTTCGGCCGATGGCTGGACGGCACCGTCGAGATTGGCACGATAAGCCTGATACGCCTGAAAGACCGGCTCAGTCTCTTGTACAAACTTCGCGCTCATTGCCCGCTCCGTTCCTGTCGATGGTTAGCGCATCCTTACCAGAATTCCGGGCAACGGTAAAGGTATTATTACAAGATCTTCGCGCGATCTTGGTGAAAATTCAAGGCTTTATTAATGATCTATTAACTATTCTTTCGGTCATGACATGGCGAGTTTTTCACCTGCCCCGAACAGCATGCCCGGCTTGATCTCCGCGGCAATGAGGCCAGGTTTCCCATCCAGCCTGCGGCACATGCCTTCGAAATGCGCGCCCTGCTCGATGGTCAGGGATTTATGAACGATGTCGCCCCTCACCCGCGCCGTTCTCGCCAGGGTGACGCTATCCGCCTTGAGGTGGCCTTCCACCGTCCCGCTGATCCTGACCGTTTCGCCGCTGATATTCCCAGACACCACGGCATTTTCCCCGACAACCACGTCCTTGCATTGTATGTCGCCCTCTACCCGACCTTCGACGTGAAGGCTACCTGGGCAAGACAGATTGCCGTCGATCCGCATGTCAGAGGCAATCAAGGAAAGCGGCGTCTCGCCGCCACGGATTTCCTTTTCTTGCGTCATGGGGTGCTTAGCTTTTGAAAACATACCGCCCTGCCTCCAGAAATTTCTCGGGATCGATGGGTCGGTCGTGATACCGGACCTCGTAATGAACGTGGGGGCCGGTGGCGCGCCCCGTGGCGCCTAACGCGCCAATAACCTGGCGATATCCGACATCGTCCCCTTCTTCCACCGTGGTGCGGTCGAGATGAGCGTACATGGTCCGGATTCCGAATCCATGGTCGATCTCCACCACCTTGCCGTAATTGCCCCGCCACCCGGAGAAGATGACCTTGCCTGGCGCTGTGGCCCGGACAGGATCGCGCAGAGTGCCGACCATATCCAGCCCGCTGTGGTAACCATCCTCGCCATTGAGCGGATCGGCGCGCGTGCCGAACGCACTAGAAACATAGAAGCGATCGACCGGGGCATTGAGCGGGAGAATGTGGAGGATGACCTGCAGACGTTCGAGCCGGGTGAATTCATCGTCGAGACCCGCCACACCCTGAATGAGCTGTTCGGGGCTTTCGGGGGAAGCCGCGCTCACCGGGATGAAGGGGCCGCCTTGGCCATAATGGGCCTGGGCGAATTGGCGCAACAGCTCGTCCACCTTGAGACCCGTCATGGTCACCACATGTTCGATGTCCCGCGTCGAAACCCTGACCCGTTGCGTGAGATTTTCCACGACCGTGCTCTGGGCCGCCCGCACGTCATCGAGCCGGCGGTGTGCTTCCTTCAATGCTTCCTCGGCCGAGCCCTTGGCATTCTCCAGATCGCGCAGCCTGCTCAAATTGCTGGCGAGATTGCCCTGAACCCCACTCAGGCGAAGGCGAAGGTCGGAATTCTGGCCGTCCTTGCTCTGCAGCTGTTTGGTGAGCAGTGTGACCTCCTGCTCGAGACGGCGCGTCCTTTCCCGCTGCTCATCGAGGACGGTGCGCGCCCGATCGAGATGGTCACTCAGCTTGGCAACTTCGCCCGACAGGCTTGCCACTTGTTCATGGCTTTGGGTGAGGTCCCCTAAGAAATGGGCGCTCATGTCCTCGTAATCGTTGGCGGGCCGCCCTAGGGAATTGGCGAGACCCGCATAAGCCATTTGGAGGCGAGCAACGTCCTGGCCGCGTACATCGAGAAGGAAAACATTTGTCAGCGCCACCATGCTGCCGATGGCGAGCAGAACCAGGCTGCTGCCTCCCACCAGCGCTGCCATCCACTGGGTACGCTTGTTGAGATGGATATATCTCACGCGGTGTTCGGCGCGGATGATGATCTCCCGGTCGGGAAAGTGCCGGTCCACGAAGAAGCGAATGCGTTCGCGGATTTTTCCGTTCATGACCCCCCCTGAAAGAGCGCGTACGGTAAGGATCCGCGCCTAGCCTGGCAAGTAAGAAATGCGCGCGCCGAAACGCTTTTCGCCGGCCCGCGACCCTACAGGTAAAAGGTTGATTTTTTAATATTATTACCGGACATTTTCCGATGGGATGATCGGAGAGGCTTCTCAGCTATCCCGGATCATTGCCGCAAAGGTGGCCTCGGCAACAACATGAGTGCCGACCTTGGCAACGCCCTTGAACTTCCACACCATGCCGCGGTTGCGATCCTTGGCGACTTCCAGGCGCAGCACGTCCCCCGGAACAACGGGACGGCGGAAACGCGCCTCATCGACCGACATAAAATAAACGAGTTTTCCTTCGAAGGCGGCGCCCAGGGTATGGACAACCAGGACCGCCGCCGTCTGAGCCATGGCCTCGATGACCAGGACGCCCGGCATGACGGGATCGCTGGGAAAATGGCCGGCGAAAAACCCCTCGTTCATCGAGACATTCTTGATCCCGACCGCGCTGCGATCGGCGAACATGTCCTCGACCCTATCGATGAATAAGAAGGGCGGACGATGCGGAATGAGGCGCATGACATCCTTGACGCCAAGCGCTATGCCGCTTTCCGCCATCGCGTCGACCGCGACCTCCGACATTATTGCAGCTTCACGGCCGGCAAAGCCGCATCCAACTTCTTCACGGCTTCCTTGGTGACGTCCCACGAATCCGACGAGAGCAGGACAGCTCCCTTCTGCAAAACAATATTGAAGCCGTGCACGCGCGCAATTTCCGGCATCAACTTGGCGAAAGCCATGCGAATTTGGTCGAAGGCCTTTTGATAGGCCTGCTCGAGCGCCTTGGCCTTGGTTTCGCGATCCTGATTGAATTTCGCGATCTGTGCCTTCAATTCATTAAGTTTTTTTCCGTAATCCGCTTCGGAAAGCGTCGCCTTTTTAGCCAGCAATTGCTGCTCTTGGGTGCTTAATGCATTCCCCTTGGTGGCGATTTCCTGCTCTAAGGCCTTGCGGCGCGCATTGACCTGGCTGACGAGGGATTTGCCTGCGAGCGATTGCTCGAAGGCGGCCTGCGCGTCGACGATTCCGATCACCGCGGGAGGCGTGGTCTTGACTTCCGGTGCCGCCTGGCTCGTGCCGGCAGCCCCTGTAGTCTGAGCCCAAGCCGGCGCGTTCGCAACGCCCAGAGTCAGTGCCGCCGCAGCCATCACTGCACGCTGCCATGTTTTCTTCATAATCGCCTCCTTCTCAAGAAATTAGAAACTGGTACCTACGCTAAAGCGGAACAACTGGCCCTTATCGTAGGATTTCTTCCGGATGGGAACGCCGAAATCCACACCAAGCGGGCCGAAAGGCGAAACCCATGTCAGGCCTCCGCCTACCGAAGCCCGGACGTAGGAATCGTCAAAAATATGTGTCCCGGGATAGTTTGTGAAATCGGTGCCGAACAACGTTCCAAAATCCGAGAAAAAGCGCCCCCGGATTTGATATTCCGCCGGAAGGCCCAAGGGAAAAGCGATCTGCGCCGTGCCATTCCACTTGAATTTTCCCCCGATGCGGTCGTCGGTCTCTTCATCGAAGGGACCAATACCGGCGGTGCGGAATCCCCGGAAGTCGTTGCCGCCGAGCAAGTAGTTATCGGATACCAGAACGCGTTCGCTCGGCACGATGCTAAAAATGTAGCCTACCGACTGGGTTAGGCTAAGGGTAATGTTGCTGAATGGCGTATAGTAATAGCCACCGGAAAGCTCGCTGCGCAGATCGTGGACGTCCCCGCCCACGCCGACGAATTCATTGCGGAGTATGACGAAATATCCGTTATGCGTATCGAGTGTGGCGTCGCGCCGGTCATAGCTCAGGGTTTGACCGATACTGGAGCGGATGAGAGGTTGGTTTTCGAGAAGAATTGCCCGCGAAGTGAGGCTCGAAATGTTGCTGGTATTGTCGTAGGAGAAACGATAATTAAAGCCTTGGGACAGATATTCACTGATATTATACCCCGTGCGCAAGGCAAAGCCGTAACTGTCTTCCTGATAATTGACTTCGGCGCGGCGGTACCGTGTCGCAAATATATCGACGCCGCCGAGAATATTCTTGTCGAGAAAATAAGGATCGGTGAAGCTGATCGAGGCCCCTGAGGTTCGGCCGGAAATGCGGACCTGCGCCCGCAAATCCTGGCCCTTGCCCAATAAGTTCCGCTCCCGCAGCTCGATATCGCCGAGCGGGCCGTCCTGGGTCGAGAAACCGGCTCCGAAGCGTAAGGCCCCGGTCGATTGCTCCTTGACCTTGACTTTGACGACCGTCTTGTCGGGCTCGTCGGTGGGGGTTGGCCGGATGTCGACGGTTTCGAAGAACTGCAGATTCTTCAGGCGCTGTTCCGTTCGCTTCAGCTTGGCGGTGGAGAAAGCATCGCCCTCGGCGAAGCGGAATTCACGCCGGATCACCTTGTCTTCGGTACGCACATTGCCCGTAATCTCGATCCTTTTGATAAAGACTTTTTGTCCTTCATCGATATCGTAGGTCAGATCGAGCACGTGTTCGCCCTTCCCGGGGCTGGTGCGTGGCCGCACATCCACGAAGGCGTAGCCTAGACTACCCACGACATCGGCAAGGCTTTGCACGGTCTCCTCAACCGCGGTCGCGTTGTACCAATCGCCCTGGACCGTGGAAAGATCGCGCTTCAGAGCTGCGACATCGAGATTCCTCAAGGTGGTTTTGATGTCGATCTTACCGAACTTATAGCGCGGCCCCTCGGTCACCGTAAATGTGATGAAAAAAGCATCGCGGTCGGGCGTCAGTTCCGCTACCGCCGAATCGACCCGAAAATCGGCATAACCCTCAGAGAGGTAAAACATCCGCAACTTTTCCTTATCGGCGTTAAGGCGGTCGGGGTCATAGGTATCGCTATTGCTGAGAAAGCGATAGAACGCGCTTTCACGGGTAAGGATTTGCTCGCGCAAATCCCCGTCGTCGAATGCATGGTTGCCGACGAAATCGATCCGGGCGATCTTGGTGACCGAACCCTCGTTGATCTCGAAGACCAGATCGACGCGGTTCTGGTCGAGCTTGATGACTTTAGGCTCGACGGTCGCCGCGAAACGCCCGCTGCGACGATAGAGATCGAGAATGCGCTTGACGTCGGCGCGTGCCTTGGTCTGGGTGTAGACAGTGCGAGGCTTGAGCTGCACCTCTTTCTGCAGATCGCCGTCGTCGAACTTGCGATTACCCTCGAAGGCCAGACGATTTATGACCGGATTCTCTGCAACGTGAACGACAAGATCGTTTCCTTCGCGGGTCAGATTGACGTCGGCGAAGAACCCCGTGGCAAAGAGATTCTTGAGCGCCTGATCGATTTTTCTCGGATCAAAAGTATCGCCCGTATTGAGCTGCATGTAATTGACGATGGTCTCGGGCTCGATCCTCTGATTGCCCTCGACCCGAATCTCTTGGATGGGATCGCCATTGAAGGCACCGCTCTCTTGGGCGTGCACGAGCGGGACATGCCACAAAAAAAGACTCCCGACCAACAAGGTAAGAGCCAGGCCCCATTCCCCTATTTTGTGCATGCTACGCGCGTTCCCTCATGTAAACAGGGCCTTGATGTAGGCAATGACCTTCAAATAAACCAAATCATTCCACGTGGCAAACAGCATGAGGCCAACAAGAGCGGCAAGTCCGAGACGCAAGCCCCACTCCTGCGCGCGCGGGGTCAGAGGGCGGCCACGCACGAATTCCACCAAATAATAGACGATCTGCCCACCATCGAGAATGGGAATTGGGAAGAGATTGAGCAACCCAAGATTCACGGAAAACAGGGCCGCCAACCCTATCAGAGAAACGATTCCCAAGTTTGCGACATCGCCGGACAATTTTGCGATCCGCAAAATACCTCCGACTTCCTCGCTGGAGCGGGAACCCGTGATAATCTGCCGGATGCCGACAAGAATGTTGACCGAGGTTTCATAGACTTCGCGCGCGGCGGCGACAACGGCTGCGCCAGGATCGAGACGAACGACCTTGCCCCCGCCGACTGAACGCACGCCCAGGCGACCGACGCGTTGAACGTTACCGAAGAGATCGGTCTGTTCGGTAATGTCGGGGACAACCGTCACATCGCTGGTCGTGCTCTGGCGTGATATGTGCAGCACGAGGGGTTTGGCGAGGTTGAGCTGAACGCTGGCCGCGAGATCCTCGAAACGATCGATGGAATGGCCGTCGATGGAGAGAATCGTATCGCCCGGCTTCAAACCCGCTCGGTCCGCCGCGGAGCCTGCGACCACCTCGCCGATAACAGGCGCCGAATAAACCTTGCCCGCCGTCGTGTACAAGACGCCGAGAACCAGGAAGGCGAATAGGAAGTTGGCAAGCGGGCCTGCCGCCGAAATGGCGATGCGCGCAAGGGGAGACTTATTCATGAAAGAACGGGCACGGTCCGCCTCCGTCTCGGCTACCCCCGGCGCGCCACCTTCCAATCCGAGATCGGGCGAGCCGAACATTCGGACATAGCCGCCCAGCGGCAAGGCTGAAAAGCGCCAGCGCGTCCCCGCTTTGTCGGTATAGCCGAATAATTCGGGGCCAAAGCCGATGGAAAACACTTCGACGCCCACGCCGCACCAGCGGGCGACCAGGAAATGCCCGAGTTCGTGGACAAAGACCAGAACGGTGATCAGAATCAGAAAAGAGAGACCGTAATGCGGGAATGAGGAAAGGAGGTGCATCGGATTGCCGAGACTTTCTCTATCATATAATGACCGCCGTGCCACCCTTTTTCGGCGATATTAAGCTATTGATCTGACAGATTTTTTAACGCGACCCAATGATGCCGCGGGCATGCCGGCGCGCCTCCGCGTCCACGGCGAGAACTTCCTCGAGCGTGACCGCCGGCCCCCCGGGCAGAACATCCAGAACTTCTTCCACGATAGCGGCGATCTCAGTGAAGACGATTTCACCGTTGAGAAATGCCGTCACGGCTTCCTCATTGGCGGCATTCAGGATAGCCGGCGCGCTTCCAGCGGCGCGGAGCGCCTGACGCGCCAGGCGCAATGCAGGGAATCTCTCCGGGTCCGGCTGCTCGAAGGTAAGCTTTCCGATAGCGGCGAGGTCGAGCCGGGGCGCGGGAGTCTCGATCCGGTTGGGGTAAGCGAGCGCTACGGCAATCGGGGTACGCATGTCGGGACTGCCGAGCTGGGCAAGCACAGAACCATCGCGATAGGTTACCATTGAATGGATGATGGATTGCGGATGGACGAGGATGTCGATCCGCTCCTCCGGCAGATTGAAAAGATAGTGAGCCTCGATCAGCTCGAGCCCCTTATTCATCATCGTGGCCGAATCGATCGAAATCTTGGCGCCCATGCTCCAATTGGGGTGAGCCAGAGCCTGTTCCCGCGTCATGGCGCGCATCTCGGCGACACTCTTGGTCCGAAAAGGGCCGCCCGAAGCCGTCAAGACAATCCTTTCCAGGGAATCGCGATGATGCGGGGCGAGTACTTGGAAAATGGCGCTATGCTCGGAATCGACAGGAAGCAAGACAGAATTGGACCGCGCAAGCTCGCCCAGAACGATCTCTCCGGCGCAGACCAGCGTTTCCTTATTCGCTAGCCCGATCATAGCGCCGGCGCGAATGGCGGCCAAAACCGGCTCGAGCCCAGCCGCGCCGACGATCGAGGCCATAACGATATCGGTGGGCCGCCCAGCCGCGGCAATGATGGCCGCGCGTCCAGCGGCAACTTCGATACCGGTACCGTCCAATCCTTCTTTCAGCCTTTGATAATGCTCGTCATGTGCCGTCACCACCATGCGCGGCTTGACTGCTCGCGCCTGTTCGATAAGCAAGGCGCAATTGTTATTTGCCGTGAGAACGTCGACAGAATATTTGTCTGGGTGCGCGCGGACGACATCGAGCGTATTGCATCCTACCGACCCCGTCGATCCCAAGATAGTGACCCGCCGCTTCTCCTGCGGCGCGCTCATTGCCATAGCCATTGTGTCATCCTTCCCCCGCTTGCAACTTGCAATAGACCCAGAAAGAAACCAACCCCCAAGAATCCGTCGAGCCGGTCGAGTAGTCCACCGTGACCCGGAATGAGTCGGCCGCTATCCTTGTGCCCGAAGCGCCGTTTGACAAGAGATTCCAGAAGATCACCGCCTTGCTCGATAAAGCCAAGCAGGAGGCTCATGCCGATAACCGGCAAGAGATGGCCGCCGGGATAAAGGAGCAGCGTGGCCGCTCCGGCCCCTGCGGCACCCAGAACGGCACCGGCCAGGCCAGACCAGGTTTTCCGCGGGCTGAGGGTGGGCGCGAGTCTCGGTCCCCCCACGCTGCGGCCCACTAGGTAGGCGCAGATATCGGCTGCAATCGGTACCGATATGAGAAAAAAACAAAGCGGCTTCCCTGCCGCGGATTCGCTTAGCCAGATAAAGGCGAACACGGCCCAGGAAATATAAAGGAATCCGGGAGTCAGCCACCGCCACCGCCAGCCCGTCATCATACCCAGTTCGGCGATCATAATGCCCCAGGCCACCAGGGCTGTGCCATAAAGCCAGGCGGAATGGTAAAGGACAATCAGCACGGGAAGTGGCGCGAGCGCTATACCGGAAAGCAGGCGCCGGTAAAGGTCAGATGCTTGCGCCATAGCGCCGTTCTCGATGCGCGAAGGAATGAATCGCGCGCCGGAATTCCTCCACCCCGAAATCCGGCCACAACGTATCGGTAAAATAGAGCTCGGCATAAGCGCATTGCCAGAGGAGGAAATTGCTGATGCGCTGCTCGCCGCTGGTGCGGATCAGCAAATCTGGATCAGGAAGCTCCGCGGTCCAGAGGTTGCGGGAGATATCTTCCTCCTCGATATGCTCAGCGCGGATATCGCCGCGCGACGCACGTTCGGCCAGCGCGCGCACCGCTTGAACGATATCCGCCCGCCCGCCGTAGGAGATGGCGATGGTCAAATGCAGGGCCTTATTGCCACTGGTCGTTCGCTCCGCCTTTTCGATCAAGGCGAGGATATCAGGACTGAGCCGCCCCCGTTCACCGACGATCCTGAGCCGCACGCCGCCACGCATCATCGTGGCGATTTCGCGATCGAGATAGAGGCGGATCAAACCCATGAGGTGGTGGACTTCTTCAGGAGCGCGGCGCCAGTTTTCCGAAGAAAAGCCGAAAAGGGTAAGGTAGGGAATCTTCGCGGCCAGCGCCGCCTCGACGGTCCGGCGCACCGCCTCGGCTCCGCAATAATGGCCTACATGGCTGGGCAGATGGCGCTCGCGCGCCCAGCGCCGATTGCCGTCCATGATGATCGCCACGTGGCGCAGGCTGGCTGGCGGGCGGGCCGGTTCCTCGGTCGTTTGCGCGGTAATCGACGCGGTCATACCTGGAGGATTTCCTTTTCCTTCTGCGCAAGCAGTTCATCGATGCGCTTGATATGCTCGTCGGTCATTTTCTGGACCTTCTCGGCCAGCCCGCGTTGGGTGTCTTCTGAAATCTCGCCTTCTTTTTCCAGACGCTTGAGATGCTCCATTGCATCCCGGCGGATATTGCGCACCGCCACGCGTCCGCCTTCCGCATATTTATGCGCGATCTTGCTGAGCTCCTGTCGCCGCTCCTGGCTCAGCTCGGGGATCGGCACCCGCACGAGCTGCCCATCGCTGGCGGGGTTCAGGCCGAGACCCGCGTCGCGAATTGCTTTCTCCACCGCCGACACCTGGGACTTGTCCCACACCTGCACCGTGATCATCCGAGGCTCCGGCACACTCACCGTGCCAACTTGGGTAAGTGGCATTGAGGACCCATAGGCCTGGACCATGACCGGTTCCAGCAGGGATGCCGAAGCCCGGCCGGTGCGCAGACCGGCAAATTCCTTTCGGACGGCCTCGAAGCCGCCATCCATGCGCCGGCTGAATTCGCTAAGATCGGTCATTGGTTCCTCCGTTTGCCATCGATGGTTCCTGGGCGCCGATGATCGTGAAATCGCCCCTGCCCTGCATCACATCGGCAAAATTGCCGGGCCGGTGGATTGAAAAAACGATGATGGGAATGTTGCTTTCCCGCGCCAGCGATATGGCCGCGGCATCCATGACCTTGAGGTCCTTGGAAAGCACATCGTGATGGGATAGCTGGCGAAACCGTGTCGCTCGCGGGTCGAGCTTGGGGTCGGCCGAATACACCCCGTCCACCTGGGTACCTTTGAGGAGGGCCTGGCAGCCCATCTCGGAGGCACGGAGTGCTGCGGCCGTGTCGGTCGTGAAATAAGGGTTGCCGGTGCCGCCCGCGAAAATCACCACCCGCCCCTTTTCAAGATGCCGGATCGCCCGCCGCCGGATGTAGGATTCGCAAATGGTCTGCATTGGAATAGCTGACAGGACGCGCGTATCGACACCGAGCTGCTCCAGCGCGTTCTGCATGGCGAGCGCATTCATTACGGTTGCCAGCATTCCCATATAATCGGCAGAGGCACGCTGCATGCCTTGAGAAGCGCCGACAATACCGCGGAAGATATTGCCGCCGCCGATGACAAGGCAGACCTCGACGCCGAGCGCATGGACGCGCCGAACCTCGCTCGCCACCCGGGCCACCGTTTCGGGATCGAGCCCGAACTCCCGCGCGCCCATCAGCGCCTCGCCCGAGATCTTGAGAAGAACGCGGCGATAGCGCAACGGGAGGGAAGCCGCGGTCATCGCTACTTCAACTGTGCCGCCACTTCGGCCGCGAAGTCTTTCTCCTCGCGCTGGATTCCTTCGCCCAACGCCATGCGGCAATAGCCGGCAATAGCCACCGGGGCGCCTAATTCCTTGGCGGCATTGGCGAGCACCTGCTTCACCCGGCTCTCACCGTCGATCACATAGACCTGTTCGAGCAGGACGACATCTTCATAATATTTGCGCACCCGGCCTTCGACCATCTTGGCGACGATCTCTTCCGGCTTGCCGCTCTGGCGCGCCTGATCGCTCAGGACGGCGCGCTCCCTCTCCAGCGCCTGGGGATCGACGGATTCGATTGTCAGGGATTGAGGGTTGGCGGCGGCGATATGCATGGCGAGCTGCCGGCCCAGCGGGACAAGCTTCTCCGGCGCCGCCTCGGATTCGAGCGCCACCAATACGCCGATCTTGCCCAGATTTGGCGCCGTCGCCGCGTGCATATAGCTCGCGACGATGCCGTTTTTTACAGTCAGTTTTTGCATGCGGCGCAGGTTCATATTCTCGCCGATCGTGGCGATGGCCTGTGTCAATTTTTCGGCTAAAGTCTGTTTTTCTCCTGGCGCGGTCGCGGCATTCAAGGCCGCGATATCGGACACGGACAATGCCATTTTCGCCGCACCCGCCACCAATTCCTGGAATTGCTGGTTGCGCGCGACGAAATCGGTCTCCGCATTAATCTCGACCAGGGCGCCCGCCCGGTCTTGAACCTGGACACCCACCAGGCCTTCGGCGGCCACCCGGCCCGCCTTCTTCTGAGCGGCGGCCAGGCCCTTCTTGCGCAGCCAGTCGATGGCGGCGTTCATGTCGCCCTTGGTTTCACCCAGCGCTTTCTTGCAATCCATCATGGGCGCATCGGTGATTTCGCGCAGTTCCTTGACCAGCGCGGCGGTAATCTCAGCCATATTCCTCGTCTCCTATTGCGCGGACGGCGCCGGTTGCTCGGCCGCGTGCTCTGCAGCCTCCCGAACGGCAGGCTCGCTCGGCGCAGCTTCCGCGCCAAGATCCGCACCCGAGGCAATCGCTTCCTCCTGCAGACCGTCGAGCACGGCATCGGCAAAGAGATCGCAATAGAGCGAGACGGCCCGCAGCGCGTCGTCATTGCCGGGCACCGGATAGGTGACCCCAGCCGGATCCGAATTGCTGTCGAGGATCGCCACCACCGGTATGTGCAGCTTGTTGGCTTCCTTGACGGCAATCGATTCCTTATTGGTATCGATGATCACGACGATATCGGGCGTCCCCGCCATATCCTTGATCCCACCCAGCGCGCGTTCGAGCTTGTCGCGATCGCGCGTCAAATTGAGCAGCTCTTTCTTAGTGAAGCCTTCGATGGATCCTTCCAGCTTTTCCTCGAGCTCGCGGAGCCTTTTGATCGACTGCGAGATGGTCTTCCAGTTGGAAAGCATGCCACCGAGCCAGCGGTGGTTGACGTAATATTGTCCGCACCGCTTGGCGGCCTCGGCCACCTTCTCGGACGCGGCGCGCTTGGTGCCGACGAACAGGATCCGGCCATGACCGGCGGCGACATCGCGCACCACCTTGAGGGCGTTCTCCAATAGCGGGACTGTCTGTTCGAGGTTGATGATGTGAATGCCGTTGCGGACTCCAAACAGATAGGGAGCCATCTTCGGGTTCCAGCGGCGGGTGTGGTGTCCGAAATGAACGCCAGCCTCCAGGAGCTGGCGCAAGCTAATGCTAGGCGCTGCCATAATATCCTTTTCCGGTTCTGCCTCTGCGGATGCTACCCGGACCACCCGGGCACCGGAGCGTGGAAACGGGATTTCTCCCCGCGCCACGCATGTCCGCATGCGGTATGGAAGCGGTGATAAACCAAGATCACGGACTTGGCAAGGAGGACGGCGTGCGCATCTGGGAGTTTAACGGTAATTCTCCCGACGTTTCAGAACTGCCGTGAAAGCACAACCCTTTATCCACGAGAGTGGTGTCCTCGGACCCGTTCGACCGCGTCATGCCAGCCGGCCAGCAGACCATCGCGATCGGCTTCACCCAGCTTGGGTGTGAAATTCCTGTCCGCCTGCCAGCCCCGCCCGATCTCCTCCGGCGTTCCGAGCAGCCCTGCTCCGATACCCGCACAGATCGCTGCGCCCCAGGCGGTGGTTTCGGTAAAACTCGGTCGTTCAAGCGGAACATTCAAAATATCGGCAAGGAATTGGCACAGCCAATCGTTGCGCGCCATGCCGCCGTCGATCCGAAGCCGCGCAAGCGGCTGAGCCGTATCCTCGGTCATCGCCGCGATCAGGTCATGGGTCTGGTAGGCTACCGCTTCGAGCGCGGCGCGGACGAGCTCTGCAGCGCCCGTATCTCGGGTCAGGCCGAAAATGGCGCCGCGCGCTTCGGCATCCCAATAAGGCGCGCCCAGGCCGGTAAAAGCCGGGACGAAATAGACGCCTCGATTGTCCTCGCGCTTGGCGGCGAGTTCCTGAGTCTCAGCCGCCATGGAGAAAAGCCGCAATCCATCGCGCAGCCACTGCACCGCCGCGCCAGCCACGAAAACCGAACCCTCCAGGGCGAAGACGCTGCGGCCTCCGAACCGATAAGCGAGCGTGGTCAAGAGCCGATGGCGCGAGCGGACCGGCGTCTCGCCGGTATTCGTGAGAACGAAACAGCCGGTGCCGTAGGTGCTCTTGGCCATGCCCGGCACAAAGCAGGCTTGTCCGATCAGGGCCGCATGCTGGTCGCCGGCCATGCCGGTAACCGGCAGGTCCCGACCGAGCAGTGCCGCGCGCGCCACGCCGAAAGGGGCGGCGTTGTCGTATATCTCCGGCAATATCGTCGAGGGGATATCGAAGAGACGGCAGAGGTCCTCATCCCATTCCTGAAGGCGAAGGTTAAAGAGCAGCGTGCGCGCGGCATTGGTGGCATCGGTGCGATGGGCCTGACCCTCGGTCAGTCTCCATAGCAGGAACGTGTCGATCGTGCCGAAGGCCAGTTCGCCGCGGCGGGCTTTGTCGCGCGCGCCGGGGACATTTTCCAGGAGCCAGGCAATCTTGGTCGCCGAGAAGTAGGAATCGGCAAGCAATCCGGTCTTTTCCTGCAGCATCGGCTCATGGCCTTCCGCGCGCAATTGGCGGCACATTTCCGCGCCGCGCCGATCCTGCCAGACAATGGCATTGTGCAACGGTTTTCCCGTGCGACGATCCCAGAGCAGGCTGGTCTCGCGCTGGTTGGTGATGCCGATGGCGGAGATCTCCGGCACCTGCGCAAGCACGTCGCGACACACGTCAAGCGTTGCCGTCCAGATCTCCTCGGGATCGTGCTCAACCAACCCATCGCCGGGATAAATCTGCCGCAGCTCGCGCTGCGCCACGGCGAGGGGCATACCGGTCAGGCTGAAGGCTATCGCGCGGGTCGAGGTCGTTCCCTGATCGATAGCGAGAATCGCTGATTTCTCTGTGTCGTTCTTTTTCACGAGCCCCTCACAACCCGCGGGGAGCATATCAAGCGCGACCGAGGGCGTACAGGCGTGATGCGCGGAAACTTCGCCGAACATTCTCCTTGTGTATTCGCATCGGGAGGCTTTTAATTGGTAGAGCGATATATGAACGCCTGCCCGGCCGGCCGGCGGTCTATTTCAGGAGCGCAGCATGAATCTTCACGAAGCCGATAAGATATTTTTCGAGAAAGCCGGGCTGGATCGTGGAAAACTCGAAGCACAGGTGGATGATGCCCTTCTGCGCGCCGAAGATGGCGAATTGTTCCTGGAATACAAGCAGTCGGAATCCTTCGGCTTCGATGACGGCAAGCTCAAGAATGCGAGCTTCGATCAAAGCCAGGGGTTCGGCTTGCGCGCTGTAACGGGCGAGCTGTTCGGTTTCGCCCATTCCAGCGATTTGTCCCATGCCGCCATCGATCGGGCGGTCCAATCCGTCAAGTCGCTGAATGCCGATTATAATGGTGCCCTCGCTGCGCCCCCACCGGGCACGAACCGCGCGCTCTATATCGATGACAATCCGCTTGTGCTTGTCCCGTTCGGTCAGAAGGTCGCGCTCATGGGCGAGATCGACGCCTATCTGCGCGGCAAGGATTCACGCGTCAAGCAGGTGACGGTCAATCTTGCAGCCAGCCATCAGATCGTCGAGATCGTCCGGGCAAACGGTCATCGCGCCGCAGATATCCGCCCGCTGGTGCGGCTCAACATTTCAGTGATCGTCGAGGAGAATGGCAGATCGGAGACGGGAACGCATGGCGCGGGCGGGCGGATGCGCTATGACGAATTCATTGCACCCCTCCAGTGGCAGGCAAGCGCCGACGAAGCGCTGCGTCAGGCGCTGGTCAATCTGTCCTCCGTCCCGGCGCCCGCAGGCGAGATGCAGGTCGTGCTAGGCCCGGGCTGGCCGGGCATTCTCCTACATGAGGCAATCGGCCATGGATTGGAAGGGGATTTCAACCGGAAGAAGACTTCGGCTTTCGCTGGATTGATGGGGCAGCGCGTCGCGGCCAAGGGCGTGACGATTCTCGACGATGGCACGCTCGCCAACCGGCGCGGTTCGCTGAGCATCGATGACGAGGGGACGCCCACTCAGGCTACCACCCTGATCGAGGATGGCATCCTGGTTGGCTATATTCAGGACCGTCAGAATGCTCGATTGATGAAGATGCGGCCTACCGGCAATGGCCGCCGCGAAAGTCACGCCCATTACCCCATGCCGCGCATGACCAATACTTACATGCTGAACGGTGACCGGCATCCTGACGAGATCATCGGCTCGGTGAAGAAGGGACTCTATGCGGTCAATTTCGGCGGCGGCCAGGTCGACATTACATCAGGGAAATTCGTCTTCAGCGCTTCGGAGGCCTACTTGATCGAAGATGGCAAGGTCGGCCCTGCCGTCAAGGGCGCCACCCTGATCGGAAATGGCCCCGATGTCCTGACCAAGGTCGCCATGATCGGCAATGACATGCAGATCGATCCTGGCATTGGCACGTGCGGCAAGGATGGCCAAGGTGTTCCGGTGGGCGTCGGCCAGCCTACCCTGCGTATTGACGGGCTAACGGTGGGCGGCACCGCCACTTAGTCCCCGCCTAATCACCTTTCCCCACAACGCACCATGGGTCCCCATTTGCGGAGGCGTCGCCCCTAGACCCTTCACATCGCTGCTGCTATAGCCATGCCGATAAGGAGAAACCATGACCACGGATTGCAAGGTTAAAGAAATGAACCTGGCCGATTGGGGCCGTAAGGAAATCGCCATCGCCGAAACGGAAATGCCGGGCTTGATGGCTTTACGCCGTGAATATGCCGATAGGCGGCCGCTGAAGGGCGCCAGGATCGCAGGATGTCTGCACATGACCATCCAGACCGCGGTCCTGATCGAGACCTTGACCGCGCTCGGCGCCGAAGTGCGCTGGAGCTCCTGCAATATCTTTTCCACTCAGGATCATGCCGCTGCCGCGATCGCACAGGCGGGGATTCCCGTTTTCGCTTGGAAGGGCATGAGCGAGGAAGAATTCTGGTGGTGTATCGAACAAACTATTCTCGGCCCCAAGGGCTGGCGCCCGAATATGGTGCTCGACGATGGGGGCGATCTGACGCAGATTCTCCATCAGAAATACCCCGAGCTGCTCGCGGACATAAAGGGCATTTCCGAAGAGACCACCACCGGTGTCCACCGCCTCTATGAAATGGCCAAGGAGGGAACGCTCAAGGTTCCGGCGATCAACGTCAATGATTCCGTAACCAAATCCAAGTTTGATAACCTGTATGGCGTGCGGGAAAGCTTGGTCGATGGCATCAAGCGCGCGACCGATGTCATGGTGGCGGGCAAGGTCGCGGTCGTCTGCGGCTATGGCGATGTCGGCAAGGGTTCGGCGGCCTCCCTGCGCACCCAGGGGGCGCGCGTGATGGTCACCGAGATAGACCCTATCTGCGCGCTTCAGGCCGCCATGGAAGGATACCAGGTCACCACCATGGATGAAGCAGCGGCGCAGGGAGACATTTTCGTCACCGCTACAGGGAATATCGATGTCATCACGCTCGACCATATGCGCCAGATGAAGGACCGCGCGATCGTCTGCAATATTGGGCATTTCGACAGCGAAATTCAAATTTCCAGCCTGCGCAATTTTCGCTGGCACAACGTGAAACCGCAGGTGGATGAAGTCGAGTTTCCCGATGGCAAGCGTCTGATCGTCCTGGCCGAGGGGCGGCTCGTCAATCTCGGCTGCGCGACCGGGCATCCGAGCTTTGTCATGAGTGCGAGCTTCACCAATCAGGTCTTGGCGCAGATCGAGCTCTGGAACAATCACCGGAAATATGAAAACAAGGTCTATGTGCTGCCCAAGCATCTGGATGAAAAAGTGGCCGCCCTGCATCTGGAAAAGATCGGCGCGAAGCTGACCAAGCTCAGCTCCGAGCAGGCGACCTATATCGGGGTTGCGCCGGCGGGGCCGTATAAACCCGATCATTACCGGTATTGATGTGACTTCCCTCGCCGCATGCGCTTTGGCTTTTGCGGCGGGGGCGGCTGTCGGCGGCGCGGCAGTTCTTCTGCTCGCTCGGCGCGAGCTTTACAGCCATCTCAGGCTTTTCCGTAAAATTCCTCTAGCCGTGTGGCGGCGCGATGCCAAAGGCGCTATTCGCTGGGCCAGTGACGCCGCGTGGTCTTTGTTCGGCTCGCCACCCCGCAAGGAATTCGACGCGACCGCCGCCAAGCTCGCCGAGCGGGCACGGCGCACTAACATCATGATCGGCGAATCGCGCTCGCTCGTCGTCGATGGCGCGGCCAGGATCATCGAAGCGGTCGAGTTGCCGCTCGCGGACGGCTCGATGGTGGGCTATGCCTTCGACTATACCGAACTCGAACGGGTCCAGGCCGAACTGGCCCGCCATGTCAGCGCGCACCGGGAAATGCTGGAATCGCTCCACACCGGCATCTTCATCTTCGGTCAGGATCGGCGCCTCGTCTTTTATAACCGTGCCGGGCTGGCGATGTTCGAGCTGGGCGAGGAGCAAGTCCAGGACAACCCTACCTTAGAAGAATGGCTAACCGTGTTGCGAGACCGGCGGCGTCTTCCCGAATATCCAGATTTTCGCTCCTTCACCCGGGACTTCACCAATCGCGTCCTGGGCACGATGGCGCCGACGGAGGAGCTGATCCACACCTCGCTCGGCCAGACCTTCCGTATGCTCGCCAATCCCTATGCCCTGGGCGGAACTATCCTGACGTTCGAAGACGTTACCGATCTCCTCGCCCTGGAACGCAATTACAACACCCTGATCGATGTACAAAAAGAAACCATCGATCACCTCATAGAGGGCATTGCCGTGCTGGGTGGAGACGGGCGGCTCAAATTATTTAATCGGGCCTTTGTGGCGTTGTGGCGTTTGGATACCGCCCAGCTCCGCGGCGAACCGCATGTGTCTCGCTTTCTCGAGAAGATCGCCACCTTTTTCTCAGACCATTCGCTGCGCCAGAAAATCATCGACGATTCGGCGACCCGGAAAGTGGCGCAGTTCCGCGCCGAACTCAATGATGGACGGGTGATCGATATCCTGGGCGTTCCCCTGCCCGATGGGAGCCGGCTCTATCAATATGCCGACATCACTGACACGATCGAAAAGGAGCGAGCCCTCCAGGAACGCAACGCCGCGCTGTTGGCCGCCGACCGTCTCAAATCGGAATTCATCGCGAACGTCTCCTATGAATTCCGTACCCCTCTCAATGCAATCGTCGGCTATGCCGAACTGCTCAAGCGCCAGTATTTTGGCGCACTCAACGAACGGCAGGTCGAATATACCGACGCCATCCTGCGTGCCGCGCACGAACTGGTCGAACTCATCGGCAATGTCATCGACGTGGCAGCGATCGAGGCCGGCTACATCCAGCTCCATAAGCAGGACACCGCCCTGGCCCCGCTTCTCGAAGATTGCCTCAAGCTGCTACGGTCGCGTCAAATGGCTCGAGAGGTGCACATTTTGGTCCACCATCGGGACAAGAAGATCCCTACGATCCAGGCGGATCCGCAACGGCTCAAGCAAGCCTTTTCCTCGTTGTTCAGCGTGGCGATTGCATCTGCTCCGAATCATGGAATAGTCCAGCTCGACATGAATACCCACGACAACGTCGTCGATATCATCGTGACCCAGGGCGATCCGGATGAAACGGGCGAGGCGGAAGGCAGTAGCCGCGGACATAACGCGGTCAATTCTTTCTCACTCTCTCTGGTCAAGATGCTGGTGGAAATGCACGGCGGGCAGATGTTTGCCCAGATCTTTCCCATGGCGTGGCGGGCGACGTGCCGGCTTCCGCTCCAGCAGCACCGCGAACCGGCACAAGAAGCTGGACAGATCTAGGGACAATTTGGTTCAGTGATCGCCATGCAGGGAAAGCCATTCGTCATCGTCACTCGGCAACTGCCCGCACCCATAGAAGCGCGCATGGCTGAACTGTTTCGGGTTCGCTTCAACAGCGATGATCGCCCAATGACCCGCGAAGAGCTTGGCGACAGCGTGAGGCAGGCGGATATTCTCGTGCCAACCGTCACGGATCGGATCGATGGCCAGATCATCGCCGCCGCGGGCCCTCAACTGCGCTTGATATCTTCGTTTGGCAACGGCGTCGATCATATCGATCTGGCGATGGCTCGCGCCCGGGGCATTATCGTGACGAACACCCCGCACGTCTTGACCGAGGATACAGCAGACATGAACATGGCGCTGATCCTCGCCGTGGCGCGACGCATTACCGAAGGCGAGCGACTGCTACGATCGGGCGAGTGGCACGGCTGGTCGCCTATGGCGCTGCTCGGACACCGCATCCATAATAAACGGCTTGGTATCATAGGCATGGGACGAATCGGTACGGCCCTGGCGCGACGTGCCCGGGGCTTCGGCCTGTCGGTACACTATCATAACCGTCACCCGGTACATCCCGAGATCGAACGGAAGTTGGAAGCCACCTACTGGGAAAGCCTCGACCAGATGCTGGCGCGCGTGGATATCGTCTCGGTGAATTGTCCTCACACGCCCGCCACCTACCATCTGCTTTCGGCGCGACGGCTGGCTTTGCTCCAGCCTCACGCCTATCTCGTCAATATTGCCCGCGGCGAGATCGTGGACGAGACGGCTCTCATTAAGATTCTGAAGGAGAAACGTATCGCGGGCGCGGGCATCGATGTATACGAGCGCGAGCCGGTGCTCAACCCAAAATGGCTCGAGCTCGACAATGCAGTACTGTTGCCGCACATGGCGTCCGCGACTATCGAGGCGCGTATCGATATGGGGGAGCGGGTGATCATCAATATGCGCGCCTTCGTCGACGGGCACCGCCCGCCTGACCGAGTCTTTGAAGCGATGCTTTAGCTCGTTCCCTGCGCTCGAAAATAGCGCCCCTGGCCAAGCAGCAACAATCCCACCAGAAAGACCAAAGCCGACAGGCCCGTATTGTAGAGGATCATGCCAAGGCAGGAAAAGGCCAAGGCCGCTAAGAGCGGCAGCGTGCGCCTCCTCCATGCGGCGAGCGCCAGACCAGCAAGACCAAGCAGGCTCCATCCGTTGCCGATATGCACAAAAACCAGAGCCTGGCGGGGCAAGCACCACCAGGGCCGAATGGCCGTGACGCATTGAAGGCCAACGCGCGAAGGTTCGATGACGGCGTATCGAATGATGAGCGCCGCGGCGAGCGAAATTCCAATTACCGCCAGGGCAGAGGTAAAGAGCTTCATATCGCCTTGTGTCACAATACTGTCATGATCCGTCCCCTATACCCATTTTCATCCGACAAAGAAAGGGCGGACGGGAAGAAAGATGACGGGACTTTATACCGCCCTGGCGCTCATCGCTATGATCCTCCTGCTGTATTTTTCCGCCCGTCAACGCGCGCGTGGCCTGCCCGGACGGCTGCATTCCCAGCCGACCTACCACGGAATCCTCATCGCGAGCCTCGCATTGCTGGCTGGCCTATGCGGGCTGGGGGCGGCGCGTATCGTCGCCCTGCCCCAAGCGGGCCTGCTTGTCTGCGCGCTCGCTGCTTCGGGCCTGACCGGTCTTCTCCTGCGGAGGAGAATTTCTCCCGTTTTCCCCGCGCGCCCCTATGTCGAGATGGGCCTGTCCCTGCTGACCGGCCTGGCGGCGAGCCTGGCCATCCTGATTACGCTCGGCATCGTTTTCTCGCTGATCTTCGAATCGCTGCGCTTTTTTCATTTCGTCGGCATTGGCGATTTCTTGCTCGGCCTGCATTGGTCCCCTCAGATCGCCATCCGCGCCGACCAGGTCGCCTCATCGGGTGCGTTCGGCGCGGTCCCGGTCTTTCTCGGCACACTGGTCGTCACCTTGGTCGCCCTGGCAATCGCCGTGCCCAGCGGCTTGCTTGCGGCCGTTTACCTGGCCAATTACGCAGGCGAACGCACGCGCGCAATCGTCAAGCCGGCCATTGAAATCCTCGCCGGTATTCCGACCGTCGTGTATGGCTTCTTCGCTGCCATCGTCGTCGGCCCACGCTTGCATGAGATCGGCGAGATGCTGGGCATCGCCATCTCCAACGAATCGGCGCTGGCGGCGGGCGGCGTCATGGGCATCATGATCATTCCCTTTGTTTCCTCGCTATCCGACGATGTCATGCGGGCCGTGCCACGCGGGCTGCGCGAAGGCTCGCTGGCGCTCGGCGCCACGCTCTCCGAAACCATCCGCCGGGTCGTGATCCCGGCAGCTCTGCCGGGAATAGCGGGCGGGATACTGCTCGCCACTTCGCGTGCGATTGGGGAAACCATGATCGTCGTAATGGCCGCGGGACTGGCGGCTCACCTAACCCTCAATCCTCTCTCCGCCACGACCACGGTCACCGTGCAGATTGTGACGCTTCTCACCGGCGATCAGGAATTCGATTCGCCCAAGACCCTGGTCGCTTTCGCGCTCGGTTTAACGCTTTTCGTCCTGACACTGCTTCTCAATATCGGCGCCCAGGCGGTGGTAGCGCGCTACCGGGAGCGATATGAATAATCTCGCCGCCCGCCACCGCGCCGAACAGCGCTTCCGCCTTTATGGAATCCTTGCAATCCTCGGTGCGCTCGCAGCGCTGACCTTCCTTATTGGCACGATCGTTGTCGGTGGGATCGACGCTTTCCGCAAAACGGTGGTTGCGCTTGACATTGCCTTGCCAGCCGTCACCAGCCAAAACCGAGACAGTGTCGATTTCGAAGGAATGGCAAAAATGGCCCTGCGCGAGCTCGTGCCGCCAGCGCCGTCGCGCGAGCAGCAGCGCAAGCTCAACGCCCTGCTGAGCACGGCCGCCGGCGATGATGTGGCGGCACGCGCAACCGGCGAGCCCCACCGCGCGCGCGTGTGGGTACGGGCAAGTTCATCTCTCGACCAATATATCAAGGGCAACGAGGCGGGCCGCCTTGACCCTGCCCAGCGCGACGCCGTCACGCTGCTGCAAAAGCAGGGGCGCATCGCCACTCGATTTAATACCGAGTTCTTCACGGAAGGCGATTCGCGCTCGCCCGAGCAGGCCGGCATCCTGAGCGCGCTGGTGGGTTCGCTGTATGCGGTGGGGATCGCCATGGTCTTAAGTCTGCCGCTCGGCATCTGCGCCGCCATTTATCTTGAAGAGTTTGCGCGGCGCGGTCGGGTTACCGACTTTCTGGAGGTTAATATCAACAATCTCGCCGCCATCCCCTCGATACTCTATGGCTTGCTCGGCCTGGCGGTTTTCTTGAATTTTTTTGGCTTACCGCGCTCTTCCCCCTTGGTCGGCGGACTGGTCTTGGCGCTCATGACGCTGCCCGCAGTGATCGTGACCACGCGCGCTTCGCTGCGCACGGTGCCGCCAAGCATCCGCGAGGCTGCCTATGGCATTGGCGCGAGCCGCTGGCAGGTCGTGCTGCACCATGTGCTGCCGCTCTCCGTGCCAGGCATCATGACCGGCGCCATCCTCGGCATGGCACGCGCGCTAGGAGAAACCGCCCCGCTTCTGCTCATCGGCATGGTGGCCTTCATCGCCGACGTGCCCCGAGGGCCGCTTTCGCCTTCAACCGCCCTGCCGATTCAGGTCTATCTCTGGGCCAATGCGGCGGAACGCGGCTTCGCGGAACTAAGCTCGGCCTGCATCATGGTCCTTTTGTTGGTCATGCTCGTTCTCAATGCGGCAGCCATCCTCATACGAAAGCGGTTCGAACGCCAATGGTAGAAAAAGAAAAAGTCCGGGCGAGTGGCGTCAATGTCTTCTATGGACAAAAGCAGGCGCTTTTTGATGTCGATCTCGTCATTGCCGAAAAGCACGTCACGGCCCTGATCGGCCCATCGGGGTGCGGCAAGTCGACCTTTCTGCGCTGCCTCAACCGTATGAACGACGTCATTCCCGACTGCCGCGTGGAAGGCACCATTACGTTGGATGGAAAAGATATCTACGCGCCTGCGATCGATGTCGTTGCGCTGCGTGCGCGGGTTGGCATGGTTTTCCAAAAACCTAATCCCTTTCCCAAGTCGATCTACGACAATGTCGCCTATGGTCCTCGCCTGCACGGATTAGCGAGGGACCGTGCAACGCTCGACAAGATCGTTGAAGACAGCCTGGCTCGCGCCGGGCTGTGGGTCGAAGTCAAGGATCGGCTGCGCGAGCCTGGCACCGGGCTTTCCGGGGGCCAGCAGCAGCGGCTCTGCATCGCGCGCACAATCGCGATCTCGCCCGAGGTCATTCTGATGGATGAGCCCTGCTCGGCGCTCGACCCTATCGCGACCGCGCGCATCGAGGAGCTGATCGATGAATTGCGAGAAAACTTCACGATCGTGATCGTCACGCATTCCATGCAGCAGGCTGCGCGGGTTTCGCAGCACACCGCCTTTTTCCACCTTGGCCGTTTGATCGAGCACGGCGCCACCGACAATCTCTTTACCCGTCCGCGCGATGAGCGTACGCAGGGATATATCACCGGAAGGTTCGGCTAGGAGGCGCCATGCCGCATATCGTCAAGAGCTTCGATGACGAGCTGAAGAAATTGACCCACATGATCGGCGCCATGGGCGGGCTGGTCGAGTCCGAGCTGCGCCAGGCGCTGGATGCGCTTGAACATTTCGATACAGAGCGGGCCAAAACTGTGATCAGCGACGATGTCAAAGTCGACCGTCTGGAACAGGAAATCGCGGCCTTTTGCGTCAAGATCCTGGCGCTGCGCCAGCCAATGGCCCAGGACCTGCGCGAAGTCGTCGCGGCGATCAAAATTTCCTCCGACATCGAACGGATCGGCGATTACGCCAAGAATATCGCCAAGCGCGCCATGCTCCTCGAACAGGAAACGTCGCTGCGGCCGCTCGGCGGATTGCTGCGGATGGGCCGCTTGGCGCTGTCCATTACAGACGAGATTATCGGGGCCTATGTGGACAAGGACCAGGAGCGTGCACTGGCCGGCTGGCGGCGCGACCAGGAAGTGGATGAGATGTATGCCTCCCTGTTCCGGGAAATGCTCACCTATATGATGGAGGATCCCCGCAATATCGGCCCGTGCACCCACCTGCTTTTCATTGCCAAGAATATAGAGCGGATTGGCGATCACGCCACCAATATCGCCGAGGTCCTCTATTTCCTGGTCACCGGCAAAAATTTGGAGGAGGAACGGCCCCGGCATGATAGCACCCGCATGACGTGACCATGGCACGCCTGCTGATTGCCGAGGACGACAAGGCCATTGCGACCCTGCTCGATTACAATCTCAGGCGCGCGGGCCACAACATCGCCATCGCCGAGGATGGCGAGGCGGCCCATCTGCTGCTCAAGGAGCAGGAGTTCGATTGCGCGATTCTCGATTGGATGCTCCCGCTGCTTTCAGGCCTCGAGCTGCTGCGCATCGTGCGCCGCCTTCAACCGCGCTGCGCGGTGATGATGGTGACCGCCCGGGGCGAAGAAGAGGACAAGCTGCGCGGGCTGGATGCGGGGGCCGACGATTACGTGACCAAGCCCTTTTCGGTGGCGGAACTGATCTCGCGGCTCAAGGCGCTCCTGCGCCGCACCAAGCCGGTAACGGATGAAACCATCCTGCGATTTGCGGACATCGAGCTGGATATCGAAGCCCACCGCGTGCGCCGCAATGGGATGCTCATCCATCTCGGTCCCACCGAATATCGCCTGCTCCGGCATTTCATGGCCCATCCCCGCCGTGTCTATTCGCGCGAACAGCTGCAGGACCTCCTCTGGGGACAGGACAGCGACATCGAGAGCCGCACCATCGATGTGCATATCGGCAGGCTGCGCAAGGCCCTGGGCCGCGGCGCGAATGGCAAGGACCCGCTCAGAACGGTACGGGCGGCGGGCTATGCCTTGGACGACACGTCGGAGTGACCGAGGGTCCGTTGCGGCGCGACGCGGTCTCGAACAAGCTGCTTCAGTTCCTTGATATCGGGGAATCGGCCCTGCTCACGGCGCGAGAAGAGCAGCTCCTGGCCCAGCCGCACGTCGAAGATCCCGCCGGTGCCCGGCACGAGCGTGACGCCACCCAACTCGTCTTCGAAAGTCGTCAGCAATTCCTGCGCCATCCAGGCGGCGCGAAGCAGCCACCGGCATTGCGTGCAATATGTCAGGCTGAGCAGCGGTTTCATGGGACACCCTCAGAGACAGTACCAGGGCGCGCCTGGCGCCACCACAGATAGAACAGCATGACCATGCCCGGGACCGCCAGGACGATGGCGGCAAGAAAGAAATTTATCCAACCGAGCTGGCTGGCGAGCCAGCCGCTGCCTCCGGCGAAAAAAGTCCGACCCAGAACCGCACAGGACGACAGCAGGGCATATTGGGTCGCGGTGAATTCCCGCGAACACAGACTGGAGAGATAGGCAACCAGCGCGGCCGAACCCATGCCCGCACCGGCATTCTCCATGGTGATCGCGAGCGCCAGCCAGCTCGTATCCTGGGGATGCAGCGCCACAATCGCGAAGAAGGCATTGGTGATTGATTGCGCGATTCCGCCCCAGAGGAGCGCAGGAAAGAATCCCAAGCGCGCGACCAATGCCCCACCGATCATGGTCCCGGCGATGGTGGCGAGCAAACCATAGATCTTGGTAATCGCGCCGATCTGGGTCCCGGTGAAACCCATCTCGTGATAAAACGGGCTGGCCATGCCGCCCGCCACGGCATCACCCAGCTTGTACAGAATGGCGAAGATCAAAATGCCAAGCCAGGCAGGGTGGCGCGTAAAATCCAGGAACGGGGCCACCACCGCATGGCGAAACCAATCGCCCGTGCCCTTGCGGCCGGCGCGGGTCGCCGCGCGTGGCAGAAACAAGACCGCCAGGGCACAGCATGCCATGATGCCGGCCAGAGCGGCATAGATGAAACCGAAATGCCAATGGTCGGAGAGGGTTTGCGCGCCCGCGCCCGCGACGAGGACGCCGATACGATATCCCGTCTGGGTATTGCTCGCGCCCGCGCCCTGTTCTTCATCTTCCAGGAGTTCGATACGGTAGGCGTCGATGACGATATCCTGGCTGGCGGAAAGGAAGGCGACGGATACGGCGAGCCAGCCCGCGACCACCAGCTGCGCTTCGGGGTGACTGCGGCCCAGCGCATAGGTCGCGATTGCCAGAAGACTCTGCAGGACGAGCAGCCAGGATCGCCGCTGACCGAGCCATGCGCCGAGAAGCGGCAGCGGGACCTGGTCCAGGAAGGGCGACCACAAGAATTTATACGAATAAGGCAGGCCGACGATCGCAAACAAGCCAATGACCGTGCGGTCGATCCCCTCTTTCGAGAGCCAATAGGTCAGGGTCGAGCCGGTGATGAGCAGGGGCAGGCCGCTCATGAATCCCAGCAGCAGGATAATGAACAGGCGGGGCCGTCCATAAATCGCCAGCGATGATCGCCAGTCCCGCTCCGTTTTCATGATCGGAGTATAGAACGATCCGTTTTGTCCGTCATGCCCGGCCTGCGCGCTTGGAATAGAATTAAAGCCCTCCCTCTCGACGGAGCAGGTAGTTTAGCAAGCCCTCCCCTCGATGGGGGAGGTTGGGTGGGGGGTGATTCAAGGTGAAGATTGGAAGTCAGAGGCCTAAGGCCTGACGTAGGACACCCTCACCCGGCTCGGCCCTACCAGCCTCGCCACCCTCTCCCATCAAGGGAGAGGGTAGTTTGTTAAGCCCTCCCCCTCGATGGGGGAGGGTTGGGTGGGGTGATTCAGAAGTCAGAAATCAGGCAGAGAGGGTGCTTATCCGTCCTGCCCTGCCCTTCGGTGATAATAAAAAGGCGGCCGGAGGCCGCCCTTGTCCGTTACAGGCGCAGATGCCGCTATTTAATCTTCGCCTCGCGGAACGGCACGTGCTTGCGCGCGACCGGGTCGTATTTTTTCATCTCGAATTTCTCCGTGCTGGTACGCGGATTCTTCTTGGTCACGTAATAAAAACCGGTATCGGCCGTGCTGACCAGTTTTATCAAAATGGAATTTGCCTTCGCCATGATTGCCTCTTTGGCCCCGAACATAGCTGGATGACACGCAAAGTCAAGTCGTGGCCCAAACTTTTCCTGGCCTATCCGAAGATGGTAGAAAACGCCTTCTCCAGCACGGAATCGAGCTCAGCTGTCGAAATATCGATGCCGAGCGCCGCGAGCGAGGTCACGCCATAGCCCTCGCCGCGAATGCCACAGGGAACGATGCCAGCGAAATGCCGGAGATCGGGCGCGCGGTTGAGGGAAATTCCGTGATAGCTGATCCAGCGGCGCACCCGAATGCCGATGGCGGCGATCTTGTCCTCGCCATGGGGTCGCGGAACCCACACTCCGACGCGCCCCGGCCGCCTCTCTCCGATCACGTCCAGCGTGGCCAGAGCGCGGATGATCCATTCCTCGAGATCATGCACGAAGCGACGCAAGTCCCGGCCGCGTTCGTTGAGATCGACCATGACATATCCAATCCGCTGGCCAGGACCGTGATAGGTATATTGTCCGCCCCGGCCACTCTCATACACCGGAAGGCCCGCCGCATCCAAAAGATCATGATCGCGCGCACTTGTCCCAGCAGTATAGAGCGGAGGATGTTCGAGCAGCCAAACGAGCGGCGAGGCCGTGCCGGCCAGGATGGAAGCCACGCGTTCCTCCATCGCGGCGACCGCGATAGGATACGGAATCAGGGCGTTCTCCCGGCGCCATTCGATATCCTTGCCTGCCATGCCCCAATTTGCTATGCCGTGGCCACTATTTTGGCAAGCCCGATGCGGTCGTGGCGGAATTGGTAGACGCGCAGCGTTGAGGTCGCTGTGGGGCAACCCGTGGAAGTTCGAGTCTTCTCGACCGCACCAATCTATACAATATTGTTGCTAAACCTTTTGAAGAAGGTCAATCAGGGAGGACGTGTCCCATCGACCGCCGCCGCGCGCCTGCACCTGAGCATAGAATTGATCGACCAGCGCCGTCATGGGAAGAAGCGCGCCGTTCTTGCCGGCCTCGGCAAGACAGATGGCGAGATCCTTGCGCATCCAATCCACCGCAAAGCCAAAATCGAACTTGCCCTGAACCATGGTCGCCCCGCGATTTTCCATCTGCCAGGATTGCGCCGCGCCCTTGGAAATCACCTCGAGCAGCCGGTCGGTGTCCAGACCGGCGCGCTGGGCGAAATTCAATCCCTCCGCCAGGCCCTGCACCACGCCGGCGATGCAGATCTGGTTGACCATCTTGGCCATTTGTCCCCCGCCTGCTTCGCCCATGCGCACGCAGGTGCGCCCATAGGCCATCATCGCGGGTTGGGCAATATCGAAGACCGCTTTCTCTCCGCCCACCATGATCGTGAGCCGTCCCTGCTCGGCCCCCGCCTGCCCACCCGAAACCGGGGCATCCAGGAAACCCAGGCCGCGTTCGCGCGCCGCCTGGTCAAGCCTGCGCGCCAGATCGGCCGAGGCGGTGGTGTGATCGACGAAGATTGCACCCTTTTCCATGGCACCGAAAGCCCCCGACGGGCCGAGCGCGACTTCCTCCACGTCACGGTCGCGGCCGACGCAGCAAAAGACGATCTCGGCGTTCCGCGCGGCCTCCGCCGGCGACGGCGCGACCGTTCCCGTGAAGCTTTCCTGCCAACGCGCGGCCTTGGCCGCGGTGCGGTTATAGACCGTGACCGTATGCCCTGCGCGTGCCAGATGGCTGGCCATGGGATAGCCCATGACGCCAAGGCCAAGAAAGGCGACCTTCATGGCTCAGTCCCTAGAACGGGATTTCGTCGTCCAGATCGGGGCCGGGACCAGGCCCGCCGGATCGGGCGCCGCTAAAGCCGCCTTCCGACCCGATTTCACCACCCGCAGCACCGCCGCCACCACGCCCATCGAGCATGGTCAAGTCACCGCGATAATTCTGAAGCACGATCTCGGTCGAATAGCGTTCCTGGCCGCTCTGGTCGGTCCATTTGCGCGTCTGCAATTGCCCTTCGACATAGATCTTGGCGCCTTTTTTCAGGTAGCGCTCGATCACATCGACCAGCCTGTCGTTGAAGACCACCACACGGTGCCATTCGGTCTTTTCCCGCCGCTCCTGGGTCTGCTTGTCGCGCCAGGTCTCGGAAGTCGCGACCGATAACTGAGCGATTTTTCCGCCGTTTTGCGTGGTACGGATTTCCGGGTCTCGACCGAGATTACCCACCAGAATGACCTTGTTGACGCTGCCTGCCATATCTTCCCTCGTATCTTTGCGGTAATAAGCATGGATTTTGCGCGCAATAAAGCATAATCTCACGTCCCCATACGCCGATGACAGCTTTAACGAGAATATCCGTTCGCGGCGCCCGCGAGCACAATCTCCAGAATATCGATGTCGACATGCCGAGGAACGCCCTGGTGGTGCTGACCGGCCTGTCGGGATCGGGCAAATCCTCTCTGGCCTTCGATACCATCTATGCCGAGGGCCAGCGGCGCTATGTCGAAAGCTTGTCCGCCTATGCGCGGCAATTCCTGGAATTGATGCAGAAGCCCGAGGTCGATTCGATCGAAGGCCTGTCGCCCGCCATCTCGATCGAGCAAAAGACCACTTCGCGCAATCCGCGCTCCACGGTCGGCACCGTTACCGAGATCTATGATTACTTGCGGCTGCTTTATGCGCGCATCGGCATTCCCTACTCTCCGGCCACCGGCCTGCCCATCGAAAGCCAGACCGTCAGCCAGATGGTCGACCGGCTGGCCAGCCTCAAGGAAGGGGCGCGCTTTTATATTCTGGCGCCGATCGTGCGCGGTCGGAAGGGCGAATACCGCAAGGAGCTGGCCGAGATGCAGAAACGCGGCTTCACCCGCGCCCGCATCGATGGCACTTTCCATGAGATCGCGGACGCACCGGCGCTCGACAAGAAAATCAAGCACGATATCGAGATCGTCGTGGATCGCATCGTGCTCAAGCCAGGACTGGAAAACCGCCTGGCCCAAAGCGTGGAGACGGCGCTCGAGTTGGGCGATGGTCTGCTCTATGCCGACATGGCCGCCAAGGAGGGCCAGACCGGCGAGCGGATTGTCTTTTCCGCGCGTTTCGCCTGCCCGGTCTCGGGTTTCACTATCGACGAGATTGAACCGCGGCTCTTCTCCTTCAACAATCCCTTCGGCGCCTGCCCCGCCTGCGACGGCCTGGGCAGCAAGATGTATTTCGATCCGGAACTCGTCGTTCCCGACAAGAGCAAGACCCTGCGCAAGGGCGCCATTGCGCCCTGGGCCAACAGCAGCTCGCATTATTACGAACAGGCACTGGCGAGCCTCGCCAAGCATTTCAAGTTCAGCCTGGATAAGCCCTGGAAAGATCTCACCGAAAAAGTGCGCGATATCCTGCTCTATGGTTCGGAAGACAGCGTTGCCATGACCTTCGAGGATGGCAAGCGCTCCTATACGACGCGGCGTCCGTTCGAAGGTATCATCAAGAACATGGAGCGGCGCTTTCGCGAAACCGATTCCGCGTGGATTCGGGAGGAGCTCGGCCGGTACCAGGCTACCCATCTCTGCGAAGCCTGCGGGGGGCAGCGGCTCAAACCCGAAGCGTTGGCAGTCAAGATCGATGGGCTGAATATCGCGCAGGCCACCGATATGTCGATTGCCGAGGCGGACGAATGGTACCGCGCGCTCGATCAGAAATTGAGCCCCAAGCATCGCGAAATCGCCCAGCGTATTCTGAAAGAGATCAAGGAGCGGCTCGGCTTCCTCAACAGCGTCGGGCTGGGCTATCTGACCCTCAGCCGCGCCTCGGGCACACTCTCGGGCGGCGAAAGCCAGCGCATCCGCCTCGCCTCGCAGATCGGTTCGGGCCTCACCGGAGTCCTCTATGTGCTGGACGAACCGTCGATCGGGTTGCATCAGCGCGACAATGACCGGCTGCTCGCCACGCTCAAGCGGCTACGCGATCTTGGCAACAGCGTGCTGGTCGTCGAACATGACGAGGATGCAATCCGCGCGGCGGATTATCTTATCGATATGGGCCCGGGCGCCGGCCGCCACGGCGGCAAGGTCGTCGCGCATGGCACGCCCGCCGAGGTGATGAAAACCGATTCGCTCACCGCCCAATATTTGACAGGACGGCGAACTATCCCGATACCTTCGCAGCGCCGTATCGGCAATGGCGGCGCGTTGAAGATCCGCGGCGCGCGGGCCAACAATCTCAAGAATATCGATGTCGATATCCCCCTGGGCGTCTTCACCTGTGTGACTGGAGTGTCCGGCGGCGGCAAGTCCACCCTGGTCATCGAGACACTCTATAATGCGCTCGCGCGCAAGCTCAATGACGCGCGGCTGATCCCTGGCGCGCATAATTCGATCGAAGGCATGGAATATCTCGACAAGGTCATCGATATCGACCAGTCGCCCATAGGACGTACGCCGCGCTCCAACCCGGCCACCTATACCGGCGCCTTCACCCCAATCCGTGACTGGTTCGCGGGCCTGCCCGAGGCGCAGGCGCGCGGCTACAAGCCGGGACGGTTCTCTTTCAACGTCAAGGGCGGGCGGTGCGAGGCATGCGAAGGGGACGGCGTTATCAAGATCGAAATGCATTTCCTGCCCGACGTCTATGTCCAATGCGATCAGTGCAAGGGCAAGCGCTATAATCGCGAGACGTTGGAAGTCACCTTCAAGGGCAAGAGCATCGCCGATATCCTCGATATGACCGTCGATGATGGCGTCGAATTCTTCAAAGCGGTCCCGGCGGTGCGCGACAAGCTGCTCATGCTGCAAGAGGTCGGCTTGGGTTATGTCCATGTCGGCCAGGCAGCGACCACGCTTTCAGGTGGCGAAGCCCAACGGGTGAAGCTCGCCAAGGAACTGGCGCGGCGCGCGACCGGTAAGACGCTCTATATCCTAGATGAGCCGACCACGGGCCTGCATTTCGAGGATGTCCGCAAGCTTCTCGACGTCTTGCATCGGCTGGTCGATCAGGGCAATAGCGTCTTAGTGATCGAACATAATCTCGAGGTCATCAAGACCGCCGACTGGATCATCGATCTCGGCCCCGAAGGGGGAAATGGCGGCGGCTATGTCGTAGCCAAGGGCACGCCGGAAGATATCGCGCGGGCGGGAAATTCCTATACCGGCACCTATCTCGCGCCTTATCTCGGCAAGAAACTAGCGCGCCAGCGGCGGAGCTGAAGGATAGCGGCTCAAACCTCGCGCTAAGATTTGCGAAGATGTATGTAATCCGCCGCGCATAGCCAACCCCTCAATGCTATGCTACATAGGCGTATGACGCGCTTTTTCTCCTGGTTAGCGTCCTGGCCGGCCCTAGTGTTACTTCTCACCGCAAGCTGCGATACACACGATCCCATGGTCTATCTGGGTTACGTCGAGGGCGATTATATCTATGTATCCTTTCAGCAATCTGGGCAGATCGTATCGCTGGCGGTTGAGCGCGGCGACATGGTCATGGCCGGTCAGCTCATCGGCCGGCTGGACGACACCGAGGTGCGTGCTACTCTAGCCCAGGTTCAGGCGGAGCTCGCTGAACAGCAGGCCAGGCTGGCCGACCTGCTCAAGGGCGAGCGTCCCGAGGAACTCGAAATCATGCGCGCCCAGATCGACCAGGCCAAGGCTGCGCTGCGGCGCTCCGAGCCCGACGTCGCGCGTCGGCGCGAGCTGGTCAAGCGCCGTTTCGATACCCAGGCGAATCTCGACGTGGCGGAATCCCAGATCGCCAACGACAGGAACAAGCTCGCCGAGATGGAGGCACGGCTTCACGCGGCAGAGATGCCTGCCCGCTCTGACCAGATCGATGCGGCGCGCGCGGCTATCGCCACCCGGCAGGCCGCGATACGGCAGGTCGAATGGCGGCGCACCCTATATGACGCTTATGCGCCCGAGGCGGGACGTATCGAGGACGTCTATTTCCGCCCCGGCGAGCGGGTCATGGCCAACCAGCCGATTGTCCAGCTTCTTCCACCGGGACGGGTCAAGCTGCGCTTCTACGTTCCCGAAACGATTCTCGGACAATTGCATGTGGGCCAGGCGGTCACGGTGAACTGCGACGGCTGCGCCCAGGGCCTGAAGGCCCATGTCCGCTTCCTCGCACACCAGGCAGAGTATACGCCGCCGGTTATCTATAGCCGCGAAAGCCGCGCCAAGCTCGTTTATCTTGTCGAAGCAGTGCCCGACGATCTCGGTCAACCCTGGCATCCCGGCCAGCCCGTCGATATTCGGCTCAAGCAGCGATGATTGCCATCGATGTACA
This sequence comes from Dongiaceae bacterium, assembly GCA_036263455.1. Taxonomy (GTDB): domain Bacteria; phylum Pseudomonadota; class Alphaproteobacteria; order Dongiales; family Dongiaceae; genus DATAGZ01. The sequence goes on from DATAGZ010000007.1 coordinate 68,969, forward strand.
CAATCTCAGCAAAAGTTTCGGCAGTCATCGCGCCGTGGACAATGTCACGCTGCAGGTAGCCGCGGGTACAATTTGCGGCTTCCTCGGGCCCAATGGCAGCGGCAAGACCACAACGATCCGTATGCTGTGCGGGCTTCTCTCGCCGGACGGGGGCAGCGGCACCTGCCTCGATTTGGATATCCGCACCCAATCGGAAAAGATTCGCCGCAATGCGGGATACATGACCCAGCGGTTTAGCCTTTACGAAGACCTGACCATTCGTGAAAACCTGCTTTTTGTTGCCCGCCTTTACGAACTGGATCGCGCGGCCGCAAGAGTAGATGCAGCGCTCGACGAGCTTGGCCTTTCCGATCGCGCCCGCCAGCTCGCCGGCACCCTATCGGGCGGGTGGAGACAGCGGCTGGCACTGGCGGCGTGCGTGCTGCATGAGCCGAAACTGCTGCTGCTCGATGAACCGACCGCCGGCGTCGACCCCAAGGCGCGCCGCGACTTCTGGGGCCAGATTCACGAGCTGGCGGACCGTGGCGTCACGATCCTCGTCAGCACCCATTACATGGATGAGGCGGAACGGTGCCATGAGATCGCCTATATTGCCAACGGCCATCTGATCGCCAAGGGCACGATGCAGGATATTATCGGCAAGAGCGGCCTGCACGCCTTCTGGGTGGAGGGGCCGCATCTTGCGAATCTCGCGAGGACGCTCATCGGATTGCCCGGCATCGCCCTGGTCGCGACCTTCGGAGCCAGACTACATGTGTGCGGCACGGATCTGAACCAGCTTCGCCATGCACTCCATCCATATAGGGAAGATCCGCGCTATCGCTGGCAGGAAGCGGAGGCAAGCTTGGAAGATGTCTTTATTCATCTTCTCAACGAGACCGGAGAAAGCCGGCCATGACGCGTTTTTCCTTGCATCGCTTCCTGGCGGTATGCGCCAAGGAATTCATCCAGATGCGCCGCGACCGGATCAGCTTCGGCGTGATGTTCGGCATCCCGATCATGCAGCTTCTTATCTTCGGTTATGCAATCAATACCGATCCCAAGAACCTGCCCGCCGTCGCGGTGACGGCGGAAAATACCATTTTCGTGCGCTCGCTGTTGCAGTCGATCGAGAAGACCGGCTATCTGCGCTTCATCGGCCCGCCCGTTTCCGATGCAGAGGCCGACCGCCTGCTCAAGGCCGGAGACGTGCAATTCGCCATCAGCATTCCTCCCCATTTCTCGGCCGACCTGGTGCGTGGACTTCACCCTACCGTCACGGCCGAGGTGGACGCGAGCGACCCGGTCGCTTCCGCCAACGCGCTTGCGGCACTCGGCGGCCTTTTCACCACCGCACTCGCCCATGACCTCACCGGCCCGCCCGCGCGGCTGCCCACCTCGCCGCCGCCCATCGAGGTGCGCATCCACCGCAGATATAACGAGGAAGGAATTACCCAGTATAACGTCGTGCCGGGCTTGATCGGCGTCGTGTTGACCCTGACCATGGTCGTACAGACCGCTTTGGCCATGGCGCGGGAGATGGAGCGCGGCACCATGGAAAATCTTCTGGCGATGCCGGTGCGACCGGCGGAAGTGATGCTGGGGAAAATCGTGCCCTTCGTACTGATCGGATACGTGCAGATCGCCATCATCGTGCTCGCCGCGCGATTTTTGTTTCACGTCCCTCTCGAAGGCTCGGTGGGACTGCTCAGCTTCTGCGCCCTGTTCTTCATCGCCGCCAATCTCGCAATGGGCTTCACTTTTTCCACCATGGCTCGCAACCAGCTTCAGGCGACCCAGATGTCGACCTTTTTCTTCCTGCCCTCGATGATGCTGTCGGGGTTCATCTTCCCGTTCCGCGGCATGCCGCTATGGGCGCAGTACATCGGCCAGGTCATACCGCTGACCCACTTCATCCGTATCGTGCGCGGGATCCTGCTCAAAGGGAACACCTTCGCGCTGGTCTGGCCGGAATTATGGCCTATCATTCTTTTCATGCTAGGCGCGATGGCGCTCGCCCTGTTCCGCTATCGCCGCACGCTCGACTGAGTATCAGGCGTAATATTTGCCGAATCGGTTCTGGATGAAATCCTCGAAATCGCACATCTCCTGCTTGAGGAAGCCCTTCCGAGGCAGCTTGCCCGCGAAGAACAGATCCATCATGGCGCAGATGCCCGCCGCAGTGGTGATTTGGATCGCGCTCATCAATTTCCCGTCGATTTTCTTGGCGTAGACCTTCTTGGCGTAGGATTCCTGGGTCAGCCGGCCGCCCTTCTCACCAGTAACGGTCACGAACACCAGGACCACATCCTGGTGCGTAATCGGCAGCGAGCTTTCCATGATGTCCTTGAGAAGCTCGCGCCGTCTCTTGAGGCGCAAATCCTCGAGCAGCATTTTCATGATGTCGCGGTGCCCCGGGTAACGGACCGTCTTGTAATTGAGCGAATCGACCTTGCCCGCCAGCGTCTCGCAAAGCGTGCCGAGGCCGCCCGACGTGTTGAAACATTCGTAATCCACCCCATCGAGCGAAAAATGCTGCAACCCTTCGAGCGGCATGACTTCGATCTGCTTGCCTTCATATATCGCTTCGCAGGGATTGCAATATTCGTTGATCAGCCCGTCGGTCGACCAGGTCAAATTGTATTTGAGGGCGTTGGCGGGATATTCCGGCAACGCGCCTACGCGCATCTGAACGTCGCGCAGCTTATCGAAGCCCCGCGCCAGATGATGGGCGACGATCGAGATGAAGCCAGGCGCGAGCCCGCATTGCGGCGCGAAGGCAGATTGCGACTTTCGGGCGATGGCCCGCACCGCGCGGGTCGTCGCGACATCCTCGGTCAAGTCGAAGTAATGCGCTCCGGCATCGGCCGCCGCCTGCGCAACCGCCGGATTGAGAAAAAAGGGCAGCGCCGAGAGAATCGCATCCTTGCCGCGCGCCGCCTTGGCCAGGGCGCGCTTGTCGCTCACGTCGATGCGCAGTTGGGCGGCCTTGCGGCCGGCTGCCTGGCGGAGGAACTGGTTGTTGCTGTCGGCCAGCGTCAATTCGTAATCGCCCGCCGCCGCCAGCAAATCGACGATCGCGCCACCGATTTTTCCCGCGCCCAGGATCAGGATGTTCTTTTTCATGATTCTCCCACGATGGGGGCTATCGCATTGTTTGCGCGGAGATGCAAGCGCGCGATTGTGCCGGTTCGCCGGAATTTCCCCATCACCAGCGGAGGAAAGGAATCACGAAATCCGGGCGCGCGGGATAGGCCGCAACGGCATCTTCCAATGTCGCATTCTGAAGAGGAAGCAGGTCGCGGCGATGAATGCCGCCTGCGACGAGCAACGTTTGGCACCCGGCATTCCTACCGCCCGCGATATCGGTGCGGAAGGAATCGCCGATCGCCAGCACCCTTTCGGGCGCCACTCTCCGCTCGGCAAAGATCTTCCGATAGATCTCCGGATGAGGCTTGCCAATATAATGGACCTGTCCACCCTCGCTTTCATACGCGGCCGCGATCGCGCCGGCGCAGATTTCCTCGCGCGCGCCGACATGAACGATCAGATCAGGATTGGCACACAGCATCGGCAATGCACGCATGCGCGCGCTTGCCAATTTTTCCGCGTAATCCGCCACCCGGGCATCCTCGTTTTCGATACCGCTGGCCAAGATGAAATCGGCTTCGGTGACTTCATCGAGCTCGATCGGTGTATCCACGATCAGCGAGCGGTCTTTCTCAGACATGATCGGAAAAGCACGCGTGCCAAGCGGTGCCGTGCGCAGGAACCGCCAGGTTTCCTCCCCCGAGGAATAGAGCGCATCGTAGCGATCCTCGGCAATGCCGAGGGCGGCGATGCGGTGGGCAACATCCTGGGCGCGACGCGGCGCGTTGGAAAGGAGAAAGACCGCAATGCCCGCCCGCCGCATTTCATCGAGACAGGCAAGCGCATCCTCGTACGCACGCAGCCCGTTATGCATGACGCCCCACAGATCGACAAGCGCCGCCTCGAAGGTCCCGCGGCGCTCGGACAAGCCAGCAAGGATTTTCATTGAAGCGTCGATAGGCCAGGTCTGGGGGGCCGGGGTTCTCCGAAAAGATAGCCCTGTCCCCAATCAATATCGTATTCCAGCACTTCCAAGAGGTCCCGTTCCCTTTCCAGTCGCACCGCGACGAGATCGATGCCGTATTCATCGAGCATTCTTCTCAACGTGCGCGGCCGGGCCGCGTCTTCCTCGCCTAAGCGCAGGAGATGGGCGGCGGATACTTTCATAAAACGGAAACCTTTCTCCGACAAGTCCGGGATATCGATGTCCCAATTCTCCACGTGATCGAGCGAAAAGCGAAAGCCCAGAGAGGCAAGACGCTGCAAGTCCCCCAGCAGCTTGGGATCGGCCTTCATGAGGACATGCTGCGGCAACTCGAAAATCAGCGAAGGAGCGAGCGGCGCATTCTCGGCCATGAGGGCCAGGAAATCCTCGAAGAAAGAGCGGTCGGCGAGCGTGGCGGGCGAAAGATTGACGAAGAAACCGAGGTTGCCGGCACCGCGGCGCAATCGGCGCAGCAATTGCACGCAGCGAATGAGCACAAGATTGTCGATAGTCGCGATCAATCCATGCTGTTCGGCGATCGGAACATAGCGTTCGGGGGCAAGCAATTCTCGTTCGTTCATGCGCAGGCGTGAAAAGCATTCATAATACCGGTGGTGCCTCTGGGGAAGCCGAACGATTGGCTGCAAAACCATCTCGACACCATTGGTATTGAGTTGATCCTGGATGAGAGAGAGGATTGCCTCGTCATCCAGCGTGGATCCATCGACGGCAATCTTGAGCGAGGGGACGCTTTTCCCTGCGTGGAGCTGCTCGATCAGTCTTTGCAGAACCTTGACCTCGGCCAGGACAGAATCGACCTTGTGGCGTTCGCCCTCGCCCGCTAACGCATTGCTCAGGCGGAGCGTGTCATCTTCAAGGCGGCGCTGGTGCTTGATCACCGCCGCGATTTGAACCCGGAATGTGGTGAGTTCCGCCCACAAATACCGGCGCCATAGCGCGGTGCGGTATGCGTAGACAATCAGTCCCGCGAGGATAATCGCGCTTCCCAAACCAGCGAGACCAAGCGGCGAAAAAAGGACAAGCGCAATCGGCTCCATAACCTTTCATAGCGGTTTAAGGTTAAAACGCCCTTGCCGAGTGTGCTGTCGCTTTTTACTGCTTCTTAAACGAGACTGGCTCATCATCTTGCCATGTCAGTGATCACGACCCTGATTTCCCCTGCCCTTCCGCTTCCCAATGACAGAATGCATGTCAGCGACCAGGGTGATATTCACCTTGGCAAGGACGGAAGCTGCGTCGATTTCCGATTCCTGCATCGCGGACTGCCCTGTATTGTCCAAGCACGCGTCGGGCGCCGTGGGCCGATTCTGACCTTGTGGGGTTTGGTCGGAAAACTTCCATATTCCGCCGAGGATGCCGCCAGCCGCCAGGCCATCCTGTCAATCGTTCGAGAGACGCGGCGCCTCCCCCACACGCGCCTCGTCATCGCGCAAGCCGCCATGATCTATGTCATCGGCAGCTATGCCATGCCAGCGCCATGGCTGCCCATCAATCTTATCGGCGTGGCATGTGCCTTGCTCTACGAGGTGACGCCGCATCTATCGCTGATCGCCGAGATTCTTCCTCCGCCGAGAGTGGCCCTCTCGCTTACTGAGGCAGCGTGATGAGTTGGCCTGGATAAGAAATGCCGGGGTCGCGACGCGCGCGCTCATCCGGCGCGAAAACGAGCGCGTAGCGCACCGCATCGCCAGGAACCCGGTGCGCCAACGCCCACATGTGCTCCCCCGCCTGGACAAGAGACATGCGGCCTTCGGCCATATTTTCGGCGAATTTGAGCGGCTGGACGACCCATTCGCTACGCTCGACAACCGCGGCGTTTTGATCGGCGAGATCGATGCGCAGGGTGAGTTTTGCGAGCGGCAAGGGTGCTGTAATCGCCACCTGCCAGTGGCCATGTTCATCGCTGGGCACCGCGGCGACAATACGATTGTCCCCATAGAGTAGAACATGTCTACCCGGCGGTGCGGAACCCGAAAAAGCAGTAACGCCCCGCCGGTCATAATCGAGGATTTCCAGCGCGAGAGCGCCGGCGCGGCGCGGCTCCGGAGATTGCAGCAGCCGATCCGCTTCCTTGCCGCCAGGAGTAACTTCCAGAGCCAATGATCCGGCGATTTTCACGCTGGGCCGGCCAGCTATATCCTTGGCGGGTTCGGGGACGATCGCAAGTACGCTGCGGAGCGACCGCATCACCGATTCCGCTACACGCGTTTCCAGTGTCAATAAGTGGTCGCCCGGAGCGAGGGCGGCCTGCGGTAGCAATACCCATTGCCCGAGTTCATCTGCCCGCGCCTGTCCGACAACCTGGGATCCATCTTCCAAATGCAGAAACGAACGCGGCGGCGCGGCGCCAGCCACGACCGCATCTCCGTTTGGGTTGATGCGCACCGTTTCAAACCGCGGTGGGAAAACGGGACCGGTCAAGGTCGAGGAGCGCGAAGCCGGCGCGGGGCCGGCGCCGCTGGCGCTTTCATCCTCTTGCCGCGCGATGGCATAGAGCAAACTGATCACTGCGGCGATGACTACCATCCCCGCTATCGTTACCAGCATGATTCGCGTGTTTGTTTTTGGTTCCTTCATCGGATTGGCCATGCTAGAATATTCGCAAAATAGCCGATAAGAAAGATCCAATCCTTCCGCATGCCCATCATCAAGAGTCTTTGTGTCTATTGCGGCTCGAGCACGGGAAGTCATCCGCTCCTTGTCACTGCCGCCCAGGAGCTGGGTGAAGCATTGGCCGAACGCGGCATACGCCTGATCTATGGTGGCGCCCGAATCGGTTTGATGGGCGCGCTTGCCGATGCGACGCTGCAGGCAGGCGGCAAGGTGATCGGGATCATTCCCCAGCATCTCGATAGCGTCGAAGTCGGCCATCGCGGCTTGACCGAGCTGAAGATCGTCGATTCGATGCATACCCGCAAAAAATTGATGTTCGACCTCGCCGATGCCTTTGCCATTCTACCCGGCGGGCTGGGCACTCTCGATGAATTCTTCGAGATCCTGACCTGGCGGCAGCTGCGCCTGCATGACAAGCCCGTGGTTCTGCTCAATATCGGCGGCTACTGGGATCATCTTCTCAAGATGGTCGATCATATCATCGAAAAGGATTTCGCGCGGCCGGCGATCCGCCAGCATTTTTCCATCGTTCAGAATGTGAACCGCTTGTTTGACATGCTCGCCGTTTCGCCCGATGAATTGGTGACCGAACAGCCACAACGGTTCTAGGGGGAACCATGCAAAGAATAAAAGTGAAGAATCCCATCGTCGAACTCGATGGGGATGAAATGACGCGGATCATCTGGAATTTTATCAAGGAAAAGTTGATCCTGCCTTACTTTGACGTCGATCTTCGCTATTTCGACCTAAGTATCGAGTCGCGGGACCGTACCGACGACCAGATCACCATCCAAGCCGCACAGGCGATCAAGCAGCACCGCGTCGGCGTGAAATGCGCGACCATCACGCCCGATGAGGCGCGGGTCAAGGAATTCGGCCTCAAGCAGATGTGGAAATCCCCCAACGGGACCATTCGCAACATTCTCGACGGCACCATCTTCCGCCAGCCGATCATCTGTAGCAATGTGCCGCGCCTGGTGCCGGGCTGGACCCAGCCTATCGTCATCGGCCGTCATTCCTTCGGCGACCAATATCGCGCCACCGATTTCGTTGTGCCCGGCAAGGGTCGGCTCATCCTTCGCTTCGAGCCAGAGGGCGCGGGCGATGTGATCGAGCGCGAGGTTTATAAGTTTCCCGGCGGCGGCGTCGCGATGGGCATGTTCAATCTCGACGAATCGATCCGGGGGTTCGCGCGCGCCTGTTTCAATTATGGGCTGACGCTGGGTTGGCCGGTCTATCTGTCAACCAAGAATACCATTCTCAAGGCCTATGACGGGCGCTTCAAGGACATCTTCGCCGAGATCTTCGCCGCCGAATTCAAGGACGCCTTCGCGGCGCGCAACCTCAGCTATGAGCATCGCCTGATCGATGACATGGTGGCGAGTGCCTTGAAATGGGCCGGCGGCTTCGTGTGGGCATGCAAGAACTATGATGGGGACGTGCAATCCGATACGGTCGCGCAGGGCTTCGGCTCGCTTGGCCTCATGACCTCCGTCCTGCTCTCCCCCGATGGCCAGGTGGTGGAAACCGAGGCGGCCCACGGCACCGTGACGCGCCATTACCGGGAACACCAGCAAGGCAAGGAAACCTCCACCAATCCAATCGCCTCGATCTTCGCTTGGACTCGAGGGCTTTGGTATCGCGGCAAGTTCGATGGCACCCCCGAAGTACAGGAACGCGCCGAGGCGATCGAAAAGGCGACGGTCGCTACCGTCGAATCCGGCGCCATGACCAAGGATCTCGCCCTGCTGATCAGTCCTGAGCAGAAATGGCAGACTACCACCCAGTTTCTGGATACGCTGAGCGCGAGAATTCGCGAGCGCCTGGCTTAACAGGTGATCGAGCGGATCGATGCCGCGGCATTCGATACCGTCGCGGAGGGACTCTGCGCCCTGCTATGCGAATGCGTCCATGCGGGAGCCAGCGTCGGTTTCTTAGCACCTCTTACCCCTGCGTTGGCACGGGACTATTGGAAGCGGGTTCAGGCGGATCTCAAAGCGGGCGAGCGCCTTCTCCTGGTCTGGCGCGACCAGCATCGGATTTTAGGCAGTGTCCAGGTCAATTTCGCCACGCCTCTCAATCAGCGTCACCGCGTCGATATCGTCAAGCTTTTGGTTCTGCCCGAAGTGCGACGGCAGGGCATCGGATCGCGACTGATGACCGCTGCCGAAGAGGCAGTCCGCGAGGCCGGACGCTTCCTGCTCGTGCTGGATACGCGCGAAGGCGATGCGGCGAATCGTCTCTACGAAAGACTGAGCTATCTGCGCGCCGGAGCGATTCCTTTCTATGCGCGGTCCTCGCAAGGAAGCCTCGACACCACCATTATCTATTACAAGCGACTTGACCCGGCCGCATCGGCATCGCTAAAGCATAAGCCATGAAAACCTGCGTATTCGCTTTCCTCTTTCTCTTAACGATGGTGGTTCCTTCCATGGCTCTCGATCCCGAAAACACGCTCTATCTCGACCTGAAGGATGGCCGCGTCACCATCGAACTTTTCCCGGACAAGGCACCCAAGACGGTCGCGCGCATCAAGGCGCTGGTTCGCAACAAATTCTATGACGGGTTGGCTTTTCACCGTGTCATCGAAGGTTTCATGGCCCAGGGCGGTGACCCGCGCGGTGACGGGACCGGCGGCTCTGGCCAGAATATTCCGGCCGAGTTCAACGATGCGCATCATATCCGTGGCACGCTCTCGATGGCACGGGCCCAAGACCCCGACTCCGCCGACAGCCAGTTCTTCATCTGCTTCGCGCCCGCCCCGTTCCTCGATGGGCAATATACGATTTTCGGTCAAGTCGTCTCCGGGATGGAAGCCGTGGACCATATCAAGCGCGGCGATCCCAACGCCAATGGCTCCGTGGCGAGCCCCGATAAGATCATTCGCATGCAGGTCGCCGCCGACGCGAAATAGCGCGACTCCTGCCCGGCGGGGTCAGTGCATCATAAAGACAGGGATCGGCGCATGCGCAATCATGGTCGTCGTATTGCCGCCGAGAACTAGCTGGCGAAGCCGGCTATGCGTATAGGCGCCCATCATCACCAGATCCGCCCGCGCATCCTGGACCGCCTGCAAGAGATGGGTCGCTGCCGAACCCGTTGCGCTGGGTGCTGGCAAAGCTTGGGCCGAGATGCCATGGCAGCCGAGATAGCGGATGAGCGCCGGCAGGCTCTGCTGCGCTTCCGGTGCATCCGGCAAGCTGACCAGAGACACGCGGCGCGCCTTGGCGAGCACGGGAAGACCGGCCGCCACCGCGTGGGTCGCTTCCACCGAATCGTTCCAGCCGATCACAATGTGATCGAACAGGTCACGGCTGGCTTCCTGCGCCGGAACGAGCAGGACAGGTCGTCCCGTCCCGAATAGCGCGTATTCGATGTCCATGGTCATCGCGGTAGCAGCATCTTTGGCTTGCGGTCGTCCCAGAACAATGAGATCGCTCATCCGTCCAAAGCGGGGAAGAAGCTCGCTGGCGGCGCCCTTCTCTTCCCGGTAAACGCAAGTGGATGACGTGACGCTCTCGAAGTTGGCTTTCGCCAGCTGGGCGCGCCGCTCGATATGCTTTTCAGCGGCGGCGACCAGTTCGCCCAGGGCGACGCCGACATCCACCATGAGGGGTGTCTCGGCCAACGCGTCGGCGCGAATATGCAGCGCCGTCACCGCTGCCTCCATCTTCTCCGCCATGGCGACCGCGGCGCGGAGAGCCGGGCCATCGCCATCATAACCCAAGAGAAGCGTCAGAATATGTTTATAGGCCATGGTGTTTCCCCCTATGCCGCTATACGGTTAAGTTCCCCAATCAGCGCGGTTCCCATTTCCGAGGTGCTGACTTCCCTGCTACCCGCCGCTGCGATATCCCGGGTGCGTAGACCTGCCGCGACGACGGCGCGAGATGCCTCCTCTATCCATTCCGCGATTCTCGGTAGATTCAGGGAATAGCGGAGCATCATCGCGAGCGACAGGATCGAGGCGAGCGGATTTGCAAGGTTGCGCCCCGCGATATCGGGCGCCGAACCGTGAACCGGCTCATAGAGCGCGCGGCGCCTCCCATTCTGGTCGCGCGCACCTAGCGAGGCCGATGGCAGCATCCCCAGTGACCCGGTCAGCATCGCCGCGCAATCCGACAAGAGATCGCCAAAGAGATTGTCGGTCACGATGACATCGAACTGCTTGGGCTTGCGCACCAGTTGCATGGCGCAATTGTCCGCATACATATGCTCAAGAGCGATATCCGGATAATCGGTGTCGCGCAGCTTCTGGACCTCTTCGCGCCAGAGCAGGCCGCTCTCCATGACATTCGCTTTTTCCACCGACGTGACTCGACCCTGGCGTTGCCGGGCAAGCTCGAAGGCAATTCGGGCGACACGCCGGATTTCGCCGCTGGTATATACTTGCGTATTGACGCCGCGCCGCTCGCCGTTAGGCAGCGTCTCGATGCCGCGCGGTTCGCCGAAATAGACACCGCCGGTCAGCTCTCGCACGATAAGAAGGTCGAGGCCGCGCACCAGTTCTGGCTTAAGGGACGACGCGTCGGCAAGTGCATCGAAGACCAAGGCGGGCCGAAGATTGGCAAACAACGCCATGTCTTTGCGCAGGCGCAGCAAGCCGCGCTCGGGTTTGATGGCAAAGGGTAAATTATCCCATTTCGGTCCACCCACCGCGCCCAACAGCACGGCATCGGCTTCTTGCGCACGCGCCAGCGTTGCATCCGAAAGCGGCGATCCACATGCATCGATGGCGGCGCCGCCGACCAGGCCCTCTTCGATCTTGAAGGCACAGTGGCCCCGATCGATCAGCCAGTCGAGGATTCGCTTGACCTCCCCCATGACTTCAGGACCGATCCCATCGCCTGCCAGGAGAAGAAGTGTCGTATGGTTGCTCACGCCCAAGGCGCCTCGGTCGCCCGCCGTCGCTCGTATTCCTCGATGCGATTTTCCTTTTGCAGGGTCAAGCCGATATCGTCGAGTCCGTTAAGCAGGCAGTGCCGCCGAAAAGGATCGATAGTGAACGAGATCGTTCCGCCATCGGGACCCCGAATTTCTTCCTTTTCGAGGTCTATGGAAATAACGGCATTGGCGCCGCGTTCGGCGTCATCGAGCAGTTTCTGGATATCTTCTTTAGGAAGCGCGATGGGCAGGATGCCGTTCTTGAAACAATTATTGTAGAAGATATCGGCAAAACTCTCGGCGATGACGCACCGAATACCGAAATCGAGCAACGCCCAGGGCGCATGCTCGCGCGAAGAGCCGCAGCCGAAATTCGCACCCGCCACCAGGATGCGCGCCTTGCGATAGGCCGGGCGATTGAGTACGAACTCGCTGTTCTCGGTGCCGTCCGCATGGTAGCGCATCTCGGCGAAGAGATGCTTACCAAGCCCGGTGCGCCGAATCGTTTTCAAATATTGCTTGGGGATGATCATGTCGGTATCGACATTCATCATCGGCAGGGGTGCCGCAACCCCATCGATATGGGTAAATTTATCCATGCGCTATTGCTAGCGCGATTTATGTCATAAATCCAGGCACTCGCAACCGCCCAATGGACAAACTAGCGGGCGCTCATCAGCATATAGCCCGCCCCGCGCACGGTCAGAAGCTGAATATCCACATTTCCTGCCATTAATTTCTTGCGCAGGCGAGACACCAGAACCTCGAGCGCGTTAGGTCCTACTTCATTATTTCCGCCATAGAGCGCGCGTTCGATCACGTTGCGGTCCACGATGATGTTGGGGTGCCGCATGAGCGTTTCCAGCAAAGCCGCCTCCTTGCGCGTCAGGGGAAGGAATTTGCCATTGCTGCGCAACTGGAGAGTTCGAATATCCAGAACCAGATCGCCAAAACTGACCGGAGCACCGGAGAGCACCTGCGGTGCCACCGATTTCACACGCGCTACCATCTCTTCCATGGAGAAGGGTTTCCTGAGGAAGAAAGCCTCGTCACCTGTCAAATCGACGATATCGTCCTTCTCTTCGTCTCGGCCCATGAAGATGATCGGCAACTGGTAGGCATATCGGCGCAAGGCCTGAGCATTCTGTTGAACGGTGCCTTTGCCCGCCGATCCCAGATCGAGAAGCATGGCGTCGTAATGATCGTCCTGGAGCATGTCCCGAGCGGCCTCCGCGTCGGATACCCGCTGTACCGAAAAACCGGAATCCTTCAGCGCCTTGACCAGAAACTCGGCTAACTGATCGCTATTTTCCACAAGTAAGACTCTCATATGCTCCTCTTAATCTTACCGCCAAATGACGTAAGACAGTTGTAGGTTTTGATCATGATTTCACAACATCCATGTCATCTACTTGTTCCATGGACAGTATAGTATCGTGGCGGAACTTCTGCCCGTATTGTCAGGAAATTGCTCTTCAAATAACGGAGCACATCACCGTTCCAGCGACACCTTTCCGAAGATCCGCGCAGATTACATCATGGTTAATATGGGGACCTATGCTTCTCTTTACGAGGAGCGGAAGTGATGCGATTGAGGAATATTTTTTTCGTCGAGACTCGCAACGAAGCTGCGCAGTAATTCCTTTTGCTTGGAGGAGAGATGGACCGGAGTTTCAATACCCAGTTCGACATAGAGATCGCCGCGCCCCGACCGCTTCAAAATGCTCATACCCTTGCCGCGCAAGCGGAGCCGCTGGCCTGCCTGCGCGCCAGGCGGAACTGTCAGGGTCAGTTTCTCTCCGTCGATGCCGGTGAGCATGATCTGTCCTCCCAGCGCCGCGTCACCATAGGTGATCGGCGCATGACAATAGAGGTCCGCATCGTGGCGGCTGAAAAACGGATGTGCAGCGACCGAAAGAAAAAGGTAAAGATCGCCATTGCCACCGCCCTGCAGCCCAGCCTCGCCCTCGCCCGCCAGGCGGATGCGCGTGCCGTCCTCTATTCCGGCCGGGATAGTGACCGACAGCTCGCGCTCCTTGGCGATACGTCCATTGCCGCGGCATTTGTTGCAGGCATGCTCGATGACTTTTCCCATGCCGTGACAGCGCGGGCAAGTCCGTTCCACCGTGAAAAAGCCCTGGGTCGCCCTCACCCGACCGGCCCCTCGGCACGTCGGGCATGAAACCGGCTGGGTCCCTTTTTCGGCGCCGCTGCCGCCACATTCGCCGCACGCCACCGAGCTTGGCACCCGTATCACGGTTTCCTTGCCGGCAAAGGCTTCTTCGAGCGTGATCGTTATCTTATAGCTGAGGTCGTTGCCGCGCCGGCCTGTTTCACGTCCGCGGCGGCCTCCTCCCATGATATCGCCGAACATCTCTTCGAAAATATCGGCAAACCCTCCGGCGAAGTCGCCGGCACCGCGAGCACCGTGGCCATTTTCGAAAGCGGCATGGCCATAGCGGTCATAGGCCGCACGTTTCTGCTCGTCTTTCAGGACGTCATAGGCTTCGTTCAGCTCCTTGAATCGGCGCTCCGCCTCTTCATCGCCCGGATTGCGATCCGGATGATATTGCATCGCCAGCCGCCGGAACGCTTTCTTGATCGTATCCGTTGCCGCGCCACGCTCGATCCCCAAGGTCTCGTAATAATCCGCTTTCATCTGCCCATGCTCGCCTTCCCTCCACCGAAGCGGGAGGGGATACTCCTACCCCCCTCTTAGGCGGCCGCGCTAGGCCTTTTTGCTCGTCCGTTCGTCGACTTCCTCGAAATCGGCGTCAACGACCTTGCCATCGCCACCGGCAGCGCCGTTACTCTTGCTTCCCTCCGACGGGCCGCCTTCCTGGGCGCTCGCCCCCTGGGCCTGCTGCGCCTTATAGATGGCCTCGCCGATCTTCATGAGGGCCTGGGCAAGGGCATTCAGCTTGGTCTCTATGGCCGCCTGATCTTCACCGTCCTTGACCTGCTTGAGAGCGGCGATTGCCTCTTCCACCGCGCTCTTATCCTCGGCAGCGATCTTGTCGCCATGTTCCTGAAGCTGTTTCTCGGCATCATGGATGGTGCTCTCGGCACGATTGCGCGCCTCGATGAGCGCGCGCCGCTTCTTGTCTTCCTCGGCGTGCATCTCGGCATCCTTGACCATGCGTTGGATGTCGGATTCGCTTAAACCGCCCGAAGCCTGGATGCGGATCTGCTGTTCCTTGTTGGTCGCCTTGTCCTTGGCCGAGACATTGACGATCCCGTTGGCATCGATATCGAACGTCACCTCGATCTGGGGCAGGCCGCGGGGCGCGGGCGGTATGCCCACCAGATCGAACTGGCCGAGAAGCTTGTTATCCGCCGCGATTTCGCGCTCGCCTTGGAATACGCGGATCGTCACGGCGGTCTGATTATCCTCGGCCGTCGAGAAGATATTCGATTTCTTGGTCGGAATGGTGGTGTTGCGATCGATGAGGCGGGTGAAGACCCCCCCCAGCGTCTCGATTCCCAGCGAGAGCGGGGTCACGTCGAGCAGCAGCACATCCTTGACCTCGCCCTTCAGCACGCCACCCTGGATGGCTGCGCCGATCGCCACAACTTCATCGGGATTGACGCCGCGATGGGGATCACGGCCGAAAATTTCCTTCACCTTCTCGATGATCTTGGGCATGCGGGTCATCCCGCCCACCAGGATCACCTCGTCGATATCGCTGGCCTTGAGGCCGGCATCCTTGAGCGCCGCCTGGCAGGGACCGATGGTGCGGGCGATCAGATCCTCGACCAGCGCCTCGAGCTTGGCACGCGACAATTTGATATTGAGGTGCTTCGGCCCCGACTGGTCGGCGGTGATGAAGGGCAGATTGACCTCGGTCTGCATCGAATTGGAAAGCTCGATCTTGGCCTTTTCGGCGGCCTCCTTGAGGCGCTGCAGGGCCAGCTTGTCCTTGCGCAGGTCGATACCCTGCTCCTTGCGAAATTCATCGGCGAGATAATCGATGATCCGGGCGTCGAAATCCTCACCGCCGAGGAATGTATCGCCGTTGGTCGATTTCACCTCGAAGACGCCATCGCCTATTTCCAGGACCGAAATATCGAAGGTGCCGCCGCCCAAATCATAGACCGCGATGGTCCCGGTCCCTTTCTTCTCCATGCCGTAGGCGAGCGCGGCAGCCGTGGGTTCGTTGATGATGCGCAGCACTTCGAGACCGGCGATCTTACCCGCATCCTTGGTCGCCTGGCGCTGGGAATCGTTAAAATAAGCCGGCACGGTAATGACGGCCTGCGTCACCTTCTCGCCGAGATAATTCTCGGCCGTCTCTTTCATCTTCTGAAGGATGAATGCGGAGATCTGCGAGGGCGAATATTTCTTGCCGTGGCAATCCACCCATGCGTCGCCATTGTCGCCAGACACGATCTTATAGGGGACGAGCGCCACGTCCTTCTTGGTCACCGGATCGTCGAATCTGCGACCGATCAGCCGCTTGATGGCAAAGAGCGTATTTTCGGGATTGGTCACCGCCTGGCGCTTCGCCGCTTGTCCGACCAGCCGCTCACCCGAATCGGTGAAGGCGACCATCGAAGGGGTTGTGCGCGCGCCTTCGCTATTTTCTATGACCTTGACGTCCTTGCCTTCCATGACGGCAACGCAGGAATTGGTGGTTCCCAGGTCGATCCCGATAACTTTGCTCATTTTCTTTCCTTTAGCGGTTCCGGTTTTGTTTTGGAGGCTTCTGCCCCGATCTGGAGCGGATATAGGCATGGCTCACGGGCTTTTCAAGCGTGCTGCCCCGCTAGAGGGGCATCCTCGCTTGCGCAACACCTGCGGTCGCTGCCTAGCGCCAGCACGAGCAACCCGCGAGAAGGCCGAGCCCGGCCGCGAAAATCCATAACAGATCGTAGCGAGCGGACTGACCGAATCCATTCACCAGCCCAACGCCGCAGCACTGCGCGGGCCGTGCCGTGTGACCGGCGGGGATCAATCCATGGCGAGCCTCATGCCCGTAAGCCGAGACGTTCGGCCACAGTGGAATGAGCCACCCGGCCAAAGTCACGGTGCAAAAAATAACAAGCGCCCGGAACGCCGCTGCCGAAAGACTACAACCGGCGAGGGTTGGGCTTTTGCTGCTTCCGCACCAGCAAGCGCAGCCGCCGCAGGGCTGGCAAGCGGACCCGGCGAATGCTAAGAGGCGTCATGCGCATTCTCCTTTCGGTGTCGGATAAGAGTGGTATCGCGGCCCTGGCAAGCGCCCTCGCCGACTTGGGCCATGAATTGGTGGCGAGCGGTGGGACCCGGCAATGGCTGAATGCGCAGGGAATTCCGTCCATCTCGGTCGAGGATGTCACAGGGTTTCCCGAAATACTGGACGGACGGGTGAAGACGCTCCATCCGCGCATCCATGCGGGGATACTGGCGCGCCGCGACCTGCCCGCGCATATCGCGACCCTTGCCGCACATGACATCCCAGCGATCGGCATGGTCATCGTCAACCTTTATCCCTTCGCAGCGACCCTCGCACGCCAGGCTCCCGAGCAAGAGATCATCGAGAACATCGATATCGGCGGGCCTAGCCTCATCCGCGCGGCGGCAAAGAATTTCACTTCCGTCATCGTACTCGTCGATCCCGATGATTATTCTCCGGTGCTTGAGGAACTCGCCGCGGGCGGCGTCTCACTTTCAACCCGGCGGCGCCTCGCCGGAAAGGCATTTGGCCATTGCGCGGCCTACGACGCAGCGGTGACGCGCTTTTTCCAAGGGGAAACGCTTACCGATCCCTGGGTCATGGCGGGACGCCTCCGCGCCCTCCTGCGCTATGGGGAGAATCCGCATCAGCGGGCGGCTTTCTATGCGACAGGCGGGGGCCTGGCCGATGCGCGCCTCCTCCAGGGCAAGGAGCTTTCCTACAATAATCTCCTCGATGCGGATGCCGCCTGGGCTTCGGTCGGTGAGTTCGCGGAACCCGCCGCCGCAATCGTCAAGCATGGCAACCCCTGCGGGGTAGCCTTGGCCGAAAACATAGGATCGGCCTATCAACGCGCATGGCATGCGGATAAGGTCAGCGCCTTCGGCGGTATCGTGGCACTGAACCAACTCTGCGATGGTCCGCTAGCCGGTGAAATCACAGCAACCTTCACCGAGCTCGTCTTGGCCCCGGACTTTTCACCCGAGGCGCGCCAGGTTTTTTCCCAAAAGAAGAACCTGCGCCTCCTCGCCATGCCCGAGCGCTCCTCGGGCGCGTCCCTGTCTTTTCGATCGATCGCGGGCGGTTTCCTAGTGCAGGAGACCGACAATGCGTTCGCCGGTCCACAAGAGATCCGCGTGGCGACTGTGCGCGCGCCCAAGCCTGCCTTACTGACCGATCTGCTGTTTGCGCAAAAGGTCTGCAAGCATCTGCGCTCTAATGCGATTGTCGTCGCTGCGGCGGGCCAGACCCTGGGAATCGGCGCAGGCCAGACCAACCGCATCGATGCGATGCGCCACGCCCTCGATAAAGCAGGAGACCGGGCGCGCGGTGCGGTTCTCGCCTCGGATGGGTTCTTCCCTTTTGCCGATTCGATCGCGCTGGCGGCGGAGCGGGGCATCGCCGCCATCATTCAGCCGGGCGGCGCCCTGCGCGACAGCGAGATCATCGCCGCTGCCGAGGCCGCGGGCATTACCATGGTGCTGACCGGCCTGCGCCATTTCCGCCATTGAGGGCGGAGCAGCCACTAGCCGAGCTGGGCCAGCGCGTTGAAATCGTCGAGAATGGCGGCGATCCGCCCGGCATCCCATTGGTCCATGATGAAGCGTGCGCACCGCGTCGCCGCCAGATAGTCCATGGAGCGGATGCGGGCCTTGACGCGAGGCAGCGAGGTGGCCGCCATCGACAAATCCTGTATCCCCAGGCCGAGCAGAAGCGGCGCGAATTTCGGGTCTCCGGCAATCTCGCCGCATACTGAGATGGGCAGGCGCGCCCGCAAGGCAGCCTCGGTGGCAAACTGGATCAGCCGCAGCACGGCGGGGTGCAAGGGATTATAGAGATGGGCGACGCTCTCCTCGCCTCGGTCGATTGCCAACGTGTACATGGTCAGATCGTTGCTGCCGATCGCGAAGAAGTCGGAAACCTGCGCCAGCGCATCGGCGGCCAAGGCGGCGCCCGGTACCTCAATCATCACCCCGAGTGGCGGCAAAGGATCCGGGATCTTGAGATTTCGCCGGCGCAGCTTCTTGGCGAGCGCTTCAAGCGTGCGGCGCACTTCCACGACCTCGCTCACCGAAGTGATCATCGGCAGCAAAATACGAACGTTACCGTGTTGGCTGGCGCGGAGGATCGCGGACAATTGCGCCTCCAGGAGCGGCCGCTCGCGCAGGCTGAGGCGAATAGCCCGCATGCCCAGCGCGGGATTGAGGGCGGCACCCACCTTATCCTCGAGGGCCGGGGTGGCCTTCTCTCCGCCGATATCGAGCGTCCTGATCGTCACTTGGCGACCGGCCATAGTCTCGACGATAGTGCGTAGCGACTGATACTGCTCCTCCTCGCCGGGAACATCGCCTCGGTTCATATAGAGATATTCGGTGCGCAGGAGGCCGACCCCTTCCGCGCCCGCGGACAGGGCCGTCTCGGCCTCGCGCGGCAATTCGATATTGGCAAGGAGGCCGACCCGCTGGCCGTCCCTCGTGACGGCAGGCAATCGCCTGAGCCGGGCGAGCTGCTTGTCATATTTCTCCAATTCGGCGCGCTTCTTGCGGTATTCGAGCACGCGCTGTCCGCTCGGGCGCAGGATCGCCACACCTTGTTGACCGTCGAGGATGATGGCATCGCCGCTTTCGGCGCGCGCGACCAAGTCGGGAATACCCAGCACGGCGGGAATGCCCAGCGAGCGCGCCATGATCGCGGTGTGGCTCTCCCGGCCACCCAGCGAGGTGGCAAAGCCCGCGATGGTCTTCGGGTTCATGAGCGCGGTATCCGCGGGCGTCAGATCCTCGGCAAGCACGATCGTTCCGACCGGGAGATTGGAAAATGCCTGGTATGGATTAGCGGTCAAGTTGCGGATCAGCCGGTTTCCGACTTCGCGGACATCGGCGACGCGCGCCGAGAGATATTCGTCCTCCAGCGCCGCGAATCCCTGAGCGATTGTCGTGATCTCGGCGTGCACGGCCGCCTCGGCATTGCGGTGCTTTTCGCGAATGACTTTTTCGATACCGGCGCGCAGCCGGCCCGAGGCCAGCATCTGCGCATGGGCGTCGAGCAGGAATCCAAGCTCTTCGCCCGCCATGCCATGTAATTCCAGCGTTCGGCTCTTCAGCTTGCGCAGCTGGCGCTGCGATTTGTCATACGCCGCAAGGAAGCGCGAGACTTCGTCCTCAACCGCGGCGGCGGAAACTTCATATTCCGGCACCGCGATTTCCCCTGGCTCGACGAGATAAACCGTGCCGATCGCGATCCCGCTTGCGACCCCCAGGCCGCGAAAGATGACATCCTGCTCCTCTGTTTCGCGCCGCGGTGCCATGATCTATTCCTCGTCGAATTTCCGTTCGATCAAAGCGGTGAGGGCGGCAAGGGCTGCCGGCGCTTCATCGCCTTCCGCCGCGATCAAGAGCTCCGTCCCCGTCGCGGCCCCGAGCATCATCAATCCCATGATGGACTTTCCGTTGACGGTAATCTCGTCCTTGCTGATGCTGATCTCGGCGCGGTATTGCTCGGCCAGCCGCACGACCTTCGCGGCGGCGCGGGCATGGAGGCCGCGCTGGTTCTGGATAGTGACGGTTCGCTGTTGCATCGTCAGGGCTTGGCGTCGCGACTCGCAAGCAGGTGCGAGGCGACATTGATATATTTCCGGCCCGCTTCCTGCGCGCTGTTCACGGCTTCTTCCAGGTCCGCGTGGCCGCGTAACCCCGCCAGCTTGATGAGCATGGGCAGGTTGACCCCCGCGATCACTTCGATGTGCGCGTGATCCATCGCCGAAATGGCAAGATTGCAGGGCGTCCCGCCGAACATGTCGGTAAGGACCACGACGCCCTCGCCCTGATCGAGGCTTCGCGCGAGCTCGAGGATTTCGCGCCGCCGGCGCTCCATATCGTCCTCGGCGCCGATGCAGATCGCCCGGGCGTTTTCCTGATGGCCGACGACATGCTCCAGCGCGGCCAGGAATTCCTGGGCGAGATTCCCATGCGTCACCAATATCATGCCAATCATTCGTTTGATCCCCGATCCCGGTGCAACAATCGCACGTCCCAACCGCGCGCGGCAAGCCTTTCCGCAAGCGCACAGGCAAGCGCCACGGAACGATGCCGTCCGCCGGTGCACCCAAAGGCTATCGTTAAATAGCTCTTTCCCTCGGTCTCATAGCGCGGCAGGAGTCCAGCGATCATGGTATCCACCTGCGCAAGGAAGGGTGCATAGGCGGGGTCGGCAGCGACATACGCACGTACCTCTGCATCTTCGCCCGTGCGCGGGCGCAGCGCCGCTTCGTAATGGGGATTTCGCAAGAACCGCACGTCGAAAACGAGATCCGCCGCGCGCGGCAGGCCATTCCGATACGAAAAAGAGGTCACGGTAACGGCCATGCGCGCTTCTTCATCGAGCGAGAAGTGCAGCCGGAGCGCGCGTTTGAGTTCGGGGAGTGGCATATCGCTGGTATCGATGACGAGATCGGCGGATTGCTTGACCTCCGCCATCAAGGCGCGCTCGGCGGCGATGCCATCGCGCAGCGGCCGGTCGGGAGCCAACGGATGGCGGCGGCGCGTTTCTGTGAACCGGCGCAACAACACGTCGTCGGCGCATTCGAGGAAAAGGAGCGCGCTTCTCTCCGAAAATTCGGCACGCGCGCCGAGGAGTCCGGCGCTGGTGAAGCCCCGGGTGCGGGAATCGACCCCCAGAGCCAGCCTTTTGCGCCGGTCCCACCCCTGCATCAGAGCCGGCAGCAACGCCAGAGGCAGGTTGTCAACCGCTTCATAGCCGAAATCCTCGAGCGCGCGCAACGCGCTAAGCCGGCCTGCCCCGGCGAGCCCCGTTACGAGAACCAGAGGTGGCGAAGCATCACGCAAGATCAATCCTGTCGGCGACGCGAACCGGGGACACACAGTGCGGAACCGCGATAAAGCCAAGCATGCGGCAATAAAGAAGGCCGCGCAATTCCCGCGGCGCCAGGCGCGGGTATCGGCACAGCCACACTCCCTCTCCGTCCTGCTCCATTTCAAGAAGGTCGTCGGCGATGAGACGTGCGCCCCCGGCGATGAAGCGCCAGGCGAGGCGCGACTTGCCGCTCCCTGGCTGCCCCGAGATAACCAGGGCGCCGCTGCCGGTCGCAACCGCGCTCGCTTGGATGATCATGAGCGCTCCTGCATCGGCAATTCGAGCACGAACCGCGCCCCGGCGATCCTTCCCTGAGCGTTCAGGATATTCTCGGCATAGAGCTTGCCGCCATGCGCCTCGACGATCTGTCGGGAAATCGACAGGCCTAACCCCGAGTGGGTACCGAATTTTTCTCCCTCAGGACGCTCGCTATAGAATCGCTCGAAGATTTTTTCCAGCTTTCCGGGCGGGATCCCCGGCCCCTGGTCTTCGATCTTGAGACGGGCAAGCGGTCCATCCGTCTCGGTCACAATGCGGATATGTCCGCCGGGAGGCGAGAAGGTCTGCGCATTGCCGGTAAGATTGCGCAGCACCTGCCCCAGGCGGCCCTCCAGTCCCATGACGATTACCGGCTGTTCAGGAAGCTCGAGATCGATCGCCGTTCCGGTGGTTAACAGAATATCGGCCAACGTATTGATCAGTTGGGTAAGGTTAACCGGCATCATCTCATCTCGTGCCATCTCCGCATCGATACGGGATGCGTCGGAGATATCGGTAATGAGCCGGTTGAGCCGTGCGACGTCGTCCAGAATGATCGACATCAATTTTCTCTGCTGCACAGGATCTTCGATGCGCGCGACCGTTTCGACGGCGCTGCGCAGCGAGGTCAGCGGATTCTTGATTTCATGGGCGACGTCTGCCGCGAAACGCTCGGTCGCCGCCATGCGTGCGCTCAGCGCCTCGGTCATCTCGCGCAGCGCTAGGGAGAGGTCGCCGATTTCATCGTGGCGCGCGCTCAGATCGGGTATCTGGACCTTCCGGCCGGCCGCGGTGCGGACGCGATCCGCGGCGAAGGCGAGCCGAGCCAGGGGCCAGGCGATGCGGCTCGACAAATAAAGCGACAGAAGAATGGTCACGCCCAAGGCAATGGCAAAGAAAGCTAGAATTCGGATGCGTGTTTCGCGTAAGGTCGCGGCGACGTTTTCGGCCGACTGGCTAAGCAGGAGCGACCCCAACACCTGACGGTAGCGCTGGATCGGCACCGCCACCGAGAGAATGAGCTTGCCGCTGCCGCTGTCGCGGACCTGACTGGCGCCGTAGCCGTTCAGCGACGCAAGCACCTCGGGAAAATCCTGAGATCCTGGGTGCTGCTCCTCATAGAGCGGATAGTGATGGCTGGTCGGCAACCAGTCGATGATCACATCATAGAGCGGCCCGAAGATACGGTCGGAGATTGGCCGCTGGCGATCGACCGGCGGCAGAGGCTCGACCTTCACCGCGCCGCTGAGCTCGTGCATGCGCAGCGTATCGGCCAGCATTCCTTCGGCGGTAAAAACACGCGCCCTCATTTTGAAATCCCCGGCGATTTGGCGCAGCGAATGGCGCGTCCATTCGGGGACAAGCCGGTACTCGCCTTCGGCGTCCGGCCCAAGTGCCGAGGTGCTCGCGAGCGCTCCTGCGATCAATCGGCCTTGGCTCATCAGCAGGTCGAGTTCGGCCCGCACCAGCGTATCGCGATAATTGTCGAGATAGAGCAAGCCAAGAACCGGAATGGCTAGGGTCAATACATTCATCGCGAGAATCCGGCGCGCCAGCGGAGACGTCCAGAGCGGGCGCCGCCGCCGGTTCCGCCCGAACAATCGGCGCATGCCCGCGGCTATCAGTGGGCCAAGTGGTCGCAGAATGCCTGTTATTCCCGCCTACAGGGCATCGCGATAGCGATAGCCCACTCCATAAAGCGTCTCGATAGCATCGTAATCCTTATCGATGGACTTGAACTTCTTGCGTAGCCGTTTGATATGTGAATCGATGGTCCGGTCATCCACATAGATATTTTCTCCGTAGGCGGAATCCATGAGCTGGTCGCGATTCTTGACGTGGCCCGGCCGTTGCGCCAGCGCCTTGAGGAGAAGAAATTCGGTCACCGTCAAATCGATGGGCTGGTTTTTCCATGTACAGAGATGCCGGTTGCTGTCCAACGTGAGATGGCCGCGGACCAGTGGCGGGTCGCCAGCGTCTTCGGTGGTGCCTGCGCGCAGGGAATTGCGCCGCAGGAGGGTCCGGATCCTTTCGACAAGGAGGCGCTGGGAGAATGGCTTCTTTATGTAATCGTCGGCACCCATGCGCAAACCCATCAGCTCGTCGACCTCGTCATCCTTGGAGGTAAGAAAAATCACCGGCATCGCCGTCACTTTGCGAAGCCTCTCCAGCAGTTCCATTCCGTCCATGCGCGGCATCTTGATATCGAGCACGGCCAGATCCGCTGGATGTTGACTCAGGTTTTTCAAGGCCTCGCCACCATCGGAATAGGTCTTGACCGAGAAGCCTTCGGCCTCCAGGGCAAGCGAGACTGAAGCTAGAATGTTGCGGTCGTCATCCACCAATGCGATATGCTGCGCCATCTCTCCTCTATCGCCCGGGGGTTTACCGCTCGGGTGCGAATTCTGACATATATAGGCCAGACGGGGGAATAGCTAATATATCCTTTCCTATCAAGCAATTGCTTGACGAGTCTGGGTTCGATGGGCAAAGATGATCTTAGCTGCCCGCAGCGAAATCGCACCGCCCGGGGCATAACGAGGATCAGATGACAAGCTTCGACGAGCGCGAGCAAGGATACGAAAATAAATTCAGCCACGATAAGGAACTTGAGTTCCGCATCTTGGCGCGACGCAACAAGAAGCTGGGAGCATGGGCGGCGGAACTGCTCGGCCTGACCGGCGAAGCACAACAGGCGTTCGCCCGCGATCTCGCCGTCACCGACACTCTGCACCAAGACGACGACGCCCTGGTTCAGCGCCTGTATAAGGACTTTCAATTGCACAAGGTTGAAATGGACGAGCGGCGCATCGCCAGAAAGATCGGCGAATTCCACGCCCAGGCCCGCGGCGAGGTCCTGAATAAGAGTTAGGGCGCCGCGCCGCCGTCCCTGCGCCGCAATAGAAACAGCCCCTGCTCGCCCATCAGATTGGCACCCCATAATCCCCGGATCGGCGCCACCGATCCATGCGCGTTGATGGCGAGTGCGCGTTCGATCACGAGCCCCTTGTCATGGGCCAGCGCTATAAAGTCCCGAATAGTGCAGAGGTGAATATTCGGCGTGTTGTACCAGGACCATGGCAGAGCCTTAGTTTCTGGCATACGCCCCAATACGCCGAGATAGAGGCGCACCCGCCAGTGGCCGAAATTCGGAAAAGACACGATCGCGCGACGACCGATTCTCGCGAGCTGATCCAGGATCTTGGAGGGATCGCGCGTCGCCTGTAGCGTCTGGGAAAGCACCACATAATCGAAGGCATCGGCTGGATAGTCACGAAGATCGGAATCGGCGTCGCCCTGGATGACGCTCAAGCCACGCGCCACACACGCATTCACGCCTGCCTGGCTCAATTCCAGGCCACGCCCGTCCACCTGTTTTTCCTTTTTTAGAGCGGCGAGCAGCGCGCCATCGCCGCAGCCGAGATCGAGCACCCGCGATCCGGCCTGAATCATATCGACGATGATTTCGAGATCGATGCGCATACTAGTCACTTAGAGATGCTCCTCGGCCACAGAATCGAGGAAACCGCGCAGCACGGAAAAGAACTCGGGAATCTCGAGGAGAAAGGAATCGTGGCCCTTGTCGCTCTCGATCTCCACGAAGGAGACATTGGCCGCGACCGCATTCAGGGCCCGCACGATGTGGCGCATCTCGCTCGTCGGAAAGAGCCAGTCGCTGGTAAAGGAAATCAGGCAGAAGCGCGCGAGGCTGCCTCGGAACGCCTCGGCGAGGTGGCCGCCATGATTGTGGGTCAGGTCGAAATAATCCATGGCACGGGTGACATAGAGATAGGAATTGGCGTCGAAACGGTCAACGAAGGTCAGGCCCTGATGCCGCAGATAACTCTCGACCTGGAAATCGGCGTCGAAGCCGTACGTAAAAGCTTCGCGGTCCTGAAGGTTACGGCCGAATTTTCGATGCAGCGCCGAGTCGGACAGATAGGTGATGTGCGCGGCCATGCGCGCCACCGCAAGCCCTCGGGAGGGGAAAGCACCATTGCGTTCATAGGCGCCATCGGCCCAATTAGGGTCGGCCATGATCGCCTGGCGCCCCACTTCGTGAAAGGCGATGTTCTGGGCGGAGTGGCGCGCCGCCGTCGCGATGGGGATCGCCGCATGCATGCGGTGCTTGTAGCGTGCCGTCCATTCGAGAACCTGCATCCCACCCATCGAGCCGCCCGCCACGGCGAGCAATTTCTCGATGCCGAGATGTTCGATGAAGCGAGCCTGCGCCGCCACCATGTCGCGGATCGTGATTACAGGAAAATCCGTACCCCAGGCATGTCCTCGGCCAGGACAGGGCGAGGCGGGACCGGTCGTGCCCATGCATCCCCCCAGGATATTCGTGCAGATCACAAAATACCGGTTGGTGTCGATGGGGAGGCCGGGCCCGACGACATTATGCCACCAGCCTGGCTTCTTGGTGACGGGATGAACACCCGCGGCATATTGATCGCCGGTCAGGGCATGGCAGAGAAGAATAGCGTTGCTCTTGGCGTCATTGAGCGTGCCGTAGGTCTGATACGCGATCTCGATTGGCGCAAGGGCGACGCCCGAGGCCAACACGAGCGGCTCGTTGAAAACATGCGTGCGGTGGATCATTCGTCGCGGAAAGTGGGCGTGCGCTTTTCCAGGAAAGCCGCCATGCCTTCCTTTTGATCGGCGGTGGCAAAGCTCGCGTGAAAGAGCCGGCGTTCGAAGCGGATTCCCTCGGCAAGGCTAGTCTCGAAGGCCCGGTTGACGGCCTCCTTGGCCATCATCAGCAGCGGCAGCGAATGGGCGGCGATGGTGCGGGCGAGGGACAGGGCTTCGTCGCGAAGCTTGTCCGTCGGAACGACACGCGCGACCAGCCCCGCCTGTTCTGCCTCGCGTGCATCCATCATGCGCCCAGTCAAGATCAAGTCCATGGCCTTGGCCTTGCCGATTGCCCGGGTCAGGCGCTGCGAGCCGCCGGCGCCGGGCATGGTACCGATATTGATTTCTGGCTGCCCAAATTTGGCATTCTCGGCGGCGATGATGATGTCGGCCATCATGGCGAGCTCGCAGCCGCCGCCGAGTGCATAGCCCGCAACCGCGGCGATCACCGGCTTGCGGCATTGCGCAGTGCGCTCCCAATAGCGGGTAATGAAATCGGTCTTATAGACGTCGAGGAAGTCGCGGTCCTTCATTTCCGTGATGTCCGCCCCTGCGGCAAAGGCGCGTTCACCACCCAGGAGAAGGATGACCGCGACCTGGTCGTCGTTTTCGCTTTCGTCCAAGGCCATAGCCAGTTCGCGTACGAGCTGGTGGTTGAGCGCATTGAGCGCCTTGGGGCGATTGAGCGTAATGATGGCGGTGCGCTCATTCTTCTCGTGCAGGATCGTTTCAAAGGTCATGAGGGGCTCGGATAATAGGTGAAGGTGACAATGACAGGGTCGCGGTCGGCGCCGATGAAGTCGACCTTGAGCATTTCCCTGCCGCGGTGGTAGAGGCCGTGATCGTCGATGTTCCAGCCCAGCTTGGGCAGAGCGCGGGCATAATAATCGCGCACCGCGCGGGCCGGACCGTCGCCTCGCGCATAGGCGATGATGATATGGCCGAGCGGCCAATCCATGACCGAACCGTCTTTGACTTGCTCCTTGAGACCGGGCGCGAGCGGCAGATTAGGAATGGTACTGAGCGCCTGTTCCTGCTCGGCCCGTGCCGCGACGGAGAGACAGAGGCAAAGGCAAAGGAGGAACATGCGCATGGCTCCGACCATAGCTAACGCTGCCGGCGCGGGCAATAAAAGCTTGAGCGCTGGCCCTGCGTGATCCGCTTTATGCCTCCGGTCTCGGCCGCGTCGCAGGCGCAATCGGGACAGGCGTGCCCCTCTTTTCCATAGACTTTCCAATGGTGTTGGAAATAGCCGAGTTCGCCATCGCTGCGGACATAATCGCGCAGGCTCGATCCGCCCGCCTGGATGGCCTCGCTAAGGACGGCACGTATCGCTACGACTAGGCGTTGGGCTTCGTCGGGCGTAAGCGCGCCGGCGGAGCGGAGAGGTGACAGGCCGGCACGATATAGGGCTTCGCTTGCATAGATATTTCCTATTCCCGCGATCAGACGCTGGTCGAGCAGCGCGAGCTTGAGAGCGACCGCCTTGCCCGCGAACAGCCGGAGAAGGCGCGATCCGGTAAACGCGCGCGACAGCGGTTCCACTCCTAATTCCACGAGGCGCAGATCGGTTGGCGTGATCAGATCCATAACGCCGAAGCGACGCGCGTCGTTATAGCGTATCCAATGCCCCGCTTCCGTCGCGAAGACTAGGTGGTCGTGCTTCTCATATTGGTGGGGCCGGTCGCGGCTGACCACCATGGATCCGCTCATGCCCAGATGGCACAGCCAGATATCGCCACCGGCAAGATGGATTAGGATGTATTTGGCGCGGCGCGTGACATCCGCGACCTTTTGCCCCTCCAGCCGCTGGGCGAAGCGCTCCGGAAAGGGCCTGCGCAAATCGGCACGACGCTGGATGACGTGAGCGAGCGTCTGTCCTTTCAGGACCTTGCGCAAGCCGCGTACGACGGTTTCGACTTCGGGTAGTTCCGGCATGGGCCTACCATAGCATCTTTTCGCGCTTGGCGGCATCATGGGTACATGCTTGCCGAGTCGCGCCTGCTCCTGGCTTTAGCCTCGTTTGCCCTGCTGGTCGGGTGCGATCCGGTCAGTACGGGCGTTGGCGCTGCGGCCACCGTCACCAACATGGCCATGGAGGAGCGGGGCTTTCGCGCCTCGGTCGATGACGATTTGATCTGGGTGTCCATCAACAAACGCCTGCTCGATTACGATTTCGCCGTCTTTCGTACGGTCAACCTGCAGGTCCAGCAGGGACGCGTCGTCCTGACGGGCTCTGTACCGGTACCGCAGGATCGCATCGCGGCGACGCGACTCTCCTGGCAAACAGGCGGGGTGCGGGAAGTCCACAATATGCTCGTGGTTGGCGAAGGGCGGGATCTGGGCACGGCAGCTCATGACGCGCTGCTCACCAAGAAGCTCGAGCTTAAGCTTTATGTCGACGCCGACATCTTTGCACAGAATTTCAGTGTGGATGCGATCGAGGGGGTCATCTATGTGATCGGCATCGCCCAGGACGCGGCGGAGCGCCAGCGCGTCATCGACCACGCACGCGATATCCCTTACGTGAAAAACGTGGTCTCCTATATCCGGCTGCGCGACGATCCCCTGCCAGAGGAGCCCGACAGGCAAGAACGCGACCGGCTTGCAACCGGTGCAACGGCGCAGCCCTAGCGGCGCATCGAAAGGGTATTCCCGACTCTTACTGGCGAACCTCGGTCCGTTCGGCGACCTTGTAGTGCAGCGCCGCATCGAGCAGGGCACGGGTATAAGGATGGCGCGGCTGGGTAAGCAGGTCGGCCGCCGCGCCCTCCTCCACCACCCGCCCACCCCGCAGAACCAGAACATGGTCGCAGAGCGCACGGATGACGCGAAGATCGTGACTGATGAAAATATAGGTAAGATTATGGTGAACCTGGAGGTCCTGCAGCAAAGCTGTGATCTGCGCCTGGATGGAAATGTCCAGGGCCGAGGTCGGCTCATCGAGCACAATCAGGGCCGGCCGGAGGATGAGCGCGCGCGCGATCGCCAGCCGCTGGCGCTGGCCGCCCGAAAATTCATGGGGGTAACGAAAGCGTGTCTCGGGATCGAGCCTTACTTCTTCGAACACCTCGATGAGGCGCGTCTCGCGCTCATCCTCGCTCAGTTCGGGATGGTGAACCTCTAATCCCTCGGCGACGATTTCTCCGGCGGGAAGGCGCGGGCTCAATGAACCGAACGGATCCTGGAAGACGATCTGCATTTCCCGGCGGAATGGCCGCATTGCCTGGCGGCCGAGGCCCTGGAGTTCCTGGCCACGATAAAGGATGCTGCCTTCGGAGGCGATAAGCCGCAGGAGGGCGAGACCTAAGGTTGTCTTGCCGGAACCCGATTCACCCACGATGCCGAGCGACTGACCTTCGCGCAGGGCGAAGCTCGCCTCGGAAACCGCGGTGAAATGGCTTTTGACGCGGCGGAAGATTCCCGACCGCACCGGAAATCGCACGCTCAGCCCGCGACATGTGATCAAGAGGTCCCCTATCCGCGGGCCTGGCCCCTGGCGGGGCCGCGGCGAGGCGGCGAGCAGTAAGCGTGTATATTCATGGCGCGGCTGGGTGAAGACGTCTTCAGTCCGGCCCTGTTCGACGATGCGCCCACCCTGCATGACCGCCACCCGCTGGGCGAATTTGCCGACAAGGCCGAGGTCGTGCGAGATCAGCAGCATTGCCATGCCCAGCCGTTCGCTGAGTTCCTTGAGCAGGGTCATGATCTGGGCCTGGATCGTCACATCGAGCGCGGTCGTGGGCTCGTCGGCGATCAGCAGATCGGGCTCGTTGGCAAGCGCCATGGCGATCATGACGCGCTGGCGCTGGCCGCCGGATAATTCGTGCGGATACGCGGCCAGCCGCTCGCGAGGGCGGTCGAGCCCGACCAGGCCGAGCAATTCCTCGGCCCGCGCGAGCGCCTGGATGGTACTCACCCGGCGATGCAGGGTAATCGCCTCGGCGATCTGATTGCCCACGCGGTGCAGAGGATTGAGCGAGGTCTGCGGTTCCTGAAAGATCATACCGATCCGATCGCCGCGGAGCGCATGCAGCTCTTGCTGGCTCATGGCGAGCACGTCCCTGCCGCCGTAGCGGATGGCTCCGCGCGGATGGTGGGCGGTAGGCGGGAGAAGGCGCATGATCGACAAAGCGGTCACCGATTTGCCCGAACCGGATTCGCCCACCAGCGCCATGGTCTCGCCCGCCGCGATGGTGAAGCTCACATCCTCGACGACGCGCCGCTCGCCGAAGGCAATGTCGAGCCCCTCGATCTCGCACAGGCTCGTCATGCCGCCCCCTTGCGCGGATCGAAGGCATCGCGCACCGCTTCGCCGATGAAGATCAGCAGGACCAATATGCCTCCCACGGTGATAAAGCCGGTGAACCCCAGCCAGGGCGCCTGGAGATTAGCCTTGCCTTGGGCCAGCAGCTCGCCGAGCGAGGGAGAACCAGGCGGCAGGCCGAAACCCAGAAAGTCGAGCGACGTCAAGATCGTCACCGACCCCGATAAAGTGAAAGGCAGAAAGGTCAGGGTGGCGACGGTGGCGTTGGGCAAGATATGGCGCAGCATGATCCGGCCGTCGCTGAGCCCGAGGGCCTTGGCGGCGCGGACATAATCGAGGTTGCGCGCGCGCAGGAATTCGGCGCGCACCACGCCCACCGGCCAGGTCCAGGACGTCAGCAGCATGATGGCGAGCAATGTCCAGAAACCGGGCACGATGACGCTCGAAAGGATCATGAGGATATAAAGGAAGGGCAGCCCGCCCCAGATTTCCAGAAAACGCTGAAATAAAAGATCGAGCCAGCCGCCGAAATATCCCTGCAAGGCTCCGGCGAATACCCCCACCAGGGTGCTGAAGAAGGTCAGGATCAGGCCGAACAGCACGGAGAGGCGGAAGCCATAGATGACGCGCGCCAGCACGTCGCGCGCCTGGTCATCGGTGCCCAACCAGTTATATCCGTCGGGCTTGGACGGAGCCGGACCGGGCAGGTCGGTAATGATGGTCTGGGCCGAATAGGGAATGAGCGGCCAAATCGCGTACCCTCTATTTGCAATGGACCGCGCGAGGAAGGGGTCGCGGTAGTCGGTGCTGGTCGCAAAGGTTCCACCGAAGACCGTCTCGGGATAATCGCGAAGGACAGGAAAATAGGCATGATGATCGTAATAAACAAAAAGCGGCCGGTCGTTGGCGATGAACTCCGCCCCGAGCGAGAGACCGAAGAGGACAAGAAAGATCACCAGCGAAACAAAGCCACGCCGATTATTGCGGAAGTTGCGCCACCGCCGCTGCTGAAGCGGGCTCACCTTCACGATTCCCGCCGCTCGAAATCGATGCGCGGGTCGACGAACATGTAGGTAAGATCACCCACCAGCTGGAGAACGAGGCCAAGCAGCGTGAAGAAATAGAGATTGGCGAATATGATCGGGTAGTCGCGATTGATGACCGCCTCGTACCCCAGCAGGCCCAGTCCATCGAGCGAAAAGATGATCTCGGTCAGCAGCGCGCCGGTGAACAGGATCCCGATGAAGGCGGAGGGAAAGCCCGCGATCACGATCAGCATGGCATTGCGGAACACATGGCCATAGAGGATGCGCCGTTCGGGAAGCCCCTTGGCGCGCGCGGTCGTCACGTATTGCAGATGTATCTGATCGAGAAACGAGTTCTTGGTCAGCAGGGTCAGGCTCGCAAACGAGCCGATCAGGAGTGAAGTCAGCGGCAGAACGAGATGCCAGAAATAATCGAGGATCTTTGCGGGCCAAGAGAGGGCGTGCCAATTTTCCGAGACCAGGCCGCGCAGCGGAAACCAGGAAAAATACGAGCCTCCCGCGAACAGGACGATAAGCAGGATCGCGAAGAGGAACCCCGGGATGGCCGTACCAATTACGATGACTGTCGAAGTCCAGATATCGAATGCCGAACCATCGCGCACGGCCTTGCGAATGCCGAGCGGGATCGAAATCAGATAAATGAGAATCGTCGTCCACAACCCCAACGAGATCGATACGGGCATTTTCTCGATTACCAGGTCGACGACCGGCCGACCCTTGAACCAGGAGCGGCCGAAATCGAAGTTCAGATAATTCTTGACCATGAGCCAGAAGCGCTCGCCCACCGGCTTATCGAAGCCATAGAGTTTTTCAATCTCGTGAATGAATTTTGGATCGAGGCCGCGCGCGCCCCGATACGTCGAGTTGCCGGAGCCCGCCTGTTGGTTGGCTTGGGGTAGTCCGACATCGCTGCCCGTGCCGGTGATGCGCTCGGTCGCGCCGAGCCCGGTGCCCTTGAGCTGGGCGATTGTCTGCTCGACAGGGCCGCCGGGCGCGAGCTGTACGATCAGAAAATTAATCAGGATGATACCGAAGAGCGTCGGCACCATGAGCAGCAGACGGCGAAGAATATAAGCGAGCATGGCGCGCTTATTTCCTGCGGCGCCGCAGGATCCAGAGGGTACCGAGCCCGATCACCAGCACCAGAAGGATCCCCGGGATGGGCGAAGATCCTCGCGACGCGGCGGGAGCTTGGGCCGGCGCGGTGGCGGGCGCAGGTTGCGGTGGCTGGCTGGCGGTGCCTTCAGCCGGAGGGTTTCCCGCCGGCTGCGGCGCGGCGGCCTGGACAAGGTTTGCCTGCTTGGCGGGATCGATCCACCAGGTATTCAAACCCGTTCCATATTTGGGAATGACTGAAGGCCGGCCGAACTTATCCCAGTACGCGATGCGGGTCGCCGCCAGGTGCCAGTTCGGAATGACGTAGTAATTCCATTGCAGCACCCGGTCCAAGGCATGGCAGTAGA
This sequence comes from Dongiaceae bacterium, assembly GCA_036263455.1. Lineage (GTDB taxonomy): Bacteria > Pseudomonadota > Alphaproteobacteria > Dongiales > Dongiaceae > DATAGZ01. The sequence continues at coordinate 102,238 of DATAGZ010000007.1, forward strand.
GCAGCAAATGTTTCCGGTCGGATGCGCGCACCAGTTCCTCGACCAGATCGTCGATCACCGGATTCTTGATTCCCACCGTATTGGCGCTACCCTTTTCATCGGCGGCCTTGCTGCCCCAGAAATCGCGCTGCTCGTTTCCGGGCGAGATCGATTGGGCAAAGCCACCCGAGATCATGTCGTAGTCAAAATTCTCCAGCCGCTGCTGGTATTGCGCGTCATCGACGGTGCGCAGACGCAGCGTGATGCCGAGGCGCTTCAAATTCTGCGCAAACGGCAAGACAATCCGTTCGAAGGTCGGGTTATCGAGCAGGAACTCGAACGCGAATTCCTGCCCATCTTTCATGCGCTTACCGTTTTGAATCGTCCAGCCCGCCTGAGCGAGCAATTTGTCGGCCATGGCGAGATTGGCGCGATTGTCGCCCGAACCGTCGGAGACAGGCGGACGATATTCCGTGGTGAAGACTTCCTCGGGAAGATGAGCGCGGTATTTTTCCAGGATCGCCCGTTCCTCTCCTTCGGGAATACCGGTCGCGGCAAGTTCCGAATCGCCGAAGAAGGATCGCGACCGCTTATACTGACCATAGAACAGGGTCTTGTTCGACCATTCGAAATCGAAGGCATAGCCCAGCGCTTCCCGCACGCGACGATCGGCGAAAAGCGGCCGGCGGATATTGAAAATAAAGGCTTGCAATCCCTGGGGGTTGGCGTCGGGGATCAATTCCTTCTTGATGCGACCGGCGCGTACCGCTGGCACGTTATAGGCGGTCGCCCATTCCTTGGCCGAGGCCTCGGAACGTATGTCATAGGCGCCGGCCTTGAAGGCTTCCAGCGCGATGGTCGGGTCGCGATAATAATCGTAGCGGATCACGTCGTAATTGTTCTGGCCGCGGCGCAGGGGCAGGTTTGCGCCCCAGTAATCCTTGACGCGTCCCAGCGTCACCGATCGGCCCGGCTCGAAATCCTTGACCCGGTAAGGACCCGAACCCAGCGGGACGTTGAGGCTCGGCTCCTCGAAATTGTGGTTCTGCCAATAATGTTTGGCAAGCACCGGGAGCTGGCCGGTGATCGAAGGCAATTCGCGGTTGCCGCCGTTGGCGAACGTGAATTTTACCCGGCGCGGCTCGAGTGCCTCCGCCTTGACGACGTTCGCATAATAGAGCCGGTAGAGGGGCGCGCCTTTGCTCTTGAGCAGATCGAAGCTGAAGACGACGTCCTCGGCAGTAATCGCCTGGCCATCCTGCCAGCGCGCTTCGGGGCGCAGATTGAAAATGATCCAGCTCTTGTCGGGAGCGAGTTCCATATCCTTCGCGATGAGGCCATAGGCCGTGCTGGGATCGTCCTCGAACTCGCCGGTCAGGGTCTCATAGAGGGAGCTGGATCCCGCCGCGGGCGTGCCCCGCACCGCAAAAGGGTTGAACGTATCGAAGGATGTGCCGACCACGCCATAATGAACGGTGCCTCCTTTGGGTGCCTCGGGATTGACATAGTCGGGATAAGGGGCGTCCGGTCCATATTTCGGCTGATCCATGAGCGTGACGGCATGCACCTTCTGCTGCGCGCTCGCGTGACCCAGTGCGACCGCGAGGTAGAGCAGCGCCACGGCGAAGATCACCGCCCCTCTCATGGGCGCAAGACCTCAAGCGCCTGGTCGTGCACGCGCCTATCCCCGCTTGCCACGATGTCTCCGGCGCTCTCCCGCGAGATGGGTCGGCCCTGCCAGTCGCTCAGGCAGGCGCCGGCCCCATGGAGGATGGGCGCCAGGGCGAGAAAATCGTAGGTCGCCAGGCCTTTTTCGACAACGATATCCAGAAAGCCGGTTGCAACCATGCCGTACATGTAACAATCGCCATTATATGTGGTCAGGCGCGCCCGCGCGCGCAGCCGCTCGAATTTGCCATGATCGGCCACCGAGAACATGTGCGGAGAAGAGGCGGCCAGGCTTGCAAGCGACAGGTCTCCGCACGGTCGAGGCTCCACCCGCGTTCCGTTCAGCGTCGTAGGCGCGCCTTCCATGCCGAGCCAGCGATCGCCGAGGATCGGCATGTCGATGATCCCCAGGATGGGGTTGCCCCGGTGAAGCAGCGCCACGAGCGTTCCGAAGAGCGGCCGGCCGGTGATGAAGGATTTGGTGCCGTCGATCGGATCGAGGACCCAGACATATTCCGCATTCTCGCGCTCGGCGCCGTGTTCCTCGCCGACAATGCCGTGGGTCGGAACTTCCTGGCCGAGAATCGCGCGCATGGCGCTTTCCGCCTCGCGATCCGCAATGGTGACCGGCGAATCGTCAGCCTTGGCGAGGACTTCAAGTTTCTGCCGGAAATATTTCTTGAGAATCGGCTGCGCGCAATCCGCGAGATGCTCCGCAAGCGCCCGCCACCGTTCCATGTCAGCACCGGGTCATTGAGGAGCCGGCTGCGGGTTGTCGCTGAGCGTACGGAGATACGCAAGCAGAGCGGCACGATCCTCGGGCTTGCGCAGGCCGGCAAACGTCATCTTGGTTCCCTTGGCATAGCCGCGCGGATTGTAAACAAATTTGTCGAGCTCTTCGAACGTCCACGGACCTTGCAGCGATTTAATCGCATCGGAGTAAGGGAAGTTTTCCGCGTGAGCGCGCTTGTTGCCGAGGATGCCCCAGAGGTTGGGACCGACACGATTGGGCCCGCCTTTATCCAGCGTATGGCAAGTCTGGCACTTCTTGGCGATATCCTGTCCTTTGGCCGGATCGGCCTTGGCAATCATGGGGATAGAGGATGCGAACTGCTCCGCGGCCGCCTCAACCACCGGTGCCTCGGTCACGGCCTGTCCCGGCTGCGCGCGGGGCTCGGGCGGAGTTTCATAAATGAAATCCGAGAGCAATCCGACCGCGACCGTGATCAGACCGGCGACGAGGACGGCCGCCATGATTTTATTCAGTTCCAATGACCCTGCCATACATACCCCTAATGAAAAGGTGCGCCAATCTAGCCATTCGCCGCATATTCAGCAAGGGCCGTTTCATCCGATAGGATGGTATGTAAACTTGTCTCCATGCTATAGCGTCGTTCATGAAAAACCCCGCCATTCTGATTCCTGCCCGGATGAGTTCGACCCGCCTGCCCGGCAAGCCGCTCGCGCCGATCGATGGCGTGCCTATGGTGGTGCAGGTGGCGCGTCGCGCCCGGGAGGCGGAGCTCGGGCCTATCTATGTTGCCGCGGCCGAGAAGGAGATATGCGATTCGGTCGAACGTCACGGTTTTCAGGCGATCCTGACCGATCCTGCTCACCAATCCGGTTCGGACCGGATCGTCGAAGCGCTCTCGCATATCGATTCCAGCCAGGAGCATGATGGCATCATCAATCTCCAGGGAGATTTGCCTACGCTCGACCCCCACCTGATCCATGCCGTGTGGCACCTGCTGGCCGAAGGCGAGGCCGATATCGGCACACTGGCCGCCCCGATCACGCGAGAAGCCGAGAAGACTGACCCCAACGTTGTCAAGGCCGTTGCCGGCTTCAATCCCGGCCAGCGGACGGCGCGCGCATTATACTTTACGCGCGCTACCGCACCCTCCGGCGAGGGACCGCTCTATCACCATATCGGAATTTATGCCTATCGCCGCGAGGCGCTACATCGCTTCCAGGCGCTCCCGCCGGGCGTGCTTGAGCAGAGGGAAAGGCTGGAGCAGTTGCGGGCGCTCGAAGCGGGAATGCGGATCGATATCGCACTTGTCGAGACGGTGCCGCTTGGCGTGGATACGCCCGAGGATCTCGCCCGCGCGCGCCAGATGCTGGAGCACGCGTGACAATTCCCGCGAATACCGCGGCTTTCCAAGGCCAGCCTGGAGCCTATTCCGACCTGGCGTGCCGCACCGCACTGCCGACTTATAAGACCCTGCCCTGCCCATCCTTCGAGGACGCGCTGCAGGCGGTTCGGGACGGCAACGCCGAGCGCGCCATGATTCCCATCGAAAATTCGCTCGCGGGGCGGGTTGCCGATATCCACCACCTTCTCCCCGATTCGGGGCTGTTCATCGTCGGCGAGCATTTCCAGCGAGTCAGCCACTGTCTTGTGGCGCGGCGTGGCGCGGTACTGGATGACATCCGCCAGGCGCTCTCGCACCAGCAAGCGCTATCGCAATGCCGCCTCCGCCTCCGCTCGCTCGGGATTGCGCCGGTAAGCTGGGCCGATACCGCTGGTGCCGCCGCCGAGATCGCGCGACGCCAGGACCCGGCGACGGCCGCAATCGCCTCCGCGCTCGCCGCCGAGATTTATGGGCTCGATATCTTGGTGCGCGAACTCGAGGATGCGGAGCACAATACCACTCGCTTCGTCATCCTGGCGCGGGAAGCGGCAAGAGGCGATGCCATTGCCGGGCCGGTCATGACCAGCCTCGTCTTTCGCCTGCGATCGGTTCCCGCCGCCCTCTATAAGGCACTCGGCGGGTTTGCCACCAACGGCGTAAACATTACCAAGCTCGAAAGCTATATGGACGGCAGCTTCCAGGTGGCGCAATTTTATGTCGACATAGAAGGCTCCCCTGCCCAGCGCGCCATGGCACTCGCACTTGAGGAGTTGCGTTTTTTCTCCCATGAAGTACGATTGCTCGGCACATATCCGGCGCATGCTTACCGAGCGCGCCGCGTCACCATCGCGACAACCGAAACCGAGGAACACAGGCCGTGAAACTCTTCTTTTCCCTCAGCTTGCTGCTTTTTTTCTCGTCATTTGGCTGGGCCCAGGAGGCGGTTCCGGGGCCGCTGGTCTATGATATCCTGCGCGAAGGACAAAGAATCGGGCAGCAGACGATCGCGTTCGAGAAACAGGACAATAAATTAATGGTCCATACCCAGAGCGATCTGGTGGTCACGGTACTTGGCGTACCGGTTTACCGCTTCCGCCAAAAAATGGAGGAAACCTGGGTCGATGATAAATTGCAGAGCCTGCAATCGAGCGCGCTGGATGACGGCACGCAGAAAGATCTCAGTCTCATTCGGGTCGGAAACATATTGACGGGGACCTATAACGGCCAGCCGAAATCATTGGATGGTTCCTTGTTGCCTTCGACGCTCTGGCATCCCGACTCTCCGAAAGCCAGCCGTATCCTGGATGTGGTGAGCGGCCGCAGCCGCGTGACCATGGTGCAGAATGTCGGACAAGACATGGTTTCCATCGCCGGACGAAACATCCCCGCGATGCATTTCCGTTTTAGCGGCCAATTCAAGCGCGACGCCTGGTATGATGAAAAGAAGCGCCTGGTGAAAGCAGTCCTCACCGCCAAAGACGGATCCGAAGTCACCGAGCAGCTGGCGAAATTGTCCGATTAGAGCTTCCGGCCCGCCGGTCGCTGGAACGGGTTAACCTATTGGCGAAGGGCGCGGCAACTGCCACGGCAATTACGGTCCAGGCCAAGGCGTGAAGATTGAGCGTCGGGCCGAGATTTTCCTTAATGGCTACGACGAGGGCGGCTCCGCAGATTGCCCAGCGCATGATATGGTCGCCGGGCAGACGCGGCCATTGCCCGCCGAAAATGATGGCAGGAATCGCAAAGGCGGCCAGAGGGAAATCCCGATAGCGGGGATCGAAGAGCAGGCCAAGCGTGACTATTCCCGTCCCGAGGAGAGCGGCGAGATAAAGCCCCTCGCGCAGCCGGGGATGCGAGAAATTGATCTGGCTTCCCCTCTTGAGCGTGACGGGAAGCCGGAGCGCGCCTTCATCGGACGAAGGGGGCAACGTCAGCATGAGGATGGACAGCAGCGCGAGCACGCTTTCGATCATGAACTCTCCCCAATCACGCCAGGCAATCCAAGAATGGGCGAATTGGAGTGGAAGCAGGAAACCCAGCGCGCTTGCGGTGAGAAAGGACCGTTTCCTCCCCAGGACCAGCGCCGCGGCAATCGTGCCCGACACAAACGCAAAAGCGGGCCAGTCGGGATAATTGCTGACCGGCCCCTTGAGCAGAGTCTTGATCATCCGCGTCGAATCGAAAAACCCCCAATAGCCGCCCACCGTGCCTTCGCTAAGCCGCTTCCAGGGCTGGTCGAAGGCTTCGATGAAATTATAATCGAAACGGTGCGTCTCGGCATAAGAAAGGAATTCCCGCGCGAACAGGGCTTCGGCATAGCGGCTCGGAACCGCCGCACCGCGCGCCCGGCCTGCGGACGGGTACCCCGTCTCGCCGATCATGATCCTCTTGCCGGGAAAGAGACGCTGCACTTCTTCGAGAATCGCCGCGACATGGGCCACGCCTCGTTCGGCCGGCACCGGCTCGTCTTCCCAATACGGCAGGACATGAATGGTGATGAAATCCACTTCAGGCACCAGCATGGGCGCGCGCAGCCAATATTCCCATACATCGGCATAGGTCACCGGAAGGCCTGTCGCTTGCTTGACCTGGCGGATCATTCCCGCCAGCCATTCCGGTCGCTGTTCGCCCCTGAGCAAGACTTCATTGCCCACGATGATCGCACGGATCGCCGTATGGTATTTCTGGGCAAGGGCGATGGCCGCGCGGATTTGCTGTTCGTTCTTGAGTGGCTCACGCCCGATCCAGATACCCATCAACACTTGCATGCCCAGCTCCTGGGCGATGGGCAGAACCTGATCGAGCCCCTGATCGACGGCATAGAGCCGGACGCAGCTGGTGACAGACTTGAGATGGACAAGGTCCTCCCGGATATGCGTCGCGCTGGCTACGAAAGTCTCGTCGAAAGGTGTTTCGTCGCCGCGGAATGGCGTATAGGACACGCAGGAGATCCTATCGGCGCGAGCGTCGGGAAGAGGACGCGGCCAGCCCAAATAGGCCCAGAGGGCCGCGGCGAGAAGAGCGGCGAGCAGGGCCGCGCCCAGCAGGCGGGTTCGTTGGCGCATCAAACTTTCTCGGCGACGCCCGCCAAAGGTACTGGCTTTGGCATACGGCCGAGCCGGATATGCAGCGCGTTGATGACGGAGAGGACCAGCGCCGAATAAAACGGCAGCGACTGGACGAAAAGCAGGATCGACCACAGCATGGCAGCCGGCTCCCAGGTGCCACGGACGAAGGCGATGGCGGTTCCCAGCGCGGTGAGGATCGCTGCAATCGCCGCTTCTTCCCGCGCGGCGACCAGGCCACGGATCAACGCCGGCTGGTTCTCGCATTTGGGGGTACGATGGAAGGGCAGATTCGAGGTAAAAAAGCCGCGCCATACCGCCTTGCCGACGGCATAGGTCAGGGCCAGACCGGCGATCGCGGCCCCGAAATTATCGAGCGGACCGCACGGGACGCGCGAGGCATAAAGCCACAGGGATTTGCCGATCTTGAATACAAACATGCCGAGGGTGGCCAGCAGGAACAGCGTCAATGGCGGCTCAATCTGACCGGGAAGGAACAGCATGCCGAGTGACCAAAATATTCCGATTGCCACGAAGGCGAGTTGCAGCCCGTCGGCGATCCAGGGTAGCCAGCCGGCGAGGAACTGGTAGCGCTGCTGCGACTCGAGCTTGCTTCGGCTGAAAGGCAGAAGCTGGCGCCAGTGTCCCTTAAGGATCTGCATCGCGCCATAGGCCCAGCGGTAGCGCTGTTTACGGTACGCGTCGAAGGAATCGGGCATCAACCCCTGGCCGTAGGATTTATCGGTGTAGACGGCGCGATAGCCATGTTCGAACAGGCGCAGGCCAAGCTCGGCATCTTCCGTAATGCACCATTGCGCCCAGTGCCCCACTTTATCCAAGGCGGATTTGCGGATGAGTGCCATGGTCCCGTGCTGGATGATCGCGTTCTTCTCGTCGCGCGACTTCATGCCGAGATAGAAGAAGCCGGCATATTCCCAAAAACACATGCGCTTGAAGAGATCGTCCTGCCCATCACGATAATCCTGCGGAGCCTGGACGAGCGCCACCTGGGGATCGGCGAAATGCGGGACGAGCTCGCTGAGCCATTGCGGCGTCACGATATAATCGGCATCGATCGTCGCGATGATCTCCGCCGCCTGATCGGTTTCGGTCAGGGCGAAGTTGAGCGCACCCGCCTTGAAGCCCGGCCATTGCGGCAAATGGAAGAAGCGGAAATGGGATGGCAAGGTCGCGCAATACGCCTCGACCGGCTGCCATACGGCGGGATCCTTGGTATTGTTATCCACGATGAGCACTTCATAATTCGGATAGTCGAGCTTCTCCAATGCCTTGATCGTCTCGATCAGCATGGCCGGCGGCTCGTTATAGGCAGGCACGTGGATCGATACCTTGGGCCAGCGCCATTGCGCGGGAGGAGGCGGCGGGACGAGGCGGCGGCGCGAAACGCCCAGCCAGAGATTGACCGCCATCTCGACACCTTCGATCAGGAATATGCCGAGGAGAAACAAGGATGCCGGCGCTATCATGACCAAAGCGCCGATATCGAACCATGTCAGGTACCGCTCGGAATAAGCGGCGTAGATCCAGACCGCGAGCACTATCCCGCCCTGGCCAAGCAGGGCCAGGAAGAAACGGCCGCGGTTTTTGAGATCGAGTTCGCTGCGCAGCATCCAGATCACGAAAGGTAAGCCGATTGCGGTCATGATGGCGATGAGCTTTCGCCAATTCGCGTAATTGACGAGGGAGCCCGCCAAGGCCGGCTTCATCTCACGATTGCCATCCCAAATGCCCCAGTAGGCCCCTACGCCGCCTTCCTGGGCGGCCTTCCAGGGCTGATCGAAGGCCTCGATGATGAAATAATCCAGATTCTCCGCCTTAGCCGTGCGGAGGAAAGAGCGCAGGAAGATACCCTGATTGACGGGATCCGCGACCGCCTGCTTGCGGGTGAGCCCCACCGAGGGCCAGCCCACCTCGGTGAAGACGATATGCTTGCCTGGATAGGCCTTTTGCAAATCGTGGTACCGGTCGAGGAGCCATTGCGTGGCATGGGCGGCATCGATTCCTTCCCAGAATGGCAGGACGTGAACCGCAAGGAAATCCACTTCGCGGGCGAGCTCGGGGTATTTGAGCCAGATATGCCAGGGCTCGGCCGTGGAGACCGGCATCTGGCTGCGCTGCTTCGCCTCACGGATATACCCGATCAGCTCATCCACCGAGATGTCTCCGCGCAGCACGGCCTCGTTACCGACCAGTACGCGCTGGACGTTACCGTTCTGGCGCGCGAGCGTGACCAAATTATCTATCTCCAGGCGGTTGGCCACCTTGTCCTTGCCGATCCAGGCGCCGATCGTGACCGATAGCCCCGCCTTGGCGGCGAGCTGGGGAATATCGAAATCAATCCCCGTCGTCGAATACGTGCGAACCGAACTGGCGATGCTCGCTACCAGCTTGAGGTCGGCAAGTATCTCCTCCTTGGTGGGATTTTTATTGGTCAGCGGGTTCTCATTGATCCGATAGGGCGAAAAAGAAAGGCCGACGATATTGCCCTCCCACGGGTCTCGGTCGACCGGCCGGTTCATTACCCACCAGCCACCAGCGAACAGCGCCGCCACGGTGATGCCGATGACCCAATTGCCGATAAGCTTGGCAACGAAACCGCTGGTTTTCATAATATTCCTCTAGATCGCTGCGTAAACAGGAAAAGCCTCATCAAACATCGCAATAAGGGAATAAATTCGGCCATGATGTGGCTTTTGTCTTGTTTTCCATTCGATAATTTACATGACGTTTTCATAAAAGGACGTATGTCAGGTCATTCTTTGACATATTTTCCTTCGTGTCGCCAGCCATGCAGCTTTTCCTTATCTGGCATGCAAATATTCCACTGTCCACTCCTTGCATAATGGGTTTTAATTCCTATGTCATTGCTGAGAAAAACTACGGGCCAACGGGTTCCGTGGTTTCCCCGGAAGCGGTTTCCCCCACCCTTCCGGACTCCGAGAGGAGTCGAGCGCCCGGTCTTCCCCTGACCGGGCGCTTTTTTTATCGCATAGCTTGTAGCGGGACTTCGGCTTTCCCGGCGGCACGGGGCTGGCGAGAGGACACGGCAATTGCTATAAACGGTCACGTGCCGAGGCACGATCATGGGAGAGGAAAATGAATCTGGACCAGACTAAGAAACTGGACAAAAAAAGTTTTCATAAATTTGCTGCGAAGCTGAAATTCGAAACACGTCATTTCATCGACGGGAAGTTCGTGCCTTCGCGCAAGGGACGGGTCTTCGAAACCATCAATCCAGCGACTGGAGAAGTGCTGGCGGAAGTCGCCCGTGGCGATGCCGGTGATATCGACCTTGCCGTCAAAGCCGCCCGCAAGGCCTTCAAGTCTGGCGTATGGTCGCGCATGGCGCCGCGCGAGCGTATGGAGGTCATGTACCGCTTCGCCGCCCTGATCAAGGAACGTGCCCTGGACTTCGCGCTGCTGGACACGCTGGATATGGGAAAGCCCATCTCGGAGATGCTGAACATCGATATCCCCGGTGCGGCCAATACCTTCCAATTCTTTGGAGAAACGATCGATAAGATCGAAGGAACCGTCACCAATACGGCTTCGACCGAATTCCACTACATCTTGCGCCAGCCTTTGGGCGTGATCGGCTGCATCGTGCCGTGGAATTATCCGTTGATGATGGCGTCCTGGAAGGTGGCCCCCGCGCTGGCCGCGGGAAATTCTGTCATCCTGAAGCCAGCCGAACAATCGCCGCTCTCGGCCAACCTTCTCGCCAAGCTGTTCATGGAAGCTGGCGGGCCGGCAGGCGTGTTCAACGTCGTGCACGGCCTGGGGGAAGAAGCAGGGAAGGCTCTCGCCCTGCATATGGATGTCGACAAGATCGGCTTCACCGGCTCGACCGAAGTCGGCAAGCTCATGTTCATTTATGCCGGTCAGTCGAACATGAAGAAGGTCACGACCGAATGCGGAGGAAAGACGCCGCAGATTATCACCGCCGACGCTCCGGATCTGGAAATGGCCGCCCAATATGCGGTGAACGGCATCTACGGCAACCAGGGTGAAGTGTGCAACGCGGGTTCGCGCCTGCTGGTGGATAAAAAGATCCATGACGAGTTCGTCGATCTCTTCGTCAAGAAGGCCCAAGAAAGTTTCGCACCCGGCGATCCGCTCGATCCCAGCACGACCATGGGACCGCTGGTCACCCGCGGCCAACAGAAACGCGTGCTGGATTATATTTCCATCGGCAAGAAGGAAGGTGCCAAGGTTGCCCTGGGCGGATCGACGCCCAAAGGCCTGGACAAAGGTGCTTATGTCGCGCCGACCCTCTTTACCGACGTCAAGAACAAGATGCGCATCGCCCAGGAGGAAATCTTCGGTCCGGTGGGCACTGTCCTGACCTTCAAGAATATGGATGAGGCCATTGCGATCGCCAATGATTCCATTTATGGGCTGGCCGCGTCGATCTGGACTCGGGACATCTCCGTGGCCACCAAGGCCGCGCGCGACGTCGAGGCCGGCGTGGTGTGGGTCAACTGCTTCGATCATGGCGACATGACCCAGATTTGGGGCGGATATAAGCAATCCGGCCAGGGCCGTGATAAATGCCTGGAGACCCTGCTCACCGTCACGCAAACCAAATCGGTTTGGTGCCATATCGGTCAATAACGCAGAAGATTTGCAAGATTTTAAGCCCGGCCTTGCGCCGGGCTTTTTTCAGAGCGGATGATTGGAGCGTTCTTCCTGTGCGCGAGCGAGCGCCGCGTTCGCGCGCGCCCTCACCTCTGCAGCAGGCAGGCCCTGGGCGCGCATGGCACGCAGCGATACTGCCTGGTCGCGCTTGCTCAGCCGGTCGCCCTGCTCGTTCCTCAGCAAGGCATGATGTTCATAACGGGGCTCGGGCAGGCGCAGCAAGGCCTGAAGAAGACGATGTACATGCGTGGCCGGTAGCAGATCCTCGCCACGGACTATGTATGTGACACCCTGAGCCGCATCGTCCACTACCGCGCATAAGTGATAGCTGAGAGGGTATTCCTTGCCGGCCACGACCACGTCCCCGAGATAAGCGGAATCGACGGCGAACCGTCCATGAATCGCATCGCTGAAAAAGAGCGGTCCACAGCGTCGCGCGGCTTCTTCACTGCGCAGCCGCCATGCCGGCCGCTCGCCCGCCTCGATACGTCCCTTGGCAATGGCCGAGGGGATAGCGCGACAGGTACCGGGATAGACCGGGCCCCCCGGACCGTGCGGCGCCAACAAGGAATGGATGTCTTTGCGCGAACAAAAGCAGGGATAAAGTAGGTCTATTTCGCGCAGCGTTGCGAGGGCAGCGGCATAGGCTTCGCCCCGCTCCGATTGACGCCAGACCGTACCCTGCCAATCGATCCCCAGCCATTGCAAATCCTCCTGGATGGCTATTGCAGCACCTTCGTTTGACCGCTGGCGGTCGATATTTTCGAGCCTGAGATACAGATTGCCCCGGTTTTCACGGGCGCGCCGCTGGGCGAGCAGGACCGAAGCGGCATGACCGAGATGCAAATGGCCTGTTGGGCTCGGCGCAAATCGCGTGATAAACACGGAGCGAGACATAGAGACCAGACGAAAGGAACGCAAGATGGAAGACCTTCACGGACCGGGACGCAAGGCCCGGTCGGGACGGACGCGGAACCTCGTTGTACTCCTCCATGGCTATGGCGCGAACGGCGAGGATTTGCTCTCGCTTGCCGAAGCATGGGATCTGCCTGATTGCGATTTCCTTGCGCCCAATGCCCCCTTCCCCTGCGAGGGCGTGCCTTACGGATATCAATGGTTCGGCCTCGATGGCGACCGGAGCACCTACTTTTCAAAGGCCGTGCATGCTGGCACGCTAATTGAACCTTATCTGGATGCCGCTTTGGCAGAGCGCCGACTGGCTCCGGAACGACTGGCGCTGGTGGGATTTTCGCAAGGCGGCATGATGGCTCTGCATGTCGGGCTGAGGCGCAAACAATGCCCGGCGGCGCTTGTATCGTACTCAGGCATGCTGATCGGAGCGGAGCATCTCGACGAGATCACCGTGCGGCCTCCTGTCCTGCTGGTCCACGGGACCGAAGACCCCATCATTCCTTTCGCCGCGCTCGGCGCTGCCAGGCAAGCCTTGGCATCGGCCGCCGTCCCGGTTGAATTCCTTGCCTGCCCTGGGCTGCAACACGGGATTAATCCCAAAGGTATTTTCGCCGCGCAGGCCTTCTTAGAGCGCCACCTCGCCGCCTTGCCCGCAACATGACCGCCCCCTACGATCCAGCGATGAGACGAAATCTGGGCAGGTGCGATCCCGCACTGCTGGAAATGGGCATGCGCATGCCGCGCTGGCAATGGCTAGATCTCAATGGAAACTTGATTTTCCGAGATCCGAGCCTGGAGAAATATGTGGCGCCCTTTCCACCGCCACGTCTGATGCACAACGTCAGCGGCACCATTTCCCGCTTCAAATTCGCCATTCATGGCGTGGTGCTGTTCGATGCCCTGGAGACCGCGTTGGGCCAACCGCTCGCGCGGCTCGGCACTCTGCTCGATTTCGGCTGCGGCAGCGGGCGGCTGGCGCGCATGTTCAAGGGGCATCCTGGCCGGGTAATAGGATGCGATATCGACCCGCGCCACACAAATTGGATCAACGACGCCCTTCCCTTCATGTCGGCGGTGACCACGGAGCCGCTACAGCCCTTACCCTTTGCCGACGGAACATTCGATGGCGTGATCAGTATCTCGGTTTTCACTCATCTCAACGAAGCCTGCCAGGACTTCTATCTTGCCGAACTGGCGCGTTGCGTAGCCCCCGGCGGCACGTTGCTTCTAACCATCCATGGCCACCGCGCGCTCGAGCGGGCTCTGCACGAAAAGAGGATCTTTGATATGCTCTCCATCGGGCAAGATGCACTCGCGCGCGTGGAACAGCAGTTTGAGGATAGCCAGCATAGCTTCATCATCCAGCAATATGGGCACCTCACGACGGACACCTATCCGTACGGCATCAGTTTTATACCCCATGCCTATATACGGCATCGATGGGGGGAATTCTTCGAGATTGCCGCAATTCGCGGCGGCGCGATCCAGGACTTCCAGGATATCGTCGTCTGCCGCCGGAGATGATACATCATACCCAGTCCCTCCGCTCCGTCATGCCGGTCCTGAGCCGGGCATCTTTATCCGATGACGGCTGGATTCCGCCTGTATCATCTACCGAAACATGTTGGTAGTCGCGCGCCGGCCCCCAAATCTTGAGTTAATGGTCAAATTTGACTATAATAACACCGCATGCCCCTCGATGCGTGTCCAGCCCTGGTCTTAAACGCCGATTTTCGGCCCTTGAGCTATTTTCCGCTCTCGTTATGGTCCTGGCAAGATGCGATAAAGGCGGTCTTCCTTGAGCGGGTCAATATTGTCTGCGAGTACGAGAACGTTGTACATAGCCCGTCTTTTTCGATGCGGCTGCCTTCGGTCATCTCGCTGAAGGAATTCATCGCTCAGAGCAGGTATCCCGCTTTTACCCGGTTCAACGTATTCCTGCGCGATCGCTTCCGCTGCCAGTATTGCGACGAGACGCTTCCCGCGCATGACCTCACTTTCGACCATGTTATCCCCCGCTCGCGCGGCGGGCGGACGCGTTGGGAAAATGTCGTGACCGCCTGCCAGGGATGCAACCTGAAAAAGGGCAGCCGGTTGCCGCACGAGGCCCATATGAATCCGCGCCGCCACCCAAGCCAGCCTTCGGCAATGGAACTTCAGGAAAATGGCCGTGCCTTTCCTCCCAATTATCTGCACCAATCCTGGCGTGACTATCTCTACTGGGATTCCGAGCTCGACCCTTCGTGACGCTCTTTCTCCGGCGGATGGCGGGGCTCGGAATCGGTTTCCTGAGCTGCGGCGCGGGCATTGCCGCAATGGTGCAGGCGCGCCTGGGGCTCGGCCCCTGGGATATCTTTCATCAAGGGATAGCCCGCGTCTTCGGCGTGTCGATCGGAATAGCCAATGTTGCTGTCGGCCTCGTTGTCATGCTGTGCTGGGTCCCCTTCCGCCAGAAGCCTGGTATCGGAACGGCGCTGAACATCGCCATGATTGGCCCTTGCGCCAACCTGTTCCTGGCGATTCTTCCTCATCCCCAGCTCCTCGCCTGGCGCATCGGCTATATGATGACCGGCATGCCGCTGCTCGCCTTCGGAACGGCGCTCTATCTGAGCAGCAACCTCGGCCCAGGACCGCGCGACGGGCTGATGTTGTCGCTGACCCGCCGTTTCGGCTTATCGGTGCGGCTGGCGCGTACCCTGATCGAATGTTCGGCTTTTCTCGGCGGGTGGCTCATGGGAGGGGATTTTGGGCTGGGCAGTCTGTATTTCGCGCTGGCAATCGGACCAAGCTTGCAGGGGTTCATCCTCCTGCTGCAGCGAGCGGGTCTCTGGTATCAGCCCCTGCTGCGCGATATTGGAAGCCCGGAAACGCCAGACGCGGGAATCCCGGGGAAGCTGGCGCCTCCCTGACGTTTATCGCTTAATGGATGAATGGGCTGTTAGGCCGCTTCGGACTCGGGCTCGGTTTTCTTGACCTGGCTCGGCCCGGAATCCTTGCCCTTAGCAGATACATCGCGGTCGACAAATTCGATAAAAGCCACCGGCGCCATGTCTCCGTAGCGAAATCCGGCTTTAAGAACGCGGGTATAGCCACCTTGGCGGGCCTTGTAGCGCGGCGCCAGCACGGCGAGGACTTTTTCCGCCATGACTGGATCGCGCAGCTCGGCAATGAGCCGGCGCCGGGCCGCCAATCCGCCCTGCTTGCCGAGCGTGATCAAGCGCTCGACGATCGGACGGAGATCCTTCGCCTTGGGAAGAGTCGTCTTGATCTGCTCATGCTTGACCAAGGCCGCCGCCATATTGGCGAACATCGCCTTGCGGTGCGACGAGGTACGATTGAGCTTTCTGCCGCTTAATCCGTGACGCATGTCTCTTCCTTTTCTCTAAACCCCGTCAGGTCCAGCCTGGGACGGGGTCGATTGCTCTACCCACCGCCTCGCGCAAAGCAAAGAACGGCAGGGGTGGCCATCATGGCCGGTAATCTTCTTCCGAACGGCCTAGTACGGCTCGTCGAGCTTCTTGACCATCTCTTCGATATTTTCGGGCGGCCAGTCGGGTATCTCCATGCCGAGATGGAGACCCATCTGCGCCAGAACTTCCTTAATCTCGTTGAGGCTCTTGCGGCCGAAGTTCGGCGTACGCAGCATCTCTGCCTCGGTCTTTTGCACCAAATCGCCGATATAGACGATGTTATCGTTCTTCAGGCAATTGGCGGAGCGGACGGATAGTTCAAGTTCGTCTACCTTGCGCAGCAAGTTCTTATTGAAGGGAGGCTCGTTCGCTTCTCCGACCTCCGTTCGGCCGGCCGGCTCGTCGAAATTCACCAGCAGCTGGAGCTGCTCCTGGAGGATGCGTGCGGCGACCGCCACCGCATCTTCCGGGCTGATGGCGCCGTTCGTCTCCACCGCGAGCGTCAGTTTATCATAATCGGTCACCTGGCCGACGCGGCTATGATCCACGCGATAGGAGACCTTGCGGACGGGCGAAAAAATCGCATCGACAGGAATGAGGCCGATCGGCGCATCCTCGGGCCGGTTCTGGGCCGCCGGGACATAGCCCTTGCCCAGCTCGACCGTGAAGGTCATGTTCAACGTCGCCCCTTGATCGAGGGTGCACAGGACCAAGTCCTTATTCAAGACTTCCAGCTCGTGGGGAACCTCAATCTGGCCGGCTCTGACCTCGCCCGCGCCCTGCGCGCGCAGCCGCATGCGCTTGGTGCCTTCGCCGCTCATCCTGAGGGCAAGCGCCTTGATGTTGAGGATGATATCCGTGACATCCTCGCGGACCCCCGGGATCGAGGAAAATTCGTGCAGCACGCCCTCGATCTGCACCGACGTCACCGCCGCGCCATGGAGAGACGACAATAATACCCGACGCAGGGCATTGCCCAGCGTCAAGCCAAAGCCGCGCTCGAGCGGCTCGACCACGATCTGACCAGCCTTCTTGGGCTCGGCGCTCGGCTCGAGCTTGCGGCTGGCCTTGATCAAATCATTCCAATTCTTCTGAATTACGCTCATCTTCGTCTCATCACACTTTCAAAAAGCGCGCCTGGCGCGCAACAGTTCAGACCCGGCGGCGCTTGGGCGGGCGGCAACCATTATGCGGGATGGGCGTCACGTCACGAATCGAAGTGATGACAAAGCCGGCAGCCTGGAGCGCGCGAAGCGCCGATTCGCGACCCGAACCCGGTCCCTTGACCTCGACATCGAGGTTCTTCACGCCATGATCCATTGCCTTCTTGGCAACGGCATCCGCAGCCACCTGGGCGGCATAGGGCGTCGACTTACGCGATCCCTTGAAGCCCTGCATGCCCGAAGAGGCCCAAGCAATGGTATTGCCCTGATCGTCGCTGATCGTGATCATGGTATTGTTGAAACTGGCATTCACATGGGCGACGCCCGAAGTGATGTTCTTGCGCTCACGCCGCCGGATACGCGGCCCGGCCTTGGCGCCCTCTTTTTTTTCCGCTGCTGGTTTTGCCATGATCGATCCTGACTATTTCTTGGCGATTTTCTTGCCCGCGATTGGGCGCGCCTTACCCTTGCGGGTACGCGAATTGGTGTGAGTCCGCTGACCACGCACTGGCAAACCTTTGCGATGGCGCAGTCCGCGATAGCAGCCCAGATCCATGAGGCGCTTGATGTTGACGGCAACCTCGCGGCGCAGGTCTCCCTCCACGCGGTAATCGCGATCGATGACCTCGCGAATGCGGGCGATATCGGCATCGCTCAACTGATTGACCCGCCGTTCGCTGGGGATTCCCACTTTTTCGCAGATTTCCCCAGCCTTTTTTGGGCCAATGCCATGGATATAACGAAGCGCGATCACGACCCGCTTCTGGGTCGGAATGTTCACGCCGGCAATACGCGCCATACTGTCTCCTCAGCCAAAGTCGAAGATCACCGCCCGGACCGAAGAAACCCGGCCGGTGACGGTGATGACGAGCCGCGCATTATAGGGTCCGCCGCCCTTCTGTCAATGGCTAAAACCTCATGTAAAACCGGGAAAAACGAGGTACCGATCATGCCGGCAGATAGCCGAACCGTTCCATTTGCTCGCGATTGGCCGTGACGATTCGCTCGATCTGGGCCGGGGACAGGACGTCGCGCCACTGGCCGGAGCGGCCTTCGCGGAAGAATTTCTCGGCCTTGTCCGAGCGTTCGCGGAAACCCTTCTGCTCCTCCTGCTCCCGTAACTTCTTGAAGCTCGCCATCTCGATGGCATGATCGATGCGCTCCGGGGGAGCGGGCAGGCCGAGAAACTGCGTCACTCTGGTGAAGGTGTCGCGCGGCTTCTCCAACATATCCTCGTACCGGACGATATGCAGGCTCGGCTGTGGATGCCTGGTCCAGGAGCGCACGTGGCCGTTCCAGTTGTTATGAACCTCGTAGACGGCATAGGCATTGCCTGTCGCACCGGTCCCGGTATCGTTGATGATCTCGACCGCCCGCCCGATCTCCACCCCATAATGGTGGGTGAGGGAGACCGCGACATCGAGCGGATTGCGCACGACATAGATGGCGCCCGCCGTCCAGTCCATATGGATGAGCGGACGAGACATATATTGCATAAGAGCGTTGTGCGTCTTGACGAAAACATTGTCGGGGTGCTGTAGGCAAAGCATGCGTTGCACGTCCCAGCGCGCATCGGCGACGTCCTGGTCGTTCCATTCCTCGCGCGGCTTGCGGATGAAATGGCGATACCAGAAAATCGAGGAATCGCTGAAGGTGAAATCGGTCATTTTATTGATGTCGTACCCCTCCTCCGGCGCTTGGAGGAGATTGTGCAGAAAGGCACGCATCCAGGTATTGCCCGATTTGGGATAAGAGGCCAGCCAGATGATTTTGCTCATGGCATGTATAGAACGGCGCCCGGGCGGGAAGTCAATATGGATCCGTCACTGCCCGCCGGGTGCCAGTATCTCTCGCTTGCCGGCATGGTTGGCCGATGAGACGATTCCTTCTTTTTCCATGCGCTCGATCAGGCGCGCCGCGCGATTGTAGCCGATTTGCAGATGCCGCTGGATGAAGCTCGTCGAAGCCTTGCGCTCGCGCACCACGATCGCCACCGCTTGATCGTAGAGCTGGCCGTCCTCGCCTTCGCCGCCACCGCCGGTAACGCCCACCGCACTGTCTCCTTCCGCGGGTTCCTCCGTGACGTCCTCGAGATAAGCGGGCTCGCCCTGGGCCTTGAGAAATTGAACGATGCTTTCCACCTCCCGGTCGGAAACGAACGGGCCGTGAACGCGCGTGATCCGCCCGCCGTTGGCCATATAAAGCATGTCGCCTTGGCCAAGCAGCTGCTCGGCTCCGATATCGCCGAGGATGGTGCGGCTATCGATCTTGGTCGTGACGTGGAAGGAGATGCGGGTCGGGAAATTGGCCTTGATGGTTCCGGTGATCACATCCACCGAGGGGCGCTGGGTGGCCATGACCAGATGGATGCCCGCCGCGCGCGCCATCTGCGCGAGCCGTTGGATCGCCGCTTCAATATCCTTGCCCGCGACCAGCATAAGGTCGGCCATTTCATCGACGATTACCACGATATAGGGATAGGGCGTGAGGTCGAACGGCTCCTCCTCGTAGATCGGCTTGCCCGTGGCGGGGTCGAAACCGGTCTGCACCTTGCGCATCAAGCTCTCGCCCTCTCGCCGCGCCTGTTCGACCCTTTGGTTGAACCCGTCGATATTGCGCACGCTGAGCTTGGACATCGCGCGGTAGCGATTTTCCATTTCGCGCACTACCCATTTCAGGGCGACGATCGCCTTGCGTGGCTCGGTCACCACCGGGGCGAGCAGGTGAGGAATACCGTCATAGACCGAAAGCTCGAGCATTTTGGGGTCGATCATGATGAATTTGCACTGATCGGGAGTCAGCCGATACAGCAGCGACAGGATCATCGTGTTGATCGCCACCGACTTGCCCGAGCCGGTGGTACCTGCGATGAGCAGATGCGGCATGCGCGCGAGATCGACGACCATCGGCTGACCGCCTATATCCTTGCCGAGCGCCAAAGCGAGCCGGGCGCCATTGGCGGCGCCCCCTTCCTCGTCGAGCAATTCGCGAAGCGACACCGTTTCGCGCTGTGCGTTGGGGAGCTCGATTCCGATCACCGAGCGCCCCGGCACGACCGCAATCCGCACCGAGAGCGCAGCCATCGACCGGGCGATATCGTCGGCCAAGGAAACGACCCGGCTGGTCTTTGTGCCTGGCGCTGGTTCGAGCTCATAAAGCGTGACGACCGGACCCGGGCGGACTTTCACGATCTGACCCTTGACGCCGAAATCGTCGAGCACCGTCTCGAGCAGGCGGGCGTTCTTCTCCAGACTCTCGGCATTCACCTGCTGGACGAATTCATTGGCCTTGGGCAGGGCGAGGAAATCCAGCGGCGGCAGCTGAAAAGTGGGCTCCGCTTCGAAGGCGAGCGCGGGCTGCGGGCTGGCGCGCGCGCGCTTGGGCCGGCGCGCAGGCGGCACCGGCGGCTCGACCAACGCTGAGGCTTGCGCGGCAACCGGTTCGGGGATGCGTAGCTGATCGGCGCGCGACGGCGCCATGGCGGCGGCAGATGTCATGACAACAGGCGCAGCGGCAGTGAGGCCGAGATGCGGCTCCTGCCGTACCGGCCCCGGTGCGGTTGTGTCGCGTCGGACGGGGCCGAGATGAGACAGGAAGGGTATCGCGGGGCGCCGGGCAGGCATTTGCGCCGCTGTGGGCCGCGCAATGCCGGGTGAAGCGGGGTGCGGCGGCATCGCCCGACCAGTACCGCCTTGAGCACGCCGGGCGAAGACGCTCGGCAAGGGGCCTGCCCGCGCCGCCGAGAGCCATTTCTGCACGGCCCGGCCGGTGCTCACATAGCTGCGCCAATGCAGGCCGAGGGTTGCATAGAGGAGAGGAAACGTGATCGCAAGCATGAAAACGGCCATGGTTGCTTCAAAGCTGCCCGCCAGGGCGGGAATGCCATACCGGCGGGCCAAGCCCGCGATACCGCCGTCGCCTTGGCTCCCTGTGAGGATCATCCGGCCGGCAAAACCGCCCAAACCTGCCGTAAAGGGCCATGTTCCACCAAAGGGGAGGACTGCTAAGGTAGTTGCGGCTGAAAGACAGGCGATTGGCCATGTCAACAGGCGCGCCCACCAGCGCGGCAGCAGCCGGTGACGCAGCAGCTGGGCGCCCCACATGGCCGGAACGAATGGCAGGAGTAAGGCGGCAAGCCCAAGCCCCTCCCACCCGATATCAGCCACATACGCCCCCACCGGCCCCATGATATTTCCCACCCTGGCGCCGCTCGCGCGGGTGAAACCCGGATCGCCGTTATGAATGGTAATGAGCGCCAGGAACAAGGCAAAAGCCAAGACCAGGAGGCCGGACCCTAATAGCTCGAGCAAGCGGCTTATGAAAAAATTGCGCCAGCCCGGTCTATTCTCAAGGATCTGTCGATTGCTCATCCCTGCCTCTGGCCTCATTTCCCAATTGTGATGACGTATCGCCACTCATAACCGATTCAGGGCTGAAAAACGAGAGCGTCGCAGTAGGTCTTTCGGTGTGGGAGAATTTTATGGCCGACTCGTGCCGAGTCGCACAAGAACGTTCTCCCTAATGTTCTCCGTTTTTTATGGAATCCAGGGCAAGATTACCGCGACTCGGCGCGCAAGGATTGGACAAAGAAGCAACCTCATATTTTACATTAACTATTACCTACAACATATTGAAGTATTTAAGACTTTAAAGCACAAGACTGTTCCCTGGCCTCTCGCGGAATGTCACCGCTTTGTTCCCCAGCCGAGGCAAAACGTTGCTGCGGGTAGGGAATTCTGATAAGTACATGGAATCGAAAGGATTCCTATGAATGACACGCAGGCCGGCGCTCCGGTCCAAAACGAGCAGCAGCAGCCTCCCCTCACCGTCGTGACTCAGTATCTCAAGGATTTTTCCTTCGAGAATCCGGCGGGCGCGGAAAACCTAACTGCCCCGCAGGCAGCGCCTACCGGTGCGGTCAAGGTCGATGTGCGCATGAAGCAATTGACCCAGGCCGATATCGAGGTTTCCCTGCTTCTTGGCGTCGAGGCGAAGAGCGGGGAAAAGGTCCTGTATGTTGCCGAGGTCGATTATGCAGGGATTTTCCGGCTAGGCCGCGTGCCGCAGGAAGCGGTGATGCCGCTCCTGACGATTGAGGCGCCCCGGCTGCTCTTTCCCTTTGCGCGCAATCTGATCAGCCTCGCCACACAGAATGGCGGCTTCCCTCCGCTGAACATCAATCCGATAGATTTCACCCTGCTCTATCGCCAGCGGCAGGAGGAAATGCTCCGCCAGCAAAAGCAGGCGGAAGCCTCGGCAATTATCTAGCACACGCACCGTAAGCGATACTCTCGGCTCCCGCCCAAGGCAGATCCGAAGTATCGCGAACCGGCGCCAGTTCGCATTGAGGCTAAAGGAGCCTAGATCACGGCGGCGATGCGCCGGACCACGTCGGCGGCGACCGGGGCCGTCGCGAGCAGGAAGCGGGGGAAGTCCAGATGGGATTCCTGGCCGCATAGATCGCTCATCGAGCGGACATTGATAACATAGGTGCCGAACAGTTCCGCCGCCTGGGCCGTCGAGGCCCCCTCCATCTCGGCGGCTTGGGCGCCGAATTCAGCATGAAGCTGGGTCCGCTTGGTCTCGCTGTTGATGAATTGATCGCCGCTGGCAATCGTACCGAAGACGAGGTGCGGCGTGCGTCCGCCCGCGACGATATCGCCAGGCAGGGATGGCAACGTGACATGGGCCAGCGCGTTCTTCAGCTTCGCGATGACATCCTCGGGAACCTTATAGATATAATCCTGCTCCGGTTCGCCAACCGGGGAAATGCCGGGCTTGAACGGCTTGATCCCCTTGTCCGTTAAATGGCCGTAATCGTGCTGGACCAACTGGGTGCCGATCACCAGATCACCGATGCCGAGCTTGGGATCGAGTCCGCCCGCCACGCCGGAGATCATCAAGGGCCGGCAATGGAATTGGCTGAGTAGCGTTACCGCCACCATGCCCGAGGCGACCTTGCCCACGCCTGACTGAACCAGAATTACTTCGCGTCCGTCAATCGTGCCACGATAGGCCTCGCGGTCGAGCACACGAATCACCTCGACATTGGCGAGCGAGCCGCGCAGCGCGGCCAGCTCTTGCGCCATTGCGCAGATTATTCCAATCGGATGGTGTGCCATGGTCCCCTCTTTCGCCGCCAATCTGCGCAATCACTCTTGAAAAAGCAAGCGATCAACGCTGGTGGCGCAGCGCCCAGGCCGGCTTGCGACCATCGGCGGCCGGTTGATAGAAGACGCTGAATTCCTCGGCTGCCGCCAGAAAACCCGGCGCCTGGCGAGGATCCCCGATATCGACCGTATCGAATCCACACCGAAGCATGAAGAGATATTGATCGCGCAGCACATTGCCTACCGCGCGCAATTCGCCGCGATAGCCGAGCTGCTCGCGCAGAATGCGGGCATGCGAATAGGCGCGCCCATCACCGAAGCGGGGGAATTCGAGCGCGATCAGGGAAAAATTGTCGAGATCTGCGGCAATCAGGGCCGGCGGTTCATCGGATCGCAGCCGGATACCCAAGCTGTGCCCCGCAAGCGTCGCGCGCGCGCGTTGCCACTGGGCAAGGGTCACGATGATGGACCCCTCCGCCGGCACGATCGCCTCGTCTTCGATCGGCACCCATAGATCCTTGATAAGGCGACCCTCTTTAAGAATGGCCGTCATAAAGCGCTCGTTTGAAGGGTTCGGCCCCGATCCGGCGATAGCAATCCAGAAACCGTTCCTCCGAACTCGACCGATGGGCGAGGTAAGAATCGATCAGGCGCGCGATGGCGTCGGGAACATCGTCGGCAGGAAAGCCCGGCCCCATGATTTTGCCTATACTGGCATCCTCGGCGGAAGATCCGCCCAAGGTCAGCTGATAGAGTTCCTGTCCCTGCTTGTCGACGCCCAGAATGCCGATATGGCCGACATGATGGTGGCCGCAAGCGTTGATGCAGCCGGAAATGTTGAGCCGCAGCTCGCCAATGGTAGCGAGCATGGCCGGATCATCGAAGCGGCGCGCGATCTTCTGGGCAATCGGAATCGACCGCGCATTGGCAAGGTTGCAATAATCCAGACCCGGGCAAACGATGATATCGCTGATAAGACCGATATTGCCGGCGGCAAGTCCGATGGCGCGCAGCTTGTCATAGACGGCGGGCAAATCCCGGGCGCGGACGTTCGGCAAGACCAGGTTCTGATGATGGGTGACCCGAATCTCGTCGGCGGAAAATTCCTGGGCGAGGGCGGCGAGCGCATCCATCTGGTCGGCCGAGGCATCTCCTGGCACCGCTCCCGGCGTCTTGAGCGAAACCGTCACGATGCGATAGCCCGGCACGCGGTGAGGCCAGAGATTCGTGCGGCACCACCGGGCGAAACCGAGATCCATCCTTTGCGCGGCCTCGAGCTCGGGCGAATCATCGGGCAGCGCATCATAGGCGGGAGGAGCGAAGTAGCGCGCGATCCGTGCGATTTCTTCCTCGGGTACATGACCGAGAGGCGTGCCCTTGATCTTTTCGAATTCCTCCGCGACCAGCCGCGCATATTCCGAGGCGCCCAGCGCCTGAACAAGGATCTTGATACGTGCCTTATAAATATTGTCGCGCCGTCCCTGCATGTTATAGACGCGCACGACCGCCTCGCAATAAGGCAGGATGTCCGCAGCAGGGACAAACGAGGCGATGGTCACGGCCAGGACCGGTGTCCGCCCCTGCCCGCCCCCGACCATGACTTCGAAGCCCAACGCGCCTTCCTCATTCCTGACCAGACGCAGACCGATGTCATGGACGCGCAGCGCCGCCCGATCATGGGGCGATCCACTCACCGCGATCTTGAATTTGCGCGGCAGGTAGGAAAATTCGGGATGCAGGCTCGACCATTGACGGATCAATTCTGACCAAGGCCGGGGATCGGCAATTTCATCGCGGGCAACGCCCGCGAACTGATCGGCGGTAACGTTGCGGATACAATTTCCCGAGGTCTGCAATGCGTGCATTTCGACATCGGCAAGCGCCTCGAGAATATCCGGCACATCGCCCAGCTTGGGCCAATTGTACTGCACATTCTGGCGGGTGGTGAAATGGGCGTAGCCGCGGTCAAAGCGGCGGGCAATCATGGCGAGCTGCCGCATCTGCCTGCTACTCAGAACGCCGTAGGGGATGGCGACACGCAACATATACGCGTGGAGCTGGAGATAGAGGCCGTTCTTGAGGCGGAGCGGGCGGAATTCATCCTCGCTCAATGCACCTTCGAGACGGCGTTCGACCTGACCGCGAAACTGCCGCACACGCTCGCGCACGAAAGTCTCGTCGAATTCATCGTAGCGATACATCAGCGATTCTCCTGCCAGCTGCCGTGATCGACGGCAATGGTTGGATTGCGGCTGGCCCGGATCTGCTCACGCGTGGAGAGTGCCGCGATGACGCCTTGAGCGTCTTGTGCCACGGCGAAAGCATAAGGTGCGACGATCCGCCGCGCGGCGACAGCCTGCTCCGCCTCGGCGAGCGCTGCGGCAACCGCCGCTTCATCGGAGAAGAGTCGCGCCTGCGCCAGCGACGATACCCATTTTCCTTCCGCAGTTAAATAGACGACGTCTCCTTCGTGGAGACGATTGGCGGTGATCGCCTTCATCGCCACACCGCCTGGGACATTTCCGCGCGGCGCAGCCATACGATATTACCGGATTCGCCGCTCGGGCTGCCTGCATGGAGCACGGCATCGCGCCGGGCGAGCCGCAGGATGTCGGGGTCCACGGCCCCTTCGACAAAGAGCCTATCCGCCTGCCGCAGCGCGCGCATTTCACGCAGCGTGAGATCGTCCGCGCACCGCGCGGCAATCGTCGTCAGCGTCGCCACTGGCTCGGGAAGCGGCGCACCGTTCAGGGCGCGGATCAGGGACCGGCTGGCGCGCCCCTCGTTTCCCGCCATGATGTCCTCGGCAATCGGGCCGGAGAAGATGCGATCCCAAAAGAGGCGCCGACGCTTGCTGTCGTCAATGCGCGTCCGTACGGCGCCACGGAAACGGCGCGCAAAATTGGCCAAACGGTCCAGACGTGGCGGCAGCGCCTCTTCGATCGCGGCACGGATTCTCTGCGCCAAGACGGGCGAAGCGCCCTGGGTGCTGACGGCAATAACGACGTCCCCCCGGGTAATCACGGCCGGCATGACCACCGTGCCCATTTCTGGACGGTCGACCACATTGCAAGGAATAGCGGCGGCGCGGGCAAGGGCGGCGATCCTTCCATCCTCTTCCTCGTTGCCGGCGGCAATCACCAGCGCGCATGCTTGAAGATCCTGGGAAGTAAAGGCGCGCCGGTTCCAGCGCGCGCGGCCTTCTATCCAGGCTGCGAATTCAGGAATGAGGTCGGGTGACGTCACCTCAAGCATGGCGCTGGCCTCAAGGACCAGGCGCGCCTTCGCGAAGGCCGCTTCCGTTCCTCCGGCAATTACGATCTTTCGACCCGTTACGTCGAGAAAAAGAGGAAAAAGGGTCACTGGCGCCTCAAGGAGACCGTAATCTGGCGGCAGATCAACGTCAACATAAATTACACAGCTTTTTAGTAATTACACTATGTTTTTGTTATTATCGATTGACTCGGCTTTGAGACGCGAGGGATGCAGCTCACCCGCATTCTCGAGGATGGGTTGAACCAGCGCCGTGAGATGACCGTTGATTCGCTTGAGGTCGCGGAGAATATCGAGATGGAGTGCGCTGGTCTGGATCGTATCGGTGCGGCCGGAGCGCAGGCGCTCGAGATGGTGCGCTGCCGCCTGGCGCTCCATGTCGCGGAAGACCTTTTTCTCCGCATAGAGCTGGCGGGCGAGCTGTTTGTCGCCGCTGACGAAGACATTGAGCGCGAGATCGAGATTGTGGGTGAGCCGTTCATGGATGGCGACGAGTTCGCTCGCCCCTTCCGGGGAAAATTGCAGGTGGTATTTGAGCTTCTTGGCCGCGAGCGCCATGAGCCCCTTATCGACGATATCGCCGATATGTTCGAGGTTGGTGGTGAGCAGAATCAAATTATGGATGCGCATCTGTTCGATCCGATCCTCGGACTTCAGTGCCACCTGGGACAAATAGAGCTTGATTTCACGGTTGAGCCTGTCGACATGATTGTCGAGCTCGCTCACCCGGCCGATAAGTTTGCGATCGTCGCTGCGAAAAACCTGCAGCGACTTGCGCAGCATATCTCCCACCAGGTCGCCGAGCCGCAATACTTCGCGCGCGGCATTGGCGAGCGCCACCGAAGGCGTAGTCGCGGGACCGAGATAGCGAGGCCGGCCGGGTTCGCCATCGCTCGTCACGGTCGGCCAGAACCGTTCGAGCAGCCGCGCACTCCCATGCACGAAGAAGATAAACAGGGCCGCCAGCGTGACATTGAACAGGACATGAAAATCCAACGCCTGCCGCCACGGCTCGGCATGGATCACGCTAAGATAGGGCAGAAGCGCCGGCAAAACGCCCGCGAAAATCACGCAGCCGATCAAGCGAAACGCGCCGTTGCCGATGGGAATGCGCCGTTGCTCGGGCGGCGCGGATGCATTGGCGAGGATGGGCAGGATCGCGCTGCCGAGGTTGGCGCCCAGGACCATCATGAGCCCAAGCGGCAGGGGCAGGATGCCTGTCTGCATCAGCGAAGCGACAAGCAAGATGATGGCGAGGCTCGAAGCGGCGGCGGCGGTCAATGCCGCGCCCAGCAGAATCCCACTGAGCGGCGCCGCGGCGAAGATGGTGAGGATCTCGGCGATGTCCGGCGATTGGGCGAGCGGCGCGGCGACGGCGCCGATCAAATGAAGGCCGAGCAGAACGAGACCAAGCCCGACGATGGCGCGCCCGAGATCGTGGCCCTTGGCCTGCTGAATTTTCGTGAACATGAGCCAGCCCACGAAAATCAACGCGGGCGATATCCAATCGATGCGGAAGGAATAGGCCTGGGCGACGAGCGCGGTGCCGATATCGGCGCCAAGCATCACCGCGAGCGCCGCGCCGCCCGAAATGACCTGGCGCGCCGCGAATCCCGCGACCAGCAGCGAGGTCGCCTGCGAACTCTGCAGCAGAAGCGTGACGCCGAGCCCGGCTGTCAAGGCGGCCCAGCGATTGTTCAGGGTCCTGCCGAGCGATTGGCCAAGCCAGGGACCATAGGCGCGCATGATACCCTTTCGCACCATGCGCAATCCCCAAAGTACCAGCGCGACCGCGCCCAAAAAATGAATGAGTGTGGTCACGCCCGCGCCAGCGGCTTATAGCGGAGGCGGTGCGGCTGGTCCGAATCATGGCCGAGCCGGCGCTTGCGGTCCGCCTCGTAGGCGGCATAATTGCCTTCGAACCACTCGACGTGCGAATCGCCTTCGAAGGCGAGCATATGGGTTGCGATACGATCGAGGAACCAGCGGTCGTGGCTGATGATAATGGCGCAGCCCGCGAACTCGAGCAGGGCCTCCTCAAGCGAACGCAGCGTGTCGACATCGAGATCGTTGGTCGGTTCATCGAGAAGCAGGACATTGGCGCCCGATTTCAGCATCTTCGCAAGATGCACGCGGTTGCGTTCGCCGCCCGAGAGCTGGCCCACCCTCTTCTGCTGGTCCGCGCCCTTGAAATTGAAGCTCGCGACATAGGTGCGGCTCGG
>DATAGZ010000008.1:0-18188 GCA_036263455.1 Dongiaceae bacterium
TATATGTATGACAAACTGGGACGAAAAGTTTACCTGACTTTGGCCTTACATCAAGAACGTGAGTCGGCTATCCACGCTAGGCTGGCTTCCATAAGCAAAGAAATTCCTCTCGTCCTTGAACGCTTGCGTGATGGAGAGTCAAGTGAGAATAAAACTAACTTCTAGGCCAGTCAGGCCACCAACCGAAACTTCTCCGAAAGAGGGATTGAGAATAACGTTGGCCAGTCCTGCCGATCATCCCACCCGTCCCGGGGGTGAATGCGTCGGAGCGATGAGTTCCATGGGGACGCCCGGCTCGCGTTTGGAGACGCGGATGGCGAGCGCGCTCTTAACGTGGCTGACATTGGGCGCGGGCGTGAGCTGGGTGGTCAGGAACTTCTGATAGGCGTCCCAGTCGGGCGCGACAATTTTAAGCAAAAAATCTACGTCTCCAGCGAGCATGTAGCATTCGCGAACCAGCGGCCAGGCGCGCACGCGTTCCTCGAAGGCGGTAAGATCCTGCTCGGCCTGGCTGACCAGCCCGACCTGGGCGAAGAGCGTCACGCCGAATCCCAATAATTCTGGATTGAGATCGGCGTGATAGGCCGCGATGTAGCCTGCTTGCTCAAGGGCGCGCATTCTGCGCAGGCAGGGCGGCGCGGAAATGCCGGCCCGCTCGGCGAGTTCGACATTGGTCATGCGACCCCGGCGCTGGAGATCGCTCAAGATTTGAATGTCGATGGCGTCGAGGTGGTGCGTCCGCATAAAATTTCCTCTTTTGCTCGTGTCTCGCAATTATATTACTAAATACGGCATAGGACCAGAGCGGCACTTTCTATAGCTGGAGCCGTTTCCCCGTCCGGAACGGCAGACAACCTGCTGAGCTGTGCACGTTGTTTTGAGTCTCGGCAGGCGGCACAAGGAACGGATCATCCGGCGCCGTGCTGGCAGGTCCAGATTTGCGGTATTTTCTTCCGCTTGCCGCCCGACAGGTGAATGGTTATCCTGCCTTCGGGCGCAACTGGCCCATCTTGGGAGGTAAATAAGGATGTCCATAAAGCAGATTTTCTATTCCTGGAAAGCGAGCTGCGTAGCCGCGGTCCTGGCCGTCGCTTTTGGCCTGGGCGGGGCCGCTGCCGCCGATTTGACGATCGCCATCCCGGCGGGCTCGGAAGGCGACGGGTTGAAGGCCGCCGCCAGCGATTACGAGCAGCTCAAGCATATCAAGATCGACATCGTGCAGGCGCCCTATGCCAACTTGCTGGAGAAGGCGCAGAATGCCGGTGCGCAAAAATCCGGCGCCTACGACATCGTGCTCATGGATGATCCCTGGCTGCCGCTTTTCGCCGAGAACAATTACCTCGAACCCCTGGGTTCGTACTTCAAGACGGCGGGAACGGACGGGCCTGACAATGATTTCCTCGGCAAGTCGCTAGCACTCTGCCGCAATCCCTACAATACCGGACCCTATGTGTGTCTGCCCTATGTCGGCAACGCGCAGATGTTTTTCTATGATCCCGACCAGTTCGGCAAGCACGGCGTCACCGGCGCTCCCAAGAGTTGGGACGATGTGATCCGGGTTGCGGGCGAGATCTCCAAGGAAGGCAACGGCCAGAATTTCGGCTATGTCATGCGTGCCGCCGAGGGCAACCCGGTGGTGGCGGACTTCATGCCGATCTTCTGGTCCTATGGCGGTCAGCTGTTCGACGACAAGCGCCAGCCTAATCTGCTCACGCCCGAGGCGCACAAGGCGATGGAGATCTTCTTGCAGCTCAAGCAGGTGTCACCTCCCGGCGTCGAGAGCTTCAATGCGGACGAGGTCGGCACCTATATGGCGCAGGGACGGGCGGCAAGCTCGATCAACTGGCCCAATTGGGTGGCAACCTTCGAGGATCCCAGTCAGAGCAAGGTCGTGGGCAAGATCGCCTACACCAAGATCCCCGACGGGACGCGCGCCGGCACGTCGGAGATCGGCCATTGGCTGATGGGCATCATGCGGGCGGCCAAGCACAAGAAGGCCGCGTTCGACTTCATGGTTTGGGCTACCTCGCCCGAGGAGATCAAGAAATCCGCGATGCGCGGCAATCCGCCGGTGCGCTTCTCGGTCTTCACGGATCCCGAATTGACGTCGCAGCCGCAGTTCCGCCATTTCCCCACCCTCATGAATGCGATCAATTTCTCGACCCCACGGCCGCGTCACCCGAAATGGCCGGAAATCGAGAACGCGCTTGGAGCGGAACTGTCCAAGGCGGTGGCGGGCCAACAGAGCGCCGATCAAGCGCTG
The DNA here is from genome assembly GCA_036263455.1 of Dongiaceae bacterium. Taxonomy (GTDB): domain Bacteria; phylum Pseudomonadota; class Alphaproteobacteria; order Dongiales; family Dongiaceae; genus DATAGZ01. The sequence goes on from DATAGZ010000008.1 coordinate 2,264, forward strand.
ATGAACGCCCAGGAAGCGATCAAGAAGATCGTCGCCCGCTGATTAGTAATGAACGTGGACAGGGAGCAGGTCTCCCTGTCCACCTTTCCCCGGTAGCTGATATGACCGCGCTTTCCTTGTCACCCGCGGCTCCCTTTTGGGAGGCCTGGGTCGAGCGCAACCTCAAATATATTTTTCTGGCGCCGGCGGTATTGATTCTGCTCGGCTTGACCGCTTTTCCGACCCTTTACATGTACGCGGTCGCGTTCCAGAAATATGATCCGGCCGATCCCACCAACAGCCAGTGGGTCGGCCTCGACAATTTCGTTCGATTATTGAGCGACGACAAGTTCCACAATTCCCTGTGGCGCACACTGGAATTCACTGTTTCCGCGGTATCGGTCGAGTTCCTGCTTGGCCTCAGCTTCGCCCTTTTGGTGGACCGCTACGTGCGGCGGCTCAATTTCGTCAAGACGATCCTGATGCTGCCCATGATGTTGCCGCCCATCTCGGTCGCCATCGTCTGGAAACTCATGTACCAGCCCGATTTCGGGATCATCAACAGTTTCCTGCGCGCGCTTGGCTTGCCGGCTCTGCAATGGGCGTCGGGCTTTGGGACCGCTATGCTCTCGATCGTGCTCGTCGATATCTGGGAATGGACGCCCTTCATCTTCCTCATGTGCCTGGCCGGGCTGGCCAGCATGCCGGTCGAGCCTTTCGAGGCCGCCGAGATCGACGGCGCCAATGCCTGGCAGAAGTTCCGCGATTTGACATGGCCTTTCCTGCGCCCTGTCATCGCCATCACCCTGCTGCTCAGAATCATGGATGCCTTCAGGCTGTTCGATCAGGTCTTCATCCTGACGTTGGGCGGGCCGGCCGCCGCCACCGAGACGCTGAGCTTTTATATCTATAAGGTGGCCTTCCGTTTCTTCGACCTCGGCTATGCCGCCGCCATCTCGATCTTCATGCTGGTCGTAACCATGACCTTCTCGAGCTGGCTTCTCCGGCGGATGAAGCTCGCGGAATGACGAGCGGCGGCAGGGATAGCGGATGGCGGCCGATGGTGGCGTGGGTCGTCATCGCCTTCGCGCTCGTCTATACGGTCTTTCCGGTTTTCTGGTTGTTCAGCAATTCCTTGAAGAGCCGCCTCGATATGTTCGCCGTCCCGCCGCTCCTTATTCCTCACCCGACGCTCTATAATTACATCCAGGCCTTTGTCGAACGCCCGTTCCTGATCTATATGCTGAATTCGCTGATCGTGGCGGTCTTCACGACCATACTCTCGCTTGCGATCGGCACCATGGCGGGCTATGCGCTGGCGCGCTACGATTACGGACGAGCCAAGCGGCATGTGGCCTTCTGGATTCTCTCGACCCGCATGATGCCGCCGATCGTCTCGATCGTACCGCTTTATATCTTTTTCTCGGTGCTCCATCTGCTTGACAGCAAAATGACATTGGTTATCGCTTATACCGGCTTCAACCTGCCCTTCGTGACCTGGATGATGCGCAGCTATTTCGCCGACATCCCCCGTGATCTTGAGGAATCGGCGCAGATCGATGGCGACACGGCGCTAGGCGCCTTCCTGCGCATCATCCTGCCGCTGGCGCGCCCCGGCCTTGCCGCGACCGCGATTTTCTGCCTGATCCTATCCTGGAACGAATTCTTGTTCGCCCTGATCCTGACCGAAACCGAGAACGCCAACACTTTGCCGATTGGCATTGCCGGCCGGATTACGCAATATAAGACTGAATGGGGGGAAATCAGTGCTTCGGGTTTCGCGGCCTGTGTGCCGATCGTCCTTTTTGCATTCGCGGTCCAGCGCCATCTGGTGCGCGGCCTGTCGTTCGGCGCGGTGAAGGGATAATGGCTGACGTTACGCTCAAGAATGTGTGGAAGCGCTACGGGGAATTCGTCGCCGTGCGCGATCTGACGCTCGCGGTCGAGGAGGGGGAATTCCTGGTGCTGCTCGGCCCATCGGGCTGCGGCAAGACCACGACTATGCGGCTGGTGGCCGGCCTGGATTACGCGAGCGCGGGCGATATATCCATCGCCGGCCGGCGGGTGAATGACATTTTGCCGAAATATCGCGACGTGGCGATGGTGTTTCAATCCTACGCGCTCTACCCGCATATGAGCGTGTTCCAGAACATCGAATATCCGCTCAAGGTCCGCGGCATTCCTCGGGAGGAGCGGCGTCTCCAGGTGCTCGAAGCCGCGCGCAAGGTGGCGATCGAGGACTATCTCGAGCGGCTGCCGCGCGCGCTGTCCGGCGGTCAACGCCAGCGCGTCGCGCTCGCGCGCGCGCTGGTGCGCCGGCCGACGGTCTTTCTCATGGACGAACCGCTCTCCAACCTCGATGCCAAGTTGCGCGTCCAGATGCGGGCCGAGCTCAAGCATCTGCATCACGAGCTCAAGACCACCACCATTTATGTCACGCACGACCAGATCGAGGCATTGACCCTGGCCAGCCGGGTGGCGGTGATGAACAAGGGCGTCATCCAGCAGCTGGCGTCGCCGCGCGACATCTATAACGACCCTGCCAATCTGTTCGTGGCGGGCTTCATCGGCTCGCCAGGCATGAACTTCCTCTCGGGCGAGGTCGTCTCGGGTCAGTTTGAGGCGCGCGACGTGCGCGTGCCTGTGCCGCTCTCGGGCGAGCGCAAGAATATCGTGCTGGGTATCCGGCCAGAGGACCTCTCAGTCGCGGCTGATTCCGCGGGCGGCCAGATTCATGGCCGGGTCTTTTCCGTCGAACTGACTGGGGATTCTGCCCTGCTGACCGTCATGGTGGACGAGACGTTGGTCACCGTCCGGGTGGATAAGGATTTTACCGCTGCGGTCGATGCGCCTGTCGCGCTCGCGGTCGTGCCGGGGCGCAGCTTTCTGTTCGATGCCGCGAGCGAGCAGCGGTTGCGCGCGTGAGATATCTGGTCTTACTCACATCGGTGCTTTTTCCGCTGGTCGCGTTTGCACAGCAAGGGTGGCGGTTTGCCGAGAATCCCCTAATCCCGATTGCGGGCGGGACTTTCATCTTCGGCAGCGACAACAGCCTCCCCAATGAAAAGCCGGAACAGCACCTGACGCTCCGCTCCTTCCGGCTCAACAAATTCGAGATCACCAATCGAGAATTCCGCGCCTATGTCCAGGCGAGCGGCGCCCGGGCGAGCTTCTTCGATCAGCACCCCGTGCTAGGGCTCGATGCCCATCCCGTCGTGGGCGTGAGCTGGGACGATGCGAACGGCTTCTGCCGCTATTTCGGCCTGCGCCTGCCTACCGAACAGGAATGGGAGCGCGCGGCGCGTGGAACCGGCGGAAAACTTTATGCCTGGGGCAATCAGGCGCCGACGCCCGACCGTGCCAACCGGGGCGGGGCGCATTGCTGCATGCCCGACGACAAGGACGGCTATCCGGCAACGGCGCCCGTTGGCGCCTTTCCCAAAGGCAACAATCCCGAAGGAATCAGCGATCTCACCGGAAATGTCTGGGAATGGGTCGATGGCTGGTACAATCCCTACGGGACGCAACCGGCCGAGGAGCGCCACGAATTCCGTGTGCTGCGCGGCGGCGCCTGGAATAGCGACGATCAGAAGCTGCGCGCGACCTATCGGCTCGCTTATCGCGGCGATTTTCGCTTCGCCGCCAATGGAGGCTTTCGCTGCGCCGCCGATTGACGGTCCCCTTCCTGGTGCTCGGTGTGCTCGGCCTGAGCGTCGTGCTGGTCCAAGCCGAGCCGCGCGCCGCACCCGTCTACATGCTGAGCGAAATATCGACCGGGTTCGGGATCCCGTCGGGCATCGCCGAAGATGGGCCGAACCTGCTTCTGACGGATCTCCGGACCGGTCGCGTCGTGCGTCGCGCGCCAGATGGCGGGCTGCAGGATCTGATGCCGCCGCGCCCCACCGGCATCGATGTGCTGGGCCAGCCGACCGGCCCTTACAAAGTGGCGATTCACGCTGGTCGAGTCTATGTCACCCAGGGTTGGCCGGACAGCTCTCGCGATGCGCGCCCGGGCGACCATGCCTTCCTCGAAGCATCTCCAGACGCGACAATCTCTCCCCTCGTCAAGGCGGACGGATTTTGGAACCCCTATGATTTTACCTGGTCGGAGCGGGGGTGGCTCATCGTCGATTCGGGCAAGAACGCGCTGATGCGCTTGGCCCCGGACGGCGCGCTCGCAACGGTACTGGAATTTCCCCGGATAAAACATGCGGCCGAACAAATGCAAAGCCTGTCGCCCACGGAATTTTCCGGCAAGGCCCAGCCTTATGAAGTCGACGCCGTCCCGACCGGGATCGCCGTGCATGGCGACCGCGTCTACATTGCCTTGCTCGGCGGCTTTCCCTTCGTCGCCAAGGGTGGAGCCGTCGTTTCGCTCGCGCTGAATGGCACCGAGAAAACGGCCCGGCCGGAGGTGACCGGCCTCGATGCGCCGGTCGCGCTTGCCTTTGCGCCCGATAGTCGTCTCCTCATCCTCGAATTGGGCCAGTTCGATTTCCCGAGCGGCCACTTTGTCACCGGCGGAGGTCGCCTGCTGGCGGTGGATGCCAAAGGGAAGGGGCGCGAAACGCTCGCCTCGGGCCTCGATCAGCCGAGCGGCCTGCTCGCCCGCGCCAATGGCGAGATCCTGATCACCTGCCTCTCCGGCCATGTCTATCGGCTGGTGAAGCGGTAGGAGTAAATGGCACCCCACCCTCCCCATCGAGGGGAAGCTTAGTTTCCTCTCGTCATCACCACAGGATCACGTTAAGCTGGACGTGGAGATTCGCATGACGACGGAACATCGCAGCAGAGTGCTGATTATCGGCTCCGGCCCGGCCGGCTATACCGCAGCCATCTATGCCGCGCGGGCGAATCTGGAGCCAATTCTGGTCCAGGGCCTTCAGCCCGGCGGCCAGATGACCATCACGACCGATGTCGAGAATTATCCAGGGTTTGCCGATGTCATCCAGGGGCCGTGGCTGATGGAACAGATGCGCCGGCAGGCCGAGCATGTCGGCACCCGCATGATCTTCGACATGATCACCGAAGTCGATTTTCAGCGCCGCCCTTTCCTGGCGCGCGGCGATTCGGGCGACGTCTACCGCGCCGATTCGGTGATCATCGCCACCGGCGCCCAGGCCCGCTGGCTCGGCCTGCCCAGCGAGGAGCGGTTTCGCGGCTTCGGGGTTTCCGCCTGCGCGACCTGCGATGGGTTCTTCTTCAAGGAAAAACGCGTGGTGGTGATCGGCGGCGGGAATACCGCGGTCGAAGAAGCGATCTATCTCACCCACCACGCCTCCCATGTCACGCTGGTGCACCGCCGCGACCATCTCCGGGCGGAAAAGATCATGCAGGAACGCCTGTTCGCCAACCCCAAGATCAGCGTCGTCTGGGACCATGCCGTCGAGGAGATTCTGGGCGGTGGCGAACCCGCGGGCGTGACCGGGATAAAGCTCCATCATGTGGCCACCCAGGTTCCGATGGAAATTCCCTGCGACGGGGTGTTCGTCGCCATCGGCCATGTCCCTGCCACGGCAATCTTTGCGGACAAGCTGCCGCTCGATGCCGAGGGCTATATCATCACCCGGCCCGATTCCACCGCAACCGGCATCCCTGGCGTGTTTGCCGCGGGCGACGTCAAGGATCGTCTCTATCGCCAAGCCGTCACGGCGGCTGGCATGGGTTGCATGGCGGCGCTCGAGGCCGAGCGGTTTTTGGCGCTCCACGCGCGCGAACAGGCGGTCGCCGCCGAGTAACGGCGCGACCGAAAGGGGGACGGGGTGGATTGGGACAAGTTGCGCATCTTTCACGCGGTCGCCGAGGCGGGCAGCTTCACCCATGCCGGAGACGCGCTGAGCCTTTCCCAATCCGCCGTCAGCCGGCAAATCTCCGCGCTCGAAGAATCGCTCGACTGTGTGCTCTTCCATCGCCACGCCCGTGGCTTGATCATGACGGAGCAGGGGGAATTGCTGTACCGCACCGCTCACGAAGTCCTCTCCAAGCTGGCCATGGTCGAGGCGAAGCTGGTGGAGGCCAAGGATCGTGCCAAGGGGCAGCTGCGCATCACCGCCAGCCAATCTTTTGGAACGCTGTGGTTGACCCCGGTACTGGCGGAATTCATGGAATCCTATCCCGAGATCGAACTCGAGCTCATTCTCGAGAATCGCGAGCTCGATTTGTCGATGCGCGAGGCCGACGTGGCGATTCGCATGGCGCCGCCGCGGCAGCCGGAACTGATTCAGCGGCACATCATCTCGATGCATCTTTATGTCTATGCGGCTCCTGCCTATCTCGAAAAATACGGCACGCCGCGCTCGATCGAGGAACTCGACCGTCACCGCATCATCCTCTATGGCGACGAAATGCGGTTGGGCATCCGTGACGTGAACTGGCTCGCCAAGCTCAGCAAGGATCAGAATCCGCCGCGCGCATCGCTCCGGATCAACTCGCTCTATGCGGTCCTGAAGGCGGTCGAAGCGGGAATGGGCATCGCGACCATGCCAGAATATATGCAGGCAGTCTCGCCCCATCTGCGCCGAATCCTGCCCGAGATCCGTGGCCCCCAGCTCGACGCCTATTTCGTCTATCCCGGCGAGCTGCGCAATTCCAAGCGGGTCCAGGTTTTTAGGGATTTCCTGCTGCGCAAAGTCTCGGAAATCCACGTCAACAACTGATGGCAACGGCATCCATGGCGTCTTCCCTGCCGCGCCAGGTATGGGTGCTCGGCACTGTATCGCTCCTCATGGACATGTCGTCCGAGCTTATCCATGCCCTTCTTCCGATCATGCTGACGACCCTCCTGGGCGCGAACATGATGACCATCGGCGTGCTGGAAGGCCTCGCCGAGGCGCTGGCGCAAATCGTCAAGGTTTTTTCGGGTGCGCTGAGCGATTATCTCGGCCGGCGGCGCGGCCTGATCCTGCTGGGGTATGGACTCGCCGCTCTGAGCAAGCCGCTTTTTCCGCTCGCCCACTCGGTTGCGCTTGTCTTCGTAGCGCGTCTCCTAGACCGCCTGGGCAAGGGCATTCGCGGGGCGCCGCGCGACGCGCTGGTCGCCGATGTCACACCGGAGGCCTTGCGCGGCACTGCCTACGGTCTGCGCCAGACGATGGATACGGTGGGCGCTTTTCTGGGTCCGCTGTGCGCGACCTTCTTCCTGTTTCTTTTTCGTGGCGACCTACGGTCCGTCCTGTGGATCGGGTCGGTGCCCGCCTTGGCTTGCTTCTTCGTCATCATCTTCTTCCTGCGCGAGCCCCAGACGCGAAGAGTCGCGCGTTCACCCCGGCTCGATTTTCATCAGGTGCGTGCGCTCGGACGGGGCTTCTGGACGATACTGCTCGTGGCAGGTTTGGCCGCGCTCGCCCGTTTCGGCGATGCCTTCCTGCTGCTGCGCGCCTACGGGCTCGGCGTGCCCCAGCCGTTCCTGCCGATGATTCTCATCGTCATGAATATTCTCTATGCGGCAAGTGCCTATCCCGCCGGGCTGATCGCCGACCGGCTGTCGCGCCGGATGCTCCTTGCCGTGGGCATGGTTCTGCTGCTCGGGGCAAGCCTTCTTCTGGGCATGGCGAACGGTTTCGTTCTTCTGGGAATTGGGGTCGGCCTGTGGGGCCTGCATCTCGGCCTGACCCAGGGATTGCTCAATGCCATGGTCTCATGGGTGGCGCCGCGCAGCCTGGTTGCTACCGGTCTTGGCCTTCTCAATCTTGCCACGGGTATGGCGAGCCTCGCTTCGGGGCTGCTCGCTGGTTTTCTGTGGGACCGGTTGGGCGCGGGTACGGCCTATGAGTTTGCCGCCGCTATCGCGCTCCTTGCGCTGGCGGCAGTCCCAATGCTGCCCAGAATCGCGCGACATTCTTGAGTTCGGCAAGGAGCGCCGCGCGCCGGCCATAGGCAAGCTCGTCCCGTCCCCATTGCTCCTCCTGCACGATTTCATCCAGGCATGCCGCCGCATGGATCTCCTCGACCGTTCCGACACCATGATAAAGCGCCAGGGCAAGGACCAGCGAGCCGGTATTCTGAGTCGCGACCGACAGGCCGGTGAGCCGCCAAGGGTCGAAACCTTCCAGTTGGCGCTCGAGGGCCGGCAAAGCGGGCTGATCGATCAGGCGCAGCGCGCGCGTTATGTCGAGCGGCGCATCAAGGGTGCGCGCCGCCCAGTCCAGATAGGGCTCCCAGGCCGCCTGCTGCCGCTCGGCGCGACGCGGATCGGAAGCCCAATAGCAGAGCAGGTCGCTTGCACCATATTTCAGAATCTCCGCTCGGTACGAAGACAGGTCGGGCGCGGCGATGTCGAGCGTAGTCAGGCAGAATTGATAGAACGGCATGGTCAGGGGGTTAATGCGCGCTCCTTGCGCGCACCATTCCGCCGCTACGGACTCCGCGAGCGCAAGAGCGGGCAGCAGAAGCGTGCGGCCCTTGGGTGAAAGAAGAGGCTGGGCTTTGCGAAGCAGCAGCCAGCCATCCTGCGCCGACACGACCTCCAGGTCGGTCATGCGTGCAACAGCGCGAAAGGATCGTCCCGGTAGTCGGGGGAGAAGCCGAAGAACTGCCAGCTTCTGCGTAACTCAGCCGGCAGGGGCGCTGTTATGATCACCGTGCCCGCGCCGCGCAGCTTCGGTAGCCGCAGCGTATGGGCGTGGAGATGGAGACGCCTGGGCAATTCGGGGCCGGGCGGTGCTTCGCCATATTTGCCATCGCCCATGATCGGCGTGCCGAGTTCGGCGCAATGGGCACGCAGCTGATGGGTCCGCCCGGTCTCGGGCCGCAAGGCCAGGAAGGCGGCCTTTTTTCCCGCATGCTCCAAAACAGCGTAATAGGTCACCGCCGATTTACCCTCTTCGTCGGGCCGCATCCGCTCCTGTCCGGGCGCGCCCTTCTTGCTCAGATTGAGGGCGATGCGTCCCTGCAGGGGATGCGGAACGCCCCGCACCAGCGCCCAATAGGTTTTTTCGATGTCCCGGCCCCTGAACAAGGCGGCGAGTTTCCGCGCCGCGGCAACATTCCGGGCGAGAAGAAGAATGCCGGACGTGTCACGGTCGAGCCTGTGGACCAGCAGCGGCCGGTCCGCCCCGAAGCGCAAATGGTCGAGCATATCGTCCAGGGAGTGACGGATGCCGGTGCCGCCCTGGACGGCCAACCCGCTCGGTTTGTTGATCGCCAGCATGTCCTCGTCGCGGTAGAGAATGCTCGCGGCGAGATCACGCGCCGCCTGGGGCGAAACCGGCGTCGTTTTCGGGGCCGGCGCATGGGAAGGGAGCGGGGGAAGGCGCACGGTCTCCCCGCCTTGGAGACGGTAGTTCGCGGCGATGCGGCGGCCATCCACGCAGATCTCTCCCTTGCGCAACATTTTCTCGATTTGACCGTGCGGAATTGCCGGGTACTTCTTTTTGAACCAGCGGTCGATGCGCTGGTCCGCCTCGGCGGCGGCGATAGTCACCGTTTGAACCTTGCTCATGACAGAACCCAGCGCATCCCATGTTGGGCCGCGAAAAATCCGCCGAGGGAGAGCGCTAGCGAAAGGGTGGCGTAGAGGAGGGCGCCGCCAGCGTTACCTTCTCCCGTCAAGCGGCCCAGGTCGGCAGCGAAGCTTGAAAAGGTCGTGAAACCTCCCAGGCAGCCCACTGTCAGGAACAGGCGCAGATGGGTGCTTTCCGGCCATCGTTCGGCGAACACGGCGGACAATGTCCCCATCACGATGCACCCGGAAATATTGACGAGCACTGTCGCCCAGGGAAAGGGGGCGGCCAAGAGAAGGGCTACAATAAAGCGTAGCAGCGCGCCGAGCGCGCCGCCTGCGGCCACGCACACAAAATTGACCAGGCTCATGCTCGGCCCGCTTGCAACCGCGAAGACCAGTTCACTGCGCCTGCGCCTTGGATGGCTGCTCGCCCAGGAAGCGCTCGTTTTCGGCGCGGAGCCGCGCGGCGGCCTCGTCATAGAGGAACGGCAGGAAGCAATAGCGTCGCCCTTTGGTGACCGGCAGCGCGCGATGCAGCAGCGAGCAGGAGAAAACCACGGCTCCGCCAGTGGGGGCGCGGTACGTGGCCTGGCCATATTCAGGAAATTGGAGATCACCGCCCTCATACTCATCGGAATTCAGATTGATCGAGACGGCGAAGCGCCGGTGGGCAGTCCCGCGCGTGGTATTGTCGCGATGGGCCCGGAAATGCCCGCCTTCGGTAGCATCGTAACAGGCGACGATATAACGTTCGATGCGAGTGACCTTGAACTGAAAGGCTCGTTCGATATGCGGCACGATGCGCCGATGCACGCGCTGGCGCAATGCCTGGAGCATCTCGTCTTCTTCGAGCAGATAGTCCGAGCGGATCTTATGCTTCGGGTCGACCGCGACAACGGTCCTGCCATTTACTTCGCGCATGAAGCCCGACGGCGTGCCGCCGTTGCTTGTATAGGCCTCGATAAGGGTACGGCACAATTCCGGCTCCAGGACATTCGGGAGGATCAGAACCGGCGCCAAGCCGTGGCGCAGATGAAGCGCCATATCGTCGATCTTCCACGCCATCACCGCGGCAAGCGCCCCGCCATTGGGATCGGTCGCGTTTTCCACCAGATGAGTACCGGCGCAGGTCAGATTGGTCTCCAGCAGGATGTTGGCGTAGCGGTGGCGCATGGCGGTGCCGCTCGCTTCGCAAATGCCATATTCGCGGGCCGCGGCGAGCGTATCGGAAAAGGTCACGAACATGTGCGGCGGGAGGGAAGCAAGGAGAGGATCGCTTGCATCCTTGGGATTATAGCCCACGGCGATGAAGCAGCGGCCCTCGCTGAACAGAGTCTTCCGCTCGATCCATTCCTGGAGCATTTTGCGGCCCAGCCCGTCATTGCTGCTGAGATCGCCATAGAAGCACAGGACGAACTGCCGGCCGGCCATTTGCATGAGGGAGCGGGGCTCGTCCTTGCTGTACGGAAAGTACGTCAGAGCCGGAGCAACGTCCCCGCGGGTAAGCAGAATTGCCATGGTGGAACAGTTTGACCAAGTGGACAGAATTTGGCAAGCAGGGCATAAAGGAGCATGCGCGTTTCCTTTACTAAAATGCACGGTTTGGCCAATGATTTTGTGATCCTCGACGAGCGGGCCGGAGGCCGTGCTCCCTCGCCCGAGCAATGCCGGTTTTTGGCTAACCGGCGCCGCGGCGTCGGTTGCGATCAGGTCATCTACCTGCAACCATCGACCTCGCCGATGGCGGATATCCGCATGCGCATTTTCAATGCCGATGGCGGTGAAGTCGAGACATGCGGCAATGCCACGCGGTGTGTCGGGGCGCTTCTCATGAATGGCCGCGATCATTTTGTCATCGAAAGTGCGGCGGGCCTTCTGGATATTCGTCGCCATGGCGACCGCTTTGCCGTCGATATGGGCCTGGTTCGCCTTGATTGGCTGGAGATCCCGCTGGCCCAGGCCTGCGATACGCTCCACGTGCCGCTCGCGCTCGGCCCGCTGTCCGACCCGGTGGCGGTAAATGTCGGAAATCCCCACGCCGTTTTTTTTGTCGCCGATTGCACGACAATCGATCTGGAGCAGTACGGGCCAATGCTTGAACATCACGCTTTGTTTCCCCAACGGGCCAATATCGAGATCGTCACCTGTCATGGACATGACCGGTTGCGCATGCGCGTCTGGGAGCGGGGCGTGGGCATCACAGCTGCCTGCGGCACGGGAGCGTGCGCGGCGCTGGTGGCGGCGCATCGCCGTGGCCTGACCGGGAGACGGGCCGAGGTGGAACTGGATGGCGGCCGGCTGGAGATCGAGTGGCTCAAGGGTAATCATGTCCTCATGACCGGACCGGCGAGCCTGTCCTTTCACGGCGAGATCGACCTCGATGGTTGAAATCGTCACGCTGGGGTGCCGGCTGAACGCCTTCGAGAGCGAAGTGATGCGCGCGCATGCGGCCAAGGCGGGTTTGGACGGGACGATCATCGTCAATAGCTGCGCGGTCACGGCGGAAGCCGAGCGCCAGACTAGGCAGGAGATCCGCCGCGCGCGCAGGCGCGCTCCCGACGCGCAGGTGGTGGTTACGGGTTGCGCCGCCCAAATCGCGCCGGAGAAATATGCGGCGATGGCCGAAGTCGATGCGGTGCTGGGCAACGCTGAAAAGCTCGAAGAAAAGACTTTTCATGCCATGGCGCGCACGACGCCGCCGCGCCTGCTGGCCGGCGATATCATGCAGGTGCGCGAAGGCGCGCACCATCTCATTCCCGGCTTTGCCGAGCGCGCCCGCGCCTTCGTGGAGATCCAGCAGGGGTGCGACCATCGCTGCACCTTTTGCATCATCCCCTATGGGCGTGGAAATAGTCGGTCGGTGCCATTGGGCGCGATTATCGAGCAGGCGCGTAGGCTCGTCGCCGAAGGCTATCAGGAGATCGTTCTGACTGGCGTCGACATCACCTCTTACGGAAACGATCTTCCCGGCCGGATCGGCCTGGGTCAATTGGTGCGGCGGCTCCTCGCCTTGGTTCCCGATCTTGGCCGCTTACGCCTGAGTTCGCTGGACGTGGCGGAATGCGACGAGACGTTGATCGCCGCCATCGCCGCCGAGCCCAGGCTCATGCCGCACCTGCATCTTTCCCTCCAGGCCGGCAACGACCTCATCCTCAAGCGCATGAAGCGGCGCCATTCGCGGGCGCAAGCTATTGCCTTTTGCGCGCGTCTGCGCGCCTTGCGTCCCGACGTCGTCTTTGGCGCCGATTTCATCGCGGGCTTTCCCACCGAGGACGAGGCTATGTTCGCTGACACGATCGGCTTGGTCGAAGAATGTGGCCTGACCTCCGTGCATGTCTTTCCCTATTCCCCGCGCTCGGGGACCCCAGCCGTCCGGATGCCGCAGGTTCCCGCTCCCGAACGTAAGCATCGCGCGCGCCGCTTGCGGAGCCATGTCTCCGTACGTGCTCGCGCCTATTACGCGAGCCGGGTAGGCAGTCATGCCTCCATCTTGATCGAACGGAGCGAGGGGGGAGAGGCGTTCGGCCATGACGAATATTTCGTGCCAGTGCGCCTGCGCAATTCCGACGCGTCCCCGGGGGAAATACGCGTCTGTTCCATCGTGGCTGCTGACGCCGAAGGATTGCTGGGCGCATGAGCTGGCTCAAAAGGCTGCGCGCTGGATTGAGCAAATCGGCGCGCAAAATGGGCGATGGTTTGTCTTTTCTGGTAGGCAAGCGCCGGCTGGACCAAGCCCTGCTCGATGAAATCGAGGATGTATTGATCGCGGCCGATCTCGGCCCGGATGCTGCGCGAGATATAACCGCCCGGCTCGCCCAACAGCGTTGGGGCGAGGAGATTGATGGCGACATCTTGCGCAGCCTGGTGGCGCAGGATATTGCGGCGATCATGGCGCCGCTTGCACGCCCGCTCACCCTCACGCATCGGCCGCACGTGGTCCTGGTCGTGGGGGTGAATGGCAGCGGAAAAACCACGACCATCGGCAAGCTCGCTCACCTGTACAAGGGCCAGGGTAAGACGGTGCTGCTCGCGGCGGGCGATACTTTTCGCGCAGCCGCCATCGAGCAGCTCCAGATTTGGGGTGCGCGTGCCGGTATTCCAGTCGTAGCCAAGGGGAGTGGCGCCGATGCGGCCGGGCTCGCCTTCGAAGCACTCGAGCGTGCCATCATCGAGAATGTCGATATGCTGCTCATCGATACGGCAGGACGGTTGCACAACCGCGCCGACCTGATGGCGGAGCTCGGCAAGATCAAGCGCGTGCTTCAGAAGCGCGACCCCGAGGCGCCCCAGGATTGCCTATTGGTGCTCGACGCCACGGTCGGGCAGAACGCCATCGCCCAGGTCGATACGTTCCGAGCCATCGTTCCCATCACCGGTCTGGTCATGACCAAACTCGATGGCAGTGCGAAGGGCGGCATCCTTGTGGCCCTGGCCAAGAGATTCACCGTGCCGATTATCGCCATCGGCGTGGGCGAGGGAGCGGACGATCTGCAGCCATTTGACGCGAATAGTTATGCCCGCGCCCTCATGGGAATCGAGGAAGGGGCGGAATAGCATTCTCTCCTGAGGTGCGCAGATTAGTAATTTGCAGGTCATTATCGTGACCGGAATATTACGTTGCATTTCGCCGACAGCGAAACTATTCTTAACGCCGCTTCAGGGTGAGACGATACAGGTTTATTCAATGACAGCCGCTGCTCCTACGATGTCTCGTCCATCGGTCTATCAAATATTCTATAATTACAAGCAATTAGGCAAGCTCGATCCGGCCTTTACCCCATATGACAATACTGCCAATACCAATCCGCGTTGGCGCGAATTTCACGTCATGAAGCAGGGATTTGAAGCAGGCTTGACGGAGAGAGCTCCTTATAGCGGCTGGATGTCGTGGAAATTTGGAATGAAGATTGGAGGCAGGCGGAGCGCGGGGAGAAAATTTCTCAATTTTGTGCAAGACAACCCCGGTTATGATGTGTATTTCATCAATCCCTTTACATTTACCTTAGCGACCAATTGGAATGTCTGGACCCAGGGGGAAATTGCGCATCCCGGCTTGACCGCTTACGCCAAGAACCTCCTCATGAAAGCTGGCCTAAACGATCTCGATTTCGACGAGGATCCGCAAGGTCATTCCGAGACGTGTTATTGCAACTTTTGGATTGCTACGCCGGCTTTCTGGCGGGCCTTCATGGACTTTATCCTGCCTATTTATCGGTATATAGAGGACGAGTGCGCGCCATTGTTCAGTCAGGCCCTGTGGCGGCAGGCCGAGACCCATACCGATTCCGCCTATATCCCTTTTATTTTCGAGCGCTTGTTTTCGGTGTTTCTGCGGCAACACCCAGAATTTCGTGTGGCGGGGTACCGCTATTCGCGCCGAGAAATCGCCGAGAAATATAATGCCGACATTCACGCGCTCCTCGATGCCATGGACGATGTAAAGGAACAATACCGGCGCGAGCCGAAACCCGAGCTGCGCAATAAGCTCGACGGATTGGCGGCCATCGCATATGAGCTGAGGAATAAGGGCACGATGGAACGTGCCCGCCCGAATTATTCCTGCAAAATGACCTTCGGCAAATGGCACCTCGCTTTTTCCGCCAAACGCCTGCGGCGGCTGCGCGAGTAGCGGCGCATGGCTAAGCCTTTCGTCAATCCCTTGCCGGGCGTCCCGGCAATTGAATCGCCCTTTTTTCCGAAACTCTTCGCGGATGCCGATCCCGAGACGTACCGCACCGCCTTCGATTTACACACCAAAGGTTATGCAGTCATCGATTTTCCTGAGCTTGATTTTGATACGATCGCTGAGAGAATCAAGCGGGACCTCCACGATCGCTTTGATTGGGAAAAGTGGCGCGCGCGCGGCAGCCGAGGAGGTCTCCGCGTCCAAGATGCTTGGAAGGAAGACGAAAACGTCAAGAGACTAGCTACCAACCCGAAGATCATCGCCTTGCTTTCGCGATTATATGGCCGGCCAGCTTGGCCTTTTCAGACCTTGAATTTTCCAATAGGGACGCAGCAGCATTTTCATACCGATGCCGTGCATTTCAATTCCGTGCCGGAACGGTTCATGTGTGGGCTGTGGGTTGCGCTGGAAGATATTCGCCCCGACAATGGCCCGCTCTTCTATTATCCCGGCAGCCACACTTGGCCGATCTATGGCAACGATCAGCTCGGCCGTTGCGCCGCAGGTCAATCACAAGTTCCAGATCAAACTATTTATCACTCTTTGTGGAAGGAGCTGGTGGCCACCCATGAAGCAAAGGCTGAGCAATTTCTGGCGCGAAAAGGCCAGGCCCTCATCTGGGCTGCCAACTTATTGCACGGAGGGAGCCCCCAGATTGATCTTTCCAAGACGCGCTGGTCGCAGGTCACCCATTATTTCTTTGCCGATTGCGCCTATTACACGCCCATGTATTCGGATCCATTTTATGGCTCTATCGCCTTCCGGCATCTCAGGGATATTCGTTCGGGAGAAGTTGTAGAAAACTCCTATCTCGGAAA
>DATAGZ010000009.1:0-96541 GCA_036263455.1 Dongiaceae bacterium
TCGTCCCCCTCCCCGAAAGGCTATAAATGACATTGCCATTCAGCGGATCGAAAATAGCCCCGAATGGATTGCCCTGATTGTCGAGCAACGTAGCCGCGCGTTCATAAGACAGCGTATTGTAACCGCCTCCGCCATCCACCAGATCGCTTCCACCGCCGCCGGAATAGATGATGTCGTCGCCGGCTCCGCCAGCAATGATATTACTGCCGCCGCCCCCGTCCAGAACGTGAGGTTGATCGTCGCCGATAATCACGTCATCAAAGCCCGTTCCGATGATTTGCTGGAAATTGTCGATCGTCCGTGTGGTCCGATCGGAAAGGTCCACTGTCACGCCATTTGCGGAGCCGGCGAAGGACAGGGTATTGAAACCGCCGCCGCCGTCTAGATTGAGGTCGAACGTGGAAAAATCGGTCACGTTGATCCGCAGGATATTGTCGAGATTGCCTCCCGCGATCGCCGTGAATCCCAGCGTATGCAAGGAGTCCAAAGCCGCGTCATCGAATACTGGCGGCGCGCCCAGCTCATCCAGTTGGAAAACCACGCCCTCGGTGTTTCCGATCAGCGCTGCATTATGATGCGACGCCGTGATATCCGTATCCACGGTAAATCTGGTCTGCTGTCTCGCCATTAGTATCTCCTCTCATGGAGGGTGGACGGTAGCAGGAAAGTAAGCTTTTGTTAATTAATAAAAATAGTCTAGAGGAAACTTTCTTAATTAATGGATTCGGCTGAATTTCTGATTTTTGAAACGCGATGAGTCGCGCTTGCTCGCCCTTTTCATTCCGCGTAGCATGGCCCGCCATGACTCATTTCGCCGCATCCTCGTATCCCTCTCTGCGCCATATCGGTCTCTTTTCCGAAATCGATGACGAAGAAATGACGGCGATCAGCCAGCGCTGCCGCTGGCAGAGTTTTGAAAAAGGCCAGCGCATTCTCGATAAAGGCAGCCGCACGCGAGAAGTCTATTTCGTGGTCCAGGGCCATGCCACCATCGTCACGTACTCGCCGGGAGGCAAGGAAATCACTCTGGCGATTGCCGGACCCGGAGATTTTTTCGGCGAATTGGCGGCGATCGATGAACGACCGCGCTCGGCCAGTGCCGTCGCCATCGATGCGCTCGATCTCGGCATCATGTCGCATGAGATCTTTCTTGAGGTCATGCGCAGATACCCGAGTGTCGCCCTCAAGCTTTTGACCCACCTCGCGCACCTGGTGCGCAACAGCGGCATGAGAATCCTCGAACTCTCCACGTTGCCCGCGGCCCAGCGCGTCTATGCCACTTTATTGCGGATGAGCCAGAAGGACGCAGCCGTGCCGCAGCTTTGGGTGATCCGACCCTTGCCTCCCATGCACGAGATCGCCAGCCTCACCTCGACCACCCGCGAAACGGTCAGCCGCTCGTTAAGCCAGCTTTATCCAACCGGCATCGTCAAAAAGAAGGGGCGGAATCTCTATATCATGGATCGCCAGAAGCTCACCGACCTCGTTCAATCCATAGAAGCGTATACGAGCACTCACTAATGCGCCGTTCCTACATGATCGCGGCAGTTCTTGCCGGTGCCGCGGCTCTCTATATGGCAACTGGGCTTATTTCTCCCAACAAGGCCGCGCAAGAAAACGCCAGGCTCGGCGGCGGGACCAATGCCCACGAAGACGAGATCAAGGTCGCGGTCAGGCACTTTTCCGCAGCATCACGCGAACGCACCCTCATTCTGCGCGGGAAGACCATGGCCAACCGCGTTCTGGAGCTGAGGGCGCAAACCGCGGGTGTCATCGCCGAAGTGCGCGTGAATAAAGGCGAGACCGTGTCCGCGGGGCAGGTGATCGCCACGCTGCAAAATGCCGACCGCCAGGCGAAACTTGCAGAGACCCGGGCCCTGCAGCAGCAGCGCCAAATCGAATCCCATGCAACGTCCAGTCTGAACAAGAAGGGCTTCAGCTCCACGATGGATGTCGCGAGCGCCCAGGCGCAGCTCTCGCTCGCCAATGCCGAGGTGAAGGCGATGGAAGTCGAGCTGGACCGGCTATCCATTCGCGCGCCCGGCGCCGGCATCGTGGACGACCGGCCAGCCGAGCCGGGCAAATATTTCGGCGTCGGCGAAGAGATCGCACGCATCGTCGATCTCGATCCGATCCTGATTGTGGGTTTCGCCTCGGAAAAAGACGTCACTGCGATCCGCCAGGGCGACCAGGCGAGCATCCGCCTGCTGGACGGGAGCACGCATCAAGGCCGGATAAGCTTCATCGCCGCGGCAGCCGACGACAAGACCCACACCTTTCGCGTCGACGTGACCCTGCCCAATGCCGACCGCGCGCTTCGCCAGGGATTGTCGGCAGAAATCGCGCTGCCGGTGCAAACGGAGAAAATTCAAATCATTCCTGCGCAGGCGCTGAGCCTCGACGGCAGCGGCCAGCTCGGCGTGAAGTATCTCGATCCGCATGGCATGGTCCAGGCGGTCCCCGCCGAGGTTATCGGCGAAGACCGAAATGGTCTTTGGCTCGCGGGACTTCCCGACGAGCTGGACGTGATCGTGGCGGGCCAGGAATTCGTGAAGACCGGCCAGAGGGCCACGGCCATCAAGGCCACTGACTGACCGATGCATCGCTTCGTCGAAGCATTGATGCGCAATTCGCGGGTGGTGCTGGCGGGCTTCCTGCTCCTGCTGATTTTTGGTGCCGTGGCGTTCAAGACCATGCCCTTGGAAGCCAATCCGAGCTTCCCTCTTCCTTACATTTATGCGCAGGTGGTTCTTCCCGGCATATCCCCGGAAGACGCCGAACGGCTGATCGCCAAGCCCATGGAGCGCAAGCTGCAAAACCTGGAAGGGCTCGATGAATTGCGGTCGATATCATATCTAGGCGGTGCGAGCGTCGCCATGAAGTTCGACGCCGGCTTCAATCCCGAGAAAGCCTTGAACGATGTCAGAGAAAAGGTCGATCTGGCCAAGGCCGAACTCCCGAGCGATGCCAAGGAACCGACGATCCATGAAATCAGTACCTCGCTTCTCCCGGTTCTGGTCGTGACGCTATCTGGAAACGTGCCCGATGAGAGCTTGATCCGGCTTGCGCGCAATTTGAAGGACCGCATCGAGACGCTGCACGCTGTGCTCGAAGCCCGGCTGACCGGCGACCGCGAGGACGTGGTGATCGCCGAGATCGATCCGCTTCGCCTGCAATCCTACGGCCTGGACGCGGACGCCGTCGGTGCGTTGGTGGCCCGCTCCAACCGCCTGGTTCCTGCGGGCACCTTGGATAATGGCACCTCGCGTTTCGCGGTGAAGGTACCGGGACTCTTCCAGTCTCCCGCCGACATTCTTGATCTTCCGATACGGGTCAACGGCGACGCCGTCGTCCGCCTCAAGGATATCGCCACCCTCAAGGCCACGTTCCGCGACCCCCAAACACTCGCCCATATCAACGGTCTGCCGGCGATTGGTATCGAAATCAGCAAGCGTGCCGGAGAAAATATCATCGACACCGTGGCTGCCGTGCAGGCCCTGGTCGCCGAAGAACAAAAATCCTGGCCCGCGCAGATCCGGGCGACATATTCAGGCGACGCCTCGTCGAGCATCCGCGACCTGCTCGGCGATCTCGGCAATAACCTGGTCAGCGCGATCCTGCTCGTCATGATTGTGGTAATCGGCTCGCTTGGTGTTCGCTCCGGCCTGATCGTCGGGCTTTCCGTGCCCGGTTCCTTCTTGATCGGTATCCTTTGTCTGTCCCTGGTGGGGGTCACTATCAACGTCGTCGTGCTGTTCAGCCTGATCATGGCTACCGGCATGCTGGTGGATGGGGCGATTGTGCTCGTCGAATATGCCGATCGAAAGATGCTGGAAGGGGATGACCGCCGGCGCGCCTATACCAAGGCCGCGCAGCGCATGGCCTGGCCGATATTCTCCTCGACCGCGACCATCCTCGCCGCCTTCCTGCCCCTGCTCTTCTGGCCGGGAATCGTGGGCCAGTATATGCGCTATCTGCCGATTACGCTTCTGGCGGTGCTGGGCGCCTCGCTGGCCATGGCGCTGGTATTCGTTCCGGCCATCGGCGCGTTGTTCGGTAAGCCGGGCGCCGAAGCGCGCACCCTGCTCGAGAATGAACGCCTGCCACTCGCCCAACAGCTCGCGGCGGTTGGCGGACTGGAGCGGTATTATCTCCGGGCGCTCCGATTCTGCCTGGCGCGGCCGGGCACCACGGTATTAACGGGGCTCGGGATTCTTGTCGCCGTCTATATAACCTATGGCCAGTTCGGCGCGGGCGTGGAATTCTTTCCCAAGATCGAACCACAGCGTGCCCTCGTCAATATCCATGCGCGCGGCAATATCGCGATGTCGGAACGGGCGCGCCTGATCGGCGAAGCCGAAAACCGTATTCTCGCCATCGAGCGGGATCGCCACGAATTCGCTAGCATCTATTCCGTCGCTCAAGCTGACGTCCAGCAGATCGGTTCCAGTCAAACCAGCGAGGATACGATCGGAACCATCACGCTGGAATTCGGCCCTTGGAATACGCGGCGTCCGGCGGCGGTCATTCTGGAAGATGTCCGGCAACGTTTGGCTGAACTGCCCGGCCTGCGCATCGAGGCGCAGGAAGAAAAAGGCGGCCCGGGCCCCCAGAAGCCGATTGACCTCCAATTGAGCGGCACAGACACGCAAAAGTTGCGGGAGGCCGCGGAGATCCTACGCCGGCATTTCGATTCCATGCCTGGCCTGACCAGCATCGACGACACACTCCCGGCGCCGGGTATCGAATGGCAGGTCAAGATCGACCGCGGCGAGGCCGCCAAATACGGTATCGACGTCACGGCGCTCGGCAATGTCGTACGTCTCCTGACCGACGGTGTGAAGTTCGGTTCCTACCGGCCGGATTACGCGAACAGCGAAGTGGACATCGTGGCGCGGTATCCTGACCCCTACCGCCAAATCACCGGCATCGATGAATTGCGTATTACTACCGCCGATGGCTCGGTCCCAGCCAGCAGCTTCATCACACGCCAGCCGGTGCCCAAGGTGGGACTGATCAACCGGGTGAACGGCATGCAGGTCTATTCCGTCCGAGCCGATCTCAAACCAAGCGTGCTCGCCGACAGCCAGGTGCAAGCCCTCAAGGCATGGCTGCCGCATGCGCCAATCGATTCCAGCATTCGGGTATCGTTTCAGGGTGAAGACAAGGAACAGCAGAAATCGGCGGCGTTCCTGGCGCGCGCCTTCGGGGTGGCGCTTGCGCTGATCGGCGCCATTCTGCTCCTCCACTTCAATTCTTTCTTCTATGTCGGCTTGATCATGAGCGCCTGCATCATGTCCACCATCGGCGTGATGGCGGGCTTGCTGATCACCCACCAACCCTTCGGAATTGTCATGACGGGCATCGGCATCATATCGCTGGCGGGTATCGTGGTGAGCAACAATATCATTCTCATCGATACGTACGTTCAATCTCGTTCTCAGCACAGCTCGGCACTGGATGCTCTGTTGATCTCAGGCGTGCAGCGCTTTCGCCCGGTGTTCTTGACGACCTCGACCACCGTGCTCGGCCTGTTGCCGCTGGTGTTTCAAACCAACGTCGATTTCCTGACGCGAACGGTGAGCGTGGGCGCGCCCTCGACGCAATGGTGGGTGCAGCTCGCCACGGCGGTAGTCTTTGGGCTGCTCTTCGCCAAGGCATTGACGCTGCTCTTCACGCCGTGCGCCCTGCTGCTCGCCGCGAAGCTGCGCGATTCTAGGCTTATCGTCCGGCTGCTGGGACGCAGCGCCTGGTCCAAGCGGGTTTCTCACCGCGCCGCGGAGTAATCTTAGCCGCGCTGTCTTTTGCTCGGTCAACCGCGGCGCTCCTTGCGCGCGACAATAATCAGGAGCGCTACACTTTGTAGCAATGTGCAGCACATATCACGCTTCCGCAACTTCTAGCTGCAGGCATTATTACGCGCTCGGAGGGAAGCATGTGTGAACCGAAAAAGATAAAGTCTTATGACCGCGAATGGCAAAGTACCGTTACCTACGCGCGAGACGCGGTGGAGGTCCTGCTCCATTCACCTCTGTTCACCGCTCATTCTCAAGATTTCTGCAACGGCGACAATCCCTATCGCCGGCCGATCCGCGCACACGATTTCGCCCATTACCATTTCCATGAGCCGCTCGGCTTCTCGGGCCAAGTCTCGGCGAGCGCCCTGGCCGCGCAACGGCTCCTCGCGATCATCTACGAGACCGACATGCTCTTCCTGCCTAAGCGGCCCATGGAAGGAAAATTGAAGCAGGACTTCGAGACATTCTATAGCGACGAGTTCAAGATCTATGGCGAGATCGCGAGACCGTTGCTCGAATCGCACGTCTTCGATTTCCTCCGTCAGGAAATCGACGTCACCGGTAAATGGACTATGGATGCCGCCCGGGCATTCTTCGCCGAACGCCTCGCCACGCTGAACAGCACGGAAAGCCCGGTTGGTGAAGCCGTGCTGACAGCACGCCGGCCCGAAACCGCGGCCCGCAATATGCTCGTCCAGCTCTCCAGCGACTTCCTCACCGAGGCCTCGGCCATGGGCCGCAACGTCCTCGGCAGTTACGGGGCGCCGCTCTCGCGCCTGTTCACGATTTTCATGGACGAATACGGAACGGGCGTCCATGCCGCGAAACATTCTTCTCTCTATGAAAAAGTGATGGAATCGGCGGAGCTCGCCACCCATCCGCACCATTATTGGCAATTTTTCCTACCGTCGTCGCTCTCCTTGCTGAATTATTTCCACTATGTTTCCAAGAGCCATCGCCATTTCTTCCGCTACCTCGGCGCGCTCTACTTCACCGAGGCCACGCTAGCCCACGCGAATAGCAACCAGTCGCGTGTGCTCCGCACTGTCTTTGGTAACAAGATCGATACGCTGTATTTCGATGAACATGCGCATATCGACCGTCACCACGGGCGGATGGCGCTTGAGGAGGTCATCGAGCCGATCGTCAAACGTGTAGGTGAATCTGTTCTTCCGGATATCGTCAGGGGATTCGAGGAATTCTGCCTGCTCCAGAATATAGCCGATGACGATCTGGTACGTCAGATAAAATGGTGCGACTACCTGGGCACCGGCAACGCGATCGTCGCTTCTCCGCCCTGTGACGGCAGAGCGCTGCAAGACCATGAAGAGGAGCGCGGTCTCCTTAGCGTCACCCACATCCACGACCGGAGCGAGATCATCTTCGTGAAAAAGGGTGAACTGGATATCATTACCGGCATCGGCGAACCCGTGCACCTCCGGCCGGGACAAGGTCTCATCATCCCGGCGGGCCGGCTGCATGGGTCGCGGGTGGTCAGCGACAGTTGCCTCTATAGTATTTTCCCTCTGGATTCCTAGGAATGCAGATGGTGGTCCTCGAAAAAACCGACGGGTTCATCCTCACAGTCGGGAACGAGCGATATTTCCCGCTCAATACGGGACGGCGCGTTTACCTGTGTCGTGCCGCCTGTCCCCACCGCGGGGGGCCTATTTATCAGGGAACGAATGTCAACGATACACATCTCGTCTGTCCCACCCATCGCATCGCTTATCCGATCTCGGCCATCACCCGGCAGGCGTTGCCAACGGTCAAAAAAGGCAAACACCTGACAATAATGATAGATTGTCATGTGCCTTGGAAAATTCAACAGAAGAAAGTGCTTATCAATGAGCCGCACACAACTACGACGTAGCATAGGTCCGGTCGGGGCAATCGCCCTGGCCTTGGGTATTGTCATCGGGGGTGGGCTCCTCTCCCTGCCGGGGCTAGTCTACGCCCAAGCTGGCGGTTGGGCGGTATTTTCCTGGCTGCTCGATGGCATGGTCGTGCTTCCACTCTTGGTGATCTTTGCCGCGCTCGCGCGCACCTATCCGACTGCTGGCGGTGTGGCAGGCTTCGTGGGCCAGGCCTTTCCCAAATTGCAGATGGGTTGCTCCTTTCTCTTGATCGGTACCTTCGGCTTGGGCATTCCGGCCATTGCGCTCACCGGCGCTTCCTATCTCGTCGGCGTCTTATTCCCCGATGCCGCAGGCGATCCCCGGGTAACGGCGCTCGCGGCGCTCGTGCTGCTGCTGCCGGCGTGCGCCACGGCCCTGTTAGGTGCGCGCGTGGCAGGTTTTGTGCAGAATATTGTCGTCGCCTTGCTGATTGGCGGGTTGTTTCTCATCGTCTTTCTGAGCATCCCGTCCTGGCATCGCGTCGATTTCTCCGCCGGCCAGCCCAGCATAGCGGGACTCTGGCAAGGGGCGGCCCTGGCCTTTTTCGCCTATACCGGCTGGGAAATGCTCTCTTTCACCGCGGAAGAATTCCGGAATCCTAGACGGGACTTCGTTATCGCCACCGCCATTTCCTTCATTCTCGTCCTGGGGTTATACGCGGGCATTTCGCTGGCGGTTCAGGCACTCCCGCAATCTGACGAGCCTTCTGCAACGCCCCTGCTGGCCGTGATCCTCGACATTACGCATTCGCGCAACGCCGCGGGCGCTACCGCCTTGCTCATGGCGGCGATCATCCTCGTCAATCTCAACGGCGCCTTCTGGGCGTCCTCGCGCCTCGTCTTCGATATAGCCCGCCATGGCTGGTTACCTTGTTCCTGGAATCTGACCGAACTGTCCCAGTCAACCGCCGCGCCGCGCCGCGCGATTCTCGCGGTCGGCCTGATTTTCATCGCGGTCTTGGTCGGGTATGGACTCAGCCTTTGGGACCTTTCCCTGCTTCTGCGCCTGGCCGGACAGAATTTCTTCCTGCTCTATGCGGCAAGCACGATCGTGTTTTTCAAGCTTGCCAGAACGATGGCGGCGCGCGCCTTCGGCGTGCTGGCATTGATCATCTGCATCCTCTATGCGGGCGTGTTCTCCTGGGGACTGCTCTATGCCGGGGCGATCTTCGCTCTCCCCTATGCCGCGCGAAAACTGCTCGCGCGCACCGCACCGCTGATGCCGGGCGTCAACGACATCCGCTCCTGACGACGGTATTACTGCTCGGAGGAAAAATCCGAATGGCGCGGCAGGCGCAGCGCCTGTAACGCCGCGGCAACGCGCACAATGGTGGTGATGAGGCAGAGAAAGCCGAACAGAGCGCCGAGCGGCCGAAAGAAGCTGGGCCAAAGACAGATGATGATAAAAAAAAGCAAGGTCTCGGTTCCTTCGGTCAATCCGCCGAGATAATAGAAGGCGCGGCCGCGATGCTCGGCTTGCTGGAGTCGATGTTTGGCGGCAAAAACCGCGAAGGCCAGAAAAGTGGTGCCAGTCCCGATGAAGGAAAAAAGTACGAAGCTCGCGACGACGGCGTTCTTGGAATCGGCCAGGGCAAACGCAAAAATGACGCCCGCATAGAAGAGAAAATCGGCAACGATATCCAGATACCCCCCCAGATCGGTCGGCCGATGGGCGCGCGCCACCTCTCCGTCCAAACCGTCGCAGAGACGATTGAACAGAATGAAGACGAGCCCGATCACATAATTGCCATTGGCGATCGCCACCACCGCGCCCAGGCCGAATACGAAGCCGAGTTGGGTCAAGCGATTGGCGCTCAGGCCCAGTTTATCGGCAATCGGCACCAAGCTCAGCAAGGCCGGGCCGACAAGTCGGCGGGCGGCGCGGTCGAGCATCAGAGCCGCTCCTGCTGATAATCAGGATCCACTAAGTGCCGGGTCTGGCTCAGTTTGCGGTAGGAGAGGCTGGAAAAGGGCAAGGTGGCCAGATAGCCGAGCAGGGTGACGATCAGGGTATTCCAGGGCGTGGAAACCAGGCACGATGCATAGAGCGCCACGATCACCATCGTCGGCAGCACGTGAGCGGGCCGCACCGCGACGCGCTTGAAGGAAAAAGTCGGCAGCCGGCTGACCATCAGTGCGGCCACCGCAACGCAACTAAAAGCGGTAAACCCCGCGGTGTCGAACCCTACTCCTGGATAGGCGAGGTCGGCAATCAGAGGCAGGAGCGCCAGCCCCGCTCCCGCCGGCGCCGGAACGCCCGAGAAGAAGCGCGTCGTCCAGGCCGGCAGATCCTTGTTTTCGAGCTTGGTGTTGAAACGCGCCAGCCTCAGCGCCGTGCAGATCGCATAAAGCAGGGTCATTGCCCAGCCGAGTGCGGGAATGCGGTGCAATTGCCATTGGTACAGGATCAAAGCGGGCGCCACGCCAAAACTGACGAAATCGGAAAGGGAATCGAGTTCGGCGCCGAACTTGCTGGTGCTATCGAGGATACGGGCGATGCGCCCATCGAGCGCATCGAAAATCGCGGCTATCCCCACCGCGATCAGGCAGGCCTCCCATTTCCCGGCCAGGGCGAAACGGATCGCGCTCAGGCCCGCCGAGAGAGCGAGCAACGTGAGGATATTCGGGATAAGCCGATTGAGCGAATAATCTTTGAGCCGAGGACGCGGCAATGGACGCATCATCGTTTCTCTGCCTCCCTGGGGCTTTCTTCGCCGGTCAAGTCTGCAAGTACCGTCTCGCCTGCCACCATGGTCTGACCCACGCACACCAGCGGTTCGACCCCATCCGGCAAATAGACGTCGACCCGGCTGCCGAAGCGGATCATACCAAATCTCTGTCCCGCGCGCACGCGATCTTCCGGCGCGACGTCGCAGCGGATGCGCCGGGCAATCAAACCGGCAATCTGGGTAACAATAACGCGGTGGCCGCTTTCATGATCGATCACCAGGCTGAGCCGCTCATTATGTTCGCTGGCTTTGTCCAGCGAGGCGTTGAAAAAGCGCCCCGGGCGGTAGGAACGCGCGGCCACTTCTCCATCGATGGGCGCGCGATTGACATGGACATTGAAGACATCCATGAAAATGGAGACGCGCCGCAGCGGCTGGCTTCCCACGCCCAACTCGGCCGGCGGCACGGCATAGAGAACCGCCTGCACGATGCCATCGGCCGGGGCTATGACCAGATGGGTCCCGAGCGGCGTGAAACGGTCAGGGTCGCGAAAGAAATAAGCGCACCACAGCGTGAGTACTACGCCGATCCACCCCAGCACGGGTGCGATCAAGAACAGCAGCAGGGCCGCCAGCGCGAAAAGCGGCACGAAACGCCAAGCTTCGGGGTGAAGCGGGGTAAGATTTTTAATTGTCATCCCCCTATCTGCCACAGGGCCTGTAGGGGAAGCAACGTTCCCTCAATGGCGAATGATCTGGCTGAGGAACAGTTTGGTGCGTTCCGATTGCGGTGACAGGAAAAATGTCTTGGGATCGGCGGCCTCGATGATTTCCCCAGCGTCCATGAACACCACCCGGTCGGCGATGGTGCGGGCGAAGCCCATCTCATGGGTGACAACCAGCATTGTCATGCCGGATTGGGCAAGCTCAACCATCGTATCCAGCACCTCTTTGATCATTTCCGGATCGAGTGCCGAGGTCGGCTCATCGAACAGCATGATCTTGGGATTCATGCACAGCGAGCGGGCGATGGCCACGCGCTGCTGCTGGCCGCCCGAGAGCTGGCCGGGATATTTGTTCGCCTGTTCGGCGATCCGCACGCGGCGCAAATATTCTTGCGCTATCTCCTCGGCCTGCTTCTTCGGCATGCGCTTGACCCAGATCGGCGCCAGCGTCAGGTTCTGCAGCACGGTCAGGTGAGGAAAAAGATTGAATTGCTGAAAGACCATGCCGACGTCGCGGCGAACCAGGTCAATCTGCTTGATATCATCGCTGAGCTCGTGGCCGTTGACGATCAGCGTGCCCTGCTGGTGTTCTTCCAGCCGGTTGACGCAGCGGATCAGTGTCGATTTGCCCGAACCGGACGGGCCGCAAATAACGATCCGCTCGCCCGAGGCCACATTCAAATTGATGTTGCGCAGGACATGGAAGTCTCCATACCACTTGTTCAAGCCGGTGATCTCGATGATGGGTTTCTTGCTCATGCTTTCCTTGCGTGCCGGTCGCGGTCCAATCTCTTCTCGAGCCGCGCGGAATAGCGCGACATGAGAAAGCCGATGACCCAGTAAACGAAGCCGGCGAAAACGAAACCTTCGATCTGATAGCCGAGCCAGTTCGGGTCCTTGTTGCCGACCCGAATGATATTCAGGAAATCATACAGGCCGATAATCGAGACAAGCGAGGTATCCTGGAAAAGATTGATAAGCGTATTCATGATACCAGGCAGAGTGATCCGCAGCGCCTGCGGCAATACCACGAGGCCCATCATGCCCCAGTAATTCAGCCCGACCGATTGGGCGGCCTCGTACTGGCCGCGAGGAATGGCCTGCAAGCCACCGCGCACGACTTCGGCGATATAGGCGGCCGTGAACAGGACAATTCCCACTAGCACCCGCAGCAGAACATCGACATTCATGCCCGGCGGCAGAAAGAGGGGCAGCATGACATTGGTCATGAACAGGATAGTAATGAGCGGAACGCCACGAACGATCTCGATCAGCACGGCCGTGCATGTGGCAAGCAGCGGCATGGAGGAGCGGCGGCCGAGCGCGAGCAGGATGCCTAGCGGTGGACCGAGCACGATCGCCACGCCGCCCACCACGAAAGTCAGCAGCAGGCCGCCCCATTGCGCGGTCGGCACGACCCGAAGCCCGAAGCCTCCATAGAGGAGCCAGAAAGCGAGGAATGGGAAAATACCGAAGAGAAAGATGGCGAAATATTTTTTGCCCCGTACCCGCTCGGCGATCAGGCCGCCAATTCCTATCGCCATGAGAAGGAAATCGAGATCCACCCGCCAGCGCTCGGCCGAGGGGTAGAAGCCATAGAAGAACTGGCCGAGATGGGCGCGGATATAGATCCAACATGCCCCGCCATCCTTGGGGCAATCCGCGCCGGTGGGATTTCTGAGCCCGGACAGGACGTCCGGTGGATAAGCGAAATGGGCCTGCACGAAGGCCCAATTGACCAGCGGCGGAATCACCCAAGCCAGGAGGGCCGCCGACAACACGGTCAGCAACCCATTGCCAAACGAGGAAAAGAAGCGCCGGCGCAGCCAGGGAAGGAGTCCCGATTTCCTCGGCGCGGGCAGGGGCAAGGTCGTAACGCTCGCGCTGCTCATCGCTCGACCACCTGGACGCGGCGGTTATACCAATTGGTGAAGCTCGTGATCACCAACGATACGATCAGATAGAAAAGCATGGTGATGAAAATGCATTCGATGGCGCGACCGGTCTGGTTCAAAACCGTGCCGGCAAAAATCGACACCATCTCCGGATAGCCGATCGCCACCGCAAGCGTCGAATTCTTCACGACATTCAAGAACTGGTTGGACAGCGGCGGCACGATGACGCGCATGGCCTGGGGAATGGCGATCAGGCGCAGGATCGCCCCACGCCGAAGACCGAGCGAAGTGGCGGCTTCCCATTGACCCTTGCCAATACTCAAGAAACCGGAGCGGACGTTCTCGGCGATATAGGCCGCATGATAAAGGCCGAGCGCCGCGCATAAGGCCAGTAATTCGGGAAGGATCACAAACCCGCCCTGGAAGTTGAATCCCTGCAACTGAGGATATTCCAGGTGAAGCGGACGGCCGAAAACGAGCAGGGCGAGGACCAGCGCGCCAAGCAGGGTCCCGCCGGCCGTGCTCCAGAAAGGAAAAAGACGTCCCGTAAGAGCCTGGCGGCGGCGGACCCATACCGCCAGAGCGATAACGCCGAGGATCGCTATCGCCATGATCAAGAGGAAGCCCGTGCTTCCGGGCAAGGCGATCGGGCGAGGCAAGAACAACCCCCGCTGATTAAGGAAGAGGACGTCGCCGAAGGACAGGCTCTGCCGCAAGGCGGGCAAGGAGGCCAGGACCCCGAAATACCAGAACACGATGAAGAGCAGGAGCGGAATATTGCGCAGCGATTCGACGTAGGTCGTGGCAAGCAGCGTAAAAAGCGGATTGGGCGAAAGGCGCGCGATACCCACGATGAAGCCGACCACGGTGGCGATGACAACGCTGATGATGCTGACCGTGAAGGTGTTGATGATGCCAACCAGCAATAGATAGCCGTTACTGGCATCGACGGGAATGGGAATAAGCGAGGTCGCGACTGGAAATCCCGCGACATTGCTGAGGAAATCCAACCCGACCGGCACACCCAACCGGCGGAGATTGACGATGGTATTGGTGGAAAAGAAAAAGAAACCCGCCAGGATGAATCCCACCAGAATGACCTGGATCAGTAGGTGGCGGAACCGCTTATTATTCCACCAGCGGGTGAGCGTCATTTCCATCATCGTCTCAATGGCCCCGGTCCGTGACCGGGGCCATTGCTTTCTTCTGTCCTATCGTACCGGCGGCGCGTATTGGAGGCCGCCTTTGTTCCAAAGCGCGTTCAGTCCCCGGTCGAGGCGAATCGGCGTCGAGGTGCCGATGTTACGTTCGAAAATCTCCCCGTAATTGCCGACGGCTTTGATAATATTGTAGGCCCAATCTTTGGAGAGGCCCATCCCTTCGCCCATCTTGTCCGTGACGCCAAGCAAGCGCTGAACCTCGGGGTCCTGGGAACTCTTCTTCACATCGTCGACATTGCCCTGGGTGATGCCTTTCTCCTCGGCGATCACCGTCACATAATGCGCCCAGCGCACGATGTCGGCCCACTGGTTATCGCCATGCCGAACGGCAGGCCCCAGCGGCTCCTTGGAGATGATCTCGGGCAGGATCACATGGTCTTCCGGACTCTTGAGCGCAGTACGCTCGCCAGCCAGGCCCGACGCGTCGGTCGTGTAGGCGTCGCACCGCCCTTCGTCATAGGCGGGCCGCGCCTCCGCGGAATCCTTGAACGTGACCACTTTGAAATTCAACTGATGCTGGGTATTGAAATCGCCCAGGTTCTTCTCGGTCGTCGTGCCCTGTTGAACGCAGACCGAGGCACCTTTAAGCTCAAGCGCGCTTTTCACTCCAGAATTCTTGCGCACCATGAACCCCTGCCCGTCGTAGTAATTCACCGCGACGAAATCGAGTCCGAGCTGGGTATCGCGCGACAGCGTCCAGGTCGAATTGCGCGACAGCATGTCGATCTCGCCAGTCTGGAGTGCAGTGAAGCGCTGCTCCGAGGACAACGGCTTGAATTCGACCTTGTTCGGATCGCCAAAGACTGCGGCGGCTACCGCCTTGCACAGATCGGAATCGATTCCGTGCCATTCGCCTTTTTCATTGGGCGCGCTGAAGCCGGGCTGGCCGGTATTGACGCCGCAGCGCACCTTGCCATTTTGCTTCACCTGATCGAGCGTTCCGGCGCTGGCGGTCGCCCACCCAAGCAGGACTAAGGCCGCAGCCATACCGATGCTCGCGAGTTGTCGTTGCTTTTTCATATCCCCTCCATGTAAAAAGCTGAGGCAGTCTATCGGGTTACGCATCACCCGAAAAGCACAAAATGCGCTGGGTTTCGGTTGCTCGAAGACTTTGCGAGAGGCGAAAAAAGGGAAAACATGACTTTTAAATACGTCACCTGGCTGGCCGTCTTCTGCGTCTTCCTCTTCGGATCCCACCTCAAAGCCCAAGAACTGCGCCTCATCACCCATGATGCTTTCGATCTTTCCCCAGCCATTCTGGATCGGTTCGAGAAAGAGACGGGCGCCAAGGTCACGATTCTCAAATCGGGGGACGCGGGTGCCATGCTGAACAAGCTGATCCTGACCCGGGAGGCCCCCATTGCCGATCTCGTCTATGGCCTCGATAATCTTTTGATCGCCAAGGCCGAGGCGGCCCACGTTCTCGCGCCTTATGCCAGCCCGGCAGCGGCGCGGCTGCCATCTTGGCTACACACCCTGCCCGATTTCACGCCGACGGATATCAGCGAAGTGGCCATCAATTACGACAAGGCCGCTATTTCCAAGAGCGGCCTTGCCCTCCCCAGTCGGATCGAGGATTTTACCCAGCCGGCTTATCGGGGCTTGCTCGTGGTGGAGAATCCAGCGACCAGCAGCACCGGTCTGGCCTTTCTCGCAGCCACCATTGAACATTTCGGCGAGCCGATGGTCTGGAAATTCTGGGCCGCGCTCCGCGACAACGGCTTGGCCGTGGCCGATGGCTGGACAGAAGCCTATGAGAAAATGTTCAGCCGGAACGGTGGGACCCATCCTTTCGTGGTGAGCTACACGACCTCGCCGCCGGCCGAGGTGTTCTATAGCGACCCTAAACCCACCGAGCCGCCCACGGCCAGCTTGCCTTTGCCGGGGGGCACCTTTACGCAGATCGAGGGCATCGCGCTGGTTGCCGGCGGCAGCCAGGAGGCCTTGGCCAAGAAATTCATCGATTACATGCTCTCGCCCGGACCGCAGGCG
The DNA here is from genome assembly GCA_036263455.1 of Dongiaceae bacterium. GTDB lineage: Bacteria > Pseudomonadota > Alphaproteobacteria > Dongiales > Dongiaceae > DATAGZ01. The sequence goes on from DATAGZ010000009.1 coordinate 16,197, forward strand.
GACCTGCCAGGCCGCATGTGGGTCTACCCCGCCTTCGCCGATACGCCCTTGCCGGATTTGTTCCGTTTCGCCACGCGACCGGCTCAGGGCTCCCTGATGACGGAAGCCGATGCCGGGAAGATCGAAGGCTGGGTCAAGGAATGGACCCGCATCGTCGTCCGGGCCGGTCAGCCGCAATAAAACGCCCGGCCTTGCCTCGCGCGCATCTCAGCCTCGCCATCGCCCTGGCCTTTTTGACATTCTTTTGGCTGGCGCCGCTCGTGACCCTGGCCGGCATGGGCGGCACTTTCTGGTCTGTTCTCGCCGACAGCTATTACCTTCGGATCGCGGGCTGGACGTTGCTGCAGGCCCTGCTGTCGAGCGCGATTGTCGGGGCGCTCGCCCTGCCTACCGCCTGGATGCTGGAGCATTTCTCATTCAAGGGACGCAGCGCCTATAAAATCGCCCTCCTGCTTCCCTTTTTAACTCCTGTCCTGGTGACCGCCCTCGGCCTCAATGCCCTTTTTGGCGGTCACGGATTCCTGCCCCTTGCCGTGGGCGAGTCCCCATTCCTGCTCCTCTATGCCAACGTTTTTTATAATATTGGCCTGGTCGTCTGGTTCGTCGATGCGGGTTTCGGCCGGATTCCGGCGCGCCTGCTCCAGTCCGCGCAATTGCTGGGCGCGTCTCCGTGGCATGTTTTTCGTCGCGTGGAATGGCCGATAATCCGCCCCAGCTTCATCGCGGCGCTCTGCCTCACCTTCTTGTTCTGTCTCAACTCGTTTGGCCTGGCCCTGCTGTTGGCGGGCAATCGCTATGCCACGCTCGAAGTGGAGATCTATAGGCAGACTGCTTTCACGCTCGACCTGCCGACGGCCAGCGCACTCGCCCAGTTGCAAGCGCTCTTCTGCGCATTCGCCGCCCTGCTCCAGGCGCATTTCGACCGCGCCCTGCCGCTCAAGCCCCAGGGACAGGTCGAAAGACCGGGTGCGAGGCATGGCCAAGGACGGAAGGCGGCGTTCCTCTGGCTCGGCATGCTGGGCATCCTGCTGCTCGCTCCGCTGGTTTCCGTAGCGCTCCGCAGTTTCATGACGGAGAACGGATGGAGCCTCGGCCATTATCGCCGCCTGGCCGCCGACAGCGCGTTTCCGCTCGCCCTGGCAAACAGCCTGCGCTTCACCCTGCTGACCGTCGGGGCAGCGGGAATCATGGGTATCGTTTTCGCCATCGCCATCCACCGCCACCCGCGGGGAAATTGGCTGGCCTTCGCTCCTTATCTGGTTTCGCCCACCGCGGTGGCGCTCGGATATCTGCTCCTTTATCCCTCTTGGCTGGCGAGCCCGCTCCTGCTCATCGGCGGGTATAGCCTCTTCGCCTATCCGTTCGTGGCGCGCCAGCTCACCCTCGCCTGGCACGCGCTGCCGCGCGGGCTGGCCCTGGCTGCCCGGACGCTGGGCGCCGGCCCGCTCCGAACGGCGCAAAGAATCTTCCTCCCCCTCCTATGGCCCGCCATGCGCCAGGGGCTCGCGCTGGCGGGCGCCAGCGCGCTCGGCGAATTTGCCGTCACCTTATTCCTGGCGCGCCCAGAATGGCTGAGCCTTCCCCGTCTGGTCTATGAGCGGCTGGGGCGCCCCGGCAGCGGCAATCTCGGCGAGGCGTACGCCACGGCGACGATTCTCTTGCTCCTGGCCTGGCTTACCCTTGCTCTGATCGGAAGATGGCATGTTGGCGCTGCGCGACATCGATAAGAGATATGGCCACGGGCCGCTCGTGCTCAAGAACGTATCCTGGCGTTTTGAAAAAGGCGCGATCCATGCCCTGCTCGGCCCGTCGGGCTGTGGCAAGAGCACGCTCCTCCATATTATCGCCGGCATCGAGGCGCCCAGCCGGGGAAACGTCTTCTGGGGGGAGTCCGACATCACCCGGCTCGCGCCCGAGCGGCGCCATTTCAGCCTGCTTTTTCAGGACTATGCCCTTTTTCCCCACCTTACCGTCTTCGAGAATATTGCCTTCGGACCGACGGAGCGGGGTCTAGATCGAAAAAAAATCGAGGAAATCGTGCGCCGCTGGTTGGATATGCTCCAGCTCGCGCCCTGGCGGGAAGCCCGGATATGGGAATTGTCGGGAGGGCAACAGCAGCGGGTCGCCGTGGCGCGCGCCTTGGCCGCCGAGCCGCAGCTGCTCATGCTGGATGAGCCGCTTTCCAACCTGGACGAGCAATTGCGCACCGAACTCCAGACGGTGCTGGGCGCGGCGCTGCGCGCGGCGGGCGTGACCACGCTCCTGGTGACGCATGACCAGCGCGAAGCCTTCGCACTGGCGGACCGGCTCGCCATCATGCGCGAGGGGGAAATCGTGCAGACCGGAAAGCCCGAAGATGTGTATCGCGCGCCACGCGACGCATGGATCTGCCGGTTTCTAGGTCACGAAAATGTCGCGGCGGACCATTTTATTCCTGCCGAGGCCTTCCACTTTTCCGGCCCAGGGCAGGCCGCCATCGTGCGCATCCGGCATCTGGGCGACGCGTATCGCGTGAACGTGCGCCATCGGGAGCAAACCTATCTCGTCACGCTCGGGCCGCGCGAATGGGTCGGGCTGGGATGTCCGCAGGTCGGCCAGTCCATTCCCTTTGGCATCGCCCGCGAACGCATTATGTTTTTTGCCGCCCCATGATCGCCGATGCGGATCTCGAGGCGCGGCTTGCCGATGCTTTCGCGCGCATCCCCCCTCTTTCCGTTCATCCGCGGGCGCAATGGCGCCTGACCCTCCTACCCAGCGTGACCAATGTCACAATCCGCGTCACCCGCCGCGATGCGGATTATGTCCTGCGCCTGCCTGGCGAGAGTATCGACATCGACCGCAACGCGGAATTTCGCAACATGCGATACGCGGCGGCACGACAGTTCTGTATAGACCCCCTGTTTGCGGAGGAGGAGACTGGGCTCCTTCTCACCGCGTTTCAGGCTGGAAGCACGACCCTCACCGCTTCCCACCTGCACGATCCGGGCCGCGCCTTCGCGTTGGGAAGGCTGCTGGGTCGACTCCATCGCAGCGCGCTTCCCTTCGCCGGGAAACGCAGGCTCGCGGCAACGATTAAGACTTATCTCGAGCACGAACGCGACCCGCGCCTGTCTATCTTGCGCGATCAGCTCGCGCCCGACCTCGCGCTTTTAGACAAAGAGGAGCTCGGCTGCGTGCCTTCCCATATCGACCCCAGTCCGGCGAATATCCTGGAGCTGGCCCAAGGCGCCCTGCTGCTGATCGATTGGGAGTTTTCCGCCATGGCGGACCCGGCCTGGGACGTTGCCATGGTGATGCTGGCCGATTTACCTGTTCCGGCGCAGGCAGCATTCCGCAGCGGTTACGGCGATCCCCGCCTTACGGATGCCTATCTCGCCACCATGACGCGTGCCCTGCATCTTCTCAATGCCTGCTGGGCGGAGGCCCAGCTACAATATAGCAAGCGGATATCCGAATTGACCGCCATCAAAGAACATCATATTTCTGCGCTGGGAAAACCCTAACGCTTTGCCTCAGGAGGCTCCATGCGCCGCACACCTATCTTCGTCCTGTTCGCTTTCGCGCTGCTTGCGCCACTCGCCGCACGCGCGGCCGACAAGATCGGCAATTGCACCGTCACCGGCCACAAAGGCGAGCTCGCCTTTACACCGGCGGTCCCCGGCCAACTCACCGTGAATGTGAGTCTGCCCGCGCCGGCCTGGCTGAATGGCGACACGCCCGATACCGTCAAGGATGGATTCGAATATTGCCTGGCCGCCAATATCGCCTGGCGCGCCGGCCTGGATAAGGTCGTGCTCAACAATGTCGGATGGGACGCGCTCATCGCCGCGCAGGGCAGGAATTATGATCTGGCCCTGTCGGAAATATCGATCACAGAGGAGCGGAAGAAGGTCGCCGATTTCTCGGAGCCTTATTTTTCCTCCGACGCGGGCGTTCTCGTCGCCACTGGAGCGCCGATCAATGAAACCTCCATCAAGAATGCCCGGATCGGCGTCCAGTCTTCCACAACCGGCGAGACCTTCGTATCCAATGTCATAAAGCCGACCCAGCCGATCAAGGTTTTCCCCGATGGACCGTCGCTTTTCACCGCCCTGGCGGCCAAGCAGATCGACGCGGCGGTCACCGATACCTCGATCACTCTCGATCGCGCAGCACAATCGAAGGGCGCCTTCACCGTGATCGGCCAGTACGCCACCGGCGAACAATATGGCGCGCTGCTTCCCAAGGGCTCACCCAACAAGGACAAGATCGACGCAATCATTCGTACATTACGCGAAGACGGGACATTGAAGCAGCTTGCCGTGACATGGCTCGCCCCCGCCTGGGGCGCCGATCCCACCGCCATCCCCTATTTCAAACCCTGAGAGGATGAGCGCGCGCCCGTTCGGCAATCGCGCCACCCGAGGGGCGCAATGGCGTGAACCCCGCCCGCCCGCCGATCCCTTTCTCCTCACCCTGACGGCGTTCTTCGTGACCGGGGGCGCGGTACTTTTAGGGGCCTGGAGCAGCGATTTCATTCGGGCCTCCCTCAAGGCTGGCGGCGATTACCTGCCGTGGATGGCATGGCTGCTCTATGGATGGATTGCCATCGCGATCGTGCCGGCGGCACAAGCCTTCCGCGCGTATCGCGGCGGGCGGCGGCGCGCCGAGGCACTGCGGCAGGGCGACATTGCGGCGGCGCGGATTGCTGCAAGCGAAAGTCGCGGCGCCGCCTGGACGAGCATCGCCGTGGCGTTTTTTCTATTTATTTTACTTGGCCTGGGGATCTTTCTTTTTACCAACGACCGCGCCGTGGGCAGGACCTTCTTTTCCTGGCCCATCATGCGCGACACTTTCGGGCTGATCCTTCGCGCCTTTGGACTGAACGTCACGATTTTCTGCGTGACCGAAATCTTCGTCCTGGTGTGGGGGCTCGTCGTCGCGCTGGCCCGCTTGGCCCCCGGACGAGCGGGCGGCGCCCTGCGCATGCTCGCCATCGCCTATACCGATATCTTCCGCGGCCTGCCTTCGATCATCACCCTCTATCTGATAGGCTTCGGCCTGCCCCTGACCGGCCTGCCGATCTTCGCGGCAATCCCAACGCCCTGGCTTGCCATCCTGGCCTTGACGCTGACCTATGGCGCTTATGTGACCGAAGTCTATCGCGCGGGAATCGAAAGCGTCCATGACAGTCAAATCGCGGCAGCGCGCTCGCTCGGTTTGACGCATTTGCAGACCATGCGCTATGTCGTCGTTCCGCAGGCCCTGCGCCGTATCGGGCCGCCTTTGCTCAACGACTTCATCGGATTGCAAAAAGATACCGCCCTCGTCAATGTGATTGGCGCGATCGATGCCTTCAATCAGGCTAAGATCATCGCCTCCAATCATTTCAATCTTTCGGCCGTCACCACGGTCGGGTTGCTGTTTGTCCTTATCCTGATACCCCAGACGCGCTTCGTCGATTGGTGGATCGCCCGGGACGCGCGGGAACGGCGCGCCGGACGAGCATGAGCCATCCATGGCGCTGATCGAAATCGACCACCTGGTCAAGCGGTTCGGTACCCACACCGTACTGCAGGGGCTCGACCTCAACGTCACCGAACATGAGGTCGTGTGTCTGATCGGTTCCTCCGGTTGCGGCAAGTCCACCCTGCTCCGGTGCATCAACGGGCTTGAAGACATTCAAGGCGGAGAAGTCCGGCTGCATGGCGACCGGGTAAGCGGACCTGGCGTCGATTTGAACGCCCTGCGCCGCGATGTCGGAATCGTCTTCCAGAGCTTCAACCTGTTTCCGCACATGAACGTTCTGCAGAATATCATGCTGGCACCCCGCAAGGTGCTCGGCTTGACGCGGCCCGAAGCCGAGGAGCGCGCTTTCCTCCTGCTCCGGCGCATCGGGCTCGAAAGCAAGGCGCATGACTATCCCGACCGTTTGTCGGGAGGGCAGCAGCAGCGCGTCGCCATCATCCGCGCATTGGCCATGGACCCGCTGGTTCTGCTGCTCGACGAGGTCACCTCCGCGCTGGACCCGGAACTCGTGTCCGAGGTTCTGGCCATGATCCGGGAATTGGCCGAGGAAGGCATGACCATGATTCTCGCCACCCACGAGATGGGATTCGCGCGCGAAGTCGCGCACAAAGTGTGCTTTCTGCATGAAGGAAAGGTCCACGAGGAAGGTCCGCCCGAGCGCATCTTCTCCGCGCCCGAGCGCGAGCGGACCAGGATCTTTCTGAAACGAATCATCGACGCCGGACGTTTATGACTATGCTATCATTGCATTATGGACGCGTCGGACATGGCGAGGAATATCGTGAACAACAATATCCTGGAATTGATCGGCAACACGCCCCTCATACGGGTCAACCGCTTCGATACCGGTCCATGTGCGCTGTTCCTAAAGCTTGAGAACCAGAACCCCGGGGGATCGATCAAAGATCGCGTCGCGCTAGCGATGATCGAGGCAGCCGAGCGGGAGGGTACGATCCAGCCGGGCGGACTGCTCGTCGAGGCTACCGCCGGAAATACCGGCCTCGGACTCGCCTTGGTTGCTAACCAGAAAAACTATCGTCTCCTCCTGGTCATTCCCGACAAGATGAGCCAGGAAAAAATCTTCCACCTCAAGGCGATGGGCGCGGAAATCGTCCTGACCCGCTCCGATGTCGGCAAAGGCCATCCGGAATATTATGAGGACATGGCCGAGCGCATTGCGCGGGAAAGAGGGGGGTTATATATGAACCAGTTCGCCAATCCCGCCAATCCGCTCGCGCATGAGCGCACCACCGCACCGGAAATATGGCAACAGATGGAAGAAAAGCTGGACGCGGTGGTGGTTGGCGTCGGTTCGGGCGGAACGCTGACGGGGCTCGGCCGCTACTTTTCCGCTCACGCCCCGCATGTGGAGATGGTGCTGGCCGATCCCAAGGGATCGATCCTCGCCCCCTATGTCAAAACCGGCACAAAAGTGCCGGCGGGCTCATGGCTCGTGGAGGGAATTGGAGAGGATTTCGTGCCTGTCAATTGCGAGCTGGGCTTCGTCTCGCGGGCCTATCAGATCGATGACGCGGAAAGCATCGCCACTTCGCGTGCCCTGCTCAAGCAGGAAGGCATCATGTGCGGCTCTTCCTCGGGGACGCTCATGGCCGCGGCGCTCCGTTATTGCCGCGAACAGCACGAACCCAAGCGCGTGGTCACGCTGGTCTGCGATTCGGGCAATAAATACCTCTCGAAGATCTTCAACGATTACTGGCTCGACGATCAAGGATTGCTGGCGCGACCGGAAACGCACGATCTGCGCGATCTGATCGCGCGTGCGCATAATCGGCGCAATGCCATTTTCATCGCGCCCGACGACACGCTGCAGGCGGCCTATCGAAAAATGAAGATGTACGATGTGTCGCAACTTCCAGTCATGTCGGAGGGCGCGCTCCAGGGCATCATCCAGGAAACAGATATTCTTTTATCCGTCCTCGACGATGGCGAGGGGTTTTCCAAGCCGGTCCGTTCGGCGATGACCAGTCAATTGGTCACGATAGCACCCGAGGACCCGCCCCAGGCCCTGCTGCCCATCTTCGCCCAGGGCATGACCGCGATCGTCATGGAGGGAGACGATTTTCTCGGCCTGATCACCCCCATCGATTTTCTGCAATATCTCCGCAAAAGGAGCGGCCATCCATGAGTCTCAAACGCAAGCACAACGGAAATTGGAGTTTTGAAACCAGGGCGATTCACGCCGAGCAGGAACCCGACCCCACCACCGGGGCGGTGATAACCCCTATCTATGCAACTTCGACCTACGTCCAGGAGGCGCCCGGCATCCATAAGGGCTTCGATTATGGGCGGAGCCATAACCCGACCCGCTTCGCCTATGAGCGTGCCGTCGCCAATCTGGAAAACGGATCGGCGGGTTTTGCTTTCGCTTCGGGCCTGGCAGCAGCCTCAACCATTCTCGAGCTTCTCCCAGCGGGCTCGCATATTGTCGCCATGCACGATCTCTATGGCGGGGTATTTCGGCTTTTCGAGCGCGTGCGCAAGCAATCGGCGGGCCTCAGCGTCAGTTATGTCGACCTGACCGACAGCGCCGCCCTCGAGGCGGCGGTTCGCCCCGAAACCCGCATGGTTTGGGTGGAAAGTCCCACCAACCCGCTGCTTCAGCTCGTGAATTTTTCAGAAATCGCGGCGCGCGCGCGGCGCCATGGCCTTTTGACGGTCGCCGACAACACCTTCGCCTCGCCCTGGGTGCAGCGCCCGCTCGAACATGGGTTCGATCTGGTCTTCCATTCCGCCACCAAATATATCAACGGCCATTCCGACATCATTGGGGGTATCGCAATCGTGGGTGATCGGCCTGATATCGCGGAGCGGCTTAGCTTCCTTCAGAATGCGGTGGGTGGCATTGCGAGCCCCTTCGATTCGTTTCTCGCTCATCGTGGCATCAAGACACTGGGGCTGCGCATGCAGCGCCACTGCGAAAACGCCCTGGCGGTGGCCGAATGGCTGAGCCGGCAGCCTGGCATCGCCACAGTCACCTATCCGGGCCTTCCCAGTCATCCCCAGCACGCCCTCGCCCGCCAGCAAATGTCCAGCGGCTATGGCGGCATGGTCACGGCGGTGTTGCGCGGCGGTATGGAGGCGGCGCGTCAGGCGCTGTCACGTTGTGAGTTATTTACCTTGGCCGAGAGCCTGGGAGGCGTCGAGAGCCTGATCGAGCACCCCGCCATCATGACGCATGCCACTATTCCACCTGAGACCCGGAAGAAAATCGGCATCGAAGATGGCCTCATTCGCCTTTCGGTCGGGATCGAAAATGCGCAGGACCTGATCGGCGATCTCGAAAACGCGCTGCGCGCGCCCTCGAGCGTCTATGTCTGACCGGCCACCGGCAGGGGGGCGGCTTGCTCGCGGCGGCTCCGCGGCAAGGCCATTCCATCACGGTCGAACAGATAGCAACAGTCAGGATCGAGCGTGAGCGTGATCTCGCCATCCGCCGGCAAGGCGATGTCGCCGGCGAGCTTCGCCACAACAGGCGCCTCGGACCCAACATCGGCATAGACGAAGCTTTCCGAGCCGAGCCGCTCGACGGTGATCACTTTGCCTTTGAGATCGCCGCGTCCACCGATCGTCAGACCCTCGGGACGGATCCCCAGAGTGACGTCGCCGATCGCGAGGCTCTGGAACGGCAGGAGGATTTTGTCCACCTGTCCGTTTCCAGCCAGGCCTATCTCGGTGGACCTGCCAGCGCGCGTGATGGCGGCGTTGAGAAAGTTCATGCGCGGTGAACCGATGAAGCCTGCTACGAATTGATCGACCGGATCGCGATACAGTTCCAGCGGCGTGCCGACCTGGCGAATTCGCCCTTGATCGAGCACGACGATTCGGTCCGCGAGCGTCATCGCTTCATGCTGATCGTGGGTGACATAGATCATGGTCGCATCGAGCCGGCGGTGCAGCTTGGCAATTTCGACGCGCATTTCGGTCCGCAGGGCGGCATCCAGGTTGGATAGCGGCTCGTCGAACAGGAAGATCCTGGGTTCGCGCACGATCGCTCGCCCTATAGCGACGCGCTGGCGCTGCCCTCCCGATAATTCCCGCGGCTTGCGCTCGAGCAAATGATCTATCTTGAGAAGCCTGGCCGCTTCGCGGACCCTGGCGGCGATTTCGCCATGGCTGCGGCGCGCGACTTTAAGGCCGAAAGCCATATTGTCATATACATTCATGTGGGGATAGAGGGCGTAGGATTGGAAGACGATCGCGACACCGCGCTCGGCGGGAACGCGGTGGTTGACGACCTCGCCATCGATCAGCATGTCGCCCGAACTGATATCTTCGAGCCCGGCAATCAGGCGCAGGAGGGTCGATTTGCCGCAACCCGACGGCCCCACGAAGACGACGAACTCATGGGAATCGATCACCAGGTCCACGCCCCTGATCACCTGGGTCTGACCGAAATTCTTGGTAAGTTTCTGAAGTTCAATCGCTGCCATTCATCTCCCCATAAAAAAACCGTGACCCTCAAGGGCCAGCATGCGGTTGCGTACCTCGGCGCGCGCGCCCGGCGCGGGCAACGGGGTAAGAAGGGTCGGCAAAGCCAGTTGCTGTGCGTCCGTGCCGAAATTGAAATAGCAATAAATCTGGATATCGGACAGAGTTCGCACGAAGCCTAATGTATTTTCAGGAAGGTCGTCGAGGAAACGGATCGCACCACGCTTGAGCGCTGGTTCCTTTTTCCGCCAGGCGAGAAAGGCGCCAAGCAGAGACAGCGTCGAGTGCGGATCGCTACGCTGGCGATCCACTGCATATTCCCGGTGCCCCGCGCCGATAGGCAGCCAGGGTTCGTGGCGTGAGAAGCCGCAATACGGTGCATCCGCTTCCCACGGTATTGGGGTTCTTACCCCGTCACGTCCCTTGAAATGCGGCCAGAAGGCGATCCCGTAGGGATCGCGGAGCTGCGTGAAGCTGAGCTCGGACTGGGGCAGGCCCAATTCGTCTCCCTGATAGAGGCAGGCCGAGCCGCGCAGCGAGGTCAGCAGTACCGGGATAAAGAGGCCGAGGTACGGGCTCATGCCCCAATGCTGGGCAAAGCGCGACGAGGCGCGGTCGACATCGTGATTGGCGAACGCCCAGCACGCCCAGCCCTGCTCGATGACTCTTTCTTGGCGCTCGACCACGCTGCGAATGGCCGCAGGCGTGGGCGGCGCATGCATGAGATCGAAGCTGTAACAGAAATCGAAGCCGCCGCCGTTCGTGTATTCCGCCGCGCGTTCCATGACCCTGTCGCCGGATATCTCGCCGAGCAGGACTTTTCCCGAATACTTCTCCGTCAGTTCGTAGAGCGGTTTCAGGAAGAGATCGCTGAGCTCGGGACGGTTCTTGTTATAGAGGGGGATCTGAAAATTGAAGGGATTGTTGCCATCCCAGCGAGACCGTTCGCACGCTGGCCGAACCGGATTATCGCGCAGCAGGATATCGTGAACGCCAAAATCGATAGCATCCACACGGAAGCCATCCACGCCGCGATCGAGCCAAAAGGCGCACACGTCGAGCAGGGCCGCGATGACTTCTGGGTTGTGGAAGTTGAGATCGGGCTGCTCTTTAAGGAAATTGTGAAGATAATATTGCGCGCGCCGCGGTTCCCATTCCCAGGCCGAACCTCCGAAAATCGACAGCCAGTTGGTAGGCGGCGTTCCGTCAGCTTTAGGATCGGCCCAGACATACCAGTCTGATTTGGGATTGTCCCGGCTCTCACGGCTCTCAAGAAACCATGCGTGCTGATTCGAGGTATGGCTCGGCACCAGGTCGATCATGACCCTGAGGTCACGCTCATGCGCCGCCGCGAGCAGCGTGTCGAAATCGCGGTCGGTGCCAAAAAGCGGATCGACATGACGATAATCCGCCACGTCGTAGCCGTAATCCTTCATAGGACTCTTGAAAAAAGGAGAAATCCATATGACGTCCGCGCCAAGGCGGGCAACATGGTCCAGGCGCGCGACAATACCGGGGAGATCACCAATCCCGTCTCCGTTGCTGTCCTGAAAGGAGCGCGGATAGATCTGATAGATGACCGCGCCGCGCCACCAATCGTCGCGCCGCGGCGCAACCTTGGCGCGCCGGTGCGCCGTGGGTTCGAAGATCACCGCGCTCATCCCTTGACCGCGCCCGCGGTCAGGCCGGCGACGATCTTGCGCTGGAATATCAGTACGAGCACGATCAGCGGCAGCGTGACGATGACCGAGGCCGCCATGATGTTGCCCCAAGGCAATTCGTGAGCGCTCGCGCCGGAGATCAGCGCGATCGCGACTGGCACCGTGCGCTGGTCGGGGGTCAGGGTGAAGGTCAAGGCAAACAGGAATTCATTCCATGCAGCAATAAAGGCCAACAGCCCGGTCGTAGCCACCGATGGCATGAGGATGGGCAGGAAAATCTTGACCAGGATGGTCAGCGGACCCGCACCATCCGCCAAGGCAGCTTCCTCCAGCTCGCGCGGCACCTCGCGCATGAAACTTGTCAACACCCAGACCGTGAAGGGCAATGTAAACAGCAGATAAGAAAAGATCATCGCGAGGGGATTGTTATAGAGCCCGAGCACTGTCACCAGCTCGAACATGCCGGATAGAACCGCGATTTGGGGAAACATCGACACACCCAGCACGGTGAAGAGAAGCAGCCGCCGCCCACGGAAATTGACGCGGCCCAAAGCATAGGCGGTGGCGAGCGCCAACGACAGGGAAAGGGCCACCGTCGATATCGCGACCAAAAGGGAATTCAAGATGCTCCGCCCAAAATCCTGTTGGCGAAACACCGAAAGATAATTTTCCCAGGCGGGGTGCGCCGGAATGATCGGGCCGGCAAACAGGGCAGAGCCGGTTTTGAGCGAGGAGATCACCGCCCAAAGAAAAGGGAGGACGGCATAAAGGGTGACGATCGCCACCAATACCGCGAAGACGACCTGCATGCAGAATCGGCGGATCATGTTTCCTTACCGATGCGCGCGGCGGTGATATAAATGACCGCAATGATCGCGATCAGGGCGAAGAGCAGGGTTGCTGCCGCGGATCCCATGCCGACATTCTGAAAATCTACCAATTGCTGGCGGGCATAGACAGAGATAGACATAGTGGTCTGATTATTACCGGTCATGACGTAAATAACATCGAAGACGCGCATGGCATCGAGTACCCGGAAAATGACCGCGACCAGCAAAGCAGGTTTGAGCAGCGGGAGCGTGATGCGAAAAAAGACCTTGACCGGATGGATGCCATCCACACGAGCGGCTTCATAGACCTCGGCGGAGATCTGCTGCAACCCGGCGAGCAACAGCAAGGCCATAAAGGGCGTGGTCTTCCATACATCGACGGCGACGATCGCCCACAGATTGGTATGGGGGTTGGCAATCCAGGCCACCGGATGGTCCAGAACGCCCATCCATATCAATGACTCATTTATGATCCCGAAGACATCGTGATACATCCAGTTCCACAACTGGGCCGAGACGACCGTCGGAATCGCCCAGGGCACGAGCACCGCCGCCCGGATTGCGCCCCGCATCGGGAAGTGGCTGTTGAGGATGAGGGCCACGATCAGGCCCAGGACGGTTTCCAGCAGAACAGATACAAAGGTAAAGACCAGTGTATTGCGGACCGAGCTCCACCACACGGGGTCAGCGAGGAGATCGGTGAAATTGTCGATACCAATGAATTGCGCAACGCTCAGGTCGCTGAAATTGGCGTCTGTCACGCTGAACCAAAAAGTTCGCGTCAGCGGCCAGCCGGCAACTGCAACAAGCGCCACGATCATCGGCGCGACGAACCACCAAGCCGACCGAACGCGGCGCTGCTCGATCGTAAGAGGTGCGCGCGTGGCGAGGCCGGCCGACATCTCTGTCGACCGGCCGCCAGCTGCTACCATTTGCCGTTATGGGACAATTGATTGAGCTTCGCCGCGAGTTGCTTGAGGGCAGATGATGCATCGGTCTGCTTGCGCAGCACGCTTTGCACCGCGTTGAAGAAGTCCGAGCTCAGCTGATTATATTTCAAACCCGATGCGCGCGACGGACGCGCCACGGCATTGGCGAACGTGTCGTAGAGCTGAGCCATGAACGGATTTGCGTCCGTGACTTCCTTATCGTTATAGAGGCTCATGATGGTCGGGTTGAACGAACCCGCGATGGCGCGGCGCTTCTGTTCCTCCGGCGAGGTCAGATATTTCACGAGATCGATCGCCGCCGCCTGGTTTTTGCTATATTTGGAGACCGCAAGCTCCCAGCCGCCCAGCGCCCCGGTAAGCTTGCCGGCATCGCTACCCTTGGGAACGGCGGTCACGCCGATTTTCCCCTTGACGGGACTGTCGGCAGCATTTGCTAGCGACCAAGCATAGGGCCAGTTGCGCATGAAAACCGCATCGCCTGCCTGAAATACCCCCCGCGCTTCTTCTTCTTGATAGTTGAGCACGCCCTCGGGCGCGATTGTTCCGATTGTGCTCGCAGCCCAGGTCAACGCCTCGGCCGCCTTGGGATTATTGACCGTCACCTTGCCGTTGCCGTCGATAATCTGCCCGCCGCCGAAAGAATCGATCCATTCGAGGCCGACGCAGGTCAAACCCTCATAAGCTTTACCTTGGAAGACGAAGCCATGCATCTTGCTGTTGCCGGCCGCGCGTTCCTTATCTTGAATTTCCTTGGCCGTGTCGGTGAGTTCCTGCCACGTCGTGGGCGCTTTTTTGCCATATTTGTCCAGCAGGTCCTTGCGATAATAGAGCAGGCCCGCATCGGTAAACCAGGGCATGGCGATCAAATGACCCTTGATCGTATTGTTGGCGATGATCGGCGGAAAATGACGCTCGATTTCCTCTTGGGAGAAAGACTTGCCGAGATCGACGAAATGCGTACCTAAAATTCCCGGCCAGACCACGTCGATCTGAAAGACGTCGATATCCCCCGACTTCGCCGCGAGAACCTGCTGATACAGCGCGAGCTGGTCGGTGGACGAGGTCGGCGTCGAAACGATTTTCACCTGGTTACCGGTTTTCTTGGCCCACGCTTCCACGCCCTGCTTGCATTGATCGGCTTCCTGGCCGACCGCGCCGCAGGAAATAGAAACGGTCGCGGCCTGCGCCGACAGGCTCGCGGTCGCAAAGATCAACCCCAAGCCAAGACTCGCGAATATTTTTGCTGAAGATAGCTTCATCTTTTTCTCCCTATCGCGGCAGTATGGTCCGCCGTCCCCGACAAGATCCTCTTGCCCTTGAGCGACACCTTATCTTCTTGCGCGCTAATTGCAAAGCCTGTTTCTCGAAAGAAGTGGCGGCACTTGCAACCTTGGCAACGCGCGTGATACTTCGCGACATTCCACGGGGAAAGATATGAACCAGATTGATCTGAATCTCGCCGTCATCGGCAATTGCGCCACCGCGGCACTGGCCGACCGGCGCGGGCGCATCGTCTGGTGGTGCTATCCCCAGCTCGATGGCGATCCGGTCTTTTCCTATCTTTTGAAAGGAGGCGCCGACCAGGGATTCACCGATATCCAGCTCGAGGGCATGACGCGAACCGAGGCCCGCTATCTTCGCAATAGCGCGATCCTCGAGACTATCCTTGAAGACGATAGGGGTAATCTCGTCCGCATCACCGATTTTTGCCCGCGCTATGAGTTTCACGACCGCTTTTACCGGCCATCGCTGATCATGCGACGCATCGAACCCCTGAACGGCCTGCCACTCATCCGCGTGCGGATGCGCCCGACCTTTGGATATGGCGAGGAAAGTCCCCCCGCGCAGCGCGGGTCGAACCACCTTCTCTATCGTGGCGACACCGCCATCCGGGTAACGACCGATGTTCCGCTCTCCTATATCGTCGAAGAAAGCGCTTTTGCCTTGGATGCGCCCATGCATCTGATCATCGGTCCCGACGAGCGGATCGACGGTCCGGTGGAGACAATATTCCGCGAACAGCTCAACCGCACCGAACGGTATTGGCGCGAGTGGGTGCGCGGACTCTCCGTACCGTTCGAATGGCAGGAGGCAGTCATTCGCGCCGCCATCACCCTGAAATTGTGTTCTCTCGAAGAAACCGGCGGGATCGTCGCCGCCTTGACCACGTCGGTTCCCGAGGCATCGGGATCGCAGCGGAACTGGGATTACCGGTATTCCTGGCTACGCGATACCTATTTCACGGTTCACGCCCTTAACCGGCTGGGTGCGACCCGGACCATGGAAGGGTATTTGCGCTATATCACGACCGTCATCGCGACCAACAAGAAAAAGGACATCCCGCCGCTCTTCGCCCTCACGCCGGGAAGGTCCCTTCCCGAGCATTTTGCCCAGCATCTGCCTGGCTATCGCAACATGGGGCCGGTGCGTATCGGCAACGAGGCAACCAATCAGATCCAAAACGATGGCTATGGCAGCGTCGTACTCGCACTCGCGCAATTCTATTTCGACGAACGGTTGCCGGTTCCCGGCGATGGTATGCTTTACGATATGATGGAGCAGCTGGCCGCGCGTGCTGCGGAAGTGGCGCTCACTCCCGATGCGGGCCTCTGGGAATTCCGGACGCGCGCCGAGATACACACGCATTCCGCGGCAATGTGCTGGGCCGCCTGCGATCGTGTCGCGCGCATTGCAGCGCGGCTCGGCAAATCGGACCGCGCGCAGCATTGGCAAGGCGAGGCCCGGCGGATTCGGCAAGCCATCCTGGCTGGCGCCTGGAACGAGGAACTGCAGAGCTTCACGAGTAGCTTCGGAGGGGATGCGCTCGACGCCTGCCTTTTGCAACTTCACGAGCTGGGACTGGTTGCCGCCGATGATCCGCGCTTTCTGGGCACCGTCGCGGCGATCGAGCGAGACCTTCTCTTTAATGGTCATCTCAAGCGCTATAAAGTTCCAGATGATTTTGGCGAGCCGGAGGTGGCCTTCGTGATCTGCCGGTTCTGGTATATTGATGCCTTGACGGCGATCGGCCGAAAGGACGAGGCGCGCGCCTTGTTTGAGGATATGCTAAGACACCGCAATTCCTTCGGGATTCTCTCCGAAGACATCGCGCCGCAGACCGGCGAAATGTGGGGAAACTTCCCTCAGACCTATTCCCATGTCGGCTTGATCATTTCCGCGATGCGCTTGTCGAAATCATGGGAGGAAGCGTTCTGGCGCCCGAGTGTTCTCGTTTGACGGCTTGGAAGGCAAGCCTCGGTTTACATTAAACGGTAATCTTTATCCCCCGAAATTACCCTGCTTGCCATCGGGGCGGGCCGGAAGCTGAGCCCAACCGGCGCAGACGCGGAAAATCGCGACGCACTCGAGTCCTGAGCCAGTAGCGCCGCCCGGGCTCAAAGGATTTCCGCCTTTGACTTTCCCTCAAAGGGTCGAGCAAAAAAAAGGCTTGCGCCTACCATGGCGGAAATTGAAATGGCGAGTAACGCCAGGGCCATGACCGTGGCCCCGTGGTCGTCGAATCGCTGAACCTTGTCATAGATGGCGAGAGCGGCGGTACGCGTCACGCCGGGAATATTGCCGCCGATCATCACAACGACCCCGAATTCTCCCATCGTATGGGCAAATGTCATAAAGCCCGCGGTGAGAATCCCTGGTAGCGCCAGGGGAATATCGATATCGCACAGCACGCGCCACGGACGCGCGCCGCAACTTGCCGCGGCCTCGCGTATGTGTTGGGGGATAGCGGCAAAGGCACGGCGAACGGGAAGAATGGCAAAAGGAAGATTGACAATCAGCGAAGCAACTACGAGCCCATCGAAACTGAACGCCAACCCACGACCGGTGACTGCCTTGTAGAGCGATCCCAGCGGGGTCGCTTCTCCAAATAACGCCAACAATCCATACCCCAGGACGGTAGGCGGCAGGATCAGAGGAAAAGTCACGATGGCCTCGAGCAGGGTTTTCCCTGGAAAGGGCCACCGTACGAATGCATAGGCGAGCAGAAGCGAAAGAGGGGTTAGGATGACAAGCGTCACCGCCGCAAGCAAGAAAGACAATTCAAAAGCTTGCCAATCCATCATTCCCTCTTATGCGAATGTTACCGGCATTCCCGGATTTGATCTCGCAGGGAAACATAATCGTTCAAGGCGCGGATTACAGCACTATTCTCTGGCAGGGTGGCGATTTCGCTGGATAGGCGGCGCTGAAAATCCTTGTCATATGTAGCAAGTGACGGGCAAGCATCCAAAAATCCCGCGCATCCAGCGAGGAGGAGAAGCCCGATTGAGGCCCAGGCCGGCTTCACAGCGAGAGTTCGTCGAGCCGCGCCATCAGTTCGGTCTTTGTTTTTGGCGCGTTGGCCGCTGCTTGGGCCTGTTTTTCTCGCACCTCCGCCAGCAGGGCGAGATCATCGCGCTGCTGGCCCGCCGCCCCGGCCCGCTGACCGCGCACAAAGGCTAGGGTGATGAACCCCAGGACGGCGAGGAGGATAATGCCGGCAGTCACGAGGATGGTCATTTCGTTGTCCGGCTTTCGGCATTCTTCTCTTTTATCAAGATGGCCGCGACGCCCGCCACGGCAATACCCGCAGCAATGAGCGCCTGGTTGAGGTCGCTACTCAGATGTAATCCAAAAACGCCCGCGACGAGGTTGGAAATACCTGCCCAGGTGGATGCCTCCTGAAGACGGCCGGTCAGATACAGTATCAAGTTAGTCATGAATTCTCCTCAGTTAGTTTAAATGGTTGCGTCGGTGGCACGACGGGTTACGGTCTATTGAGGCCACATGAAACGGAAATGAAGGAACTCTCCGAGCATGGAGCCAAACGTGCCCACGATCAGCGAAATAGTCGCCATCACGCCGATCAACCGGTTGCGCCACGAGATAATGCCGTCGAGATCGCGACGGATGGCGAAAATTTGGCGCTCATTACCGGTCTCGCGCTGGGTCTGCGTGGCGATTTTCACCTCGAGCGATTGGATGCGATCGCATAATTTGGTGGTTATTTCGCGTTGGTCGCGGTCGTTACGGTCGCGCAACTCCAAAACGCCAAGAATACGCCCAAGGGTGAGGCGGATATCGTCGTCATCGGCCGACATTATTTGATCTCCGCGGGAATCTGGCTCAGGGTCTGCCCATCCGGAGCGGCGGCAATCATGTCTTTTTTCGACCGCGCGCTCAGGCGCAATCTTGAGACTTCTGCGAAGACCAGGTCGCCGATCCGAACCATTTCCTGAGGCGTGGCGATGGCAAGGCGTCGATTATCCGCCAATATCCAGGAGAAATCCGACGGCCATCCTCCGACCTGCGCCGCGAGGGTCGCCCGCAAGACCGCAGCCGTAACGTTCGCGGTATCTTCGGGTCGGATCTGAATGAATTGGCCGGACCCCGGCGAGGTTTCCATACCGCGCGCGAGTGCTTGTGAAAGAGAGGCTTCGACGAGCATCTGCCGCTCCTCTTTGGCATCGGCAAGCAGCTCCGCTTCGTTTTTCCAAGGGTCGGCGCGATTGCCGGCTTCTTGCCAGGCGATGAATGCGCGCCAATCGGCATTCTCGACATTTTCACTAATGAACCCGCCGGTCTCCCGATCGAGAACCCCATCAGGTTGTAGTTTATATTTTGCCATTATATTTCCGCATCGGCCGTGAAGTGGTTGAGAGCCAGCGCCCCGCTCGTGCCGTAATTGCCCATAACCGGGACCGGGAGAGACCGAGCGCTACCATACAATGTCGAGGTGATCGGGCGATTTCCGAAACTCGTATCCCAAGCGTTATTGAGAGACCCGTCGGAGGAGTACCAGGTCACGGTAGGCGTCGTTCGCTTCAGCATCGCATAAAAGCGAGCGTGCTGAACCAGCAAGGTCTGGCCGGCAAACAGGGGCGTATTCAGCACCCCCACGGTTGTTGCCGTGCCGGGCACCGTCGCTGTATCGTAGCTTTTTTCAAAATAGCGTTGGCATAAGGTAAGTTCTTGTCCTGCCAGCCGTGGCGGTGAGGGAACCAAATCGTTCCCCAAAGCTAGGTCTGCCCCCCAGAAGTCAATAGTACCGTTCTGGACGAACGTGCTTTCGGTCCACATCAAAATCGCAAGATTGCTAAACCCCCCAGGCAGTACGGTGGCAAAATTCATGAGGTTGGACTTAACGGCTGCGCCCGGTTGAACCGAGCCGGTGGCCACGACACTCAGATTCCCATTCGCCACGAAGAAGTTTCCAGGGGTATAGGTCGTGCTGGCCCAGTTATTGATAAGTGCCCGCGGCATGGCATCCGCGGTCCCGCTCCAGGCCAGCAATGCAAATCGCACCGGAATTGCGGAGGAAATTTGGGTTCGGCAGAGAAGTCTCACCGCCTGTCCTTGCAGATCAACGCAATTCCCAAACTCAATGATTTGACCGATACCAATACGCTTGGGTACCGCGTCAGGCTGAGTGAGGCGCAGAGCGCCAATATAGCCCGGTTCAGGTGCAACAATATTTCCCAGGGTTACGGTGCCCGTTTCGGTAATAACGAACCAGCGGTCGTATCCATACGTCTGATTGGCGGCACTGGTTACACCGCGCTGATTGACATTCATATTATAATTGATGATGCGGTTGGTTAGGTGACTCGTGACGGAAATCCCGCCGTTGCGCTGATACCATAAGCATCGCCAAGTGCCGCCCCCCAGGCTTTCAAACTCCGCTGTATCGCCGGCCGCCGCCTGGATATTGGCGCCCCCAGGAAGCAGGAGAGTGGCACTATAGATAATGAGCGGCGCACCAGAGAAAATGAGAATCCGTCGCAATCCTGCGGGCGCTGGCGTGGCAACCGCGCTCAGGGCACCTATAGCAATATTGCCCGTGATAAGGACCGAGCCGTTCTGGCTCCCGAGATCGAGAATAGCAGCCGACGCCGCGACGGATTGCGCGACAAATTCGCTTGCGATGTCTGCCATCTGTTGGCGCAGGGCATTGTTGATATTGGCAGGGTTGCATCCCTCCGAAATATCGATGCCGCTAATAGCGGTATTGGACAAAGGCACAGTGGCGTAATCTTTGATTGGCATGGTCTCTCCTATAGAAACGACAAGAGTTTCCCGCCCAGAGAAAGCGCGTTGCCCAATATGCTCCCTGAGTTGGAAGTCCTGCTTGTCGTCGTGCCGGTTTGATTGCCGATATTGAAGGAACTGCCCGAACTACCATAATTGCCATTGACGAGGTCAAGGAAGCGCTGGACTCGATTGAAACCGAAATTCTCACGATCGGACCCCGTCTCGCGCAACGCATCGAGATCGACATAATCCTGCTGCGCGAGCGTGGGCGCGAGCGCCGAGGCCCGGTCGAGCCGATTAAGCTCGGCCTGATAGTCGTTATAGGCGAGCTGCCCCACGGCGCCGGCAACCGCGCCGTCGTGGGCGCCGCTTCCATAACGTCCCGATCTTTCATAAGTTTGATCGACGGCCTGACGCGCGAGATCGGCAGCCTTCTGGAAATAGGGATTGCCCTGATTAAGATAGGTGCCATTAAAAATATTTTGCAGATAATCGTCGGCCCCACGGACAAGCGGTGACCCCGTTAAGGCGCGGTTCTGCTTGCCTTTCCAGGCAGCGATAGTCTGGTTGGAAGGCGCGCTCTGATTGTAGGCATTTTGCGCATCCTGAAATGCCGCGAGGAGATAAGGCTGCTGCGGCTGCCACGGCCCGCTATTCTGCAGGCTGAAGGAAAATGAATTGCTCGAGCTGGTACTCTTGCTTTTGCTGTTTGAACCAAAAAGTCCCATGATATGTCCTGAGATTATCCAATGATGAGAACCGAAAAAGCCCGGTCGGTCTGAGCCAGATTGAGATGGGCAATCGTGGCCTGGCCCTTGCCTTGTGCCGCAACATAGGTGGTGGCGAGCGCCGCCGCCGCATTCGCAGTTCGCGGTGTAAATGCGAGGTACGAAGACGCGGCGATGCGCTGATCGATCAATACCGTCGTGCCCGCGTTCGCGGCCAAGGTCAAAGATTGCACGGCATTGATTTTCCCATTTAGTGCGGCGTTCACGGCGCGGGCGACATCTCGGCCACTTGCTCCGGCCGAGGGAAGCAGTGGTGTGGAGCTGGTGACTGTCATCGAGTTCCAGCGCCTTGCATTTGTTCGATATCGACCCCAAGAATATGAGTCCATAACGCACCCGGATCGGTGGACATTCGGATCCGATGATAGCGGCTGTTTGCGCGAAATATCGCCGAACCGTTAGGCTCCAGGCTGACGGCATTCAACCAGCGCGGCGCGAGATCGAGCCGGTCGCGGGTTCCGACCCCCACCGTGACGTTTACCGCTTTGCCCTCGACCAGGGGTCGAACCCGACCGAGCAATCCCCTCTTTCCCTCGACGATATTGACTTCCGATGCATCGACTGTAGCCGGAAGCGTGCCGCCATTGGCGTAGGCGCCGTAATGATTGGCATCGAAGGCGCCGAGCAACAGACGCCCTATACCCGACCAGACACCACTGTCCAATGAATAAGGTACATTATCGAGCCGGGGGTAAACCGCACCGATCTGCTCGAGCGACCATTGTTGCGAAGACAGGCTCGAATAGATGATTTCATGATTGCCCGGTAAGGCATGAGACCATCTATCCACCACCCAATTATAAATCATCCATTCGTTGGGCGTGCCATCGGCTGAGGCGGTGTTGGGAAAACTCACGACATAAAGCGCACGCTCCGGGTCGATGGAAGATGTCACGCGATGCGCGAAGGACGTGTTGAGGTTCGTCCAGAAATAGTTATCGACGCGCTCCGCGCCGATGGGCTGGACGAGTTGACCGCCGACAATCGTATAAAAACCCGTACGATGAACGAAAAACGCCCGGTCGCTGAAGCCGGCGATGGAACCGGGAATACTGGCACCGATATTGGTGGCGATCTGGTCGCGCTGAAAAATCACCGCGCTGCCTGCGTAGGTGAACCGGTTGATGGCGAATTCACTGAAAACGATGGCAAATTCTCCACCCACCATGCCCTGCACCCAGCCGCCATCAGGCATGGATTGAATATCGGCCTGCGATTGACCGATCACCCACGCCTCGGGATTATTGATCGCCGACCATTGTACTGCCTGCGGATCACTCTGCAGATTGCCCAGAAAAAGAAAATCCCGCACCGGCACGGCATATTTGGCCACCGGCGGATTGCCGCCTAGCGTGGAAAAATTCGTCACCGCGCCGATGGTATTCTTTTGAGGTACATCGGCGCCATTGACGGCCACGGCAAGTTGACCGAATTGACAAAAGTTCCACTGCTGATCACTCCCTGTCCGGAAGATCGCAGCGCTAGCATCGACCCAGGCATTGCTGGTGTTAAGCCGATAGAGCTTGCTCGCGTCACCGGCATAGAAGCTGACGACATTCCCAGCGGATCGAAATGACGCTGCACCCTGAGCCCTTGTCAGAAGCGCATTCGTACTGAAATTGGCCAACGCCGCGAGCGGTGAATAGGAATGCGAGCGTGGCACGACGTTGAGGGCCTCGCCTGCCCCACCTTGATAGAGCGGCCGATCTGGCATGAATTCAGCGACGCGGATCATGCTGTCCGCATGGCAAGAGGGGTGGCGTTATTCCGCGCCGCTTCGTCCTGTGCTGTGATGCCCGCGGCTGCACCGAAATAGAGGCCATGCCATTTCTGCAAACCCTGGTCATCTCCGCAATAGATCGCGGCCTCGAGAAGGGTCGCATAGAGATACAGATGCGGATAGGTGGCGAATACCGCATTGGTTCCGACAGCACCGAGCGATGCCGGCAGGGCGAAATAATCGAGCATCGCCGTATCTCCCGTACCGGGAACAGGGGTGATCTGCAGCTGCGTGCCTTCGATCGTATAGAAGCGCGAGCGTCCCGCTAGCCTGGCAGATACACAAGGCCAGAAATTCTGCGGCGACAGATAGACGGTTTCTCCAATGTTGTTTCCGAGATGGATTCGCCGCAAAGCGAGATAGTCGGAAGGCAGCGTCGTAGATTGGCCGCTCAAGGGTAGGGTTAGGGACTGCTCCATCTCCCTGAGCCGAAGGGGCGGAGAGGAAACCGCGCCGCCGGCGCCATAATAGATGCGCTTCTCGGCCAAGGCGACCAGGTCGGGAACGATGGCCGTCAGTTCGGCATCATTGACCCGGGCAAGCCAATTCGGAACGGCGCCGATTAAATCGGCATAATTTTGCAAGCTCATTACATCCAGCCCGATGAAGTTCGTAGAAAGCGAAGGTCCGGATCGTTGAGAAGACGACGCAATAGCGTTTCATTGCCCTTGGCGAGCGGATCGGCGCCGTATTGCTTTTTCCACAACTCGACGATCAATAGAGGAATGCTTGCGACATGCCGCCATTCCCTGCTCTTTGAGTATCCGTCGGTATCGTTATAGAGGCGCCGGTTTCGCTCGATGAGCGGCCCGATATCGCCTTCGATGAGGATTGTCGCCTCCTGCTCGCTTTCATCGAAATGAAGCGTTTCCACCCAGGCAGAAGTATGCTCCATCACGTGCGGGATCACGATTCGACCGGTACAACATTGAGCTTCGCGCCCGCCGTCTCCTGAAGATACGCAAGCGCGGTGAATTGCCGGGTCGCGAAAATCGCCGGCGTGTTTGGCGACAAAAGGATATCGCTGGTCGTCGCGGTTACCGTTCCGATCCCGAACTTCACATACAGGTATCCGGTACAAGACAGGCGGCAGTAGCGCGCCGGGCTTCCATTGGCATAGGTCGGCAAGGCCACCGACGCGCTGGTCGCGGCGCTGACGACCGTCACGCCGGGCGAGGCGATGGTGAGTGCATTATTCATAAATATCCTCGGAAATTCGGAGGGCGGACCAGAAAGGATCCGGTCCACCCATACCGGTTAACTGAGATCGGCGATAATCCCCGAGCCCGCCTCGTTGCGTGCTTCGAGCGTATATTCCGCCTGGAGGATCGCCTTTTCCGCGTCGCCGGTCTTGGCCAGACTGATGCTTTGGAGCGGACGCAGATAAGCGGTCGCCCACAGGCTGGTATCGAGCACGTGCAGATCGCGGTCGCGCTGGAAACGGTTTGCGACAATTTTGTGTTCGCCGAAATCCGAGACATAGACGTCGATCGCGGCGACGAGTTTCTTGTCTTCGCTTTGGTCGAAACGCGTAGCATTCCCGGTGAAGGCGCTGATATTTACCTTTTGCGTAGGCCCGCACATGATCAGATCGGGCGTGCCGCCATTGACCCAGCAAGATTGGATCATCGTCTTGAGCATTGCTTCGGTGACCGGACGTTGCGTGCCGTCGGTTGCCGATGCGCTCGCGGTCCCATTGGCCCCGCCCGCGCCCCGGTTGGCATTGGTCTGATACCATCCGCACAGCGGACGAAGCTGACGCGCGACACTGGAAGACCCGGTGACCGGCGCCTGATTGTTGGTAAGAACGAATTCGATATCGCGCTTTATTTCATTGCTCTTCTTGCGCAGCTGATAGACCAGCTCGCGTACGCGTCCGGCCTTGTCTACGGCGTCCAAGGTACCCGAGACGACGACGTCCTTACTCGATATCTGGCAGCGATTGCCGACGCGCTGGGTCGGCGTGACCGCGGTGAAGGAGGAATAATCGTTACCTTCCAACTGGGCATTGGCGCCTGCCGCCTGAAGCGTGTCGGTCTGCCACTCGTGATAAACGGCATTGGCCGTACTCGTCCCGATGGTGGACGAGAAGACCGTGTCGGTTGGCGAAATGGTAAAGATCACGTCAAGGAGATCTTCTCTTTGCCCGATCGTACTGAAGGTCAGGGCGGTATTGGTAATAACGGTCATTCTTTCTCCTATAGAACTGCCTCGGCGAGCTTGACGATATCGTCGAGCTTGCCTGAGGCTAGGGCCTGTTGCTTGAGTTTTCTAATGGCGCGGTCCGTGCGATCGGCATCGTCGCCAACGCCAGGTTTTTGAGTTCTGCTGGCCGTGAAGGGCTGCTTCTTCGCCTTGAGCGATTGGGCTGCTTGCTTGAGCTTTTGTCCCTCCAGCGCATCCTTGATCATTAAAAAAATGCGGTGGTCGGGGATGCGATCGGCTTCCTCCGGCGTCAGGCCAAGCGAGGTAAGATAGGCATTCGCGTCCTCTTCGAAGCGCTGGCGCTTTTCGGGGTCGCGGAATTCGGGCGCCGCCGCCACAAAATTCGCCTGCGCCTGGCGCTTGCGCTGTGCCAGTTCCTCCTCCGCCATTTGGTTGTGGAGCTCGCGCGCCATGGCCATCTTCTTGCCAGCCAAGACGGCGTGGCCGTGCAGCTGGCTGAACAATTCAGGATCGGCCTGAGCCAGCCGTTGCCATTGGCCGGCATCGATGTTCATCGAGGGATCGGCTTTCAGCATGCGGGTGACGGCTGCAAGCTGGTTCATGGCCTCGTCGCGCGACTGCGAGGCATCCTGCATGGCGTCTTCCCCGGACACCTTGTCGCGATAGGAAGCAATAAGGTCGGAGAGGGGAACGTCGCGGGCTTCGCCACCGATCTGAACGGAGAACGTCGGATCTTCCCCGGAATCCGGTGTCGACTCGTCATCCCATTCCGGAGCGTCAGGGGCACTGGACTTGTCTTCGGCAGGGCCGCTGTCGGTTTCGGCGTCCTGCCGGTCGTCGAAGCCGAGTTCGCTCAGGATATAATCGATGATTCCCTGCTCGGTGCGAGCTTCGCCTTCCCCTCTTTCGAGAGGCGGCTTTTTACGTATTGCCATGGTTATCCTTTGGGTCAGAATGCTGAATGCGTTTCGGAACAGACGCATAGAAAATCCGGCTGGCCGCCGTAAAAAAAGCGGCCCCGAAAGGCCGCTCCCGAATTAATCCAGCATATAATTCATATTATACCACGAAAGGTATTTCGTCAAGGTAAAAGTTATAAATAAGTTAAATCGAAACCTAGGGATAGGCATCTCCTCCCTCTCGTCTTTCGTGGCGCTGGGCGAGCTGGCCGGTTGTCATGATGGATTGCAGATCCTGGCGCACCCGCTCGATGAGTTTGACGCTCAGCCAGAGAAATTCCCGGGCTTGGGTATCCCGCGCCGGCGTCTCCTCCCATTGAGACAGGTATTCCTGGCGAAGCTGTGAGAAGGCGTCGCGCAACAGCGGTTCTTCCAGCAGCCGCTGCGCCTGCTCGCCGCGCCTGATATGCTGAATGGGAGACATGCCTACTCCTTGCTGTTCAGTTTTGCCTGCGCCAGGGCGATCTCATCCTGCGCCTTTCGAGCCTTGATGGCGAGTTCTCCCTGGATACGCGCGGCCTGGCTTGCGATGTCTGCCTCAAGTTTGCGCTGGGCCAAGGCAAGTTGCATCTGCTGCGGATCGTTGACGCCGCTCTGCGCCTGGGCCTGCTGACGCTCGGCGAGGATTTGCCGCGCCGTCTCGGAATCGGGATCCGTATAATAGGAATCGGGTGTCTTCAGCCCCGCCGCCTGGATCAACTTGGCCAGCTTGTTATATATGTTCTTAGGGGTCAGCATGACGCTCCCAGTGGCTGCCTGAAACTGCAACACCTGGTTATCGAGCCCGATGAATTGAAGCAAGCGCTGGACTTCCCTGTCGCGGTCGCCCGTCCCCAGCCCGACGGTCACGGTGACGTCATAATCGTCTTTCCATTCGCGGGGATCCATGGCGACGAAGGCACCCCGCAGGCGAATGATCTGGGCGAAATTCTGGTGCTGGCAGACCAGGCGAAGTATCTTGCGGAAGGCCGCCGCCACGCCCGTCTCGGCGAAAACC
Organism: Dongiaceae bacterium; assembly: GCA_036263455.1. Taxonomy (GTDB): domain Bacteria; phylum Pseudomonadota; class Alphaproteobacteria; order Dongiales; family Dongiaceae; genus DATAGZ01. The sequence continues at coordinate 43,314 of DATAGZ010000009.1, forward strand.
CGCGCGATCAGCTCGATCCGCTGCTGACCGGCATTCATGATCTGGGCAATGCCGGTCGCAGTCTGGTTGAGCGTGTCGGCATCGAGTCCCTGGTTATAGCGCGTCACCCCAACCCGATTTTCGCGCACCGAATCGGCATATTCGATCAGTTGGTACGCATCGCCCAGGATATTCTGATGGGGCAAGGGCTGAATCGCGCCAGCGGATTTCACCCGAATGATGCCGCCGGGGCGTACGGTCAGAAGATCGTCGAGATTGACCTGGTTTTCAACGACGGCCATGCGATGGTCGACGGCGATATAAATATTATCGAGCATGCGCCGCCAGATTGCCGTCTTGATGTCCTGGATATCGTAGAGATAATCGGCCAGCGACTTGCCGATCAATTTGAATGGCTGCAATATCGGGCTCAGGCTGGCAAAGGGATGATCGTCGACCTCCTCGTTTTCGAGAATAATGTCACCCTCGCCGCCCGCCAGTGTCACCTTGCGCATTTCCGCGATACCGTCGCCGTCGAAATCGACCTTAAGATAACATTCATAGACCGGAATGCGGCGCTGTGAAGGGTCCAGTCCACCATCGCTCAGGTGGCGCAGGCCATTTTCCTCATGGAAGCGCTGAATTTTTTCGGGCGAAAATCGCTCGTGTTGCGCCGCGCCCGCCGCAACGAGCAGGGCGCGGTCATAGCCGAGGGCAACCAAGTCCGAGAGCGAGCGCTCCACCCGGTGGGCAATAAAACCGCATTCCTCGATGGCGAGCGAGCGCGCGTGCGGCCCGATCAGAAATTCCTCCGGCGGCACCGCCATGATCCGAACGCGGCCCGCCCCGCGGCGGCGCATGGCCGTCACGTCGAAGACCGCTTGTCCGTCTTCCTGGCGCTCGCGCTGAACCACGCTCTCGATCGCTGGATCGGCGTGCAGAACATCGATTTCCTGCGCGGTGATGCCGCTATATTTCTCGCGGGTGCACTCGGAAGAATTATCCCACCAAATCTTCAGGACGCCGAGCCGATAGAGTAGCGCGCTCTTGAACCAATCATGGAAAATGCGGAACCCATTATTCTGCTGGTTCCAGATCCAATTAATATAATCGGTGGCCTGATCGGCGACGGCCTGGTCTTCTGGACCGTTGGGCTGAAACTCCACCACACGGTCGCCCGAGGAAAAGATGCGCATGAGCGACGGCATCATGCCGTCGATCGCCTCGGCGACATCCCGAGACACGACCTGCGAACGGCCATCTTTCTCATCTCCACGCGGCTCGCCGTTATAATATTTGTCGGCTCGCATCCTTTGCGCTGCCCAAGGGTCGCTGCCAGCGCCGCCATTCAAAGCCGCGCCGATATGCGCGGCAAGCAGACTACGCAATTCCCGCTCATCCATTTTTGAGGCTCCGCCGGCTTTTGGCGTTCCGTCCAGGAGGAGACGGAACCGCCGCTGCCGCTGCGGGAACGATCGCGGTGATCCAAAAGCTGCCCGCGATCCCCTCAGGGACACGGCGAGAGGCAAGGGAAGCGGCCTCGTCGCCGCTTTCGGCTTCAAATCCGTAAGTGCGGTGGACGAGGCCGTCGACCCCGCGCATCGTATAGGTCACATCATACATCATCAGACTATTCCTCTATTGTCATAGGAAAGTGCCGGTCCCCCCCAACTATTAGCGAGACCGGCCTGCTCGACCGCGAGATACCGAAATGCGTCGGCCGCGTGACTGGTCCAATCATGGCGCGGCCGTGCTTGAAAAACCTTGCGACGATCGTCCCATTCGGCTCGGTACTGTTCGAGGGCGCGAACGCCGAGGGCGCAGCGGCGCTCATCGAACCAGCAGCGCGGCAGGAGCAAATGAACGGCATTGATGCCGTCTTCGAGCGCGAAAGGCCGCGCGACCGTGATGTTCCCCACGCCCAGGGAACGCAGGACTTCGAGGCGGCTCAATCCAGTGCCGAGCTCGCGCACTTCGACATCGGCAGGCAGGATATGCGCACCATAGGCATAAGCGCGATCCTGGATAAGGCGGACATAATGGACGAGCGGCTGGCCGCTGGCCTCGGCATAATCGATAATGCGGACCTCGCTGCCCGCTAATTGGAAAAACCAGATGGCAGTCGCATCCCGCATGCCGAGATCCCAGGCGGTATGGACGGGAAGACGCGGCTCCCACGAGACGGCACCGATCCGGCCCTCGCTCCGCGCATCGCCAAGAAGTCGGGCATAGAATGCGCCGCTCACCGCCGCATCGAAGGAACATTCGAATTCCTGGGCGTACTGATCCTCGGTCATGCTACGCCGCGCAGCCTCCAGTTCGGCAGTGGCGATCACGCCGGTCTCGCTTGCGCGGAAGACCCGCACCGCCCAATCCACGTCGGCCCGCGCCTTTTCATAGAGATCGTAAAACGCATTGTGCCCCTTGGGTGTACCGATGAAGATCGCCCAGCCTGCCCGGTCGGAGAGGGTAGGCCTGATGATCTCGGGCCAAAAGCGCGGATCCATGTCGGCAGGTTCATCAAGAACCACGCCGTCGAAATAGAGGCCGCGCAGCCGCTCGGCATTTTCAGCGCCATAGATGCGAATGCGGGCGCCGCCGGGAAACTCGACGCTGAGCTCGGTCTCCTTGACGCAAACGTGCGGAACAGGACGCGCGAAGCGCTTCAGATATCCCCACGCCACATCCTTGGCCTGGACCAGCGACGGCGCAATATAGGCGTAGCGCGGCTCGCGAAGCGTGTTCGCGGCCGCCTTGGCGATCAATTCATTGATGCAGAAAACCGTCTTGCCGAAGCGCCGGTGCGCGATCAGCACATTGAAGCGTTTGAGGCTTCGATGCAGTTCGGCCTGGTGGGACCGAGGCGCATAGAGGCGAACATGGGAGTAGCGCCTCTTCGGCGGTTTCGCCCCTCGCTGTCCATTAGGATGAGTCACGCCGGCGTCTCGGCATCATCCCAGGTGATGCGAATCAGATGCTCCTCGGCTTGGGAATCGGAGGAGGAAATATTGGCCCTGGCCGCGGTGGGTTTGCCGAAGCCCCACTGCAACAGCGCGCCCGCTGCAGAGACGCGCGCGGCATGCGTCGCGCTTTCGTCCTGCATGACCGCGACCAGGGCCTCAACCGCTCGGTCGGCATGTATCCGCGCCAAGGCTTCGATATTGGGCGCGTCTGTACTTCCCACACGAGGCGGTAGGGCGGGATGAGAGGGCGCATCCCGCCGAGACGATGATTTTCTTTTCATGAAACCGTGACCGCCCGCCGGAACGGCGAGCAAAAAAAAACGCGGCATTGCGCCGCGGTGTTTGTATCTATGCGTCTGGCGGTTTTAAACAGCCAGACGTCATTCTATATTTATATTCTATCATACAGCGCGCACTTTTTCAACCAAAAAATGCTGGCGACGGTGGCGCATCATCCGCCATTCCAGAATTGCATCCAACCCGGCACGAAGCAGGGAGAGCTGCGCGGCACCCAGCGGCTGGCCGGTGGAACAGGCGTGAATGGGCCAGCTCTCATAGACGGCGACGGTTTCGACAAGGTCGCGGGAGAGGCGGCCCGCCTTGGCGAGCGCCGCGCGCGCGGCGCTGAACCGCTCTTCGTTCCGCTCGTCGGCCTCATTGTCATTGGCCGCTGCGCGGCCATAGCGGCGGGGCGCACCTCCCAAGGTTTCATAGTGCCGGCCGCTGCTAAGATGAACTGGGCCAGAGGCTGCGTATCTATAGAGTCGCGCGTAAAACTCTCCAGCCTCGTGCTGTGACGCGGTGATGAGGGCACGCGACAGTAAAATGCCAAGAGGCGATTCGCTCAGGCGGGGATCGCTGCCCGCCGCGAGCGCCTGCTTGCGTGAACGCAACTCGGGCGTGCCCTCGTCGCGCCCCGATTCCTGGCGTGGCCGGCCGCGCTTGACAACGGAAAAGGCGCGCATCACTCATTCTCCTCGTCGAGGCCCATTGCCCAACGCTTGGCCCAGGAAAGCAACCAGAGCGCGCGCTCGGCGGTCATCTCGCTATTGATGATTTCCATTTCACCGTCGGCGGTGAAACCGAGCCCGATGAATTGCTGCCATTGCTGCTTGGCTGCGATGGCGAGCGCCTGCTCGGGCTTGAGCGAATCGGTCACGGGAAAATCCACGATGTCTGCGAGCGATGACATTATTCCTCTCTGGAAGATGGATGGGTGGGCAGGCACAGGCTGTACTCTTCGAATCCGCCCTGCTCCCGGCAGCCGGCGCAGAGAAGATGCCGGGAAGCTGTAGGAAGCGGCGCATGACATTGGTAACAGTTCCTGTTTTGTTCGTTATCATTTGCCGGTTTTGGCATCTTTATGTTACGCTTCAGGATAATCATTGGCCTCCCCTTACAATATACTTCACAATACGCAAATTACGTCTTTACGTCAACGCAAAAAACGTATATCGAAAAAGCCAGGAGGCAAGATGGATACGCCGATCTCGCTTGCGGCGGTGCGACTGAAGGAATTGCGGGAGCAAGCCGGGCTGAGCATGCGTGCCGTCGCCGACAGGCTCGGCTGGAGCGTGACCCGCTACCAGCATTATGAAGACCGGTATAAGAGACGCTTCCTGCCTTACGATCTGGCGCGTTCCCTGGCCGCGCTCTTCGCCGAATATGATATCGCCCCGTCGGAAATTCTCTCCCTCGCCGGCCTCGAAGAGGGTGGTTGGTCGCCCCCACCTATGACAAGCGGCGCGGGCAAGCGCGACCTGCCAATCCTAGGCAGCGTCAAAGGTGGAAACGAGGGCTTTTTCTTCAATGAGGGCGAGGCCAAGGAATTCATCGAACGGCCGGCGAATTTGCGTGGCGTTTCCAATGGCTTTGCCCTGTATGTCGATGGAGATTCCATGGAACCGCGCTTTTTCGTAGGCGAGGTCGCCTATGTCAATCCCAACCGCCCACTGAGCAAGGGATGCTTTGTCGCGGTCGAACTCGTGGATGGCCAGGGGCTGATCAAGCAATTCCTGCGGCGCGACGATCGCGAAATCGTCCTTTATCAATTCAACCCGCCCCAGGAGATTCGCCTGCCGGTCGCGGGTGTGAAGCAGATCTACCGCATTACCGGGCAGGGAGAAACACCGTGAGAGAGTTCACCAGGGTTTGAGGACGGCGAGCAGCACGATGCCGATCATCAGCGCCGTCGGTATTTCGTTACACGCGCGGTAGAATCTCTGTCCATGCCGGTTCCGGTCGGTGGCGAAGTCCTTCTTCCAGCGTACCAGCAGGACATAAAATCCCGTCAGCGCGAGTACCAGCAGGAACTTCGCATGAAACCAGCCGGCGGCGACGTACCCGCCTTCCACCGCCAGAATGGCGCCGAAAGACCAACTCGCGAGCATCGCCGGCGTGATAATCACTGCAAGGAGGCGCCGCTCCATCGTTTTGAAGAGCTCCGATGTTTCGCTGCCCGGTTCCGTCTGAGCGTGGTAGGCGTATAGACGCGGCAAATAGAGCATTCCCGCCATCCAAGAGATGACCGCGATAATATGCAGGGCCTTGACGATGGCATAGCCCATCGGTCAGATCGACGCGCTCCATGGGCGGAACGCGTCCTCGACATAGCGCAGCACCTCATCGACACATTCCTGGATGGAACGGTTCTCGGTATCGATGACGAGTTCCGCCTTCTCGGGTTCCTCATAAGGCGCGTCGATGCCCGTAAAATCCTTGATCTCGCCCTTGCGGGCGCGGCGATAGAGTCCCTTGGGGTCGCGCTCTTCGCACAGACGGAGCGGCGCCTTGATGTAAATTTCGTGGAAGGATTCCGGCAAAGCCTGGCGCGCCCGGCGCCGGTCGGCGCGATAGGGCGAAATGAACGAGGTGATGCAAATGACCCCGGCATCGGCGAAAAGCGCCGCCACTTCGCCGACCCGGCGAATATTCTCCGCGCGGTCCTCGGGCGAGAAGCCGAGATTGGCGTTGAGCCTGTGGCGAATGTTGTCCCCGTCGAGGACATAGGTCTGGTAGTTGCGCCGGAACAATTCCTGCTCGACCGCCATGGCGATGGTCGATTTCCCCGCCCCCGACAGGCCGGTGAACCAGAGTATGCCGCCGCGATGGGTGTTGCGGATTGCGCGCGCCTCGGCCGTGACGCGGTGGGCGACTTCGGTAATATTGTGCGACTTCACCGTCACCAGAGCGCGCTGGTCGGGATAGCCATCCATGGTGATCGCCCCACCCGCCACGATATTTGGCCCTTCGCTCAGCACGAATCTGCCCATCTTGGGGTGGCGTGTCGCTTCATCGAGGGCGATCAGGCCGGTCGCGCGCAGGGTCACGTCGGCGATGCCGTGGCGCGGAACCTCCTTATCGTTGCGCTCGCTCAGATCCTGGGGATCGAAAGTGCGAAGAATGGATTGGACCAGCACGCGCACTTCGCGGGTCTGCAGCTTGAGGGTGAGCGTGGCGCCGGGCAGAAGCGGTTTCTGGCCCAGCCAGAACAGCCGCGCGCCGAAGACATTGGTTTCGATAGGGGGATTGTCCTCGTGGCTCGCCACCTCGCCGCGTTCGAGAAAGAGCTGCTCGTCGAGGGTAATTCCGACCGATTGGCCGGTATGCGCCTCGCCTGTGCCGCTGCCCGGCCAGTTCTCGATCGAGATGACCTTGGCTTTCTTATTGCTCGGTGAGAACAGCAGCGTGTCGCCGATCTTGAGCGATCCCGAAAGGATGCGGCCGGCCAGGATGCGCCGGTCGTCGAACTTGTAGATATCCTGAAGCGGCAGGCGCAAAGGCAGGTCCGAAAGCGGGCGCGCAGCGCGGAAATGGTCAAGCGCGCCCAGCACGCTTGGCCCGCTATACCAAGGCAGGGCGGCGGATTTGGAGACAATGTTGTCGCCCTCCCGCGCCGAGATCGGAATGACATAGTCCGGGGCGACGCCGAGCGATCCCAGATAGGCGACGTAGGTATCCTTGATTTGCTCGAAGACGGCCTGGTCGTACCCGATCTGGTCCATTTTATTGACGAGGACGGCGATCTGCCTGACCCCGAGCATATTCAGCAAGAAGGCATGGGTGCGCGTCTGCTGCTGAATGCCCTGTCCGGCATCGATGAGCATGAGCGCGGCATCGGCGCTCGCCGCGCCGGTAATCATGTTTTTGATGAATTCGCGGTGACCGGGCGCGTCGATGATCACGTAATCGCGCAGCTGGGACTTGAACCAGATTTGCGACGTATCGATGGTGATCCCCTGGTCGCGCTCGGATTGGAAGGAATCCATGAGGAATGCCCATTCGAACGGCATACCCCGGCGCTCACACATCGCCTTGATCTGCTCGAGCTTGCCTTCGGGCAAGGACCCGGAATCATGAAAGAGCCGCCCAACCAGGGTGGACTTGCCGTGATCGACATGGCCTGTGATGACCACTCTCAGAAAGTCGCGCTTTTTCATCATGGCCTCACATATAGCCCGCGGCGCGCAACCGTTCGAACGCATCCTCGGTTTCGCGATCCATGGCGCGGCCCGCGCGCTCTGGAACCTTCGTGCTCAGCAATTCGGCGATGATCTCGTCCAGCGTGCCCGCCGTGCTGTCAATTGGAGACGTGATGTCTTTATCGCCGAGCGAGCGGTAGCGTTTTCCGTTCTTGGCAAAATAAAGGTCGATCAGCGGCATATTCTCGCGTTGCGCATAGCGCCAGATGTCGATTTCCGTCCAATGCAGCAGGGGATGAATCCGCAAGTGGCTGCCCTCGGGAAGATCCGTGTTGAAATAATCCCAGAATTCCGGCGGCTGATCACGAAAATCCCACTCGCCGGCTGGACCGCGGGGCGAGAAGACCCGCTCTTTCGCCCTCACGGCTTCCTCGTCGCGCCGGATTCCGGCGATGACTCCAGTGAACTTGTGCTTGATGAGCGCGTTCTTGAGGCCAAGCGTCTTGCGCGCGGCCGAACGGGCCGCAGGCGGAAGGCTTTGGTCCACGTCCTCGACAGGCGGGCAATCTTCGCGGATGAGCGAGAGGTTCCATTCCTTGGCGTATCGGTCGCGGAAGGCGTACATTTCCGGAAACTTCTTGCCGGTGTCGATATGCATGACTGGAAAAGGCACGTGCCCGAAGAACGCCTTCTTGGCGAGCCAGATCATGACATTGCTGTCCTTGCCCAGCGACCACAGCATGACCAAGCGCTCGATCCGGTTGAAGGCCTCGCGAAGGATATAGATACTGTGCGCTTCGAGTTCGTCGAGATGATCCATGGCCCCGCCTATAAACAAATCTCGAAAGCGGTGCAAGATTATCCATAAAAAAAGTGTTTAACATAAAAATTAAGTATTTATTGGTAACGTTATTGCGATGACGGCCGTTTTCACGAAAAAATGAGTTTAGGTTACCGACGCGCTTAGGTAATTTACCGCCACGAGCCAAGAGGCTCTCAACCAAGAAGGAAATTACCATGACGTCTATCCGTAAAGTTACCGGTACTGCCCTGGCCGCCGCGGCCGCCGCGATGCTGATCGCTGGCACCGTTGGCGCCATCGTTTCGCCCGCCCATGCCGACACCGTGAAGTGCAGCGGCGTGAATGCGTGCAAGGGCCAAGGCTCCTGCAAGGGCGCGAGCAATTCCTGCAAGGGCCAGAACGCCTGCAAGGGCCAGGGCTGGGTCGAAAAGGCCAGCGCCGAGGAATGCACCGCCGCGGGCGGCACCGTTCTCCAGGGTTAATAACCTGGTATTCGGGGGCGCCGCCACATGCGTGGCGGCGCCTTTTTTATTGCCTGCCAGCCCAGCCCATGGAATCCTCGATCAGCATGAACGACACTCTCGGTTTCGGCCTTGGCCTCAGACCCCAGCATTATCAGGAAATCCTGGCGGGAAGCCCGCGTATCGACTGGTTCGAAATCATATCGGAAAATTACATGGTCGGAGGCGGGCGGCCCCTGCATAATCTATTCGCCATCCGCGAGCGCTATCCCGTCGTCATGCATGGCGTGTCCCTCTCCCTCGGCTCCACCGATCCGCTCGATACCGATTATCTCGACCGGCTCGCCGCACTCGCGCGGACGATCGAGCCGCGCTGGATTTCGGACCATCTGTGCTGGACGGGCGTGGCAGGCACCAATATCCACGATCTCCTCCCTCTCCCCTATACCGAGGAAACGCTGACCCATGTGGCGGCGCGCATCCACCAAGTCCAGGACCGTCTCGGCCGGCCGCTCGTGCTGGAGAATGTTTCGTCCTACGTCACCTTCACTAATTCACACCTGAGCGAATGGGATTTTCTCGGAGCACTGGTCGCGCGAACGGGCTGCGAGCTGCTGCTTGACGTGAATAACGTCTATGTCAGTGCCTTCAACCACGAATTCGACCCGATGACCTATATCCGCGCCCTCCCCGCCACGGCGATCCGCCAGATCCATCTTGCCGGGCATGAAAATAATGGCACGCACATCATCGACACCCATGACCACCCGATCATCGATGATGTCTGGGATCTCTACGCCAAGACCTGCGCCTGGCTCGGCCCGGTCGCGACCATGATCGAACGCGACGATCATATCCCGCCGCTCGCCGAACTGGTCGCCGAACTGGACCATGCGCGCGACATTGCCGCTCGGCATCTCGGCGTGCCGGCATGAAGCTCGCGCCCCTCCAGGGACGTTTCCAGGATTATATTCTCGATCGCGGAGATACCGTCTTGAGCCAGGTGCGCGGCAATAGCCGAGCCGATACCTCGACTATGATGGGCATCTATCATTATGCCTACAAGGCCAGGCTGGTCGAATGTCTGGGTAATGATTTCCCCGCAGTGGCAACTTATCTCGGCGAAGACGCCTTCCGCGCCATGGCGGAAGAGTATATCGCCACCCATCCTTCGACCTTTCGTTCGGTACGCCAGCTCGGCCACAGGCTCGGCGATTTTCTGCGCGAGCGGAAAGCCGCGCCGCTGGTGAGCGACCTCGCCGATCTCGAATGGGCGCTCTATGAAGCGTTTGACGCCCAGGACGCGCCTGTCCTGAGGCTCGACCATCTCGCCGCCCTTCCGGCGCACGGCTGGGCCAGCCTGCGCCTCTCCTTTCATCCGGCGGTCCGCTTCCTCGCCCCTTCCGCTCTGGCGGTCACGCTGCGGGCGCGCATCCTGGCGGAAGAACCCTGGCACGACCTGCCCAAAGGCGCGGTGGGCGCCCGTCCCCTGCTGATATGGCGTCCCGAGCTCGACGTTCAATATCAGGAAGTAGACGAAGACATCGCTGCAGCCTACCTCTTCATGAAGGATGGCGGCGATTTTCCCGGAATGTGCGACCTGCTCCTCACTGCATGGGGCGAAGACAAGGCCGCCATTCGCGCCGCCGAGATCCTGCGCTTTTGGATCGAGGGCGGCCTCATCGAGGAGTGGCATTATGAAACAGATTCATCTGCTGGCTAGCCTGCTCGGCCTGTGCCTGGCCGCACCCGCCTGGGCGGGAAATTGCCGCTATGACATCCGGCCGGAGGATCCGGCCGCGGCCAAGGTAGAGGTGACTGTCCGTTGCTCCGACCCCTCTCTGCAGGAAAGACTGGCCTTTACCTACCAACCCGCGGAGAGATTTGTGACCCGCCGACCTGACACTCCCTTCCGCTATGAATTTGCCCTGGCGGAATTCGCGCGCAGCGAATCCGATTACGACAGCGCCCTTCTGCGCGGCCGCTCGGTGATGGTATCCCCCGATTCCTTCCTGCCTTTCGCCAAGGGCGCCGAGGAAGCGCTGCTCTTCATCGATACAGACGGAGGCGCCATGCAGGCCGCCCCCTACGAACGCGGCACCGATGGCGGCTACAGGATTCGCGCCAATGTCTGGCATGCGAGCGGCGCCATGGTGCTGGGCCAATTCCAGCTCGGCGATGTCCCGGGCGTCGGCCATATGCGGGCGGCACTCCTGGACGAGGAGGTGGCTCCGCGCTTCGACCAGCTACTGGCCTGGCTCTCCGACACCGGCAAGAACAATATCCGTTTCTGGCATGCGCCGCCGATCGATGCGCCCCTGGTCATTCTCGTGCCCAAGGGGACAGGCGACGGGCTGGAGTTCGGTCGGGTCAATGCAGGATCGGGAACCGATATCCTGTTGGTGATCGGGAGCCGGACCACCCCGGCCAACCTCTATGACCAGTGGATCGCCGTTCACGAATTTCTCCACCAGGGCACGCCTTACGTGCGCGACAGCGGCGCCTGGCTGAATGAAGGCATCGCCACGTATTTCGAGCCTTTGCTGCGTTATCGGGCGCATTGGAAAAGCGAAGACGACGTGTGGCAGGAATGGATCCAGCACATGCCGACAGGCATGCGGGCCTTCGAGCAGATCGGCCTGCGCCAGGCGGCGCGCGGCGGCGTTTATTGGGGCGGCGCCCTTTTCATGCTGCTCGCCGATATCGGCCTGCGCGAGGCCAGCCATGGCAGGATTGGCATGGAAGACTGCCTGGTCGAGGTGCTGCACAGACTAGGTAATGCCGAAGCCGATGGCCGTACCGCAGACATCATCGCAACCTGTGATCGCATGAGCGGCACCCACGTCGTTTCCGACTTGGCCCTTCACCATCTCGAACATGGGGAGCCGTTCGATCTCGACGCCATCTGGGCCCGGCTGGGCGTAAAGCTCGGGCCTAATGACAAGGTGACATATGATGAGCACGCGCCGCTGGCATGGCTCAGGCATAACCTGCTGGAAGGCAACCGTCGCTATTTCGCCGAGGGCATCGCCAAGACCATGTCCATCAACTGAGCGGCACCAGGCGCGTTGACGCCGGCCTGTCCGTATGCTGAAACCCCCATCATGGCCGATCGCGTCCATCTCTTCGATACTACCCTGCGCGATGGCGCGCAGACCCAGGGCGTGGATTTCTCCGTGGCTGACAAGCTCGCCTTGGCTCAGGCGCTCGACGAACTCGGCGTCGATTACGTCGAGGGCGGCTGGCCCGGGGCCAATCCCACCGACGATAAGTTTTTCGCCGACCCGCCCGGCTTGACCCGCGCCCGCCTTGTCGCCTTCGGCATGACACGCCGCCCGGGACGCTCCGCCGCCAACGATCCAGGACTGGCGGCGCTCGCCCAGGCCAAGGCGCCCTGCGTATGCATGGTCGGCAAGAGCTGGGACTTCCATGTCGATGTCGCGCTCGGCATCGACCGGCAAGAGAATATCGATATGATCGCCGAATCGGTCGCGCAGATGCGGAAATATAAAGACGAAGTGATGTTCGACGCCGAGCATTTCTTCGACGGCTACAAGGCCAACCCCGATTATGCCCTCGCCTGCGCAAAAGCCGCTCACGAAGGCGGCGCGCGCTGGATCGTCCTGTGCGATACTAACGGCGGAACTCTGCCCGAGGAGGTCGCCCGGATCACCGAAGCGGTGGTCCGGCACATTCCGGGCGAACGTCTCGGGCTCCACTGCCACAACGATACGGAAAACGCGGTGGCCAACTCGCTTGCGGGAATCGGTGCGGGCGCGCGCCAGGTTCAGGGAACGTTGAACGGGCTGGGCGAGCGGTGCGGCAACGCCAATCTCGTCTCGCTCATCCCCAGCCTGGTCCTCAAGACGTCTTATCAGACCGGCATACGCCAGCTTGCCGATCTTACCCATGTGTCGCGCCTGCTGGATGAGCGGCTCAACCGCATGCCCAACCGTCACGCTGCCTATGTCGGCGACGCGGCCTTCGCGCACAAGGGTGGGCTTCACGTCTCGGCGGTCGAAAAGGATCCGCGCACCTACGAGCACATCGCCCCCGAGCTGGTCGGCAACCGCCGCCATATTGTCGTGTCCGACCAGTCGGGTCGCGCCAATATCCTCGCGCGCTTCCGCGATATCGGGCTCGCCGTCGATCACGCCGACCCCCGCGTGGCCGTATTGGTCGAACAGGTTAAGGCGCGCGAATATGACGGCTATGCCTATGACGGCGCCGAAGCGAGCTTCGAGCTTTTGGCGCGGCGGGCGCTGGGCAACGTGCCCGACTATTTCCGCCTGCTGCGCTTTCGGGTCATGGACGAGCGACGGTGGAACGCGCGAGGCGAGCTCGTCACCGAATCCGAGGCCACGGTCCATATCGAGGTGCATGGCGAGCAACTCATGACGGTGGCGATGGGCAACGGACCGGTCAACGCGCTCGATTCCGCGCTCCGGCGCGCCCTGGTCCCGGCCTATCCAGGGCTCGATCAGATGCGGCTCGTCGATTTCAAGGTACGGATCCTCACGCCGGGCGACGGCACCGAGGCGATTACCCGCGTGATGATCGAGAGCGCGGACCGCGACGGTCAATATTGGTCGACGGTGGGCGTGTCCGCCAACATCATCGATGCGTCTTTCAATGCCCTCTCGGACGCGATCGTCTGGAAGCTCCTGAAATCCGGCGCATGAGCGGCCCGGCCATCGTCCTCGTTCATCCGCAGCTGGGCGAGAATATCGGCGCGGCCGCGCGGGCGATGCTCAATTGCGGCCTGACCGATCTGCGCCTGGTCGCACCCCAGGAAGGGTGGCCCAACGAGAAGGCGCGCCGCGCCGCGGTAGGCGCCTTCGATCTCATGCCGCCCGTCCGGCTATTTCCCGCCACCCGGGAAGCCGTGGCGGATTGCACCTTCGCGCTGGCCACAACCGCGCGGGAGCGTAAGATGACCAAGCATATTCTCTCGCCCCGCAAGGCGGCGATGGAGATCCGCGCCCAGGAAGCCCGAGGCGGGAAGGTGGCGCTGCTCTTCGGCCCCGAACGGACCGGCCTCGAAAATGACGACCTGACGCTCGCCGACGCCTTGGTCACCGTGCCGCTCAATCCGCAATTCAGCTCGCTCAACCTCGGCCAGGCGGTGCTGCTGCTCGCTTACGAATATGCGCAGGGGGTGACCGCCGAACAGCCGAGCGTGCTCGACACCAACGGCTCACCCGCCGCCACCAAGGAGCAGCTCGCAGGCTTCTTCGATCATTTCGAGCGCGCGCTCGACGAATGCGGCTTCCTGCGCAATCCCACCGCCCGCCCGAGCATGGTGCGTAATCTACGCAATATGTGGCAGCGCGCGCAATTGACCGAGCAGGAAATCCGCACGCTGCATGGCGTCGTCAAGGAGCTTACCACGCTGCGCCAGCCCCGCAAACCATAGAAGAAAAAGCCCGCCCGGGCCTTGACGGAGCCAGGCATTTCGCCTATAGGAGGCACCTTCCCGCGCCGGATGGTTCGCCATCCAGCCCCGTCTTTGACGGAAAGGACAGCCGGGACATAAACAACGTCGTGAAAAACGGGAGTTAAAATGAGCAAGCGTCTTGCTTCGAAACATAAGATCGACCGCCGCCTGGGCGTCAATCTCTGGGGCCGGCCCAAGAGCCCGGTCAACAAACGGTCCTACGGACCCGGCCAGCATGGCCAGCGCCGCAAGAAACCAACGGATTTCGGCCTCCAGCTCTCCGCCAAGCAGCGCATGCGCGGCTATTATGGCAGTATCGGCGAGCGCCAGTTCCGCAAGCTGTATCAGGAAGCGTCGCGCCGGCGCGGGGATACCTCGGAAAACCTGATCGGCCTGCTCGAGCGCCGCCTGGAAACGATCGTCTATCGCGCCAAATTCGTCCCGACCGTTTTCGCCGCGCGGCAATTCGTCAATCACGGCCACGTCATGATCAATGGCCGGCGCGTCAATATCGGTTCCTACCAGGTCCGGGAAGGCGATCTCATCGAAGTGCGGGAGCGCTCGCGCGAGATGGCGCTGGTGCTGGGCGCCATCCAGTCGCAGGAACGCGACGTCCCCGATTATCTCGAGGTCGATCACAAGAAGATGACGGCACGCCTGACCCGCGTACCCTTGTTGGCCGATGTTCCCTATCCGGTGAGCATGGAGCCCAATCTCGTGGTCGAATATTATTCACGCTAAGAGTGCCGCCGCGCCCGCTTCGGCGGGCGTGGCGAGACGTGCTTGACATTTCAAGCTGCGCCGCTTATAGCTGGTGTGGGTTTCGCGCAAGGCGTTCCGCCTCCAGCCCGCCAATAACCAATCGTCTGATCCAGGAGCGCGTGGAAACGACACGCAACAGGCCCGTTCGGCCTGCAATCAACCGCGCCCCTGGCGCGAGAAAGTATTTCCAGTGACTATTCCTTTTAGCGGCCTTGGCTTGGCCGAACCGCTGCTGCGAGCCCTTGACACCAAGGGGTATGCCCACGCCACGCCGATCCAGGCGAAGGCTATTCCCGAACTCCTCAAGGGCAAGGACATGCTGGGCATCGCCCAGACCGGCACCGGCAAGACCGCCGCTTTCGCTCTACCCCTGCTGCAGCGCCTGCATGAAGAAAACCGCAACCCCACGCCGCGCCATTGCCGGGCGCTCATCCTGGCGCCGACCCGCGAACTGGTCATTCAGATCGCCGATTCGCTCAAGACCTATGGCCGCTTCCTCCGGCTCACCTCCACCATGGCGGTGGGCGGTATCGGGTATAATGGGCAAGTAAAGGCGATGGCCAAGGGTGTCGATGTCCTGGTCGCCACACCGGGCCGCCTGCTCGATCTCATCAAGCAAGGTTTCGTTTCGCTGGCCGAGACGCGCGCCGTCGTGCTCGACGAGGCCGACCGCATGCTCGACATGGGTTTCATCCATGATATCCGCCGGCTGCTGGCGCTCATGCCCCGGGATCGCCAGTCGCTGCTGTTCTCGGCGACCATGCCTGCGGACATCGCCCGGCTCGCCCAGGACATGCTGCGCGATCCGGTGCGGGTCGAGGTAACGCCCCAGCAGATAACGGTCGAACGGATCGACCAACGCGTCTATCACGTGGATGGTGGAAAGAAGCGCGCGCTGCTGATCCATCTTCTCGGCGATCCGGCTTTGTCCCGCGTGATCGTTTTCACGCGGACCAAGCATGGCGCCAACCGAGTGAGCGAGCATCTCACGAAGGCCGGCGTCACCACCCAGGCCATCCATGGCAACAAGTCGCAGGGAGCCCGCCAGCGCGCCCTGCTCGCCTTCAAGGCGAGCCAGATCCGCGTCCTGGTCGCAACCGATATCGCCGCGCGCGGCATCGATGTGGCCGGCGTGTCGCACGTCATCAACTACGAATTGCCCAACGAGCCGGAAAATTACGTCCACCGCATCGGCAGAACCGCGCGGGCCGGCACAGGCGGCATCGCGCTGTCGCTCTGCGCGGCCGACGAGCGTCCCTATCTGCGCAATATCGAGAAGCTGACCCGGCGGTCGCTTCAGACCGTGGAGCTTCCCACCGGACTGCCGAACGTGGAAACCTCCGCCGAAGAGAAAACCGCTCGCCCCGCTTATGGTCATCGGCAGAACGATAATCGCGGTCAGCGCCGTGCCGTGCCCGCGCGTCCGGCCCAACGTCCCGGTCGGGCGAGATCGCGTCAGCGCAGCGGGCAAAGCGCCTAGCGTTCGCTCTGCCGCTTCTTTCGCGGCCGCGACTCGCCGAGTACGCGGGTCACGGCCGCGCCAAGAAGAAAGACCTGGGCGGAATAATATACCCAGATCAAAAAGATGATCAGCGCGCCGGCAGCGCCGAAGCTGCTGGCAACATTACTGTGGGCGATATAGAGGCCGAGCACACCTTTGCCGAAGGCAATCCAGAGCGCCGTGACCGTCGCGGCGATGGCGCTATCCCTCCATCGAGGTCTCCGGTCGGGAAGAAACTGGAAGGCGCAGGTGAATAGCAGGCCCGATATCGCCAGGAAAAACAGGGTATTTCCATATTGCAACGCGGCATCCAGGAACGGCGCCACCCGACCCAGCCATTCTTCGAACGCGGCCAGCACCGCACCTAGGACGAGCGAAACCAGCAGCATGAAACCAAGGGCCGCGATGATGGCGATACCTAGGAGCCGCGAGCGAATGATTTGCATGAGCGTCGATTGCCGAGAAGGCCCGGTTTCCCATATGATATTGAGCGAGGCTTCGAGCTCGATCAGGACCGAACTCGCCGCTACCACCAGCAGGACCACACCCACCAGCCCGGCAATAAAACCATGGCCGGTGGCGCTCGCATTCTGAATGAGATCTTGGACGACCATGGCGCCGCGCCGGCCCATTACAATCTCAAACTGATTGACCAAGGCGCCCTGCGCCGCCTCTTGCCCGAACACGGAGCCGGCAATCGCGATGATGAGCACGCACAGCGGAGCAATGGAAAAACAGGTATAGTAGGCTAGCGCCGCCCCCATGGTGGGTCCCCGCACCGCAAAATAAACCTGGAACGTCCGGCGTATGATGGGCCAAAGACCGAACGCGCGGCTTGCATAGTCGAGAAAGCGTGCCACTTCGTCCTCTTTACGCTAAGATATAATCGCTCTAATTGTTCCCCTACATTGAGCGCGTTGACCTTTTCGTCCTTAAAAGCTTAGCTTGACCAACACAGACCCGTTATGGAGAAAATACTTATTCCGACCCGTTTCGAACAACGCTCCGCTCTGCCCGTTGTCGCCCCGCTGGCCCTGATAACCCTGTTGCTCCTCATATTGCTGGCCGGCGGCGTCTATGTCGGGTGGCATCGTTATTACGAGGTGCGCAGCCAGGCGCACATAAAAGCGGAGAATGCCGTCAGAAGTATCGCCGAGCATGCGGGCTGGCTTATCAAGGCAAGTCAGCAGACGCTTCTGCGGATCAATGAGAATATCGTCGACCCCACCGACGCCACCACCTGGAAGGTGAAAAACCTTCGGGAAATGCTGACGGCGCTTCCTCCGGAGGCGATGATCCTGACAACAGACGACACCGGAAGGATTACCTTTTTTCCGACCGAAAAGGGCGAAGGACCGAAATATGTCAACGATCGCCTCTATTTCCAGGAGCTTGCCGGTGGGCAAACCTGGTCGATCAGCCCGCAGATCACATCCCGCGTTGGCCAAAAGGGCAAGATCTTCACGGTGGGCTATCGCATGGAACGCAACGGCAAGTTCGCGGGAACCGCGATCATCGGTATTCCCTTATCCGCGGTCGTGGA
This sequence comes from Dongiaceae bacterium, assembly GCA_036263455.1. Classification (GTDB taxonomy): domain Bacteria; phylum Pseudomonadota; class Alphaproteobacteria; order Dongiales; family Dongiaceae; genus DATAGZ01. The sequence goes on from DATAGZ010000009.1 coordinate 61,183, forward strand.
CTTCTACGCCAGCCTCAATTTCGGCCCGGCATCCCAGGTCGGCATCTTCTCCGAAGATGGGTGGATGGTCACGCGCTATCCCGAGACGGCCTACGCCTATTCGATCGGCGAGGAAAAAGAATGGCCCACCATCGCGCGCAGCAAGCAAGCTTTTATCGATGCGGCGGAGCAGAATTTTTTCATCGCCTCGCTGCATTTGACCAATCTGCCGCTCTTTGCGATCGTGAAGTACAACCGCGACGAGGCGTTGCAGTCGTTCTATGAAACCCTGTGGCCTCTCGTTTTTGGCGGGGGCGCCGGTTTTGCCATCCTGGTGGCCTTGTCGGTGGGTCTGTTCCAGCTCATCCAGCGGGAGACCGCCTTCCGCGAAGACATGTCCCGCGCTTTCCTCCTCAAGGAACATAGCGATGTCGGTGTCCGGCTCGCGCTAGAGGCGGGGCAGCTCGGCCTGTGGCAGGTCACCTTGCCCGACAAACATTGCCGTGTGTCCAAGATCATGGCGCAGATGCTCGGGCTTTCTTCGACCGAGGGGGTCGTCATTCCGCCCGAGCAATGGCCTTCCCTGATTCACCCGGAAGATTTCGCGCGCGCCACCGGCGCCTTGGAGGCGACAATCACGCAAAACAAGGTCCTCTCGGAGATTTATCGCGTCCGCAGGCAGGACGGCGAATATCGCTGGACCGCCAACAAGGGCCAACTCATCCACAACCGGGAGGGCAAGCCCGTCACCGTCCTGGGCGTCACCGAGGACATTACCGAAGCCAAGCAAGCAGAGGCGCGCCAACGCCTCCTCATCGCCGAACTCGATCACCGGGTCAAGAACACCTTGGCGACGGTTCAATCCGTTGCCCAGCAGAGCTTGGGCAAGGGCCCCCAGACGGACTCCTTTGTCGGCCGCATCGCCGCCCTCGCCAAGGCGCATTCTTTGCTTGCCGAAACGCAATGGAAGGGAGCCTCGCTGCATGCCTTGATCACCCGGCAATTTGGCCCTTATACCCAGGAAAATCCTAAACGGGTGACCTTCGACGGACCGAACCTGCTGCTAGACGCACGCACGACGCAGAGCCTGTGCTTTATTCTGCATGAGCTCACCACCAATGCCGCTAAATATGGCGCGCTCTCTCAACCATCGGGACGTGTCCATATTCAATGGCAAATCGAGGATGAAACCGCTCCGATCGTGCATTTGACCTGGAGGGAAGAGGGCATAGAGGGCGTCACCCCGCCCAGTCGGCAGGGATTTGGCACCACCCTTATCCAGAGTTCCGTCGCCCACGAGTTGAATGGAACGCTTCACATGAATTTCACCGCGATGGGACTGCTCTGCGAGATAAGCTTCCCCTTGCCTGCGCTGCAAATCGCGCCACGTGAGCAAGCCGAGCCAGCTGCGGCGAAATCGAAACCTTCCGCCGACCGGCACGGCGCACGAGGAAAACGCATTCTTATCGTGGAGGATTCGGTTCTGGTCGCGCTGGATATCGAAGGCCAACTCCGCGATAATGGCGCCGTCCCCGTCGGCCCTGCTTATATGCTGGAAACCGCGATGTCGCTTGCGCGAGAGGAACAGCTGGATGCAGCGCTGCTCGATGTGAATATAAGCGGGCGAACTATTTTTCCCGTCGCCCAAATCCTGCGAGCGCGGAACATCCCTTTCATCTTCTTGAGCGGTTATGGCGAACCCGATATATGGCCAGCCGAATGGCGCGGCTACGACCGTCTCTCCAAACCCATTCAGAGTGGTGAATTATCGGAGGCGCTCGACGCCTTGTTTATGCAGGCCCACGCTATTTCATAAAATTTCTTCCAGCGGAAGAAATTCCTGAAATGCCGCCTAGGCCGCGCGCGCGACGCCCTTGGCGCGAAACATATCCTCGAGCTCGCCGCTCTGGTACATCTCGCGCACGATATCGCAGCCACCGATAAACTCGCCTTTGACGTAAAGCTGGGGAATGGTCGGCCAGTTGGAAAATTCCTTGATCCCTTGGCGCAGACCGGGGTCCTGCAAGATATCGATACCCTTGAAGGGCACACCAAGATGGGTGAGGACCTGAACAACAGCGGCTGAAAAACCACATTGCGGGAAAACCGGGGTCCCCTTCATGTACAGGACCACGTCGTTGCTGCCGATATCGTCCTGGATTCTCTTGACGATTGTCTGATCTGCCATGCTGCCTCTCCTAACCGGGCGGAATCTGGGTTTGCAGGGCGAGAGCATGCAGCTCGCCGCCCATTTTTTCCTTGAGCGTATTATACACCATCTGATGCTGTTGCACGCGGCTTTTGCCTACGAAAGCCGCCGAGGTCACGTAGGCGGCGTAATGATCCCCGTCGCCGCGCAGATCCTCGATGCGCACCTCGGCATCGGGAAGGCCCAGCTTGATCAAACGCTCGATTTCACTGGCCGGCATCGGCATGTGGCTCTCCCATGAAGCGCGGCAACCATTCTTCGTGAATCTGCCGCATTTCTTCCAGTGATATGTGCATTTGCCCCGCCAGTGTCAATTCCTTTCCCCCAATCTCGCCCAGGCATTGACAGCCGGCTTTTTCCAAATCGAGCCGCCAGCGGGGCGCGGCGGCGAGGACATAGCGCGCCTGATCCTCGCCGAACCAATAGGCGTGCGGCGCGATATCCGTCTCGGACATCTGCAGAACGGCACCCTGGCCCGCCGCCAGCAGCATCTCGGCCACGGCTATCAACATTCCTCCATCAGAGACGTCATGGCAGGACGAGACCATACTGGCCGCGATCCAGTCACGCACCAGCGTGCCATGGCGCCGCTCGGCACCAAGATCGATAGGGGGCGGCGGTCCGTCCTCCCGGCCTTCGACCTCCCGCAGATACAGGGAAGCGCCGAGATGGCCCTGCGTCGCGCCCAGCACGAACAGCAGGTCACCCGCTTGGGCCTGACCGGGCACTGTCCGCCAATCCGCGATGAGGCCGACGCCACCGATCACCGGGCTCGGCAGAATCGCCTGGCCGTTAGTTTCGTTATAGAGCGAGACGTTACCGGAGACGACGGGGTAGTCGAGCGCCAGCGCCGCCTCGCGCATGCCCCTGATCGCACCCACGATCTCGCCCATGATTTCAGGCCGCTCGGGATTGCCGAAATTGAGATTGTCGGTGAAGGCGAGCGGCCGGGCGCCCATCGCACAGAGATTGCGCCAGGATTCCGCCACGGCCTGCGCACCCCCTGTTTTAGGATGTGCCGCGCAATAGCGCGGGGTCGAATCGCATGTCACGGCGAGAGCCTTATGCCCGTCCGGCAGGGCCAGAACGGCGGCGTCTCCACCGGGGCGAACAAGGGTGGCGCCACCTATGAGATGATCGTATTGCTCCCATACCCAGCGACGCGAAACGAGGTCAGGGGACCCCATCAGCGTGCGAAAGGCCGCGCCAATATCGGCGCCCGCCACCGGCGCAAGCGGCGCGGGCATGGCGCGCAAGACATACGGCCGCTCATAGAGCGGCGCCTGATCGACGAGCGGTCCCACGGGAATATCCGCCTCGCGGCGACCGTGGCGCGAAATTTCCAGCCGGCCGGTATCGGTAAGGTGGCCGATCGCCGCATAATCCAATTCCCATTTGGCAAAGATCGCCCGAGCCTTGTCCTCCATCTCGGGCTTGAGGACCATGAGCATGCGTTCCTGCGATTCCGAGAGCATGATCTCATAGGCGCTCATGTCGGTTTCGCGTACAGGAACCTGGTCCAAATCGAGCGCCATGCCCAGGCCGCCGCGCGCGCTCATCTCCACCGATGAGGAGGTCAGGCCGGCCGCGCCCATGTCCTGGATGGCGATGATCGCATCCTCTTCCATCAATTCCATACAGGCTTCGAGCAGCAGCTTTTCGGTAAAGGGATCGCCGATCTGCACGGTGGGTCGCTTGGCTTCGGCGGCGGCGGTAAATTCCTGCGAGGCCATGGTCGCGCCGTGGATGCCGTCGCGCCCCGTCTTGGCTCCGACATAAATCACGGGGTTGCCGACGCCTGCGGCGCGCGCATAGAAGATGCGCTCCTTGCGCACCAGCCCGACGCACATCGCGTTCACGAGAATATTGCCGTCATAGCGCGGATGAAAATTGAGTTCTCCGCCCACCGTGGGCACACCCATGCAATTGCCATAAAAAGCGATGCCGGCCACGACCCGATCGAGCAAGGCGCGGGTACGCGGATGCGCGGGCGAGCCGAACCGCAGCGCATTGAGATTGGCGATCGGGCGGGCGCCCATGGTGAAAACGTCCCGCATGATACCGCCCACGCCGGTGGCGGCGCCCTGGAAAGGCTCGATAAAGGAAGGGTGATTATGGCTTTCCATCTTGAAGGCGACCGCCAGCCCGTCCCCCACATCGACGATGCCGGCATTCTCGCCCGGTCCTTGGATGACCCATTCCGCCGCACTGGGCAATTCCTTGAGCCAGCGTCGCGTGGATTTATAGGAGCAATGCTCGCTCCACATGACCGCGAAAATACCGAGCTCGGTCAGGCTGGGCTTCCGGCCCAGTACCGCGAGCACGCGGTCATATTCCGCGCCGCTCAATCCGAATTCGATGGCGCGCGCGCGCATCACGCCATGCCCAGCGCGGAGAAAAACGGCGCACCGTCGCTCGATCCCAGCGCCGTGGCGATGGCGTTTTCCGGATGCGGCATGAGTCCCAGCACGTTCCGCCGCGCATTGAACAGGCCGGCAATCGCATGGAGCGAACCGTTGACATCGGCCGCGCGTCCGTGGGCATCGCAGTAGCGGAACGCGACCTGGCCGTTAGCTTCGATCTCGCTGGCCATTTCGGGTGGAGCGAAGTAATTGCCGTCATGGTGGGCGATGGGCACGGTGATCACCTGCTGGTGCCGGTAGGCGCGGGTGAAGACGCTATCGGTTTGCTCGACCCGCATCTGGATAAAGCGGCAGATGAATTTCCGCTCGGCATTTGGACGCAGGATGCCCGGGAGGAGCCCCGCTTCGGTCAGAATCTGAAAGCCATTGCAGATGCCCAGAACGTAGCCGCCGCGTGCGGCATGCGCCCGCACCGCCGCCATGATCGGTGCGCGGGCCGCGATGGCGCCGGCGCGCAGATAATCCCCGTAGGCGAAGCCTCCTGGCAGGACGACGATATCGACGTCAGGCATGTCTGTCTCGCCATGCCACAGGAAAATCGGCGCAATCCCCCCAAAGTCGCGCATCGCCCTGGCGACGTCCCGCTCCCGGTTGGAGCCGGGAAAGACGACGATGGCGGCCTTCATTTGACCAGATCGACCCGATAATTTTCGATGATGGTATTGGCGAGAAGGCGCTCGCACATGTCCTGGAGCATCGCCTGGGCCGCCCCTTCATCCATATCCGGCAAGGTGAGCTCGAAATATTTTCCCTGGCGCACATCGGCGACGCCGGCATGGCCCAGATGGTGGAGAGCCTGGCAGATCGCCTGGCCCTGCGGATCGAGAACGCCCGGTTTCAGGGTGACGTGAATCCGCGCCTTCATTCTATTGCATGGTCTCCGGTCCCTTGAGATCGCGCGGCCCACCCTCGGGCAAAATACCCAGGCGGCGGGCGACCTCCTGGTAGGCCTCCTCGACATTGCCCAGATCGCGGCGGAAGCGGTCCTTGTCGAGCTTTTCGCCCGTGCGGATATCCCAAAGCCTGCAATTGTCCGGGCTGATCTCGTCGGCAAGCACGATGCGCATCTCCTCGGTCTCGGCATCGAAGAGCCGGCCGAATTCCAGCTTGAAATCCACCAGGCGCAGCCCGACCCCAAGGAAGAGGCCCGACAGAAAATCATTAGTGCGAAGCGCCAAGCCCATGATCTCATCGATCTCCTGGGGATTGGCCCAGCCGAAGGCGGTGATATGTTCCTCGGAAATCATCGGATCGCCGAGCTCGTCCGACTTGTAATAATATTCGACGATCGAGCGGGGCAGCGCGGCTCCTTCGGCCATGCCAAAGCGCTTGGCGAGCGAACCGGCTGCGACATTGCGCACCACCACTTCGAGCGGAACGATCTCGACTTCGCGCACCAGCTGCTCCCGCATGTTCAACCGACGCACGAAATGCGTCGGCACGCCCATTTCCTGGAGGCGCTGCATGAGATATTCGGAAATGCGATTGTTGAGAACACCTTTACCGGTGATAACGCCGCGTTTCTGGTTGTTGAACGCGGTCGCGTCGTCCTTGAAATACTGGACGAGCGTTCCCGGCTCCGGCCCCTCGAACAGGACCTTGGCCTTGCCTTCATATATCCGGCGACGGCGGGTCATAGACACCTTCCTTCGCCCTTCTTAGCAGGGGGCGCCGTCAATAGCCATGCGTATTATCAATGCTTGGCGAGCGGGGTGCCTTGGCGGCTGGCCATGAAGCTCTTGGCGGTCTCGACCGCGACGGCGGCGTCCCGGCAATAGGCATCGGCGCCGATCGATTGAGCGAAGGCCTCGTTCAGCGGCGCGCCGCCCACCAGGACCACGTAATCGTTGCGTATACCGCGCTCGATCAGGGCGTCGATGACCACTTTCATATAAGGCATGGTGGTGGTGAGCAGCGCGGACATGCCGAGGATGTCGGGCCGGTGCTGCTCGATTGCCTCGAGATATTTCTCGACCGGATTGTTGATGCCGAGATCGACCACGTCGAAACCCGCGCCCTCCATCATCATCGCGACGAGATTCTTACCGATATCGTGGATGTCGCCCTTGACGGTGCCGATCACCATCTTTCCCATCTTGGGCGCGCCGGTTTCGGCGAGCAGGGGGCGGAGAATGCCCATCCCGGCCTTCATCGCATTGGCGGCCAGGAGCACTTCGGGGACGAAGAGGATGCCGTCGCGGAAATCGACACCGACGATCCGCATGCCCTCGACCAGCGCCTTGGTCAGGATATCGTAGGGGGCCCAGCCGCGCTTGAGCAGGATATGAACGCTTTCCTCGATCTCCTCCTTCAGCCCATCATAGAGATCGTCATGTATCTGGGGAATGAGTTCGTCGTCGCTCAGCGCATTCAGATCCAGCGTGTCTTCCGCCATTGAGACCCCCCTTGTTCGGCCGAAAATGCCCGACTCGGGCTGATTTGACAAGGGTACAAATATCTTCTTCACTGCCCCGCCAACGGGAGGCTGCCATGACCGATATCCTGATTCCGGGTCGGATGACCCTCGCCGACATCAAAGCCTATCGCGACGGGATTGCCCGCACGGCGACCCTGGAAAAGCAGACGTGGCAGGCAATCGCTGCCAGCGCCGAAACCGTACAGGCCATCCTCGACCGGCACGAGGTGGTCTACGGCATCAATACCGGCTTCGGTTCATTGGCGAGCACGCATATCGAGGACGATCAGCTTGCCGAGTTGCAGCGACGGCTCGTCCTCTCGCATGCCGCGGGTTGGGGAGATCCGCTGTCCGCCGAGATCGTGCGCATGATCCTCATCCTCAAGATCAATGCGCTGGCGCGCGGCTTTTCGGGCGTGCGGCCAGTCGTCATCGCGAATCTGATCGGGATGCTGGAGGCGGACATTCTCCCCATCATTCCGGCGCGCGGCTCGGTCGGCGCCTCGGGCGACCTCGCCCCGCTGGCACACCTCACCCTGGCGCTGATCGGAGAAGGCGACGTCATGGTCGGACCGGACCGCCTGCCGGCGCGGGACGCGCTCGCCGCCGCCGGTATGTCCCCGCTCCGGCTTGCCGCCAAGGAAGGCCTCGCCTTGCTCAATGGCACCCAGGTCTCCACCGCCCTCGCGCTGGAAGGTTATTACGCCGCGGGGCGCCTGTTAGCCACGGCGATCCTGGCCGGGGCGTTGTCTACCGATGCGGCGCTGGGGTCAGACGTACCCTTCGATGCGCGCATCCACGCCCTGCGCGGCCATCCGGGCCAGATGGACGTCGCGGCGCTCCTGCGCACGCTCATGCAAGGCTCGCCGTTGCGGCAATCGCATCAGGACTGCGAACGGGTCCAGGATCCCTATTCGCTGCGCTGCCAGCCCCAGGTATTGGGGGCCAGCCTGGATATCATCCGGCAAGCGGGCGCGACGCTGGAGCGGGAGGCCAACGCCGTTTCCGATAACCCGCTGGTCTTCGCCGAGGAGCGCGCCATTCTGTCGGGCGGCAACTTCCATGCCGAGCCGGTCGCCTTCGCCGCCGACATGCTCGCCCTGGCCATCGCGGAAATCGGCGCCTTGTCCGAACGGCGCACCGCCCTGCTGACCGACGCCAAGATGAGCGGCCTGCCGCCCTTCCTCGTCCCCGACCCCGGCGTGAATTCCGGTTTCATGATCGCCCACGTCACCGCCGCCGCGGCCGCGTCCGACAACAAGGCGCTGGCGCACCCGGCGGTCGTCGACAGCCTGCCCACCTCGGCCAACCAGGAAGACCATGTCAGCATGGCCACCAATGGCGGGCTGCGCCTCCAGCCGATGGTGCAGAATACCCAGATCATCCTGGCCGTGGAATTGTTGGCCGCAGCCCAGGGGATCGATCTGCGGGCGCCGTTGCAGACCGGACCCCGACTGCGTCCGGCGATGGAACTGATCCGGCGGCACGCGGCCTTCTGGCGCGAGGACCGGTACATGGCGGCAGACATTGCGGCCTTACGTGAATTAGTGGCTGAAAACAGCTTTCTTCCCCTGATCGATATGGCAACGTTAGGATTGAATTAACCTCGGGAAACGGCTAAGACGTCTTTCATGATTAAATATGATCTTCGCTGCCAGGCCGGCCATATTTTCGATGCCTGGTTTCGCGACAGCGAAGTCGCGGATCGCCAATTGCGCAGCCGCCGCGTCGAATGCATCCATTGCAGCAGCCGCACGGTCGAGAAAGCCATTATGGCGCCGCGGCTCGGCCGCCACGACGGCGAACCCCGCCATATCGTCGTTTCCCAGGAAGGGGAGACGATAAAAGAGCTCCTCCGGACCTTGCGCGAGCATATCGAAGGCAACTGCGATTATGTCGGTTCCGAATTCGCCGAAGAGGCGCGCCGACGCCACGGCCAGGCCGAACCTCGCGGCATCTACGGCCAGGCCAGCCCCAAGGAACGCAACGAGCTGCACGAGGAAGGGATCCATACCGCGCTGATCCCCTGGATTCCCAAAAACGACGCCTGACATGGGCTGCGCCTATGTCTTAGTGCGATTTCTCCGTAAAATTAGATGCTGCGGCGGCATCGCGGGCAGCTTGACCCTCTCCGCGCACGCCGCCAATAGCCCGGCCGATCACTGTCCGCTTATACCGAAAAATTGACCAGCGCGCCATAACTTGACCGCATTGCGCCAAGATGACATTAAGACGCCCTCAGGAGGCGAGATGACAGCTATTTCCCGAGTGGCGGCAGGAGTATTGTGTGCTTTTCTGCTGGCTCATGCCGGACCGGCACGGGCCCACGCCATCGTCGTGCAATCTCAACCGCAGCAGGGAGCGAGCGTCTCGCTGGGAGACATGACCGCGACCGTCACGTTCTCCGAACGGATCGACGTCAAGAGATCCCGCTTCCTGCTCGTGGATGACACCCAAGCCAGCCTGGCCGTGCCCATTGCCGAGGGCGACAGCCCCACCCGCGTCACCGCAACCCTGCATATCGCGCATTCCGGCGCCTATCGCCTGCGCTGGCAGGTACTGGCGATCGATGGACATGTCACCCGGGGCGATATTCTCTTTAGTGCGAAGTAGCCATGGCGCTGCTCATCGATGTATTCGGTTTCCTTAGTGTCTTGCTGGCCGGCTTGACGAGAACCGCTCAATGCGTCGTCCTCGGCACCGCCCTTTTCAGCGTCCTGATCGCGCCTCTGGGGCTGGAATTGGATGGCCCCGAGGCCGCCTTGCTCAAGCAAAGGCTCCTGCGCTGCGGAACGCTTACGACAGCGGGACTCTTTTTTCTAGTATGCATAGGTCTCATTCTGCATTTTGCCCTCCTGCACGGGTCGCTGGAACTCCCGGTGCTCGATTCCCTTACCGACAATTTCTCGGTGATGTGGGGGCTACGCTTTGCCTTCACCTTCATGCTGATGCTCCGGTTCATGCGCGGCAAAATGGATGTCTGGCTGGTCGTGCTCGCCCTCGGCGACTTGGCGTGCGGTGTCGGCATTTCCCACGCCGCCGCGCGCCTCGATGAGCGCTCGCTCCTCCTCGTTATCACCGCCTTGCATCATCTCGGCGCCGGCATGTGGATCGGCGGACTGCCTGCCTTCCTGATCGCCTTGAACAGCGTGGTGGATGGTGGCGTGCGCGCGGCGATCGGACGGCGATATTCCCACCTCTCGATCGTCTCGGTTCTGGCCATTGCGGGTTCGGGGATCGCCATGGCCGTGCTTTATGGCGGATCGCCCCAGGCGTTATACGGCACCGCCTATGGCGCGATGATGGGAACCAAGGTGATTCTGTTCGGTTCCCTGCTTATGCTCGGTCTGGGCAATTTCCTGATGGTGCGGCGGCTCGCTCACGATCCCGCCCTCCCCTATCTCCGCATCAAGCGCTTCGTCGAGGTCGAACTGGGCATTGGCATCGCGATTTTTTTCGGCGCGGCATCCATGACGTCGCTTCCGCCCGCTATCGATCTGGTCGACGGACGGGCAAGCTTCGCGGAGATCACCGAACGGATGACGCCGATCTGGCCCTCGCTGAAGAGTCCCACCATCGACGATCTGGCCATCTATGTCACCCAGCGCAAGCTCGATACGGAGGCCGCCGCGCGCGGCACCGCGGCGGCCTCGGCTTATGAACCGGGAACCGGCATCGCCGCGCCGCGCAATGCCGCCGATATCAAATGGTCGGAATATAACCACCATTGGTCGGGCATTATCGTCATGCTGATCGGTTTCCTTGCCTTTCTCGACCGTGCGCTGGGACTACGCTGGGCGCGCCACTGGCCGCTCGCTTACCTCCTGCTGGCGGTTTTTCTTTTCATTCGCTCCGAGCCTGAATTCTGGCCCATCGGCACCCTGAGCTTCGCCCAGAGCATCCGCGACCCCGAATTCCTCCAGCACAAGGTGTTCATTACGCTCATTTCCGCCTTCGCCTTGTTCGAATGGGCGGTGCGCCAGCAATGGCTGACCCGGCCCTGGGCGAGCTATGTTTTTCCCTTCTGCTGCGCCGGCGCAGGGACGTTCCTGCTCGCCCACCAGCATTCGCTCGCCAACGTGAAGGATTTGCTGCTCATCGAATATACGCATATTCCCCTGGCGGTCTTCGGCATCTGGGCCGGCTGGGCGCGCTGGCTGGACCTGCGTATGGATGGCAGGGTCCGGGTGTGGGCAGGCCGCGCATGGCCGGTGCTTTTCTTCCTGGTTGGCGTATCCCTCTTCGTCTACCGAGAAATTTAGATGATCGAGCGCTGGGTCGGCGCGCTTGCGCAATTCTGTGCCCGCCACGCCCTCGGCATGGTCCTGGTCGCACTAGCCGCTTCGATCGGTTGCGGCTTCTATACCGCCTCTCATCTCGCCATCGACACCAACACCGGCAACCTGGTCGGTCCAGACGAACGCTGGCACATCACCCTCAATCATTATCGCGCCGAGTTCCCGCAATTCACCGACAGCCTTCTGCTCGTCATCGATGCGACCACACCCGACATGGCCGATATCGCGACAACCGAACTCGTCGCCGATCTCAAGACACGCCCTGACCTCTTTCCCTATATCAGTGCTTACGAAAGCAGCGATTTTTTCCGCAGAAACGGCTTCCTGTTCCTGTCGCGCGACGAACTGCGACGCGTGCTGGATGCGAGCATCAAGGCGCAGCCCTTCCTCGCCAGTTTGGCCGCCGATCCCTCGCTGCGCGGTCTGGTCAAGACCCTCAATCTCGCGCTGGAAGGATTGGCCCAGCATGCCGGCGATGCCGTGCAAATCCGCCCCGCTCTCGCCCGCATGAATGAGACGGCGCTGCGCGCCCTCGCCCATGACGCCACACCTTTTTCCTGGCGCAGCCTCATTCTAGGCGAAAGCCACGATCCTCACGCCACGCGCCATGTCATCGTCACCAATATCACCCGCAACTTCAGCGAATTACAGCCGGCCCGCCAGGCGCTGTCCTTCGCACGGGCCGCTTTCGCCCGGCACCATTTCGACGCGGCGGGCGCGACCCTCAGGCTCACCGGCGAGACGGCGCTGGAAGATGAAGAGTTCGCCACGGTCGCCCAAGGTATGGGTATCGCGCTCGTCATGTCGGTGCTTCTCGTGCTGGCGCTGCTATTCTTTGCTCTGCGCTCGGTCCGCACCATCGTCGCGACCTTCGTTACCCTTCTTCTCGGCCTGGTCTACACCCTGACTTTCGCGGCCCTGTTCATCGGATCGCTTAATTTGATCTCGGTGGCCTTCGCGGTCATGTTTATCGGCCTGTCGATCGATTTCGGCATTCAATTCGGTGTACGATTCCATCAGGAGCTGGGCGAGAATCCCCAGCGAGACACGATCTTCTTGCGGACCGCTGGTCACATGGCGCGCCCCCTTGTTCTTGCCGCAATGGCAATTGCACTGGGTTTCCTGTCTTTTCTCCCCACCAGCTATCGTGGCGTTTCCGAACTGGGCATGATCGCCGGCGCGGGCATGCTGATTACGCTCGTCCTCAATCTCACCCTGCTTCCCGCGCTCCTCGCGTTGCTGCGCTCGGGACGGCGTCACCGCGACATGGGGCTCTCCTGGGCGCGGCCGGTCGACCGCTTCGTGATCGCGCGGCGCGGCTGGCTGCTGGCCGGCTGGATCGTCGCAGGACTCATCGGCATCCTCAGCCTGCTCAACCTGCGGTTCGACTTCAACCCCCTCCATCTCAAGGACCGGGCGAGCGAATCGGTTGCGGCTCTCTACGACATCGCACAGGACAAGTTCTATACGCCCTACCCGGCGGTCCTGCTTGCATCCTCCAGCGACGCTTTGCGCCTCAAACGGGCGGCGCTCGAAAAGCTGCCCGAAGTCGATGCGGTCATCGGCGAGGACAGCTTCGTCCCGGAAGATCAGCCGGCCAAGCTGGACATGATTGCCGACGCACGCGACCTCTTGAGCCTAAGCCTCGACCCGCCCGAGATAGCACCGAGCCCGGATGCGGCGCAGCTGCGCGCCGCAATCGCTACCATGATCGGGGCACTGCACAAGGTTGAGGGAATCGTCCCCGAGGCCGCGCCGCTCGCCTCCAGCCTGACACGGATCGCCGCGGCACCCGATGGCACGGTTCTGCTCTTCAACCGGCAGATGACGCGCGGACTGGCGCAGCAGATTGCCGATCTCAAGAGCGCGCTCGAGGCCCAGCCGGTCAGCGCCGACAGCCTGCCCGAGGATCTGCGCCGGGACTGGGTCGCCCCCGACGGAACCCATCTCCTGCTCGCAATTCCTTCCGGCAACAGTGACAATTCCGACGAATTGGCGCGCTTCGTCCGCGCCGTCGCGCGGGTCGACCCCGATGCGACCGGTCCGGCGGTGCAAATCTATGAATCCGCCCGTGACATCGTCGCTTCCTTTCGCATCGCCACCATCGCCGCGCTGGTGGCAATCGCGGTCCTGCTCTATGCCCTGCTACGCCGGTGGCGGGATGTCAGCTTCGTAGTGGTGCCGCTGATGATTGCGGCCTGCGTCACTTGCTTGATCGCCCGTATATTCGCGATCGAGCTCAATTTCGCCAATATCATCGCTTTGCCGCTCCTGCTCGGGATCGGCGTGGCGTTCAATATCTATTTCGTGGTGAACTGGCGGCGCGGCATTACCCAGCCACTCCAGACTCCGACGGCGCGCGCCGTATTCTACAGCGCGCTTACCACCATGTCCTCGTTCGCGAGCTTGGCGGCCTCCCAGCATCGCGGCACCGCCAGCATGGGATTGTTGCTGCTGATCGGACTGACCGTCACCCTCGCTGCCACCTGGTTCTTTCTGCCACCACTCATGGGACCCCCGCCCAGCCGCGAGGGCGACGTCACGTCCTAAAGGATTCGAGCGCGCGCTTCTGCGCGCCGGCGGCATCGAAATTGCTCGGGTCGAGCCACCGCTCGAAAGCCGCGCGGATGGCTGGCCATTCCCGATCGATCATTGCATACCAGGCCGTATCGCGGTTGCGATTCTTGTAGATCGCCGCCTGGCGGAACGTGCCCTCGTACGCGAAGCCCAGTCGCTCAGCCCCGCGCCGCGACGGCGCATTGAGCGCATCGCATTTCCATTCGTACCGGCGATAGCCCAGCTCGTCGAATACCCGCCGGGCCAGCAGGTACATGGCCTCGGTGGCGGCGCGTGTCCGCTGCAGCAGTGGGCTGTAATGGATGTGGCCGACCTCGATCGTCCCCATGGCGGGATCGATCCGCAGGTAGCTCGCCACGCCCACGGCCTGCCCAGACTCATTGAGGATGGCATAGAACAGCGGATCGCGCGCCACCGCCATGTCGGCGATCCAGGCGCCATAGGTTGCCGCATCGGGAAAAGGACCGTAAGGCAGATAGGTCCAGCTCGTGCCCTCGGCATCGCGCTGGTCGGCTGCGAACAAGGCGGAGCCGTGGCGAGGTTGGAGCCGCTCGATGCGGCAATATCGTCCTACCATGGGCACGTCGGACGGCAGGGATCGCGCCTGCCAACCGGGCAGGGGGAAGCCCTTCGGCTGAAGGTCCATGTCAGTAGCCGGCCGCCGACCCCGCGGGGCGCCGGTCGTCGTTGGCGCCATAGACGAAGCCGCGCGCGGCGGAGCCGCCCTGCTGGGCATCGTTGCCGGACGAAGCCGGCGTTGATCCGGGACCGGCGGCTGGCCGGGCAATGGCTTCGGCGGCGCCCCAGGGAGTTTGGAGAACGATCTGATAGCCCATCTGCGACAGCAGCCGGGCGGTATCGAAGCCGAGCGCGCCCGGCTCGACCGCGAGCGTGTCGGGCAACCACTGGTGGTGAAAGCGCGGCGCATCCACTGCCTCCGCGATATTCATGCCATAATCGATGACATTCATCGCGGTTTCGAGCGTGATGGTAATGATGCGCGAGCCGCCGGGCGAACCCAAAATTAGGAAAGGCTCACCCTCCCTGGTGACGATGGTCGGGCTCATCGAGCTCAGCGGCCGCTTGCCAGGCGCAATGGCGTTGGCCTTGCCCTGGACGAGGCCGAACAGGTTGGGCGTACCCGGCTTGACGGTGAAATCATCCATCTCGTCATTGAGGAAGAACCCAGTATCGCCGGCAATCACCTTGGCGCCGAACAGGGCATTGATCGTATACGTCACCGAGACGGCATTGCCGGCCTTGTCGATGATCGAATAATGCGTGGTCTCGGTTCCTTCATGCGGCGGCGTCCCCGGCGCGAGGCTGGCCGATGGCGTGACGGCGTCAGGCTTGATCGCGGCACGGATCTGTCCCGCGTAATCCTTGGAAAGCAGCCGGTCCAGGGGGTTCTTGACGAAGGCCGGATCGCCCAGCGAGAAATTGCGATCGAGATAGGCGTGGCGCATCGCCTCCACCATGACATGGACCGATTGGGCGGAATGAAAACCCCAGGCACGCAGCGGATAGGCCTCGACGATATTGAGGATTTCGCACAGCGTCACGCCGCCCGAGCTGGGTGGCGGGGCCGAGAGGAACCGATAGCCGCGATAGGTGCAGGAGAGCGGCTCGCCTTCCGTGACGGTATAATCGGCGAAATCCTGGGCGGTGACGATGCCGCCATGTTGCGCGCTCGCCGCCGCGACCTTCTCGGCGATAGACCCCTTATAGAAGGCATCGGGTCCCTTGCGCGCGATCAGGGCAAGAGTGCGCCCTAACGCGGGCTGACGCAGCCGCTCGCCTGCCCGGTAGGGCTTGCCGCCATGCAGGAAGATCCCCGCGACC
This sequence comes from Dongiaceae bacterium, assembly GCA_036263455.1. Taxonomy (GTDB): domain Bacteria; phylum Pseudomonadota; class Alphaproteobacteria; order Dongiales; family Dongiaceae; genus DATAGZ01. The sequence continues at coordinate 76,927 of DATAGZ010000009.1, forward strand.
GCCGGGTCGGCGGCAAAATCCTTCACGCTCGTCGCCATGATATCGATATCGGCCTGGGTGAGGATGAAGCCCTCACGCGCGAGCCGGATCGCGGGCGCCATGACTCGTCCGAGCGGCATGGTTCCATATTCTTCGAGCGCACGCGCCAATCCCATGACCGTGCCGGGTATCGCCACCGCTTTGTACCCCTTGAGGCTCGCGTCGGGAATCACCGCGCCTTTCTGATCGAGATACATGTCCTCGCGCGCCGCGTTGGGCGCTTTTTCGCGGAAATTGAGGAAGACGTCCTTGCCGTGCGCAAGATGCACCACCATGAAGCCGCCGCCGCCGATATTGCCGCAGCAGGGATTGACCACCGCCTCGGCGAAGCCAACCGCCACCGCGGCATCCACCGCGTTGCCGCCCTGTTTCAGGATGGCGAGGCCGATATCGGTGGCAAGATGCTGCGAGGTCACGACCATGCCCTGGCTGCCGCGTGCGGGCTGCGGCGATACCGCCTGGGCGGGGTGAAGGTTGCCCCAGACGATGACACCGCATATTCCGACCAGGGCGATCTTCAAGGCGGCAAAACGTGACGAATGGTCGATCATTGCGGGGATCCTCCGTAGCTATCCTGTCATTTAAGCCAGAGACTGACCGCAATCGCAATCCCATTGCATTGCGCGCCGCGACCTTCGGACGGAACCTAGCGCGTATCCATCTCGGCCCTCGAGATTGAACCGCCAACTTTCGCGAATGAAAAGCGCAGGATAACCAAGGCGATCATGCCGGCGATCAGCCCCCAAAATGCCGACGATACCTGGAAAAGAGAAACGCCCGATGCCGTCACCAGGAAGGTGACTAGCGCCGATTCCCGCTGGCCGTCGTCTTTCATGGCAACCGCCAGGGATGAACCTATCGTGCCAAGCAGCGCGAAGCCGGCAATCGCGGTGACGAATTCCGGCGGAAAGACCGAGAGGAGGTTTCCGACCGTGGCGCCAAACAGGGCCAAGAGCAGATAGAACAGTCCCGCGAAAATCGCGGCGCCATAACGCAGCCCTGGATCGGCATGGGCTTCCCTGCCCATGCACAAGGCGGCGGAAATCGCAGCGAGGTTGAAGGCAAAGCCGCCAAAGGGCGCGAGGACGAGAGTCGTGACACCCGACACCGTGATAAGCGGCGAGATGGGCGTTTGATATCCGTGGGCGCGCATCACCGCCACGCCGGGCGCGTTCTGGCCCGCCATGGTTACGAAAAAGAGCGGAATGCCCACGCCGATAATGGCTCGCCAGCTGAAAATCGGCGCGGTGAAGACCGGATCGGTAAGCGACAGGGTCAATGCGCCGCCATGAAGCTGGCCTTGCAGCGCAACCAGAACCACCCCTGCCGCGAGGACGATCATGATCGCATACCGCGGCCAGAAGCGTTTGCCGAGGAGATAGGTGAGGAACATTCCCGCGATGAGGACGCCTTGCCCCGCGAGCGCGGTAGAGGTCTCCATGGCGAGACGGGCCAGAATGCCCGCGAGCATGGAAGCGGCGATCCCGGGCGGGATGCGGTTCATGGCGCGGGCGAAAAGGCCGGTCAACCCACAGACGAGCATGAGCAGCGCCGAGACGAGAAACGCTCCAGTGGCCTCATTGAGGCTGAGATGGGGAAGAGCCGTGACGAGGAGCGCGGCACCTGGCGTCGAATAGGCAATGATGACCGGCGAACGGTAAAACAGGGACAGGCCGATTGAGGCAGCCGCCATGCCCAGGCCAAGGGCGCCGATCCATGACCCGATCGTCGCGCTGTCGGCCCCCGCCCCGTGCGCGGCCTGATAGACGAGGGCAATCGAACTCGTGACGCCCACGAGCATCGTGAGGAAGCCCGCCGTGAGATTCGGACCGGAAACCAGAGCGGAGCGAAGGCTCATCCGAGAAACTGTTCCTGGAGGATGCGTTCCTCGAGATGGTGCTCGGGATCGAAGAGCAGTTCGAAATGCAGCGATGGATCTTCGACGATATTCACTTCCAGCACGTCGCGGATTTCCGAAAAATCCGCCGTGGCGCTGACCGGCCGCTTGTCGGCCTCCAGGATCTCCAACGTCACGCGCGCGCTGTGCGGCAGGATCGCGCCGCGCCAGCGCCGCGGCCGGAAGGGCGAGATGGGCGTGAGGGCAAGCACCTCGGAGCCAAGCGGCAGGATCGGCCCATGGGCGGACAGATTATAGGCGGTGCTTCCCGCCGATGTCGCGACCAGGACGCCGTCGCAGACCAGTTCGGCCATGCGTTCCTTGTCATCGACGCAAATGCGGATCTTTGCCGCCTGCGCCGTTTCCCGCAGCAGCGAGACGTCATTGATGGCTAGCGCTTCGTGGCAGGCGCCGCTTCGGCTCACGGCGCGCATGCGCAGGGGATGGAGCGCGACCTTATGGGCGTCGCGCAGCCGTTGCTCGAGCCCATCAGGGTCGAAGCGGTTCATGAGGAAACCCACCGTCCCGCAATTCATGCCGAACACCTTTACGGGGCGGCCGATCGTCGCATGCAGGGTGCGCAGCATGACGCCGTCCCCGCCCAGGACCACCAATATCTCCGCCTCGTCGAAAGGAACCGGCGCGTAGCGTTGCTCCAGCGCAGCTCGCGCCGCCCGCGCCTCCGGTGTCTCGGCCGCGGAAAAAGCTATTCCGATCCGTCCCATTATCCCCCTGTGACGCTCATGTGTCGCGGTACGCTCACGCCTCCGGAATGGCGGTCAATCACGAAATCATGGCCCTTGGGCTTGCGGGCGATCGCCGCGCGAATATGCGCGCGAAGCTCTTCGTCATCGGCGCCTGCGCGCAGGGGCGCGCGCAGGTCCGCTGCATCCTCCTGACCGAGGCACATATAAAGGGTGCCGGTGCAGGTCAGCCGTACCCTGTTGCAGGATTCGCAGAAATTGTGCGTCAGCGGCGTGATGAAGCCCAGGCGCCGGCCGGTCTCCGCAATCGTCACATAGCGTGCCGGGCCGCCGGAGCGATACGGACTGTCGACGAGGGTCCAGCGGCGCGCGAGCCGCGCGCGCACGAGCGAGAGCGGAAGATATTGGTCCAGCCGATTCTCACCGCCGACATCGCCCATCGGCATGACCTCGATCACCGTCATGTCGAAACCCTGCTCGCCGCACCAGGCGATCAGTCCGTCGATCTCCTCCTCGTTGGTATCGCGCAGCGCCACCGTGTTGATCTTGACGGCAAGCCCCGCCGCCTTGGCGGCTTCGATCCCCTCCAAGACCCGGGCGAGATCGCCATGGCGGGTGAGCCGGGCAAATGTCAATGCGTCCCGCGTATCTAGGGAGACATTGACGCGCCGAACCCCCGCCTGCCGCAGCGCCCGCGCATATTTGGCAAGCTGGCTCCCGTTGGTGGTCAGGGTCAATTCCTCGAGCGCGCCGCTGCGCAGGTGCCGGGACAGGGCATCCACCAGCGTCATGATGTCGCGCCGGACCAGCGGTTCTCCGCCCGTGAGGCGAAGCTTGCGCACGCCGAGCGAGATGAAGGCGCTCGCCAGCCGGTCCAGTTCCTCGAGCGTCAGGATTTCGGCCTTGGGCAGGAACTGCATGTCCTCGGCCATGCAATAGACGCAGCGGAAGTCGCACCGGTCGGTCACCGATACGCGCAAATAAGTAATATGCCTGCCGAACGGATCGATCATGGCCCTTTGCGCCCTGGTTTCACCGGACTATAGTGGGCGCGATTCTCCCGCTCTGCAAGGCCCATGACGCAGCTCGTTTTATCTCCTCTTGATGTCGGCATGCCTATTCCAGACTTCTCGGCCAAGGCTGGGGATGGAAGCGTGGTCAACCCCCGTTCCGACCAGTCTGCTGGCCGATTTTTCTGCCTGGCCTTTGGCGCCGATGTCGCCGATCCCTCTCTCCATGAGATACAAAAGACCTTCACCGCGCGCGGCGCGTCGTTCTTCGCGGTCGTCTCGCACGGCCAGGGCGATCCGAACCTTCTGCTCGACCCCGATGGCGCTCTTGCCCAGGCGTTCGGCGTGGATCGTTACCCCACTTTTTTCCTGGTCGCGCCCAATGGACACCTTGCCTATCGGGGCGCGAGCGCGTCGGGACTCCAGGAAGCGTTCACCACGCATCACGAGCGCTATCATCGCAGCGGCCTGGATAATCACCCGCCGGTTCTCCTGGTGCCGGATGTCCTGTCGAGCGCCGATTGTCAAAAGCTCATCACCCTCTATGCGATGCAGGGCAATGTCTTTGTCGAGCCCGGCCATGGCGTGCCCGGCCATGTTCAGGGCGACTACAAGATGCGCATCCCAGAATATGGCCGCGGCGACCGGATCGATCATTGGATCATGCAGCCCAGCACCAATGCCTTTATCGACGAGCGCTTGAAAACCCGGCTGTTTCCCGAGATCGCCCGGGCATTCCATTATCGCGTGACCCGGCGCGAGGGCTATCGCATCGGCTGCTATGAGGGCGAGCGGGGCGGCGAGCTCCATGGCCACCGCGACGATAGCAGCCCCCGCACCGCCCACCGTCGCTTTGCCTGTTCGATCAATTTGAACAGCGAGGATTTCAGCGGCGGCGAACTTCGCTTTCCCGAATTCGGGCCGCACCTCTATAAGCCGGCGAGCGGAGCGGCGATCGTCTTCTCCTCCCGACTGCTCCACGAACCGCTGCACGTGACGCGCGGTCGGCGCTTCGTCCTGCTGGCCTTCCTCTATGGCGAATCGTGAGCGTCCGTCGAGCCTGCTGGTCGCGCCCGACCCGGCGCAGGAAAGCCTGACGCGCACCATCGAGGGGGTCGATGAACATGGTGCACCCATCACCCAGAAGGTCATCGTCGAGCGGCCACTCACTTTATTCCTGAATGACCGGGAGATCGTCACGATGATGACCATCGGCGATTATCCGGACTACCTCGCGCTCGGCTATCTGCTCAACCAAAACATGCTGCGCCGCGACAGCGTCGTCACCGCGATAGAGCATGACGAGGAATTGGGAATCGTAGTGGTCCGGACGCCCGACCGCACCGATTTCGAGGAGAAGCTTCGCAAGAAAACCCTGACCTCGGGATGCGCGCAAGGAACCGTCTTCGGAGACGTGATGGAGAACTTCTCCACCATCCGACTCGATCCCGACGCACGCTTGCGCGCGAGCGATCTGCGCTTGCTCCTCCAGGCGATCAATCGCTGTCCAAGCCTCTATCTAGAGGCCGGCGCGATCCACGGCTGCGCGCTTGGCGAAGGCGCCACCCCGCTCCTCTATATGGAAGATGTCGGCCGGCACAATGCGGTGGACAAGATCGCCGGCTACATGCATCGCCACGGCATCGCCAGCGCCGACAAGGTCTTCTACACCACCGGCCGCTTGACCTCGGAGATGGTGATCAAGACGGTACTGATGGGCTTGCCGATCCTGGTGTCCCGCTCAGGCTTCACCGCCTGGGGCGTGGAGCTTGCGCGCGCGGCCGGCCTCACCCTCATCGGCCGGGCCACCGGCAGTCATTTCCTGGTCCTTTCCGGCAAGGAGCGCATCCTGCTCCATGACTGAGATCGTAGGATGCATCCTGGCTGGTGGACGCTCGCTCCGGATGGGCGGCGGATACAAGACATTGCAGCATATCGGCGGTACCACGATTCTTGCACGCATCATCGCCACCGTGGCGCCCCAGCTCACCCACATAGTGCTCAACTGCAACGGCCCCGATACGCTCTTCGCTCCATTCGGCCTGCCGCTAGTGCGCGACAGCGTTCCCGGCCAGGCGGGACCGCTCGCGGGCATTCTTGCCGGCCTGGAATGGGCGGCTACCGCCCATCCGCGCGCCACGCATTTGCTGAGCGTGCCCAGCGACACGCCCTTTCTGCCAAACGATCTGGTGGCCCGACTAGGCCGCGAGCTTGATGAGAATACCATCGCCGTGGCCATGAGCGAGGGGCGGACACACCCCACCATCGCGCTCTGGCCTCTCTCGCTCACCGCCGATCTCCGGCGCGCGCTGGTCGAAGAAGATATCCGCAAGATCGACCGTTTCACCGCGCGGTACCCGACCGTTATCGTCGCCTTCCCGCCCGCCCTGGTCGACCCCTTCCTCAATATCAACACGCCCGAAGAGTTCTCGGCGGCGGAGCGCCTTGTCGCACGAGGCGATGCAGGCTAGGCTGCGGGCCATGAAAATCCTTCCGGTTCCGCTGCTACGCGACAATTATGCGTGGCTGCTTATCGCTCGGTCAGGCAAGGAGGCCGCTATCCTCGACCCCTCCGAAGCGGCGCCCGTGCTTTCACTCCTCGAGCGGCTTCAGATAAAACTCACCCATATTCTGAATACCCACCACCATCATGACCATTGCGGCGGCAACGAGCGATTGAGGGCGGAGACCGGAGCGCCAATCTTCGGTCCGGAATATGATCGGGGGCGCATTCCCGGCCTGACCCATGGCTTGCGCGAGGGGGATACTTTCTCCTTCGATGGCACAAGCGCCCGCATCTTTCATATTCCCGGCCATACCACCGGCCATATCGCCTATGTGTTTCCCGAAGCGGTTTTTTGCGGAGATACGCTCTTCTCGCTGGGATGCGGCCGTCTCTTCGAGGGCACGGCCGAGCAAATGTGGCACTCTCTCGTCCGGTTGCGCGAACTGCCCGACCAGACCGCCGTCTATTGCGGACATGAATACACCGAATCCAATCATCGTTTCGCCATGAGCCTAGAGCCCGACAATGCCGCACTGGCGAAGCTGGGCGAGGAAATCGCCGCGAAACGTCAGGCAGGCAAAACGACGGTGCCGAGCACGGTCGGGGTGGAAAAGGCCTTCAACCCTTTCTTGCGCGCCGACGATCCCGCCCTCGCCGCTTGCTTGGGGCTGGCTCGCCAGGACCCGGTGGAGATCTTTGCCGCATTGCGCGACCGCAAGGATAAATTCTAGGCGATGGCGGGAGATTTTAGGCTGCGTTCTTGGCTTTTCCGTCAATCTCGGTCTTTTCCAGCCCAGGAATCTGGCGCAGGAGCTGCTGGCGGGCGACCTCGTCGAGGTTGAGCTTCATGCGCGTCATGCCCCGCCCGCTTTCGATAATTGTGACAGCGAGCGTGGTGGTGACGCTTTCGAGTTTCAGCTGCCCACCGCACCGATGTCGAACGTCACGGCACAGGCGATGCGGGCGCCCAGCAGGGAGATATGCTCCACTTCCGCGCCAGTATTACCACGTAAAGCCGATACCCGAAGTGACGGCGTGGCGGGTCTCTTGGCTGGTGGCGAGGCCGTTATAGTCCAGATAGAGGCTGGGTTTCATGCCCAGCACGGTCTCGTCGAGATCAAGGGTGAAGCCCGCCCTGAGGGTGCCTTGAGCCCCAGGCAGATCCTGGCTGGCGAGGTCGAGCGCACTTTCACCTAGCCGCGCGGAGAGACGCTCGCGCGTCCCGCCGATATCAGCGAGATAGCTCACGTCCAGATAGGGTCGCAAGCCGAACCCCTGACCATGCCAATCGAGCGACAGCGACAGGCCGCCCCCCGCATGGCTCTCCAGGCGGGACCCTTGGGTAACGTTCAGATTGAGGCTGTCGGCCCCATGCTCCCGCAGGGTCGCTTCGAAATGCTGGGCCAGATCCACGCCGAGATGCGGCGTCAGCGTCACATCAAGCCGCCGGTCCCCCTCCCGATCGGTATCCTCGAACAGCGCGAAGCTCCGCCCCACTTCCAGGTTGCCCGCCAGGCTCTCCTGGCTGAGCGATCCGTTGGCCTGCCGCTCAAGCGTTCCGAATGCTACCCGGCGTTGGCTGCGCACATTATCCCGCCCATAGGACAGGGCCCCCTGGACATAAAAGCCCCGGTCGCTGCGGTATTTGCCATAGAGCGCCGCCGTCAGGCCGTCCAGGTTGCGCGAAATACCATCCTGCGCGCTCGAGCCCTCGCTCTGGCCCATCGCCACGCCGAAGAGCGTGTGGTTCGACAGCGCCGCCTCGAAGCCTGAAATCGTGCCGCGCTGGGTCGCGCCCAACCCCTCGCTCAGACCATAGCTCTTGCTCCAGCCGCCTGCTTGCACCTCGCCTGGTCCGAAATCCTGTCCGGAGAGCGCGAGTGCGGTCCCGCGCAGCACGCCCCGACCCCGGCCGGCCGGATCCAGCAGAGACAGGCGCGAGGACAGCAGGTCCTGGAACGCCCCTTCCGCCCGCGCCTGGAGGGTGCCCAGGCCCGCATGCGAAGCGCCGCCGATCGAATCGTAGGCCGCCCGCGCTGCCCCCGCATCCAGCGTGTTGATCGTCGCTACTACCTGGGACAGGTCGGTGCGCGCCGGGCTTCCACTCCCCCGCGCCAGATAATGCCCCACTCCGCGCTGGAGCCGGTTGCCTCCCACCTTGACATACGGGCTCGCCTCTTCCGCCGCCGCTGCCGCCGCTTGCGCCGCCGCCGCATTCCCCGCAGCAGCAGCAGCAGCCGCCGCTTCCTCGAGGCGCGTCACCTCCGCCCCGTTGACCAGCGCGACTTGCGCCGTCACGGTGTTGCCGACCTGCGCCGGCGCGAAGGTCACGAAAGCCGAACCGCTATTGGCGAGCTGGAAACCGTTATTGACCAGCACGTCGCTCGCGCTCAGCAGGGTATAGCTCTGCCCGACCACGTAGCCTGCCACGCTCGGCCGCAGCGCCAGCGTCCCGTTATTGAGCCCGATCACCCGCGCATTCACCCGCCCGTTCGCATTCGGCGTCACATCCACCGCGAGCGTTCCCCCGGCGCCGAGGGTTAAAACACCGATATCCTGCACCGTCGCACCGATGGCGAGGCTGCCGCCGCTCACATTCACCGCCGCGGTTCTGGATAGCCGGTCACTGGCGCCAAGTACCAAGCTGCCTCCGGTAATATCGAGCTGATTGGCCAGCGCCTGGCCGAACAGCGTCACCGTCCCCGCCGTGCTCTTGGTCACCGCGCCCAGACCCAGATTGCCGTAGATCGTACCGTTTTCGAGTTCGTAATGCGGCGCAACCACCGTGCCGCCCCCGAGGACCAATCCATCCTCGAGTGTGAAGGAACCGACATGGTTGGTGAAGGTCGCCGTCCCGAGCGAAGCTCCGTTCCGCACCGTCACCGCCGCATTCGCAGCCAGCCGGTCATCGCCCAGCAGGCGCAGCAGACCGCCATCGACATCTACCACCTGCGCCAGGCTGTGGCCGAACAGCGCCACCGTCCCCGCCGTGCTCTTGGTCAGGGTACCGCGGCCGATATTGCCGTCCACCGTCCCGTCCTGCAAATCGTAGGTCCCTGCGACCAGTCCGCCCCAGAAACCCGTCAGCCGCCCGCCGTGGCGCAGCGATACGCTCGCGACCGTGTCGTGATAGTTCCCGGTATCCAGCGTCCCTCCGTCGATCACCAAGGCGCTCCGGTCATCCAACCGTTCCGCAGCACCAAGACGAGTGGTGCCGCCCGTCACGCTGAGATCCGCCTGCAGCGTACCGCCGAGCGTCCAGGTTCCCGAACCCCGCTTGACAAGGAGTCCGCGACCTATTTGCCCACCGTCGAAACGCGTATTGTTGGCATCGCCGAAGGTCAGGGTATTCGTTCCCAGATCGAGCGTCGTTTGGGCACGCGTGGAGAGGGATGCAATTGTTTCGCTTCCACCCAGGGCAAGCGTGCCGCCGTTGATTGTCACGGCCGGGTTTTGGCCCGTAAACCGGCGAGCGGATCCTGTCGCGAGCGTCCCACCATTCACGATGATATTGCGCGAGGCCGTGGTGCCGTTGAGCGTCACCATACCACCCGTGGCGGATCCATCATTCCCCTTCACCAGATCGCCGGCGCTGGCGAGATCAACATCGATCCGGCCATCCAGGAACGTCTGATTTCCGAGAATGGTCAGTCGCCCACCGGTCGTGCGAACGATGCCGCCATTGGTCAGGGTGAGCAGGGAGATCGTTTCATCATACGTGCCGATATCCAGCTGCGAACCAGTGCCGTCGATACCGACGACGCTGGAATGGTTGAGCAGATCATTGCCGAGAATCTGGAGAACGCTTCCCGAACTTATGGTGATGTTCTGCGCCCTGCTCCTGTTCTGGAGAATGAGCCGGCCGCCCGAAACATCGATGTCTCCAACCGTCCTGCCGTAGACAGTCACGGTGCCGGCGCCGGACTTGGAGATGGCCCCGCCGGTCAGGTTAATCTGATCAGCCACCGTTCCGATCGTCCCCTCGCGGAGGTCATAGGTGTCGGCACGAAGCGCTATAAATCGATTGCCGTTGATGGTGCCGGTGCTGATGACGGTGCCGCCGCCCGCGCTATTACCTAGTGTGAAGTTCCCGATGCCGCCGCTATCCTCGCTGCCGCCCAGAGACAGCGTTGCAATCCCGCCCACCTCGATAGCGGTTTTATTCGTCGCAGGGGCAACAAAGTGATTGTCTCCATTCGTTTCAACCGTCACCCCATTGGTGATCGTGACGTTCGACACGCCGATCGTGCCATCGAGCGCGAGGCGACCGCCCGACTGGCCATCGAGGAGGAGATGTTCCCCCGCGTTGGCCTCCAGCACCCGGCCAGCAATCTTTCCCGTATCGCCGGCATGGATATAGATCCTTTGGGCAAATTCTTCCTCCGCCGTGTCATGGCCCAGATTCGTGAGGACAATGTCATTGTTCTCGGTCACGAGCCTCCTCGTGCCGCCGCCGAGATCGAGGGTCGCGCCGCGCGCGATGCGGATATCGCCGGTGCCGGTGGCACCGGTTACCGTCTCCGACAAGGTTCCCGAAAGAATATCCGTCCCGTCCGTATAATTTCCGACGGCATTCAATATCACGCTGCCACCGCCAGCCGCGCTGGTATCTTCGATGATCAGCCGGCCGGTCGAACCGGCTAACCCCGGATCGGCGAAGCTCTCATCGACTACGGATTGATTGAGGGAAACCGAGTGGCCATTGGCATCGATTGCGCCGCCGCCGATCTGGCCATTACCGCCGTCAGCGCCCAGATAAATCTCACGGTCTATCGTCAGATTATCCTGGGCCTGTATTGTGGCGAAGTCCGCATTCGACGGATCGGTGAGATCCGCGCTGCTGGAAAGATCGAGCACCGCACCGGCCGCACCCAGCGCGGCATCGCTCGCGACGCCTACATGGCCTCCGGTGAAAATAATCGTGCCGAATAATTCGCCGCCGCTTGCTCCGAAGATCGTTCCTCGCCCCGCCTGGGTATTTATGCCGCTAAGCGTCACATTGGAATCGCCAATACCCACATAGCCGCGTCCCCCAATCGCGCCGGAATAGGCTCCGTTCGTCCGAAAGAACCCGAAGATCGAATCGGCAGAAAGAGAGACCGCATTGCCGGCAAAATCACGCTGTGTATCGAGATCGAGCCCGGAGAGGAATAATCCGCCACCATTAACCGTCAACCCACCGGTGAGTTGAGCATCGCCACCCACCAGCAGTATGCCCGATCCCTGCTTGGCGAGACCGCCCGTGCCTGTCAGCGCGCCGGTCAGATTGACGAGATCGAAGCCCTCCACCGCGACCGATTGCGATCGTGTGCCGAGATCGAGATCATTATCCAATTGCAGGGTTTCGCTAATCCTATTATCGCCGTCTCCGATCTGCAGGACGCCGCCACGCAATTGAACCTGCCCGCTTCCGAGCGCGGTGACCGCCACCGGGTTACCGTTCTGAGCTTCGACATCGGTGGCGACCACCGTCCCGCCGGAAATAATCGTCCCGTCGCCATATGTATTCTTGCCGGTGACGATGATCTTGCCCGCGCTGGCATTGGCGTCGCCGTTCAGTTCATTGCCGCCGACAAGAGAATTGAAGGTCAGGCTACCGCAGGCTGGAAGAGTCCCGCTGCAATCGGCGGCATTGTCCGAGATCGTCCCGCTCAGCGTCAGGGTAGCGTCCGCGCTCTGCACATCGATACCGCCGCCACGCCGGCCGATCGTCCAGTTGGCATTGCTCGTCACGTCGACGGGGTGGCCAGGCTGGACGACATCCCCGGCGGTGGTTTCACCGATCAGGCGACGGTAATCTGCAACCGTGCCGGCACCGGCGCCCAGATCGGTTCCCAGGAATCCCAGTTCATAAGCCCCGCCGCCATTGGCAGCTGTGTCATTGCCACCGTCATGGGTGAAATCGCTCAGGTTACTCACCCCCAAGCTTCTATTGACCGCAAGCGTGAGGCTAAGGTCGTTCCCGCTCACATTCTGGGCGAAGACCAGGCTTCTGATCACATTATCATTACTATCCAGAACGCGCAGATTGGCGAAGGGATTATTGACGGCGCCGCCCGCGCAGCTCGCCGCATCGGTGCAGTTGGCCGCGTTCAGTGCCCCCCAATTCAGAATGTCATAGGAATTGCCGACGGTGTAATTGGTCAGCGTCGCGTCCGAGAGCAGAAGATTCGCGGTCGCGGTCGCGCCCAAATCCAATGTCCCGTTGACCGTCAGGTGCGAGTTGCTGGCATTGGTCGAGCCGATCACGAAACCGAGAGTGCCGGTATCGCCGGCGGAGTAATAATTGCCACCGATCGTGACATGCTGCGTCCCGTGGGCGCGATCGCCGATCTGGAGCGCGCTGTTGTTGTCGACATCACCCGTGCCCAGGGCTTGCTCCGAAAGGGCAATCAGCGTCCCGCCCTCGATGTCCGTGACGCGCGAATAGGTGTTGGTTCCCGAAAGTACCAGCTTGCCCGTGCCCGTCTTGGTCAGGGTGGAGGGCGCGTTGAGATTCCGGATGGTTCCGGTGAGCGTACCGGTGTCGTTCGCCGCCACGTCAACCGTGCCGCCGCCGCTGATGGTCACGTTGTTATCGAGGGTGATATTCTGGGTAATCCCCTGATCGTCCAGTCCCAGGCCGAGCGTACCGCCCAGCAAGACGGAGCCCAGGCCCAGTGCCCGATCGTTATTGACCCTGAGGGTCCCTTGACCGGAAATGCCTGTGGCCGATGTGAAGGGATTGTTGCGACCCCAGGACGACCCGTAGGTATTCGCGCCCGAAAGGATCTGCGTCCCGCCCACGATCCCGAGGCGGCCAAAGCCATTACTATCCGAAATGATGCCCGCGAACTCTCCATTGGCATGGCGAATGTCGAGGACGCCCCCACGGCCGAGCTGGACCTGGCTATCGGCGCCACCCGCTCCGTCCCGGCCGCCGGTCAGCGCGCCGATGGTCTGCAGCGTTCCGTTCAGATCGAAGGTCGCTTCCTGACCGCCCAGGGACGAGCCCGTCACGTCGAGCGTGACGGAAGAGTCGTTACTCGAATTCGCGTCCGCGAAATTATTATCGCCACCCACGCTCCTTACCGTGCCGTTGGTGATATGGAGTGCGGTCAGGCCGCTCACATTATGGTTGCCGCCGAGCGCAAAGGTCCCGCTACCCCGCTTCTGGAGCGTGCCGCCGCCCGTGACGGTGCCGTCGAACTCGGTATCTTTGCCATCCCCGAAGGTCAGGCTGCCGCCGCCGAGCGCCAGCGCACCGGTATTTTGCGCCGACAGGGCCCCGATGGTCCGGGTCAAGCCGTTGAGATCGAACGTGCCGTTATCGATCGCCACCGCGCCGGTATCCGCCCCCGTCGTGCCCGTGCCGGAGAGTTGCAACGTCCCGCCCTTGATATTGATCCCGCCGGTAGAGGTTTGCTCCGCCGTCACGAGAAGGGTGCCGCCACCGGATTTCACGAAGGGGCCCGAAGGCACGCCGCCTTGATTCGAACTGGAGAGCGTGCGGTCGAGATCGAGGATGTGGTTATTGGCGACCTCGAACCCGCCCGAGGAGAATATCAGCCGCCGGAGGCCGAGATAGGTGGACAGCGCAACCGCCGGCTGCTCCGTAGCCTGAACGCTTGCGTCGAAATCGATCTGGCCGCCCTGCAGGAGCACATTACTCGTGGGGCCGCCCAGCGTGCCCTCGCCCTGCAGCGCCAGCACGCCGCCGCGCACCACCGTATCGCCGGTATAGGTGTTCGCATGGGTGAGGATCAGCCGTCCGATCCGGTCGGTACTGGTATCATCGACAAAAAGGTTTCCGCGCGAACCCGTGAAGGCGGAGTCCGCCTGCTGTTCGTCCGCAATTAGCCCATTGATCGTGACGGTATGACCGTTCGTATCGATGGAACCGCCGCCCACGCCGTACTGGTTGCCACCCGGAGCATAGATATAGCCCAGCAGAATGTCGCGATTCACTGTAAGATCGGCGCCGGCGCGCAGCGTTGCCTCGCGCACGCTTTGATCGGCGAAGTTGGTGGAGAGATCCAACACCGCATCCGCCGCACCCAGCTGGTTGTCATTCGTGACCGTCACGCGGGCATCGGTCAAAATCGTCGTACCGAATCGCTCGTTCCCCGCGAGGCCGAGGGACGCGGCCGAGGCCCCGAACGTGTTCACACCCGTGAGCGCGATGTCGGTGTTGCCGGTTGCATAGACGATGCCATTGCCGGAAATATTGCCCCGATAAGTACCGGTGGTATTCGCATCGAAGGCCAGGAAGGACGCATTGCCCAAGGTGATGTCATTGGCGGCGAACGCTCCGCTGGTGGTTCCAAAATCGAGATTGGTCAGATAGATTCCGCCGCCATCGATGGCCAGACCACCGGTGAAGGCTTCTTGCCCGTCCAGCCGCAAATACCCGCTGCCGACCTTGGTCAGGCCGGCGCTGCCCGAAATCGTACCGTTCAATTCGCCGAAATCCGCGCCATTGACCGCGATCGTTTGCGGCGCGGCGGTGCCGAGATCGATGTCGTTGCTCAGGCGCAGACTCTCCGCCACCGTGCTTCCATCGCCGAGCTGCAGGACGCCGCCCTGCAGCTGCACGAGACCCGTCCCCAGAGCCGTGCTCGTGGCATAGAGCCCTTGCCGCGCCGCGGCGCTGGTGGCCACAAGCGTCCCGTCATTGATAGTCGTACCGCCGGTATAGCTGTTGTCGCCCACGAGGACCAGCGTACCCGCGCCGGTCTTGGTCAGGCTTTCCCCGCTGCTGGCGCCGTTATTGATGTCGTCGATCGTCCCATCGAGCTCGCCCCGGTCGAGGCTGTCCACCAGGAAGCTATGAGTGCCCGTGCCTTGGTCGGTCAGGTGATAGGCGTTGGCCTGCACGACATTGTCCGCCACGGTATCCGTCTGGCCGAGTTGAATCGTCGTGCCCCGGTCGGCGCTGATATCGCCGCTCGAACTCGCCCCGCTGGTTGTAAACGCGATCCGTCCGGCTTGGAGATCGATTCCGCCGCTAAAGCTATTCTCTCCGCGGAGAACGAGCGCACCCATACCCGTCTTGACCAGCGCGGAAGGCTGGCTGTAATCCCTGACGATACCGGCCAGTGCGCCCGTATCGCCGGCCGCCACATCGATCGTATCGCGGGCGCCGTTCAGGAAAACGTTATTGGCAAGCGTGATATTCTGCGAAGCTCCGCCATCGTCCAGGCCGAGACCGAGTGTCCCGTTGGAAAGAAAAAGCGAGCCGCTTCCCAGCGCACGGTCATTGTTGGCGCGCAGCGTGGCACCGAAGACGCCCGTGGTCCATTGCGCGCGATCCGAGGAATCGTACGCCGATCCGTAATCATTGGCGCCGGAGAGAATCTGGGTCCCGCCATCGACTTCGATATAACCGAGCCCTTCCGAATCGACGATCGATCCAGCAAACGTCCCGATAGCGTGCTCGATCACCAAAGATCCGTCGCGGCCGAGTTGCACCTGGCTGTTGTCGCTGTCGGCACCCGTGCCGCTGGTGAGCGATCCGATGAATTGATCGGTGCTGTCGATATCGAAAATCGCATTGTGTCCGACCGAGCCGGTCACGGCAATCGCGATGGCCGCGTCATTGGCGGAGGAATTATAGAAGAGGGTTTCATTGCCCGCGAGAAAAGTACCATCGGTAACATTCAGGTGGGCGAGGCCAGTCCCATCGCCCGCGAAGGTGAAGGTGCCCGTCCCCTGCTTGGTCAGCGTCCCGCCGCTCGTTCCCCGGATGATGCCGGCGAAAGTCGTGCCGGAATTATTTCCACCGATGAGGAGCTCCTTGTCGCCCAGGGTGACGCTGGTGCGCGACTCCGCGGTGAGATCGTCGCTGAACTGGAAGCTCTCGAGCGAGCCTATAGTGAGCGCGGAAGCGGAGATACCCGAAATATCCAGGCTCCCCACATACGAATCGATCGTGCCATTGAGATTAATGTCCTGGTTGCCCAGCGCGACGGCGGCATTGGCGCCGATGGTTCCGTTGCCCGTTATCGCCAGGGTGCCGGCGAAGACATCGAACTCGCCGCCGACATCGTTATGGGCGTTGGCGAGCGTCAATTTGCCCAAGCCGAATTTCCAGATATCGCCCTCGCCGGTGATTGCCTGGTCGAGGGTGGCGTTGTCGCCATTCAGGCTATCCGCGTTCCGCGCGATCCATAGAACCGAGCCGCCTTCGACCGTGACGGCGCCGGTGCCCAGCGCGGAATGACGGGTGCCGTCGGGGTCATCGGCAAAGACAAAGCCGATGAGGAGGCCGCGATCGGTGACGGTCGTGCCGCCCGAATAGGTGTTGAACCCGGTCAGGGCGTTCACCCCGCTTCCGCCCGCCGTCAGAGCGGTAGCCGTGCTCGCATCATGATCGGCAAGATTGGCGTTGATGATGCTCGCCAGCGGGTCGTCCGCATCGTTCGTCAAGCTATAGGACGTGCCGCGCAGGGTGCCACCTGCGGAGATATCGCCCGACGTGACCGTGACGGCCCCCGCCTGCTGGTCGTGCCCGTTCAGATCGAGGGTGCCTCCGCCCACCGTGATCGCCCCGGTGCTGGCGAACGAACCGCCATTGCCCAACCGGAGAATCCCACTGGTGACGGTGGTGCCGCCCGTATAGGTATTGGCGCTGGAGAGGACCAGCGTACCGGTCCCATCCTTAGTCAGGGACCCGCCTACTCCGGCGATGACGCCGCCGTATTCGCCGCCATGGACCGTCAGGCCATGGGTGCCGAGATCGATAAGTCCGGTCGTGCCGGTCAACGTGTCAACCGCCTCGTCCCCGCCGAGCGAGAGCGTTCCATTGACATTGAGGCCGAGGTTGGCATTGGTGAAACGATGATTGCCCGAGGTGGATAGAGTCCCGCAAAGCACATCGATATTGCCCGCGCTCGAGGTGCCATTGAGCGCGACATTGCCGCAAGCGCCGGCGCTCTCATCCCCGACCCGCACCGAACCGGCGCCGAGATTGGCGTCCACGCTTCCGTTGTTCAGATGATAGGTATTTGCCGTCAGCGTCGCGTTGCCCGTGAGTGTGCCGGCGTTGGTCGCACCTCCCAGGGTCAGCGTGCCGGTACCGAGATTCTCATTCGCGCCGAGCCGCACGATCGCATCGTGATCCTGGGTGCCGATATTCAAATCAGTGTGTCCGCTGGTGAAGGTCCCACCCGCCGTGTCGAGGACCAGGGTGCCGCCATTGGCATCGGCCTGGGTCACGCTGGCCTGAGCCGCGGTGACCTCGACCTCGCCTCCGGCGATGCCCGGCGTGGTCGAGCCGTTGCGGTCGCGGTTTTGGCTGTCGAAATTCTTGGTGAAGGTGGTAAGGCCAGTATCGGCGGTAATGATCCCCGACAAGAGATTGCTGCTCGCGAAGGTCGCGTGGCCTTGACCGCCATTATTCAGGAGGACGCCGCCATTGCTCAGGGTCAGCGTTCCGAAACGCTGGCTGGTTCCGCCGATATCCAGGGTCGAATGGGCAATCCCATTCACCCCATCGACCGTCACGGCCGCCAGCGCGCTGAGCAGGTTATTGCCAGAGGTCAAGTCGAGATAGCCGCCATTGGTGATCGAGACAATGGTCGCGCCATTTTGGCCGAGCAGCGCGAGCCGACCGCCGGTGACATTGAGGGTCCCGCCATTGCTCTGGCTCGTGCCACTCACGGCAACGATCCCATCGCTGGTCAGCGTCGCGCCTTCGATATTGGCGGTCACCGTGCCACCATGAAGGACGAACTGGTCCGCATAAAACGTATGTCCCGCCCCGCCGATCATGCCAATGCTAGTGGCGTTGCCCAGCGTGACCGTATGGACATGGGTGGCAGCATTCCCCTCGTCGCCGCCCAGCGCGAGTATGCCTCCGCCATCGACCGACACAATCGCGCCCGTGCCGGAAGACCCGACATTGGTGAAGCGATTGGCCGCGCCCGTCGCGAAGGTCCCGCCCGTGACGGCGATCCTGGCCGAATCCGACGTCCCGTTCAGGATGAACGTGCCCGCCCCCTGCTTGGTCAGCGATCCGCCCCCGATGATGTTGCCGCTGAAGTTCGTGCTGGCAGCATCGCCGAAGGTCAGTGCGCCGTTATTCAACGACGCATTGCCTCCGCTCGAGGACAAGGCGCCGATGGTGCGGGTCAGGCCGTTGAGGTCGAACGTGCCGCCGGCCAAGGCAAGGCCGCCCGTACCGATGGTGCCCGCGTTGGAAAGCCGCAGAATCCCGCTGGAAACGGTCGTGGTTCCCTTATAATTCTGCGCCGCGTTGATATTGACGATTCCGTTACCGCTCACGGAAAGATTTCCGTTACTTTGCGCACCGCTATTGGTCAGGGTCTGATCGATCTGGATGGTATGGCCCGTAACGGCTTCGAAGCCACCGCCCGCACTGGTGAGGTTGAGCGACCGGCCGGCAAGGAAGGTGGAGAGCTGCGTCGTGCGGGTCGCGCCATTCAGATTGGTCGCGTCGATATCGAGGGTGCCACCATTGAGCGAGATACTGCCCTGCCCGAGGGAACCCGTGACCGTCGTGCCCGATCCGGACAGCGCCAGCACGCCTCCCGACACTACCGTGCTGCCATAGCCATTGACGGCGGTCAGGGTCAGCCGCCCATTCCCCACTTTTTCAACTGTTCCTTGCCCGAAATTGAGGCCGCTCGCATTGATGAGCCCGGAAAAATTCGAATCGCCATTGCCGAAGCCCACCCGCAGACGTCCGCCCGCGCCGACAAGAACCGCGCCATTGCCAGACAGGCTGCCGATGTCCAGATTGACGCCCGCGCCGTTGAGCGCGCCGAGCAGAACCGTGCCATTTTGGCCGTTGCCGCGCGTCAGGGTGAGGGCGACCGTCGCGTTCTGTCCGCCCAACTGATAATTGCTCATAAGATCGAGCCGGGCGGCCGTGCTTTGCGCCGGCCCGCCATTGCCGCTGGTCCCTACATTGACGCTGCTGAAATTCAGCGATTGACCGGAAGCGATCCCCAGAATGCCATTATTGATGAAAAGAGACCCCGTGCTCGTCTGGGAGCGGGTGAGATTCGCCTGACCGAAACTGGACCCATTCGTCACGCTGAATAGGAGGTTGGTGTTTCCGGTCACGGTCCCGGAATAGGTGACGGGCGTGGCCGAATTCTGAATGACGCAGGTGGTATCGGTCAGACATTGCGCTTGGGCATTCGGGGTAAATCCCGCGCCGGCACCGATAGTTGCGCAGGCGAGCGCAAGCTGCCAAGATTTGGCGGTTATCCAATTTTTCATTTTACCCCCGGGTAAACCGTCTTTTAATAAATTATAAGCAATCTGTCAAACAAATACGCATTGGGATCACCCGCGCAGCCTTTCGTTTGCGGGATCCCACGGCGAGTCGGCAATGACCGTGGCCGGGTAGCGGTCCCCCAGCATCTCTATTTCAAGCCTGGTTCCGTGTCCGGCATGCTTGCTATCGACATACGCCATGGCCAGGGACTTGTTCACGGCATAGCCGAAGCCG
>DATAGZ010000010.1:0-135925 GCA_036263455.1 Dongiaceae bacterium
GGCGCGCTATATGATCGAGATCGCGCCGGAAGCGCTCGCCGATATCGAGGCCAAGGACAAGCCCGGCTTCACGCGCTTCATTCGCCGCGAGCCGCTCGGCGTCGTGTTCATCGTCGCCCCATGGAATTATCCGTATCTCACGTCGGTGAATGGCGTGGTGCCGGCGCTCATGGCGGGGAATGCCGTCATCCTCAAACATTCGGCGCAGACGCCACTCTGCGCCGAGGGTTTCCTCAAGGCGTTCCAGGAGGCCGGCTTTCCCGAGGGGCTGTTCCAAATCCTCGTCCTCACGCACGAGGATACGGCCAAGGTGATCGCCGCCCCCGAAGTCGCGTATGTGAATTTTACCGGCTCGGTCGCGGGCGGCCATGCGGTGCAGCAGGCGGCGCTCGGCAAGTTCATGGGGCTCGGGCTCGAACTGGGCGGCAAGGATCCCGCTTATGTACGGGCGGACGCGACCCTCGATCACGCCATCGAAAACTTGGTCGATGGCGCCTTCTTCAATTCGGGCCAGTGCTGCTGCGCCATCGAACGCATCTATGTCCACGAGAACCTCTATGACAAGTTCGTAGATGGCTTCACCGCGATGACCCGCCAGTACCGGCTCGGCAATCCGCTCGATGCCGGTACCACGCTCGGGCCGATGGTGCGCGTCTCGGCCGCCGACTTCGTGCGCGGCCAGATCGAGGAAGCGGTGCGCAAGGGTGCCAAGGCGCTGGTCGATCCCAAGGCGTTTCCGGCCGACAAGAAGGGGACGGCCTATGTCGCGCCGCAGATCCTCGTCAATGTCGATCATTCCATGTCGGTGATGAGCGAAGAGAGCTTCGGCCCGGTCATCGGCATCATGAAGGTCAAGGATGACGAGGAGGCGATCCGCCTTATGAACGATAGCAAATACGGCCTGACCTGCGCGCTCTGGACCAATGACGAGAAGGCCGCGATCGGTATCGGCGAGAAGCTCGAAACCGGCACGGTCTATATGAACCGCTGCGACTATCTCGACCCCGCGCTCGCCTGGGTGGGCGTGAAGGATTCCGGCCGCGGCGCGACCCTGAGCCGCGTGGGCTACGAAATGCTCACCCGCCCGAAGAGCTTTCACCTGAGGAGGATATAGGAAGGGCTTAGCCCGCGTTCGTCGGGCGCTTATTCGCAGACTCCTTTTATAAGAAAGTGCGCTACGCGCGAGCCGACCTTATCCTTCTGCGAAAGATGCCCGGCTCGAGGCCGGGCATGACGTATTAGAGGACGCAGGACGGCAAAAAGGGCCGGGGCATCCGTCCGAGGGGAGGGCCGAGGGGGCCGGCGCTACTTCCGGGCGCGCTTGCGCTTGACGCTGCCCAATTTCCGACGGGCCTTTTTCTCCTGCTTTCGCACATAGTGGCGCAGCGGCCAGGTATAGAGGCGGTATTCCGGGTGGGCGTCGATGAAGGGCAGGGTGAGGGCGCCCACGGCCTCCATATATTTGCCGCGATCCAGCCGGATTAGCGCCCGGACGATGGCGATTAGATATTCCTCGGGGATTTTCTGCGCCGCCTTCCGGAGGCCTTGCCCCAGATCCGCAAGCGTATCCGCTCCCCAGCGATTTTTCCGGCCGAAAACATCACGCAGCCACGGCAGGGCCTCTTTGGTCACCTGGGTCTTGATCGAGCGGCGCATCTCGCGCGCGCTGCGGCGTGCCTTGCGCAGCGAGCGGCGCGCCAGGCGATCGGCTTCCTCGAGCGATCGGTCCGCGACGCGGCGCACGCTTTTGAGTTTTTTATTCACGGCCATTTCTACTCTCCTCTATGATCCTCGCTCATGGCGGAACGGCATCGGGTCATCATCATCGGCGGCGGCGTTGTTGGGCTTGCGATCTTCCGTGCGCTTGCCCTCCATGAGTGGAAACCGTTGCTGTTGGAAAAAGGTTCCGACCTGCTGTCCGGGGCCAGCAAGGCCAACAGCGCGCTGCTACATACCGGCTTCGATGCGCCGGCAGGCTCGCGGGAGCTTTCCTGCATCCGGGCCGGACGTCAGGAATTCCTGGAGATCCGCGCCGCGCTTGGCCTGCCGCTGCTTTCCACCGGTGCGCTGGTCATCGCGTGGAACGCGGCCGAGGAGGGACGGCTCGAGGCGTTGGCGGTCCATGGCCGTGAAAATGGCGTCAACGATCTCGAATTGCTGGACCGTGCCGCGCTGCGGGCACGCGAGCCGCATCTCGCTGAGGAAGCACAGGCGGCGCTGCTGGTTCCCGGCGAGGCGGTGATCGATCCCTGGTCGACCCCCCTGGCCTATGCGCGCCAGGGTATGGCGCTGGGCGGGCACATCCTCCGCGACACCGAGGTTCAAGGTGGAGAAAGGGGGCCTTGCTGGCGGCTTCACACCAATCGCGGCCCATATGAGGCGGATTGGGTCATCAATGCGGCGGGCCTCTATGGCGATATCGTGGAAGCCATCGCCCGCGAGGCGCCGTTCCGTATTCATCCGCGCAAGGGACAATTCGTGGTTTTCGACAAGCCCGCCGCGCGGCTTCTAACGCATATCGCCTTGCCCGTGCCGGGCGAAAAGACCAAGGGCGTGGTCGTCGCTCCCACAATCTTCGGCAACCTGCTGGTCGGCCCGACCGCCGAAGAACAGGAATCGCGCAGCGATACCGCTACCGACGGGGCGGTCCTCGCCAGATTGATCGCGCGCGGGCGCCAGATCTTGCCCGCCCTCGCACAAGAGGAGGTGACCGCGTCCTATGCGGGGCTGAGGCCGGCGACCCAGTTCAAGGATTACCAGATTGCCGTCGCCCACGACTTGCGTTGGGTGACAGTGGCCGGCATCCGCTCGACCGGTCTCACCGGCGCGCTTGGGATCGCTCGTTCCGTCACCGAGGAAATGGGGCTGGGGCCGCCGCGTGCCCAATCCGGCCCGACACCCGCCATGCCTTCGCTGAGTGCATATGAGACGCGGCCCTATCTGGGCAAGGAAGGCTGCGACATTGCCTGCCATTGCGAGCAGGTGACGGTTGCCGAGATCGATGCGGCCTTGTCCTCGCCGCCGGCGGCTACTGACCTCGACGGCATCAAGCGGCGCACGCGGGCGATGATGGGAAGGTGCCAGGGCTTCTATTGCGCGGCCCGCATTCGTGACCGTTTGGAGGAGGGCAGGTGGCGACCCGTCGTGAATGTCAAAGACCAGGCTATAGATATTGCGGCGACCGATATCCTGATCGTCGGCGCGGGGCCGGCGGGCCTGTCCGCCGCGGCCGAGCTCAGTCGGCTGGGTTTGGGCGCGTCGGTGACGATTCTCGAACGCGAGCAGGAAGCCGGGGGCATTCCCCGCCATTGCGGACATAAGACGTTCGGCCTCCGCGAATTTGGGCGTCTATATTCGGGGCCGACCTATGCACAAAGGCTCGCCGAGACCATTGGATCGGCGCAATTGCGCCTGGGCACGAGTGTGGTGGAAATCGCCCCTGGCGGCCGGGTGCGCGTCACCGATGGAGAGGGCGCGCGTTGGATAGACGCACGCCGCGTGCTGCTCGCCACCGGCATGCGCGAGACGCCGCGGCCGCCGCGCCTGATTTCTGGCATTCGCTCGGCTTCGATCATGAATACCGCGACCCTCCAGCAGTATGTCTATCTCTATGGACGCGCGCCGTTCCGCCATCCTGTTATCCTGGGCGGAGAGCTGGTCGCCTTCTCCGCGATCCTGACCTTGCGTCATGTCGGGGTGCGGCCGCGCGCCTTGATCGCCCCCGAAGCCGTTTCGCCGCTTCTCTTTCCCGCGTCTCTGCTGTGCGGGCCGATCTTTGACGTGCCGGTCCTCCGCCATGCGTGCCTCCTCGGCATTCTTGGCGAAGGTACTGTCGAAGCCGTCGCGGTCGGTCGTGGGGCGGGGCGGGAAATTCTCGCCTGCGACGGTGTCATTCTCGCGGGCCTGTTCCGGCCGGAAAATGCCCTCATCAAAGGTGGCTCGTTGGCCATGAGCTGCGAGGGCGGGCCGCGCGTATCGGCGTGGCGCTGCTCCGACCCGGCCTATTTCGCCGCCGGCAACGGTCTGGGGATTCTGCGCACCACCGGAACCTGCTGGCGCCAAGGCCGTGCGGCGGCGCGCGCCATCGCGGCGAGCCTCGCATGAAATCCTACGGGATCGACCAGGGGACGACCAGCACCAAGCTTCATGAGTTGGAGGAGGACGGGAAGTTTCGCGCGCGCGCGCATTTCACGCACGCCCAATTCTATCCGCAGCCGCAATGGGTCGAACACGATCCGCTGGAATTGCTT
The DNA here is from genome assembly GCA_036263455.1 of Dongiaceae bacterium. Lineage (GTDB taxonomy): Bacteria > Pseudomonadota > Alphaproteobacteria > Dongiales > Dongiaceae > DATAGZ01. The sequence continues at coordinate 4,251 of DATAGZ010000010.1, forward strand.
GGCCATGTCCGCGACGCCATCGCCGCGACAGAGGAGAATAGCGTCATCGGCCTCGCTAATCAGGGCGAGACCGTCATGGCATGGGACAGGGATACCAAGCGGCCGATCTGTCGCGCGATCGTGTGGCAGGATGCGCGAACCGAAGAGGGGATCGCGCGGCTGAAGGCGGAGGGAGCTGAGGCGATCACGCTCGCCCGCGCGGGGCTGCCGCTCGATTCCTATTTCTCGGCGAGCAAGTTCCGCTGGATTCTCGATCATGTCGAGGAGGCATGCACGCTGCGCCGGGAAGGACGGCTGCGCCTGGGAACCAGCGACGCATTTTTTCTGGATTCGCTCGCCGGTATCTTTCGCACCGATCCCAGCACGGCGTCGCGCACGTCGCTGCTCAATCTGCGGACGCAGGAATGGGATGAAGAATTACTCACCCTCTTCGGCGTTCCGCGCGAATGCCTGCCCGACATTGGGTCCAGCGCGGGGACGCTTGCGGAATTCGCCCAGGGCAGGCGGCTCACGGCATCGCTCGTCGATCAGCAGGCGGCGCTCTTCGGCCATGGCTGCCAGCGGCCGGGGCAAGCCAAGATCACCTTCGGCACTGGCGCCTTCGCCCTGGCCGTGATGGGCACCGTGCCGCCCGAGAACGGCCCGCGCGGCCTGCTGCCGACCATCGCCTGGCGGATCGAGGGCGAAGAGACGGTCTATGCCGTCGATGGTGGCGTCTACAATGCCGGCTCGGCCGTCGATTGGGCTCAGCAGCTGGGTCTTTTCGGGGATCATGCCGAGATTGCCCGTTTCGATGGCGAGAGCGCACTTGCGCGCGGTCTGGTGTTCGTCCCGGCGCTGTCGGGTCTGGCTTGTCCCTATTGGGACCGGTCGGCCGCCGGCATGTGGCTCGGCATGGGGCTCGATACCAGCCGCCGCGATCTCATGCAGGCGCTGCTCGAAGGGATTGCCCTGCGCAGCGCCCAGCTTATCGCCGCCATCGAAACAATCGTGCCCATCGAAGGCGCCGTTTCCCTGGATGGGGGGCTCGCGGACAACCCATATTTTTTGGATTTCCTGGCGCGCGCGCTCGACCGGCCGCTGGTGATTCCTGCGACCGTCGATCTTACCGCTTTCGGCGCAGCGGCACTCGCGCGCCGCGGTGCCGGACAGCCTTCTCCACCGTCGCCCCCACCGTTGCGGCGCCTGGATCGGCTCCCGCACGCGCTCAGCCCCGGTTATCACCACATTTTCCTCGACGCAGTCGCCCGGGCTCGCGGCTGGCGCACATAGGCATTTTGGGCTTTCTCCGTTCCGTCCCGCCCTATAGAATGCGCCGCAGGAGAAACCATGCAGGACCGTCATCTGCCCAAAGGCAACTGGAACTACCCCACCGCCATGAAGTTCGGCTGCGGCCGTATTGCGGAACTACCCGACCATTGCAAGTCGCTAGGCATGAAGCGCCCCCTGATCGTCACCGATCCGGGACTGGCGAATCTGCCGATGATCAAGGACAGCGTCGCGCGGAACGAGGCGGCCGGCCTGCCGACCGGGCTGTTCAGCGATGTCCAGGGCAATCCGGTCGGCCGGAACGTCGAGGAAGGCGTGCGCGCCTACCGCGAAGGTGGCCATGACGGCGTGATCGCTTTCGGCGGCGGCTCGGCCCTGGATGCGGCCAAAGCCATCGCGCTCATGGTCGGCCAGACCCGGCCGCTGTGGGATTTCGAGGATGTCGACGATTGGTATCTGCGCGTCAATGTCGCGGGCATGGCTCCGGTCATCGCCGTGCCCACCACGTCGGGCACGGGCTCCGAAGTGGGGCGCGCCTCCGTCATCACCGACGAAGCCACGCATGTGAAAAAGATCATCTTCCACCCGCGCATGCTGCCCGCGATCGTCATCGCCGATCCGGAATTGACGGTCGGATTGCCAGCGCACATTACGGCCGCCACCGGCATGGATGCGCTCTCCCATTGTCTCGAAGCCTATTGTGCCAACGGCTACCATCCTCTGGCTGACGGCATCGCCATCGAGGGCATGCGGCTCATCAAGGATTACCTGCCGATGGCGGTCAGGGACGGCAAAAATCTGCTCGCGCGCTCCCAAATGATGGCGGCGGCCAGCATGGGCGCCACGGCCTTTCAGAAGGGCCTGGGGGGCATGCACGCCATCGCCCACCCGCTGGGCGCGCTCTATAATACCCACCATGGCCTGACGAATGCCGTAATCATGCCCTATGTGCTGGATTTCAACCGCGAGGCGATCGAGGAGCGCATGACGCGCCTCGCCCGCTATCTCGATCTGCCCCGGCCGGGCTTCGCCGCGGTGATGGAATGGGTTTTGGCGCTCCGCCAGGAAATCGCCATTCCCCATACGCTGCGCGAGATCGGCGTCGACGACAAGCAGGTCGATCGGGTTGCGGAGATGGCGGCGATCGATCCGTCGGCGGGCGGCAATCCCATCAAGGTTGGCGCGCCTGAATTGCGACGGGTTTTCGTGGCCGGTCTCGAAGGGAAATTGGCGGCCTAGGCGGTTCCCCCATCGCCATGTCCCCCTGCGGGGTCTTGCTCGCTCCCATTTTCTTTTAGAAATCTTGCCAGCTCCTGCTTGAGCCAGGCCAGGGTCGTGAGCACATCGGGCTCGACCCGTTTTTGGCGCACCAGGTAATAGGCCGCCGTGCTCGGCAAGACCACGTCCGTCACGCGCACCAACCGACCAGCCCTGAGATCATCGCCAGCCAGAAGGTTGTTGGAAAGACCGATGCCCAGCCCATCCATGGCGGCTTGCAACATCAAGGCGTTTGTTCCGAAATTGAGCTGGATGTTGAGCGGCATGTCGCCGATGCCGGCGTGATCGAACCACGCGCGCCAGCTATCGGTCACTTCCCAAGTAATGTCGGGGTCGGCCAGTAACGGCAGATCAACGAGATCCCGTGGCGCGTTCAACGGACCATGTTCGTTGAGGAAGGCCGGAGAGCACACCGGAAAGAATACCGCCTGGTAGGCCCGCTCCGCATGGAGGTCATCCCATTTGCCATAGCCGTAGCGCACGGCGATATCGGCGCCACCCGGCTGGAGCTTCTCCACCTCCGGCGTTGCCGAGACGAAGATGCTGATGGTCGGGTGTGCCATGCGAAAGGCATTGAGCCGCGGCACCAGCCACTTGGCAGCGAAGGAAGGCAGAGTCGAGATGACCACCGGCCGCACGGGTTTCTCTTGGGTTCTTTCCACCGCCTCGGAGAGTTGGGCGAAGCCGGCCTTCACGTCGCGTGCGAGAATCGCTCCTTTTTCGGTCAACACCAGCTTACGGCCGGTGCGTCGGAAAAGCGGAGTCCCCAGCCATTCCTCCAATTCCCGAATTTGGTGAGATATCGCGCCGTGCGTGACATGGAGTTCCTCGGCTGCCTGCACGAGACTGCCGCGCTGGGCGACAATTGCGAAGTAATACAAGGATTTAAGCGGGGGTAATTTCATTGAATTTTTCTCACATATCATGTGAAGAAAGGTCGATTGTCTACGCCAATATAATAGGAAATACTATGCATATTCAACTTTTTCGAGGAAGGCTGCTATGAAAAAAACTAACATAGTATCGCGACTGATCGCTTGGCAGGACCGGATGTGGAGTCGGCGGGAATTGGCCAAATTCGATGATTTCCTTCTGCGCGATCTCGGCTTGAGCCGGGCGGATATCGATGCCGAAATCGATAAGCCCTTCTGGCGGGTCTGAGGGCATAACGAGATACCCTCTCCCTTGATAGGAGAGGGGAGAGCATGAACGAGCGGGTGAGGGTGTGGTGACTTCCGACTTGTGAATCACCCCACCCAACCTCCTCATCGAGGCGAGAGCTTTAATTTGCATGCCAAGGCCGCGTCGTTTACACAGGGCAGGTGATTCTTTGAATCGCTAAAGGGGGAAGAATGTTTGCCGCGGATCGTTTTTTGGTGTGGGTGGCGCTCGTCAGCCTGATCTATGTGCTGCTCTATATGTGGATGGGTTTCCAGGTGGGCCGGATGCGCGGCAAGCACGGCATCGCGGCGCCGGCGACGATTGGCCACCCGGAGTTCGAACGCGCCTACCGCGTCCAGATGAACACACTCGAACAGATGGGGCCGTTCCTACTCGCCTTGTGGCTCTGCGCCCTGCTGGGCAGTCCGGTATTCTCCACCATTCTGGGGGCGCTCTACACAATCGCCCGGCTCGCTTATGCCGTGACGTACTATAAAGATGCGGCCAAGCGAGGGCCGGCCTTCGGTGCAGGCCTGCTGTTCTTGACGCTGCTGTGGCTGGGCGCGGTGTATGGCGCCGTGCGGCTCTTGACGATTACGTCATGAGCCCGTCCGCAGGCGGATGAGCCATCCGCATGCGGGGAAGCTGCTTTTATTTCTTCAGGCCGAGGCCCTGGAAACGCTTGTTGAACTTGGCGAGCTGACCACCGCTGTCGACGAGCCGGTGGACGCCGGTCCAGGCCGGGTGAGACTTGGGATCGATATCCAGCGTCATGGTATCGCCGGCCTTGCCCCAGGTCGAACGCGTGGTGAACTTGCTGCCATCGGTCATGACCACGGTGATGTCGTGATATTCTGGATGAATCTTCTGTTTCATGGGAGCTCCGTTTGGCGGGTTTATAGCGGGGCCGGGTGGCGCGCGCAAGTATTCCTTGCTGGCCGCCGCGAACTATGCGAGGACTGCTTTTCCCATGACCGAGCAGGAATTTCAGCAACGTGCCGAAAGCGAGCTGCGGCGGCTCCTCGACTGGTTCGAGGAGAATGGCTGCGATGCCGATCTCGTTTACGGGACCCTGACGGTCGAGCTCGATAGCGGACAGACCTATCTGCTCAATCTGCACGCGCCCACCCGTCAAATCTGGCTATCCTCCCCCGTATCGGGAGCCTGGCATTTCGCCTTTCAGGATGGGGGGGTCGGCTGGATCGCCACACGCGGTGGAAACCGCCTCGGCGATTTTCTGGTGGACGAGCTTGGCAGGCTGCTTGGACGGGCGCTCGCCGCGCCATGACACGGCGCATTGATCCCCGCCTGTGGCGCGCGGTTCTTCCTTTTCTCCGTCCCTATCGGTGGCAGGTCGTTGGCGCGAGCCTGTCTCTCATTCTGGCCGCCGCCGTGGTCCTGGCGTTCGGCGCCGATTTGCGCCTCCTTATCGATCAAGGCTTCGCGAGTGCCGACGAACGCCATATTCATTTCTATATATTCCTGTTTTTCGTTGGTGCGCTCGTGCTCGCCGCGGGGTCGGCCTGCCGATATTATTTGGTGAGCTGGATCGGAGAACGTGTCATCGCGGATATCCGCAAGACGCTCATGGATCATCTGCTCGCGCTCGATGCCGCCTATTATGAAACGGCGCAGGCCGGTGCGGCGATCTCGGTCCTGACCGCGGATACGGCGCTCGTCCAGTCCGTGATCGGCTCCTCCGTCTCCGTGGCGCTGCGTAATATCGTGATGATGGTTGGAGCCTTCGTGCTCCTGATGGTGACCAGCGTCAAGCTGACCTTGTTCATCCTCGCCCTGGTGCCGCTGGTGGTCCTCCCCATTCTCATCTTTGGACGACGGGTGCGTGCCTTGTCCCGCCAGAGCCAGGACAGTCTCGCCCAGGCCAGCGCCGAACTTGCCGAAACCGTCTCGGCGATGCGCACCGTCCAAGCGTTCGGGCAGGAGCGCTACGAGGCGGAGAAATTCCGCCGCGATAACGAGGACGTATTTACCTTCGCGGTGCGCCGCATGCGCGCACGCGCGCTGCTCACCTTCGCGGTGATCGGTCTCGTCGCCGCCGCGATCGGCCTCGTGGTGTGGGTTGGCGGCCACGACGCCGCGTCTGGCGCCATGACCAAGGGCCAGTTCACCTCCTTCATATTCTATGCGATTCTGCTTGCTTCCTCCTTCGGCGCGATCGGCGAGGTATTTGCCGAGCTTCAGCGGGCGAGTGGCGGGTTGGAGCGGATCCTCGCGCTTCTCGCGCTGAAGCCGTCCCTGCCAGTCCCCGCCGCGCCGCGGATCCTGCCGCGCCCCGCGCGCGGCGCGCTTAAATTCGAGGACGTGTCCTTTTTCTATCCGGCGCGCCCCGATGTTCCCACGCTCGATTCTGTCAGCCTCGATATCCGCGCGGGCGAGCGGATCGCATTGGTCGGCCCATCCGGTGCCGGCAAGAGCACGATCCTTCAACTGGTGCAGCGCTTTTACGATCCACGCTCGGGCTGCATCCGCTTCGATGGCCTCGATCTGCGGACAATCGCGCTCGAGGACCTGCGGTCCCACATTGGTGTCGTGCCTCAGGATCCGGTTATTTTCACCGGAACCGTCGAGGAAAATATCCGCTATGGCCGAAGAGACGCGCCCGAAACGGAGATCATCCGCGCGGCACGGCTTGCCCATGCCTGGGAATTCATCAATTCCATTCCGGGCGGCCTGCGCGCCCAGCTAGGCGAGCGCGGCATTCGGCTTTCCGGCGGCCAGCGTCAGCGGCTGGCCATCGCGCGGGCCATCGTGCGGAACCCCGCGCTGCTCTTGCTCGACGAGGCGACCAGCGCGCTCGATTCCGAATCGGAAGCGGCTGTCCAGCGCGCGCTAGATGAGGTCATGTCGGGGCGAACCACGATCGTGATCGCCCACCGGCTCGCCACTATTCTCAAGGCCGACCGCATCGTGGTGTTGGATAAAGGGAAGATCGCGGCGATCGGTCCGCACGAGGAACTGATCCGCCAGAACGGCCTCTACACGCGCCTCGCGGAGCTCCAGTTCGGCCTCATGTCGTCCTCGGCCCCTAGCCTCTCGCGGGTAAAATAGGATTCGCAGCAGCTAACCCCGAAACGAGAGCGGCGCGGCATCGCGGCGAAATTTCAAGTTGGCAAGGCGGTTTTGTTTTCGTAGAGTGCGACGCTGGCCAATGGCCGGATCTAGGGAGGAATACATATGAATATGATTTACCGGAAGAGTCTCTTCCTGGCGGCTGCCGCTGCCATCGTCTTGGGCGGCGCGGCGCGGGCCGAAGACAAGCCCGCGATCGAAGTCCTGCATTATTGGACTTCGGGCGGGGAGGCGAAAGCCAAGGGCACGCTGCAAAAGCAGTTCGAAGATGCAGGCGGCACGTGGACGGACACGAAAGTCGCGGGCGGCGGCGGCGACGCCGAGACGGCGGCGCTCCGGGCGAGCGTCGCGGCCGGTAATCCTCCGGGCGCTGCGCAGATCAAAGGCCCCACCATCCACGAATATGCCGAACAGGGCGCGCTCGACAATATCGACGATGTCGCCAAGGCGGAAAATTGGGACGCGGTCCTCCCCCCCCAGATCAAGGACCTTGTGACCTATGAGGGCCATTATGTCGGTGCGCCGGTCAACATCCATCGCATCAATTGGGTGTGGATCAATCCCGCGGCGCTGACGAAAGCCGGTGTCCAGGCGCCGAAGAGCTGGGACGATTTCTTCGCCTCGGTCGATAAATTCAAGGCGGCCGGGATCATTCCGATGGCCCATCCGGGCGGCGGCGAAAATTGGGACGGCATGTTGTTCGAGCCCGTCCTGCTCAGCACCTGCGGCGGCGACGTCTATAAGAAGGCGTTTGTCGATCTCGACGACGCGACCTTGCGCGGCGATTGCATGAAAAAGAGCTTCGACTTGTTCCGCAAGCTTGCCACGGTGATCAAGGACACCGACAAGAATTATGTCGGTCGCCCCTGGAACGAAGGCACGCAAATGGTGATGAAGGGTCAAGCCGCCATGCAAATCATGGGCGATTGGGCCAAGGGCGAATTTAGCGCGGCGGGTCTGAAGCCCGGCACGGACTATCTGTGCACCGCGGTGTGGCCCGACAGCGGCTTCATCCTGAACTCCGACTCTTTCGGCTTCTTCACCAGCCCCAAGAGCACGGCGAGCAATGAGTCGGGTAAGAAGCTCCTGGCCAAGCTGATCATGGACAAGTCGTTCCAGGAAACCTTCAACCTTTATAAGGGATCGATCCCTGCCCGCACCGACGTGCCGCGCGACAAGTTCGATTCCTGCGCGACCCAGTCGATGGACGATCTGGCCGCTGCGGTGAAGAATAACAGCCTGGTTCCGACCCTGGCCCACCAGGTCGCTGTCAAGGACGCGATCCGCGGTCCTGCCGTCTCGGCGCTCTCCAAGTTCTTCGAATCCGATCAATCAACGGACGAAGGCGTGAAGGCGTTGGCCGACGGCATCGCTTCGGCGAAATAAGGCGAAGGCGCCCGGTTTCTTTCAGCCGGGCGCCTCTTCTTGCCTGCTTATGGTGAATAAAAGATCCCTGCAAAAGATTATTTCCGGACTGGTGGTCGCCCCGTCTTTCGCGGCCAGCCTTTATTTCGTCTATGGCTTTATTCTCTGGACCGGATATCTCTCGCTCACGAAGTCGCGGCTTTTCCCCAATTATCAATTTGCCGGCTTGGTGAGTTACGCGCGGGTATGGGCGCAGGATCGCTGGCATGTCGCGATCGGCAACCTCGCGATATTCGGCAGCCTTTTCATTTTGATCTGCATCTTGCTGGGTGCGCTGCTTGCAATCCTTCTCGATCAACGTATCCGCATCGAAGGGGCGCTGCGTACCATCTATCTTTATCCGATGGCGGTGTCCTTCATCGTTTCGGGGACGGTATGGCGCTGGCTGCTCGACCCAGTGGTGGGCATCCAGCAATTCATGCGCGACCATGGGTTTCCCAATTTCGATTTCGCCTGGACGCAGAATGCGCACCTTGCTGTCTATGCCCTGGTGATCGCTGCCGTATGGCAATCCTCTGGTTTCGTCATGGCGATTTTTCTCGCCGCCCTGCGCGGGGTGGATCAGGAGATCATTCGCGCCGCTTATCTCGACGGCGCGTCGCTGCCACGCATCTATATGACGATCGTGCTGCCCTCGATCCGCCCCGTTTTTTTGACGGCGATCGTGGTGCTGGGACATATCGGGATTAAGAGCTTCGATCTCGTCCAGGCGCTGACCGCGGGCGGACCGGGCTATGCCTCGACCTTGCCGGCGAATTTCATGTTCCAGATGACCTTCGGGCAAAGCGAGCTCGGCATGGGTGCGGCTTCGGCCATGATGATGCTCTTCACCGTCATGGCGATCATCGTGCCCTATCTCTATTCGGAATTGCGCGGGATGGGAAAGGAACGACGTGGCTGAGGCAATGGTCCTAGCCGGCCGGAGCAGCGGGACGGCAGTCTTTGGGCGGATCCTCGTCTATGGCATTCTTCTGCTTTTTGCCGCCTATTTTCTGTTGCCGCTCTTTTTCATGGTCGCCACTTCCCTGAAGAGCCTCGAGGAACTGCGCCAAGGGACTTTTCTGTCGCTTCCGTCGCACGTCACCTTCTGGGCGTGGTGGGAGGCGTGGGTCGATGGGTGCGAAGGCGTCCAATGCGGTGGCGCGCTTGGCGGTCATTTTATCAATTCGCTTGAATTCACCATCCCCGCGGTGCTGATCTCGACCGCGCTGGGTGCCCTCAACGGCTATGCCCTTACCAAAGTGCGGTTCCCTGGTGCCAATATCGTTTTTGGCATGCTGCTGTTCGGCTGCTTCATCCCATTCCAATCTATCCTGCTTCCCATGGCTTTCACCCTGGGCAAGCTCGGCCTGGCCAGCACGATCACGGGTCTGATCCTCACCCATGTGGTCTACGGCCTGTGTTTCACGACGTTGTTCTTCCGCAATTTTTATGTCACCGTACCTGATGAGCTGGTTCACGCCGCGACGATCGACGGGGCGGGATTCTTCTCGACTTTCTGGCGCATCATGGTGCCGATTTCCCTCCCGATCATCACCGTGACCCTGATTTGGCAATTTACGCAAATCTGGAATGATTTTCTCTTCGGGGCGTCCTTCACGCGGGGCAATGCCCAGCCGATCACGGTCGCCCTCAACAATCTGGTCAATACTAGCGAGGGCGTGAAACGCTACAATGTCGATATGGCGGCGGCCATGATCGCAGCGGCGCCTACGCTGATCGTCTATGTTCTCGCGGGCAAATATTTCATTCGAGGTCTGACGGCGGGTGCCGTAAAGGGGTAGGGATGGCGACTTTATCGATTCGCAATGTCAAGAAACGCTACGGCGCGCTCGAGATCTTGAAGGGCATCGATATCGAACTTGCCGATGGCGAGTTCCTGGTGCTGCTCGGCCCCTCGGGCTGCGGCAAGTCGACCCTGCTTAATATCATCGCTGGCCTGCTCGATTTGAGCGAAGGCGAAATAAGGATTGGCGACCGCGACGTCAGCAATGTTCATCCCAAGGACCGCGATATCGCGATGGTCTTTCAATCCTACGCGCTCTATCCCAACATGAACGTTGCCCGCAACCTTGCCTTCGGCCTGGAGATGCGCGGCGTCGAAAAAGCCAAGCGCGAGAAGGCCATTGCCCACGTGGCCCAGATGCTGCAGATCGAGCATCTGCTGTCGCGCAAGCCCGCCCAGCTTTCCGGTGGCCAACGCCAGCGCGTGGCGATTGGCCGCGCCCTGGTGCGCGAGCCCAAGGTGTTTCTTTTCGACGAGCCGCTTTCCAATCTCGATGCCAAGCTCAGGGTGGAGATGCGCACCGAGATCAAGAAGCTGCACCACCGGCTGGGGACGACGATCGTCTATGTCACCCACGACCAGATCGAGGCCATGACCCTCGCCTCGCGGATTGCCATCATGCAGAATGGCGAGGTCCAGCAGTTCGCATCGCCTCAGGAAGTATACGAGCAGCCCGTCAATATGTATGTCGCGGGTTTCATGGGTTCACCCGCGATGAACTTCCTGCGCGGGACGCTGACCCAGCAGAACGGCAGGCTGAGCGTCGCACTGAACGGCGGGCGGGCGCAACATCTGCCCCTCTGGCAGCCGAGCGGCGCCGTCAGCCAGAGGGTGGGCCAGGACATCATCCTGGGCCTGCGTCCCGAGAATTTCGCCGTGGCCGGCCGCGCCCAAAGCGCCGCGCCGATGGCGCTGGCCGAGGTTACCGCGCAAGTCGACGTGGTCGAGCCGACCGGGGCGGACACGCTTGCCTTCATGGAATTGGGGGGCGCCAACACCATTGCCCGGCTTCGCCCCGGCGACGTCAAGGGGCCGGGCGAGGAACTCCGCTTCGCCATCGACATGTCGCGCGCCTGCCTCTTCGATCCAACGACCGAACGCCGCTTATGAGAAAGACACTCATTGACGCACCCTTCGATCTAGTTGTCTTCGGGGGGTCGGGCGACCTTGCGATGCGCAAACTCATGCCGGCGCTCTACCACTTGGACGCGGAAGACCGCCTCCCGGACGACGGCCGCATTCTGGCCCTTGCCCGCAGCGCGATTGGGCGCGACGAGTATCGGCAGCGGATCGAAGAGAGCGTGCGCGCCCACGTGGCGAAAGAGGACTTCGATCCCGGCGTGTGGCAGCGCTTCAGCGACCGGATCCATTACGCCTCCGTCGATGCCGCCCGGGCAGAGACATATGGTCCAATCGCGGATTTCGCGGCCGGCCGCCAGGATGTCGTACGGGTATTTTATCTCGCGACCGCACCCGATTTGTTCGGTCCGATTGCGCGCCACCTTTCCGAGCGGCAATGCCTGTCGCCCTTGACCAGAATCGTGCTGGAAAAGCCACTCGGCCACGATCTCGCCTCCTCGCAGGAGATCAACCTTGCGCTCGCCCAGGTCGTCAACGAGCGCCAGATTTATCGGATCGATCATTATCTCGGCAAGGAGACGGTCCAGAACCTCATGGCGCTCCGCTTCGCCAATTCGCTATTCGAGCCTTTATGGAACCGCACCCATATCGATCACGTGCAGATCACGGTCGCCGAGACGGTGGGCGTCGGCAGCCGCTGGGGTTATTACGACAAGGCGGGTGCGCTGCGCGACATGGTTCAGAATCATCTGCTCCAGCTCCTGTGCCTGACCACGATGGAGCCGCCCATCTCGCTCGATGGGGATGATGTCCGCAACGAAAAAGTCAAGGTCTTGAAGAGCTTAACGCCTGTCGCGGGTGCGGAAATCGGCACTATCGTGCGCGGCCAGTATCGCTCGGGCGCAATCGATGGCGAAAAGGTCCCGGGCTATCTCGAGGAGCAGGGCGCCTCCGCCACGAGCTCTACCGAGACATTCGTGGCATTGAAATGTTTCATCGATAATTGGCGTTGGGCGGGCGTGCCCTTCTACCTGCGCTCGGGCAAGCGTCTTGCGCAACGGTCCTCCGACATTGTCGTGCAGTTTCGCTCGCCCCCGCATGTGCTCTATCCGGAAAGCGCGGGCAGGATCGAACCCAATAAGCTGATCATGCGCTTGCAGCCCAATGAAGGAATCCGGCTCACCATGGTGAACAAGCAGCCTGGGCCAGGCGAGATCCGGCTGTCCTCCGCGCCGCTCAATCTGAGCTTCGCCGAGACATTCGGAGGGCGTGCCCGCGATGCCTATGAGCGGCTGCTTCTCGATGTTATCCGGGGCCGGCCGACCTTGTTCATGCGCTCGGACGAGCTCGAGGCGGCCTGGCGGTGGGCCGATCATATCCTCGACGCTTGGAAGGAGTATGACGTGGGCGTGAAGCCTTATGCGGCGGGGAGCTGGGGGCCGAGCGCCGCTATCGCGCTGATCGAGCGCGACGGCCGGACCTGGTACGAAGAAGAGGTATAAAGAGCAGCCGCGATGCTTTCAGAACGGCGGTACACGACTTTCAACGAACTCACACAGGTTCTCGGTCGGCTGCTGGCGGAGGAGTTGCGCGCCCAGCTCGCGCGCGGACCCAAAGCTTTGCTGATCGTTCCGGGCGGAACGACCCCGGCGCCGATCTTCGCGGCGCTCCGGGAAACCTCGCTCCCTTGGGCGCGCACGTTTGTCACGCTGTGCGACGAGCGCTGGATAGCGCCCCCGCACGCGGACAGCAACGAAACGCTGGTGCGCGAGCATCTGATGCGCGGGCCGGCGCAGGCGGCGGATTTCGTGCCACTATATCGCGGGCAGGCGCAGCCGAGCGCCGCCATCGCGGAGCTTTCCGCGGCGCTGGCACCTTTGCCGATCGCGCAGGCGAGCGTCCTCCTCGGCATGGGCGAGGACGGGCATTTCGCCTCGCTTTTTCCACACATGGAAAATCTCGGTGCGGGGCTGGATCCTCGCGGGCAGGCGCCCTGTCTGGCGGTGGATGCGCCGCAAAAGGGATGGCCGCGCATAAGTCTGACGCTTTCCTATCTCTGCCGCGCGCCGGTCCTGCATCTCGCTTTTCGCGGACAGGCGAAACACGCGCTGCTGGAGCGGGGCGGCGATCTGCCCATCCATGCATTGCTGCGACAGGAAAAGGCGGATATTGTCGTTCATTGGACGGAATGATGATCAACGCCACCCTGAGAGATGTGACCGAACGGATTGAGGCGCGTAGCCGGGACAGCCGCAAGGACTATTGTGACCGCATGGAAGCCGCCGCGCGCGGCGGGCCGCATCGGCTGACTCTGTCTTGCGGCAACCTCGCCCACGGTTTTGCTGCCTGTCCGGCCCAGGAAAAACAGGATTTATCCGGCCGGCAGAAACCTAACCTCGCGATCGTATCCTCCTATAACGATATGCTGTCGGCACACCAGCCGTTGGGGGAGTACCCGGCGCTCCTCAAGGGCGCGGCCTTCGAGGCGGGCGCGGTCGCGCAATTCGCCGGCGGTGTGCCTGCGATGTGCGATGGCGTGACCCAGGGACAGGCGGGAATGGAACTATCGCTGTTCAGCCGCGATATCATTGCCCAGTCCACTGCGATCGCCTTGTCGCACAACATGTTCGATGGCGCATTGTGTCTGGGCGTGTGCGACAAGATCGTGCCGGGCCTGCTGATGGGCGCGCTGGCTTTTGGCCACCTTCCCACCCTGTTCGTGCCGGCCGGACCGATGACCAGCGGCCTGCCCAACAGCGAGAAGGCGCGCATCCGCCAGCTCTATGCCGAGGGAAAGGTGGGCAGGGAGGAATTGCTGCGCGCCGAAGCGGAATCCTATCACGGCCCCGGCACCTGCACCTTCTATGGTACCGCCAACAGCAACCAGATGCTCATGGAGATCATGGGACTGCACGTGCCAGGCTCCGCCTTCGTCAATCCGGGCACCCCGCTCCGCACCGCGATCACGCGCGCGGCGGCCCAGCGACTTGCCGAGGTGACGGCGCTCGGCAACGATTACCGTCCGCTCTATCGCCTGGTCAATGCCCGCGCGCTGACGAATGCCATCGTCGGCCTCATGGCGACCGGCGGCTCGACCAACCATACTATCCATCTGGTCGCCATCGCGCGTGTGGCCGGCCTCGCCATCGACTGGCAGGATTTCGCCGATATTTCGCGTGTGACACCGCTGATGGCCCGCATCTATCCCAATGGCAGCGCGGATGTGAACCACTTCCAGGCGGCAGGCGGGCTCGGCTTCGTGATCCGCGAATTGATCGAAGCGGGGCTCCTCTGGCCCGAGGTCGAAACCATGTTCGGCGACGGGCTGAACAGGTATGCCGGCGAGGCGCGCCTGAACGGCGATGAGCTCGCCTGGGCGCCCCCGCCCAAGGAATCGCTGGATCGCGATGTGTTGCGCTCGCTCTCCGATCCCTTTTCGCACGAGGGCGGCATCCGCCTGCTGACCGGCAATCTCGGCCGTGCGGTGATCAAGGTTTCCGCCGTGAAGCCAACCCACCGCACCGTGCGGGCGCCGGCTGCGGTGTTCGCCGACCAGGACGATGTCGTGGCGGCCTTCAAGGAAGGGCAACTCGACCGCGACGTGATCGTGGTGGTGCGCCACCAGGGCCCCGCTGCCAACGGCATGCCCGAACTGCACAAACTGACACCGGCCCTGAGCGTCCTGCTCGATCGCGGCCATAAGGTGGCTTTGGTCACCGACGGCCGCATGTCTGGTGCCTCCGGCAAGGTCGCCGCCGCGCTGCATGTCACGCCCGACGCCTTCCATGATGGCGTCCTCGCCAAGGTCCGGGACGGCGATATCATCCATCTCGATGCCGAGAAGGGACTGCTGGAGGTCGAGCTCGACGACGCGGCCTTGGCGGCGCGACCGTCGGCGCCGTTCGATCTCGGCAGAAACCAATGGGGCATGGGCCGCGAACTCTTCGCAGGGGCACGCCGTCTGGCAAGTTCCGCCGAGACCGGCGCCATGACAATCTTCGGAGGGTGACGATGTCGGGCGGGGGAGTGGGGCTGGTCGCCGATATCGGCGGGACCAATGCGCGCTTCGGCCTTGCCGCGTCGGGCGAGCGTGTCTCTGAGGTCCATATCCTCTCCGCCGCCGATTTCCCGACCATCGAGGAGGCAATCTCCCATTATATGCAGAAGACCGGCGCGACGCCGGATCGCGCTTGTTTCGCGGTTGCCTGCCCCCCCGACGAGGAAACCATCCAGTTCACCAATTCTCCCTGGCGGTTTCAGCCGCGGCTGCTTGCATCCCGGTTCGGCTTTACGCCGCTCATCATGGCCAACGATTTCGAAGCACTGGCGCTGGGCGTCGCGCATCTGCCGCCCGAAGGGCTGGTCGAGCTCAAGCCCGGTCGCGCTGTACAGGATGCCGCGCGCGCTGTGATCGGCCCAGGCACGGGCCTGGGCGTCTCCGGCCTGGTCCGCAGCGATTCCGGCTGGGCCGTGCTGCAGGGCGAGGGTGGCCATGCCGGCTTCGCTCCGCAAGACGAAACCGAGATCGCATTGCTGCGCTATGCGCAACGCCAGTTCGGGCGCGTTTCCAACGAACGGATCCTGCAGGGTGCGGGGATTGTCCTGCTCTATCGCTTCTTCTGCGAACAGGCGGGGCGCAGCCCCGCCGAAATGAGCGCGGCCGATATCGCCCAGAGCGACGACCCCCAGGCGCGCGAGGCCATGCATCGTTTCGTGGCGATCTTGGGGTCGGTTGCGGGCGATCTCGCGCTCACCCTGCGCTCGCGCGGCGGCGTATTCATTGGCGGCGGAATCGTGCCCAAATCCTTGCCGCTGTTTCGCGATCCTATTTTCGTCAAAAGGTTCTGCGATAAGGGGCGGCTCGCCCGCATGCTGGTCGATATGCCAATCATGGTCATTCTCGATCATTGTGCCGCTCTCTATGGCGCGGCCCACCTCTTGGAAAGGCGCAAAAATCATGACAAATCCGCTGCATGAATGGCTCGAGCAGACGCGTATCGTGCCGGTGATCGTCATCGGCGACGTCGCGCATGCCCATCCCATGGCCGAGGCGCTCCAGCGCGGTGGGGTACGCATGCTGGAAATCACCCTGCGCCGGGCGGCGGGGTGGGGTGCCATCGAAAGCCTGCTCGCGCGGAATCTCGGCGATCTGCGCATCGGCGCGGGCACCGTGACCAAGAAGGAAGAATTGCTCCGCCTCAAGGATATGGGCGCGCACTTTGCGGTATCGCCCGGCTTTCTGCCCGAGCTCGCTGGCCTTGCGCGCGAGATTCAACTGCCCTACCTGCCCGGGGTGCAAACCATGTCCGAACTGATGGCGGCGCGGGCGATGGGTTTCACGATCGTCAAGTTTTTCCCCGCCGAAGCCGCCGGCGGCATCTCCTGGCTAAAGGCCGCCCACGGACCTTTCGGCGACATGCATTTCTGCCCCACGGGTGGCATCACGCTCGATAAGGTGCCGTCGTACCTCCTGCAGCAGAACGTGCTGGCGGTGGGCGTCACGGCGCTAACGCCGCCCGAGCTCATCGCTACCGGCCAGTGGGAAGAAATCACGACGCGGACCAAGAATGCCCTGACCGGGCATCTCTGATGGAGCTCTGGGCGAGCCACGTCTTCCTCGGCTCACGCTGGGCGCAGGACGCGGTTCTCGCTATCGACCCTCGGGGGACCATCGCAGCCATCGAAGAAGGCGTCGCCCCGCGTGGCGAGGCCTACCATGCCATGCTGATTCCGGCCATGCCCAACCTCCACTCGCACGCCTTTCAGCGCGCCTTCGCCGGGCTCGCGGAAAGAGCGCATGGCGAAGACGATTTCTGGTCATGGCGCGAAGCCATGTATCGGCTCGCCGGAGAAATGACGCCCGAGCGTCTTCACGCTATCGCCCGGCTGGTTTATATCGAGATGCTCCTGTGCGGCTATGGCGCCGTGGCCGAGTTCCATTATGTGCATGGCAATGCGCCCGTGGCGATGATGGCGGCGCTTCAAGCGGCGGCGGAGGAGGCGGGCATTGGCCTGACCCTTCTGCCGGTATTCTATGCCCATGGCGGGTTCGGTGGCGCACCGCCTCAGCCCGCCCAGCGGCGCTTTGTCCTCGCGCTCGACAGCTATGCGCGGCTCTTCCAGGATGTGGCGGGTCCGAAAGGGCTGTGCTTCCATTCGCTGCGCGCGGTGACACTCGAAGAGATGAGATCGCTCCTTCCCCTGGCGAAGGACATACCGGTTCACCTGCATATCGCCGAGCAGCCGGGCGAAGTCGAGGCCGTGCGCACAGTAACGGGGGTAGGGCCGATCCGCTATCTCCTGGATCATGTGCCCATCGACGAGCATTGGTGCCTCGTCCATGCGACCCACGCGGAAGAACATGAGATTGCGGCCGTCGCGCGGAGCGGCGCGGTCATCGGCCTGTGCCCGACCACGGAAGCCAATCTCGGGGATGGATTGTTTCCTGCCGAGTCTCTGCTCGCCCATGGCGGCGCATGGGGCATCGGTTCCGATTCCCATGTCACGCTCGATCCTGCGCAGGAGCTGCGCCTGCTGGAATACGGGCAGCGCCTGGTTCGAGGTCGCCGCGGCGTGCTGCACGATTCGGAAGGCCGCGTGGCCGATTATCTCTATGGCGCGGCGCTGGCGGGCGGTTCCCAGGCGCTCGGCCGGCCACCTTCCTCGCTCGCGCCAGGCGCGCCCGCCGACCTGGTGGTACTGGATGAGAACTCCTGGGCGAGGGGGCCGGCGGACCAGCGATTTTCGCAGGCCTTATTCGGCGCGGCGCGCTGGCCGGTGCGCCATGTCATGATCGGCGGGCGCTGGCGCGTCCGCGACGGACATCATCCCCTTCAGGCGCGCGCGGCGGAATCAGTGCGCGGCTTGCTGGCGGAACTGGATTAGACGCATCGCAACGGCCCGACAGGCTAGGGCGCGAGCAATCGCGCGACTAAGCGATGCAGCAGCGGTCCAAGCACCTCCGCCCGGCGCGGGTCGAACTTCCCGGGTGTGGCCTCGTCCATATAGGCACGCTGTGCAATTTCGAGCTGAACTGCCTCGATCCCCTCGCTGGGCTGGCCGTATTGGCGAGTGATGTACCCGCCCTTGAAGCGGGCATCGCGCACGACGCTAAAGGCGCTGGAGAAAAGCAGGCCGGTTATGTCTTCCACCAGGGCGGCATTCGCGCTTCGCCCGTCATTGGTTCCGAGATTGAGGTGCGGCAATTCGCCACTGAAAAGCCGGGGGATCACGCTGCGAATGGAATGCGCGTCGAGCAGCCGCGCGCGACCGAATTCGCTGCGCATCCATTCGAGCTCGCGGCGCAGGCGCGTATGATAGGGCAGCCAGATCTGCTGCATATAGAGCGAACGCCAATCCTCGGGTACCGGCTGGCGGTAGCATGGGCTCCCGTCGAACAACGTATCTGAGAACAGGCCGGTCATCGGTCCCGCATAGAGGGGAGCGTCATCGGCGCCGCGATTGAGGTCGATGACGAGCCGCGCATAGCGGGCGACCAGCAGGCTCGCGCCCATTTCCCGCGCGAAGCCGTAGAGCAGGGGCACATGCCAATCGGTATCCGGAAGCGCTGCGGCTTCTTCAGTCAGATGCGCGCGGTGTTCCCGCGGGACAAAGGTGCCGGCGTGCGGGATGGAAATCAGCAGCGGCGCCGTTCCCGGAAAAAAGTCGAAGGCTGGTTCAAGCAAGAGCGGCATCATCGCTTTTTCCCTTTTTTATGCGCAGATGGCAGCGCCCGCCGCCGATCCAGTAGCTGAGTTCGCCCGGTTCGGCGATGTCCCACACGGCGAGGTCGGCCTGCATGCCTGC
This sequence comes from Dongiaceae bacterium, assembly GCA_036263455.1. Lineage (GTDB taxonomy): Bacteria > Pseudomonadota > Alphaproteobacteria > Dongiales > Dongiaceae > DATAGZ01. The sequence goes on from DATAGZ010000010.1 coordinate 23,146, forward strand.
ACGCAGCGTCCCGATGCGCGCATGCTTGCCGAGCGCGCGTGCGGCGTGGCAGGTAACGCCCCGCAGCGCCTCCTCGGGTGTGAGATCGAGGAGGATCACCGCGAGATTGAGCGCGGGCAAGAGAGAGGTGAGCGGCGAGGTGCCGGGATTATGGTCGCTTCCCACCGCGATCGGCACGCCATGCCGGCGCAGAAGCGCCACAGGCGGCTTTCGCGGCTCGCGCAGAAAATAATACGCCCCGGGGAGCAGCACCGCCACCGTGCCAGCCTCGGCGAGGGCGACGATATCTTTTTGCCGGGCATATTCCAGATGATCGGCCGAGAGTGCCCGGTGCCGCGCGGCCAACGCACTGGCGCCCATCCCGGACAATTGGTCGGCATGCAGCTTGACAGGCAGGCCAAGCGCTCGCGCGGCTGCAAACAGCCGGTCGATCTCGGCCGGCGTGAAAGCGATATGCTCGCAGAAACCGTCTACCGCATCGATCAGATCCTTTTTGACCAAGGCGGGAAGCCATTCTTCGGCAATCGCCGCGACATAAGAAGTCCGATCCGGAAATTCGGGAGGAAAAGCGTGGGCGGCGAGGCAGGTACGCTGTATGTCGAGGCCGGTTTTCTCCCCTAGTAGCGTGGCGACCCGCAGGCATTTCTCCTCGTCGGCGAGGGTCAGGCCATAGCCTGACTTGATCTCGAGCGTGGTCAGGCCTTCCTCCAGAAAGGGGCGAAGGCGGCGGAGCGCATTTGCCAACAATTCTTCCTCGCTTGCCGCGCGTGTCGCCCGCATGGTGGAGCGGATGCCGCCGCCTGCTTGGGCGATCTCGGCATAGCTCGCGCCATTCGTCCGGGCCTCGAAATCGCCCACGCGCTGTCCCGCATAGATGAAATGGCTGTGGCAATCGATCAGTCCCGGCGTCACCCAGCGTCCCGCGAGCGGGAGATGGCGTCGCGCCTGGCGGTGCGGAAGGTCCCGCGCCGAACCGATCCAGGCGATGTCTTCCTCAGTGATGCCAATCGCGCCGTCGTCGATCGCGCCATAGGCCGTGCCGTTTTCCTCCATCGTAGCGAGGCGGCAATCGGTGAGCAGAAGGTCAAACATCGAGCATGGGAAGCTTGAGCCCATGCTCGCGCGCGCAGTCGCGGGCGAGCGCATATCCGGCATCGGCATGGCGCATGACGCCGCTCGCGGGGTCATTGGTGAGCACGCGCTCGATCCGCCGGGCGGCCTCGGGCGTGCCGTCGCAGCAGATTACCATGCCCGCATGCTGGGAATAGCCTATCCCCACGCCCCCGCCATGATGGATCGACACCCAGGTTGCGCCGGAGGCGCAATTTAGCAACGCGTTCAAGAGGGGCCAGTCGGCAACCGCGTCGGAACCGTCCTGCATGCTCTCCGTCTCGCGATTAGGGCTTGCGACCGAGCCGGAATCGAGATGGTCGCGCCCGATGACCAGCGGCGCCTTGAGCTCGCCTCGCGCGACCATCTCGTTGAAGGCGAGCCCGAGGCGCGCGCGTGCTCCCAGGCCGACCCAGCAAATGCGCGCCGGCAATCCCTGGAAGCGGATACGCGCGCGCGCCATTTTCAACCAGCGGTGGAGGTGTGGGTCGTCGATGAGCTCCATGACTTTCTCATCGGTCCGGTAAATATCTTCGGGATCGCCCGACAGGGCCGCCCAGCGGAACGGGCCTATGCCGCGACAAAAGAGTGGGCGGATATAAGCTGGTACGAAACCGGGAAAGTCGAAAGCATGCGCGAGTCCTTGCTCGGCCGCCATTTGGCGGATATTGTTGCCGTAATCGAAGACGGGGATGCCGGCTCTCTGGAAATCCAGCATGGCCTGGACCTGGACGGCCATGGATTCCTTGGCAGCACGAATCGTGGCGGCCGGATCCTTGCTCCGGCGCTCCCGCGCGTCGGCGAGGCTCCATCCCGCCGGAAGGTAGCCATTGAGCGGATCGTGGGCGCTGGTCTGGTCGGTGACCAGGTCGGGACGGATGCCGCGCCGCTGGATCTCGGGGAAAATCTCTGCGGCATTGCCCAGGAGGCCGACCGAAACGGCGGTTGAGCTATTCTCGATCATGGCGAGCGCCTCGTCGAGACTGGCCGCCTGACGGTCGAGGTAACCCGTCTCGAGCCTTTTTTCGATGCGGGTCGGATCGCACTCCACCGCGAGCATCGACGCGCCCGCCATGGTGGCTGCAAGCGGTTGGGCGCCGCCCATGCCGCCGAGCCCGCCGGTCAGGACCCATTTCCCTTCGAGCGAACCGCCGAAATGCTGCCGCCCGGCCTCGGCAAAGGTTTCATACGTGCCCTGGACGATGCCCTGGCTGCCGATATAGATCCAGGAACCCGCGGTCATCTGGCCATACATCATGAGCCCCTTGGCATCCAGCTCGCGAAAATTGGCCCAGGTCGCCCAATGGGCGACTAGATTCGAATTTGCGATGAGCACGCGCGGTGCGTCGCGATGCGTTCGGAAGATGCCCACCGGCTTGCCCGACTGGATCAGCAAACTTTCATCTTCCTCCAGTGCGCGCAGCGCCGCGACGATACGCTCATAGCACTGCCAATTGCGTGCCGCCTTGCCAATTCCGCCATAGACGATCAATTCCTGGGGATTCTCCGCGACCTCGGGATCGAGATTGTTCATGAGCATGCGCAGCGGCGCTTCGGTCTGCCAGTTCCGAGCCGTGAGCGTTGACCCGCGCGGCGCCCGAATGTCACGCTTATTTGATGTCATATTTTCCCCATCCCGATTGAAATCGCATCGATCGAAGCACATACTTAGGGGATGCGCAAATGGCATTGGCTATGGATGGCGGTGTTTCTGGCAGGCTGCGCCCACACGATCCGGACGGATGTGTCAAGCTTCGGTCCCGCGCAATACATCCCGCCTGGCGCCCGGATCGCCATCGTGGCCGGAAATCCGCAGCAGGCTTCCGCGCCGGACTTCCTGGCTTTTCGCAGCGATCTTGCCGGCAAGCTCAGCGCGCGTGGCTATACGCTGGTCGCCCCTAATGACCGTCCCGATTATATCGGCGAATTTTCTTTTGGAACGGTCCAGGAGATTCAGGTCGAACATCGCTATTACGCGCCGCCGCCGGTCGTGTCCTTTGGCTACGGTTTCGGCTATGGCGGATATGGACGCTGGCGGCACCCCTATCAAAATTTCGGCTTCGGTTTCGCCCAGCCGCTTTATCCTTACGGATATCCCTATGGCAGCGAGGAGTTCATTGAACATCCTATTTATACGCACACGCTGTCGCTAGTTCTCCACCGGCCCGACAATGGGGCGCCTGTCTATCAGAGCACGTTGAGCGGCGTGACCGATTGCTCGCGCACGGTTCCGGTCCTGACCCGTTTGGTAGACGAGATGGTCCACGATTTTCCCCAGGAACTTCGCGCCAGTACGGATTTGGATATCCCCTCCGGCCAGTGCCATTAGACCTTATTATTGGCCGGCACCCCGGCCGTCGCCTTTAACAACAGGCCTCGCCATCTGGTCTCCTGTTTGCGGCCATGCTAGGGTCGGCATAACAAAGGGGGACGCATGCTTTCGATCGGCTTACTGGGCGCTGGGCGTATCGGTCAAATCCATGCTCGCAATGTCGCGCTCAATCCGCGTGCGCGCCTCGCGGGAGTAGCCGATCCAGACGGAGATGCCGCCCGTCGCGCCTCTCAAGACAAGGCGCCGATCCTGGGCATCGAGGAAATTCTCGCCGATTCCGCTATCGCGGCGGTTATCATCGCCACGCCGACCGATACCCATGCCGACCTGGTCGAGCGCGCCGCCGCCGCGGGCAAGGCAATCTTCTGCGAAAAGCCCATCGATCTGGATATCGGCCGCGTCCGGGAATGTCTCGCGGCAGTCGCGCGCCACAAGGCCAAGCTCTTCGTCGGGTTCAACCGGCGCTTCGATCCCCACTTCCGGGCCTTGAAGGAGCGGTTGCCCGTCATCGGCCGGCTCGAAATGCTGAGCATCGTCAGCCGCGATCCGGGACCGCCGCCGCTGTCTTATATCGCCCGGTCGGGCGGCCTGTTCCGCGACATGATGATTCACGACCTCGATATGGCGCGCTGGCTTCTGGGCGAGGAGCCCGTCGAACTTACCGCGATGGCGAGCAATCTCGTCGATCCGGCCATCGGAAGCGCGGGCGACGTCGATAGCGCCATGGTCACGCTGCGCACCCGCTCGGGCGCGCTCTGCCATATTTCCAATTCGCGTCGGGCGAGCTATGGCTACGACCAGCGCATCGAGGTTCACGGCAGCCAAGGCATGCTGCGCGCCGGCAATCCCATCCCCACTACCATCGAGCAGGCCGACAGCGCCGGCTACCGGCACGATCCGCTGATGAATTTCTTCCTCGACCGCTATAGCGATGCCTATCGCAACGAGCTCGATGCGTTCATCGATGCCTTGCTCGGAAATGGAGCGATGGCGCCCGACGGCGAGGATGGGCTGCATGCGCTGCTGCTGGCCGATGCTGCTGCACGCTCTGCACAAGAAGGGCGGCCGGTTCGGCTGTGAGCGGAGGTTCGATGCCTGCTCGTCTTCCCCCAGGGAATGTGGTAAGTAGCCCGCCATACGCATCGAGGGGGTGAGAATGAGCAGGCTTTCGCACCATGTAATGGCGGCCATGCTGGCCATGGCAATGAGCGTGGGCTTGGCAGGGGCTCAGCCAAGCGGCAAGCCGGTCACCATCACCTTCGTGCACCTGAACGACACCGCGATGATCTCGCCGAAGAACGGCAGCGGCGGGTTGGCGGAAGCCTATGCACTCGTCAAGGCGGAGCGCCAGCATAACAAAAACACGATTTTTACCTTCGGCGGCGACCTTCTGTCCCCTTCGATCTTATCGAGTCAAACAAAGGGTGCGCATATGGTCGATCTCATGAATGCCATGAAGCTCGATATGGCGACCTTCGGCAACCATGAGTTTGATTTTGGAGCGGACGTTCTCCGCCAGCGGATCCAAGAATCGTCCTTCAAATGGGTCTCCGTCAATGTGCGCGGCCGTGATGGCGCGCCTTTCGGCAAAACGGTTGCGACCACCACCATCAAGATTGGCGGCATCATGGTTGGTTTCCTCGGCGTGACCAATGACGAGGCCAGCATCGAGTCCGACCCGGACATTCGCATCGTATCTGTGGGCGATGCCGTGCGTACTGCCGTGCAGGAGCTCAAGAATCAGGGCGCGCAGGTGATCGTCGGTCTTACGCATCTCCATCTGGACGAAGACCGGGCGCTACTCAAGGCCAATCCCGACATCAAGCTCATCCTCGGCGGGTATGATCCTGATCCCGTCGCAATTTATGAGAATGGCGGTTTGATCCTCAAATCGGGTTCGGATGCGCAATTCGTCGGCGCGGTCGATCTGAGAATCACCATTGCCAGGAGCACAAACGGCGTCGAGACGTCCATTGTGCCATCCTGGCGGATCATCGGTACGGCGGGTATTGCGCCCGATCCCGGCTTGGCGCAGCGCATCAAGACATATCAGAACCAACTGGATCGTACGCTTAACCAGGCGATAGCCACGATCGACGGCGATCTCGACAGCCGGCACGACGATGTCCGCACCAGGGAGACGAGCATGGGCGATGTCGTCACCGATGCGCTTCTGGCGCGGAGCAAGGCCGATGTCGCGCTGGTGGACGGCGGAAGCATCAGCGGCGATGCGCTCTATAAATCAGGAACGCGGCTGACGCGGCGGGATGTGCTCAAGGAGCTACCCTTGGGAAATGTCCTGGTGATCGTCGAGCTATCCGGCAAGAATCTGGCAGCGGCGTTGGAAAATGGCGTGTCCAAGCTCGAAGAGAAGGACGACCGGTTCCCGCAGGTGGCCGGGCTTAGTTTTACTTACGACCCGCAGCGTCCCGCGGGTCAGCGTATTGTCGAAATCAAGGTCGGCGGCCAAGAGCTCGACCCGAACACGACCTATCGCATCGCGACCACCGACTTTTTACTCCAGGGCGGCGATGGTTATGATGTATTTAAAGGGGGCAAGGTGGTCTTGGGGCCAGGGAGCGGACCGCTTATCGCCGTTGTTGTCGCCGACTATATTGCCGCTCAGTCCAAGCTCACCGCTAAGACCGAAAGTCGCATAACGGTATTGGGGCACTGAGCCTTCTTCTCCCTTATCCGGGGCGGTTGCGCCGTTACTGGTTTGCCTGGATGGCGAGATGAATGTCGCGCTGGCGCTGCTTTTCTTTATAAGCCAGCCAGAGCGTGGACACCATCACGCCTAGGGCCACCAGCATGACGATGATAGTGGCCATGGCGTTGATCTCGGGGTTGAGGCCAAGGCGTACGCGCGAGAAGATCACCATGGGGAGGGTGGTGGAGCCGGGGCCGCTCGTGAAGCTTGTAATCACCAGGTCATCCAGCGAGATGGTGAAGGCGAGCAGCCAGCCCGACAGGATGGCCGGAAAGACGATCGGCAGCGTAATGACGAAGAAGACCTTCCACGGCCGGGCGCCGAGATCCTGCGCGGCTTCCTCGAGTGAGATATCCAGGCTGGAAAAGCGCGACTGCATGACCACCGCGACATAGGACATCGTGAAGGTGATATGGGCGATGGCGATCGTCAAGAAACCGCGGCCACGCGGCCAGCCCACGATATCCTCCATCGACACGAACAGGAGCAAAAGCGAGAGGCCGGTGATGACTTCAGGCATAACCAGCGGCGCGGTCACCATGCCGCCGAAAATAATGCGCCCGGTGAAGATGCGGAAGCGCGCCAGGATGTAGCCAGCCATCGTGCCCAATATGCAGGATAAGGTGGCGCTCAAGGCGCCGATACGCAGGCTCAGCGAGACGGCGTCGAGCACCTCGGTATCCCGGAGGAGCTGCGCATACCAATGGGTGGAGAAGCCGCCCCAGACCGTGACCAACTTGCTCGTGTTGAAGGAAAAGATCACGAGCGACACGATGGGACCGTAGAGAAAGATAAAACCCAGCACGAGGATGGCGATCACCGCCCAGGACAGGTTCTTCAAGCGGCGCTCCCGGCTTGTTTGTTCTGATAATGCTGGAAAATCATGAGAGGAACCACCAGCAGCAGCAGCACCGCGATTGCGACGGCGGAAGCGACCGGCCAGTCGTGGTTTTCAAAGAATTCATTGACCAGCACGCGGCCGATCATCAGCGAATTCGGGCCGCCCAGCAGCTCAGGAATGACATACTCCCCGACGGCGGGAATAAAGACCAGCATGCACCCCGCGATGATGCCCGGTAGGGATAGCGGGACCGTGATCACGAAAAAGGCCTTGAGCGGGCGACACCCCAGATCGAAAGCCGCTTCGAGCAGGGAGACGTCCATCTTCTCGAGATTGGCGTAGAGCGGCAGAATCATGAAGGGAAGATAATTGTAGACGATCCCTATATAGACGGCGAAATCGGTGTTCATCATCCCGATGGGTTCATGGATGATACCCAGCCAGATCAGGATATTGTTGATGACGCCATTATTCTTGAGGATACCGATCCAGGCATAGACCCGGATCAGGAAAGACGTCCAAAATGGCAGAATCACAAGCATGAGCAGAGCGGTCCGCAGGGTGGAGCGGGCCCGTGCCATGCCATAGGCCATCGGATAGCCGAGAAGCAGGCAAAGCAGGGTCGAGATCAGCGCCACCTTGCCGGAATGGATGTAAGCGCGCAGGTAGAGCGCGTCGTGAAAGAGATAAGAATAGCTCTTGGTGCGTAGATCGATGCCGTGCTCGCCAAACAGCGGCGTGAAGGGCGGGCGGGCAATAATCGATTCCGCGAAGCTGATCTTGAGAACGATGACAAAGGGAACCGCGAAAAAGGCGATCAACCACAGATAGGGCACCGCCACTACGATCGCGCGCTGGGAAAAGCCCAGCCGGCCCAGGATGCTGCTGAGCAGGGGCGCGCCTGGAAGGCGATGGACGGCAGCCAGCATATCAGCTCAGCAAAGGAACGGCGGAATTGGAACGCCATGTTACGGCGACGCGGTCTTCCCACTGGATCGGGCTTTCGGCGGCGCGGGTTTCGTTGGTCATGGTGACCCTGATTTCCTTGCCGCTGTCGAGCTTGACCAGATAGATCGACAGGTTCCCCATATAAGCGACGCCCTTCACCACCCCTTCGGCATAATTGTATTCGGGGGGGGATCCATTGCCGGGTAGCTTGGTCAAACGGATTTTTTCCGGCCGGATCGCGGTCCACACCTGCGCGCCCGGCGCGCTGGAAATGCCGTGGTCGATATAGATCTTCTTGGCCATGTCGGGTGCGGCGATGGTCACGTGGTCGGGTTCATCCTCGACGATGCGTCCTTCGAACATGTTGGCCGATCCGATAAAATCGGCGACGAACTTGTTATGGGGGAATTCGTAGATCTCGGCGGGCGTGCCGGTCTGGACGATCTGTCCCTGGTCCATGACTCCGATGCGGGTAGCGAGCGTCATGGCTTCCTCCTGATCGTGGGTGACCACGATGAAGGTGATGCCCAGGCGATCCTGGATATTCATGATTTCGAACTGGGTCGCCTCGCGCAGTTTTTTGTCCAAGGCTCCCAGCGGTTCATCGAGCAGCAGGAGCTTAGGCAGCTTGGCGAGAGAGCGGGCGAGGGCGACGCGCTGGCGCTGGCCGCCGGACAATTGATGAGGCTTGCGCTTGGCGAGCGGCGTCATTTTCACCAGCGACAGCATTTCGGCGACACGTTCGCGGATCTGCTTGGGCGGCACTTTGTCCTGCTTGAGCCCGAAGGCAACATTGTCCTCGACGGTCATATGCGGAAACAAGGCATAGGACTGAAACATCATATTGGTCGGCCGCTCGTAGGGCGGGATCTCGGCCATATTGACGTCATCGATGAAGATGCGGCCCTCGGTGGGCTTTTCGAAACCCGCCAGCATGCGCAGCAGGGTGGTTTTCCCGCACCCCGAACCGCCGAGCAGCGCGAATAATTCGCCGCGATAGATATTGAGCGAAACATTGCGAACCGCGACGAAGTCGCCGAACTTCTTGGTAATGCCCTCAATACGGATATAGGGTTTTTCGGTAGGCCTCACCCACGGCTGAAACTTATTCTCCGTTTGAAGAAGCGGGCTTTTTTGGATTTCCATCATTTCCCCTGGCGGGCCCGCGTCCTACCCTCCCGAAGCAGGACGCGGCCCTCTTGCAACCCTTATTGCGATGCGCCGGTCTTTATCTCGGTCCAGACCCGGGTGCGGATCCGCTCGAGGTCCTGGGAAACAGGGGCATCGGCAAACAGCTTCTTCTTCACTTCGTCCGTCGGATAAATGTCGGGATTGGACGTGATGTCTTTGTTGACATACTGCGTAGCCGACATGACCGGGCTCGCGTAATTTACGAAATTCACGCCATCAGCCGCGACATGCGGGTCCATGACATAGTTCAGGAATTTATGGGCATTATCGACGTCGGGCGCATCGTGAGGAATTGCCATGGAATCCACCCACAGAAGCGATCCTTCCTTGGGAATATGGTATTCGATGGTGACGCCGTTCTTGGCTTCTGTGGCCCGGTTCGCGGCGATAAAAATGTCCCCCGACCAACCGATGGCGGCGCAAATTTCGCCATTGGCAAGATCATTGATGTAGCTCGACGAGTGGAAATATTTAATATTTGGCCGGACGGCGAACATCGCCTGCTTGAAGGCGTCCCAGTCTTCCTGCTTGTCGGTGTGCGGGTCCTTACCGAGATAATTCAAGACCACCTGGCTGATGTCGGAAACCGAATCCAGCATGGTCACGCCGCATTCCTTGAGCTTGGCGATGTTTTCGGGCTTCATGATAAGATCAAGGGAATCGACCGGGACGTCAGGAAGGAGTTTCTTCACCTTGTCGACATTGATGCCGATGCCAACGGTGCCCCAGAAGTAGGGCGCGGCATACTCATTGTTGGGATCGAAGGGCTTGAGCGCCGCAAGGATCTGCGGATCGAGATCACTAAAATTGGGCAGTTTCGACTTATCCAGCTTTTGATAAATGCCCGCCTTGATCTGGCGGCCGAGATAGGGACCGGTAGGCACGACGATATCGTAGCCGGTATTGCCGGCCATCAGCTTAGCTTCCAGGGTCTCGTTACCGTCATAAACGTCGTAACGGACCTTGATGCCAGTCATCTTCGCGAAGTTTTCAACGGTATGCTCGCCGATATAATCAGACCAGTTGTAGATATTGAGCTGGCCACCCGAGCCCGGAGCGGGCGCATTGGCATCCGTTGCTGCCTGGGTCTGGGGTTCGGTCTGCGGCTGGGAGGATTGATCGTTGCCAGCGGCCGGCGTGGTTGCCTGCTGCGTGCTCTGATTATTGTCCGGGGTTGGTTGCGGAGCGGTGGCTTGGTCGTTGGCGCTAGGCGTAGCGGCTGGGGCGTTTTCGCCCTGTTGTTGGTCCTGCTTCTTGTCGCACCCAGCGACAGCCAGCAGCGAGAGAAAGACTATCGCACTGACACGGATAAAAGTCACGGTTTCCTCCTTGGAATCGGCTATTGCGCTGCCGACGGAGATAGTAGGCGAAAGCCGACAGCGTATCAATCCCTAATAGGTATCTGTTTCGCTGGGATATTTGAATTTTAGCATCCGCGCGGTTTCATAGCCCAGTTCGGAAATCCTGGTCCAATTCTTCACATCGCGCCGGAAACCGAAATAAGACCCTGCAACCCGCTTGGTGATATCATCGCCTGTGTCGTAGACTTCCTGCATTACCTTGCCGGCGGCCGCGCCGAATGCCACCAGAACATCCTTGGGGAACTGCTTGAGCTGCACGTCATGCTCGGTGATGAGCGTATTGAGCGCGCCGGCCGAGCGGCCGATGAATTCCGCATACATGATATCGTTTTCGGTGGCTGCCGCCGCGGCGATGATCTGCTTGAGATCGTCGGGCAAGGCGTCGAATTTCTGCTTGTTGATAATAAGCTGGAGCGCCGTTCCCGGTTCATGAAAGCCGGGCCAATAATAATATTTCGCAATCTTGTAATAGCCGAGGGAAAGGTCGTTATAGGGCCCTACCCATTCCGCGCCATCCAGCGCTCCCGATTGAAGGCTGGTATAAATCTCGTCGGCGGGCATGTCCGTGACCTCGACCCCAAGGCGCGCCAGCGCCTGTCCGCCCTGGCCGGGCATGCGGAATTTCAAACCCTTGAGGTCGGCCAGGGATTGGATCTCCTTACGGAACCAGCCACCCATCTGAACGCCAGTATTGCCGGCTAGAAATCCCTTGAGGTTGAAGGCGCCGTAGAGATCGTCCCACAATTCCTGGCCACCGCCGAAATAGACCCAGGCATTGAGTTCGTTGGCGGTCAGACCGAAGGGCACCGCGGCGAAGAAACCGCAGGCGGGAGACTTATCGAGGTGATAATAGGCCGCGTCGTGCCCCATTTCCGCCATACCTTGGCTCACTGCCTCGAAGCATTGCTTTTCCTTGACCAGCTCGCCCGCCGCGAACAGCTTGATGGTGAGCCGGCCATTGGACATTTTCCCGATACGTTCGGCAAGCCGCGCCGCGCCGGTGCCGAGTCCCGGAAGGCCGCGCGGCCAGGCCGTTGCCATTTTCCATTCGATATGGTCTTGGGCGTGGGCGCGCGTGGCAAGGACCGCTGCGCCGGCGCCTGCCGCGCCTGTCAGGAAATTTCGTCGTTTCATGATTTTTCTTAAGGATCCTCGCATCATCCCGTCAATAGGGAAGAATGTCACTGCTGGTCGTTGCGGACCCGCCAACCGTCCTGTGTGAGCACTTCAAGGGGCGTGAATCGCGATTTATAGGCCATGCTGGTCGAGCCAGGAACCCAATAGCCTAGGTAAAGATAACCGAGCCGCGCCTCTTTGACCGCCGCAATAGATTTCAAAATCAGATAGGTTCCGAGGCTGCGGACGGATTGGCGCGGCTCATAGAAACTATACACCGCCGAATAGCCGTCGAGACCGATATCGGTCAGGCAAGCGCCTAGCAACTGACCGTCCGCCTGTCTGAGTTCCACAATCAGGGTCGGTATGGGGGCTTCTTCCAACATTGCGCGGAAATCGCCATAATTCATATTGCCCATATCGCTTAGCGGGTGGCGGGCTCGCATATAGCGACAGAACAGGTGGAAATATTCGACACTTGCCCGGGTCGGCTGCAAAGTGCATTTAAGATCGGCGTTGCGATTGAGAATCCGACGGTGGGTCCGATGAGGGTGAAAATCGGCGATTGGAATCCGTACCGGAACACAAGCGTTGCAGTCGCGGCATGCGGGGCGGTAAGCCATGTAATGGGTGCGCCGGAAACCGGCGATCGCAAGCATCGTGTACGTTTCTTCCGTCTGGCGGGTCGGCAGCTCGGTGATGAGCTTCCGTTCGCGCCGACCGGGCAGATAAGGACAAGCGGTCTCCCCGGTGACCAAAAACTGCATCTGCGGTGGCGAGGCGAGCGAGGTCATGGACGTATATTAGAGGAAAACGGAATCGGTGAAAATGTTCCGACTCACGGCGCGGCATCTTTCTTCAACAGCACGATTGAAATACGACGGTTCTGGGGTGATAGAGGGTCCTCCTTGACCAGCGGGTCCGTATCCGCCATACCGCGAATTGCCTCGAAGCGCTGGGGGCCGATGCCCGCCTCGCTGAGAACGCGGCGCGAGGCGTTGGCGCGATCGGTCGACAACTCCCAATTGCTATAGCCTTCGGGTCCCCCTGAAAACGCGGCCGCATCCGTATGACCGGAAATGGCGAGCTTGTTGGGCAAGTTGGAAATGGCCTTGGCCACCGAGCGGAGCAATTCCTGGCTCCGCTCGGTCATGACAGAGGAGCCCGATGGAAACATGGAAATCTTGTCCCTGTCGATGAGCTGGATACGCAGCCCTTCCTTGGTCTGATCGATAAGAATATTTTGGGATAAAGCGCGAAGCTCGGGGTTGCTTTGGATGATTTGTCGGATTTGTTCCTCGGCTTGCTTGAATTTTTCCTGCTCGGCCTTGCGCTCGGCGGCACTCGTGGCCTCGGCGACATTTTTCTGAGCTTGAGCGCCGCTGGTGTTGTTTTCCTCCGCTTGAGTTCCCGCAGCCGAGTCCGGCTTCTGTCCCTCGGCCTCTTCACTGGCGGCGCCAAGATCGGTCGGGCTTTGCAAGACGTTGGGCGCCCCTTCCATTATGGTGATGGGGGCGGTGCGCGCGCTTTCCGGCGCGATCGTCGGGTGAAAATAATCTGCGATGCCTTTTTTCTGCTCCTCGGTGACTGCATTGAGTAGCCAGAGCAGCAGGAAAAAGGCCATCATGGCCGTTACGAAATCGGCATAGGCAACTTTCCAGGCGCCGCCATGGTGACCGTCGCCGCCTTTTTTGATTCGCTTGACGATAATCGGCTTGGAATCGTTTGCCATTTTTACACCGGTGGAAGGGCGTTCACCGCCTCTTCAACATCGTAGAAGTTCGGGCGCTCCGTGGAGAGGAGGACCTTGCGGGCGAATTCGACCGCCACGGCCGGCGCGTAGCCTTGGATATAGGCCAGCAGGCCGGCCTTCATGCACTGATAATATTTGGCATCCGCTTCGTCGGCGGTTTTGACCGCATTGGCGATAGGCGCAACAAAACCATAGGAAAGCAGCACACCCAGAAACGTCCCGACGAGGGCCGCACCGATTAAATGGCCGAGCACCGCGGGCGGCTCGGTGATTGAGCCCATGGTGTGGATGACGCCCAGCACTGCCGCCACGATGCCCAAGGCAGGCATGCCGTCCGCCATGCTTTGAATGGCGTGGGCGACATTGTGAAGCTCGAGATGATGCGTCTCGAGCTCGGAATCGATCAGTGCCTCGATCTCGTGGGCATTTTCCGTGCCCAGGGTCATCATGCGCAGATAGTCGCACAGGAATTCCTGGGCGTGGTGGTCGGCCGTGAAGCGCGGAAACTGCGCGAAGAGGGCGCTCTCCTCGGGCTTCTCGACATGCTGCTCCAGGGCAAGCATGCCTTTGCTCTTGGCGAGCTTAAAAAGCTGATACATCAGACTGAGAAGCTCGATGTAGTCCTTTCGCTTGTATTGCGCGCCGCGCAGCGCGCGCTTGATCGCCTTACCGCTTGCCTTCAGCGTCGCCTTGCTGTTGCCGATCACATAGGCACCGGCTGCCGCGCCCAGGATGATCACGAATTCCTGGGGTTGCCAGAGCACGCCCATATGGCCGCCATGCGCGGCATACGCACCGAATACGCAGCCGAGAACAATTAACGCACCAATACCCACCAGCATCGCCGAGCCTCACCGCTGAGACACAGCTTGCGTGACCCCTGTTAAGAAGTGGTTAGACGGATTGGGTCGAGAGCGGCCGCGTCGGGAACCCCGCGGCTTTCAGCGCCTGCGCGATTTCCTCGGCATGGCGGGCGTTGCGGATCTCCACCACGACGTCGATGTCCGCTCGTTTCACGGGAAGATCGAAAAACATGCGCTGGTGATAAATCTCGATGATATTGCCGCCCAGTTCACCGACCACTCCGGCGACCCTGCCCAGCACGCCGGGAGAATCGTTGATCTCGACGCGCAACGTCACGACCTGGCCTTCGCGTACCAGTCCGCGCATCAGGACGAGCGCAAGCATGCGCGCATCGATATTGCCACCGCAGATGATCGTGCCGATCTTGCGGTTCTTAAATTTTTCAGGATGGGCCAGCAGGGCCGCGACGCCAGCGGCGCCCGCGCCCTCGGCGACGACACGCTGTTGCACCGCCAGCATATAAACCGCGCGCTCGAGCATATCCTCATCGACGAGCACGATGTCTTTCACATGCCTCTCGATAAGCGCCTGGGTCAGCTTGCCAGGAGACTTGACCGCGATCCCTTCGGCGATGGTCGCGCCGCCGCAATGCGGTTCCATGTGCTTGGTCGCCTGATACATCGACGGATACAGCGCCGATTCCACGCCCCAGATTTCGATAGCGGGATTGAGTGCCTTTGCCGCCACCGCAATACCTGCGATCAGACCGCCGCCGCCAATGGGCACGATCAATGCATCTATGTCTGGCTGCGCCTCGATCATTTCGAGCCCCACCGTCCCTTGCCCCGCGATAATCGCGGCATCGTCGTAAGGATGGACGAAGACCAGATTTTCTTCCTGGGCCAGCTTCTTGGCGAACTGAGCCGAACTGTCGATGCCATCGCCCTCCAGCAGCACTCGGGCACCGAAGGCCCGCGTGCGTTCCATTTTGGTGAACGGTGTGCCCTGGGGCATGACAATGGTGGCAGGAATGCCGAGGCGCTGGGCATGATAAGCGACGCCCTGGGCATGATTTCCCGCCGACATAGCGATGACGCCTCGCTTTTTCTCTTCTTCGGTCAGGCCTTTGAGCTTGTTCAGCGAGCCGCGATCCTTGAAGGAACCCGTATATTGCTGATTCTCGAGCTTGAGATAGAGATCTGCGACGCCAAGGCTCTTTGCCAGGCGGGCGGCGTGCACCAGAGGCGTGTTCGGCACGTCTGAACTGATCGCGGCCCGCGCGGTCCGAATATCGTCAAGGGAGGACAAGTCGAGAGTTAGAGTCATGAGAATCGGGGTCCACGGTCAAAGAGTCAGTTGGTGGCGCAACCATAGTCACATATTCGCCATTACGCCAGAAGGGCAAAAGATCTTTGTAATGGCGCGAGAGCGGATTGCCCGATTGTCCCCCTGCAAGTGCGAAAAGCGCATGGTCGGGATCGGCCATGTCCACAAGAAAACGCATGCTCGGCCCATGGATATCGCGCAGATCGAGAGGATCCGGCGTGGCGCGATTCACGGTAAAATTATCGCCATCGACCGGCAGATCGGCTCCGAGCAGCGTACCCAGGAGGGGAAGGTGGCTGAGAATCGGGTGAACATATCGGTCGCGATGGACCGCGCCCCACGCCCAGCGGTGCGGATCGCTGCCAAGGTCCCGCGAGATTTTCTGAAACGCCAGATCGAAGGCTTGGTCTCGTTCTTCCGGGCAGCCGCAGATTTTTTCGACCGCGAGAAGTTGAGGCACTTGCCAGGAGAACCAATCCTCATATTGCGCACCGAGAGACCGGCCGAGCAGGAGAAACGCCCATTCGCGCAGCCAGTAGGTAAAGAATGCCGGCTGGGGCAGCGCGCGGTCCATGCGGAAATCCCACTCCGCCAGTAGGGCGGCCAGGTCCGGCGCCTTCTGTCGAGCGTGCGCCAGCAGGGATGGCGTGAGCTGGCGCGCAACCAGTGACAGCGTATCTTGCTGCATGACGCGCATGTCGTCGAGCGACAAGGAAGACCGAGACGCTATCATTTCGGTGATGCGATCGACGCGGTACGGGCTTTCCCATTTGGCTGCCATAAAATAAGGATAGGCATCGGGCGTTATATCGTTATTGGCCGTGGCCGCAAATGGAGGATCGATCCGCTGCGGCAATTCGGAAAAGGGAATCCAGCCCTTCCAATCGGAGGCACCGCTCTCGCCCGGAACGGGAACGAGGCTGTTCCCTTTGAGCGCGCTACGGATCGGGACGCGACCGGCGGCGACGAACCCGACGGCTCCAGCACGATCGGCGTAGACCACGTTCTGTTCGGGGGAATGGAAATTGGCGAGCGCGGCATGGAATTGCGCGGCGTTTTGGGCTTTATTCATGTCCCACAGGGCTTGGGCGGAACCATCATCCGGCTGACTCCCGGTCCAAGCCAGGGCGAGGACCGGCCCGCCGGGCGAAGTGTCGAGGTCGGAGATGACCGGGCCATGCCGGGTTTTCCGGAAGGTGACGGCGCGGCGCTCCTGGCCAACCCCTATGACCTCCTGCCAGGTTTCAAAGGGTCTGGTCCCGTCGGGCGTTGCATAAGCGGCGGCGGCGACCGGTTTCTCGATAAAAAGATCCTGGGTGTCGCCGCCCGTGGCGGTGAAGCCCCACGCTACCTTGCCATTCGTCCCGATCACCAGCAACGGCATGCCGGGCGCGGTTGCCCCGATTCTCGTTCCTTCGGGTGTATGCATGCGCATGAGGTACCAGGGGCTGGGAGAATCGATCGACAAATGCGGATCGTTGGCCAAAAGCGCAGCGCCCGAATGGCTCAGCGATGGACCGATCACCCAATTATTGGACGCCGTGTGGCGCGCCTGACCCGCTATGGCCGTGAAAAGCGGGTCGGGGAGGATGTTTTGAAGCGCCGCGTTGCGTCTCTCATCTGTGTAATTTTGCGAGAGCCGCCAGGCCATGATCCGCCCCCAGACAAGGCAATCGACAGGCGTCCATGCCTCGGGCCGGTAATTGATCCCGGCGATCAGCAGAAGATCGAGCGGCCACGCCCCACGATGGTCGTGCAAATACGCATTCACTCCCGCGCTATAGGCGGTGAGCGCTGCCTGATAATCGGGACCAAGCGTTCGCCATTGCTGCTCGGCCAAGCGGTGAAATCCGATCAGGCGGGACAATTTATCCGCGCGGAAAGTCCGATCCCCCAGGAATTCGGAGAGGCGGCCAGCACCGAAGCGGCGCATCAGTTCCATCTGCGCCCAACGATCCTGGGCATGAACATAGCCGAGCGCGACGTACGCATCGCGCAGGCTTGCAGCCTCGATGGAAACGATGCCGTGGGCGTCGCGGCTGACGCTGGCCGGACGGTCGACCGGCAGGGAAACCCGCCCGTTCAGGCTCGGAAGTGAACTGACGAGATAAAAGAACAAGGCGCCGCCAGCGAGAAAAAGAATCGCGAGAAATACACCCAGCCATATGCTAGAACGTCGCAGGAAAGTGCGCATTATTCCCAATCTATCTCTCGCAGCAGCTTCTTGCAATGTTGATTGAGTGTCGGAGGCGCGGGCAGGGCTTCGTCGGGAATGTCGCCGGACAGATGAATGGGGTTGCCCGCTACCCGCAGACCGCTCAGATCGGGATCCGCGATGGGGAGTAGCAGGCGCCGCTGCGCGACATGGGGGTCGGCTGCCACGTCGGCGATGTCGTTGACAGGCCCGGCTGGTATGCCGGCCTTGACAAAGCGGCGCAGCCAAATCTCGGCCGGATGGGCGGCAAGCGCCGCCGTAATGGAAGCGGTCAGTTCGCCGCGATGTTCGACGCGCCCGACATTGCTCGTGAATCGTTCGTCCGCCTGGAGCGCGGGTCTGTCGAGCGCCACGCAGAGCCGATTGAAAAGGTCATCGTTGCCGCAGGCAAGTACGATCTGCCGATCCGCCGTAGGATAAGCGCCGAAAGGTGCGATAGAGGGGTGGTGGACACCCTCGCGCTGGGGCGCCTGGCCCGTGCCGTAATAGCGGGCCAGCGCATTTTCCAGCAGGGCGATTTGGCAATCGAGCATGGCGATATCAATAAAACGGCCATGCCCGCTTTTCTCCCGCGCGAAGAGTGCGCTGGCGATGGCGAAGGCGCCGAACAAACCGGCGCCGAGATCGCTGATCGAAATGCCAACGCGCGCGGGTTCGCTATCGGGGTAGCCGGTCAGATTCATGAGCCCGCTCATGCCTTGAATGATCATGTCGTACGCAGGCCGGGCGGCATAGGGACCGTCTTGTCCGAATCCCGAAATCGCGGCGTAGACTAAACGGGGGTGTTTTGCCAGCAGGCTCTCCCAATCGTAGCCGAGCCGTTTCATCGCTCCCGGCCGGAAATTCTCAACGAGGACGTCGGCGCGCGCCAGCAGGCGCTCGAAAATTTCCCGGTCAGCTTCTTCGTGAAGATCCAGGGCGATGCTTTCCTTGCCATAATTCAGCGATGCGAAATAACCGGATTTGCCCTGAATGTTGGGGCCGTAGGTACGGGCATCGTCACCGCCGTGGGGGAGCTCGACCTTGATGACCCGCGCGCCCATATTGCGCAGCTGGAGCGTGCAGAAAGGCCCCGCGAGAACGCGGGTAAGATCCAGGACGGTGATTCCCGTGAGCGGTCGTGACATATGAACCCCTGTAAGGCTATACCCTATACTGAAACATTGCCACGATTCGGAAAAGCGCGGCGCATCCGAATGTGGTCGTAGGATGAAGATGATGAAAACGCTTGCCAGGATGCGCGATCATGCAGTGCGGGAATTTCCCACGGTTCGGGACATGGTGGTTGCGATGAAACCGTCATATCCTGTCTATTGCCTTCGCCCTGAGGTGCTGGCGGCGGCGGCGCGCAAGTTCCTCGGCTTGTTTCCCGGCCGGGTGCTCTATGCAGTGAAATGCAATCCCCATCCCGACGTGCTGAATGCCTTGTATGATGCGGGAATACGCCACTTCGATACGGCCTCGCTTCCCGAAATCGCCCAGGTCCGCGAGCTCTTTCCCGACGCCGCATGTTATTTCATGCATCCGGTCAAGGCGCGGGCCGTGATTAATACTTCGGCGCGAGTCTATAACATCGGCACATTCGTGGTCGACCACCCGCATGAGATCGACAAGATCGTCGATGAGACCGGCGGTGGCGAAGGGATAACCATCCTGGTTCGAATCAAGACGCCCCCAGTGGAGGGGATTTTCTTCAACCTCTCGGCCAAGTTCGGCGCCGATACCGACAGTGCCGTGACAATGTTGCGGGAAATCGAGAGGCGCGGGTGCCGCACGGGCCTTGCGTTCCATGTAGGCTCGCAATGCTTGCACCCTGAAGCCTATCGCATCGCCCTCGAGATGGTCGGCAACGTGCTGGAAAAGTCCGGTGTGGAGATTCAATATCTCGATGTCGGCGGAGGATTCCCAGCGCAATATCTCGGCCATGCCATGCCGCCGCTTGAGGATTTCATTGCGGAGATTGAAGCCGGCGTCCGCGCACTCAAGCTGCGCCGCGACTGCGTTCTTTTGTGCGAACCGGGCCGGGCGCTGGTTGCAGACGGCGTATCGTTGGTCACCCAGGTTCAATTGCGCAAGGACCAGCAGCTTTATATCAATGACGGGATTTATGGCTCCCTGTCCGAGGCGGTCGATGCCAGCGTGCGCCAGCCCGCCCGGGCGCTGCGCCTCTCGGGGCCGATGGCCAACGAGAATGCCCCCTTTACCATCAATGGCCCCACCTGCGATTCGCTGGATGTTCTTCCTTCCGCGATGGAACTGCCCGCCGACATACGCGAGGGGGATTGGATCGAGATCGACCGGGTTGGTGCCTATTCCAATGCGCTTGCCACTCATTTCAACGGTTTCCATCCCGACACGCTGGTCAGGGTCCATGACGAACCCCTGAGCCGCGGCGTGGGGCATGGCTAATACGCTCGGCGAAACCCGCCATTACTTTCTTGGCCTCGGCCCGGAGGGATTTCACCGTATTGCCTATCGGCAGTGGGACGGCGGCGGCGAGCGCACGATCTTCTGCGCCCATGGACTAACTCGCAACAGCGCGGACTTCGCCTTCCTCGGGCGTGCTCTCGCCGAGCGCGCGCGGGCGCGAGTGGTTGCCATCGACATGGTCGGCCGGGGCGCGAGCGACTGGCTGTCCGATGGCAAGAACTATACCTATCTGCAGTATATGGCCGACGCCGCCAGTCTGATTGCCCGCCTGGATTGCACGCGGATCGATTGGATAGGAACTTCGATGGGCGGATTGCTCGGCATGATGCTGGCCGCTCAGTCCAAGACCCCGCTGCGGTCCTTATTCATCAATGATATCGGCCCGTTCATCCCTCAGCAGGCGCTCGCGCGTTTGGCGGGCTATGTAGGCGTCTCGATGCAGTTCGGGGATCGTGCCGAAGCGCTCGCTCACCTGAAGCGTATCCACGCGCCCTATGGGCCGTTGACTGCTGCGCAGTGGGAGCACATGGCGGAGAGCTGCCTCGCCCCGGATCCGTGGCGCCTGACGTATGATCCAAAAATTGCCGACAATCTTCGGGTGGCGAGCGAGGCGGGGTCGGTTGATCTCTGGCCGGTCTGGGAGAAAATCGCCATACCGATCCTCACTTATTGGGGAGAGGAAAGCGACATTTTGCAGGCCGACACCGTTGCCCGCATGCGGCAAAAGAGCGCGGTCAAGGCTTGGTCCGGCATTGGCCATGCGCCGGCTCTCTACAGCGAGGAGCAGATCGCGCCCATCGTTGCCTGGATCACGGCGCAGGCCGCAGATCCTTCCTGATCTCGGCAAAGACGTCGCGGAACATCGTCGCCGTCAGACGCCCGGTATTCGTATTGTAGCGTGAGCAATGGTAGGAATCGAAGAGGCGCAGCGCGCCGATTTCATACATCCGTGCGTGACCAAACGGGAAGGAAACGCGCCGCGCACCGAGCGCCATGAGCGTCGCCTGATGAGCGACACTCCCCAAAGCGAGGATATGGGTAAGCCGCGTCATCGCCGCGATTTCTTCTCGAAGGAACAGGTTGCAGGCCCGGATTTCCTCCGGGAGAGGCTTGTTGGCCGGGGGCACGCAATGGGCGGCATTGGTGATGCGGCAATCGATGAGCCGCAATCCGTCATCGGCGCGTTGCCCGTAAGTCCCTTCGGCAAAGCCATAGGCGAGCAGCGTCTCGTAGAGCAGGTCGCCCGCATAGTCACCCGTAAAGGGCCGGCCCGTGCGGTTGGCACCCTTCAGGCCGGGCGCGAGACCCACGATGAGCAGGCGCGCCGACAGCTCGCCGAAAGAAGGGACCGGGCCATTATGCCAGTCGGGGAAGCGGATACGGTTCTCGCTGTGGAAAGCAGCCAGGCGGGAACAAAGAGTACAGCCGAAAGATGGGCCAAGGAGAGGAACGGACATTGTCTTGCTTTACCGGCCGTGGCACGGTTGCGCAACAATGGCTATCTATCTTGCCCTGGGCGCCAATCTCGCCCACCCGGTTTTCGGACCGCCTCAGGCCACGCTGGCGCACGCCAGCGGGGCGCTCGAGCGGCGCGGTGTGCATGTGCTCGCGCGTTCGGCGCTTTACGAATCGCCTCCTATGCCCCCTTCTGGCCAGCCCCCTTATATAAATGCGGTGATCGCGGTCACGACGCCTTTGCCGGCACTGGCATTGCTGCATTTGGTCAAGGAGATCGAAAGCCAGTTCGGCCGGGTGGCGGCACCGCGTAATGCGGCCCGGGTACTGGATATCGATATCATCGATTTCGACGGGCTGGTTCAAGATAGCGCCGAGCTGATATTACCTCATCCCCGGCTTTCCGAGCGACCGTTCGTGCTATATCCCTTGCAGGAGATTGCGCCCGATTGGCGCTCTCCAGCCTCGAAACAGGGAATAGGTGCGATGATCGCGGCGCTTCCTCAGCCGGCGAGGATCATACGTCTTGGACCGTTTCCCCTTTAATCCCACTCACAAGAATTAAACTGATCCATATCTCGGCGAGCGGGAGGATGACGCAGCGCCTAGCTGCGCTGAGCCACCGCGTCGACGTCCGGCACGACCAGGCAAGCATTGTGTTTGGCGCGCAGATTGCGGCAGGCGGACTCCGCCGCCTTACGGGTGAAGCCTGCCACGATGGCCCGGAATACGGGGCCGGAATCATTGCCGGATTGATCGACCATCACGCGGGTATTCTGAGCCAGGGTAGAGAGTTGTTTCCGCGCGTTACGCGCTGCCTTGCTGGCGTGGGCGTACCGATTATAGGCGCCTACCTGAATACCATAGCTCGATGCGGCGGCAAGCTGTGCCGCCGGCTGCTTGGTTTTGATCCGCGAGGCTTTCTTGAGCGTCTTATTCACTACAGGCGCAACGCTCGCCGCCGCCGTGCGGCTGGCCGGCGTTTCGCTGAAGCTTTGCAAGGTCTGCTCAACGATATCAAACTCGTCCGTTCCGCCTTGGGCCGCGGCGACATCGAAACCGTCATTCGGTCCTGTGGAGAGCGGTGGCGCCTTGGCGATAAGCGTTTCGCCCTTCGCTGCATTCGGGTTGGTGAATCCCCGGTCCAACATCGCTTCCATCTGGCGGTCGCGGGAAAAGGGGCTCTCGCCGCCTAGCACGACGCCTACCAGACGGCGGCCGTTGCGTTCGGCCGATGTGACCAGATTGAAACCCGAGAGGCGGACATAGCCGGTCTTGATGCCATCGGCGCCGGTGTATTTCTGCATGACATGATTATGGCCAGTATAGGTCACGCCATGATAGGTGAAGCTGTTGGATGAAAAATAATGATAGTACTGCGGGAAATCGCGCAGCAGGGCGATTCCTAGGATCGCCATGTCCCTGGCCGTCGTCTGATTGTCGGGATCGGGCAGACCGGAAGGATTATCGAAGCGGGTGCTGGTCATGCCGAGTCTTCTGGCGGTGGCGGTCATGCGTTTTGCAAAACTCCATTCCGAGCCGTTCAACCGTTCCGCGACGGCCGTCGCCACGTCATTGGCCGAACGGACGATCACGGCATAAATCGCCGTCTCCACCGTGATCCGGTCACCGTTCTTGACATTGAGATTGGTAGCTGCCTTGCCAGCCGAATTGGTGGAGAAAGTAAGCTGATCGGTAAGGCCGACTTTGTGACGCTTCAGATCCTCGAAAAGACAGTAGAGCGTCATCATCTTGGTCAGCGAGGCGGGATAAGTGCGTTGATCGGGATTGTGGGATTCAAGAACCTGGCCAGTTTGCGCATCGACCAATATGTTCGCCTGGACGGGTGTGGCCTGGGAAGTGAGGGGGGCGAGGAACAGACTCGCGAGAATGAACATGAAGCCTATACGATGTTGCTGCATCTGGAAAACCCCCTCAGCGACTCGGAATTAAGCGTAAGCAAAACGCCGAGTCATGTCCAGAATATTATGACAGGGGTGAAGGATAACCGTGAGGAGACACAGGATGGATTTACGAATTCTTCATCGCCGAGCGTATCAGCTAGGTGTCATCCTTTGCTTCTTATGGGCGTGCCATTACGATCCTCATCAATCTGGGGGGATCGATAATCCAGTCTATCGGAAGTTGGCTTGGTTTTCGTATCTGGATGGTTCGGATATTCGCGACGGGTGTGTCGCTGGCAGCCCCGTCCGGTATCGGCTGATCTATAACGGCCAATACGAAAAGCAGGTACGCAGCTACGAGATAAGCGCCACCGGAGCCGGCGCTACTCTGCTGGCACGGAGCGCGAGCGGACTGGGTACACTCAATTTCACGCTGGGTTCTCCCAGCGACATATTCGGGCCGTGGCGCTGGCGCACCGCGCGCGTCACCCTTACGCCGGAGGAATACCGAGACTTCCGCGCTCTATTAGCGCAGTCGGGTTTTCACGATGGTGCCCCTAACGGCAAGCGTCTCTATTCCCGAGATTACTACTGGGTGGCGCAAGGGTGCGAGGATGGACGTTATTATTTTAACGCATGGGTGCATGCCCAGGGCGATTTCACCCGCGTTCGTTTTTCCAATTTCCTGCTAGCTCACGATCAAACGGGCGATGCATTTCGTCCGCCCCGTCCGGTCAGCGCGGCGGAGAGGGAGGAAAGGCTCAATCCGCAAAACAGAAGTTCGGATCCGATCTTCGTCTTAACGGTTAGAGATAATGGAATCGGCGGCGTGACGCGGTAGCCGAACCGGGCAGGCGGAAGATTTGCCGCTTGACCCTTAACCTTTGATCCGCAACCATTATATATACTGGGAATGAAGGTGAAGATGGTTCCATCGTGGCAAATGCAACAGGAAGGTAATGGCAACAAACGCCCCCAACCCGTGTTTGGGGTGGCGATCAAGGCGCGGCCTAAGACCAAAAAGCCCGCTCTTTATAAGGTCTTGTTGTTAAATGACGATTATACACCTATGGAATTCGTGGTTCATGTGCTCGAGCAATTCTTCCAGAAGGACCGGCAATCCGCCACGGAAATTATGCTCCACGTTCACCAACGCGGAGTAGGCGTGTGCGGTGTTTATACATATGAGGTGGCGGAGACCAAGGTAGCCCTGGTCGTAGATGTGGCCCGCCGCCACGAGCACCCGCTGCAGTGCACAATGGAAAAGGCCTAAGGGCCGGAAAGGAAGGCTGAGCATGCTGTCGACCAATTTGGAGCAGACGCTGCATCGGGCGCTGGCGCTGGCTGGCGAACGTCACCATGATTTTGCGACGCTTGAGCACCTCCTGCTTGCCCTGACCGATGACCCGGACGCCCTGGCCGTGCTGCGGGCTTGCAATATCAATGTCGAGCGGTTGAAACGCGAACTTACGGACTTCATCGACAATCAACTCTCTACGATAGCGCGCACCGAGGGTGTGGATGCCAAGCCCACGCCGGGATTCCAGCGGGTGCTCCAGCGCGCTGTCATTCATGTGCAATCTTCGGGACGATCGGAGGTAACCGGCGCCAACCTGCTGGTCGCGCTCTTCTCCGAGCGCGAGAGCCACGCTGTTTACTTCCTGCAGGAGCAGGAGATGACCCGCCTGGATGCCGTCAATTATATCAGCCATGGTATCGCCAAGCTCGCGAGCCGCACCGAGGCAAAACGGGTGCGCGGTTCCCCCGATCACGAGCCCGACCAGGGCGCGAAGACCGGCCCCGAGGCACTCGAAACCTATTGCGTCAATTTGAACGCCAAGGCGCAGGAGGGCAAGATCGATCCCTTGATCGGGCGCGACAAGGAAGTCTCCCGCACCATCCAGGTCTTATGTCGCCGCCAGAAGAACAACCCTCTATTCGTCGGGGATCCGGGCGTGGGGAAAACGGCGATTGCCGAAGGGCTTGCGCTCAGGATCGTCCGCGGCGAAGTACCCGAGGTTCTCTCGAATGCGGTGATCTACAGTCTCGACATGGGTACGCTCCTCGCCGGGACTCGCTATCGCGGCGATTTCGAGGAGCGGCTCAAGGCGGTCGTCAAGGAGCTCGAAAACCTCGAAGGGGCCATCCTTTTCATCGATGAGATCCATACGGTGATCGGCGCGGGTGCGACGTCGGGAGGATCGCTCGATGCCTCCAATCTTCTCAAGCCGGCTTTGGCCAGCGGCATGCTGCGCTGCATCGGTTCGACTACGTATAAGGAATATCGCGGCCATTTCGAGAAAGACCGGGCCCTGGTGCGCCGCTTCCAAAAAATCGATGTGAACGAACCGTCCCTGGAAGATTCCATCAAGATTCTCAAGGGGTTGAAACCTTATTACGAGCAGCACCACAAAGTGCACTATACCAACGAGGCGATCCGGGGGGCGGTCGAGCTCTCCGCCCGCTATATCGGCGATCGCAAATTGCCCGACAAGGCCATCGATATCATCGACGAGGTCGGGGCCGCCCAGATGCTGGTGCCGGAAGCCAAGCGCAAGCGGACGATCAGCCTCAAGGATGTCGAAGCGGTCGTGGCAGGCATCGCCCGTATTCCCCCGAAGTCCGTCTCCCGTGACGACAAAGCGGTGCTGGCCAATCTTGATCGCGATTTAAAAACGCTTGTCTTCGGTCAAGATGCGGCGATCGAGGCCCTGGTAGCCGCGATCAAGCTGGCGCGAGCCGGCCTGCGCGATCAGGAGAAGCCCATAGGTTCCTATCTCTTTTCTGGACCGACCGGCGTGGGCAAGACGGAGGTCGCGCGCCAGCTCGCCCGCTCGCTGGGTATCGAGCTTATCCGTTTCGACATGTCGGAATATATGGAGCGGCATACGGTATCGCGCCTGCTCGGCGCGCCTCCGGGCTATGTCGGGTTCGACCAGGGCGGGTTGCTGACCGATGCCATCGATCAGCACCCCCACGCGGTCCTGCTGCTCGATGAAATCGAGAAGGCCCATCCCGATCTCTTCAATGTCCTGCTTCAGGTCATGGATCACGGCAAGTTGACCGACCACAACGGCAAGCAAGTAGATTTCCGCAACGTTATCTTGATCATGACGACGAATGCAGGCGCCCAGGAAATGGCGCGTCACGCGATTGGGTTCGCCCGCGAGGTCAGGGTAGGCGAGGATACCGAGGCCATCAACAAGACCTTCTCGCCCGAATTCCGTAACCGGCTCGACCAGATCATCCCCTTCGGTGGCCTTACCCCGGCGACCATTGCCCGGGTGGTGGACAAGTTCATCATCCAGCTCGAAGCCCAACTCTCCGAACGCCACGTGTCGATCGAGCTCAGCGAGGCCGCCCGTGCTTGGCTTGCCCGCAAAGGCTACGACCCGCTTTACGGCGCTCGTCCTTTGGCCCGCGTCATTCAGGACAATATCAAGAAGCCGCTGGCCGAGGAGCTCCTGTTCGGCAAGCTCGAAAAGGGCGGAATCGTCAAGGTGGAAGTCGATCAGGCGAATGATAAGCTGATATTCACGGTCGCCGAGGGCAAGGCTCCTCTTCCGTCCGAGGAAGAAATAAAAGTATAACAGCAGGCGGCCTGGGCCGTAGGGGGGGACGTGCGGGATATTCTTCAGCTTCTCGAAGAAAAGCGGGCGGCCGCGCGTTCGGGTGGCGGCCCGCTTCGTATGGCTCAACAGCACGAGAAAGGACGGCTGACCGCCCGGGAGCGAATCGAGCTGCTTCTCGATCCTGGCACGTTCGAGGAATGGGGTATGTTCGTCGAGCATCGCTCCGCCGATTTCGGTATGGGCGAGCAAAAAGTTCCAGGTGACGGTGTCGTCACAGGATATGGCAAGGTCAATGGCCGCCTGGTCTTCGTGTTCAGTCAGGACTTCACGGTCTTCGGCGGGTCGCTCTCGGAAATGCATGCCCGCAAAATTTGCAAGGTCATGGACCAGGCCATGCAGGTCGGTGCACCGGTTATCGGCCTCAATGATTCGGGCGGTGCCCGCATTCAGGAAGGCGTGGGTTCGCTTGCCGGCTATGCCGAAGTGTTTCAGCGTAACATTCTCGCCTCGGGTGTGATTCCGCAACTATCCCTGATCATGGGGCCTTGCGCAGGCGGTGCGGTCTATTCGCCGGCCATGACGGATTTCATTTTCATGGTACGGGATTCTTCTTACATGTTCGTGACCGGGCCCGAAGTCGTGAAGACTGTGACGCACGAAAGCGTCACCCTGGAGGAACTGGGCGGCGCTACTGCGCACAGCCAGAAATCAGGAGTGGCAGACTTGGCTTTCGCTAACGACGTCGAGGCGCTGCTCGAAACCCGGCGCTTTCTTGGCTATCTTCCAGATTCCAACCGCGGGCGTGCGCCGTCTCTGCCTAGCGACGATCCGGTCGACCGGGTGGATAACGCGCTCGACAGTTTAATCCCTGCCAATCCCCATCAACCCTACGACATGAAAGAGCTGGTGACCACCATCGCCGACGAGGCGGAATTTTTTGAACTGCAGCCTGATTATGCCCGTAATATCATCACTGGCTTCATCCGGCTCGCCGGACAAAGCGTGGGAATCGTCGCCAACCAACCTATGGTATTGGCAGGCTGTCTCGATATTGACGCTGCCCGTAAGGCCGCGCGGTTCGTGCGGTTTTGCGATTGCTTTCATATCCCGCTGGTCACTTTCGTCGACGTGCCGGGCTTCCTCCCGGGGACCGCCCAGGAACATAGTGGAATCATCAAGCATGGCGCGAAGCTGCTCTTTGCTTTTGGCGAGGCGACCGTGCCCAAGGTGACGCTAATTACCCGCAAGGCGTACGGCGGCGCCTACGACGTCATGAGTTCGCAGCATCTGCGCGGAGATGTGAATTATGCGTGGCCGAGTGCCGAGATCGCGGTGATGGGTCCCAAGGGCGCCGTCGAAATAATTTTCCGGCGCGACGGCGCCGATCCCGAAAAGCTCACCCAACTGACCGAAGAATATCGCCGCACGTTCGCAACACCCTTCAAGGCGGCCGCGCATGGTTTCATCGATGATATCATCATGCCGCATTCGACCCGGCGCCGTATTATCAAGGCGCTTGCGATGCTTAAGGAAAAAGAGCTTCGCAATCCCTGGAAGAAGCACGACAATATACCGCTGTGACCATGTTTGCTAAATTGCTCGTCGCAAATCGGGGCGAGATCGCCTGCCGCATCATTCGTACCGCGCGGCGCATGGGTATTCGAACGGTGGCGGTCTATTCCGACGCCGACGCCGACGCGCTGCATGTGCGCATGGCGGACGAAGCGGTGGCCATCGGCCCACCGCCCGCTCGAGACTCCTACCTCAACATTGCCGCCCTCCTCGAAGCATGCCGCGCGAGCGGCGCGCAGGCGGTTCATCCCGGTTATGGCTTCCTATCGGAGAGCGCTGATTTTGCCCGCGTCCTCGGCGATAACGGCTTGGTCTTCGTCGGTCCCAATCCGAAGGCGATTGCCGCGATGGGTGACAAGATCGCTTCCAAGGCACTGGCCCGCAATGCCGGCGTCGCAATCATTCCTGGTTATATTGGAGTGGTCGAGGACGCAGCCCAGGCGCGCGCCGTCGCCGCAGATATCGGTTATCCCGTCATGATCAAGGCCAGCGCGGGCGGTGGGGGCAAAGGCATGCGGCTTGCCCGCAACGATGAAGAGTTGATCCAGGGGCTGCAATCGGCACGGTCCGAGGCAAGATCCAGCTTTGCCGATGACCGGCTCCTGATAGAAAAATATATCGAGCGGCCGCGCCATATCGAAATTCAGGTTCTCGGCGACCGGTTCGGCAATATCATTCATCTGGGCGAACGGGAATGTTCCATTCAGCGGCGCCATCAGAAAATCATAGAGGAGGCGCCGAGCCCCGCGCTCGACGAAGACCTGCGCGCCGAGATGGGTGCCCAGGCCGTTTCGCTTGCGCGCAAGGTTGGCTATGATTCAGCCGGTACCGTCGAGTTCGTGCTCGGCCGCGATCGCCGCTTCTATTTCCTCGAGATGAATACGCGCCTGCAGGTGGAGCATCCCGTGACCGAGCTCGTCACCGGCTGCGATCTGGTCGAATGGATGATCCGGATCGCCGCGGGCGAGCGGCTCACGCTGGCCCAGCAAGACGTTCGCCTGCAGGGGGCAGCTATCGAAGCCCGTCTCTATGCCGAGGATCCCGAGCGCAATTTCCTTCCTTCGATTGGGCGCATCACGCGCTATGTCGAGCCTGCAGGCTTGAGGATCGATAGCGGCGTTTATGAGGGCGCCGCCGTATCGCTTTATTACGATCCGATGCTGGCCAAGCTAATCGCCCTTGGAAAGAGTCGCGAGGAGGCCGCCCGCGCGCTTGCCGAGGGCCTAGGCCGGATGGAACTCGAAGGCGTGGGGCACAATGCGGACTTTCTCCAATCCGTTCTCCTCGAAAAGGATTTCCTGGCTGGCGCCCTGTCCACGGATTTCCTGGCCGAGCATTATGCAGAGGGTTTCCATGGCCGTATGCTTTCCGAGGAGGAATGTCGCCATGCTTTCGCTCTCCTGGCGCTCGCCCATCACCTCTTGGCGCATCGCCTTCCAGGCTTCGGAGATAAAGAGCAGGGCGAGTGGGTGATCCTTACCGGCGCGGATCAAAGGGCCGCTCATGTATCGCGCGTGGGCGAGGCCTGGCATGTCGCGCTCAAATGCGCAGAAGCGAAAGAAGTGACCCTCATGCTCGATTGGCGATTTCACGAGCGCATTATCACTGCGCGTATCGACGGCACTCCTCGCCTTGCCCGGTTTTACCGGAATGGCCAGGAATACGATCTGCATTACCAGGGCGCGCGGATCAGTGCGCGCGTGCTTACGCCCCGCGCCGCCGAGCTCATGCGATTCATGCCCAAGCCGCGACCCGCGGCCGCGCTCTCGGCGCTGCTCGCTCCGATGCCAGGCATGATCAAGGAGATCCTGGTCGAGGCGGGGGATCAGGTCAAGACTGGCCAAGATCTTTGCGTGATCGAGGCAATGAAAATGGAAAATGTGCTGCGCGCCGAATTCGACGGCACGGTCGGGCAGGTCAAAGTCGCGGCCGGCCAATCGGTCGCGGCCGACGACATCTTGCTCGAATTCGCATGATCGCGCGCCGGTTGCGAATCTCGGGGCGCGTCCAGGGTGTGGGTTTTCGCGACTGGTTCGCCAGGGCCGCGCGCCAGCGCCACGTCGAAGGCTGGGTCCGCAACCGCATCGACGGCACAGTCGAAGCATTGTGCGTGGGTGAAGCGGAGGATGTCGAGGCGCTCATCCAGGCGGCGCATGCCGGGCCGGCTCTGGCACGCGTAACCGCAATCGATGTCACGCCGGCAGAGGGAATTGTCGCCGAGGGTTTTCGTAAACTACCTACGGTCTGAGGATTAGCCAAATATCAGTGCCTGCGCCCGGCGAACATGGGGCAGGCGTGACACTTCGACAAGAATTGGAGGTGGTATCGCTTCATCGACGGCGATCAAAGCGATGGCGTTTCCACCGACGGAAGCACGGCCCAGGGCGAAGGTCGCAATATTGATACCGTGGTGGCCGAGCAGCGATCCGAGGTTTCCGATCAATCCCGGCTTGTCTTCGTTGGTCACATAGAGCATGTGGCGGCTTACTTCGGCGTCGATATGGATGCCCTTGATCTCCACGATGCGCGGCTTGCCGTTGGCAAATAGCGTGCCGGCGATCGAGCGCCTGCGGTCGGTGATGATCGTGACGCGCATCAGCGTCTGATAATCCCCGCCGCGTTCGTGCTTGATCTCGCTCACCTCGATGCCGCGCTCGCGCGCAACCAGCGGCGCGTTGACCATATTCACCGATTCCAAGGACGGGCGAAGCAGCCCCTCGAGCGCCAGGGCGCTCAGCGGCCGCGTGTTGAGTTCGGTGGCGTGACCTTCGTATTCGATGATCACTTGGCGCACGCCAGG
Source organism: Dongiaceae bacterium (assembly GCA_036263455.1). GTDB lineage: Bacteria > Pseudomonadota > Alphaproteobacteria > Dongiales > Dongiaceae > DATAGZ01. The sequence goes on from DATAGZ010000010.1 coordinate 54,586, forward strand.
TTCGGCCAATTGACCGGCGAAGGCGCCCAGCTGCCGGGCGAGCAGCATATAGGGTTTGAGCCGCGGCGCTTCCTCGATAGAGACCGACGGCATGTTCAGCGCATTGATGACGGCGTCGTGGATCAGGAAATCGCAGATTTGCTGGGCTATTTGGAGCGCGACATTATGTTGGGCCTCCTGGGTCGAAGCGCCTAGATGGGGCGTGGCGATGACCCGCGGATGGCCGATCAGGCCGGAATTTTCCGGGGGCTCCTGGGCGAAGACGTCGAGCGCCGCGCCGGCCACGGTCCCATCCTGCAGAGCAGCGAGGAGGTCTTCTTCCACCACGAGCGCGCCCCTCGCGCAATTGATCAGGCGGACGCCGTTTTTCATCTGGGCGAGAGTGGCATTGCGGATGAGCCCGCGCGTCGCCTCCGTCAGCGGCGTGTGCAGGGAAATGAAGTCGCTGTGCGCCAACAGGGTAGGAAGTTCGACCTTTTCAACGCCCAGCGCCACCGCTCGTTCGGGAGACAGGTAGGGATCGAAGGCCAACACTTTCATCTTGAGGCCGAGGGCGCGCTCGGCGACGATCGCGCCAATATTGCCGCAGCCGATAATGCCGAGGATCTTGCCATAGAGTTCGATGCCGACGAAGCGGTTCTTTTCCCATTTTCCTTCGCGCAGCGAGTGATCCGCCTGCGGGATGGCGCGGGCGAGCGCCATCATCATGGCGATTGAATGTTCCGCGGTGGTGATCGAATTGCCGAAGGGCGTATTCATCACGCATATGCCCCGCTCGGTCGCCGCGGCGAGATCGATATTGTCGACGCCAATGCCCGCCCGCCCGATTACCCGCAGCCGGTCTGCGCGGGCGATGACATCGCGGGTGATCTTGGCACCCGATCTGACCGCGATTCCGTCATAGGCGCCGATGATCTCAGCGATTGCCTCGGGCTTCAAGCCGTGCCGGATGTCGATATCGATGTCGCGCTCGCGAAAAATCGCCAAAGCGGCCTCGGCCAAATCATCTGCGATCAGGACTTTCATGCGCGGCTCGCCCGCGCGGTGAGGTGAGCCCAGTCGAGCCAGGGCAGCAAGGCGGCAATATCGCTTCCCTCGACGGTCGGGCCGCACCAGATGCGCAGTCCCTTCGGTGCATCGCGGTAGGATTCGATATCGTAGGCGGCCCCAGCCTGGGCCAGCAACGCCGTCATTGGCGCGGCCAGTTCTTTGTCCTCCAGGACGAGGCAGACCGAAACCGGCGAGCGGATCGCCTCACTCTCGGCGAGGTACCGTATCCATGGCGTACGCCCAACCCAATCATCCAGGCAAGCGGCGTTGGCGCGACACCGGCGGTGCAGCGCGGTCAGCCCGCCGATCTCTTCGGCCCAAGCCAGGGCGTCGAGATGGTCCTCGACGGCAAGCATCGAGGGCGTGTTGATAGTTTCCCCCGCGAAGATGCCTTCGGCCAGGCGATGGCCCTTCGCAAGCCTGAAAATCTTCGGCAAGGGCCGAGCCTCTTGGCCGGCGAGCCTTTCAACGGCGCGCGGGGACAGCGCAATCATCCCGAAACCGGCCTCGCCCCCCAGGGCTTTCTGCCAGGACCAAGTCACGACGTCGAGCTTCTGCCAAGGTATATCCAGCATGAAAACCGCCGAGGTGGCGTCGCAGAGAACAAGACCTTCGCGGTGAGCGGCCAGCCAATGATCGTGGGGGATCATGACGCCGGAGGTCGTTCCATTCCAAGGAAAGACGAGATCGGCGTGGGAAGGGATGTCCTGAAGCGTTGGCAACGTGCCATAGGGGCTGCGCCGGATATCGAGATTCGACGGGACCAATCGCTCGAGATCGTCCGCCCATTCCTGACCGAACGCGTCGAATACCAAGGCCGTTACGGCCCTAGGCCCAATTAACGACCACAGCGCCATTTCGAACGCGCCGGTATCCGAGGCCGGAACGATGCCGATACGATAGTCCGAAGGGATGCCAAGCAATGCCCGCGAATGCTGGATGATTTCGGCAAGGCGTTGTTTACCGATGGAAGAACGGTGTGACCTTCCAAGGCTGCCGCGATCGAGCCGGGCGATATTCCAGCCTGGACGTTTGGCCGTAGGACCAGAGGAGAAAGTTGGCCGTCGGGGACGGATAGCAGGTATGTCAAGCAAGGCGCGCTCCTTCCAGAACGCCGCGTCCCAGTGGGAGGACGTGGCCCATCCCGACTAGGCCCGATTGACGACAATCTGTCAAGTTCTGATAATGACGAGGCACGAAATGGCGAAAAGGAGAATAAGCATGACCGGCCCGAAGGAGATCTTACTCGCGCGCACCTGGGATCTGCCGGTCCGGCTGTTCCATTGGTCGCTTGTGACATGTGTCCTTGTATCCTGGATCAGCGCCGAGCAGGGATATATGCATATCCATTATATAAGCGGCCTGTGCATTCTCGCTTTGCTCACGTTTCGTTTCCTGTGGGGTCTGGTCGGGTCGCCGATGGCGCGTTTTTCCCATTTCGTCCGTGGACCGCGGGCGATAGGCGCTTACCTGCGCGGGTTGAGTGTCCGCGCGCCATCCTACTCGGTTGGCCATAATGCCGTGGCAGGTCTTGCCGTCATGGCGCTCTTGGTCTTGCTCGCGATTCAGGTTGGAAGCGGGCTATTCTCCAGCAGCGATGAGACCTTCGACGGACCTTTTGTGCGCTTTGTCGCATCCTCGGCCGGGCGCGCGGTGACCGCCTTTCATGAGATTAACTTCAATATATTGCTGGCGTTGATCGGCGTGCACCTCGCCTCGCAGCTCTTCTATTACTTCTGGAAAAGGGAAAATATCATTCGCGGCATGGTTACCGGTTATACGGCGCTGCCGGCTGAGGTCGTGAGAGGGGCCGGGATCGGGACATTCCGCCACGCTCCCGCCGCGCGAGCTCTTATATGCTTATTGCCCGGAGCGGCGATAAGTTTGGCGATCTACGCCCTGTTTTAATCAAGAATGACCTGCATCCTCGAGCATTTCGATGAATTCGCTCTCGGCGATGGGCTGCACGCTGCTGCGCGAGGGTAAAGCGCCCTGTTCGAGGGTCAGGTTCAGTTGGCTGCGCGCACGCGAAACGCGGCTCTTGATGGTGCCGATCTGACAGTTGCAGATGACGGCCGCTTCCTCGTAGCTGAGGCCGCCGGCGCCAATCAGCATAAGCACCTCACGATGCTCCGGATTGAGCTGCCAGAAAGCACGGCGGAAATCGCACATCGCGAGGTTGGCTTCCTGCTGCCCGGAGGTCGTGGTCACCGATTCAATGGGTGGCATATCCTCGAGCGGCACCATGCGATATTTATTGCGCCGGCTATTGTTATAAAACATATGGCGAAGAATCGTGAATATCCAGGCCCGAAAGTTGGTGCCGGGCGTATACTGCTCTGCGGCATCAAGCGCGCGGACGATGGCGTCGTGAGAAAGATCGTCTGCCGCATCGCGATTGCGCGTGAGCGAGCGAGCGTAAGCCCGAAGATGTGGGATCGTGGTGAGAAGCTCGGTAATGAAACCGGGATTTTGTCTGGCAACAGCTTCAATCATTGGAGCCCGCCATTTTATTTTGCAGCTTGGTCACGAGCTGAGAAAGCTCATCTGGAAGAGGCTCATTGACGACGTCGTTATAGAGGCGGAGCAGTTGGGAATCGAACCAACGGTCACGATGGCGCGGCTGTTTGGATGGTCCCTCGACGGAAGGGCTGGGCGGCGTCTTACTCGGTTTGGATTCCATCTTGCTCACAGTTTGCATAGTATATACTCGTGTCGAGGCTTACGATACCCCGTAGGAGGGATACAATAGACAAGGCCTGAGCGGTACAACCCGCGACGCGGATGGTTTGTTCCCGTCAATCAAAAAAATTTTTCGATTGTAAAAGCAGGCAGGATCAGCGCATTTTTAACCATGGCCGAAAGCTCCCAAAACATTGTCGATCATCTTCCCTATCTTCGCCGCTATGCGCGGGCCTTGACCGGATCGCAGAAGGCAGGTGACCTCTATGTGCGCATTCTCCTGGAAAGCTTGCTGGAAAATCGTGAGCTGTTGAAGGGAAGTGGAGGGAATGTGCGCATTGCGCTTTTCCGATTGTTTCATGAAATCGCCGAAAGATTGATCGCCGATCCGGATTGCGGCGCCGATATCGCAGAGGCGGGGGTCGAGGCGCGGATACAAGCCTTGCCACCGATGGAGCGCCGGGCCTTGCTATTGTCCGCCCTGGAAGGGTTCAGCCAAGGCGATATCGCCACGATCCTGGATCTCAGTGAAGAGGACGTCGTCGATTTACTGAATGCCGCCTGGCAGTTGGTAAATGCCCAGGTGGCAACAAGCGTGATGATTATCGAGGATGAACCGGTGATCGCTCTCGACGTGGCAGGCATCGTTCGTGAAATCGGCCATAATGTCATGGGAATTGCGGCGAGCCATCGGGAGGCGCTGTCCCTGGTCCGAAACAATCCGCCCGGCCTGATTTTGGCCGATATCGATCTCGGCATTGGTGGGTCAGGGCTTGAGGCGGTACAGGAAATCCTTCGTCACCACGATATTCCCGTGATTTTTGTAACGGCCTATCCCGAGCGTCTCCTCACCGGGGAGCGGCCGGAGCCGACGTATCTTGTAACCAAGCCGTTTGAGACCGAGACATTGAAGGTGACCATCTCTCAAGCTTTGTCGGTCCATGCAGGCAATCGGGTGATGGCGAATTCGGTCGCATAAGGAACGAAGGAGCGCTCCCGGATCTTACGGCAAAGAGGCAGGTATGCGTCTTTCTTTTGATTCACTCCGCAATAGGCTCTTCGCGCTCTTCGCTCTGGTCATCGTCGTTCCCTGTCTCTTCGGGGTCTTTGCTGCCTATAGTAATTATAAGGAATTGCTATCGCGGGTGCGCATGAATAATTACCACCTAGCGGTGCTTGCCTCGAACTTCGAAGCGGGCGTGTTTCTGCAAACCCAGCATCTCGCGGACTCTCTAGCTCATGAAGCGACCATATTGTCGGTGGGACGTGACGCAAACGATGCGGCGCGCGATGCCTGCAACCGCATGCTAATGGCCGCTATCAAGCCGTATCCTGTCTATGGGAGCGCAGCACTTTATGGTGTCGATGGGAAAGTGCGGTGCGAGACGAGCCAGGACCCCTCGTTCCAAGATGTATCTGCCCGGGCTTGGTTTCGAAAATTGCTCGTGCTGCGGACGAGCGAGGTGGGCGACGCAGAATATTCGACGCTTCTCGCCGAACCGGTCATTTCGTTTGCCATGCCGCTTCTTGTCCAAGGAAAGGACATAGCGGGTGTGCTGAGCTTGCGGATCCGGCTCAATTGGTTGAATGCCGTGGGCCATGATCGTGGGCTCCCGGCGGGAAGCGGCTTCAAAATTCTGGACTCGCAAGGAAATATTCTGATTGCCGGCAGCCGGAGCACGACAGCACCGGACGCCGAGTTGCCGGCCGATCTCCCCGAGCTTCTCAAACAGGCGCCCGAGGCGGTCTCCGCCAAGGGCCAGGACGGGCTGCAGCGGCTTTATTCAGTCCATGCGTTAGCCGAAGGCGGGCCTTACGGCCTCTTCAGCAGGCCCTATGACAGCATGGTTGGGCCATTGCGCCGCAATATGTTGGTCCAGATCGCCATTCTGGCGCTGGTGTCCTTGACCGGGATGATGGCAGCCCTCACCGGGGCGCGGCTGCTGGTGACACGCTGGACCGAGCAGCTAGCCCGGTTCGCTCGTCACATCAGCTCAGGGAAGGAGGCGCGCTACCCCGATCTCACCGGCGCGCCTCGGGAATTCCAAGAGCTTGGCGAGGCGCTAGCGCGCATGAACGAGCGCATCAAGGGCCGTGAGCACGATTTGAAGGTCTCGCTCGCGCAGAAGCAGATCATGCTCCGCGAGATTCACCATCGCGTGAAAAACAATCTGCAAATCGTGACGAGTCTCCTCAACATTTATGCGCGGCTGCAAAAATCCGAGCCGATCAAACAGTCCTTAGCCGACATACAGGTTCGCATCAATACGCTCGCATTGGTTCACCGCCATCTCTATGAGAGCCAGGATCTTCAGGAAATCAATCTCGCCCCCTTCATGACCAACCTTTGCAATCTGCTTTATGACGGCTGCGGCATTTCCGGTCGGCGCATCCGCTTGCTGGTCGATATTTCGCCCATAAGTATCGCCGGCGAACGCGCGGTTCCTTTGGCGCTTTTCACCACGGAAATTCTCACCAACGCTTTTAAGCACGCCTTTCCCGAGCAGCGCAGGGGAACAATCCGGGTGAAATTACAGGTTGCGCCGGATGGCGCGGCGGTATTGATCATCGCCGATGACGGCATCGGATATCCTCACTCCTCGGAGCCGCAGCAGTTCAGCATGGGCCAATATCTGGTTTCCTCGCTGACCAAACAGCTTGGCGGTACGCTGAATTATTCCAATGGAAGCGGGACGGTGGTGACTTTGCATTTTAACATTCACGGAAATGCGGCAGACAAGTCCGACCTCGAGCCCGACGCGACGGCCACGATAGAGGAACCGGATACTGCTTTGCCAGTTAACCAGCTGTAGAAGCTGGAGGACTGCATGCGATACGCATTGTTGTGGTTGTTAGGTGTACCCATTCCGGTATTGATCCTGCTCTGGCTCCTCTTTCGTTAGGAGAGACACATGCTGCGTTGGGCTTTGGTATTTTTCGTCATTGCCGTGATTGCCGCTCTTTTTGGTTTTACTGGAATATCGGCCGCGGCTACCCAGATTGCTCAGTTTCTTTTCTGGATATTTGTCGTGCTGTTTGTGGCGACTGGAATCATTTATCTGGTGTCGGGGCGACGCTCGGCTCCTCCGCCAATGTAGAAGCACGAAACAAAGAAGCACGTAAAACAATAGGCCCGCAATGCGGGCCTATTGTCTACTCAGGTTTCATTGGTTATTCCGGCCAGTCGTCGGGATAGCGCCTTGAGAATTCCTTGACCTGGCGCTCTGCCTCGTCCCGGGCAATACCGTAGCGCTCCTGGATTCGGCCGGTCAATTGGTCGTGCTGGCCTTCGATCTTGCTTATATCGTCATCGGTCAGCTTGCCCCACTGCTCTTTGACGAGGCCTTTCATTCGCTTCCATGTACCGCCCATCTCGTCTTTATTCATTCCATATCTCCTATTGCTGCGCACCATTGCCGCGATTATATTCCGGCATCGTGCGCAGGCGATCCTTTGTGATATTGACCATCGCCACCGTGTCGCCATTCATCTGCGTAATATGAATGTCGTTCCAGCCCAAAAATACCGGGCGGGCGCCAATGCCCAGAAAACCGCCAACATCGACCACCACGCCTTTGACCTGGCCGCTGGTGTCCATGACGACATCCCCGACCGAGCCGATGCTCTCGTTCTGGCCGTTGCGTACGCTCAAGCCAATGACCTTGCTGACATTGACCGAACCGTCGCTGTTGGTAACGGGCGTCGTCGTGGTCAACCGGCCCAGGGTCGACTGATCCTGGCCATTATTTTGATTGGACGTATCGTTCGTCGGTTGAGTTGTCGTGTCGGTTCCAGTCCCGGTTGCGGGAGCGGGAGTATTCTGCGGGGCCGTGCCGTTATTGTTGTTTTGATCCGTATTATTTTGCGCCCAGCTGAGGCTGGACCCGATCAACAGGCCGCCGACCGCCGCACTGAGAAGTAAGAGTTTGCGCATAGTGTCTCCTTTCTCTTCTATCAACAGCGAAAGCGTTAAGACGTTTCAATCAAAGGAACGGTCCAGCTTCTGGCGCGTTAGCAAAGAGGAGGTAGGCATGAGCGAAGAAGAGTTTGAAAAAAAGCTGGGTGACGTGGCCAAGTTCTATCGAACGCCTACCGATCTTATCGGTGACGCCGCGCTGACGCGAGAACAGCAAGTCCAGCTTTTAAAACAGTGGCAATATGATCTTCAGCTTCTGATGACGGCGACCGAGGAAAACATGACCGGAACCGGGACGCATGTGACGGCCGAGAGGCTAAAACAAGTCCAGCAAGCGTTAAAATTTCTAGGTACCGCTCCCGAAAAAAGCGGACCGGGAAAGGTCAGCAGTTAACAATGCGTCGAACCCGCTAGGGTCCGACGCCAGTTAATTCGAGCTGGGCTCCCGGTCAGCTCCAATAGGGTGCCACGCTAAAGTGCTGATGGATGCGCATGGCCCAGTCGCGATTGGAAAGGTCCTCTTCCTCATATTCGGGAGTTCCCTTGAGAAGGTCCTTGTCCACATTCACAACATAGCCGCCTTCGTCTTCGTCGTAAGTAAGCACCGACCACGGCAGGGCGCGTCGTTGCCCGCCCATACCAAGGAACCCGCCGAATTCTATCACGGCGTAGGCCACTTTACCGCTGATTTTGTCGATCATGATATCGGCCACTTCGCCTAAGCTGTCATGATCGCGGTCGTAGACCTTGGTACCGTCTACTTTCGACGCCGAAATGAGGTCGTGTGTTTCATCCTTGCGCAGATGATCTGTTTCTTCTTTATCCCATTGTGCCATTTTAGAACTCCTGAAAGAATGGGAGGCCGCCAAGGGCCTCCCAGTTCACCTTAGCGTTCGCGAGAACCGCCGCGGCCACCCTGGCCCTGACCACCCTGGCCCTGGCCACCCTGACCTTCGGATTCGCGACCGCCGCCGTGGCTGGCTTGGCCACCTTTGCGACCCGCCTCAGAGGCAAGTTCACGATCCTGCGAAAAGCTGCGCTTCTCGCTCGGCACGCTCTGGCCGCCCTTGCTGGCGATCTCACGTTGCTTCTGTTCGTCCATCGACGCGAATCCGCGCGATGACGTACCTTGTTCGTTTTTCTCGTTTGCCATCTGTCTTCTCCTTGTTGGATGTGCGCACCTTTAACAGGGCACCTGGGCCGCCGTTCCTCGGCGAAGTTCAAATAAACAAGGAAATTCAAAAGCTAAGGTAGGAAAATAATTTAAGGTTGCGGGAAAATGGAAAAGAAATGCGAGCAAAGGGAAAGCAAAAAGGCGGGGAGTGCATCCCCGCCTTTTTGATCAGTATTAGGATTTGCTCCCGCGTTGGCTTCCGGACGAGCCTTGCCGGCCCGACTGCGAACCGCCCTGATTTTGGCCACCGCGCTGTGATCCTTTTTCGCGGCCGCTCTGCTGCGATTTATCCTGGCGGCCTGAACCGCCTTGAGTATTAGCCATTGTCTTCTCCTTCATAGTGCGTATCGCGCACCTCTCCACAACATCTTAGCCAGAATTCGGTTCCCGCATTCGCTTCCCGGAACTAAGCAAGTGCTGCCAGGGTTGATGAGTAAACTCAAGGAGGCTTCTATGCTTGGTACCGTATTGCTTATCATTCTGGTTCTTCTCCTTATCGGCGTCATTCCGACGTGGCCCTACAGTTCTTCATGGGGATATTATCCCAGCGGTTTCGTAACCATTCTCATCGTTCTTGCCATCGTCGCTCTCGCCACCGGTCGATTATAGGTAATGGCCGGTCAGTGAAGGGAAGGGGACACCCCTTCCTTCTCTTGCGGGGAGCCGATGCTCGCCCACTGACGAATATGTTCGCGTGCGCGGCATAGACGGGAACGAACCGTGCCCACAGGAATATTCAGGGCGGCTGCGACCTCGCTATAGCCCCGCTGTTCGACGCAAATCATCCAGATGATTTCCCGATGATGGGAACTGAGATGATCGAAGGCGCGCTGGACATCGCGGAGCTGGTGGGCGAGCTCCTGGTTTCCATCGACAACGCGTGAATAATCGCAATTTCCATCCCGTGTCAAAAGAGGGCGATGACGCTTGACATCGTTGATAAAAGTATTGTGCAGAATCGTCATCAGCCATGATCGCATATTGGTTCCTGGTTGCCATTTTTCGATATGGGTCATGGCTCGAACCAAGGTGTCCTGGATCAGATCCTCACTGCGTTCGGAATCTCGAGTGAGAAACATAGCGTAGCGTTTCAAACGGGGTATTTCATCAGTAACCAGACTGTAGGCGTTCTTGGGTTGCATTGTGATATCCTCATTTGATGTTCTCATTCCTCTCTAAGAGAATGAATGCGCTTCGGTTCCAGAATTTTTCCTTTCCGAACAGTATTGGGAACAAGAGGCGCGAAACCTTGTTATGGATGATGAAAAATGCGCGATTGCCAAACAGCCGAGTTCGAAACATGCGTACGCTGAGCTCGCGCGAGGTTGATATTCCTGAACCGGAATGGCGTCCCTGCGAAGCGGAGGCGTTCGATCTTTCCAGCCACGCTCGAGCGCGAGAGGCTTTGGATATTGGTCTTGCCATCACGGCGCGGGGTTTCAATATTTTTGTCCTTGGCGAGGATCGCGCCGGCCGCATGACTGCCACAGTCTCCTATTTGCGCAAGGTATGCCGGCGCGCCCGCGAGCACCGCTACGACTGGATTTATGTGTTCAATTTCCATGACGAACGCGAGCCGCTCGCCTTCAGCCTGGGGGCAGGGGATGGTCGGCGCTTCTCGGAAGCGGTGCCGCGCATGGTCAGGCGCATTAAGACCATGCTGAATACGGCTCTGGGTAGCGAAACGCATCGGGAACGAGTCTTGAGCCTATTGCGGGTCGTGGATGAGGAGACTGCCAAGAGAAAAGAAGATATTCGCATCGCCGCCCGCTGCTACGGTTTCGATCTCGAGCAGACGCAAAATGGTGTCCGCCTGGTACGTATGAATACGGCGGCGCCGGTCGATGAGACCGTACGGTCTGGGCTTATGAACAGCTTGGCGCAAATGGAGCATGCGATTGCACAGCTGCGTGCCGAGGCGGAAGCGCACATCCAGGCCTTAGATCGCCAAACTCTCCAGACATTCGTTGCCACGGAAACCACGGAGCTGAAGCGTCAATTTTCCACCTATCCCGAAATATGCGCGTGGATCGATGACTTCGCCGCCGACATGGTCGATAACATACATCTGCTCTGGCGCCGCGATCGCACTCCGGCTATCCAGACCCGCCCGCCGCGATACAGCGTCAATCTGTTCATCGATCGTGCCACCGATGACGGATGCGTGGTTCTGGAGCCGAACCCCACCTATGAAAATCTCTTCGGCAGGATGGAATATATGCGCAGCGAGGGTTCGCTGGAAACTAATCTCACCTTGATCCGCCCTGGCACACTGCACCGCGCCAATGGCGGCGTCCTGGTGCTGCGCGCCGATGACCTGAGCAAGGATGAGCAGACCTGGACGTTTCTCAAGGCGGCGCTGCGCGATAATGTCATCCGCATCGAGGAGCTCCATCGCGCCGGCGCCATGCCCACGACCGGAACGCCGCGCCCCCAGCCGATCCCGCTTGACGCCAAGGTCGTGATTGTCGGTTCGGCGGATACTTATTATCGCTTTTTTTCCCTTGATCCTGATTTCCGCACCCACTTCAAAATCAAGGCGGACATAGATCCGGATATGCCGGCAACCAAGAAGAACCGCGATTGCCTGGGACAGCTTATCAGCAATATGGCGACCCGCTACGGTCATGTCGCCGAACCCGAGGCAGTTTCCTATATTCTCGGCATTGCGGCCCGCTGGGCCGGTCGGCGCGACATCTTGACGGCGCGTTTCGAGCTTCTCGAGGATGTCGTGAGCGAGGCGTGTCAATATTGCGAAGTTCTCGGACCGCTGACCAAGGATGCCGTCAAACGCGCCTGGGCCGCGCGCCATCATCGCGATTCGCGAAGCGAGCAGCGTTTTTTCGAGAACCTCGAGCGCGGCTATATCGCCATTTCCACCCAGGGCAATATCGTGGGGCAGGTGAATGCCTTGACCGTGCGGGACATGGGCGATCATCAGTTCGGCCGGCCCAGTCGCGTCACGGCGCGGGCCGGGATCGGCGACCAAGGGCTCATGAATCTCGAACGGATCACGGAGCTCGGAGGGAAAACCCAACAGAAGGGGGCTTTTATCGTCGAGGCGTACTTGCGAGGCGTATTTGGCTCGCACTTGCCAGTGTCATTCGATTGCTCCGTGACATTCGAGCAGAATTACGGCAGCATCGACGGGGACAGCGCCTCGGTTGCAGAATTGATCGCCATCCTTTCCGCCCTGTCTGGTCTAGCCGTACGACAGGATTTCGCGGTGACCGGTTCCTTCAACCAGCTTGGCGCCACCCAGTCGGTGGGCGATATCGTGGAGAAAATCGAGGGTTTCTTTCGGGCGACCCGCGCCACACGAGATACGGGGATAACCCACGGCGTGCTCATTCCCGCTGCCAATGTTCCAGACGTCATCCTCGAAGAAGAGATCGTGCAGGCGGTCGAGCAAGGAAGTTTTATCATCTCGGCGATCACGCATGTCGAAGAGGCTGTGCCCTTCATGATGAGCGGGGAGCAGGCCATGCGTTGGGAGGATGTCTTCGCGCGCACCCTGGAGACGCTCACGACGTTCGATCGCGAGCTGGTGAAGCGGCGCATCCGGATCTAGGCGATACGAGGCCTTCCAGCGCGCCGCTCCCCTTTAAGCAGCCTTGCGTTTTTCCTTGTCCTCGGCCGCGGTCATTTTTTCACCCAACTCATCCAGCGTCTCGGTGTCATAGCAATCACCGAGCTGGGGAAAGAGCTTTTCTTCTTCCTTGGTAACATGTTCCTGAACCAGGGTCCGCAGTACCCGGCACATGGCGAGCCACTCATCGGAGCCCTTCTTGCGGCTGCGCGATATTTTATCGACGAGCTCTTCGGTAATATGGTGCTCGACTTCCATGTCGAGGATCATCTCCTTGACCTCTTCTTCTTCCTTGATTTCGTCATAGACGATTTCATCTTCGGCATGAAGATGGGCGAGCAGTGCGGTGCGCAGCTTGGGAAACAACTCGCTGTCCCCTTCGCAAATTTGGTCGAGCAATGCCATCGCCTCGCGATGGTCTTTTTTCAAAATGGTACGAACGTCCATCGTAACCTCCTATCGCGACCAACAAGGCGAAGATACAAAAGTGCCATTTGGATAAGCGACTAGGACGCTTTACACGTTAAGGTTGCATAGTTACAATGAACCATGGCCAAGTCAGAAGTCGTATCCCGTGGTCGCCGTAAGGTAGCGGATTTGGATGGAGTTGTGCACTGCCTGGTTTCCTTACGAGATCAGGCGACGGATGTCCCTCTCCTAGCGCGTACGTTAGATTTGTGCGTCGACTTGGCTAGAGCTCAGATGGCGCCGGCTGCTAGCGGAGCGGGTGGGCGGCGGCGCGGTGCTAAGCAGCGAGGCCCAGGCTGGAACGCGGCTCGCTAAAAGGAAGCCTAAGAGCCTGCGCTACCGCGCGGTAAGTCAGCTTCCCTTCATGAATGTTTAGCCCGTTGAGAAGGTGCGGATCTTCGGCGCAAGCGCGCTGATACCCCTTATTTGCCAGGGCGATTGTATAAGGGAGGGTAGCATTGTTAAGGGCGAACGTTGAGGTGCGCGGAACAGCGCCCGGCATGTTGGCCACGCAATAATGCACGACGCCATCCACCACATAGACCGGGTCGGCGTGCGTTGTGGCATGACTGGTCTCGAAACACCCGCCCTGATCGATGGCGATATCGACGAGGACCGAGCCGGGCCGCATCTTCTTGATGGTCTTGCGGCTGACCAGCTTCGGCGCGGTCGCGCCCGGAACCAAGACCGCGCCGATTACCAGGTCGGCCTGTGTCACGTATCGCTCGATCGAATCGACGGTGGAATAGATGGTATTCAGCTTGGCGCCGAATTGCTCATCCAGCTCACGGAGGCGGTTCAAAGACTTGTCGATGACGGTAACGCTGGCTTCCATGCCCATGGCCATCCGAATCGCATGTGTGCCCGAGACGCCGCCGCCAATCACCACCACGCGTCCCGCCGGTACGCCGGGGACGCCGCCGAGCAAGATACCCATGCCGCCTGGCTGCTTTTCGAGATAATGCGCGCCCACTTGGACGGACATGCGGCCGGCGACCTCGCTCATCGGCGCTAGCAGCGGGAGGCCGCCTCTCGGGTCGGTGACGGTCTCATAAGCAATTGCCGTGCAGCCTGATTTCATTAAGGCCTGAGTTTGGGCGGGATCTGGTGCGAGATGCAGATAGGTGAATAGCAGCTGGCCGCGGCGCAGCATCTTGCATTCCTGGGGTTGCGGCTCCTTGACTTTAACGATCATCTCCGCCTTGGCGAAAACCTCGGCGGCGCTTTTGGCGATCTGTGCGCCGGCGTCGCGGTACGCCTTGTCGTCAAAGCCGATTCCCAGACCCGCGCCGGTTTCGACGATGACCTTGTGCTTGTGGTGAGTAAGCTCACGAACACTGGATGGGACGAGACCCACCCGGTATTCGAGTGTCTTTATTTCTTTCGGTACACCGATAAGCATAATTTCCCCTGACGATAGTTGATCGGTTAATCGAGATTCTTAAGAACGTCGCTCAGGATATCGAAGATCTTGTCGATATCGGGCTTTTCTACAATCAGTGGCGGCGACATTGCGATGATGTCTCCCGTGGTGCGGATGAGCAGGCCCTTTTCATAGGCGTCCAAGAAAGCCTTAAATGCACGGGCCGTCGGTTTGCCGGGAATCGGGGCCAATTCGATGGCGCCGATCAAACCCAAATTGCGGATGTCGATGACGTTGCGAATGCCCTTGAGCGCATGCAGCGCATCTTCCCAATATTGGCCGAGCACGCTGCCCTTTTCGAACAGACCTTCCCTTTTATAGATTTCGAGCGCCGCAAGTCCGGCGGCGCAGGCGATCGGATGGGCCGAATAGGTATAGCCGTGGAAGAGCTCGATCATGTTCTCGGCGGCATTCTGCATGAAGGCGTCGTAGATCTGCTTCTTCGCGAAAACCGCGCCCATTGGGATCGCGCCGTTGGTCAATCCCTTGGCGGTGGTAACGAGGTCGGGGACGACCCCGAAATAATCCACCCCAAACGGTGCCCCCAGCCGGCCGAAGCCGGTAATAACCTCATCGAAGATCAGCAGAATATCGTGGCGGTCGCAAATCGCGCGCAGCCGTTCCAGATAGCCTTTGGGCGGCACCAAGACCCCCGTCGAGCCAGCCACCGGTTCGACGATCACCGCGGCAATCGTACTCGCGTCATGCAAGGCGACGATGCGTTCGAGTTCATCGGCGAGATGAGCCCCGTGGGGCGGCTGTCCTCGGCTGAAGGCGTTCTTCTCGATATCGTGGGTGTGGGGAAGGTGATCCACGCCAGCCAGCAGCGTACCGAAATGCTTGCGATTGCTTACGATTCCGCCCACCGAAATGCCACCGAATCCGACGCCGTGATAGCCCCGTTCGCGCCCGATCAGGCGCTGCTTGCTGCCCTGGCCGCGGATGCGGTGATAGGCCAGGGCGATTTTGAGGGCCGTATCGACCGATTCGGATCCTGAATTGGTGAAAAAGACATGGTCCAGGCCACCGGGCATGAGCGCGGCGAGACGCGACGCCAGCTCGAACGCGGCCGGGTGTCCCATCTGGAAAGCCGGTGCGTAATCCATCTGCTCGATTTGTCGCGCCACGGCTTCCGAAATTTCCTTGCGCCCATGGCCGGCATTCACGCACCACAGGCCGGCCGTCGCATCGAGTATTTTCCGCCCTTCGATCGAGGTGTAGTACATATTCTTGGCTTCGACGAGAAGGCGCGGCTTGGACTTAAATTGCCGATTGGCCGAGAATGGCATCCAAAAGGCTTCAAGATTATTAGGCGTTACATCGAACGTAGGTTTTGCTGACATGATTTCCTGGCTTTTAAGCAGAGCGGCGACATTCGGCAAGCGTTGTCGATGCTGCAGTGCATTATGACGGCGTGACTTCGGAGACGAGCGCCCCCCACATCTTCTCGAGATTGTAGAGGGCGCGAATTTCCGGTCGGAAGAGGTGAATGATGATATCGCCCGCATCCACCAACACCCAATCGCCCTGCGCCTTGCCCTCTATTCCAATGGGTCGGGCCACGAGCGTGCCCAATTCCTGTTCGAGATGCTGTGCCATGGCTCCGAGCTGCCGGCTCGAGCGGCCGGTCGCGACGATCATATGATCGGCGATCAGACTCTTGCCGTGAAGATCGATAGTAACGACATTTTCCGCCTTGTCGTCGTCCAGAATGCGCAAAGCAGTCGCGAGCAGATCGGGCCTCCCCGGTCGGGCTCGGACGGAGGCTTTCTTTCTGCCGGTGGTCTTTTTTACGGAAATGGTCAATCCTCCCGCGGAGCAAAGGACGCCCGGATTGCGCTGGCTGAGATGGGATTCATGCGTTCGTGGAGATAAATCCAAGCGGGCGGTGAAGCAAAGGCAAACAAAAGGCTTTCTCGTTCCTTGTGGCGGTATGCGCCAAAAAATCGGGCTGCCTGGCTTGCCAGGCCTTTGTAAGTATAGCCGGGCCGATCCATGACCGCAATTGGCATGGTGGCAAATAAAGCACGCCAATCTTTCCATCGGTGGAGTTGCGCCAGATTATCGGCGCCCATCACCCAGACGAAGCGGTATGCCGGATAAAGCCGACGGATCCGGCGGAGCGTGGATGCGGTATGGATCGTGCCGAGCCGCGTCTCGAGATCGGTTACGTGGATGTAGGGATACGCTCGGACGAGCTCGGTGGCAACGCGGAGCCGCTGGCCGAGATCGGCCATGCCCTCGCGCGCCTTCATTGGATTTTGCGGGGCCACCAGCCACCAGATTTCATCCAAGCCCAAGGCCGCATATGCAGCGAGGCTGATGTCGACATGGCCGCCATGGGCGGGGTTGAAAGAACCGCCGAGGATGCCAACTCGTCGAGAAAGGGTGGAAAAGCGCGCAGAAGGGAACATAGTCATAGATGATGGTGCCGGCTGCGGGATTTGAACTCGCGACCTACCGCTTACAAGGCGGTTGCTCTACCCCTGAGCTAAGCCGGCATGGACCTGTCTTACCATGGGCGATCGTTTGACGACAAGGCGGCGTGCTTGGTCTGGATAAGTATATAGTCAGCGGTACTTGAAATTGATGAGTAAAATTGATGAGTATCGTCGTAGTTTGGGAATTCACCGTCAAGTCGCGCAAGCGGGCGCAATTCGAGAAGGCTTATCGCAGCAGGGGACCCTGGGCTTGCCTCATGAAAAAGGGAAAAGGGTTCGAAGGCTTAATGTTAATCCGCAAAGGCACCGGCACATACGTGACGCTCGACCGGTGGAAAAGCCAGCGCGCTTATGACGACTTCCATAAAGATCATGCCTCCGCTTATACCGCTCTGGATTGTGCCTGCCAGGGATTGACCGCCAGCGAACGGCTGATGGGGATCTTTACCGTCATCTAGGGATGATGATCCGTAGAGCTTTGGCTCCATTCTCTCCGTAAAGGAAATACTTTCTCTATAGTTGAGTTATCGTCGTCTTCTGATAAAATAACGACGTATACTTTCATAAGTCGGAGGGGAATATGACTAAATTTGCAGATTATTCGCAGAAATATCGCCACATCAAGATGAGCCGCAGCGAAGAAGGTGTGCTCGAACTGACACTTCACTCCAACGGCAAAACGTTGGTGTGGGGGGCAGGCCCGCATGAGGAATTCTGTCACGCCTTCCGGGATATCGGGGCCGACCGGGAGAACCGGGTGATCATTATGACCGGCACCGGCTCCTCATTCATCGAGGAGGTCGATCCCGATAATGTAGGGAGCCGCCTGCCCGCGACCAGCATGACGCCGCATACATGGGATCATATCTATTGGAACGCAAAACACCTTCTGATGGATTTGCTGGATATCGAAGTGCCGATGATTGCGGCGGTGAATGGTCCGGTGTTTATCCATGCGGAGCTGGCGGTTCTCTGCGATATCGTCCTGGCCGCCGACCATGCTGTCTTTCAGGATGCGCCGCATTTTCCGAGTGGTCTGGTACCCGGGGACGGTGTGCACGTGGTCTGGCCCTTGGTGCTGGGCGTCAATCGCGGCCGCTATTTTCTCCTGACCGGTGAAAAATTGACCGCACAGGAAGCACATCGATTGGGCGTGGTGGCTGAAATCATGCCGCAGGCAAAACTGATGACCCGGGCTCGGGCACTGGCCAAGCAATTGCTGAAGCAGCCTCCCTTGACCTTGCGGTATGCGCGGGTTTTGCTGACCCAGCAATTGAAGCGCGCCATGCTCGATCAGCTGGGTCCGGGCCTGGCTTTGCAGGGGCTGGGTGCCAATGCGTACTGGCCGCCCGCCGACGGGGTCAAGAATACACGCATCAAGGAAGAAGTTTAGCCGCTCCCTTTCTGCCCTGAGTTGATCTTTCGCTCCAGTATCTTTATGGTGCAATGCAATAGGGGCTAAGGTGGACAAGGCGCTTTCCTTCCAGGGGCTGATACGTACCCTCCAGAACTACTGGGCGGAGCAGGGATGTATCCTCCTGCAGCCTTATGACATGGAGGTGGGGGCGGGGACCTTTCACTGGGCAACGACGTTGCGGGCCCTGGGTCCCAGGCCCTGGAACGCGGCCTATGTACAGCCTTCCCGCCGGCCCAAGGATGGCCGCTATGGCGAAAACCCCAACCGCCTCCAGCACTACTATCAGTTCCAGGTGATTTTGAAGCCCTCGCCCGCCGATAGCCAGGAGCTCTATCTGGGCTCGCTCGATGCCATCGGCATCGATCGCCGGCGCCACGACATCCGCTTCGTCGAAGACGATTGGGAAAGCCCGACGTTGGGCGCCTGGGGCTTGGGTTGGGAGGTCTGGCTCGATGGAATGGAAGTCAGCCAGTTCACCTATTTCCAGCAAGTCGGCGGGATAGATTGCAATCCGGTCTCGACGGAATTGACCTATGGGCTCGAACGCTTGGCGATGTATGTCCAGGGGGTGGAAAACATCTTCGATCTGCGCTTCAACGACGCGGGGGTTTCCTATCGAGATGTCTATTGGGACGCTGAGCGGCAATATAGTGCATTCAATTTTGAGCGCGCAGACACCGACACGCTCAAGCGCCATTTTGGTGATGCCGAACGGGAATGCACTGCCCTCTTGGCCGGCGAGGCCCTGCCTCTGCCGGCATATGACCAGTGCCTGAAGGCGAGCCATCTTTTCAATCTGCTGGATGCGCGCGGGGTCATCTCGGTTCTCGAGCGGCAATCCTATATCGGTCGGGTGCGCGCATTGGCCAAGGCCTGCTGCGAAGCCTATGTCGCCCGCGATGCTTTGGTGGTGTGACGATGGCGGAGCTGCTGCTCGAATTCCTGACCGAGGAAATTCCCGCGGGCATGCAGAAGCCTGCCGCGGCCGACCTGGAGAGGCTCGCCAAAAGCGTTTTTAGCGAACATGGGATCAGTCCCTCTTCGCTTCACGCATTCACGACTCCCCGCCGCTTGGTGCTGCTCGCATGCGGGTTGCCGCTTGCGACGCCGGGCAGCGAGGAAGAACGGCGCGGCCCGCGCGTCGATGCGCCGGAGCCGGCCATCGCGGGCTTTTTGAAATCGACGGGCCTTGCGACGCTCGATCGCTGCATGCAGAAGGATACGGATAAGGGCCGCTTCTGGTTTGCTTTATTGCGCCGCGAACCCGTGCCGATGACAATTATCGCTTCGCAACTCGTTTCCACTGTTCTCGCGGCGCTTCCCTGGCCAAAGAGCATGCGGTTTGCGGGACAGACCCAGCGCTGGGTCCGTCCCCTGCGCCAGATCCTCGTCCTTTTCGACGGCCGCGCGGTCGAGGGCGGGATCGTCTTCGGCGGCACGCCCTATCGGTTCCAGGCGGAGACAGTGGGTCATCGGGTCCTGGCCCCGGGCCGGCTGCCCGTCGAAAATTTCAGCGATTACCAGGAAAAGCTCCTGCGGGGTCATGTGATCCTCGATCAGGAAACCCGCCGGGCGCGTCTCAAGCGCGATCTCGAAAAAGCCGCGGCGGCGGAAGGTCTGATCATCGCCGACGATCCGGCGCTGCTGGAAGAAGTGAATGGGCTCAGCGAATGGCCGGTCGTGCTAAGAGGCGCGATTGCCGAGGAATTCCTGTCCCTGCCCAAAGAAGTGCTGATCGAGACCATGCGTCACCATCAGAAGTTCTTCGCCCTGCTCAAGCCCGACGGTGCGCTGGCGAACCGGTTCCTGCTGGTCGCGGATAACGAGGCCGTCGATGGCGGGAGCGCGATCATCGCGGGCAACGAGCGGGTGCTGCGCGCGCGCCTCTCCGATGCGCGCTTCTTCTGGGACCAGGACCGGAAAATCCCGCTCAAGGAACGCCTTCCCCAGTTGGAAGCGATCGTGTTCCACGCCAAATTGGGCAACCTCGCGCAGCGTGCTGCTCGCCTCGCTGTCCTGGCCGAGAAACTGGCGCCGGCCGTCGGGGCGGATCCTACGGAATGCGGTCAGGCCGGCCGGTTGGCCAAGGCGGATCTGGTGACGGCGATGGTCGGAGAATTCCCCGAGCTACAGGGGATCATGGGCGGTCATTATGCAGCGGCCGAGGGGAGGCCCGCGACAGTGGCCGGTGCTATCGCCGACCAGTACCGTCCGCTCGGCCCTGCCGATGCCTGCCCGCGCGCCCCGGTCGCAATCGCCCTGGCGCTCGCCGACAAGATCGACGTACTGACCGGCTTTTTCGCCATGGAGGAGAAACCGACCGGTTCCAAGGACCCCTACGGTCTGCGCCGCGCTGCGCTGGGTATAATCCGGCTCATTTTGGAAAACGATCTACGGCTGCGCCTCCATGATGTCTTGGCCGCGGCCTATAGCGGGTATTATGCCCTGGGCGAGACCTTCGACATGGCGGTTCCGGGCCGCTCGCACCGTCCCAAGAAAGTGATCGCCGACATCCTCGCCTTCCTCGCCGATCGGCTCAAGGTGGCTCTCAAGGATCAGGGCGTGCGCCACGATTTGATCGCCGCCGTGTTTGCGCTGGGCAATGCTGACGATCTGGTGCGGTTGGTTGCGCGCGTTCGGGCATTGCAGGCGCTGATGGAAAGTGCCGAGGGAAAGACCCTGCTGGCCGCTTACAAAAGGGCGACGAATATCGTGCGGATCGAGGAAAAGAAGGACGGCCGTTCTTACGAGGAAGAAATAGAGCCCGCCCTCTTGCGGGAGCCCGCGGAGAAGCAGCTCCACGAAGCGATGAGTGCGGCGGCGCAGGAAGCGGGACCAAGGCTGGCGCGTGAGGAATTCGGCGAGGCGATGGCCTGTTTTGCGAGAATCCACGGGGTCGTCGATGCCTTCTTCGAGAAGGTGACCGTGAACGACGCCAATCCCGCGCTGAGGGCCAATCGGTTACGATTGCTTGCTTTCCTGCGTGGCGCGCTGGGAACTATCGCGGATTTTTCGAAGATAGAGGGGACGGCATGACGCAATGGATTTATCGCTTCGGCGCCGGCAAGGCGGAGGGAAGCGCGGCCATGAAGGAGCTGCTTGGCGGCAAGGGCGCCAACCTCGCCGAGATGAGTATGCTGGGCCTGCCCGTGCCGCCAGGCTTCACCATTACCACAGAAGTCTGCACCTATTTTTATGACCATGGCCGGACTTACCCCGACACGCTGCGCGCGGCAATTGACGAGGGTGTTGCCCATATCGAAAAACTGATCGGGCTCTCCTTCGGCAATCGGGAGGTACCCCTCCTGGTTTCGGTTCGATCGGGGGCGCGGGTGTCGATGCCCGGCATGATGGATACAGTTCTCAATCTGGGCCTCAACGACGAGACGGTCGTGGGGCTCGCGCGCCAGTCGGATAATCCGCGCTTCGCCTACGATTCCTATCGCCGTTTCATCGAAATGTACGGGGACGTCGTGATGGGGATTCCTCACTATCATTTCGAGGATATCCTGGAATTGGCCAAGACCGACCGCGGGCTCACCCTCGACACCGAGCTCGACGAACCCGCCCTCCAGGACATCGTTGCCCAATATAAGGACAAGATTATGGCGGAAACCGGCAGGGAGTTTCCGCAAAGTCCGCAGGAACAGCTATGGAACGCCATCGGCGCTGTCTTCGCTTCATGGCAGACGCCGCGCGCGCAGACGTACCGCAAGCTCAACCATATACCCGAATCCTGGGGCACGGCGGTAACGGTCCAGGCGATGGTATTCGGCAATCGTGGCGATGATTGCGCGACCGGGGTTGCCTTCACACGCAATCCCTCGACCGGGGCAAAGGAGTTCTACGGGGAATATCTCGTCAATGCGCAGGGCGAGGATGTGGTGGCGGGGACGCGCACGCCCCAGCACCTCACCCTGGCCGGCAAGCGCGCCCATCAGGCCGAGCTTCCGGCAATGGAAGAAACCATGCCAGAGGTCTTCGCCCAGCTTGAAACGGTGCGGGGCATCCTGGAACGTCATTACCGGGACATGCAGGACATCGAGTTCACCGTGCAGAACGGTGCCCTCTATATGCTGCAGACCCGCGCGGGAAAGCGAACCGCCCAGGCAGCGCTCAAGATCGCGGTCGATATGTGCGCGGAAGGATTGATCGATCACCGCACCGCCCTGAGACGTATCGATCCGGCCTCGCTCGACCAACTGCTGCATCCGACGCTCGATCCGAGCGCCAAGAAGAACGTGCTGGCGCGCGGACTGCCGGCTAGCCCCGGTGCGGCGTGTGGCCACATCGCTTTTTCCGCCGATGAGGCGCAAGACCGCGCGGCGCGCGGGGAGACGGTGATTCTGGTCCGAGTCGAGACCAGTCCCGAGGATATCCATGGCATGCATGCCGCCGCCGGCATTGTCACGACCCGTGGAGGCATGACGTCCCATGCGGCGGTGGTCGCGCGCGGCATGGGACGTCCGTGCGTCGCCGGCGCAGGCGATATCCGTATCGATGCCAAGGAGCGGGTCATGACCGTCAAGGGCCAGCGGCTGCGCGACGGGGATATCATCACAATCGATGGAAGCTCCGGCGAGATCATCGCCGGGGAAGTCCCTACCATCCAGCCGGATCTGTCGGGGGATTTCAGGATTCTCATGGAATGGGCGGATCAGGTACGCGGCATGAAGATACGCGCCAATGCGGAGACCCCGCTCGATGCGCGGACCGCGCGGGCTTTCGGCGCGGAAGGGATCGGCCTGTGCCGCACCGAACATATGTTCTTCGAGGGAGAACGCATCGTGGCCATGCGGGAGATGATCATGGCGGACAGCGCGGCGGGCCGCACCCAGGCATTAGCCAAGATCCTTCCGATGCAGCGCGCCGATTTCGTCGAGATCTTCGAGATCATGCGCGGTTTTCCAGTGACGATCCGCCTGCTCGATCCACCCTTGCACGAATTCCTTCCCCACACCGAGGCGGAGATGGCCCAGGTGGCCGCGGCGGCGGGGACCACCACCGAGCAGGTGATAAACCGCGCGCAGCAATTGCAGGAAGCGAATCCCATGCTTGGTCACCGCGGTTGCCGGCTCGGCATTTCCTTCCCTGAAATTTACGAAATGCAGGCGCGGGCGATATTCGAGGCAGCCGCTGAAGTATTCCGCAAAAGCGGCGAGACGGTGCTGGTTGAAATCATGATTCCGCTGGTCAGCATGCCCACCGAGCTCTCGCTCATGAAGGCGGTGGTGGATCGCGTCGCCGCGGACGTCCAGCGTGAACAGGCAATCTCCCTCGCTTATATGGTGGGGACCATGATCGAGTTGCCTCGCGCCGCATTGCTGGCGGGCGAGATCGCTGCAGAGGCCGCTTTTTTCAGCTTCGGCACGAATGATCTGACGCAGACCACGTATGGGTTGTCGCGCGACGATGCCGCGCGCTTCCTGCATTATTATGAAAAGCATGGGATCTTGAAGCGCGACCCCTTCGTGACTCTCGATCAGGAGGGGGTGGGCCAGCTCATCGCGATGGCATGCGAGCGCGGCCGTGCCAAGCGGGCGGGGATCAAGCTCGGCATTTGCGGCGAGCATGGCGGTGACCCGGCGTCGGTGGCGTTTTGCGCCGCCCTCGGTCTCGATTACGTTTCATGTTCGCCTTACCGCGTGCCGATTGCAAAGCTCGCCGCAGCCCAGGCGGCTCTCGGATAACCCTGCTCTATCAGTTGAAGGCTAGCCCGGACGTCAAACCGGCTGCTTGACGCGGTGGAGATATCGTAATGCTTTGTCCCGACGGAGCGATGATATCACAGATTATATCGAGGGCGTTTTCTTCGCTATTTGAAAAAGGCAGGCACATCCCTTCCTGTTCGGCGCTTCGTCCCATGGCATAAAAGCGGCGAAAGTACCGGAGGGGCGCTCGCAGCTCCTTGACCTTGGTGTAGAGCGCTGCGAGAGCGTCTCGCTGCGCAGGTGTCTGCATTTGATCGAGGTAACGACCGGTCAAATCGTGTTCGAAGTTTTTTGCGATGTTCGCGCCGCTCAACCGAAAGCGGAAGCGGTCTCGCTCGATATCGAGTAGAGCGATGTTTCCAAGCGCATAGGGAAAATCGACCGGGTCGATGTCGCGGCGCGAAGGAAACGGGCGCCCCGCGCACTTGGATTCCCAATAAGCGAGGAACCGCCTCAGGACGGAGGCATCAGGGTACAGGGTCTCGGCAATCTGAATTTCTGATGTTTCCATATGGATCGTATACCTCGATGGTGCCGAGGGTAAACGGAGCCGGTTAACAAAAGCTTTATCCTTCGTCTCCCACCGCCAACCTTATCGGCGATCCCTCTGCCTGGCTCGATTTCTGCCATTATTGGCATTCTGGAACGGCGCAGATGATCCTTGAATGCGGGACGATCCATATAGCTGATGCCAGCCGAGGGCGATGATTCCTTATCGCTCTAGTCGGAGCCGAAAATTTTGTCCCCGATGGCCTGGGCAAAATAGTCCGCACCGGCGATGGTCAAATGGTGAAAGTCGAACGCGATAAGTTTGCCATCGACACTGGTCAGGCATCCGCTTTCGTTGCACAGCGTGTCTATGGCGGAGATATAGCGAATGTGAAGCTTTTGCGCGAGAAGGCGCATGCCATCATCGAGATCGACTGCCATGTCGGCACGTATCCTTTCCGGCAGGTATGGATTGGGCGTATTCTTGTGATCGAAGTAGTAGCGATAGGCAGTTTGCGGCAAACCGCCCTGCCAGATAATATCGGGGCCGATCAAGACGATCCGCTTGATGCCGATTCTTCTCAATTCTTCAATTGTCCGAGAGAGTGCCTCATCGATCGGACCGTAGCGCCAATAGGATTGCAGGATGACGAGCTCGGGTTTTAGCGTGGCGATGCGATTGATAACGAAGTCGTTCGTCGCTCGACATTTTGGCCGGTCGGGTTGATCCACTCCTAGCAGAGGCGGGCAAGCGCTGGCCGTATATTGGGCGACATCGTATCTCCGCTTCGCGGCGATTGTTTGGAGACCTGGAAAGATCGACGCGGCAGAGGAATCGCCCCATAGCAGGACCAGGGGATGGCGTCCTGCTCCCGCGCAACGCGACGAAAATAGAGAGATATCGTCCTCTGGCTCGAGAAAACACTCATGTTCACGCCAGGCGGAGATTGCCTGTACATTCAGCCTGTCGGCGCTAATCTGGAGTACCGGAGGAAATCTGGCGGGGAAACCTTGTCGATATACCGTAAGAGAGCCGGCCATGGCGATCACCCCAACAATGCCGCAAAGAACGAAGGCTTTTACTTGCGGTATGGCTCTGGTGCCATGGCGGATAGGGCGCTCTACACCGTAATAAACCAGGAAGGATAACGCCGTAGAGGCAGTAATGGCGATTCCAATATCGGAGAGATTCAGTTCACCGCCCCGCCATATTCTCAGATAAGCGAGAAGCGGATAATGCCAGAGATAGAGCGGGTAGCTTATCAGGCCAATCGTGACCATGAGGCGGGAGGATAGAATAAGCCGATTGAGCTTCGAGCGTGGTGTACGAATCAAGATCATGGCGCCGATGACCGGCAGCAAAGTGCTCCAGGCTGGATAGGCAATTTTCCGTGGCATCCAGAGAGCGGCGTAGATAATTCCAGCAAATGCCAGTAACGCCAGCAGCTCGGGGAGAGCGGATCGGAAGCTCGAGAAGACACGCGGAAGTGCCGACGTATCGGTGCGCTTATGGCCGGTTGGAAACCCGAGGGAAAGAAGCGCGCCCGCCGCCAATTCCCAGCAACGGGTGAGAGGTAGGTAAAAAGCCGCTGCGCCGTGGTGGAATCGGACTAGAGCGATATGAAGGCTAAAAGACAGCGCGATCAGGCTAATGGTCGTGAAAACAACGTGGCGGCGATCCCATTTGCGGGAAGCCAGAATTAAGAGTGGCCAGAAAATATAGAATTGCTCTTCAACGCCGAGGGACCAAAGATGCAGAAGCGGCTTCCTCGCAGCTTCCACATCGAAATAACCTGTCTGCTGGAGCAGCACGATATTGGAGGAAAAGAGCGCACCACCCGCCATGGTTTTGGCCAGGGCCACCAAGTCGTCCGGGGTGAGTAGTATCAATCCGATCCCGTAGGTCGCGAGAAGAACGATCGCAAGGGCAGGGAAGATCCGTCGCACGCGCCGCATATAAAAATCTCGCATCACGGTCCAGCCAGATTCCCTGACTCCAACCGAGGATTGCACAAGCTGCGACGTTATTAGGAAGCCCGAAATGACGAAGAATATATCGACGCCGATGAAACCACCTGTAACGAGCGAGGGGAACGCATGGTAGAGAATCACCAGCATCACTGCAATGCAACGCATGCCGTCTATGTCGGGCCGATACTGGTGGACTTCGCTGAGGATGCGCCGTGACGGTGCGTGCGTGAGGGTAAAGGAACGGGGAGGCGATGCCGTCGATGTGCCGATTGCGTCTGTCATTGCGAAGGTCGGGGCTAACATGATTTCAATCGTTCGATCAAGGTATCTCTGCCGTTCCGCTTCGCCCTGCAGCGTTTAATACCTGCGCCTGAAACCGATGCCATTGTCTTAATATTCGCGCTCGGGGCCGTTTTCCTGATAGCGCTGTTCTACCGGGCAGGGCGCTAGGCACGCTTGATCGTAGGCTGAGGCTCGCCTAAACTGAATCTTTTCAGGGGAGGAAGCATGGCCGAAGGCACGACGCCGATAATGTCCATGGCTGCGGACGATCAATTCGCCGACATCAAGCCGGCCCTCGACCGCAAGCGCGCTCTAGTGGAAAGCAGCAGGTGCTATTTCTGCCACGACGCGCCGTGCGTGGAGGCTTGCCCGACAGGCATCGACATTCCGAATTTCATTCGCATGATCTCGACCGACAATGTGCGTGGCGCGGCGGTCAAGATTTTCGAGCAGAACATACTGGGAGGCATGTGCGCGCGTGTCTGTCCTACCGAGATTCTGTGCGAGCAGGCCTGTGTCCGCAATCATTCCGAGGACAAGCCGGTGAGCATCGGCGCGCTGCAGCGCTATGCCACCGACCAATTCATGGCCCGGGAGCCCCAGCCGTTTTCGCGCGCGAGCGCGAGCGGCAAGCGCGTGGCGGTAGTCGGCGCAGGCCCTGCGGGGCTCTCTTGCGCCCATCGCCTCGCCATGCTCGGCCACGACGTCGCCCTGTTCGAGGCGCGGCCCAAGCTGGGCGGCCTCAACGAATACGGCATCGCGGCGTATAAGACAGTCGATAATTTCGCCCAGCGCGAAGTGGATTTCATCCTGGGCATCGGCGGCATCACGCCGCATGTCGGCCGTATGCTGGGGCGGGATTTCACGCTGACGCAGATACGCCGCGACCATGATGCGGTCTTCTTGGCGGTGGGCCTGGCCGGAGTAAAGGCGCTCGGGCTGGAAGGTGAAAACTGGCAAGGCGTCATGGATGCGGTGGCCTTCATCGCCGAACTGCGCCAGGCGCCCGACAAGGCACGCCTCGCGATCGGGCGCAGCGTCGTGGTCATCGGCGGCGGCAATACGGCAATCGATATCGCGGTGCAAAGCAAACGGCTGGGCGCCCGCGACGTGACGCTGGTCTATAGGCGGGGTGCCGAGCATATGAGCGCCACGGGCCATGAGCAAGAATTCGCTCGCCTCAACGGCGTGACCGTCAAGCTCTGGGCACAGCCGAAGCGGTTGCTCGGCGAAGGCGGTCGTGTGACCGGTATCGAGTTCGAATATACCGAGCTTGACGAGCAGGGACGGCTCTTGGGTACTGGTGACACGTTCACGCTGGTGGCGGATCAAATCTTCAAAGCGATTGGCCAGCAGCTCGTGCCAGACCCTCTGCATGCGGAGGCCCAGGAGATCCTGGCGGTGGCTCATGGCAAGCTCGCGGTCAACGAGAATGGGGAAACGTCGCTGCGCGGCGTTTTTGCAGGCGGCGACTGCACGGCGCAGGGACAAGACCTCACCGTGCAAGCGGTCGAGGAGGGCAAGCGCGCCGCCCAGGCAATCGATGCCTATCTGCGTGGCGAAAAATAGGAGCAGGCCATGACCGATATCAGGAGCAATTTTCTTGGGATCAAATCGCCGAACCCCTTCTGGCTGGCTTCGGCGCCACCCACCGATAAGGAATATAATGTCGTGCGCGCCTTCAAGGCCGGGTGGGGCGGCGTAGTCTGGAAAACACTGGGCGAGGATCCGCCGGTCGTGAACGTGTCCTCGCGCTACGGCGCCATCCACCAGAACGGCGACCGGATGATCGGCTTTAACAATATCGAGCTGATCTCCGACCGGCCGCTCGAGATCAACCTGCGCGAGATCAAGCAGGTGAAGCGCGACTGGCCCGACCGCGCCATGATCGTCTCGCTCATGGTTCCCTGCGAGGAGCAATCCTGGAAGAACATCCTCAAACGCGTCGAGGATACCGGCGCCGACGCCATCGAGCTGAATTTCGGCTGTCCTCACGGCATGTCGGAGCGCGGCATGGGGGCGGCCGTCGGGCAGGTGCCTGAGTATGTCGAAATGGTGGCGCGCTGGTGCAAGACGTATTCGCGCATGCCGGTGCTCGTCAAGCTTACGCCTAATGTGACGAACATTCTCGGACCAGCGCGGGCTGCCAGACGAGGTGGCGCCGATGGCGTTTCGCTGATCAATACGATCAATTCCATCACTTCGATCGACCTCGATGCCATGGCGCCGACGCCAACAGTCGAGGGCAAGGGAACGCATGGCGGCTATTGCGGGCCGGCGGTCAAGCCGATCGCCCTCCACATGGTCGCCGAAATTGCGCGGGATAAGGACACGCACGGTATCCCCATTTCTGGCATTGGCGGCATAGCGAACTGGCGCGACGCGGCCGAGTTCATCGCCTTGTCGTGCGGAACGGTGCAGGTGTGCACCGCGGCCATGCATTACGGCTTTCGTATCGTCGATGACATGGCCGAGGGGCTGAAGAATTGGATGCGGAGCAAGGGTTATGAGACGCTGGAAGATTTCCGCGGCCGTGCCGTGCCCAACGTGACCGACTGGCAATACCTCAACATGAACTTCAAGACGATTGCCCATATCGACCAGGAGAAATGCATCCAATGCGGGCTCTGCCATATTGCCTGCGAGGACACTTCCCACCAATCGATCGCCGCGTTGCGGGTCGACGGCAAGCGACGCTATGAGGTGATCGAGGAGGAATGTGTCGGCTGCAACCTATGCCAGCATGTCTGTCCTGTCCCCGACTGCATTACCATGCAGCCCCAGCCCAGCGAGAAGCCCTACATGAACTGGACCCAGGATCCCCGCAATCCCTTGCGCAAGGTGGCCGCGGAATAAAAGAGCCGAGGAGGAAAAATGCCGACCAATCTCAGAATCAATGCCGACCGGCTATGGGACAGTCTCATGGAAATGGCCAAGATAGGGGCGACCGCCAAGGGCGGCGTGTGCCGGCTGGCGCTGACCGATCTCGACAAGCAGGCCCGCGATCTCTTCATCCGCTGGTGCCGCGAGGCCGGCTGCACCATCAGCATCGACCGGATGGGCAACGTGTTCGCGCGCCGGCCCGGACGGGACAATTCGCTCCCCCCGGTCATGACGGGCAGCCATATCGATAGCCAGCCGACCGGCGGCAGGTTCGATGGCGTCTATGGCGTGTTGGCTGGGCTCGAGGTCGTGCGCACGCTCAACGATCTCAATTACGAGACCCAGCGCCCGGTCGAGGTCGCGATCTGGACCAATGAGGAAGGCTCGCGCTTCGCGCCAGCCATGGTGGCCTCAGGCGTGTTCGCCGGTGTGTTCGATCTCGATTACGGCCTGTCGCGCGCCGATATCGAGGGCAAGACCATGGGCGAGGAACTGGCGCGTATCGGCTATGACGGGCCGGAGCAGGTGGGCGGTCGCCCGGTGGCGGCCTTTTTCGAGGCGCATATCGAGCAGGGACCGATCCTGGAAGCGGAAAAAAAGACCATCGGCATTGTCCAGGGCGCACAGGGCCAGCGCTGGTTCGAGGTCACTTTCACCGGCCAGGAAGCGCATGCCGGGCCGACCCCGATGCGCCGGCGCAAGGACGCTCTGGTGGGGACGGCCCAGGTCATCACCGCCGTCAATAGCGTCGGGTTGAAATATCCTTTGGCCTGCGCGACGGTGGGCATGGTTCAGGTCAGCCCTAATTCGCGCAATGTCATTCCCGGCAAGGTGTTCTTCACCGTGGATCTGCGACACCCCGAGGATGAAACGCTGTCCAAGATGGCGGCCGAGGTCAAAGAGGCGGCAGAGGGTGCTGCGCGCAATATCGGGCTTGCGCTCGATTTCAAGGAAATCTGGTATTCGCCTCCGGTCAAATTCCACGCCGATTGCGTGGCGGCGGTGAAACGCGGGGCCGAGGAGTTGGGTTATGCGCATATGGAGATCATTTCCGGCGCGGGTCACGATTCCTGCTATATGAACCGCGTGGCGCCGACCGCCATGGTCTTTATTCCTTGCGAGAACGGCATTTCCCATAACGAGGTCGAGAACGCCACCAAGGAAGATGTGGCCGCCGGTTGCGACGTGCTGCTGCGCGCGATGGTCGAGCGGGCGAATGCCTGATTCCAGT
This sequence comes from Dongiaceae bacterium, assembly GCA_036263455.1. Lineage (GTDB taxonomy): Bacteria > Pseudomonadota > Alphaproteobacteria > Dongiales > Dongiaceae > DATAGZ01. Next base: position 85,313 of record DATAGZ010000010.1, read on the forward strand.
GCGGCGGCGGAACCGGTCATTGCCATTGCCGGGCTCGGCCTGACCTTCTTCACCGAGGACGGGCCGGTTGAGGCGCTAAGCAAGATTGACCTCGCCGTCCGCCCTGGCGAATTTATTTCCCTCATCGGTCCATCGGGGTGCGGCAAGACCACGCTCCTGCGCATCATCGCCGATCTCGAACAGCCGAGCGAGGGATCGATCCAAGTCAACGGGCTGAGCCCATCTGCCAATCGGCTCGCGCGCGGCTATGGCTATGTCTTTCAGGCGCCGGCACTCTTTCCCTGGCGCAGCGTCGCCGGAAACGTCGCTTTGCCGCTCGAGATCATGGGCCTCGGACGCGCCGAGAGGGACCAGCGCGTGCAAAAATATCTCGATCTCGTGAGTCTGTCGGATTTCCGCCGAAAATTCCCCTGGCAATTATCCGGGGGCATGCAGCAGCGGGTGTCCATCGCGCGCGCTCTCAGTTTCGAACCGCAACTGTTGCTCATGGACGAGCCCTTTGGCGCGCTCGACGAGATCACGCGCGACCGGCTCAATGTTGAATTGCTGCGCCTGTGGGAAAAGACACAAAAGACCGTCATTTTCGTGACCCACTCCATCCCAGAAGCGGTCCTGCTCTCGAGCCGCATTGTGGTCATGAGCGCGCGGCCGGGCCGCATCGTCGATATTATCGAGAGCACGCTGCCGCGCCGGAACCGTTCGCTCGACAGCCGCGATATGCCGGAAGCGCACGCACTCGCCCACCGTGTGCGGCTGGGGCTCAAGGCGGGCCATTCATATCAGGAATAGCAGTGAGAAATCGGATCTTTCCTCTTGCAACAATCGTGTTGGTCCTGATTCTCGCCTGGTATGGGCTTGCCCTCATCCTTAACCATGACCAGGCCGTGCGTCTGGCGGGTGATGCTCAGCCGAGCTGGTGGGATCTGGTGAAGATGAGCTGGTCGCTCGACCGTCCGCTGCTGCCGGTTCCCCATCAGATTGCCGCGGAATTGTGGCGGTCGGTCTTTACCATCGCGCCGTGGGCAAAAAGGTCGCTCTTGTTCCATGCCGGCGTGACGGCTGGCTCGACCCTGGTTGGTTTCTGTCTCGGCATTCTCCTCGGGATCGTGCTGGCCGCGGGGATCGTGCATGTCCGCACCCTCGACCGCGCGCTCATGCCCTGGATTATCACGTCGCAGACCGTGCCGATCCTGGCGATAGCGCCGATGATTGTGGTGGTGCTTGGCAACCTCGGCCTGACAGGCCTTCTGCCTAAGGCGGTCATCTCGATGTATCTGGGGTTCTTTCCGGTGGCGATCGGTATGGTCAAGGGTCTGCGCTCGCCCGATCCGCTCCAGCTCGACCTCATGCGGTCCTATAGTGCCGGTCGCTGGACGGTATTCTGGAAGCTGCGGCTGCGCGCCTCGATTCCCTTCCTGTTCGCGAGCCTCAAGGTCGCCATTGCCATCTCGCTAGTGGGGGCGATCGTGGGCGAGCTGCCCACCGGCGCGTCCGCCGGCCTGGGCGCGCGGCTCTTGAGCGGGTCCTATTACGGCCAGACCGTACAAATTTGGGCAGCCCTCTTCATGGCGGCCTTTCTCGGCCTGTTCCTGCTGCTGCTGATCGCGGCCATCGAGCGGCTCTATTTTTCCCGCGCCGGAGGGCGCGCCTGATGGCCGCGCTCGTGGCGGCGCTGTTTTTCCTCTGCGCGCTGCTTCTCTCCCTTGCGGTGGGCGGCGGCCCGCTGAGCGCGCCGGCGATGATCGGTATCGGCACGCTGCTTTTCGCCGCCTCCAATCGATGGACCGGCTGGCTGCGCGATGTCACGCCAGTCTTTGCCTTGGGTAGTCTCCTCGTCGCCTGGCGAGTCTGGATCATCGCGCATCACCTCAACATCATCGGCCCGCTCGCGGGTGCTGCCTATGGCGCTCTGCTCGCGGGACTGTGCGCCCTGGCATGGGTGGTGCTGGAGGGCGTCAGTGCGATACCGTCGCGCCGGATATGGCGTTTCGTGCCGCCGGTTCTGTTCGGTGTGGCGCTCCTCTATCTTTGGGAAGTCGTCGTGGCCGCCTTCAACATCCCCAAGGTGCTTCTCCCCACGCCGAGCCAGATCGGCGCCGTGCTTATCGGCCAGGCGGATGTGTTTGTCGCGGATTTTCGTGTCACTTTTTTGCGAGCCGTTCTCGCCGGCTTCGTTCTGGGCAATGGATTGGGCTTTTTGACGGCGCTGGCGATCGACCGCCTGCCTTTCCTCCAGCGCGGCCTGTTGCCGCTGGGCAATCTCGTCAGCGCGGTGCCGATCGTGGGGATCGCGCCGATCATGGTGATGTGGTTCGGCTTCGGATGGCAGTCCAAGACCGCCGTCATCGTGGTCATGATCTTCTTTCCGATGCTGGTCAACGCCACGGCTGGCTTGGCTGCCGCGGATCCCTTACAGCGGGACCTCATGCGGTCTTATGGAGCGAGCTACGCGCGGACATTATGGCAGTTGCGGTTTCCGGCCGCGCTGCCATTCCTGTTCAATGCGCTCAAGATCAATTCGACGCTGGCTCTCATTGGCGCAATCGTCGCAGAATTTTTCGGTTCGCCAATCGCCGGAATGGGTTTTCGCATCTCGGTCGAGATCGGGCGGCTGAATACGGATATGGTATGGGCCACGATCGCCGTGGCGGCGGTGGCCGGCTCGCTCTCTTATGGCGTATTGGCGCTGCTCGAGCGTCAATTTACATACTGGCATAGTTCCTACCGCTCGCGCTAATATTAGCGCCTACCAGGGAGGAAACATGCTCAAGAAACTTGCAGCCATCGCGGTGATGGGAACCATGCTCGCCGCTTCCGCGTACGCGGCCGATCCTTTCACCATCCAGCTAAAATGGGTCACCCAGGCGCAATTCGCCGGCTATTACGTTGCCAAGGAGAAGGGCTTCTATAATGATGTTGGACTCGATGTCACCGTCAAGGCCGGCGGGCCGGACATCGCTCCTGAACAGGTCATCGCCGCGGGCGGTGCCGATGCCATCGTGGATTGGATGCCCTCGGCATTGGCGGCGCGCGAAAAAGGGACGCCGCTAGTCAATATCGCCCAGGTTTTCCAGAAATCCGGCCTGATGCTGACCTGTCGCAAGGATTCGGGAATCACGGACCCCAAGGATTTTCCCGGCCATACGCTGGGCGTCTGGTTCAGCGGCAACGAATACCCCTTTCTGAATTGGATGAACAAGCTTGGATACAAGATCCTCCCGGAAGGGCAGAAATCGGCCGACGGCGTTTCGGTCCTGAAGCAGGGCTTCAACGTCGATCCTCTCTTGCAGAAGCAGGCCGATTGCATCTCGACCATGACCTATAACGAATATGGGCAGTTGATCGAGGCCGGCATGAAGACGGAAGATCTGCAGACCTTCAAGTACGAGGACCAGGGCGTGGCGACGCTCGAGGACGGACTTTATACGCTGGACAAGAATCTGCAGGATCCTGCGGAAGCCGATAAGCTCGCCCGCTTCGTCAAGGCCTCGATGAAAGGATGGGACTACGCCGTCGCGCATCCCGACGAGGCCGTCGAGATTGTCCTCAAGAATGACGAGACCGGTGCACAAACCAAACTGCACCAAACGACGATGATGCAGGAAGTGGCCAAGCTGGTCGGGACCAATCCACGCGGAACGGGTTATCTTGATGAAGCGGCTTATAACCGAACCGTGGAGACACTACTGACGGGCGGATCGGCGCCGATCATCACCAAGAAGCCCGAAGGCGCCTGGACGCATCAGGTCGTCGAAGCGGCGCAGAAGCTTTAAGCTAGCGGATGATCCAGGGCGGCATGGCGAGCACAAGCCATGCCGCAAAGGAGCGGGGCTTTCCCGGGGCTCGTTACCGGAGGGGTCCGCACTACTCCGAACCGTGTTCGCGTAAGGGTCGAGTCGGCGCTGCTTTCGTAGCGGCGCTTCAGGCCACCGCGACCTGCTTGATTGAATCGGGCATCTCGGCAGATGCGGTCTTTGGCGTTAATGGGTCGCGCAGCATATAGCCACGTCCCCATACGGTCTCGATATAATTTTCTCCGCCCGTTGCCTGGGCGAGTTTCTTTCTGAGCTTGCAGACGAAGACATCGATAATCTTGAGTTCCGGCTCGTCCATACCGCCATAAAGGTGGTTAAGGAACATTTCCTTGGTCAAGGTCGTACCTTTGCGGAGGGAGAGAAGCTCGAGGATCCCATATTCTTTCCCGGTCAAATGCAAAGGTTGCTCGTCCACTTCGACCGTATGGGCATCGAGATTGACCGCCAACTTGCCTGTGCGAATTATCGCCTCGGCGTGACCTTTGGAGCGGCGCACGATCGCATGGAGGCGCGCCATCAATTCCCGCTTGTCGAAAGGCTTAACCAGATAATCGTCCGCGCCGAAACCCAGACTGCGCAGTTTACTGTCCAGCTCGTTCAGGCCCGAGAGGATAAGAATCGGCGTCGTGACCTTGGAAGCGCGCAAACGGCGTAGCACCTCATAGCCATCGATATCGGGCAGCATCAGATCCAGTATGATGATGTCGTAATCGTAGAGCTTGCCGATCTCCAGCCCATCCTCGCCTAGATCGGTGGTATCGACGATCATCCCGTCGGCTTTGAGCAGCAATTCAATACTCTGTGCCGTATTTGCGTCATCTTCGACTAGGAGAACTCTCATCCTTCACCCCATTGACCTTTATCTTAAACCTTTTCGTACCACAGTAAAGGTGAACAGCAAGTTAACTGAGTGTCGCGTTTGGCCAATTTATGTAACTATCGGTAAAATAACACATATTCAGAAAATGTTAAGAAGGCGACGCAAGAATCACCTCCATGATTCGCAGCCATGAGCAGCTCCTTTCCACCCTCGATCGGTTCCCCTGCGCCCGGCCGTTTGGCTATGTCGTCCAGCTCCTTGGCATGCTTGTGGAAATCGCGGGGTTGGAGGGCCAGCTCTCGGTCGGAGATCGCTGCCTGCTGGGCGAAGGGTCCTTGGCGGAGATCGTGGGCTTCCGCCAGCGAAGGGCCTTGGCGCTCGCCTACGATTCCCTGGAGGGGATCGCCCTGCACAGCCGGGCTTACCCCGCCAAGGGGAGTTCCGTGGTGCGCCCATCGCCGGAATGGCTCGGCCGATGCGTCGATGCCTACGGCCACCCCGCCGACGGCCGTGGGCCACTGAAGGAGGGATCACGAGACTTTTCTCTCCGCCAATCGCCACCGCCTGCCCATGCGCGCCAGCGATTGGGTCCACGGATCGATTTGGGTGTCCGGGCGATGAATCTATTCACGACGTGCTGTCGCGGCCAACGGCTGGGTCTATTCGCGGCTTCGGGGATCGGCAAATCGGTGTTGATGGCCATGATGGCGCGCAACTCCGCTTCGGACGTGAACGTGATCGGCCTGATCGGCGAGCGCGGCAGAGAGGTGCAGGAGTTTCTCCAGGACGAACTCGGCCCCGAGGGTCTCGCCAAGTCGGTTACCGTGATAGCGACTTCTGACGAATCTGCGCTGGCGCGCCGGCAGGCGGCGCTTTTGACCATGGCGCTCGCCGAATATTTCCGAGACGAGGGCAGGGATGTCCTGCTGATGATGGACAGCGTTACCCGCTACGCCATGGCCATGCGCGAAATCGGCTTAGCTGTGGGCGAGCCGCCTACCGCCAAGGGCTACACGCCGAGCGTCTTCGCCGAACTGCCCAAGCTGCTTGAGCGCGCGGGACCGAGCAAGGGCCGGGGCAGCATCACGGGAATTTTTACCGTTCTGGTCGAAGGCGACGATCATGACGAGCCGATTGCCGATGCGGTGCGTGGCATTTTGGATGGCCACGTGGTGCTGGAGCGCCAGATCGCCGAACGGGGCCGGTATCCGGCGATCAATGTGCTGCGCTCGCTCTCCCGGTCCATGCCCGGCTGCAACACGAATGAGGAAAATACGCTGGTCAGTACGGCGCGGCGCTATCTCGCGGCCTACGCCAACATGGAAGAGCTCATTCGCCTCGGGGCCTATAAGAAGGGCTCGGATGCACTCACCGACAAGGCAATCGATCTTTACCCCGCGCTGGATGGGCTCCTGGCCCAGAACCGCACCGAGGCCGCGGATTTACAGCAAAGTTACGCCTGTCTGCGTAAAATTCTCGAGGAGGTATTGGAATGAACGGAATGGAGCAATTGCTGAAAAGCCAGCGCTGGGCGTTGGACGAACGGCGCCGCCAGGTGGCGGATTTCGAAACGCTGATCGCCAAACTCAACCACGATTTGGTTAGGATCGACCGCATGCTCGCCAATGAAATCGAGAGAGCGCGACAGTCGCCCGAGCTTCAGCGCGCCTTACCCGCCTATCACCGTGCGGTGGCGGAGCGACAGAGCCGGCTTCGAGTGACCATTTCCGGGCTCCATCTCGAACTGGAATCCCTTCGCGAAAAAATGACCGAGTCATTCAGCGAGATGAAGAAGACCGAGCAGATCATAAACCAGCGGCTCGAGCGGCAGCGGAGGCTGGAGGAACGGCGCGAAAGCGCGCGCCTCGATGCCATCCAGCAGCGGCGGTACGCCCACCGCTGAAATCCATCCCGCTTCGATTGACGCCGGAACCGCTCTTCTATACCTGACCAAGACTGCGCAGGGTCGCCCGGGGATGAATCTCGCTTTGCGAAAGGACCGCAATCGCGGGGCGGAACCTCTCCACGATTGCCCTTATGTGGGGGCGTAAATAAGGCGAGGTCAGCAGGACCGGCGCCTCGTTGATGAGCGTGAAGCGCTCGTAGGCCTGTCGAACCGTCTGGATGAAACGCTGCAGATCGCTGGGCGCTATGGCGAGTTGGCGCTGTTCGCCGTCTCCGCGCAGGGCCTCGGCGAAAATCTGTTCCCATTCCTCCGAGAGATGGACGATCGGCAGGGCGCCGTTTGCATCCTTGGCGGCATCGCATATCTGCCTGCCGAGCCGCATGCGCACATGTTCGGCGATGAGCGTGATGTTACGCGAGGTCCCGCACACTTCCGAGATCGCCTCGAGTATGGTAGGAAGGTCGCGGATCGACACACGCTCGCTCAGCAGCGCCTGTAGGACGCGCTGCACGCCGGTCAGGGAAATCTGGCTGGGAATCAAGTCGGTGACCAGCTTTTGCTGATCCTTCGGAATCTCATCTAGAAGTTTCTGCGTCTCCGCCGAAGAGAGCAATTCTGCCATATGGTCCTTGACGATTTCCGTCAAATGCGTGGTGATCACCATGGCGGGGTCCACCACCGTCAGGCCGCGAAACGCCGCTTCTTCCCGATAACGGGGCTCGACCCACATCGCGGGAAGACCGAAGGCTGGCTCGCGAGTTTCCTCGCCAGGAAGAGGAATCTTGTCGCCGCGCGGATCGAGGACCAAAACCATCGAGGGCCGGAGATCGCCACCGCCGCTCTGAATTTCCTTGATGCGGACGACATAGGCATTGGCGCCGATCTGGAGATTGTCCTGGATACGCACCGCCGGCATGATGAAGCCCATATCCTGGGCGAGCTGCCGGCGCAGGCTTTTGATCTGATCCGTGAGGCGCTGCGTCCCGGGCGCGTTGATCAATCCAAGCAGGCCGTAACCGAGCTCTAGCCGCAGCGGGTCGATCGTGAGCGCGGTGGCGATCGGTTCTTCGCTTGGTGCGGGAGATGCAGGCGCGGTGGCGGCTTTGCCAGGAGCCGATGTCTCGGTGCGGCGCGACAGATAAAAGGCGCTGCCCCCAGTCGCGGCTGCGAACAGCAGGAAGGGCAGGGTGGGTATGCCCGGCAGGATCGCCATGACGCCGAGGAGGACCGCGACCATGCCCAGCGCGGAGGGGTGGGTGCTGAGCTGCCTGAACAGGGCCTTGTCGGTCGAACCGGTCACGCCCGCCTTGGTCACGAGCATGCCCGCGCCGGTTGAAACGATCAGAGCGGGAATTTGCGTGACCAGGCCATCGCCCACGGTCAGCAGGGTATAGGACCGTGCCGCGTCGCCGAAGCTCATGCCTTGTTGGGCAACGCCGATGACCATGCCGCCGATGACATTGATGAAAACGATCATCAGGCCGGCAATCGCGTCGCCGCGTACGAATTTGGCCGCCCCGTCCATGGCGCCGTAGAAATTGCTTTCATCCTCGAGGATCTTCCGCCGCTGCCGCGCCTCCTTCTCGTCGATCAGGCCCGCCGACAGATCGGCATCGACGGCCATCTGCTTGCCCGGCATGGCATCCAGGCTGAAACGCGCCGATACTTCCGCGATGCGGCCGGATCCCTTGGTGATCACGATGAAATTCACCAGAATGAGAATGGCAAAGACAATCAGGCCGATGACATAATTTCCTCCCATGATGAATCCGCCGAAAGCCTGGATCACCTTGCCGGCGGCGGCGGTTCCCTCGTGACCGTGCGCGAGGATTAGCCTCGTCGACGCGAGATTCAGGGAGAGACGCAGCATCGTGACCATCAGGAGCACCGTCGGAAACGTGCTGAAATCCAGCGGCTTTTCGATGAAGATCACCACCATGAGGATAAGCACGGCCGCCGATATCGAAAGCGCGAGTGCGAGATCGAGCAGCCATGCTGGCATGGGCAGGATCAGGACTGTCAAGATCCCGATCAACCCCAAGGCCAGCGCTATTTCTCCACGACGCAGAGGAGCGAGCGCGCGCCGCCAGCTTATCGTCTGAGAAGATGCCGGTTCCATGGCTAAAGCGACAGGGACCGCTCGTGGCCGTCGTCGTTCTGCAAGGACCAGCCTTCATCCGCATATTGCCTGAGCTTGTTGCGCAAGGTCCGGATGGAAATGCCCAGGATATTGGCGGCGTGGGTGCGATTGCCCAGGCAATGGCTCAGCGTGTCGATAATGAGGGTGCGCTCCACTTCCGCCATGGATCGACCCACAAGCGCGGGAGAAGGGGAAGATTGTTCGGCCGCGGGCGGAAGGCGGAGATCGCCGGGTTCGATCATCGGCCCCATGGCCAGCAGGACGGCCCGGTGCAGAATATTCTCGAGTTCGCGCACATTACCGCGCCATTCGCGCTGGCAGAGGGAATCTATGCCCGCCGGGCTGATCCCCGCCACGGCCACGCCGTTATCGGCGGCGAACTTCTTCACGAAATGGCGAGCGAGCAATTTGATATCCTTGGGACGCTTGCGTAGCGGAGGGATTTCGACATTGAGAACATTCAGCCGGAAATACAGATCTTCGCGAAATGTCCCTTTTCGGGTTTCCTGGATCAGGTCGCGATTGGACGTCGCGATCAACCGCAGATTGACGGGGACCTTCTGGGCGCCGCCGACCCGGTCGATTTCCCGTTCTTGGATCGCGCGCAGCAATTTCGCTTGAAGGCGCGGGTGCATTTCGCTGATTTCGTCGAGCAGGAGCGTGCCGCCGCTCGCTTCCTCGAACTTGCCGATGCGGCGCGCGACTGCCCCGGTGAACGCACCCTTTTCGTGCCCGAACAATTCCGATTCAAGCAGATTTTCCGGAATCGCGGCGCAGTTGATCGAGACAAACTGACGCTGCGCCCGTTTAGAATGTGCATGAATGAAATGCGCCATGACTTCTTTGCCTGTACCGGATTCGCCGGTGATCAGGACGTTGGCATCCGAGGGGGCGATATGTTTCGCCATGGCCACCACCTCTGCCATCAGCGGGTCTTCGTAAAGGAGCGCGGTGCCTTCCTCGGCGATGGAAGCGAGGATTGCCGCGATCAGTTCGGCATCGGGCGGCAGCGGCAGATATTCCTTGGCGCCCGCATGGATCGCCTCGGCGGCGTCCTCGGCGCGGACGTCGATGCCGCAAGCGATCAAGGCGAGATGGAAACGCTCGCGCGCGAGGTTTTCCATCATGGCGCGCACGCTGAAGCGGATATCGAAAAGCATGATATCCGCTCCCTGGCCATTCCTGAGGAACAGCAATGCCTGGTCTGGGTCTGCCGCATGAGCGACTTTGGCGCCTTTTGCAAGCGCCAACCTGCCGGCCGTGGCGAAGTGTCCTTCCATCGGACCGACGATCAAGAGGCGCATGGTATCTCCTTCCTAAAGGGAACGGTCGGTCTTGATGATCTCGGTCATGGTCACGCCGAGCCGGTCGTCGACCACCACCACTTCGCCGCGCGCGACCAGCCGGTTATTGACATAGATATCGATGGCTTCCCCGACTTTGCGGTCGAGTTCGACCACCGCGCCACGGCCCAGCTTGAGCAGCTGGCTGACCTGCATGGTCGATTTGCCCAGCACGGCCGAAATCTGGACGGGAATATCGTAGACGGCGTCGAGTTCACGCCCGGCCGGCAGCGCTTCTTGCGATGGATCGGTCGGCTTGACTTCGCTGTCTTCCAGTTCGTCGAGCGGCAGGGTTTCATCAGGACACATGGGAGCCTCCGGGTTCGAGGTAACGCTCGATGATTGCCAGCAGATCGCTAGCATTGCGCTCGATACCGCCATTGTCCCAGGCGATACGGCAATCGCCCGGGCCGAGCTGCGCATCGGAGCGGATGACGAGGGGATGGAGATGCGCCTGCTTGTCACGGAACCCTGCCAGCAGGGCGGAGACCTGGTCCGTCAGCGCTGGCGGCGCCGAGAGGGTGATCCGTCGGACTTCGGGCATATCCTCGATGACGTGGGTGAGCAATGCCTCGATCTCCACCGCGCCCGCCTGCGCGGTATAGGCAGGAAACAGACGACACAGCAGATTCCAGGCAAGCCGTCCCGTCCGCGCTACCATGTCGCCGGAAAGCCGCGCTTGCTCTTCGAGCAGGCCCGCGAGCTGGCTCTCGATCTTTTTTGCGCAGGCGGCGAGCTGGCCGTTCAGTTCCTCGCGCATTTCCGCTCTGCCGCGCTCCCGCCCTGCGGCCTCGCCGGCGGCATAGGCTTCCGCCGCGATCCGCTCACGCTCCGCCCGCGCCTTGCGCAGAGCCACGGGCTCGGCTTCGGCCGTGAAGTCCGCTTCGAAGAGGAAGCGCCCGGCATCAGTAGATAAGTTCATCTTCGCCCTTCTTATCGCTCAGCACGATATCGCCCTTGGCGGCGAGGTCCTTGGCGAGCACGACAATGGCCATCTGTGCCTCCTCGACGTCGCGCAGCCGCACTGGCCCCATCGAGGCCATATCCTCCCTGAGCATTTTGCTGGCACGCTCCGACATGTTTTTAAGAAAGAGTTCCCTCATCTGCTCAGAAGCGCCCTTGATCGCCAGTGGCAGCTTGGCTTTATCCACACCGCGCAGCAGGGTCTGCATGCCACCGGAATCGAGCTTGCTCAGATCATCGAAAGTGAACATCAGGGACTTCACTTTTTCAGCGGCATCGCGATTGCGTTCCTCGAGCGCCGCGATAAAGCGGCTTTCGGTGCTGCGATCGAGATTGTTGAAGATCTCGGCGATCATCTCGTGTGCGTCGCGGCGCGACGTACGTGCCAGATTGGAGAGAAATTCATTGCGCAGCGTGCGCTCGACGTCATCGAGGACGTCCTTTTGCACCGATTCCATACGCAGCATGCGCATCACCACCTCCATGGAAAATGCCTCGGGAAGCTGCGCCAGTACCTTGGCGGCGTGGTCGGATTTCATCTTGGCGAGAACCACGGCGACTGTCTGCGGGTATTCATTCTTGAGATAGTTGGCGAGGACCGCTTCGTTGACATTGCCGAGCTTGTCCCACATGGTTCGGCCGGCAGGTCCGCGGATCTCCTCCATGATCTGCTCGACCTTGTTGCGCTCCAGCACCTTGAGGAGGAGCCGTTCGGTCGTCTCGAAGGAGCCAGTAAGCGAGCCGGTCGTGGAAATCTGGTCGGCGAATTCGATACACATGCGCTCGATGATCTGGGCATTCACCGTGCCGAGATTGGCCATGGTCTGCGAGATTTGCTTGATCTCGTCGTCGTGCATAAGCAGGAACAGCCGGGTGGCGGCTTCCTCGCCCACCGCCATCAGCAGGAGCGCCGATTTCTCCGTCCCGGACAGCATGCGAAAGTCTTCCCGGGCGGCCATGGTCACGGTTTCTCCGCCATCCACTGCCGCATGATATTGACCGCCTGCTCGGGATGCTTGCCGACCAAATCGCCGATCTTCTTGATCGAGGAGGCGCGCACGCGTCCCTCGACCTGATTAACATCGATCATCTGCTCCATTTCGGTCGCCGCCACCTCGGCGCTGGTCAATTCCCGCGCAGAAGCGGGAAGGTTCGCCACCTGGCCCGCGCCCGCAGGCGCGGCGAGCGCCATGGCTTCCGGTGATTGCTGATAGAGTCCTGGAACCGCGGGCGCGATCTTGGTGATCCGCATGACTAGCGGGCGGATCACAAGCAGCAGAACCAGAAGCGCCACGAGTATCAAGCCGGCTTTTTCGCCGATCGTAATGAGTTCGCTCTTCCCTAGCCCAAGGAGAGGCGGATTCTCGAGCTGCGGCTGCGGCTCGTCGATGAACTGGAGGTTGACGACTTCGACATGATCGCCGCGCTGCTCGTCATAACCGATGATGGAACGGACGATCCGATTATACTGGTCGAGTTCCTCCGGCGTGCGCGGCTTATAGCTTTTCGTTCCATCCGCGCCGCTGGCGTAGAGGCCGTCGACAACCACGGCGGCATAAAGTCGTTTGATCGTGCCGCCTTCCTGGATCTCCGTCCGGGTACTCTTGGAAATTTCATAATTGGTAGTCTCTTCGTTGCGGGCATTCTGGCTCTGCGTCGTGTTTTGGTTGGCGCCGGTATTGTTGCCCTGGTTGGGCAAATTGGTGGTGACGGAGACCGAGTTATCGTTGCTTTTTTCCTGGTTGCTCTGATTGTCCTCGACGGTTTGCGTGGCGCGCGCCACCTGGCCGTTCGGATCGAATTTCTCTGTGCTGGTGGTGACACGGCTGAAATCGAACTCGGCGGTGACGTCCGCGCGCACTTTGCCTGGGCCGAGGGTGCGGCTCAGGACCTCCTCGATCTCATGGGCCTTTTGCAGCTCGAACGTTCTCCTCAGGTCATCGGCCATGCCCGTGCCGCTCGTCTGATCGCCGTCGCCCCGCGCGAGCAGGTGTCCGCGGCTATCGACGATCGAGACATTACTGGGTTTCAATCCGCTGACCGCGGAGGCCACCAGGTGCTGGATGGCGGCGATTTGCCCAGAATCGAGATTGCCGCCCAACCCCACCAGCACCGAGGCGGTCGGTTCGCTTTTTTCCCGCTGAAACAAGTCCCGGTTGGCCATGACGAGGTGAACCCGGGCGGAGCGCACGGGTTTGAGGCCGCGTATCGTACGGGCGAGCTCGCCCTCCAAGGCGCGTACCTGGCTGATCTGCTGGACGAAATCGGTACTACCCAGGGCGTCGGCCCGGTCGAAGATCTCGTAACCGACCGTGCCGCCATTGGGCAGGCCGTCGCTGGCGAGGCTGAGGCGCAGCTTGGCGATTTGATCGGCGGGCGCCTCAATCTGGCTGCCGTCGGCGCTCAGGGAATAGGGGATGTGCTGGGCGTCCAGCCGCTGGGTGATTTGCGCAGCATCACCGCTATCCAATCCCCCATAGAGCAGAGCCATGCCCGGTGTCATGATGCGTCCGATCAAGACGGTAAAAAAAATCATAAGACCGACCAGCAGCGCCCCCAGGACGGCTAGCCGGCCCGGACCGAAGGAACGCAGAATGGCGAAGATCGACGACATGGATGCCGATCAGGATAGGGACGCGTGTTTAAAGACGCATTAAGCAGAGGCAGTTTTTGCCTAGCGGCGTTTCTCGTCCGATTTTTCTCCGTGGCGGTCGAGATCGCGATAATCCTTGAGGCGCGTAGTGCGCAGGCCGCGAACTCCATGCCGGTCGAGCGAACGCTGCCAGGAAAGAAATTCCTCCGGCGAGAGTGAATAACGCGCGCACGCTTCCTCGAGCGAGAGAATGCCGGCATGGACTGCGGCCACGATCTCGGCCTTCCGCCGGATGACCCAGCGATAGGTCCCCGGAGGAGGGAGATCTTCGAGGCGCATGCGTGTGCCGAGGAAAGAAGATGACTGACCCATGGTTTAGATATAGGGGACGGGTTTTAAAAGGCGGCTAAGGCTGAATGCAAAATGTCTCAAGAAAGGCTCAATTTTTGGGGTACGGTTCAGTTGCCGATCTGCTTGATTGCGCTCAAGGGGACGCTTTGGTTGCCGAGGAAGACCATGACCTGGCCGTCTTCGATCTTGACGCCGCTCACCTGCGCGATCCCGATCACGGCAGCGTCCTGCGTAGCGCCCTTGGTATCGCTCGTCGTAACCGTGGCGGTATAAGCGCCATCGGGAAGCGGCTGGCCGTTAGTATCGGTGCCGTCCCAAACGAATTGATGTGTTCCCGCCGCAGGGCTGCACGCCCGTACCGCGACCGCGCGTCCGTTGGCGTCGCGTATGGTCACGAGGGCACTGGCCTGGTCGGTGCCCAGGCTGTAATCGAAAGCGGCCCGGCGGTTATTCAAACTGATCCCATTGCCGTCATAGGCGACCTGTTTGCCAATTAGCGAGACGGCGCCGTAACTCGCAGTGGCCGTCTGCAATCCGATGAGCCGATCGAGGCGCTGGTTGGTTTGCAATTGTTGCTCGACATTGGTGAAAGCCACCAGTTGCTGGGTGAATTGATTGGTGTCCAGCGGCGATAGTGGATCTTGGCTCTGCAATTGCTTGGTGAGCAGCAGGAGGAAGTCATTATATTGCTTCGCCACATCCTTGCCGGTAGCAGCGGCGCCGGTGAAGGATGCGGGATTGGAAGTGGGAAAGATGCTCATGATCGGTTCCTATATTGCAAGATCAACGATGGCATGGGCCGAAGACGATCTGGCGCGTTCTCCGAGGGCGCTTTCTTCTGCGGGGTGGTCCGGTTGCGCTCCGGCGCGAGGCATTTCGGTAAAGGGCCGGTCGGGCTGGCCGTGGGAGTTTTGCCCGAAATCGAACTGCACCGACCCGCTTTCGGCGTGAAACCCTGCGGCGTGAAGAACATCCTGGAGCGCCGCGCGATCCTGGACGAGTAGCTCCAGTGTTTGAGGCTTCTCGGCGCCGATAACGGCGGTGACGCGATGATCATGATCGATCGTCAGACGAATGCCGACATGGCCAAGGCTCGGCGGGTCGAGCCGCAGGGTAATGCGGTCGATTTTCGCGACCGCCGCCCGCGCGATGTGGACGCGAATCTGCTCGGGCAGCGAGGGCGGCGGCGTACGTGCGGCGTGGGTCGGCGCCGGCATATTCGGCGTGGGGGCTATGAATGTTGCGGCGGTGGGGTGGGCGATTGCTAGGCCATTACCGCTTAAAGCAGGGGTGTCGCTTGGCGGGGTCTGGGCCTGTGAAGCCTGCGGGCGGAGAGAGAAGGAAATTCTCTCCTGGTCGATAGGCGGGTCGGTCGATATCGCCGACAAGGCCGCGAATGCATCGGCGATGGACGATGCGGCGGGCGCGGCAGGTGCCGGCGGCAGGGTTTGCCCGGCCGAGGGTAGGGCTTGGTCGCCGCTAGTGCCATTGAGCGCCGGCTGAGGAATATGCGCCGCCGCGTCTGTTCCACCGCCTTGGTCGGTACGGGCGGGAGAAAAAGACTGCGCCGTGGGTGGCGTTGCGAAAGGTGTTCCGATCAACGGATCCGCGAACAAGAAATTCGGCGTTGCGGGAAGCAAGGCGGAATCGCCGTCGCGCCTTTTTTCCGGGGTGCTCTCCTTCTCCTCGCCGGGTTTGTCGATGGGCAAGGGTTCTGTACTAGCCTGTAGGGCAACCGCCGCGCCTTGAAGCGCGGCGAGCAGGTCCGCGAACTCTGGATAGAGGGGAGCTTGTCGCACGCCGGTGGCGCTGGAATTGCCGGGCGCGGCTGACAGAGCGGGAGTATCGGAAACGATCATGTCAGAAAATTCACCAGGGAGAGGCGGCCTGTACTTGCGGTTGTGCTGAACAAAGCCTGGAGCTGGATCTGAGCTGCCTGGATCTTGGTTGCGACTTCGGCGGGGTCGATGGTCTCGATGGCATCCACGGCGCTGCGGTCGAGATTGATGCTGGTCTGATGGGATAGCGTGGTGGCGGACAACAGCGCGTCATTCGTGCTGTTGCGTACATGCAGTTGACGCAGCTCCGAGAGCGCTGAGGTGACAAGCCCTCGCGCCTGGTCGAGCAGCGCCTGATAATGCGTTGGATCTTGTCCCGCCTGTGCGCCGACCCTCAGGGCGGCGATCAGATGCTGAAACGCGGGATCGTTCGCCGTAAAGCCATGGGTGATCGTCAGCCCGTCGGCGATGGCGGTCGTGGACACGCGATCGAGGTTGGCGAGCGAGACCGAGTCCCTTGCCGCATCGTAGGTCGTGGGCGCGCCTGCGGCGGCGAGGAACGAGGAGGTAGTCGTGACGGCGGTTATATGAGCCACGCCGGCCTGCAGCGCGGTCACATCCAAACTGCCGCTTCCCGTCGTTCCTGGCGTGGCACTGACCGGGAAAGGCGGCTGCGCGGCATTGATCAAGGCGGCGATCTGAATCGCAAGGCTATCCGCGTCGCGTTCCTGCCCGTCGGTCGTATAGGAGAGCGGCCTGCCATCGATGGTGACGGTATAGGTCAGGCCCGCTTGGCCGGCGGGGTTGGAAAAAGTCACGCGGTCGGTTTGAGGAATAATCCCCGGGGCAATGTTGGCGACAGTGTGGGTGAGGATGGGTGGTTGCGACTGAATCGCTGAATTGGTGTCGGTATAAGGCGCGAGCGCGAGAGTGAAGCCAGTCCCAGGCTGAGTCGCAGTCGCGACCAGGTCGCCGCCGCGCACTGCGGCGGTCACGCCCAGGGAAGGATTGGCATTGATCTGCTGGGCGAATTGGTCCGCGATGGTGGCGGCATCATCGAGCGCCGTGGTGGTAACCGTGAGGTTGACTGCCACCGGAGAGGTGAAGTTCACTCCATAGGTCTCGCCACCATCACCGAAAGGTCCGGGGAAGCGGATGGTATCCTGCTGGGCCGCCGGCACGATGGTGCGCTGGATGGTCGATGCCTGCGCCGTTGGCCCCAGGCTCGCCCGCGCGGTGAAAGGCTGGGGGGAAGAGATCTGTATTTTCCCCCCACCGAGGTCGCTCACCGTCAGGGTGAAAGAGGGCACATGGGCGTTGACTTGACTGAGCAGCGCATCGACCACGTCCGAGAGAGATTGTTCGCCGCCCGTGGTGCGATAGGAAAAAGTCTCGGGCGTAGGGTTGGCGGGTTCGCTCAGGGTCAGCTGATACTCCTGTCCGATCGTCCCCTCGAGAGGCGGCAAGATAAATTGCGTGCGCTGCTGCGGGCCAACCGGAACGTTGGACTGTACCGTCGCGGCGGTACTGGGGACCGGACTCGTTCCGCCGATTGCGAGCGTGAATCCCGTGCCAGGACTGGCTGTCAGTGTGAAGCCTTGCGCATCGATATCGCCTATGGTGACCGCGCCGCCCAAGGCCGTGTTTAACGCGGTCGCGCCTGCCAGTGCGACTTCCTGGGCGGAGCGCGGGCCGGTCAGGGTCACGGTGCTGGCATTGACAGTGAAGGTCTCGCTCTGGCCGAAACCGAGAGGGTTGGTGGTGATGCGCACCTGCTGCGAGAGCGTGCCGGGCGCAAGCTGCTGAAGCTCTATCGGCGCCACAAGCAGGCCCGGCGCGGATATGGGCGGCAAGCTCGTCAAATCGACGACGGGAGCGGTCTCCGTTCCGATCCCACCGAACAGGAACTTCCCATTGAGCGTCTCGTTGAGCAAGGACTGGACCTGGCGCAGGGATGCGTGAAGTTGGTCGGATATGCCGGATTTCTGCGCCGCTTGAGTCACTTGGATCGTGAGGTCGTTGGCGGTGCCGCCGGCGACGTTCGCGGCCCGCGCGGTGATTTGGCTGGATTGCCCGGCGATGCGGCCGGTCAGGATCAGTTGTCCGCTCAGCAATTGCGCGGTCACGGTGATATTGGCGCGATTGATCTGTTGGGCGAGGTTGCCGGCAATCTCGTCCAGCGTCCGCTCGGTGCCATTGGTCCGGTAGGAGAAGGTTTGCCCGTTGACGGTCACGCTATACGTATCGCCGGTATCGCCCGGATCGCCGGCGAAGGTGAGGGTGTGTCGCTCGAATTGCGGCGCCTGGGCGAGGGGCGAGGTGAAATTGGCGATGGCATCGCTGGCGATCTTTTCCAGATGGGTGAAGATCCGATCGTAGCTTTTGACTTCCGTGCCGAGGCTCGCGATGGTCTGCAGGTAGCTCGAGCGGGTTGCATCATCGGCGCGGCTCTCCAGCAATCGCTTGGCGTCCAGACCATAGAAGGACAGATCCTGCGACTTTCTTTGCGTGGCAAGCTGGTTCTGCAATTGGGCGAGCTGTTGTTGCAATGTCCGGAATCCGCTGACGTTCGCGGAATAGGTGGCATAGGAGCTGAATGAAAAAGGCGTTATGGTCATCGCGCGACCGCATCTTGTAGGGCGTCGTAGAGGTCTTGCACGACCGTCAGGATCCGGGCGCTGGCGGCATATGCATTTTGCAGGACCTGGAGGTTGGCGACCTCGGAATCGAGATCGACGCCGACCGCGCTCTGATAGCGCTGCTCGCTCAGCGTTTGGGCCTGCTGAATGGAATCCGCCTTGTCCTTGACCTGCTTGGCTTGGCTCGCCTGAATCGTCAGGATTGCGGTGACGATATCGGTGCCATTGGCCGCGCTCAACGTGACGCCGCCTGCCGAGAATCCGGTGTGCGCCTGAGTGAGAGCATGGGCGACCGGCTGGGCAGCGGCGGATTTCAATGCAACTGTGCCGGCGAGCAGATTCAGACTGAGATCGAAGGTGAAACGATCGCTCCCGATGAAGAAGCCCTGCGCAAGCTCCGGTACCTTGTCATTGATCCGGACCGCCGCCGTGAAAGCCTGTCCAGGTTGCGCGCCGGCAAGGCGCAGGCCCGCCGGGCCCGGGATAGCGGTCACACCCGAAGCGGGATCGGCGTTAACCAGCGCGCTCAAACCCTGGGCAATCGCATCG
The DNA here is from genome assembly GCA_036263455.1 of Dongiaceae bacterium. Classification (GTDB taxonomy): domain Bacteria; phylum Pseudomonadota; class Alphaproteobacteria; order Dongiales; family Dongiaceae; genus DATAGZ01. The sequence goes on from DATAGZ010000010.1 coordinate 104,210, forward strand.
AGGGCATTGTTCTGCGCCGAAGCGGTGAAGCGATAGCTCCGCCCGTTCACGGATAGGGTGAATACATCGCCGGGTTGCGCGGTGCCGCTCAGCGATAGGCTTGTCTGTTGCGACGTTCCCACGCCGGCTTCTATCGTCGTCGTCAAACTTCCGTTTACACGCGAAGTGAGCGGCGCCTGGTCGTAGGCCTGCGTGACGCCACTCCGCTGCGAAAGATAGGAGACCAGGCCATCGAGCTGATCGCGCAGCTTGGCCAATTGTCCGTGAAGCGGATCCGTGCTGGGTGCCTGAACGTCAAGCAAGCCGCGAAGCGTCCCGTTGCGGATAAGAGGCGAGACATCGCTGCCATCATCGGCGCGTATGATGTTGGTTCCATCATAGGCCAATGGCAGGGCTGTGCCGTCAAAGAGGGTGAGACCGGCCGGAGTGATGAGGCTCAACGAGCCGTCGCTATGGGTGAGCGGCTTGACATCGATCAGTTCGGAAAGATGACGCACGAGCTTGTCCCGCTGATCCGCGAGATCGGCCTGGGCAGCGCTCTGTGGCGCCGCCTGGCGGATCTGCTGATTGATATCGAAAAATTGCGCGAGCGTATCGTTGACATCCTGCACGGCCGATTTGGTGGCGGAAGCCGCATCGGCGGCGAGACGATCCACGCCCTTGGCGAGGCGATGGATCTCCTCGGCGAGATCGTGCCCGCTCGTGATCACGCCATGCTGGGCGATCGCGTTCGCGGGGTCGGCCTGCCAGGCCTGCACCGCGGCCTGGAAGGCGCCATAGGTCTGCGCCAGGCCGGCATTGTCGCCATTAGTGCCCAGGAGGTCCTGGAGGCGGCCGACATATTCTGCCTCCGTCTGGCTGCTGCCCTGCTGTCCCAGGAGTTCCTGGAGATGCTCGAACAGACTGGTGTTGCCTGCGCGGCCATAGCCGCCGATAGCCACGCCCCCCACCTGGTCCTGGCCGAGCGTCAGCGAGACCGCCGATACGCTCTTGCGGGCATAATCGGGATTCTGGGCATTCGCGATATTGGCCGAGGTCACCTGCAGCGCCGCTTGGGTGACGCGCAACGAAGATAAGGCAGCGTTGAGTGCGGCGGTTAGAGACATGCTTATTGCCTAATTTGCAGAATGTCGCTCAGCATCTGGTCTGCCGTCGTGATGACCCGGGTATTGGCGGTATAGGCGCGTTGGGTCACGATCATCTTCGTGAATTCCTCGGCGATATCGACGTTGGATCCCTCGATGGCGCTGGCGCTCAGCGTGCCTGCGCCATTCGCTCCCGGGTCAGACAGCCGCGAGGCCCCGCTGTCGAACGTCTCGGTAAAGGCCTGGGAATCCTCGCGCTGCAGGGCATTGGGGTCATAGAACTGCGCCAGCGGGACCCTGAAAAATACTCGCGAGCGGCCATTATCATAATTGAGCACGACATCACCATTGTTGCGAATGTTCAAGTCGCGGAAATTTCCCTGAGGCAATCCATCCTGGGTGAGGGCGGTCGCGTCGATATCGGTGCCAGCGAATTGAGTCACGCCATCCGCCTGCTGGAAATGTCCGAGATCGAGCGAGACATTCTGCAGCCCTGCGCCAAAATCCAAGGTGAAGTTGACGGTGGCCGCCTGGCCTGCGGTCTGAGCCAGGGGAATGACCGCGTTGCCCGCCAGGTTGAATTGGTTGCTGATCTGAACGATCTTGCCGGCGGTGGCGGCAGAGGTCCCAAAGCGCACGTCGATGAAGCCAGGGGCGGAGCCGTTAGCCGCCGCCGCCGATCCCGAGAAAGGCGTGCCCGGCGTGCTTGAGGTGAGGTTGAGCGCATTTCCCGCGGCGCTCGCTGTCACGCCCAGGCCTGGATTGGCATTGATCTGCGTGGCGAAGCGGTTGGCCAAATCGCTGAGGGAGGTTTCAGTCCCGTCGGCGACGTAAGCGATGCTCTGGGTGCCCACCGTGATCGTATAGACATCGCCGATCTCGCCCGGACCGGTCGTGCCACCCAGGGTGACGCTGTCCACTTGAGCTACCGCAGGCACATTGCTGGTATTCACATTGACTTGGGCGGGTGCCGAACTGGTGCTGGTGACCGCGCCCGCTTGCGTGCCGGCGACAGTTCCGGTGAAGGCGCCGAAGGCGGCATTGGCCTGAATGCGCAGAATTGCCGTGTTGACCGGATCGGCATAGGCCGTGACGTTTCCGGCAAGGCCGGGATCGCCATTGATCGCCGCGGCAAGCGCGCTGGTCGCTTGCGCCGCCGAGAGCGGGCCGGCGACCGAGACGGTGTTCGCGCCGATCGTATAGGTCAGGGTGTCCGCATTGGTCGCGAGCGCAGGAAGGGTCAAGCTGTCGAGCTGGCCAGTTCCCGTGCCGCCCAGGCTTGCCGCGAACGACGTACCCGGAATGTCGGAGGCGATATCGAACTGGCTTCCATTGATATTGCTCGCCGTGACCGCCGCAGCGAGCGCGGGATTGCCATTGATGGCCGCCAAAAGCGCCGAAGCCGCCTGAGGACCGCTGTAACCGGTATTCGGCGCGGTCACCGAAATCGAATTGCCGCCGATGGTAAAACTCAGGCTGCGCCCGGGCGGGAGCCAGGCGGGAAGGGTGGCGCGGTCGACCTGCGCCACCGCTGCGACATTGGGCGTCACGTTCGCATAGGCCGCGGTCTGATCGTTGACGCCGATATTGGTGCCCGCGACCGGGCTGAGGGTAGAATCAGGCGCCTGAATGTCGAGCTTCCAGATATTGTCGGCGCGCTTGGCCCAGACCAGCTTGACGGTATGCGGATTGCCCAGCGAGTCATAGACCTGGATATTGCTGGGTCCGAGCGGCGGCGTGGGATTGACCTTCGAACTCGCCGGGAGATTTCCGGCAAACGTGATGGAGCTAGTGGCCGTCGGTTGGTCGATGAGCTGTGTGACCTTCAGTGGGGACAGGCTGGCCGTATCCGGGAGGCCGGTCGTGGCGTCGACCCGCCAGCCATCGAGATAATAGTTTCCGCTATTGACCAGATAGCCGCTGCGGTTGAGGGTGAAATCGCCGGCGCGGGTATAATAGGGCAGTGAAGTAAAAGAGGTTCCCTGGGCAGTTTCTTGCACGGGCTTGCGCACGACGAAAAAACCATTTCCGCTGATCGCAGCGTTGGAGGCTTCCTGGGTCTGGGTGATATTGCCCTGGACATTATTGGCGTACGTCGGTGCGGCGAGCACGCCGCCGGGCTGATAAATACTCGACGTCGCGACCGTGAGCAGGTTTTCGAAGCGGGTGCCGACCTTTTTATAACCGGTCGTCTGGGAATTGGCGATATTGTCGGAAATATCGCCGATCGCCTGCGACTGCGCGTTGATCCCGCTGACGGCGGTAAACAGGGCGCCAAGAACGGACATGGAATCCTCTCTGATGGTTCTACCCATGCCATGCAACGCGCGCGCCATTTCGATCAAACATTTGTTAATCACGTTTTTCTAGTGTCGGTTGCGAAAGGGGAAGGCATGACCGTTCTCGCAAAAGCCGTCATCAGTGACGATTATCGCAAGGTGCAGCGGCACCTCCACGAAACAAACCCGAATTATGGTATCGCCTCGGTACAATATGCGCCGATCTTCAGCCAATTGCTGCGGCGATGCGGCGCGAAGGAGGTGTTGGATTATGGCGCAGGCAAAGGCAGACTGGCCGAAGTGCTCAAGAAGATTCTGCCAGTCCTGCCCACGATGCAGCATTACGATCCGGCCGTTCCCGAATGGGCAGGCGACCCGAAACCTTCCCCGGTGGTTGCCTGCATCGATGTTTTGGAACATGTCGAGCCCGATTTGCTTGACCACGTTCTCGATCATTTGCAGCAATTGACGTTGCAGTTTGGATTTTTCACGATCCATACTGGGCCTGCGCAGAAAATCCTGCCGGACGGTCGCAATGCGCATCTGGTCCAGCAGCCGGCCGAATGGTGGATGCCCAAGATCATGTCTCGTTTTGAATTGTCGCTTTTCAATAAGATGCCGCAGGGCTTCTGGCTCTGGCTGGAAAAGCGAAAATAGCAGGCGTTGCGCGACTGCTTTATCGCGAAAGGATCTCCGCGCCGAGCGAATAAAGCTCAGCCAACTGGGTCAAACGCTTCTGCACCGTTTCGCCGCAAATATTCCGGCCCGTGGCCGAGAGGGCGAGGACGATTTTGTCCTCGGTTCTTTCGAGGATACCATGCTCCAGCATTGTTGCCGTGCCGGCACTCAGCGCATAGGCGAGCCGCAATGCACGGCCAACGCGTTGGGCCGTCAGCATATCGGCGTCGCCGATAAGGGGAAGGGCGGCCGCCATATAGCCATCCTCGATGCTTCCGCCATAGCGGATGGCGAGCGCTATAGCGAGCAGCACTCGTTCGCTATGCGAGATGCCGGCGACTGGTGCGCGCAGCGTGCGCAGGAAAGCATGTTCGGCGCGGTAATCGGGATGCTCGCGCCACGCCATGTCGCTCAGGATACAACTCGCTTCAATGATGCGAAGAGGAGTGTCCACATCCTGAAATAGCGGACCGATCCATTCGAACAGCGCGGGGGGCGCGGCGAAGCGGCTTTGGCTCGCCGTCAAGTCACGGCAGCCGGCAAGCAGCGGGTCCTCGCGTTTGTGGCGCTCAGGCAGGTGATCGAAGAGATAGCCCTCGCGCAGACCGTATGCGGAAAAAACGACGTCGGCGGGTTTTATCCGACGCAGCAAGCATTCGAGGATCATTGCCCCATAGGGCAGGGTGTTCGTGCGGCGACGGTTGAAACCGCCGATCCCGCTTAGGGTCTTCTTGCTGAAGTGACCTAGGATATCGGCGATGCTTGCGGCGCTGTGATGGCTGAGGCGATATTCATGAATGATGTGCAGGGGATAACGGACGAAGGCGATATGAATCTTGGCGAGCGAACGCCACGTGCCGCCCACCGGATAAAAATGCCGTCCCTTGCCCTCGGTCAGCCAGGACACCGTGTCGAGGGTTTTCTCCACAAGCTCGCGCGCACGCGCGAGGTCGTCGTCGGCCTTGTCGATGAGCCGCAGCGGCCCAATCGGCAAAGTGACATGCCTGCCGATCCGGCCCCGTTCGAGCGCCACCAGTTCGAGCGAGCCGCCGCCCAGATCGCCCATGATGCCATCGGCCTCGGGCATGCCCGCGACTACTCCGAGAGCCGAATAGCGCGCCTCCGCCGCGCCGGAAATGATCTTGACCTCCCGTCCCGTCTCCTTTTCGATAATGTGCTTGAAGGCCGGGCCGTCGGTGGCGTCTCTCACCGCCGCCGTGGCGAGCAGCGTTAAATCCGTGACGCCCATTGCATCGGCAATCGCGCAGAAACGCTGAATGGCGGTGATGGCCGTGTCGATGCCCGCGCGATGAAGAGTGCCGGTTTTCTCCAACCCTTGGCCGAGCGCAGGCAGGCTTTTCTCGTTGAAGATGGGAATAGCGGCCCGCGAGTGGCGCTCGAACACCACCAAGCGTACCGAATTGGATCCTATATCAATGATAGCCGGGCGCGAATTGCCCAGTTTCAATGAGGCTCTAGGCGCCACGCGCCGCTGCAGCTTTGACGGCGGGAAGGTCGAGCTTGATGTGGAGCTCCCGCAAGCGCTGCGGAGGCACTTCCGCAGGTGCCTGCATCAGCAGATCCTCGGCGCGCTGATTGAGGGGAAAAGCAATGATCTCGCGTATGTTCTTTTCGCCGGCCAGCATCATGACGATGCGGTCGATGCCAGGCGCCGAGCCACCATGGGGCGGCGCGCCAAACTTGAAAGCATTCAACATGCCGTCGAATTTGGCCTCGACGTCCTGGGCCGAATAGCCGGCAATCGCGAATGCCTTATACATGATGTCCGGCAGATGGTTGCGAATGGCGCCGGACGATAGCTCAATGCCGTTGCAGACGATGTCGTATTGATAGGCTTTGATCGTCAGGGGGTCCTGTGTAAGCAGAGCCTCCATGCCGCCCTGCGGCATGGAAAAGGGATTGTGGCTGAACTCGATCTGGCCGGTGTCGGGGTTGCGCTCGTACATTGGGAAATCCACCACCCAGCAGAAGGCGAACCGGTTCTCGTCGACCAGGCCGAGTTCCTCGCCAAGATGCGCGCGCACGGCTCCGGCGAATTTTTCAGCGCTCGCCGGCTGATCGCACACGAAAAACACGGCGCTGCCGTCGCCGGCGCCCGTAGCTTGCCGGAGCGAAGCGATGCGCGCCTCGTCGAGATTCTTGGCGATCGGCCCCTTGGCGCCGCCTTCGGCGAATTGCAGATAGCCGAGGCCGGCGGCGCCCTGTGCGCGGGCCCACTCGTTGAGCTTGTCGAAGAAGCTGCGCGGCCGGGTACCGGCACCGGGCGCGGCTATGGCGCGCACCACCGCTCCGTCCTCGATGGCGCGGGCAAAGAGGCCAAAACCCGAGCCACGGAAAATTTCGGTGACGTCGCGAATGCGCAGCGGATTGCGCAGGTCGGGCTTATCCGACCCGTATGTCAGCATCGCCTCGGCATAAGGGATGCGTACGAAGGGCGTGGTATCCACATTCTTCCCCTGCGCGAATTCCTCGAATACGCCATGCAGGACCGGCTCGATCGCGGCAAAGACGTCATCCTGGGTCACATAGGACATCTCGAAATCGAGCTGATAGAACTCGCCGGGACTGCGATCGGCGCGACTGTCCTCGTCGCGAAAGCAGGGTGCGATCTGGAAATAGCGATCGAAGCCAGCCACCATGAGCAATTGCTTGAATTGCTGCGGCGCTTGAGGCAGTGCGTAAAATTTGCCCGGGTGCTGGCGCGCTGGAACCAGGAAGTCACGCGCGCCTTCCGGCGAACTCGCGGTGAGGATGGGGGTCTGGAATTCGGTGAAGCCCTGTTCGATCATCCGCCGGCGCAGCGAGGCAATGACTTGGGCGCGGAGGAGAATGTTGCGGTGGATGCGCTCGCGCCGCAGGTCCAGAAAACGGTAGCGCAGGCGTATTTCTTCGCCCGAATCCTCGTCGCTATTGACCTGGAGCGGCAGCGGCTCGGCGGGCGATTGCAGGACGAACTCGGCGATCTGGACTTCGACCGCCCCGGTGGGCAGCTTGGGATTGACGGTTTCAGGGGTGCGGACCACCACTTTTCCGGTCACCGTGACGATGCTTTCGAACCGCGCCGCTTCCACCGCTTGAAACTGAGGATGCGATGTATCGATCACGCATTGGGTCAAACCATAATGGTCGCGCAAATCGAGAAACAGAAGATTGCCATGATCGCGCTTGCGATGAATCCATCCCGATAGCCGCACCGTGGCGCCAGACTGCTCCCGTCGCAGCGCGCCGCACGTATGTGTCCGATAAGGATGCATTTTACCCCGCTTTTGGCTGGCAAAAGCCATAGTTTTCCTGGACTTGTCAAGATAGGACCCTGCCTCTATAGCTAGGAGATGGACATGCAGAGGCAAAATGTCGCGCCGGTACCGGTGACGGAAAGCGCCGATCTCGTCACGCGGTGCGCGGCGCTCGCCAGTGCGGATTTTGTGGCCCTGGATACCGAGTTTCTGCGCGAGAAAACCTATTACCCTATCCCCTGTCTGATACAGGTCGCCGGGCCCGATTCGGCATTCATCATTGACCCGATGGCGCCGGGCATCGACCTCGCGCCCTTTCTCGCGGTGCTGCGCAACCGTGATGTCGTGAAGGTTTTCCATGCCGGCCGGCAGGATCTGGATATTTTCTTTGCGCTTCTGGATGAACTCCCTGCGCCGCTTGCCGATACGCAGATCATGGCGATGGCTTTGGGATATGGCGATGCCGTGAGCTATGAGAATCTCGCCGCCCGGCTGATGAAGGTCAGGATCGATAAAGGCGCCCGCTTCACCGACTGGTCGCGTCGGCCCTTGACGCCGCGCCAGCTCGAATATGCCCTGAGCGACGTCACCCATCTTCGGCAAATCTATGCGCTTCTGTCCGAGCAGTTGAAGACGCGCGGCCGAGAGGAATGGATTGCCGAGGAGATGGCCGACCTTAACGACCCAGCCCGCTATCGCCCCGATCCAGAGGATGCATGGCGCCGGTTGAAGATACGCAGCGACAAGCCGCGTTTCCTCCTCATGCTCAGGGAGCTTGCTGCGTGGCGCGAGCGCGAGGCGCAACAAAGGAACGTACCGCGCCAACGCATCATCAAGGACGAAATCCTTCTCGAGATCGCGGCCCATCCACCCCATGACCAGGCGGAATTCGATAAATATCGCGGCCTGCCCAACGGATATGGCAATAGCGCGCTCGGGAAGGGGCTGGCCGAGGCCATCGCTCGCGGTCAGAATGCGCCGTTCGACTCCCTGCCGGTTCTTTCCCAGCGGGTGGGAAGTGAAAAGGCCGGCCCGGCCGCCGAACTGTTGCGGGTTCTCATTAAGCAGGTCTGTGAAAATGAACAGGTTGCGCCGAAATTATTAGTGAGCAGCCAGGAACTCGACATGCTCGCCCGGCTCGGACCTGAGGCGGACGTTCCGCTTCTGCACGGCTGGCGGTATGAATTGTGCGGCAAACTTGCGCAAGATTGCCTTGCCGGAAAATTGGCTTTCTACATGCGCGGCAACAAGGTGGATTTCGCGCCGTTTGCTGCGCTTGAGAAGCAGGGCTGACCGGCTTATATTCGCCGCCATGATTGGCTCTTTTCCCTTGAAAGCAGCGCTATGCGCGACGGGCCTGTTGGTCCTGGTCGCCTGCGCCTCGGACGAACCCGACATTCCTGATACGCCGGCTGAAACATTGTATAACGATGCCCTGGACACCCTCCAGGCTGGCAAGGCCGCCCAAGCAGCCAGGATGTTCGACGAGGTCGAGCGTCAGCATCCCTATTCCAAATGGGCAACCCAGGCGCAGCTTATGTCCGCCTTCGCCAATTACAGCGTCGATCGGTACGACGATGCTATCCTGGCGCTCAATCGCTATATCGATCTTCATCCTGGTAACCGCAATGCGGCCTACGCATATTATCTGCGCGCGCTCTGCTATTATGAGCAGATCGAGAGCGTGCAGCGCGACCAGGGCAACACCGAAGAAGCGCTCAAGGACCTGACCGAAGTGGTGGCGCGTTTTCCCAACACACCCTATGCGCGCGATGCCACCCTTAAGCTCGATCTGACCCGGGACCATCTGGCCGGCAAGGAGATGGATATCGGCCGCTACTATCTCTATCACAACGATTATGGTGCGGCGATCAACCGCTTCCGCCGCGTGGTGACAGATTACCAGACCACCACGCATATCGCCGAAGCCTTGCACCGGCTGGTCGAGGCGTATCTTTCCCTTGGCATTGTCAGCGAAGCGCAGTCGGCGGGCGCGGTTCTCGGGTACAACTATCCTGGCAGCGATTGGTACCAGGACAGCTACAAGCTGTTGGTGTCCAGGAATCTTCAGCCGCTCGACGTCAATGGTTCATGGCTGGGCAAAGTCTTCTGAGCCATGCTGCGCCATCTGGCCATTCGCAATGTGGTGCTGATCGGTAAGCTTGACCTTGAATTCGGACCCGGCCTGATTGCCTTCACCGGTGAAACCGGCGCGGGAAAATCTATTCTCCTCGATGCGCTTGGCCTCGCCACGGGCATGCGCGCGGACACCGCTCTCATTCGTCATGGGCAAGAGCAGGCCAGTGTCACGGCGTCCTTCGATGTTCCGCCTGATCACCCGGTTCAGGAGATCGTCGCCGCCCAGGGAATCGCCGCGGGAGAGGAAATCCTCCTGCGCCGCCAGATCGGGGCCGATGGACGCTCGCGCGCTTTCCTCAATGGAGAGCCGGTAGCGATTGGCATCCTGAGGAAAATCGGTGCGGCCCTGATCGAGATCGAAGGCCAGTTCGAGATGCAGGGGCTGTTCGATCCGGCGCGCCATCTCTACTACCTCGACCAATATGCTGGAATCGGCAAGGATGTTGCTCGGCTCAAGGGTCTTTTCGAAACATGGCGGCAGCGCGAAGATGTCTTTCTCCGAACGCGCGCAGATTTCGAGGCGGCGCGACGCGAGGAGGATTATCTGCGCCATACGGTTGCCGAGCTTGAATTGGTCGCGCCGGGCGTGGGGGAGGAAAGCGCGCTGATCGAGCGGCGCTCTTCCCTGCTCCAGCAAGGGCAGGCCGAGGAGGCCCTCGCCGCGGCCTGCGTCGAACTCGGCGGAGATCGGGGCGCCGACCGGATGCTGGCCATGGCTTATCGTCGCATGGAACGATGGGAAGACGTCTTTCCCGACCTGATGCCGGCCTTCGAGCGTGCCACCCTAGAGATGCGCGAGCTTGTCGATCAAGTGGACCGGGCGCGTCGTGGCTCGGCCCAGGGAAGTGATCAGTTGCGCATGCTTGAAGAGCGATTGTTCCTGCTGCACGACCTGGCGCGCAAGCACCGCATAGGCTGCGACGAATTGCCGGCCCTTCTTGAGACGCTAGGCAAGCGTCTCGCGGCACTGGAAAACGGCCAGGACGCCCTGGCGCAGTTGGAAAAAGACGTCGCCGCGGCCAAAGCGGCCTATCGGGACGCCGCGCAGAAAATCTCGGCGCGGCGGACACGGGCCGCGCGCCAGCTCGATCGAAGCATCAATGAGGAATTGCCGTCGCTCAAGCTCGAGCGCGCGCGGTTCGAGACCCGGCTCGATGAGATGGCCGAGAGCGATTGGGGCGCCAGGGGGTGGGATGGCGTGCAATTCATGATCAGCACCAACCCAGGGACTCCGGCCGCGCCGATCGACAAGATCGCCTCGGGTGGGGAATTGGCGCGGCTTATGCTGGCGATCAAGGTGACGCTCGCCAAGGCGGCGACGGTGCCGTGTCTGGTCTTTGATGAAGTGGATACCGGCATCGGTGGCGCCACGGCTGCTGCGGTGGGAGAGAGGCTCAAGCGTCTGGCGACGCTCTGCCAGGTACTGGTCGTCACCCACTCGCCTCAGGTGGCGGCCCTTGCCGATCAGCATCTTCGCGTCCAGAAATCCGGCAAAAGCACCACGCATACCGATGTCGCGCTTCTCGATCAGGCGCATCGCCAGGAAGAGATTGCCCGCATGCTGTCTGGGGCCACGATCACCGATGAAGCGCGCGCGGCCGCCAGTAAATTGCTTGCCGGATCGCTGTGAAGACGGACAAGAAAGCCGAGAAGGCGGCGCTTGCCGAGATGCAGCTGCTCAAAGCCGAAATCGCACGGCACAATCGGCTCTATTATCAACTCGACCGGCCGGAAATCAGCGATGGTGAATATGACCGGCTGGTCCAGCGCTACCGCGCTCTCGAACGGGATTATCCCCAGTTCGCGGGTGAGGATTCGCCGCTCCTGCAGGTGGGCGCGCCGCCGCATGGGGCTTTCCTGCCGAGCGCGCATGGCCGTCCGATGCTCTCGCTCGACAACGCCTTTGCCGATGAAGATATTCATGACTTTCTTTCTCGTATTCGGCGCTTCCTGAAATTGCCGGAGAGCGAGGTGATCGATCTCGTCGCGGAACCCAAAATCGACGGTCTGAGCGTCAATCTGCGTTACGAGAAAGGCGTTTTCGTCGGAGGGGCCACACGCGGCGATGGGTCGGTGGGCGAGAACGTCACAGCCAATCTCAAGACCATCGGCGATATCCCGGCGCGACTGCATACGCGCAAGCCTCCAGCCCTCATCGAAATCCGCGGCGAGGTCTTCATGCGTCGCGACGATTTCGCGGCTCTGATCAAGGCGCAGGAGAAGCAGGGTGAGGCCTTCGCCAATCCCCGCAATGCCGCGGCGGGTTCGCTCCGACAGAAAAATCCCCAGGTGACGGCCAGCCGGCCACTGCGCTTCTTTGCCTATGCGATCGGGCTCAGCGAAGGTGTCTCCTGGGCAACCCACGCCGAGTTCCTTACGCTGCTGCGCGAATGGCGCTTGCCGGTCAATCCGCTCTACCGCGAAACGCGCGGTGCCGAGGAAACCCTGCGTTTCTACCACGAGGTTGCCAAGAACCGCGCCGACCTCCCCTATGAGATCGATGGCGTTGTCTACAAGATCAACCGGCGAGACTGGCAGGATCGGCTCGGCTATGTCGGCCGGGCGCCGCGTTGGGCGATTGCCCATAAGTTTCCCGCCGAGCAGGGCATCACCCGCGTCAATGATATCGATGTCAGTGTCGGCCGGACGGGCATCCTGACCCCGCTCGCCTACCTCGAACCGATCGGGATTGGCGGCGTCATGGTCTCACGCGCTTCGCTTCATAATGAAGACGAGATCGCCCGCAAGGACATCCGCATCGGCGACCGGGTGGTCGTTCAGCGCGCAGGCGACGTGATTCCCCAGGTCGTGCGCGTGGTCTTGGAGGAACGTCCCAAGGATGCGCGGCAGTTTTATTTTCCCTCCACCTGTCCAGTCTGCGGGTCGCGGACCGAGCGGCTCGAGGACAATGCCGCTTGGCGATGCACGGGGGGATTGACCTGCCCCGCGCAGGCCAAAGAGCGACTGCGCTATTTCCTGGCCGTGCTGGGGATCGAGGGTTTGGGCGAAAAGAATATCAGCGAGTATTACGAGAATGGCTTGCTGCGCAACCCCGCCGACCTGTTTCGATTGTGGCATCGCAAGGATGAGCTGATCGAGCGGCGGGGCGGAAATACAAAATGGGTGTTGAAGGTTCTTGGCGCCATCGACGATCATCGGCGCGTGCCACTCGCAAAATTCATCCATGCGCTCGGCATTCCGCAGGTGGGAGAGGAAACCGCCAAGCTGCTTGCGCGCAATTACAGTTCATGGCCGCGTCTCTATCAGAGCCTGACGGAAGCGGCGGAGCCCGAGAGTCCCGCTTATCAGGAACTCGAGAATATCCAGAATGTCGGTCCTGCTCTCGCGCAGGAGCTGATCAATTTCGCGCGCGAGAAAAATAATCGCGTGGCGGTCGAGGACCTGCTCCAATACATGCATATCGAGGATTATGCCGCGCCCGCCGAGGCGGCGCGTTCGCCAATCGTGGGCAAGGTCGTCGTCTTCACCGGAACCATGGATCGGCTCGACCGGCAGGAGGCCAAGATGATCGCCGAGAATTTCGGCGCCAAGGTCGCGTCGTCGGTGTCGAGCAAGACCGATTACCTCGTGGCTGGCGCCAATGCGGGCTCCAAGTTGAAAAAGGCGGCCGAGCTTGGCGTGACCGTCTTGAGCGAAGAGGAATGGCTGAAATTGATCGGGCGTTAGGGATCTAGGCGGGGCACAGACGTGTCACTGCCGCCAGCGCTTGCGGCGTTCCTCGTCTTCCTTGCGCGGGGCAACCCACTGGCGTCCCGCGGGGCCGGTCTCTTCCTTCCAGAACGGTGCATCGGTCTTTAGCCAATCAATGAGAAAACTGCAGGAATCCAGGGCCGCCTGCCGGTGGGCGGCCGCGGTGCCCACGAAGACGATCCGTTCACCGGGGCTGAGCCGGCCATAGCGGTGGATGAGGGTGACGCCGAGGAGGGGCCAGCGGGCACGCGCCTCGGCCTCGATATTCTCAAGCATTTTCACGCTCATCTCGTGATAGTGATCGAGCGTGAGGGCCGTGACCGGGCGGCCTCCCGCCATGTCCCGGACCAGGCCGACGAAGCTCGCGATCCCTCCCACGTTGGGGCCGATCTGCGAAAGCAGGGCGAGTTCATGGCCAGGATCGAAATCTTCCTGCTGGATACGTACCATCTACCCTCCCGTCACAGGCGGGAAGAAAGCGATCTCGTCGCCGTCGGCGATCGGTTCTTCCCAATCGCAGTAGGTAAGATTCCGCGCCACCCGCAAAACCTCGGCGTCCGCGAGGGCCGCGCGGTGGCCCGGCGAACGATCCAGCAGCCATTCGCGCAACTGCCCGGTTCGGTTGACGGAAGGAGGGAGCGTCACGGTTTCCACGCCATGGCCGATTCTTTGCTTCACCCAGGAGAAATAAAGAATCTTCATCGCGCGATCTGCAAGGCAAGATATTGCCAGGCGATGCTCGCGGCGGCCAGCGCGGTGATATCCGCGTGATCGTAGGCGGGCGCCACCTCCACCACATCCATGCCGCGGAAATCGATGCCGGCGAGGCCGCGCAGGATGGCCATGACCTGCCAGGTGAATAATCCCCCGACCTCGGGCGTGCCGGTTCCCGGTGCCTGGGATGGATCGATGCAGTCGATATCGAAGGACAGATATGTCGGACCGTCGCCAACCTTGCGTGTGATACGGTTCACGATATCGGCGGGGCTGGCGAGGTGAACGTCGAGGGCGGAGACAATTTCCACGCCCTTGCCGCGCGTCCAATCATAAATGGCGCGCTGCATGGGAGAGCGGATGCCGATCTGGATCATGCGGCGCGGGTCGACCAGCCCCTCCTGAATGGCATGATAGAAAATAGAGCCGTGGCCGTAGGTCTGGCCAAACGTATCGGGCCAGGTATCGACATGGGCGTCGAAATGGATAAGCCCCACGGGGCCGGCCTTCTTGGTCAGGGCGCGCAGAAGGGGCAGGGTGAGGGAATGGTCGCCGCCGAGACCGATCAGATGTTCGATCCCGGTTGCCTGCTCCTCGATCAATCGCATGCTTTCGAGAGCATCGCCGATTCGGAGCGAAAAGTTGCCGATATCCGCGATATCCAGCGTCTGAGGATCGACCCAATCCGCCGGATTGTCGCCATCGAGCAGCATGCGGCTGATCGCGCGAATGGCTTCGGGGCCAAAGCGCGCGCCCGAGCGGAACGAGGTACCAATATCGTAGGGGATGCCAGCCACGCAATAGCGCGCGGCGCGATCGCTCTTGGCTACCGAGAGAAAGCTGGTCGGGGCGGCATAGGTCGGAAGGCCAGACATGGCCTGTTATAAACGCTCGCGCCGATGTTTTAAAGGCTCGCCGCGAGCGGGACTGTATGAGGTATTATAATACCACATCATTAATTCATTGGTTTCACTTGACATACCGGGCGAAGTCCCGTACTTAGCGGCCCCAGGAAAGGGAAGCATGAATAACCGGTACACCTACTCCGCCCGTCCCGGCGACATCTCCAAGAAATGGATTCTGATCGATGCCGAAGGACTGGTGCTCGGTCGCCTGGCGAGCATCATCGCCATGCGCCTGCGCGGCAAGCACAAGACGCTTTATACCCCCCACATGGATTGCGGTGACAATGTCATCGTCATCAATGCCGCCAAGGTGCGGGTGACGGGTAACAAGCTTCAGGACAAGATTTTCTATTATCACACGGGGCATCCCGGTGGAATCAAGGAGCGTAGCTGGGGCAAGATCCTTGCCAGCAAGCATCCCGAGCGGCTGATCATCAAGGCCGTGGAGCGGATGGTGCCGCGCGGCCCCCTGGGCCGTCAGCAGATGAGCAATCTGCGCGTTTATCCCGGCTCCGATCATCCCCATGCCGCCCAGCAGCCGCAGAAGCTGGATGTCGCCGCCATGAATCCCAAGAATAAGAGAGCCGCCTAATGGACAAGGAAACCCGTATCAGCAATCTCAAGGATTTGGGTCAAGCCACAGCCCGGGTCGCTGGCGAAATTGTCGACAGCGCGATCAAGCGCGAGCGCAAGATCGACAAAAGAGGCCGCGCCTATGCGACCGGCAAGCGCAAGGACGCCATCGCCCGCGTGTGGATCAAGCCGGGCAAGGGCATCATCAATATCAATGGCAGGGATTCTGCCCAATATTTTGCGCGGCCGGTGCTGCGGATGATGATCAACCAGCCCTTCAGCCTGGTCGACCGTCTCGGCCAATTCGACGTCGTCTGTACGGTGGTTGGCGGTGGACTGTCGGGGCAGGCAGGCGCTGTCCGTCACGGCATCAGCAAGGCGCTCATCCATTACGAGCCGGAGCTGCGTCCGGCCTTGAAGAAGGGTGGGTTCTTGACTCGCGATTCGCGCGTGGTTGAACGTAAGAAATACGGCCGTGCCAAGGCACGCCGGCGCTTCCAATTCTCCAAGCGCTAGACATTACCGTCATGCAAGAAGAAAAAGGAGCCGCGCGGCTCCTTTTTCTTTGGTGAAATTATACAGATAAGCAGGGGCGGTGATGACGAAAGAACTAAGACTTTCTCCTCGATGAAGGAAGGGAGTTGGGAGATTCAGAGTTTGCGACTCCTTCCCATCGAGAGAGAAGGTACCTCGTCCGTCATGTCCGGCCTTGAGCGCTGAGACAACTGGATCGGCTATGACATGCGGTAACTTTTCGCGTGGACGCGCCATGCCGAAAAGATCCGCGTCCGCCCGGCGACTCAGCAGGCCTTGGCCGCTGAAAATATCACCGTCTGGCCAGTGTATATCCGGCGCGACAAGACCATGGCGCCGTCACCCTGAATCGCCTAGATTGCGGCCCTTCAAGGAGTTGCTTCTTCATGCGCCGCAGCCGCTATTTCCTGCCCACCCTCAAAGAGACGCCGAGCGAAGCGCAGATTATTTCGCATCGTTATATGCTGCGCGCCGGCATGATCCGCCAGGCCAGCGCCGGTATCTATTCGTGGCTCCCGCTCGGATTGCGCGTGCTCAAGAAAATCGAACAGATCGTGCGCGAAGAGCAGGATGCAGCCGGGTGCCAGGAACTGCTGATGCCGACCATCCAGCCCGCCGATTTGTGGCGGGAATCGGGGCGCTACGAAGATTATGGCAAGGAGATGCTGCGCATTACCGACCGCCACGAGCGCCCGATGCTTTATGGTCCGACTAACGAGGAACTGATAACCGATATCTTCCGTCAGGCGGTCCGCTCCTATCGGGATCTCCCCAAGATCCTCTATCACATCCAGTGGAAATTCCGCGACGAAGTTCGTCCGCGCTTTGGCGTCATGCGTGGGCGTGAATTCCTCATGAAAGACGCGTACTCTTTCGATCTCGATTATGCGGCTGCGCGGCGCTCCTATCAGAAGATGTTCGTGGCTTATCTGCGCACATTCGCGCGCATGGGTCTCAAGGCCATCCCGATGATAGCGGATACGGGGCCTATCGGAGGCGACCTTAGCCATGAATTCATCATTCTGGCCGCGACCGGTGAAAGCCAGGTCTTTTGCGACCGGGTGCTGATCGAACGGGATATTCTGTCACAGGACATTGATTACGAAGGTGATCTCTCGCCGCTCGTCGAAGAATGGACGCGTCATTATGCGGCCACCGATGAAAAGCACGATGCCGAAATCTTCGCGCGCCTGCCGGAAGGAAACCGGATCGAGGCGCGCGGGATAGAAGTTGGGCATATTTTCTACTTCGGGACAAAATATTCCGTACCGATGAAGGCCGAGGTTCAATCCCAGGATAGCAAGCCCGTTGCCGTTCATATGGGCTCTTACGGTATCGGCGTCTCCCGACTGGTAGGCGCGATTATTGAGGCAAGCCACGATGAGAAGGGTATCATCTGGCCCGAGAACGTTGCTCCCTTCGAGCTCGGCCTGGTCAATCTCAAGAGCGACGATATCCTGTGCCGCACGCTCTGCGATGATCTCTATGCCAAGCTGAGCGAGGCGGGGAAATCGGTGCTGTACGACGACCGAGATGAGCGCCCCGGCGCAAAATTTGCGGAAATGGACCTCATCGGGCTGCCGTGGCAGATCGTGATTGGCCCCAAGGGCACGGCACGCGGCATGGCCGAATTGAAGAACCGCCGGAGCGGCGAGAGTATCGAGCTTTCCCTTCCGGCTCTGCTCAACCGGATCACCGCATGATTTTCGCGGGCTATGAAAGCTGGCTCGCTCTGCGCTATTTGCGGGCCCGCCGCCAGGAAGGATTTATTTCGGTGATCGCCGGCTTCTCCCTGGTCGGAATAGCCTTGGGGGTTGCGACGCTCATCGTGGTGATGTCGGTGATGAATGGGTTTCACCTCGAACTCGTGCGCCGCATTGTCGGCCTCAACGGTCATTTGACGGTGACGAGCACCGGACCGATGACGAACTATGCCGCCCTGACCGAGAAGATCGCGGGCATACCCGGTGTAGTCGCCGCCAATCCCCTCGTCGAGGGACAGGTCTTCGTCAACGCCCATGGGGCGGGAACCGGGGCGGTGATGCGCGGCATGCGGCCGATGGATTTTCGTGCCCGCAAAGCCATCGCCGACCATCTGGTCGGGGGGTCGCTCGCGGATTTCTCAGGGGAAGATCCCGTCGCAATCGGCGTTGCCATGGCCCAGCGGCTCGCAGTGGGCGTAGGAGATGAGATTACCGTCATTACGCCGCGTCTCCAGGCGACCATGATGGGCGCGCTGCCGCGCATCGCTTCCTACCGTGTCGCGGCGATATTCGACGTCGGCATGTACGAATATAACAGCGCCTTTCTCTATGTGCCGATAGAGGCGGCACAGCTCCTCTTCAAACTACCCGACGCCGCGACCGGCATCGAGATCGTGGCGCGCTCGCCCGACCAGGTGCCGGCCATCGGCCGCGAACTGCTGCACTTGCTCGATGACACCTACGCGATCACCGATTGGCAGCGCGCCAATGCGAGCCTGGTGAATGCCGTCAAGGTCGAGCGCAATGTGATGTTTCTCATTTTGACCCTGATCATCGTCGTGGCCGCGTTCAATATCATCTCCAGCCAAATTATGCTGGTGAAGGAAAAGGCCCGCAATATCGCGATCCTGCGGACGATGGGGGCGAGCCGTGCCTCGATTTTGCGCATCTTCCTCTTGACCGGTTCGGTGACCGGCATCCTCGGGACGTGCGTCGGAACTGCGTTGGGCATCGCTTTTGCGAAGAATATCGACACTATCCGTCGCGGGCTGGAGAGTTTCACCGGCACGACATTGTTCGACCAGACCATCTATTTTCTTTCCCAATTGCCTGCCTTGGTCGAGCCCGCCGACGTCGCGCTGATCGCGGCCATGGCCTTTTCGCTCTCGGTCCTGGCGTCCCTCTATCCGGCCTGGCGGGCGGCACGGCTCGACCCCGTTACGGCGCTCCGCTATGAATGAAGAAGCACCTGTCGGGCCGACCCTGGAATTGCGGGGTATAAGGCAAAGCTTCGGCGGCGATGCCGGATTGCTCGAAGTCATTCGCGACGCCAACCTCGCTATTCGGCCGGGCGAGTGCGTGGCTCTGGTCGGTCCCTCGGGCTCGGGAAAATCGACCTTGCTGCAT
The DNA here is from genome assembly GCA_036263455.1 of Dongiaceae bacterium. GTDB lineage: Bacteria > Pseudomonadota > Alphaproteobacteria > Dongiales > Dongiaceae > DATAGZ01. Next base: position 123,195 of record DATAGZ010000010.1, read on the forward strand.
ATCGCCGGGCTACTGGAAAAACCGCGCGCGGGGCAGATCCTGATTGCTGGCATGACGCCAGCCAGCGACGAGCAGGCGACCGAGTTGCGGCGGAAATATATGGGTTTCGTCTATCAATACCATCACCTGTTGCCGGAATTCTCCGCCGAGGAGAACGTCATTTTACCTCAGATGATCCTGGGACGCGCGCGCGCCATTGCCCGTGCCCGGGCGATAGCCCTGCTCGAGCGGGTCGGCCTGGGCGAGCGCCTGAACCACCGTCCGGCGCAGCTTTCGGGAGGCGAGCAGCAGCGGGTGGCCATCGCGCGCGCGCTGGCCAACGGGCCGGCCGTGATCCTTGCCGATGAGCCGACTGGCAATCTGGACGTCGATACCGCCGACCGCGTGTTCGTCCAACTGATGGGGCTGGTGCGCGAACAGAAGGTGGCGGCGCTGATCGCCACCCACAATCTCGATCTTGCCCAGCGCATGGACCGCATCCTGACCATCGACCATGGGGTCTTGGTCGAACGCCATAAAAGCGGAGTTTTCCCCCGCTATTGAAAGGCTCGCATCACGCGCACCGTCGCGATATTATTCCCTCGATGCCTTACGCCGATTTTGTCCACCTGCGCACACATTCCTCGTACTCTCTGTCGGAAGGGGCTTTGCATCCCAAGGAGTTGGTCGAGCAATGCCGCCGCGAGCGGATGCCCGCCATCGCCGTCACCGATACGGGTAACCTTTTCGGCGCCATGGAATTCTCCTCGGCCGCCAAGGAAGCGGGCGTGCAACCGATCATCGGCTGTCAGGTATCGATCGAGCGCGAAGACGGCGCGCGCGGCTCCGATCAATTGGTCCTCCTCGTGCAGAACGAGGCAGGTTATGAGCATCTGCTTCACCTTATTAACCGCTCTTTTGGCGAGCGGGACGACGGGCATTTCCACCTCTCCTGGCTTGAGGGTCACAGTGCCGGGTTGATCGCGCTGAGCGGGGGACCGGGTGGAGCGATGGGCCGGCTCATCGGATCGGGACAGGATGCCCGTCCGCTCCTTGACCGGCTCACGGCGATTTTTCCTGGGCGGTTCTATATAGAATTGCAACGTCATTATCTGGCCGAGGAAGCGCGGATCGAGGCCACGCTGCTCGAGCTTGCCTATGCAACCGGAATCCCGCTGGTCGCCACCAATGATGTCTATTTCGGCGACGAGGCCATGCATGAGGCTCAGGACGTGCTGCTCTGCATCGCCGAAGGCCGTCATGTCGCGGAACAGGAGCGGCGGCGGTTGACGCGCGATCATCGCTTCAAATCGGCGGCGGAAATGCGCGCCTTGTTCGCCGACATTCCCGAAGCCTGCGACAATACTCTGGTAGTGGCGCAGCGTTGCGCCTTCGTCCCGCCCGCGCGCAAGCCGATCCTGCCCGCCTTCGCGAGCCAGGCCGGCATGGATGAGGCGTCGCTCCTCGAAAAAGAAGCGCGCGCCGGGCTCGAACGTCGCTTTGAAGAGCTGAACATCATGGGCGAGCGGCAGCATGCCTATCGCGAACGCCTGGGCTACGAACTCGGCGTCATCGCACAGATGGGTTTCCCGGGCTATTTCCTGATCGTCGCCGATTTCATCACCTGGGCGAAACGCCAGGGGATACCCGTCGGCCCTGGCCGCGGTTCCGGCGTGGGGTCGGTTGTTGCCTGGGCCTTGACGATCACCAATCTCGATCCGCTGCGCTGGGGGTTGCTGTTCGAGCGCTTTCTCAATCCCGAGCGCATTTCCATGCCCGATTTCGACGTCGATTTCTGTCAGGAGCGGCGTGACGAGGTGATCCGTTACGTGCGCGAGCGCTATGGCAGCGACCGCGTGGCGCAGATTATTACCTTCGGCAAGCTGCAGGCACGCGCCGCGCTCCGCGATGCGGGGCGTGTGCTGCAGGTCCCCTATGGCCAGGTCGATCGCCTCAGCAAGCTCGTGCCGAGCAATCCCACCAATCCGGTCACGCTGAAAAAAGCCATCGCCAACGAACCTCTGCTGGCGCAGGCCGCCGCCCAAGACGGCACCGTGCGCCGCATGCTCGACATCGCCCAGCAGATCGAAGGCCTCTACAGGAATGTGTCAACCCATGCGGCGGGCATCGTAATCGGCGACCGCCCGCTCGAGGACCTGGTTCCGCTTTATAAAGACCCGCGCTCCTCGATGCCGGCGACCCAGTTCAACATGAAGGATGTGGAGAAGGCCGGCCTGGTAAAATTTGATTTCCTCGGCCTCAAGACCCTTTCCGTCCTCAAACGTGCCCAGACTCTGCTTGCGCGCCGAGGCATTGCGGTTGATCTCGATCACTTGCCGCTCAATGACGAAAAGACTTTCGCCATGCTCAGCCAGGGAAGCGCGACCGGCGTGTTCCAGATGGAAGGCTCGGGCATGCGCGACATGCTCAGGCGCCTGAAGCCGGATCGGTTTGAAGATTTGATCGCCGTGGTCGCTCTGTACCGTCCGGGGCCGATGGATAACATTCCGCGCTATATCGGTTGCAAGCACGGGCTGGAAGAGCACGATTATTTGGATCCCAGTCTCGAGCCGATCCTCAAGGAAACCTTCGGCATCATGGTGTATCAGGAACAGGTAATGCAGATCGCCCAGGTCCTGGCGGGCTACTCGCTCGGTTCCGCCGACCTGCTGCGGCGCGCCATGGGTAAGAAGATCAAGGAGGAGATGGAAGCGCAGCGCAAGGATTTCATTTCAGGCGCAATGCGCAACGGCGTTTCGGCCGAGCGTGCCGAGCGCATCTTCGAGCAGGTCGAAAAGTTCGCGGGCTACGGCTTCAATAAGAGCCATGCGGCGGCCTATGCGTTGATCGCCTATCAGACGGCTTGGCTCAAGGCCAATTATCCGGTGGAATTCTTTGCCGCCTCGATGGCCTACGATATGGGAAACACGGACAAGCTGAGTATCTTCCGCCAGGCCCTGAACGAGTTGGATATCCAGGTGCTGCCGCCGGACATCAATGCCTCTGATGTGGATTTTTCCGTCGAAGCGCTTGCGGATGGCAGCCTTGCCGTGCGCTATGCCCTTGCAGCCGTCAAGAATGTCGGCCACGGTCCGGTTTCGGCGATCGTCGCGGAGCGCCAGGCCAACGGTGCCTATGCCTCGCTCGCCGATTTCTGCAACCGCATCGATCCGCGCGGCCTGAACAAGCGTCAGCTCGAGGCGCTGATTGCAGCCGGCGCCTTCGATTCACTGAACAAGAACCGGCGCCTTCTTTTTGAGGGTGCCGACCACATCCTGCGCCACGCGCATGCCGCCTTCGCCGCCAAGACATCGCAGCAATCCACCCTGTTTGGGGCAGAAAGCAGAGCTTCCGATCTCGCTCTCCCCACCGTCCCGGATTGGCCGCCCATCGAGCGGCTTCAGCAGGAATATGGCGCGGTTGGCTTTTATCTCTCGGCGCATCCGCTCGATGCTTATCGGAGCGGCCTGCGGCGGCTGGATATCGTCCCGTTTGCCAACCTTGCCGATTATCTGCGCGCCCGATCGACCAGTCGCGCCCGCTTGGCGGGAATCGTGACATCGCGGCAGGAGCGCATATCGGCAAAGGGCAACCGGTTCGCCTTCGTTCAGATGACCGATCTCACTGGGCAGTTCGAGGTCACGGTATTCACCGACCGTCTGACACAATATCGGGACCTTTTGGAGATCGGAAAGGCCGTGATCGTCACGGCCGAGATCCGGCAAGAAGAACAAGACATGCGGTTGATCGCGGATCGGATCGAAAGTCTCGATCAGGCGGTTCAGGATAGCGATACCGGTCTGCTTATCCGCTTGAGGAGCGAGGAAGCTCTCTCTCCGGTCAAAACGGCCATCGATCGGGCGGGGCGGGGCAAAGGGAAAATTGCGCTGTCGGTGGAGCTCGATGAGCTTAACCAGACGGTGCGCCTTCAGCTACCCGGCAAGTGGGCGGTAACGCCGGCCCTGACCAGTGAACTCTCGGGCATACCTGGCGTTGGCGGGCTGACCGAAATTTAAAGGCGCGTGCGCGCTTTGGGGTTGGCGGGTTTCCGCAAAATAAATGCGGGGACGTGATCCTCGAAAGGATGTCCACCCGAATGGACAATCGAGGCCGCAGGAATCATTGCCGGCTCGTGGAGGCGGGGCTGGCGGTCTTCCGGCTGCCGGGAACCCTCCGGTTGCCGTGAGCGGCGCGGCGAAGCGCGGCGAGGTTTTGGCGATCGGGTCGGTTCGGATGGGACCGGCGCCAGTGCGGCATCGGACGGCGCTTCCGCTGCACCCTCAATGCGCCATACCGAGATAGGTTTTCCGATCAGCTGTTCGATGGCGCTGAGCTGCTTCTGCTCGGCGCTGGTGACAAAGGTGAAGGCCCTGCCTTCCTTGCCTGCGCGCCCGGTACGGCCAATCCGGTGCACATAATCGTCGGGGTTGTTCGGGACATCGAAATTGATCACGTGGCTGAGCCCGGCGATATCGATGCCGCGCGCGGCGACATCCGAACAAACCATAATGGCAACCTGGCCGGCTCTGAACTTTTCCAACGTTTCGGTACGGCGCGATTGCGGCATGTCGCCATGCAGTGCCGCGGTGGAGAAGCCGTGCCGGCTGAGTGACCCCTGCAAAGTATCGACGTCGCGCTTGCGATTGCAAAAGATCAGCGCGTTGGTGACGGTTTCGCTGCGCAGCAAATCGCGGAGAAGGGTGCGTTTATCCCGGCTGTTCGCCATCACCTGGAACTGGCTGATGGTCGAGGCGGTCGTCGCGGGACGGGCCACGCTGATTTCCTTGGGATTCATGAGAAACTTGTCGGCTAGTTTGCGAATCTCGGGTGGCATCGTGGCCGAGAAAAACAGCGTCTGCCGGATCTTGGGAAGAAGCGAAACGATTTCCTCGATATCGGGAATAAAGCCCATGTCGAGCATGCGATCGGCCTCGTCGATCACCAGAATTTTCACGTCCGCGAGCAGAATCTTGCCGCGGCGGAACAGATCGATAAGCCGGCCCGGGGTGGCGATGAGGACGTCCACATTGCCGCTCAGGACCCGTTCCTGCTCGCTCATCGATTCTCCGCCAATGAGAAGCGCGTGGACCAGATTATGGTTGCGACCATATTTGACAAAGGATTCGGCGACCTGCGCGGCAAGTTCACGCGTCGGCTCCAGAATCAGCGAGCGGGGCATGCGCGCCTTGGCGCGGCCGCCGCTCAGGATCTCGATCATCGGAAGCACAAAGGACGCGGTCTTGCCCGTCCCGGTCTGTGCGGAACCCAAGACGTCGCGGCCCATTAAAATGACCGGGATGGCACTCGCCTGGATTGGTGTCGGCTGGGCGTACCCAGCTTCCGCCAGAGAGTGCAGCAAGGCAGGGCTAAGCCCCAATTCTTCAAACGTCATGGAATTCCTGTTTAGGAGGACGGCACTATAGGCTTCCCGTCGACATTGTCAATCGAAGCCTGGGCTAACCAGCCGTCGAGATCACAAAGCGCCCGATGCGCCAGCGGTTTTTTACGGTCATGGCCGCGCGCGCCTTCGAGCGGGGGAAGCAGGCCGAAGTTTATATTCATGGGCTGAAAGTGTTCGGCATCGGCATTGCCGGTGACATGGCCGAGGAGGGCGCCAAGCGCGGTCGTGGGCGGCGGTGGGACGGGATTCAGCCCGTGCCGCTCCTTCGCGGCGAACATGCCCGCCAACAGACCCATGGCGGCACTCTCCACATAACCTTCTACGCCGGTGATCTGCCCGGCGAAGCGCAGCCACGGCCTGGTCTTAAGCCGCAGGGAGGGATCCAGCACACGCGGCGAATTGAGGAAGGTGTTGCGATGCAATCCACCCAGGCGGGCAAATTCCGCCTGCCCGAGGCCAGGAATCATGCGCAGGATGCGCGCCTGTTCGCCATGCTTCAGCTTGGTCTGAAAGCCCACGATGTTGAACAAAGTGCCGAGCTTGTTGTCCTGGCGGAGCTGGACCACCGCATAGGGGCGTTTCCCCGTTCGGGGATCGCGGAGCCCGACGGGCTTCATCGGGCCATACCGCAGGGTATCCACGCCGCGCGCCGCCATGATCTCGATGGGCAGGCAGCCCTCGAAATAGGGTGTGTCCTTCTCCCATTCCTTGAACTCGGTCTTTTCCCCGGCAAGCAAAGCCGCGATGAACCGACCATATTCGTCCTCGGACAACGGGCAATTGAGGTAATCCGCGCCGCCGCCGCCCGGTCCCACCTTATCGTAGCGCGATTGAAACCAGGCAATGTCCATGTCGACCGTGTCACGATGAACGACCGGAGCGATCGCGTCGAAGAATGCGAGGGCCCTTTCGCCCGTCGCCAGGAGAATGTCCTCGCTCAATGTGGCGGAGGTGAGGGGGCCGGTGGCGACGATTGCCGCCTTGGAGGGCAACGCCGTAGTTTCTTCGGTTACGACCGTGACATTGGGATGAGCCCGAAGGCGGGTAGTCACTTCGGCTGAAAAGGACTCGCGGTCCACCGCCAAGGCCCCGCCTGCGGGAAGCTTGCTGATATCGGCGCAGCAGAGGATCAGTGACCCAGCCCGGCGCAGCTCCTCGTGCAGGAGGCCGACGGCATTATTCTCGAAATCGTCGGAACGGAAGGAGTTCGAGCAGACCAGTTCGGCAAAACCATCTGTCCGATGCGCCTCCGTCATAAGCGAAGGGCGCATCTCGTGCAGGATAACGGGAATGCCGGATTGGGCAAGCTGCCACGCGGCCTCGCTGCCGGCTAGCCCGGCTCCGACGACATGATAGGGAATCATGAATCCATTATAGGGAAGGAAAGAAGTGCTCGCCACTACCGCGCCGGCAATTGCGTGAAATGTGCAGCAAAATTTACGTGGCGATAAGCACATCCTCTAAGCAGGGTTTAAGTATTTTTCTCTATCTTGGAATCGTGAAAAACCCGATTAACCCCGTGAATGGCGATAAGGATCGGCCCGTTCCTCAACAATCGGTGCAGCAGCTCGCTGTTGAAATCGATGGCGAGACGGTCATCTTCGACGTTCGCAACCCATTCGATATGAGCGAGACGCTGGGGGGCGCTTCGATCGCATCCATTCCCGATGAGGCCGCCGCGTTCGGGATAAGTGCGGTGATCACCGCGCCGGTAGAGCGAACCGATACCGATATCGCCGATGCGCTCGCCGATGCCGATCCAAACAATGCCGATCTGGATATTGCCCCGGCGGAAGGCGCCTTGGGCGGGGGCCAAGGTCCCGGCGGCCGCCTCCTTTTCGTACCTTTTGAGGACAGCGCTATTGTCCCCGCGAGCCTGCGGGCCGTGGGCATATTGGACCTGCAGGAATTGACGCTGCGAGGTTTCTCGCCCTCGATAGCGGAGGGTGCGTCTTCTCCATCTTCCGTCGCCGGACCGGATTCATCCCTTCCCCAAATCGATACAGTGGCCGTGACCGGGGGCACGACTGATCCCGGCTCCGGTGATGGCGGGACCACTGATCCTGGCACGGACGGTGGCGGTACCACCGATACCGGTACCGGTGGTGGTGGAGCTACTGACCCGAGCACCGGTGGCGGCGGAACGACGGATCCCGGCACGGATGGTGGCGGGACTACCGAGCCTGGCACGGACGGTGGGGGCACAACCGATCCCGGTACCGGTGGCACGACGGATCCTGGCACAGGTGGCGGCGGCACAACCGATCCCGGCACCGGCGGCGGTGGAACTACTGACCCTGGCACGGGCGGTGGCGGGACTACCGATACCGGCACAGGCAGTGGCGGCACAACGGATCCTAATACTAGTGGTGATGGCACAACCGATACCGGCACAGGCGGTGGGGACACAACCGATCCCGGTACCGGTGGTGGTGGAACTACTGACTCTGGCACCGGCGGAACGACAGATCCCGGCACGGGCGGTGGCGATACTACCGATACCGGCACAGGCAGTGGCGGCACAATGGATCCTAGTACTGGTGGCGGCGGCACAACCGATCCCGGCACTGGCGGCGGTGGAACTACTGACCCTGGCACAGGCGGCGGTGGCACGACCGATCCTGGCACCGGCAATGGTGGCACAACGGATCCTAGTACTGGTGGTGGTACAACCGATCCCGGTGGTGGCACTAGCCCGCCGCCCTCGCCTCCGGCTCCGTCCGGCCCCCCTCCGGTTTTCGTGGGCGTCACGGCAAATTCGCACTATATCGTAAATGAATCGGGCTTGGCCTGGGGCTCCAACCCGGTCAGTGATACCATCCCCACCGGAACATCCAATGCGCTGCATGCCGATGGCCAACTGGCTTTCACCACCGATTCAAGCGGGGGAGAAATCTCCTCGGTGGTATTGCGCACCAATGAAGTCCACAGTGGCGCTGCTTTGGGAGGTTCGGCGGTTATTAATTCTCAAGGGAATGCTTATGTCGTTCATGGCTATGACGACAATCATGTGCATTATTGGGACTTGACGATCGATAAGACCACCGGGGCTTACGATTTTCATCTCGTCAATAATACTCTTTCCAATAACGTGACGGCCTGGCATGCCCAGCGCTATGTCGAGCTCGATGTTCAGGTCACCGATCATGAGGGACAGACAAGCAATACCGGCACGATTGCCTTTACCATCCTCGATGACGATATTTTTGCCCGCGATGATCTTGCTACCCTTCTTTCCGGCCATAGCGGTGACAGCATCACGGGAAATGTCATTCTCGGGATCAATACGATAGCTGATTCCAGCAACCCCTATGACAAGGTCGCCGGCTCGCGTGATACCGCAGACAAGGTCAGCATCGACGTGTTGGGCGCCGATGGCGGTGGTGTCGGGCATTATTGGGTGACGAATACCGCGAGCCCTCTGAACGATTCAGTGGGTCCGGGTCACTGGCTCCAGGGCACCTATGGCAAGCTGACGATCGGCCATGACGGTACGTTTACCTATCAGCTCACCAAGGACGTGGCGATAGCCGTGGACGATGTCTTTACCTATAATTTGATCGATGGCGATGGCGATGGTAATGGGGATTCCCGCGCCGGCATCGCCCAGTTTTCCCCCGATCACTCGATCGCGACGCTCCACATTCATATCGCGCCGCCGCTTCCCGATCCGAACGCGTAACGCCCGCCCGTTGACTCTGCTGTAACGACTGCTAGGTCCGGTCCTTGAGAGGCCTATAAGGCCGCTCGCCATAGCCAGTATAGAGCTGGCGGGGGCGACCGATGCGTTGCGTCGGGTCTTCGATCATCTCCTTCCACTGGGCAATCCAGCCCACCGTGCGTGCAACGGCGAAGAGGACGGTGAACATCGATGTTGGAAAGCCGATCGCCTGGAGAATGATGCCCGAATAGAAATCGACGTTCGGGTAAAGCTTATGTGAAATGAAATACTCATCCTCGAGTGCGATACGCTCGAGTTCCATGGCGAGCTCGAGCAGCGGGTCGTTCCGCTTGCCCAGCGCGTCCAAGACTTCGTGACAGCTCTGGCGCATGACCGAGGCGCGCGGGTCGTAATTCTTATAGACCCGGTGGCCAAATCCCATCAGGCGGAAATTGTCGTCCTTGTCCTTGGCCTTCTTGACATATTCATACACACGATCCTTGCTGCCGATATCGGCCAGCATTTTGAGAACCGCCTCGTTGGCTCCGCCATGAGCGGGTCCCCACAGGCAGGCGATGCCAGCCGCCACGCAGGCGAAAGGATTAGCACCCGAGGACCCTGCAATTCGCACGGTCGAAGTGGAAGCGTTCTGCTCGTGGTCCGCATGCAGGATGAATATACGATCCATTGCCTTGGCGACCACCGGATCGATTTTATATTCCTCTGCCGGCACTGAAAAAGTCATGTTGAGAAAGTTTTCGGCGTAGCTGAGATTGTTGCGCGGATAAACGAAGGGCTGACCGACCGAATATTTGTACGCCATTGCGGCGATGGTTGGCAGCTTGGCGATCAACCGATGGGAAGCGACAGTGCGTTGGCGTGGATCGTGGATATCCGTGGAATCGTGATAGAAAGCCGAAAGCGCCCCCACAACCCCGACCAGGACCGCCATCGGATGCGCGTCACGCCGGAACCCGCGGAAAAAAGTCGCGATCTGCTCGTGAAGCATCGTGTGATAGCGGATATTATGCTCGAACTCCTTTTTTTGGCGGGCATTGGGGAGTTCGCCCTCGAGCAGCAGATAGCAGACTTCCATGAAATCGGATTTTTCGGCGAGCTCCTCGATCCGATAGCCGCGGTGCATCAGGATGCCCGCCTCGCCATCGATATAGGTGATGGCGGATTGCGTCGAACCCGTTGAGCCATACCCGGGGTCGTAGGTGAACAATCCATGCTCATTATAGAGCTTGCGCACATCGATAACATCGGGACCCAACGTTCCCTTGAGGATAGGCAGCTCCCAGCTTTTGCCGTCTCCCTGGTTGGTCATCGCGATCTTGGAGTAGGCGGCAGGCTGCGCCGGCTTTATGCCTGTATCCGTCACTTTAATGGCCATGAATTCCTCCCTCGACCCCGCCATTACTTAGCATGGTCAAGGGTTAAGAGGAAGTTGCCGCCGTCACATCCGAGATTCGCCCCAGTGTTTCCTCTTTGTCCAGCACCTCCATCACCTCGAAGAGTCCGGGGGAGTTTACTGAACCGGTCAGGGCGGCGCGGAGCGGCTGGGCGATCGCGCCGAGCTTCATGCCATGTTGGGTGGCATACTCGCGCACGCATGCTTCGAGCGTGGCGTGGTTCCAGCTATCGACCTCGCGCAGGAGCTTGCCGAGCGCCGCGAGATGGCCGCGAGCCGCAGGATCGAGCAGTGCTTCTGCCTTGGGATGCAGCGCAAGCGGTCGCTTTGCTACGTAGAAGGCGGCGTGCTCGGCAAGTTCCTTGAGATTCTGCGCGCGCGCCTTCAAGCCGGCCATTCCGCGTTCCAACCGCCCGGTCTCGGCCGCACCGAGCCGTTCGGCGACAAGCCGCGCCAGTTCGGCGTCCGGTGTCTCGCGCATGTAATGCGCATTGACATGGTCGAGCTTGGCGAAATCCAGGCGCGAGGGTGATTTGCCGATCGCATCAAGGGAAAACCAGGCAATCGCCTGGTCGCGCGAAATAATCTCGTCATCGCCGTGCGACCAGCCCAGCCGGAGAAGATAATTGCACAAGGCCTGGGGAAGGTATCCCATCTCCCGATAGGCATCGACGGCGAGCGCTCCGTGCCGCTTGGATAGTTTGGCGCCGTCGGCGCCATGGATAAGAGGGATGTGCGCAAAGGTGGGCTGCGTCCATCCCATGGCATCGTAGATTTGAATCTGCCGAAAGGTATTGGTGAGATGATCATCGCCACGGATCACATGGGTAATTCCCATGTCGTGGTCGTCGACCACGACCGAGAGCATGTAGGTGGGCGTGCCATCGCTGCGCAACAACACCATGTCGTCGAGCTGTTGGTTAGCCACTTTGACATCGCCTTGCACGCAGTCCCGCAGGGATGTGAAGCCTTCCTGCGGTGCCTTGAGACGAACCACTGGAACGATACCGGCGGGCGCATCCGCGGGATCCCGGTCCCGCCAGCGCCCGTCATAGCGCATGGGACGACCTTCGGCCTTGGCGGCGATCCGCATTTCTTCGAGTTCGGCGGGAGAAGAATAACAATAATAGGCCTTGCCGGCTTCGAGCAGCCTCCGGGCGATTTCCGCATGGCGCGCCGCACGGGAAAATTGATAAACCACATCGCCGTCCCATTCCAGGCCGAGCCAGGTCAATCCGGCCAGGATGGCGTCGATGGCTCCCTGGGTAGAGCGCTGGCGGTCGGTATCCTCGATACGCAACAGAAATGTCCCGCCGTGATGGCGTGCAAACAGCCAGTTGAACAAGGCGGTCCGCGCTCCGCCGATATGGAGATAGCCGGTCGGCGAGGGCGCAAAGCGGGTGACGATTTTCTGGGTCATGTTATTCCTCTTCAGCACCGACGCTGGCAATACTGGCCAGAATGACACAGGCGATTCCCACCATTTGCAATGCTGAGAGCGCCTGCTTGAGAATGATAAAACCGATCAGCGCGCCGATAGCGGGCTCCAGGCTCATCATGATACCGAAGCTGCGCAGCGGTAGGCGGCGCAGTGCCATCATTTCGAGAGCATAAGGAAGAAGCGGCACAAACAAAGCGAGGCCCGCCGCTGCAAGCATGGCTTGGGGCGCGGGCAAGGCGAATCTTTCGAGGAGTGCCGCGGGAAGGGCCAAGATGCAGGCAAAAAGGAGGGACAAAGCGAGACCCTCGAACCCGCCAAAGCGCTTCCCTACTTTTTTCATGAGAAGGATATAAGAACCCCAGCCAAAGGCGGCACCCAACGCCATGCCGATACCTGTAAAGGCGACATTACCGCGGGGAAGGTCGCGCACGAGCAGCAGGATACCCACCATGGCGAGGACCGGCCAGGCAAAGCGGCGCCAACCCCTCTGCGCGAAAAAGGCCACGGCAAGGGGACCCAAAAATTCAATGGAGGTCGCAAGGCCGAGCGGAATGCGCTGCAGCGCCAGGAAATACAGGCTGGTCATGAGAGCAATGGCGCCGCCCAAAGCGAGCGCGTAGAGCCATTGATCCGTTTGATAGGTCATAATTTTTGGCCGAGTAAGCGGTAACAAGAGCATGGTGGCAAAAGCCAAGCGTAGCCACGTTATCGAAAGAGCACCATAGGAATTCATAGCGGCAGGCGATAGAGCTCCGCCGAGCTGGACGCTGCTCATCGAGCCAAGAACCATGAGCAGTCCCAAGAATACCGGGAAACGCCTGGCGCTTTGAGAGTC